>NZ_CP146256.1:2400000-3600000 GCF_039134705.1 Kineothrix sp. IPX-CK | reverse complement strand
TGTCGTAGAAGGCAGAGCAGACGGAATCATAGACGGTACGGAAGCGACTCCGGTAACGGTGGATGAAATCAAGGGGACTTATCTGGAGCTTAAGAAAATCAAAGAGGCTTTCGCCGTCCATCTGGCGCAGGCGAAGTGCTATGCGTATATTTATGCCGATAAAAATAAACTGAAGGAAATTTGCGTCCGTATGACCTACTGTAATCTGGATACGGAGGAAATCAAGTATTTTCATTCCAGCTATACCTTTATGGAATTAAAAGAGTGGTTCGAGGATATCTTGACGCAATATAAAAGGTGGACTGACTTCGAGTTCCAGTGGAAGCGAAGCATGACGCAGTCCATTAAAGATCTTTCTTTCCCGTTTCCGTACAGAGAGGGGCAGAAGGATCTGGTGACCTATGTATATCAGAGTATTTACCACGGTAAAAAACTTTTTATAGAAGCGCCTACGGGAGTCGGCAAGACGATTTCCACAGTTTTTCCTGCAATTAAGGCCTTGGGTGAGGGATTAGGCGAAAGGATCTTTTATTTGACGGCGAAGACCATTACCAGAACCGTTGCCGACGATACCTTTCAGCTGTTGAGGGGAAAAGGGCTGCAAATGAAGTCTGTGATACTGACGGCCAAGGAAAAAATCTGCTTTATGGAGGAAACGGAATGTAATCCTGAGTACTGTCCGTATGCGAAAGGGCATTATGACCGTATTAACGAGGCAATATATGATTTGTTGACCCACTCGGACAATTTCTCCAGAGAGGCGATCGAAGAGTATGCAAAGGCCCATCAGGTATGCCCTTTCGAGTTGTGTCTGGATATGAGCTTGTTTTCCGATGCCGTTATCTGCGATTATAATTATGTGTTTGATCCGCATGTGTATTTGAAACGCTTTTTCGCGGATGGAGTAAAGGGCGATTATATTTTTCTTATCGACGAAGCCCACAATCTGGTTGACCGCGGCAGGGAAATGTACAGTGCAGTGCTTTGCAAGGAAGATTTCCTGAAATTAAAGAAGAGCGTAAAAGAGATTGACGGCAAAATGGAGCATTATCTGGAGAAATGCAACAAAGAGCTGTTAGCTTTGAAGCGGGAGTGTACAAACTATCGGATTGAAGAGTATATCTCACCCTTTGTTATGGCGTTGCAGAGGCTTAGCTCTGTGATGGAGACTTATTTGGAGGAGTATGAAGGCCGGCATGCGGTACATGAAAATGAGATAAGGGCAGAAATTCTGGACTTTTACTTCGCGGTATCTCACTTTCTTGATATTTATGAGAGGGTGGATGAGAATTACGTCGTTTACTCGGAAATGCGGGAGGATGGAAGCTTTAATTTAAAGCTTTTTTGTGTGAATCCGGCGGTGAACCTACGGGAATGTATGGCGAAGGGAAGAAGTACTATTTTGTTCTCCGCAACCCTGCTTCCGATTCAGTATTATAAAGGTCTCTTGGGCGGCGAAGGAGGAGATTACGAGGTATATGCCAAGTCAGTGTTCGACCCTGAAAGAAAGGCGCTTTTTATCGGAAGTGATGTGACAAGCAGATATACGAGACGGACAGATATGGAATATTACAATATTGCCTCCTACATCCATGAGATCGTGAAGAACCGGCATGGAAATTATATGATATTCTTTCCTTCTCATGCTTTTTTGCAGAAGGTATATGAGATATTTGAGGACTATTTTGCAGATAAAGGAAGCGTGGAATGTATTCTTCAGGAGGACCGTATGGATGAACGGTCGAGAGAGGAATTCCTAAACCGTTTTGCGTGGAACGACGACTGCGATTTGTCCCAGATGATTCGTATGGATGTGGAGATAGAGGATGAAAAGAGCCTGCTGGGTTTTTGCGTGCTTGGAGGGATATTCAGCGAAGGCATCGACTTGAAGAGAGACAGCTTGATCGGCGCTATTATCGTTGGTACGGGGCTGCCTTTAGTCTGCAACGAAAGGGAAATATTGAAAAACTATTTCGATGAAAAGGGCGGCAGCGGCTTTGACTACGCTTACCGTTATCCGGGCATGAATAAGGTACTGCAGGCGGCTGGAAGGGTAATAAGGACTGCGGAGGACGTAGGGCTGGTAGCACTTTTGGACGATCGATTCCTGAATCATTCCTATCAAAAAATGTTCCCGCGGGAATGGGAACATTTCGAAGTAGTTACGGCTGATTTGGTGGCAAAGAGGGTGGAACGCTTCTGGGACGGCTGGCTGTGAATATTCCGCTGCGCAGCATTTGAATCTCCTCTTTATAGGGGGGCACCAGCCTGGACGGGTCTTCCGCTGAGGGAATATAAGGTGTCTCCAATATTTTGGGTATATCCGTGAAAGCAGGATTATGGACGATGGAGTACAGTGCATCAAAGCCGATATACCCATGTCCGATATTACTATGTCTGTCCTTGCCGGCGCCGCATGGATTCTTGCTGTCGTTGATATGCAGGACGGCTACCTTATCTTTTCCTATCAATCGGTCCAAGCGCTCTACGCATTCGTCAAAGCCATGGATAATATCATAGCCTGCATCGTGCATATGGCAGGTGTCCAGGCAGATCCCCAGCTTTTCATTGTGGATAACTTTATCGAAGATGGCGGCCAGCTCTTCAAAGCTTCTGCCGATTTCGGAACCTTTTCCCGCCATGGTCTCCAAAGCGATGATGCAGGGAGTGTCTTTGTCCAATATCTCATTGAGGCCCTCCGCTATTTTGCGGATGCCCGCATCTTGACCCGCTCCTACATGGGCGCCGGGGTGAAGTACGAGAACCTTGCTCTTTAGTGCAGCAGTACGCTGTATATCCATGGAAAGAAAATCTACAGCCAGCTTGAAGGTGTCGGCATTTATACTGTTACCAAGATTTATTATATAAGGAGCATGGATTATGGCATCAGAGATACCGTGCTCCTTCATATAGGACAGACCTGCGTCTATGTTCAATTCTTCTATTGTCTTGCGTTTTGTATTCTGGGGAGCACCCGTAAATATCATAAAGGCGTTTGCTTCATAAGAAGCAGCTTCTTTGGCGGAACCGAGAAACATTTCCTTACCCTTCATTCCCACATGTGAACCTATTTTTAACATATTCCTTATCATACTCCTTTCAATACATCTCCTATGTCAGGCGATACCGAAAAAAGCCTCTGACACCTTCAAAAATTGTACATAAAATTATAATAGCCTGCCAATTTCGCGAACGACAGCTCTTTATATACTTTTTAGTAGTATAGCATCGAAGTCGAAAAAGGTAAAGTTAACATAACTTTTGGCTTGACCGAGATTTATGTAGATGTCGAAAAATGAAAAATGAAATTATTTTTTGACAAATGACGTCAGAATTTATAGAAAATGGAAGATGAGTCACGAAAAATGACACAAACGTCATATGTGGATAACTCGGTGGAAATTGGGGATTTCTTTTCAAAAAGTCTTAAAAAGCATTAGAAATCGTACATGTTCTCCACATTTATAATTCTGCAAGTGAAACTTGAAAAATGAGAAAAAATACTGGTTCAGTCAAAAAAATTATGTGAAGTATGAGAAAATATTGACCGAATTGGATAGGCCGTAATTGTGGTTAAAGTACAGAACAGACCCCTAAAATATTATGTAAATTAATATGACGGATTATTGAAAGGGGTATATATGCAGGACTTCTCATGTTATAATGAAACAGTGATTGACAGGTCATTCGATAAGGATTGGAGGATATAGGATGTGGGCATATGAAAGCGTGTTTTATCAGATTTATCCACTGGGTTTTTGCGGCGCACCATTTGAAAACGACGGAGTACTCCGGTCTGGGATACTGAAGACGATCGATTGGATTCCCCATATAAAGCATCTGGGAGCAAATGCAATATATTTTTCGCCGGTATTCGAATCCGATACCCATGGATATAATACGAGAGACTATAAACAGCTCGATCGAAGGATTGGAACTAATGAGGACTTTAAAAGGGTATGCAGCAGCCTGCATGAAAACGGAATCCGCGTGGTGCTGGATGGGGTATTCAATCATGTGGGAAGAGGGTTTTATCAATTTCAGGATGTCATAAGGAATAGGGATAGGTCCCCGTATCTGAATTGGTTTCATATTGATTTGGGAGGAAACTCCAATTATAACGACGGACTTTGGTATGAGGGCTGGGAAGGCAATTATGATCTAGTGAAGCTGAATCTGGGGAATGAGGAGGTCATAAAGCACCTTTTGGATTGCGTAGGATTCTGGATCGATGAGTTCGACATCGACGGACTGAGGCTGGATGTGGCTTACTGTCTGGATCATAATTTCGTACGCAGGCTCAGATGCTTTACGGATAGCAAAAAGGAGGATTTTTTCCTTGTAGGCGAGATGCTGCACGGGGATTATAATCAGATGGTAAATGAGAACATGCTGCATTCGGCGACCAACTATGAATGTTATAAAGGGCTTTATTCCAGCTTCAACAGCATGAATATGTTCGAGATCAATCATTCGCTGCTGCGTCAGTTCGGACCGGAGGACTGGACGCTCTATAAGGGGAAGCATCTGCTCTCCTTTGTGGATAACCACGATGTCACACGGATTGCCAGTATTCTTTCCAATGAAAAGCACCTTCCATTGATTTATGCGCTATGTTTCGGAATGCCCGGGATCCCGTGCGTATATTATGGTAGTGAATGGGGAGTAAAGGCGAGGAAGAGCGAAGGCGATCCGGCTCTGCGCGCCTGCTTTGAGGCGCCTGCCACCGGTGAGTTGACAAAGTATATCGGGAAGCTTGCAGAAGCGAAGAAGAATTCCGAAGCATTAAATTATGGAGATTTTCGTTCTCTTTTACTTACGAATAAGCAATGTGTATTTGAGCGGAAATCACAAAATGAAAGGGTGCTTGTGGCTATTAACGCCGATGAAGAAAGCTTTCGGGCACATTTTGATGCGGGATGCCAAAGGGCCTTCGATTTAATTAGCGGCCGGGAGTATGAACTTAATGACGGAAGTGAACTTCCGCCATATAGTGCTTATTTCTGGAGAACAATATAACATATTTAGGTATCTAAAGAATGAAAGAGGAATTTTTTGTGAAATCAATCAAGTTTATGTAATTATTTTAACATATGAATTGTTGTACTACAAAAGTTCTTCAATTTTCAATTTTATGAATTGGTTGATTGTAAAATTCCTGTCCAAAAATTGCAAAATAGATAATGCTGATTGAGGTGTTTTGTCATAACCCTGAATGAACGATGATAATAAATCTGCGGTAATGATATTTCTGAACTCTATCCTTCTGGACAGATCATATTTATCTGCTTCAATAGCGGATTGCGGAGTTCGTGTCAGAAGCAATCTGAGAAGCTGATCAACCGCATAATTTTGGATAAACTTATATGCCGAAAACTTTTCTCCTCTTCGAAACCGGCATAAACCAACATACAAGTTTGTGAGAATTTCGCCGAGCATCCATTCTGTATCTAATATTTGATTTATCTGAAAAGTCGGCTCCATCTGTAATTCAAGTCCCTCGAAATCCTTGTCTTTCCATACGATCGAGCCATCAAGTGCTCCTAATTTTTCCAGCTCTTTTTTTTCAAAGACTGCGAATTCACAGAACACGCCGTCTTCATATAGAAATTTGTACCCGTCATCCGTATTCCGAAAATAGAAAGCTGCGGGGAATATGGATTTCAGCCAATCCAGATTCTCTATGTATTGCATTTTATATCCGGGTTTAACAATTACAAAAAAGTCCAGGTCTGAATATTCATCCATCAATTCCTGATTTTTTCCGCAGGAACCAAGTGCCAATAAGGCCAGCGCATGACCACTATTATTTAAAGAAGCCCCTATCTCTAAAAGTCTGGTTTTTAACAACTGTGTTTTTGTCATCATAATACTCCTATCTATAGTACTTTTCATGTTCGTTTTTAAGAATTTCCGGACTTAGCGAAGGATTGACGATGCTTTTTGAGTTGATACACAGACCTGCCGCAATCGTTCCGTATTCCAGACAGGTTTGAACCGGATAGCCTTTACTGTGTGCATAGAGATAAGCAGAGAAAAAATTATCTCCGGCGCCATTGGTATCCACGCGCTTATATTGTCCAAGAATGGGAAGCCGGAATTTTTTACCTTCTGCGGTTATGGCGGATACACCTTTACTGCCATGCGTACAAACTACAAGCTTCTTTTTTTGCCGAATCATCTGTTCCATAAATTCTTCATATTCCACAAGTTCATCCGAACTCATAAAGATATAATCAGCCGCTTCAATAAAGTCTTTGTGGTATTCGGTTTGGCCGTCATAATCATGAATATCACACCATATTTCTTTTTTGTATCGTTTCGCTTCCGGGATAAGCTTTCTGACATAATTTATAATATTCAATACAAGATAATCACAATTTTGTATGTAGGGGATTATGCGTGGAATATAAACTTGCGGTTCAAATGAGGATGTTTTTGTGAAAATAGACAGGCGTCTGCCCTCTCTGTCCATGAGGTTCACATGTTCTTCCGTCCCCCTTGGATCCAAATCATTTATAAATTCAACTCCATGTTCACATAAAATCTTTCGTATAGCATTTCCGGAATCATCAGCTCCTATCATAGCATGAAACGTTGTATTCATTCCAAGCTTTTGTAAGCATATAGATTTTCCGCCTCCCGTTGAACCGATTGTTGTATAGGAATCTTGACTAAAGATCGTGGCAGATTTTTGCGGCGGAAATTGCTCCAGATGAATAATAGAATCCATGCTGACACCGCCAATGACAAAAGCTTTTTTCATATGATTTTTCCTCCTTAAAAATGAAGTATGGTTGTTTGAGATACTATTTGATTGGTTATGGACTATTGTTTATGTGAAATATCTTTGTGTAATCATTCAGTACTTTTAACACAACGATTCGATGAATATCGAATTTACAAACGCATTGTAGCATGTTATAATGTGTTTGTAAAGTACTGCAGTTAAGAGAATTTGAAGTCGTTCGGATTTTATCTGATTGGAGGATTTGAATGAAAATAATTTATCATGAAAGTTTTGAATTCATCATGGCTTTGTTTGCATTGGCACAAGAACAATCAATTCACAGCTTGATCAAATCGAAACCGATAGACAGGACAAATAACACTTTTGAGCTCATGGTTAAAAAAACAAAAAAACTAACCACTCCAGATTTGCGGAAGTATATAAATTACTTTTTTGATTTGGATGGAATCGGTTATATCATTTATAACATTATTTTTAATAGAGAACAGAATGCGGGCCTTTTATGCCTGGACGATTTTATTACGTCAGTCGGGCAATTGACGTCGGAAGAGGCTTATGCGTTTTTGATTTCCAGTAACTACAATTTGGATTTTTCGGAATTTTCTGTATCACAAAGCAGGCAAATACTCGCAAAACGGCTGAAAGAACCGACACTTTCAGGAAAAAGCAGGCAGCAGCGAATTGAAGAGTTCTATGAAAACCCTGAGAAGTTAAACGAATTGAAACAAACAATAACGTCATTTTATGATCGAGTATATATAAAAGTAAAAAAAGAAGTAGATGATTTCTGTCAAAAGGGTGTAACGCTTTATAGTAAAATCTATTCTGAACATCCGGAAGCATTTTATAAGCATAGTCTTGGCGGAAGCGATGAACTTTCTGACGAAGATTATATCCACATATCGTTTTTTACACAGTTGGGGATTCATGATTATCAAAGTAAGTGGCAAAAAAAGCACTGTGTGATTCTTGGAATTCGAAATTGTGATTTGCAGGTTAACACAAACAGCCTATATCAGTTATCATATTTTCATAAAGTGCTTTCAGATCCCAAACGAATGGAATTGATTATGCACATTTCCAAAAGACCGTATTTTGGGAAAGAACTGGCAGAAAAGCTGCATCTAGCTCCATCAACAACATCGTATCATTTAAACATGCTGATGGATTTAAATTTAGTTATCACAACAAGAAGCAACAAAAAAATATATTTCAGCTTTAACAAGGAAGAGTATGATCGGATAAATAGTGTTTTTGACAAAATGCTATTTATTCAGTGAGTATCAATACTCCTAATAAATGGCCGATTGATAGGCTGCGCAGCCGTAATTACTCGCGATCTCCGGGAACGAGGTTCAGTTGCTTTTGATTTGTATTTCGCTGTCCTTGACCAATATTGCGTCATTATTGCTAATTGGAGATAAATTCAATGTGAAGGAATGAGCATCCATTCCCTTTACATATTCAATATTGGGAGCTGTGACCTTTGCTCCGGCAGACTCCACGATATAAAGTTTTCCAGCATTGACTTCATCAATAATTACTTTATCTGTGTCGGTTCTTTTCAATTCCTGCAATAAGAAGAAGGTGTTGCCCCCTGTCACACTAAAATAAACAAGGCATCGATCAATTTGACCGATGCCTTGTTTTTAGAAATATCAACCTGGCAGTACGGCTCTGTAGAAAAAAAGTACCTCAAAAAGGCAGTCCTCCATAAGACAGGCTAAATAATATTTATGGTAGTTACAAAAAATGGTATTGACATATTCATTTGAACTGTATATATTGTATATATACAGTATGAACTAGGCGAGTTAATATAATAAGGCGTGAAGCGCGGTATGAAAAGGGGTGAGAGAATTGGACATATTGATTAGTAACTCTGGCGGGCAGCCGATCTATGAGCAGATATGTACACAGATTAAGAAGAATATCATAGCCGGAGAACTAAAGGAAGGCGACGCGCTTCCGTCCATCCGATCTCTTGCCAAGGATTTACGGATCAGCGTAATTACTACGAGGAGAGCTTATGATGAACTGGAAAAGGAAGGATATATATATACGATAGCCTCGAAGGGCTGCTTTGTAGCAAAGAAAGACATGGAGTTTATAAGAGAAGAAAATTTAAAGAAGATAGAAACGCGTATGAGGGAAATTTCTGAGCTGGCGAAGTCGTCCGGCTTGACGAGAGAAGACTTGGTGAAGATGTTCCAATTTTTTATGTAATAGGAGGTGATCCTATTGCATAAAAAGCCCTTCGGGCGGGATGCGCAGCTATGCGCGCGGAATAAAGGCTGTGTTGCCGAAGTATTAAGAAGCGTTGCTCAAGAATAACGGAGGATTAAATTATGAATGCTTTGGAAATAACAAATTTAACGAAAGAATACAAGGACTTTAAGCTGGATAAGGTCAGTCTGAAACTGCCGTCCGGCTGCATCATGGGACTTATTGGAGAAAATGGTGCGGGAAAAAGCACGATGATTAAGCTGATCATGGACGCAATAAAACGTGACAGCGGTGAGATAATCATACTCGGTAAGGATAACCGGTCCGATGATTTTAAGCTGACCAAGGAGGATATCGGCATCGTACTGGATGATATCGGATTCCCGGAAATCATAACGGCGAAGCAATTGAACGCCATTATGAAAATGACTTATCAGAACTGGGAGGAAGAGACCTATTTCCGCTATATTGCGCGCTTTTCCCTTCCCGAAAAAAAGCCTATCAAGGACTACTCCCGGGGAATGAAGATGAAGCTGGCAATAGCGGCCGCGATGTCTCATCGTGCGAGGCTGCTGATCCTGGATGAGGCGACCAGCGGCCTGGATCCGATTGTAAGGGATGAGATCCTCGATATTTTCCTTGAATTTACGAGAAAAGAAGAGCATTCCATTCTGATTTCTTCGCATATTGTCAGCGACCTCGAAAAGCTGTGTGATTATATTGCCTTTCTTCATAAGGGAAAGCTTATATTCTGCGAGGAAAAGGACCGCCTTCTGGAAACTTATGTAATGCTGCACTGCAAAAAGACTGAACTGAATGCGCTGCAATTGTCAGCGGTAAAAGGTAAAAGAGAAAATAGCTACGGGGTCGACGCGCTGGTGGAGCGTAAAAAGGTGCCGAGGGGAATGAACGTAGAAAATGCGTCGATTGAAGATATTATTTTATTTATGGTAAAAGGAGTGGATAAACAATGAAAGGATTACTGTTAAAGGACTTTTATATGATATGGAAGCAGGCGAAGATCATGCTGATCCTCGTAATAGCCTATATTATCATCGGTGTGATAAGTGACAACTCATTTTGGACAGTATTCGCGGTCATATTTATGGCGATGCTGCCGATTACAGCACTGGGACTCGACGAGAGGAGCAACTGGACTAACTATGCGGCTATGCTCCCTTTTTCCAGACAGGATATTGTCATAAGCAAATACGTATTTGGGCTGGCAGGAGTAGGATTGACAGTGATATTGTACACTGTCTTGACTACAGTGACTAGTATAGTCAAAAGAGAAGACATACAGATAGATCCTGTTTTACGGATGATTATACCTTTACTTTCCATTTCATTTATTTTTATAGGGACCAATTTGCCCATTATGTTTAAGGTTGGAGTGGAAAAGGGCAGATTGTGGTATATGCTGTCGCTGATGGTGATTATGGGAGGTTCTACATTTGTCATCAGCCTTTTGAATGGAGAAATTGGTTTAAGTACGGTTCTGGGATTTCTGCAAATAGATACGCAGATGGATCAATTAACACAAAGTACAGTCATTCTTGCTCTCTGCACCATACTGCTGCTCGGTTCGATGAAGCTTGCGATCAATGCATTTGAAAAGAGAGACTTATAAGGCTAATTAGGGAGTGCCTCGTCCAATAGCTTTCTGACTGCGGTGAGCTCCCCTGTATCCGTTCTCCATATTTCGTATTCGCTCATGCCGGGAATGCCCATGGAGACGTGAGGATTACGAAAACGCATTTCACTTTCCACGATTTTTTTTCCGGACATATGGAAAGAGGTGACGGAGGTTTCTTCGAGCAGCGTACGGACAGCGGTTTCGTCGATTCCAGCACCTGCCATTATAGCAATTGAGCTGTCCGCTTCCTGGCTTAATCGTCTGATTAAGTCAATGCCTTTTAGACAAGAAGACTCCTGACCGGAGGTAAGAATGCTGTGGATGCCGAGATTTTTGGCCTCTTCCATTGCCCTGAAAGGGGACTTGCACATATCGAAGGCACGGTGAAGGGTTATACGCATATTGCCGGCGTGGGCTATGAGTTCCTTCAGTTCAGGAACTGCCAGCTCGCCGTCGGTGTTTAAACAACCGATAACGATGCCTTCAGCGCCGGCATCCCGGAACATGTCTATTTCCTTGATCATAATGTTCAGCTCGTGAAAGCTGTAAAGGAAATCTCCGAAGCGGGGGCGTATTAAGACATGAATAGGGATATCCACCGTTTCCCGGATCTGTTTAAATAGGGCGAGGGTGGGGGTTGTACCGCCGATGATCAGATTGGAGCAAAGCTCCAGCCTGTCGGCGTTCCCCTTTTTGGCATTGATCGCGGATTCGACGCTGTCAACGCAGCATTCTAATAGGTAATTTGGGGTGAGAGTCATACGAACTCCTTTCTTTTTCAATATAAATGCTGATAAGAACACTTTCCTAATTATATAAAAACAGATACAGTGAGCAGAGATGCTTTACTGTATCTGTTTTAAAGTTCACATATTTTTCCGATACAGACATATTTTTTATTGTAAAGACGTACACGTCTTAGCCCTGCACCGGTTTATAGCGTTTATCGAACTTGTCAGCGCCGCATACATGGCGTTCGTCGTCGTTTTCGGTAATGATATAATCTCCTTCACGGATGAAGATGACTCCCCGTCTGTTTTGGATAAAAGGACATACAATGGCACCGTCCGGTCTGGTAATTTGAATCAAGTTGTCGGAACTGATCCAGCCATTTGTAATAACCTTGGTGTACAGTTCAAAACCGTCTTCCATTCCTTTATTCAGTTCGTATTGCTCTGCGTTTACAACTAAAGACGTCCGTTCATATTTTTTCATTGTTCAGCCTCCCTTATCTTATGTACTCTCCCATTTAGTGTATTTATGAAAAGTCCATAAATACGCCTTCCCTTGTATATATTCTAGCTTAGTTTGAAAAAAATTACAATGCTTATTGACAACACAATATTATATGTTGTATAGTATGAATTAAGAAATGATAGTATATGTCATATAATATTATAGTTAACAATAAGCTGAAGGAAGAATTTGAGAAGCTAGTTGGCATAAAGGAGTGCAGAATCGGAAGGTTATGAGAAGAATATTTAATATGGTACGAAAGGAGTAGGTTAAATGGTATTTAATACGGGAGCGGCACTGCTTGATGCAATTGTACTCGCAGTTGTGTCTAACGATCCGGAGGGGACTTATGGCTATAAGATAACCCAAGAGGTAAGGCAGGTCATAGAATTGTCAGAATCAACACTATACCCGGTGCTGAGGAGGCTGCAGAAGGATGAGTGTTTGGAAGTATATGATGTGGAATGTGCCGGAAGAAACAGAAGGTACTATAAGGTAACAGAAAAAGGAAGGGTGCAGCTTTCGCTGTACAAAAGCGAGTGGAAGAAATATTCTCAGAAAATAAGCGGAATGTTCGAGGGAGGAATCGTACATGAATAGATTGGAATTTATGCAGAAATTGGAATCGCTTCTCTCCGATATATCAGATGGAGAAAGAGAAGAGGCATTACAATACTATAACAGCTACCTGAACGATGCAGGAGTAGAAAATGAGCAGGAGGTACTTGAGTCTCTCGGTACACCCGAAAAAATAGCGAAGACGATTAAAGAAGGCCTGGGCGATAACGCAGCAGTCGGGGAATTTACGGAGACGGGGTATAAGGATTATACTGCACAGCACGAAGAAAAGAATGAAGTGATAAAAAAGAAAGAAAAGAAAGCACTTTCGGGCGGTATGATCGCTCTGATTGTCATTTTGTGTATTCTGGCCTCTCCGCTCCTGGTTTCCATAGCAGGAGGACTTATTAGTGCCGGAGTGGGGATCTTTGTGGGTGTTCTGGGATTTTTCCTCGGGATAGCGTTGGCGGGCATCCTGCTTTTTGTAACGGCTGTTGTGCTGCTCGTAATAGGGATTGGATATTTATTCTATGCGCCGCTGGCAGGAGTTTGCCTGATTGGAGCGGGCCTGTTTGTCGGAGGGCTTTCTCTGTTTTTTATCTGGCTTACTGTTTGGATCTGCGTAAAGGCAATTCCGTGGCTTATAAGAGTAACTGCGGATTTGATCGGCAAGCTGTTTAGAAAAAAAGGAGGTGAAAGGGCATGAACAAGTTTACGAAGATTTGTTTGATTACCGCATTGATTCTGATTCTGGTTGGGGGTACAATATGTGTGATAGGATTTGTGAGCGGCGGCTGGAAGCAGGTTGATGAGATCGGACAGAACAGCTCCTGGGCGAAGATGTTATATGGAGTGTCATATGCCTATACCGGGAATTGGGATAATGATACAGAAGACTGGGCAGACAGCATAGATGATCGGACTTTCGATAGTATAGAGAATGAGGATTACGACGATAACTGGGACTTCGATATGGAAGATTGGGGCTTTGATGATGCAGAGAACTGGGATTACAGTGGAAAAGGAATTACTGTAGGAAGTGATTACAACCAGATTGAGGCGGGAGAATCGGGTATAAAGAAAATGTACATTGCGATCGGAGGAGCGGCGCTTTATATAAAGGAAGCGCAGGACGGGAATTTTGGAATCCAAAAAGACGGCGTGGGAGTATATGAATATTATGCAAAAGACGGTGTGCTGCATCTGACTGGCGATTACAAGAGATTTGTAAAAGATGGAGAGAAGATATACCTTTATATCCCTGAAGGAACGCACTTCGAGAAGGTAGCGATAGCGGAAGGCGCAGGCCTGGCAGATTTGGGGGAACTGGATGCGGATGAAATTGAATTACAAATAGGCGCAGGGATGGCGACCTCGGATAAAATCAATTGCCGCAGCCTGAAGATGGACATCGGTGCCGGGAAAGTGACGCTGGAAGGAGTAAAAGCGCAGGAGCTGGAAATGAATGTAGGGGTAGGGCATGCGTATATAGAGGCTGACATTACGAAGGAAATAGATGTGGCGTGCGGACTGGGTGCCGTAGAGCTGGTACTTTCCGGTTCGGAGAAAGATTATAATTATAAAGCGAGCTGTGAGGCCGGAAGTATTAAAATAGGAAACAGAGTATATGGTGCTCTTTCCAGTGATACCTTTGTGGATAACGATGCCAAGAAAGATTGTTCGCTGGAGTGTGCGATGGGTAATATTAAAATATCCTTCGAATGAGGAAATAAGTAGTTGTAACAAAATAATACTTTAAAATAAAAAAGAAAAGGATGGTATGAATATGGATAACGAATATAAGAAGTTGACGAGGTCGAAATTTAACAGGATGATTTGCGGTGTCTGCGGAGGGCTTGGTAATTATTTGGGAATGGACCCTACGGTGGTGAGATTGATTTGGTTAATTCTGAGTATAGCTAGCTTTGGAACGGGACTGATCATATATCTGGTTGCGGCCATTGTTGTTCCGGAAGAAGATTAATACTGCAATTTCCGTAAGAAGACTACAATAGAATAATATGATTAAAGCCTTGTTAAGGGTATTCTCCGGTCAGGAGAATACCCTTAATGCTATTTGATGGTACCTATGTTGAAGAATAGACCGGACTTTTTCAACGCAGGACGCAATGCCATATATACGGCAACGGATACGATAGAGGAGGTCACCGCATTGATGGAGGTTGCAGCGATGTTCCATGCAAGAGTGATCTCAGCAGCAGGCTTTCCAAGGATGAGAAGCTTGTAGTAATATCCGATGAGAGGATCGAAGATTACGTTGAAAAGGAGTCCGCTTACCGCGGCCAATACAGTCCATTTAAATACTTTTTTTGAATTGGTCTCCGTAGAAATCTTGCCGAATTTGTGGGCGATAATGCCGGTTATGAAACCGATGAAAAACTTAAGCAGGAAGGTCTTGGGGGCATATACAACATAGACCGGATCCATAAGGTCGCCGATAGTCATTCCGAGAGCACCGCCAAGGCCTCCGGATACCCCGCCGAGAAGCAAAGCCCCAATAACACATACGGCATTTCCCAGATGGATAGAGGTGGCGTCACCTCCAGGCAATGTGATTTTAATTTGTAAGAAAGTGAATACTACGTAGGACAAAGCAGCGATTAAACCGATAAATACAATTTTATAAACCTTTTCATTTCTCATTACAGTTTCTCCTCCTATGATTTTATTTTGTTATGTACTAATGTTTAAATCACATTATACTCAGAAATGGAGCTGTAAAAAGTGCCATTTTGAAACTTTTTAACTATGCCAGTTTGCGATTCTTTTATAGTAGAAGAATCGATGTATATGCGAAAAAGAATGTGTGATAAAATGGTATAAAAAGAAAGGCATGGCTATTAATATGAAATTAAATCATGTACATCATGTGGCAATTATTGTTTCCGATTATAAAAAATCAAAACATTTTTATGTGGATTTGTTGGGATTTGAGGTGGTTCGTGAGAATTACAGGCAGGAGCGAGGCGATTATAAGCTGGATCTAAGGCTGGGAGATATGGAGCTGGAGCTGTTTGGGATACCGGAAAGTCCTAAGCGGCCGAGTTACCCGGAGGCTTGCGGACTGAGGCATCTGGCTTTTAAGGTAGAGAAGATCGAGGAGGTTATAGAAGAGCTCAAGGGACTAGGAATCGAGACTGAGCCTGTCCGTATGGACACATTTACGGGAAAAAAGATGACTTTCTTTGCGGATCCGGACGGATTGCCGTTAGAATTGCACGAATAGGGATAGAATGCTATGATAAAATATATAATTTATGCACTTGCAGGTTGCCGAAATGAACTTATAAGTTGGTAGATGTTAATGGATGAGTTTATTATAATGATATTTGACAATTATAAAATTCCTATGGAGGTATACAATGAAAAAGATTATACTGACATCAGCCGGCTTTGAAAACAAAAAAATCGAGCAAAAGTTTCTCGATATGGTTAATAGACCATCGAATGAAATAAGGGCAATATGGATACCGACTGCTGCTACTTATGATGCTGCAAAAGCTGTACTGCCAAAGTGCATGGACGATCTGCTGAATGCGGGTATAACAGCTGAAAACATAAAGACCTATAATCTTGACTATGTAATGGAATATGAAGAAATGGCTGATTTTGATACCGTTTATGTCTGTGGCGGTGATAGCAGATATCTTCTTGACAAAATGTATGAAGCAAATTTTGTAAGTCTGCTTAAGAGGTTCATTGATCAAGGGGGAATATATATTGGTGTAAGTGCCGGAAGTTGCATATGCGTGAATGGATTCGAAGATAACCTTGGATTTTTACCGTGTACATTAAGTGTGCACTGCATAGAAGGCAACATATCCGGGGACATAGACATTAACCATACTTCACACATAAATCTAACAAATAGTCAAGCAATTATCATTGAAGAGGAAGAGTGCTATATTCTTGAATGATAGCATTTTAAAACAAAGGGCTGGTATAAGGTTGAAAGAAAAGTGTTTTCAACTATTGATTTTGAGTCTGCCAAAGCGCACATGGGGTATAAAAATGAAACTGTCTGAAAAAATACAAATGTTAAGAAAGAAAAACGGGTATTCGCAAGAATATATGGCAGAAATTTGTAATGTTAGCAGACAATGCATATCGAAATGGGAGGCGGATATAGCTTTACCAAATGTTGATAAGCTTTTGATACTGAGTAAATTTTTTCAGGTCTCTATCGACGTTTTACTAAAAGATGATTTGACCATTGACGGTGCACAAGAGATTCACACATGTGGAAACAATGCTGTTCTTAATGAAAAAACAGGCTTATATGAAGGCGTCCTTATTAAGGAAAGTATAGAGAATGATTTGATACTTGATTACCTTACTATCAACAAAGTAGAAATATGGAAGACTCAAGGAAATCCAAAATACTGGACAGTTATATATTTTACTTCGACAAACAGAGATTTTCCCAATTTGATATCAGAAGTAATGATTTCAGATGAGGCAAGAGGCGGAAATTGGTTTGTTGATTTTAAGGCGGGAAATATTAAATTTATTGTCTTCCGTAATAAGATTTTAAAATACACTATCGGGAATAGTATAGAAAAGCACGAGGTTTGCGAAGAATGCAAGAAGATGGGTATTCCCTATGAGCAAATGCAATGGGCAGAATAAAAGTTAAAAATTGAGATATATACTTGATTTCATATATTATTTAATTTATAATAATTAAGTTAGTATTAAAAACTTCAATTTGCTCACGAAAGGGGTTGATTAAATTATGAAAAAAATAGATATGGTGATGAATCAATAATTTAATATTGAAGTATGCAGAAAGCTTTTGCTTTTTGCGTATAAGGAACCCTTTTGTAAATACTGTATAAACAGACTTGCCAATGGGCAAGTTTTTTTGTACCCAAAATTGGAGGAAAACTATTGAAAATGAAAGAAAACGGAACACAAGTGCATGCTATTGTTTGTGAAGTTCAACGAGAACTGTTTACGTTAATATGTGAACATGGAGAGATTCATGCAAAATTAAGGGGAGCATTCTATAGAGAAAATAGTATATTCCCGGTTGTAGGGGATAAGGTATTGGTTTACTTTAACCAAAATGGAGATTCTATTATTGAAAAAGTCTTTGAAAGAAAAAGCAAGTTTTCAAGAACAGATTTTTCAGGACATGAGGCAGGTTATGTAAAAACAATAAAAGAGCAGGTACTTGCAGCAAATTTTGACTATGTTTTTATAGTTGATTCACTCAATAAGAATTTTAATGTGAATCGTATCACAAGATATATAAGCGTAGCATTAAAAAGTGGAGCAAAGCCAGTAGTAATTTTAACAAAAGCTGATTTATGTAACAACGTTGAATGTTATATAAAAGAAGTCAAAAGCATATCAGAAAAAATTGATATCTGTATCACAAGCGCAAAATCAGGAATTGGCATGAAGCAGCTTGATTCTTATTTGAAAAGTGGTAGTACAATTGTACTTCTTGGCTCATCAGGTGTTGGAAAGTCTACTCTTGTAAATGCAATTGCAGGTAAAGAACTGATGAAAGTCAGTGAGATACGAGAAAACGATTCAAAGGGACGCCATACTACCACCCACAGGCAATTGATAATGCTTCCATCAGGAGTTGCAATTATTGATACACCGGGAATAAGAGAATTAGGTATGTGGGAAGCAAGCGAAGGGATTGATGATACTTTTTCAGATATAAAGGAACTTTTTGGAGATTGCAAATATAGTGATTGTACACATACAACAGAACCTGGCTGCGCTGTAAAAAAAGCTATTGAAAACAAGATTATTTCAAATGAACGCTGGAAATTGTATTGTCAATTAAAAAATGAAGATGAATGGGGTAAAAATAAAGCTATTCATATATCCAAACAGAAATTAAAGAATAAAATCAGCAGGACATAAAACAAGATAGTATTAATAATTTATGAGTTATAAAATAATTATATTTTTAGGAGAAATTTATGTTTAAATTAAATAATGATGATTTTAATAAAATAATACCTTTAGTCAAATCTCAAAATGAATTATCTGTATTTTCTGTTATAAATGGTGCCATGCCGGGTGAAATATATGCAAACAGCATAGATAACCCAACAGCTGCATTGATAAAGACCTGTGAATGTAACTTAATTGTAGGTAGTTCCAGTGATGTCAATTTTAATTCTGAAGTGTCTATGGTAATAGATTTTTGGGACCCGTTGACGCCTGACTCAAGTGAGTGGATAAATTTAATACCAACGATTCATAAAAATCATTTTATTAGAAAATATAAAAGGAGGCACTATATATTATCTGTTGATGACTTTAAGGAATGTAATAAACATTTAGAAGATGGCTTTATAATTGAGAAAATTGACACTGATTTATTAAGGAATGCTTCTTATGAAAACTCGGAGAAACTACTTGAATGGATTGCTGATTGGGGAGACGATACAAGATTTGAAAAAGATGGGGCAGGATATTTTATACATAATGGAAATGTTATTGTGAGTTGGTCATTAAGTGATTGCAGCTTTGATAAAGAAATAACAATTGGAATTCATACGGATGAAAGATATAGAAAAAATGGATTCGGAAAAATAGTTGTTTCTGCAGTTGTTAAGGATTGTTTTAATAAAGGTTACGAAAAAATAAATTGGCTTTGTGTAGATACTAATAAAGGATCAATCGCTTTAGCTGAAAAATTGGGATTTAAATATAACAATAATTATTATGCTTTTTCAACATATCCTCCAATTGAGAATATACAAGATTTATCTGAAGCTGAATGGTTTGAATGGGGCGAATATCTGGAGAATGCCTCTAAAACCGAGAGTTGTTTGATATGGGATTCTCTGTATTGTTATATAAAATCTAATAACATTGAAAAAACTATTAGTATAATGACTACTATGGAACATAGTAAAATTAATCCGGATTATTCAAGGTTTAAAGATTATATTACTTATCTGCAAGACTATGGTTTGTGTTCTAATTTCAGAAGCCAGGTTTGGCTGGATTTTCTAAATAGAAATACTTGAGCTATTTCATATGTTATGCCTGAACAGCAAACTTGAGTCAGAAAGTCCCTTTCTGACTCAAGTTTGCTTGTAGGGGTAACGAATAACCGTTATCATGCCTGGTAAAGAAAGATGTTACTTTTGAAAGTGTAATAATATATATTGGAAAAGGTTGACATCTACTACATGGGAAAGTATGATTATCCAAAAAAGAATATAAAGGAATTTTTATTTATTTTACAAATGCTGCAAAAACGAACTAAGAGGGGAATGTTGGACAATCCATTGAAGCGCAGGTGAACGGTGCAATTGACGATATGTGCCGCCGCTTAGAAATGGTCGGTTTATCCTTGGAATCGATTAAAGGAAAACTATTTCCACCGAATCTGCGAAATTCGAAACAAAAGTGCTTTAGTTAAGAGTTTATATTTTTTGAATAGCATAATGTACGGAAATATTCTACGAAATAACAAAAGGAAAGAAGTGGTACATCAATGAACAATGTAATTTATTGGCTTCTTGAGGTGGAAAACCCGGAGGTAAAATATCGTACAATGATAGAGCTTTTAGACTTTCCCAAAGATGATTCTGAAGTAAAAAAGGCTCTTGACGATTTATTGAAGTCAGAAACTGTCAGGTTAATCATGGATAAGTTTAAGCTTAATAAAAAATGGGAAGATGTCACTGCTTTATGTGCACTTGCAGAATTTGGCTTAACACGCGTTGATGTTCCTATTGATGATTATATTGAACGTGTCATTAGGAATATGAATCGCAGTATGAAATGTGCCAAAATATTGCTATTAAGGAATTTGGTATCCCTTGGTTATTACGAGCAGACATGGGTGAAAGAAGAAATATCTATAGCCTTTTCCACCATACGGGAAGATGGTACATGCCGGTGTCTGGACAAAACTAAGAAAACAAACGACTCTAAGCTTCCCGGCATGGGGTGCTACAGACAAACTACAACCTACCTTTTGCTTGCGGCGGAGTTGAAAAAGATTGGCGTTATTCTGCCGCAGTTTAAATCGCTGATAAACTTTTATATCAGCCATTACGTTGCATTCCACCCTGATAACCAGGAAAAGGCAATCATTGAAGAAATGGTGGGGACATATTATCCATTTGACCATGTGAAATTGGGTTTACAAATGACTATATACGGTCTTTCTGTTCTTGGCGGGGCGAATCATTCTAATTGTAATAAAGCGTTAGAATTGTTAGATAGCAAAAAAGATTATGATGGTAAATATATTCTTGATAAATCCTTTCCGTATTTTGAGGTTGGTAAAATAGGTGAACCCAATAAATGGATAACATTATATGTATTGCTATCTGAAAAATATCGCAAAGTATAAGCATTTCCGCCGTCGAATTACTTTGCAATTTTTTACATTAGCAAATCTATTTTTACATAAAAGCACACATTCAATGTGTGCAAAAATGTGTGCGGGGATTTGTTCGAATCCCGTCACGCCCGCTATGTATTTTTACCTTTTTATCGGAGATACTAATAGCAAATCGGTATTTTGGGTATCAATGAGCGGAACGCGAGGCGGTATTTACATTTATGAATCAGAAAATTAGTTATGCAGAGTTGATCAGGCGGAAAAGAAATGAGACTTACGGATTTTTTTTCTACACACCGCTGTTTTTTCTGCTTTCCTTTGCAGGCTGGCTGTGGGAAGTATTGATTTATGTGGTGATGGAGGGAGAATTCGTCAATCGGGGAGTTCTGTTCGGCCCATGGCTTCCGATATACGGAATTGGAGGACTCATCCTTTCCGTTGTATTAGGGAGGTATGAATATAAGCCTGTGCGCGTATTTTTTATTTCGATGCTTCTCAGCTCCGTATTGGAGTATCTGGCCAGTTGGTTTCTGGAACGGACATGGGGAATCCGCTGGTGGGATTACAGCAATGATTTTTTGAACATCAGCGGGCGGATCTGTTTATGGGGGAGCCTGATGTTCGGACTTTCCGGATGGATGCTCATTTGCTATATCATCCCGTATATGCGTCTTTTATACCGGAAGATATGGAAAACGGAAGGGGGCAGAAAGCTGCTTCAGCTCTTATGCCTTGCGCTGATTCTTTTGTTTACGGCGGATGCGACGTTTGCGGCAGACTTTCCGAATATGGGAAAAAGTATTTCATATGAAAGTCCGCCTTGACAAAACAGCCTCGGTTTACTATATTTAATAGTAATATAAGAACAAAACATAAAAAGGTAATGACAAAGAGGAGTACGCACAGCCCCTTAATAGAGAGGATGGCTCACCGGCTGAAAGGTCGTCTGAAGAAGGGCATGCGGAAGGTAGCTTTGGAACCGGGAGGCCTAACCGCGTGCAGCGCCAAGTAAGCTTTCACGATTTATCCTCGTTACAGGATAGGATTCTGGGGATTATTTTCAGAATTCATGAGTGAGAAATAAAGGTGGTACCGCGTAGCTTACGCCCTTTGTCGGTTGTTTGACCGGCAAAGGGCTTTTTTATGTAATAGGAAAGTTATCCTATTACTAAAGAAATGAATGCGCAGCTGCACGTACAGGATAGAATTTAAAAATAACGGGTTAAGACGAGGAGAAGAAGCATGAGCAAAGAATTGGCAAAGACCTATGATCCTAAAGGTATTGAAGACAAATTATATCAGAAGTGGCTGGATAAGAAATATTTCCATGCTGAAGTGGATAGGAGTAAGAAACCCTTTACTATCGTGATTCCGCCTCCGAACATTACAGGCCAGCTTCATATGGGGCATGCGCTGGATAACACGATGCAGGATATATTGATCCGTTTTAAAAGGATGCAGGGCTATAACGCGCTTTGGCAGCCGGGAACAGATCATGCCTCTATTGCTACGGAGGTCAAAATCATCGAGAAGATGAAAGAGGAAGGCATCGATAAGAATGATTTGGGACGGGAAGGCTTTTTGGAACGCGCGTGGGAGTGGAAGAGAGAATATGGGGGAAGAATTATCGGACAGCTAAGGAAGCTGGGCTCCTCCTGCGACTGGGACAGAGAGCGCTTTACGATGGATGAAGGCTGTAATAAGGCGGTTACTGAGGTATTCTGCAAGCTGCATGAAAAAGGCTGGATTTATAAAGGCAGCAGGATCATTAACTGGTGTCCGGTATGTAATACGTCCATTTCGGATGCGGAGGTAGAATACGAGGAGCAGTCGGGACATTTCTGGCATATTAAATATCCTCTTATGGACGAAAACGGGCAGCCAAGCCAGACGGAGTTTTTGGAGTTTGCTACAACACGTCCCGAGACGATGTTAGGAGATACTGCGGTGGCGGTAAATCCGGAGGATAAAAGATATGAGCATTTAATAGGAAGAAAAGTTCTTCTTCCGCTGATAAACAGAGAGATCCCCATCGTGGCGGATTCGTATGTAGATATGGAATTCGGTACCGGTGTTGTAAAGATAACACCGGCGCACGACCCCAATGACTTCGAGGTAGGAAAAAGACACAGTCTGCCGGAGATCAACATTATGAATGATAACGCCACCATTAATGCAAACGGCGGCAAATTCGAAGGACTGGACCGTTATGAGGCGAGAAAGGCAATTGTTGCCGAGCTGGACGAAATGGGGCTGTTGGTAAAAGTAGAAGATCATTCCCATAATGTAGGAACCCATGACAGATGCAAGACGACCATCGAACCCCTCATTAAAAAACAATGGTTCGTTAAAATGGATGAACTTATAAAGCCGGCGGTAGAAGCGGTAAAAACGGGAGAAATCAAGCTTGCTCCGGAGCGAATGGAGAAGACGTATTTTAACTGGACCGATAATATCCGTGACTGGTGCATCAGCCGCCAGTTATGGTGGGGACACCGGATTCCTGCTTATTACTGCGATAAATGCGGTGAGACTGTAGTCTCCAAGGAAGCTCCGCCTGTCTGCCCGAAATGCGGCAGCCAGCACTTTACACAGGACCCGGATACGTTAGATACGTGGTTTTCTTCCGCGCTGTGGCCTTTTTCCACATTAGGATGGCCGGAAAAAACGGAGGATCTGGATTATTTTTATCCTACGGATGTTCTTGTGACGGGATATGACATTATTTTCTTCTGGGTTATCCGCATGATATTCTCCGGCTACGAGCAGATGGGAGAAAAACCGTTCCATACCGTATTATTCCATGGACTTATCCGGGATTCCCAGGGACGCAAGATGAGCAAGTCTCTCGGAAACGGAATCGATCCCCTCGAGATTATCGAGCAATATGGTGCGGACGCGCTCAGGCTGACTCTGATTACCGGAAATGCGCCGGGTAATGATATGCGCTTTTATTATGAGAGGGTAGAGGCGAGCAGGAATTTTGCCAATAAGGTTTGGAACGCATCCCGCTTCATCATGATGAATATGGAAGGAAAGAACGAAAGCATGATTTCCGCCGGAAGCAAAACCATCTTTGAAGGCCTGGAGCCGGTAGACAAATGGATATTATCCAAGCTTAACCGTCTCATTAAGGAAGCTACCGACAATATGGAGAACTTCGAACTGGGTATAGCGGTACAGAAGGTATACGATTTTATCTGGGATGAATTCTGTGACTGGTATATCGAGATGGTTAAGCCCAGACTATACAATTCTGGCGACGAGGCCAGCCAGAATGCGGCGCTTTGGACCTTGAAGACGGTGCTCCTTAATGCGCTCAAGCTGCTTCATCCTTATATGCCCTTCCTGACGGAGGAAATTTTCTGTTCTTTGCAGGCGCAGGAGGAGTCGATCATGGTTTCCTCATGGCCGGTATACAAGGAGGAATGGAGCTATACGAAGGAAGAGAAGGATCTCGAGACAATAAAGGAAGCAGTACGCGGCATCAGAAATGTAAGAACACAGATGAACGTAGCGCCCAGCCGGAAAGCGAAGGTATATGTGGTGAGTGAGAAAGATGATATTCTCACCACATTTGAAGAGGGAAGATTATTCTTTTCTTCTTTGGCGTATGCTTCTGAGACAGTGATTCAGAAGGATAAGCAGGGAATCGAGGATGATGCGGTTTCCGTAATGATACCGAATGCCGCTTTGTATATCCCTTTTGCGGAGCTGGTGGACTTAGGGCAGGAAATCGAACGTCTGAAAAAAGAAGAAAAGCGCTTGCAGAGCGAGCTTAACCGCGTGAACGGTATGCTGAGCAATGAAAAATTTATTTCCAAGGCTCCTGCAGATAAAATTGCGGAGGAAAAGGAAAAGCTGGAAAAATACACGCAGATGCAGCAGCAGGTAGCTTTGCGCCTGCTGCAGCTTCGGAAATAGGAAAAAAGGATGAGATCCTATCACGAAACAGAGGAATATCTCTTAAATGTACCGAAGTTCACAATGTTAAAGGGGGGACCGGAGTCAACATGGTTGACGCGAAAGAATACCCTTGAGGATACGAGTCGCTTTTTGGAACTTCTGGGAAATCCTGGAAGTTCCAAAAAAGTAATTCACGTAGCAGGCACAAACGGAAAAGGTTCCGTTTGTGCTTACTTGTGTTCCGTTCTTGGGGAGGCGGGATATCGTGCGGGAATGTTTTGTTCTCCGCACCTCGTAGAAATGAGGGAACGGTTTCGTTTAAACGGTGTTCCGGTAGAGGAGGAGGCGTTTACGAAAGCCTTTGAAGCGGTCATGGATAAAATAGAGCTCATGAGAGAGGTATCGGGCAACTCCGCATATCACCCGACGTTTTTCGAGTTTTTATTTTTTATGGGAATGCTTATATTTGAGGATAAGGGCGTGGACTATATCGTGCTTGAGACCGGGCTGGGCGGCAGGCTGGATGCCACAAATACGGTGAAAAGCCCGGTTCTTACGGTTATTACAGAAATAGGAATGGACCATATGGAATATTTGGGAGATACGGTCGGCAAAATAGCAGGAGAGAAGGCGGGAATACTAAAACCCTGCGCTCCGGTCGTTTTTTGCGATAAAAGAAAGGAAGCTTCCGAGGTAATATTAAAAAGAGCGAAAATGCTCGGAATTCAAGCATTTCCGGTAACCGGTGACGACTATATTAATGTTAATTTAACAAATAAAAGCATTGATTTTTCCTTTCATTCTCGTTATTATGATTATATTAGGCTCACAGTATCAACAAAAGCATTATATCAGGTGGAAAATGCCTCTATAGCAGCGAGGTGTATAGAGGTACTTCAAGATCCCAAGGTTACTCTGAAGCATTTGACAGAGGGAATCCGAAAGACCGTATGGGAAGGCAGGATGGAAGAAATCATGCCTGGTATCTTTTTGGAGGGCGCGCATAATGAGGACGGAATCAGGGCCTTTGTGCAGTCGGTCTCAGCAGATTCATGCAAAGGAAAAAGATACATGCTGTTTTCCACCGTTTTGGATAAGGACTATGAGTCGATGGTACGTATACTGGAAGAGAAACCATTGTTTGAGCTGACGGCACTGACCAGACTGGACAGCAGGCGGGCTGCGCCTATGGAGGCTTTATGCGCGGCGTTTGAGAAATATGGCAGCGGAAGCTATGAGGTGTTTGCTTGTTCGAAGGATGCGTTAGCGTTTCTAATGGATAGAAAAAAAGAGCGAGATTATATATATATTGTTGGCTCTCTTTATCTGGTTGGAGAGATAAAGGCGCTGCTAAGGAGGAGAACGGATGATTAATTTTGAGGAAGAATTGAAAAAGTTTCATCTAAGCCTGGAAGTGGAAGATGCGGAAGAGGCGATTTATAATCAGGATTTGACGGATATGGCGGACATCTTCGTGAAGATGATAAAAGATATAGAACAGCATGAGACGACGGCGCAGGGCCAGACAAAGCATAACAATGTGATGTCTCGCATTGAAGAAGAATAGGGGTGGCGGCATGATATGTTATAATTGTGGCTGCCGTTTATCTGAACATGATTTTTGCACCGGATGCGGGGCAGATGTGTCTATATATAAGAAGATTATGTATATATCCAATCGCTTTTACAACGACGGGTTGGAAAAGGCCGGTGTAAGAGATCTTACCGGAGCGATTACCAGCCTGCGCCAGAGCCTTAAGTTCAATAAGAACAATATTGAGGCGAGAAACCTGCTGGGTCTGGTTTATTTCGAAATGGGAGAAGTGGTGGCGGCGCTCAGCGAATGGGTGATCAGCAAGAACCTCCGGCCTAAGAAAAATATTGCGGACGATTATATCGACATGATACAGAGTAATCAGGCGAGGCTGGATTCTATCAATCAGACGATCAAAAAATATAATCAGGCGCTTTTGTACTGTAATCAAGGGAGCTCAGACCTTGCAATAATCCAACTGAAGAAGGTGCTTTCCTTAAATCCGAAGTTCGTCAGAGCTCATCAGCTCCTTGCGCTTTTATATATTAACGGGGAAGAGTGGGATAAGGCGAGAAAAGAACTGAATAAATGTATTCAGATCGATACGAATAATACAACTACCATGCGCTATTTAAAGGAAGTGGAGCATATGCTCGTTCCCGAAGAGGGCGCGAAGGCAGCTTCGAAAAAGAAGAGCCAGTCGAAGGACGCGGTAACATATCAAAGTGGTAATGAAACCATTATTCAGCCCTTAAATGTGAAGGAATCCAAGGGAGTTTCCACTTTCGTAAATATGGGTATAGGTATTGTAATAGGTATTGCGATAGCTTGCTTCCTCATACTGCCTGCGAGAATCCAAGCGGCTAAGTCTACGATTAATGACGAGCTTAGAGTGGTCAGCGAGCAGCTGGATGCGAAGACGGCGACCATCGATGAGATGGAGCAGCAGGTGAACAATCTGACGGAGGAAAAAGCTAAGCTTGAAGAGGATTTAGAGGGCTATGTGGGGACAGACGGTGCCTTGCAGGCAACGGATAAGCTCCTGCTCGCTTCCGATGCGTACCTTAAGAATGCCGCGGATATCGTGACCGTTTCTGAATATCTGGATGAAATAGACCTGGAAAGCCTGGGGACCTCGGCCTCCGAATCCTTTACTGCCTTGTACGATACATTGACCGGACTGATAGGGCCGGAATTGGCTAAGACATATTTCGACGAAGGTTACAGCGATTACCGTCAGGAGAAGTACGCAAGCGCTATTCCCAAACTGGCGAAGGCTTACCAGTATGACCAGACTAACGGAGACGCACTTTATTATCTTGCTAACTCCTACAGACGAAATGGAAATGTCGATAAAGCCAAAGAGACCTATGCGAAGGTAATCGAGCTTTTCCCTGGTACGAAGAAGGCCAGCGAGTCAGCGACATATCTGGCTGAGATAAATAACGGTAATTAAAATGATTAGGGTGTAAAAAGTCCTTTTTTAGATATAGAAGTCTATCGAATCATAACCAAAAGACTCCTGCGCCGGATTCCAATATATAAGAACTTCTAAATATTTTCATAGGCGCACTCGTTCTTTGGGTTAGGATTCGATTGCCTGCGAAAGTTTAATAAAGGACCTTTGCCCCCCTAATCAAATATTGAATAAAGATAGAACCTACTAAAGAGAACATAAGCGATTATGTTCTCTTTTTTCTTTAGATAGGATCAGCGCTACTGATGCAGCCATGGAAATAAAAGATGAATAAATTCGACAAAAATGGACATGCTGTATTTTATGTATATACATAAAGGGAATATGTCATTTACAAAGAAAAGGAAGGAGAAGTGCATGGAAGAGAATTTTAAAGTGATTGACAATTATCTCATGGTAAAAATGCCTGAGGAAATTGACCATCACAAATCATCATACATAAGTGAAAATGCGGACCGGTTCATAATGCAGAATAGAGTGAGCAATGTTGTTTTTGATTTTGAGGATACGAGGTTTATGGATAGTTCCGGCATTGGGATTATCATGGGACGTTATAAAAAGATTTCCTGCTTCGGCGGCAAAGTGTTTGCGGTTAATATGGATAATAGAATAAAGCATCTTTTAATAATATCAGGCTTACATAAAATAGTGGAAATTATGGACTAGGAGGAACGGAATGAAAAATGAAATGACGATGGAATTTGATGCGGTATCGGAAAACGAGGCTTTTGCGAGAATTTCTGTAGCAGCCTTTATATCCTTTTTAAATCCCACATTGGAAGAGATGTCGGACGTAAAAACGGCAGTTTCAGAGGCGGTGACCAATGCGATCATTCACGGCTATGACAAAATCGAGGGAGGAAAGGTCGTAATAAATTGCTCAATCGAAAAAGATGTATTACATATTGAGGTGATAGATAAGGGAAATGGTATAGAGAATATCGAAAGAGCGATGGAGCCTCTATTTACCACTAAGCCGGAACTCAACCGTTCCGGAATGGGATTTCCTTTTATGGAGGCGTTCATGGACGATTTGGAAGTGATATCCGAACCAGGCAAAGGAACGGTTGTGCAGATGAAAAAGAAAATCGGCTGTACCTCGTGGATAGAAGATGAGGAGTAGTCTATGGAGGAGGTTACAGTACTAATTGCCAGATCACAAGCCGGTGATAAAGAAGCGAGAGAAGTACTGATAGAAAAAAACCTGGGACTGGTTCATCATATCGTAAAGCGTTTTCTAGGGAGAGGCTATGATGCAGAGGATTTGTTCCAAATAGGAAGTATTGGCCTTATGAAGGCTATCGATAAATTTGATTTATCCTTTGAGGTAAAATTCTCTACTTATGCGGTTCCTATGATAAGCGGAGAAATCAAACGCTTCCTGCGCGATGACGGAATGGTCAAGGTAAGCAGGACCTTGAAAGAAAACGGGTGGAAAATCAAACAGACTGCCGAGAAAATATCATACGAGCAGGGAAGGGAAGCTACGCTGGAAGAGATATCCAAACTCACGGAGCTGTCTATAGAAGATATCGTCATGGCCATGGAAGCAAATGTAGAAGTAGAATCCATATATAAATCCGTTTACCAGTCCGACGGAAATGAAATATTTCTGGTGGACAAGCTGCCGGAGAAAAAGGATGCCAACGAAAGGCTGCTGAATCACATGCTGCTCGAGCAGCTCATGAGCGAGCTGGAAGAGGATGAAAGGCAGCTGATCACGCTTAGGTATTTCCAGGATAAGACGCAGGTGGAAGTGGCGAAAAAGCTCGGCATCAGCCAGGTTCAGGTCAGCCGCATGGAAAAAAGAATATTGGTCCGTATGAGGGAAAGTCTTATATAGCAGCCAATGTGTAAAAGAGTAATAATAATTCAAATAACAGCATATATTGTGATTTTATGAGGTATCGGATATACTACTATTTAATAAAAAGAAAATGGAGGAAGGTACCAATGGTTGCTTTTGATTATATAGTAGTAAATATTGAAGGGGATTATGCTAATTTAAAACGCACGGATACAGAGAAAGACGAATTGAAGCTTGTAGCGAGAGCACTTCTGCCGGAGGCTATCGCGGAAGGCACAAAACTGCATTATGAATATATGGAATATACCATCATTTGATGGTACCATCGTAAAATAGTGAATTCTCTTCGAATAATCTGCCAAATATTTGCAATAATAAAGGGGAATAGCAATAAAGAAGCAAAAGAATAGCAGGTGAGAGAATGTCGGGAGAGACTCTTTATTTAAAGGCGGAACTCTGTACAGAGGTTACCGTAGATGATGTTTTTCTAAAAGATGTGGCCAAAATATACTGTGCGGACCCCCATGTGGCGGCCAAGGTAAAGGCGATCAAAATACACCGTTTCGGAGAAAAGGAGCAGAAGCGTCAGGTGTTCAGCGTTTTGAAGCTGATAGAAATGATACAGCAGGTTTGTCCGAATGTAAGCGTGGAGAATGTGGGAGAGAAGGATGTGTTGGTGAAGCGCGTAAATGTGAATAAACACAAGGGCTTTGTTGTTTTTCTGAAAGTTATCTTCGTGGCGGGCATTAGCTTTTTCGGCACAGCTTTTACCATAATGGCGTTTCATAACGATGTAGGTATTAACAAGGTGTTTGGCAAAGTATACGAGCTCGTCATGGGGCAGGCAGCGGCGAATTATACGATTTTAGAGCTGACCTATTCCATAGGGCTCGCACTTGGAATCATTGTGTTCTTTAACCATATCGGAGGCAGAAGAATAACGAAAGACCCTACCCCCATCGAGGTGGAAATGCGTATTTATGAAAAAGATGTGAATGATGCGCTAATTGAAACTGCGGATAGGGAGGGAAAGACCATTGATGTTTCTTAAGCAGCTTTTATTGGGAATCATGGGGCTTAGCTTCGGCATGTTTGCAGCAGGCGGAGTATTTACCGTATTGATTTCTGTCGGCCTGATTCCGCGCTTCGCAGGAAAAATGCACGTCAGCAGAAAAATCTTTTTGTTTGAAGAGGCGGTCGTCTTCGGCACTCTGACAGGAAATTTCTTCAGTATATTCGACAGATATGGCAGAATCGGAGATTTTATAATTAAAAATAATATATTTGGAAAAGAGAGTACGGAATCCGTCTGGTATATGATAGGTACGGCAATCCTCATTATCTTCGGGCTGTTTGCCGGGATTTTTGTCGGCTGCCTTGCCCTTGCAATTGCGGAAATGCTGGATTCTATCCCGATTTTTGCCAGAAGAATCGGCTTTCGCCATGGCCTTGGAGTAGTGGTGCTGGCCATGGCTCTCGGAAAAGTCGCAGGCAGCCTCGTCTATTTCATAAAGGCTGTGTTTTTGTATGGGGGAATGTGAATAGTTCTGATCTTGGAAGTCAATAAAAAATACTTAAATATTGCGAAGTTTATTCATGAATAAAATTGCTCAAAATCCGCATACTGGAAATATATCGAAGTGAAATAAGCAAGAGGCAAGTTTTCTCAGAGAGGTTTGAGCATATGGAAGAACAGAAAAAGCAGGAATATAAAGAATATGTCAAGGAGGTTACGCCGACTCATAATTTATGGATTCAAATGATAAAGGCGTTTTTCGTGGGAGGAGTAATATGTGTCCTCGGGCAGTTTATCTTGAACTACTGTACGAATTCATTGGGATTGGATAAGGAAACGGCGGGAGGGTGGTGTTCCCTGCTGCTAATATTGATCAGTATCCTGCTTACGGGATTCAATATTTATCCCAGCATTGCAAAATTCGGTGGAGCAGGAGCCCTTGTTCCGATTACCGGTTTTGCTAATTCCGTAGCGGCTCCGGCGATAGAGTTCAAGAAAGAAGGCCAGGTATTTGGTGTGGGATGTAAAATATTCACCATAGCAGGCCCCGTAATTTTATACGGCATATTTACCAGCTGGGTTTTGGGATTGATTTATTGGATATTGAAAGTAAGCGGAATGATTGCATGATAGAATGATAGAGAAAGGGCGCCTAAACTTTAGGCGTCCTCAAATAAATTATCCCTGGTAATATTCTTCAGCCATTTCCCGCTCTTATAATGCTTGATGACCCAGGGCCACTTCACGAATTCATCGGTACAGAGCAGGAAATATACCCATAAAACAGGGAGTTTGAATACGAAGGCAGCCAAAAAGCCCAGAGGTACGGCATAGCACCACATATCTATGGTATCGCAGATAAACCCGAAACGGCTGTCACCGCCTGCGCGGAAGACTCCGGCTATCAGGGTGGTATTAACGGCGGCTCCCATTACATAGTAGGTATTGATAAGGAGCATGTACTTTAAATAGTAAAGTGCGGTTTCGGACAATGCGGCATACTTTAGAACGAAGGGCGTAGCCGCGAATATGAGAAGGCCGCCCAAAAGGCCGCTCAAAACGGTAAGCTTCATCAGCTTGCCGGCGTTGACGCGAGCCTCTTCCAAACGGTTTTCACCGATTTCATTTCCAAGCAATATGCCGCCTGCACTGGCAACGCCGAAGCAGAGAACGGTACCGAAGTTACGGATAATGCTGACGAAGGAATTGGCAGCAACCGCATCGGAGCCCATGTGGCCGATAATTACCGAGTACATGGAAAAAGCGACGCCCCATGCCACATCGTTACCCAGCGCAGGCAGGGACAAGCGGATGAAATCCTTGAACAGAAGCTTATTGCGAATAAACATAAATCTAAGATTCAATTTAATATCTTTGCTGAAATGTGATATTACGATGCATGCGATCAGTTCCAGCACCCGGGAGATGGAAGTGGAAAGCGCAACGCCTATAATGCCGAGCTTGGGCGCGCCGAACAGACCGAAGATCAATACGGCATTCAAGAAAATGTCAAAGCTTATAGTTACCGCATTCAACACAGTTCCCACAACAACTCGTCCGATACTTCTTAAAATAGAAAGATATATTTCAATTAATCCCCAGCACAAATAGCTGACACTAATATAACGCAGATAATATGCCCCCAGTCCAATTAACTCGGCATCGTCGGTAAATACGCGCATCATCAATTGGGGAACCGAGAAAGACATTACGGCAAATAATATAGAAATTACCAGCGAAAAACGGAGCGCAATTCCTTCCACGGCTTCGATAGCGCGCATATCTTCTTTTCCGAAATACTGGGCGCACAGCATAGTAGCCCCTGTACCCAGTCCGTAATAAACCATAAACAGAATACTGGAATACTGAGCCGCAAGAGAGGCGGCAGCTATGGAAGTCTGGCCGACATAATTGAGCATGACTACGTCCGCAGAGCTTACGGCTGCGCTTAAGAGATTCTGAATGACAATAGGAAGGACCAGTTTGAAGATTTTTTGATAAAATCCGTTTTTATCTAAAGCTTTCATAATATTACGTTACTCCGTTTGTTTTTTGTTATATACTCTGCAATCTTACTATATAGAAGAGGTGTTTGTACATATTTAAATAAAATATATGCGACTTTTATATTCGAAAATTGTCCGGTTTTATTCCAAAATTTACAAAATAAATTTTATATTATCTTAAGGGTTTTCTATTGAGATTAAAAACATGTGGTGTTACAATAATAATGCTCTTAAAATACAGTGTAAATTTGAAAAAGTAAGGATTGAGAAAAATGGTAGTGTTTTCCGGGATAGAATTTCTGTTTCGCTTTTTGCCGATTTTCTTAGCCGTTTATTATATAACACCGCAGAAATACAGAAATACGGCCTTATTATTTGGAAGTATCGTATTTTATGCCGTAGGCGAGCCGTATTTCATATTGCTCCTTCTGGCGTTCGTATGGCTGAATTATATTTTGGCGAAAAAAATATGCTTTTACGAGACCGAACATAGAGTTAAGAATAAGAAGAAGCTTCGCAGGAAGAAACTTCATAAGAAGATAGATAAGAAAAAGGGGAATAAATGGCTGATTACAGCTCTACTGCTGGACGTAGGGCTGTTAGTTGTTTTTAAAATTCTTGGTGCTTTTGCGGGAAACGAGGTCCTGCCCTTGGGACTCAGCTTTTATACCTTCAAAATGATTTCTTTTCAAATGGATATATACAGAAGAGACATTAAGGCACTCCCGACCTTTAAACGCACAGCCGTTTATTTCATGATGTTCCCCCAGATCATATCGGGGCCGATCATGCGCTATGACGAAGGAAACTTTACGCTGGAAAAGAGGACCTATTCCTGGGAGCGCATAGAGGAGGGGCTGAAATATTTTGTCTTAGGACTTGGTACCAAGGTTCTTCTGGCAGACCGTTTGGCAATTTTGGATAAAGATATTCACACTATCGGCTACGAGAGCATATCCACACCTCTTGCGTGGCTTGGGGCAATTTCTTACTCCATGCAGCTGTATTTTGATTTTTGGGGATATTCACTCATGGCATCGGGACTTTGTGTGATGCTTGGCTTTTCCTTCATCAAGAACTTCGATCATCCTTATGCGTCGCGGAGCATCAGCGAGTTCTGGCGCCGGTGGCATATGACCCTGGGGAGCTTTTTTCGGGATTATATATACATACCTTTAGGCGGAAGCCGGGAAGGAAAGAAAAAGACGGTGCGTAATCTTCTGATCGTATGGCTGCTGACGGGACTTTGGCATGGGGGAGGCCTGAATTTCATTTTATGGGGATTGGTTTTGTTCGGACTCATCGTCCTGGAGAAGCTATGGCTCGGGAAGTGGCTGCAAAAATATCCGTTGCTTGGAAGATGTTATGTGCTCGTTCTGATTCCGATTACATGGATGTTATTTGCGATAACCGACATCGGCCAGCTCGGACTGTACTTAGGACGAATGTTTCCCTTTGTCGGAGGAGAGGGCATTGCAGTTAATTCCTCGGATATTTTCAAATATCTGAAGATGTATGCTCCGTATCTTATGGCAGGAGTTATCTGGTGTATTCCGGCAGCATACCGGTTTGTGGAAAAGCACAGAAGGCATCCGGCGGTCATCGCAGGAATGGTCTGCGTTTTCTGGCTGTCCGTATATTTTACGGTAAGCATGGGTAACAATCCTTTTGCTTACTTGAAGTTTTAAAGGAAGGGTGAGGTTATGAAGTGGATAAAAAAATGTCCGCTGTTTCTTATCCTCGTAATAAGCGGTGTTCTATTTACGTTGGTAGGAATCGTCGGAAAAAATTCCATATACAAGGACTATGAATATCATTTTGCAGACACTCCTTTTCTCGCTCTTACGTTGGAAGGAATCAGCAGAGGGGAATATCCATGGGAACCTTTCCGGTATGGTTCCGTGATAGAGGTGGTTTCGGGGGCGCTGAACCTGCCCATCGGAAGCGAGGAGGAGCAGGGAAAAGATGCTTTGGGTGCCGGAGGGCAATCGGATACGGAAAGTTTGTTTGAAGAAGAGATTCCGGCCGAGGCTGCGGGGGAAGAGGTTGCTCTCGGAGAGGAAAGTGCTGACAGGACCTATGACTTTGTACAAGTGGGAGAGGAATATTTCGATGATGCGGTATTTATCGGCGATTCCAGAACAGTGGGCTTGTTTGAATACGGCGGTATGGAGGAACAGTGTGATTTCTTTGCGAAGACGTCGCTTACAATATACGATGTCTTTACTGAACCTATCGTAAAGGATGAGGAGACTGGAGATAAGATTACAGTAGAAGCGGCATTGCAGAAAAAGCAGTATGGAAAGATATATCTAATGCTCGGTATCAACGAGCTGGGAACCGGTACGACAAAGACCTTCACAGAGGAATATAAGAAAGTGGTTGGAAGGCTCGAAGAGCTTCAGCCGGGTGCGGTTATCTTTGTGGAAGGTATCATGCGCGTCACCGGAACGAAAAACGAAACGGATCCGATTTTCAACAATACGAATATCAACGAGAGAAACGAAGCGATAGAAAAAATTGCGGATAATATAAAAATTTTCTATATCGACGTCAACGAAGCCGTATGCGATGAGCATGGGAATCTGGAGGAAGACTACACCACGGATGAGATTCACCTGAAGGCACAATATTATGAGAAATGGAAACAATTTCTCATGTCTAAGGGAATCGTAAGAGATGAGGAATAGTCCCATTCCCGGATAATACTGTTTTTGAATAATATTTTCGAATAATTTTCTTTTTTTTTCAAATAATACTATACATAACGAAAGTAATCGTTACTGAGAACGCAGTGAACAGTAACAAATAACCGGAAAGCGTGGGTATAGTATGAGTCAGGAAAAAAACGTTTGTTCCATGGGGAAGCAAAGCATAGATTTGAAAACTCCAGTGTATATAAGGGAAAGTGCCAGCATAGTCGGTACAAAGGAAGGACAGGGCCCCTTAGCGGAGCTGTTCGATATGATAGGCGGGGACGATATGTTCGGCTGCGATTCGTGGGAAGAGGCAGAAAGCAGTTTGCAGAAGGATGCGGTATCTTTAGCGCTGAGTAAAGCCGGAATGAAAAAGGAAGAGATAAGATATATATTCGCAGGGGATTTGCTAGGGCAGTCCATCGCCAGCAGCTTCGGACTGGCATCCTATGAAATGCCGTTAATCGGAATGTACGGTGCGTGCTCTACCTGCGGTCTGACACTTGGAATGGGAGCGATGGCGGTATCCGGCGGATTTGCGGAGCATGTGGTCTGTGTGACCTCCAGTCATTTTGCCAGTGCGGAAAAGGAATTCCGTTTTCCCCTAGCCTATGGCAATCAAAGGCCGCTTTCGGCATCGTGGACGGTAACGGGGAGCGGAGCGTTCCTGTTAAGCGGAGATAAAGGGACGAAAGCGAGGGCGAAAATCAGTGGAATCACTACGGGGAAGATTATGGATTACGGCCTGAAGGATTCCATGAATATGGGAGCATGCATGGCTCCGGCGGCATGCGATACCATTTATAATAACCTGAAGGACTTTGGCAGAAGGCCGTCGGACTACGATAAGATCATCACGGGAGATTTGGGAACAGTGGGTCAGCATGTGCTGCTTGATTTGCTGAATGAAAAGGATATGGATATAGCCGGACAGCATATGGACTGCGGCATCGAGATATACGATGCCAAGGAGCAGGATACACATGCGGGAGGAAGCGGCTGCGGATGCAGTGCGGTAACCCTGTCCGCCTATATTTTAAAAAAGATAGAAGAAGGTGTATGGAAGCGCGTATTGTTCGTTCCTACCGGAGCTCTATTGTCTAAGACGAGCTTCAACGAAGGACAGACCGTACCGGGAATTGCCCATGGAGTTGTTATAGAGGCGATATAGTTACTGTTTTCCCTCTTTACAGTAATTGTCCGACAAATGGACTTCTATCAGATATCGAAGGCAATCGAATCCGAACCAAAAGACTCCTGCGCCGAATTCGATTGCCCGTGAAAGTTTATTAAAAGTCCATTTGTCGGGCAATTACTGTGAACGGAGTGAACAGTAACACGATATAACGAAGCGAAAAAATAACTATTGAATAATATACTCATGGATTATATAATAAAAGGTATAATTCATGGGTATTTTTTTGCAAATTTACTTAATCGATTAAGTAAAATAATGAGGTGGGATTATGAGAGATAGGAAGAGAATGTTTGTAACGGGAGTATCGTGCCTGATTATGCTGGCTTTTACTGGCTGCGGGCTGCTGCGGCAGGAGGAAGAGGTGAAAAATCAGATAACGATTCCTTCTTATGATGCCAGCGGTGCAAGCTATGGCTATGTAAAGCGCGGAGATTTGGAAAATGCGGAGACCTTGTTCCTAAAACTGACCACTACGGAGGAGCACGGGCTTCGCTTTGGCATATCCGGTATCAGCATTGATAAGGTTTACATAAAGGAAGGAGACAGTGTGAGTACAGACCAGCTTTTGGCGGAGCTTCAAAGCGAGGATATTAAGAATGAAATAACTTCTCTGGAAGCGAAGAAGGAAACCATCGCCTTGGATATCCAGCATACCGAGCAGCTTTTGGAGGAGACAAGGCAAAGAACGGAATACATTGAAGAGAAGGAAGACGCGAGGCAGGAGTCCATAGGCCGATACCAATTGCAGCTTCAGCAGCTGGATAATGATTTGCTTCAAACGCAGGGAGAGCTGAAGGAGCAGGAAAGCAAGCTGGAAAAGCATCGGATTTATGCGGATATAGATGGTACGGTAGCGAGAATAGAGCGCTATGGAGAGGGTTTCCTGTCGGATGAAAAGCAAGTTTTTCTGACCTTGCAGTCGACAGCCCGGCAGTTCTCCGGTAATACGAAGGCAGAGAATGACTTTGAAAAGGGGCAGAAGGTAAGCCTTCTGGTGAATGAGGAGGAATATCCGGCTCAAATCCTCAGAGCCGAAAAGTCGGAGGGTGTTACTGAGGTAGATGTAAGACTTCAGGAGGGTTATACGATTCCTGAGGATTGCACATATGGAGAAGTATTATGGAGTACCGGAGTGGTAAAGGGCGTTTTATACGTGCCGAAGAATGCGATCGTGACCGTAGGAGAGAAGAGCTATGTATACAAAATGGAAGAGGACGGCTTCACGAATCCTGTAGAAGTGCAGACCGGAACGGTCAATGCAGACTATGCGCAAATAATAACAGGAGTTGAGCAGGATGATATGGTAATGCTGTATGAATGAGCAAAAACCATATTTTATAATATTGGATTTTCAGAATTTCAAATGGCGGAAGGTATGGACGTAATTATGGGGCTTGTGGGTTATAAAAAGAAAATTGCAGTTTTATGTATCATTTTTGGTATGACAACTATGTCATTTGGTGGGTGCGGAAAGCAGGTGCCGATGCCGGAGCTTTTGGAACCGGTGGAGGTGAGCCTTTCCGGCAGAATCGCACAGCGAGAAGATATATTTGACATAGAGGCATATGCCGGGAGCGTAAAGCCTTATGCCGTAAGCTATGCTTTTCCCGATGCCTGCCTCGTGGAGAAGATTTCGGTACGTCTTGGAGAATATGTAGAGGCAGGCCAGGTGCTTGCCGTGATGGACAGGTCGGACGATGAAAGGCGGAGAGATCAGCTCAGGAGCGATATTGCCTGGCTTGAAAAAGAAGACGAGTGTCAGCGGAGGATGGACGAAGCGGATATGACGGTAGCGCAGATGCAGCTTTCCATGGCGATATCCGAAAGCAAGGATACAAAAGAGGAGAAAAAGGCTATTCAGGATATGACAAAGGCGCTGGAAGCAGATAAAGAGGAAGCGGAATACGAAAGAGGCCTAAGGCAGATAGCCATCGAAGAAAAGCGTAAACAGCTAAGTCTCTATGACCAGAAGACGGACAATGCCTATCTGAAGGCAAAGGAAAGCGGCTATGTTGTATATGTAAAAGAGTTTTCAGCGGATAACACTGCGGGCAGCGTGGATGCGGAGGAAATCGTTGTCTTGATCTCCGGCAAACAGCTGGCTTACATATCGGCAGATATAGTGGATGCCAAGGTAAAGAAGGCGACGGAAATCTATGCGGAGATAGACGGAGAAAAATATGAACTGGAATATCTTCCTTATTCTGATCAGGAAAGGCGGATAGCAATCGATGCCGGAATAAGTCTGGAAGCACGTTTCGGTACGAAGGACGATGCAGCTATCGCAAAGCTGATTGGAAGAAACGCAACGGTTTATCTTTTATCCAATCAGAAGAAGCAGGTGATCTGTACCGCTCCCGATTCCCTTTTCAGCGAAAACGGCGAGTATTTTGTCTATGTACTGGAAAACGGACAGAAAATTAAACGGAGCGTGACTCCCGGTATTCATACGGTCAATGCGGTGGAGATAGAGGAAGGGCTTGAAGGAGGAGAAAACATATATTACCCGATAAGCGACATGCCCGGCAATAAGCATACCATTGAAAAGACACAGAAAAGTACCTTTGAAATCGTAAAAAAATACGATCAGACCAATATGAAGCAGACTGCCGCCTTGCGTGTCCTGGTAAAACCCGAGGCTGCCGTATTGCAGGAACTCAAGGTGAAAAACGGGATGGAGATAGCGCAGGGCGATACGATAGCGATTCTGGCAGCAGACGAAGGGGAAAGCATGAAAGAAGCATATGCTCAGGAATTAGAAGAATTGAAGGCCTCCTACGATTTCCAGAGAACGTTGGATAATAAAGAAGCGGACAAGAGGCAGAAACGCATAAGCGCCATGATAGAAAACAAAACGGAGAATACCTTCGAGTACAAGAAAACGGTGCAGGAGTTAAATAAAATAAAGCTTTCCATGGAACTGGAGGACGCCCGTTACCAATATGAGGCCGAGAAATTAAATCGGAATATCGACAAGGCAGGGGAGCAATCGGGCATTATCGAGGTAAAAGCTCCGGGGGCGGGAATCGTTACGGAGGTAACAGCCTCACCCGAGGGCTATTCTATCCTTAAGGATACCCTCCTTTGCAAGATAGCAGATCCTTCTTCTCTTAATATCATGGTCTACACCGAGGATAAAGAGGTAGTTCCCATGGATAGAGAGGTGACTGTGGATTTATACCAGACCGAAGAGGATTTGAAGGGTAAGGTAATCAGTTCCTATCAGGATGCTGTGAGGACGATGTATAACGAAAAACGCCTGCTTAGCGAGAACAATCCCCAGATGACGAAGATTTCCTATATCGCGCTGGAGGAAGGGATGTCCTATGAAGACGTGAAGTCCTTCGGTGTAAATGTGGTACTTTGGAGCGTGCCTAACGCGATTATCATAGATACCCGGGCAATTTATAACGAGAATGACAGAAGATACGTATGGCTTCTGGAAGAGGGACAGATGAAGAAGCAGTATGTGACCATGGGCTACAACGATGCAAATAAGGCTTGGATTATACAAGGGCTGCGCGCAGGGCAGGAAATTATATTGGAGAATTAGGAGAAGGCGATGATTCGATTTGTATGGCAGAAATTGATACATAAAAAATGGCTGAATATGTGCACCTTTTTGGGGATCATCCTCCTGGTCAGCGTCGCTGCCGGAAATGTGCTCTATCAGGGAGCTGCGCTTAATAAGCTGTTGCAGAACAAGTTCGATAGTTACATAGGAGAGAATAATACATATCCGGCATTGGTAGAGGCTGTCTATCCCTTTGCATATACTGATAGGGAGGAGACCGCTGTCGCTCAGGCAAAGACGGTGTGCGGGACGGTAAGTGCGGCAATTGAAGACAAGCTCCCCGTTAAGGAAAGAGAAAACGTTATGCTGTTTACCTCAGACAGTCTTTTAGGTGTTCCCTCTTATCAGAGCGATGATTCTAAGCAGGACTACTTTTTTATCCCCAGCTATATGGATAATATGGAGGAACATACAAAGATATTAAAGGGAGAGCCTTTTGCCGAGGCCGCAGATGAAGAAGGTATATATGAATGTATCGTAAATGAGAGCATGGTTTTTAGTTATAATCTTTCCGTAGGGGAGATGATAACCTTTCCCAAGACACAGATGAAAGATGGAAAAGAACTTAAAATCCGTATTGCAGGAATTTTTAAGGAAAATGACAGCCATGACAGTTATTGGGTGAGATTCCCGGGCAGCTATGAGAACAATCTATTCATTTCTCAGGCCGCACTGGACGAAATCATGGGGCGCAGGGACGCAGATACGGTAAATATGAGCCTTATCTATGATGTGCTTCTGGATTATGAGAGCATGAGCTTTAAGCAGGCGGATGAAACCATAGCCGGTCTGGCAGATATAACGGCTAACCCTCCTGCAGTGAAGATGACGGTCAATTCGGGGCTGGGAGAGCTTCTTGGCAGCTATATGGATGCACAGAATCAGGTAAAGGCGACCATGAGGACACTGCAGATACCTCTTCTGGTGCTGCTGATGGTATTCCTGTACATGGTATCCTCCCATGTGTTCGAGATGGAGCAGAATGAAATCGCCATGCTAAAGAGCAGAGGCGTGGGCAACGGACAGATTCTTGGCATCTATTTCGCCCAGTCCTTCCTCCTGGCCATAGCGGGAGCAGTGTTCGGCGTCCTGTTGGGCTGGGTATTCGCCTCCCTTTTAGGAAGCGCTAACGCGTTTATGGAATTCGTAGGAGGGCGGCGCATGCGCATTGCGCCGGATATAGGACTTCCTGTCTCCGTACTGGCGGCGATTCTGGCGGCGGTAATGTTCATGACATTGCCGGTGCTCAGATATACGGCGCTCAGTGTGGTGGAAATAAAGAATAAGAAAAATATGGCTGAAAAGTCGTTCTGGGAGAGATATTATCTGGACGTAGCACTGCTCGTTCTTTCTCTCTATATAAGGTACAGCCTTTTGAACCAGCAGGAGTCGCTGGCACAGCAGATCATACGGGGAGAAAGCATGGACCCCGTTCTTTTCCTGAGCTCGGGGATTTTCATGCTGGGCTGCGGGATGGTTTTTCTGAGACTTTTGAAGCTTGTGATCAAGGTGGTGTACCGCATCGGAAGAAAGCGATGGAAGCCGGCCGTTTACGTATCCTTCCTTCAGATTATAAGAACGGGGAAAAAGCAGAACTTTATTTCCGTTTTCCTCATACTCACCATAGCCATGGGAATCTTTTATGCCAATACGGCTCGTACCATGAACACCAGCATCGAGGAGCGGATCCGCTATGATACGGGAGCGGATATCGTAAGCAGCGAGCAGTGGAAGAATAATCTGCCCTTCGCAAAGAAGAATAAAAAGCCGGTAACCTATGAAGAACCGAATTTCCTTCGCTATGAGGAGCTGTCCGGGCAGGTGCAGAGTATGACCAGGGTCATCAGGGATACCGGCGTGCGCATGTATTACGGCGATAAGGTATTCGAGCAGAATACGCTCATGGCGATTCATACGAAGGAGTTCGGAGAGACTGCGTGGATGAAGGAAAACGCTCTGGATAAGCATTGGTATTATTATTTGAACGATATATCGCAGGCAGCGGACGGCGTACTGGTATCCTCTAATTTCCGCGATAAGATGGGAGTACAGATCGGAGACAGCATCAAATATACTCTATTCGATGAGCTGGGCAATGCGAGGGCCTTAGCTACCGCAACTGTTTATGGCTTCGTGGATATATGGCCGGGATATTCTCCCTACCGGGAGGAAAGGACGGCCGATGGCAGTATCATCTATGCGGATAATTATTTAATTGTAGCGAATTACAGTCAGGTAGTAAGCATTTTTGGCCCTACTCCCTATGAGGTGTGGGTTAAGGCGGACAGGGGAACTGAGCTGATAAAGGATTTGGCAGAGGAAAAAGGAATGGAATTGACTAATATAGTCGGCGCAAAAGATGAGCTGATACGAAGCAAAAATGACGCATCTATCCAGGTGACTAACGGTCTGCTTACCATAAGCTTCCTCATCATACTTATCCTTTGTACCGTCGGCTTTTTAATCCATTGGATTCTGGTCATCAAGAAACGGGAGCTAATGTTCGGTATATACCGTGCGATGGGGCTTTCCATGGGAGAGGTGAAATACATGCTCGTTCACGAGCAGATTTTTTCATCTATGACGGCCATAGCGACAGGCGCCTTTGTCGGCTTCTTCGCGTCCTATCTCTATATTCCGCTCCTTATGATCGCTTATCTGCCAAAGAAGCATGCGCTGTCCTTCGAGGTGGTAAGCGCTCCTCTCGATATGATAAGAATCGGCGGGGTACTTGCTGTTATGTTAACTATATGCTTCCTCATACTGGCGAAAGTGGTAGCTGGTATGAAGATTGCACAGGCGTTAAAGCTCGGGGAAGATTAGTGGAAAGGCGATAAGAGATGAAGGAAAAGAAAAAAATAATAAGTACATCGGCACTTACAAAAAAATTTCCTCTTGCCGGAGGCAGTGAGATTACGGTCCTTAAAGGAATCGACATAGATGTAGAAGAAGGAACGCTCGCTATATTGAAGGGACGTTCCGGCTCGGGAAAGACTACACTGGTCAATATTCTGAGTGCGTTGGATTTGCCGACAGAAGGGAAGGCGTTTTTTGACGGGAAGGAAATGAATGCCATGTCGGAGCACCAGAGAGAAGAGCTTCGAAGATACCATATGGGCTATATTTTTCAGGCGGTGGCACTTGTCCCCGTTATGAATGTATATGAAAATGTGGAGTTTTCCTTAAGGCTTGCGGGCTATGAGAAGGACAGGAAGGAGCGCGTGGAGGAATGTCTTAAGAAGGTGGGGCTTGTGAAACGCATGTATCACATGCCACAGGAGCTTTCCGGCGGTGAGCAGCAGCGAGTGGCGATAGCGCGGGCACTGGCGCATAATCCCAAGGTGGTGTTTGCGGACGAACCTACCGGAGCGCTGGATACGGATAACGGACTTTTGGTAGTAAAACTGTTTAAGGAGCTGGTGGAGCAGGAGGGCGTTACGATTGTTATGACGACCCACGATCCCAGCCTGATGGAGCTTGGAGATGCGGTTTTCGAAATAGAGGATGGTGTGATAGTTGGAAGAAATGATGATAGTTTGTGACGGATTAGTAAAAATATATAAGACGAACACGGTAGAGGTCATGGCACTGCAGGGGCTTGACATGAATGTGGCAAAGGGCGAACTGATGGCGGTGGTAGGCAACAGCGGCAGCGGTAAATCAACCTTTCTCAATATGGTGGGCGGCCTTATCAAGCCCTCCGCAGGGCAGCTTCTTGTGGACGGCAAGGACTTATTCCGTCTGAGTGAAAAGCAGCTTGTGGATTATAAGAGAAATACGGTAGGCTTCGTCTGGCAGAAGAATTCCAGAAATCTGTTCCCTTATCTGAGCGCGATCCGCAACGTGGAAGTACCGATGCAGTTTTGCAAAGATAACGAAGCGATGAGAAGCGAGGCTAAGAGACGGGAGAGAGCTTTGGAGCTTCTGGAGCTGGTAGGCATGTCTCACCGCAAGGACAGTCTGCTCCATCAATTATCGGGCGGAGAACAGCAGAGGGTGGCTATCGCCATAGCTCTCGCCAATAGGCCGAAGCTTCTGTTAGCGGATGAACCTACGGGGGCGGTGGATCAGAAAACATCCCTGATGATTCAGGACATGTTCCGTGTGCTGAACAGAGAATTGGGAGTAACCATCGTTATCGTTACCCACGATGTGAGCCTTTCCAAAAAGGTAGACCGGGTGGTCATGATACGCGATGGAAAAATCAGCAGTGAGCGTGTCATGAAGCAAGGTTATTTAGAACGAATGAAACATCTGGATGTAAGCGAGCTGGAGACAGAGAATATGCAGGAGGAGTTTGCGGTGCTCGATAGAGCTGGAAGAGTGCAGCTTACCAAGGGCATACTGGAGCAGGCGGGAATCGAAGGAAATCGCGTGCGGATAGAAGTTCAGGAGGGGAAGATTATCATTTCCGCTTAAGGCGTGTCCGATAATCGATAATTCACATCAGGAATGTGATTAAGTCACGGAAGAAAGTTTTTTCTTATGCTACTATGTACTCATAAAAACAGCATTCTGTTTTGAAAGGAGTATAGTTACTGATATGGTAAATGATATGGTAAAGAAAAAATATGCAAAAACCGTAATTATCGGCGGTGTTGCCGGAGGAGCTACCGCGGCCGCACGTCTTAGAAGAATGGATGAACATATGGAAATCGTCATATTAGAAAGGGGAGAGTATATCTCCTACGCGAATTGCGGCCTCCCTTACTATATTGGCGATACGATAAAAGAAAGAGATAATCTTCTGCTGCAGACGCCGGGAGAGATGAAAAAGAGATTCAACATCGAGGTACGTGTGCAAAATGAGGTAACCGCGATCCATAAGGAAGAAAAAAAGATAGAGGTAAAGAATTTAAAGACGGGAGAAAGCTATGAGGAAAGTTACGACGCTCTCATCATTGCTACCGGTTCCTCACCGCTTAAGCCTCCTATCCCCGGAATCGAAGGAGCGAATATTTTTACCCTTTGGACCGTTCCCGATACGGATAGGATAAAGGAATATATAGCTGCGAATATGCCGAAAAGTGCGGCTGTCATCGGCGGCGGCTTCATCGGTCTGGAAATGGCAGAAAACCTCCATGCGGCAGGACTTGAGGTGAGCATCATCGAGATGCAAAGTCAGGTCATGGCTCCCATGGATTATGAGATGGCACAGCTTCTTCATGAAAATCTGGAGATGAACGGGGTGGAGCTGATACTGGGAGACGGCGTTTCCTCCTTCGGGAATAAAGGCAGTTCGACGACAATTCATCTAACCAGCGGAAGATTGGTAGAAGCCGATATGGTAATTCTTTCTATCGGTATCCGTCCTAACAGTGCGCTTGCGAAGGAAGCGGGAATCGCATTGAATGCCAGGGGCGGAGTAATAACCGATGAATATATGAGAACCTCCGAGCCGGATATCTATGCGGTAGGGGACGTAATAGAAACGGAGAACTATACATTAAAGGAAAGAACAATGGTACCCTTGGCGGGGCCTGCCAATAAGCAGGCGAGAGTACTGGCGGACGTGATGACAGGGACGGACAGAACTTATAAGGGAGTGCAGGCGACTTCCGTTGCCAAGGTATTCGACTTGACTGCAGCGGCGGTAGGTATTAACGAGAGGACACTGATTGGAAAAGGGCTGATAAGGGAAAAAGATTATTTTTCTATCCTGATTGACCAGAAATCTCATGCCGGTTATTATCCCGGAGCAGTTATGCTGACTATGAAACTGCTTTTCGACAAAGCGGGAAAGATTCTGGGCGCACAGATTATCGGTGAGGACGGAGCGGATAAGAGGATCGATGTGCTGGCGACGGTTATGCGCCTGAATGGAACCATATACGATCTGGCCGAATTGGAGCTGGCATATGCACCGCCCTATTCCTCGGCGAAGGACCCCGTAAATATGCTGGGCTTCGTGGCACAGAACGTATTAGAAGGACTGGTAAGCTTCATCTCATATGATGAGGTGGATCTGATGCTGGCGGAGAAAAAAGATGACTTTACCATCTTAGATGTGACGGAAGCGGTGGAGCGTGAGGTGTTTTCCATCTCCGAATCTTACCATATTCCATTAGGTCAGCTTAGAAAGCGTATGCAAGAGCTTTCCAGGGATAGGCTGATTATCGTATACTGTGCAATCGGTGTCCGCGCTTATAACGGTGCGAGGATATTGATGCAGAATGGTTTTGCTAACGTGAAGGTGCTTTCAGGAGGAATAACTTTCTACAAGTCCATGCACTACAGGGATAGAAACGAGAGTGTAGGCGGCAGTGGGCAGCAGGAGCTGAAGGCGGCTCAGGAAAGCGAGGATGACTTGGGAATAGATGATATAGCCGCGAAGGTAATTAAAAGCGTAGACTGCTGCGGAATGCAGTGTCCGGGGCCCATCATGAAGGTGAACGAAGCCCTTTGTGAGATGAAGCCCGGAGAAATCCTTAAGGTATGCGCTACCGACATGGGATTTGTAAAAGATGTGGAGTCGTGGTGCCGAAGGACCGGCAATATCTTTGTTAAGTCCGAGAGAAACGAATCCAAAACGCCTGGGGAAAAAGGAAACGTCGTGTTCATTAAAAAAGGAACCGGGGAATGCCGGATAAAAGAAGAACAGTGCGGGAGCGATAAAGTACAGGGAAAAACGATGGTAGTGTTCAGCGGTGATCTGGATAAGGTGCTTGCCTCCTTTATCATCGCCAACGGGGCAGCCGCAATGGGACGTCCGGTTACGATGTTTTTCACCTTCTGGGGCTTGAACGCCCTTCGCAGGCCGGAAAAACAAAGTGTGAAAAAGTCCTTTATCGAGAAGATGTTCGGGGCCATGATGCCGCGGGGAGTGAAGAAACTTACGCTGTCCCGGATGAATATGGCAGGAATGGGAACCGCAATGATGAAAAAGGTAATGGCGGATAAGAATGTAGATTCTCTGGAAACGCTGATGAGGCAGGCGATGGCGAACGGAGTGAAGCTGGTGGCATGCACCATGTCTATGGACGTAATGGGAATTACGAAGGAGGAGCTGATCGACGGTGTAGAGCTGGCAGGTGTAGCATCTTATCTGGGGGATGCAGAAGAATCCAATGTAAATTTATTTATTTAACAAGAGTTTGATTTACCGGAGATTTGTGCTTAAGATGTGCATGCGCACCCGCATAAATTCTCCGGACGCTGAAAGGAGCATGGTATAAAATGAAAGAGATTAATTTAACAAAAGATAATTTTGATGTAGAGGTATTAGGATCTGATAAACCCGTATTGGTAGACTTCTGGGCGCCATGGTGCGGGCCCTGCCGTATGGTGCTTCCTATTGTGGAGGAATTGGCGCAGGAGCTTACCGACGTGAAGGTATGCAAGGTAAATGTAGATGAGGAACAGGAGTTAGCCGCGCGTTTCCGCGTGATGACCATTCCTACGCTCATGGTATTCAAGGGAGGCAATGCGGTGAATACCTCGATCGGAGCGAAATCCAAGGCTGAAATCCTGAAAATGCTGTAATTTTAAAATAGAATATCAGACGAGAGTCGTCAGTTTTTTATGGTCAGTGATAAGGATCTCCCCGCGGGAAAGCCGCACGAGTCCTTCGGATGAGAAGTATTTCAGCATCCGGCTGACCACTTCTCTTGCGCTTCCCATGTATTTTGCGATTTCTTCGTGGGTCATTCTAAGACTTTGGGAACCCGTCTTGGATGTTTCATCCAGCAGAAAAAGGGCCAGCCTCCTATCGAAGCTCATAAATAATATTTGCTGCATCGCCCACATGGCGTCGGAGAAACGTTCTGTCGCCTTCTTGTAAGCGAAGGCTTCCATATAAATATTTTCCTGCATTATCGACAAAAAGACCGCAGAATCCAGCTGAAGAAGCTCGCAGTCCGTTACGGCATCTATAGATACGTCGAAAGTAATGCTTTGCAGGACACAGGCCGCGGAAAGAATGCAGACACTGCCGGAACGGATGCGGTATAGAGTAACTTCCCTCCCTTCTTCTGAGAGGATATACACTCTGAGCGTACCGGTCTTCGGAAGTAATAGACCGACGCAGTCAAGGTCTGCGGTATGTATGGAGCTGTCTTTCTGATAACGGACAACGGAGGTGTTCTTTATGATTTTGTCCTTTTGCTTATCCGTTAATTTATCCCAAAATGTCAGATGTTTTTTGAATAACAATATCTCGTTCGTGTTAAGCATAGCGAGCCGCCTTTCTCTGTTCCGGCATACATGTTAATATAACGGCACCGGATAACCGATATGACATATCAAATATAATTCTATCATATATTGTACACGGAAATACTACGATTCACAACAAACCAGTTGAAAAAACTGTAAAAGGCTAGTACAATTGTTACTGTTCACGGAGTGAACAGTAACGTACAATTAATCACGATAGCCGAGTTTAACAAGAATACGGCTTACGGAAAGGGGAGGTTCCTATGCGGGAAATGGAATTTAAGATGGAGCGTCAGGGGCTGCTGCGGGAAGGTGATTCTGTTACAGTGACTGAAGGAGTTCTTCCCAGCAACTATTACTACACCATCGATCCGTCGCTCGCCATGTCGGGCAACTATCCATTTAATCAGCGGATGTTTGCAAGGCAGGGTGTGGTAATGCGGGTTATCGAGAACGACAGAGGTTTTTATGTGATGGCACAGTTCGACGAAGATAATAAAGCGTAATCAATTCAGGAGGAAAGCATATGTTAAAAAAAGTATCTACAAATAAGGCACCGGCGGCGATTGGACCGTATTCTCAAGGAATCATAGCAGGAGATATGTTGTTTGCATCCGGACAGATTCCCATAGATCCGGCTACGGGCGATATTAAAGGAAGCGACATTATAGAGCAAGCGGAGCAGGTAATGAAAAATGTAGGAGCCATACTTACGGAGGCTGATACCGATTATACGAAGGTAGTAAAGACAACGTGCTTCTTGGCTGATATGGCGGATTTTGCAGCTTTTAACGGAGTATATGAAAAATATTTTACCGGGAAGCCGGCACGCAGCTGCGTAGCGGTAAAACAGCTTCCGAAGAATGTTCTCTGTGAGGTGGAGGTTATCGTATATCTTGGCTGACAAAGCTGAAAGGCATATGGGGTTGCAGGATGAATAATATTATTTTGACCGGTATGCCGGGCGCGGGCAAGAGTACCATAGGTGTGGTACTCGCCAAGCGTCTGGGATACCGTTTTGTAGATTCTGATCTGGTCATTCAGGAGAGGACGGGAAGGCTTCTGCACCAAATCATAGAGGAAAAAGGAATCGATGGATTTATACAGGTGGAAAATGAGATAAATGAATCTCTCGATATGGAGAAAACGGTCATTGCTACGGGAGGAAGCGCCGTTTACGGTAAGGAGGCCATGGTACATTTCAAAAGCATAGGGACGATAATATATCTGGAGCTTTCCTGCGAATCGATAGCCCACAGACTGGGCGATTTGAGCGAAAGAGGCGTTACCGTGCGTAAGGGACAGACGTTAGAGGATTTGTACGAGGAGAGAATTCCCCTTTACCGGCGCTATGCGGATATCATAATCGACTGTGAGGATAAGATGATAAAAGATATAGCGGCGGAAATCGAAAGTGCCTTAAAGAATTAAGTGGCAACGGTCCAAAATTTACAGGTTATGGGAAAGGTATAAATTAACAAAATGAAAAAAACAGCACTCACAAGCAGCTTGCTTTTGTTTTTGGCGGCCTGCATCTGGGGCTTTGCTTTTGTGGCGCAAAGCCTTGGTATGAATTATATGGGCCCCTTGATTTTTAACGGCACACGGTTTTTCTTAGGAGGAATCGTACTTTTGCCTGTAATATTTATGCGGCGTGGAAAGGGCGGGAAGGATAGACGAAAGCTGCCCTTTTCCTTTGCGCTGAAGGGAGGCATATGCTGCGGACTGGCACTCTGTGCAGCTTCTGTGTTCCAGCAGATAGGAATTAAATATACCACAGTTGGGAAGGCTGGATTTATCTCCACTTTATATATTGTTATCGTGCCGGTTCTGGGCTTGTTCCTGCATAAAAAGGTGCGGGGGAGGGTTTGGATAGCCGCAGCGGTTGCAGTATGCGGACTTTATATGCTCTGTGTGGGCGAGAACTTTTCTCTTGGAAGAGGGGATTTATTTATTCTTGTATGCTCAATCCTGTTTTCTGTGCATATTTTGCTGATCGATTATTTTGCTCCCAAGATGGACGGAGTAATATTGTCCTGTATTCAATTTTTTGTGGCAGGCACGATTTGCACCGTTACGGGACTCATTCTGGAACAGCCCGTATGGAATCAGCTTCTTGCGGGGATATGGCCGCTTTTATATGCGGGGGTCGTGTCTTGCGGAGTAGCGTATACCTTGCAGGTTATAGCGCAGAAGAATGTGGAGCCCTCCGTGGCTTCCCTTATACTGAGCCTGGAGTCTTCGGTATCGCTGTTAGGCGGATGGCTTATCCTGGGACAAGCGTTGTCTCAAAAGGAGCTGTTCGGCTGTGCCCTCGTTTTTTCTGCGGTAATCTTAGTGCAGCTTCCGGAGAAAAGCCCTAAAGAAGGCGGGATATATAAAGAGGCGGTTTGAGACGAAAAAGGAAACACTAGGAGGTATTCTCATGGATTGCAGTAAAGTGGGCAAATTGATTTACGATTTGCGGAGAGAAAAAGGAATGACACAAAAACAGCTGGCGGATGCCATGAACATCAGCGACAAGGCCATTTCAAAATGGGAACGCGGGATGGGCTGCCCCGATGTGTCTTTATTGCAGGATCTATCGGGAATCCTCGGAGTAAATATTGAAAAAATTCTGTCGGGGGATCTGGAGCCCAACAGTGTGGAGGCCGGAAATATGAAGAAAATCAAATTTCATGTGTGCCCTACCTGCGGAAATATTATAACATGCACCGGGGAGGCCCAGATATCCTGCTGCGGACGAAAGCTGCCTGCTCTGGTTCCTCAAAAATCACAGGGAGAACATAGTCTGAAAGTGGAGACTGTGGAGGAAGATTACTATATCACTTTCTCACACGAAATGAGCAAGGAGCATTTCCTTAATTTCATTGCTTTTGTTACCTTGGACAAGGTACTGCTCATAAGGCTATACCCTGAGCAAAGCGGAGAAGTGCGCTTTCCCAAGCTCAGAAGCGGAGGCACATTATATTTCGGATGCAGCCGCCATGGACTATGGGAAGAAAAATTATAAATTACTGTAGGTTTGTCAAACATATGTTACAGTGACCGTAAATAATTCTTTAATATCTCTGCGGGAGATTTCCATCCAAGGGGCCTCATGGGAAAGCGGTTATAATCCCTTGTGTTATAGATCTTTAACTGTCTGCCAAAGTCCTCCAATGAGTAGAATCGATGGGTGGCATAAAAGCGTTCATTGTCTTTTCTGTGGCTGCGCTCTACCTTCCCATTATGTCTTGGAGTGAAGGGACGGATCAACTTATGACGGATGCCATGCTGCTGTAGCCTTACCTGAAAAAGAGTCGGTTTATCGCAACCACCATAAGAAGCAAACCGCTTGGTGAATTCCTGCCCATTATCGGTCTGCACACACTCGATGGGTAAGGGAAATGCTTTGATCAGGTGCTCCAAAAACTGTGAGGAAGAATAAGAACTGTGTTCTTCAAAGGCTTCCACGAAACGCCATCGGGAGAATTCATCGATGGCTGTGTATTGATAAAAACGCTTCCCTTTGGCATCACCTGTCAGGCAGACAGAAGGGACAAATTTGACGTCGATCTGGATGCGCTGTCCGGGATAGCTCATGGCTTCGTAAGGCTTAGGGATGTACTTGGGATTTGGAGGTCTTCGTGCCAGAATGCCCTGTTTTCTCAGGAAGCGATAGAGTCCGGGGATGGAGCGGGAGTATCCCCGCTGCATGAGCTTGACCCAAAGGACGACCAGTCCGGCATCTGGATTGCGTCTGCGCATATCCGAAATGAGCTTCCTTTCGGCATCGGTATGCTGGTTGGGGTGATGGTGAGGTTTTCTGGAACGGTCCCTAAGGGATTCGATAGAACCATCAAAACGACGTTTCCAACGATAAATATACTGTCTGTTGGTCTTATATCTGACAGCGGCCTTGGAGACACCATACTTATCCGCGTAATGAATGAGAGATAGACGATACCTCATATCCTGTGTTATACTAGCCATGCGAGAATACGCTCCTTTGTGTAGGTTTTTGTTGTGGTGACTTAAATATAACACAAAAAGGTATTCTCGCTTTTTATTATTTAGTTTTGTAACATATGTATTGTAATCCTACACTATGGGAAGAAAAATTATAAATTACTGTATTGACATAAGCAAAATTCAGTGATAGAATACAGAAAATTAAATAAATCCATGAAAACCGTTGAAGTGGAGATAAAAACAGATGTTGCTCTTACAGAGAGCCGGGATTGCTGAGAACCGGCAGAAAGCAGTTTGTTAAATGGACCACGGAGGGCGCAGTCAAAGGCTAACAGCAATACAGCCGAGTATTCAGCGACGTAAAGCACACGTTAGTTGCTGGGAATATGATAGTATTCCTTAAAGAGCAGGAGATTTCAGCATACATTTGATTTTTCGAATAGATGCCTCTCCTGAATCAAGGTGGCACCGCGGATAGACATTCTGATCCGTCCTTGACAATACCAAAATATTGTCATGGGCGGATTTTGCGCGTATAAGCAGAGTCAGATAGTAATAAAAACAGCCCAAAATGCTTGCATTTCGGGCTGTTTTTATTACTATCTGACGAGCAACGCGAATTCAAGAGGCTTTGCCTCTTGAATCTGCTTATGAAATATAGATAAATGTATTGAAATATGGCAATTAAAACATAGTTATTGATACATCAGCCAATTGATCTTAAAAGTAAAAGGAGGAACCAAATATGTACACACCAACCCTGGAAGAAGTTAAGGCTTTTGCAAAAGCCTACAAGACGGTCCCGATCAGCCGTGTCATTTATTCCGATTTCTGTACTCCCATAGAGGTGCTCAGGATATTGAAATCGGTAAGCTGTCACTGTTACATGTTAGAAAGCCTTGAGGATACGGACAAATGGGGAAGGTATACATTCTTGGGCTATGACCCCAAGCTGGAAATAACCTGCACGGATAAGACAGTACGGATCAGCACAGGTACAGAGTTAGTTATAAAGGACGCGAATCCCGCCCGGTATATCAGGCAGATCATCGAGGAGAATAAGTGCCCGAGGATCAAAGAGCTTCCAACCTTTACAGGAGGACTTGTGGGATATTTCTCCTACGATTATATAAAATACAGTGAACCCTCCTTGAATCTCGATGCCAGAGACGAGGAAAACTTCAAGGACGTGGATCTTATGCTTTTCGATAAAGTGATCGCCTTCGATAACCTGAAGCAGAAAGTGTTCCTGATCGTCAATATGAAGACAGATTCCCCTGTGGAAAATTATAAGAAAGCGATACGGGAGCTTAACGACATGGAGGCGCTCATCACTAAGGGCACGCCGGCACAGATACAGCCCCTTCGCATCAAGTCGGAGTTCCGTCCGCTCTTTAAGGAGAAGGAATACTGCAGGATGGTAGAAAAAGCGAAGAATTACATCAAAGAAGGAGATATCTTTCAGGTGGTGTTGTCCAACCGCTTGGAAGCGGATGTGGAAGGAAGCCTCTTCGATACTTACAGAGTGCTTCGGACGACCAATCCCTCTCCCTATATGTTCTATTTCAGCAGTGATGATATCGAGATAGCAGGAGCATCGCCGGAGACCTTGGTAAAGCTGGAGAACGGCGGCCTGTACACTTTCCCGCTAGCCGGAACGAGGTCCAGAGGCAAGACGGAGGAAGAGGATGAGAGGTTGGAAAAGGAACTGCTTGCGGATCCCAAGGAACTTGCCGAACACAATATGCTGGTAGATCTTGGCAGAAACGATATCGGTAAGATCAGCCGCTTCGGTTCCGTGCAGGTTGAGGAATATATGTCCATCGAGAAATTCTCTCATGTTATGCACATCGGTTCTACGGTAAAGGGAGAAATCAGACAGGATAAGACGTCTTTAGATGCGATAGGTGCGGTGCTTCCCGCAGGAACTCTTTCAGGAGCGCCTAAGATCAGGGCCTGTGAGATTATCAATGAGTTAGAGAATAACAAGAGAGGAATCTACGGCGGAGCTATAGGATATATCGATTTCACAGGAAATATGGACACCTGCATTGCAATAAGGATCGCCTTTAAGAAAAATGGGAAGGTATTCATCCGTTCAGGAGCAGGAATCGTAGCGGACAGCGTGCCGGAGAAGGAATACCAGGAGTGCATCAACAAAGCAAAGGCGGTAATGAGCGCCTTGCAGACGGCGGAAGGAGGAATTTAAGATGATACTGCTAATCGACAATTACGACAGCTTTTCTTACAATCTGTATCAGCTTATCGGTTCTATAGACCCGGGAATCAAGGTGATTCGCAACGATGAATTGACGATTCCCGAAATAGAGGAGCTGGATATCAGCCATATTGTTTTATCACCCGGCCCGGGCAGACCGGCAGATGCGGGAATTTGCGAGGAAGCGCTTAAACATTTTGCAGGAACGATTCCGATACTCGGCGTATGCCTCGGACATCAGGCGATATGCGAAGCTTATGGTGCACAGGTATCCTATGCGAAGGAGCTTATGCATGGGAAGCAGTCTGAGATATCGATAGAGGGGGATTGCAAGCTTTTTAAGGGGCTGCCCGAGACGATCAAAGCGGCGAGGTACCATTCCCTCGCTGCCGTAGAAGAAACCATGCCGGAGGAACTTCTCATAACGGCAAAGACCGGGGACGGAGAAATTATGGGAGTGAAGCACAGAGATTTCGAGGTATACGGCGTGCAGTTCCATCCTGAATCTATCCTTACGCCGGATGGAGAAGCCATACTCCGTAATTTTTTAACAGCATAAAAACAGGAAGGGAGATAAGGAAATGATAAAGGAAGCGATTCAGAAGGTAGTAACTAAACAGGATTTAAGTTATCAGGAAGCGGAAACGGTAATGGATGAGATTATGAGCGGCAGCGCTTCTCAGATTCAGATGTCAGCATATCTGACATCACTGTCATTAAAGGGAGAGAACATCGAGGAAATTACCGCCTCGGCAGCAGGCATGAGAAAGCACTGCATCCGCTTGCTTCATGACATGGAAGTATTGGAAATCGTAGGTACAGGAGGAGATAAATCCAATTCCTTCAATATATCCACCACCTCGGCAATCGTCGTATCGGCTATGGGAATTCCTGTTGCTAAGCATGGTAACCGTGCAGCCAGCAGCAAATGCGGAGCGGCCGACGTATTGGAGGCGCTTGGTGTGAACATCAATATTTCGCCGGAAAAGAGCAAGGAGCTTTTGGAAAAAATAGGAATCTGCTTCCTGTTCGCACAGAACTATCATATAGCCATGAAATATGTGGCTCCGGTGAGAAAAGAGCTTGGAATCCGCACAGTGTTCAATATTCTCGGACCTCTTTCCAATCCGGCGGGAGCCAATATGCAGCTTCTTGGAGTATACGATGAGGAGCTGGTGGAGCCCATGGCGAAGGTGCTTGCCAATCTGGGGGTCAAAAATGCAATGGTAGTATTCGGTCAGGACGGACTTGATGAGATTTCTATGAGCTCTGCCACCACCGTATGCGAAGTGAGAAATAACGAGTTCAGGAAATATACGCTGGAGCCGGAGCAGTTTGGCATGGAGAGATGTAAGAAAGAAGATTTGCTGGGCGGGACTCCCGAAGAAAATGCGCAGATTACTCTTTCAATTCTAAAAGGCGAAAAAGGGCCCAAAAGAGATGCCGTTGTGCTTAATTCGGCAGCAGCGCTTTATGTGGCGGATTCCTCTCTTACTTTGCAGGAAGCGGTTTATAAAGTACAGGAAACGATAGATAATGGAAGTGCACTTAAGCAATTGGAGCGTTTCGTATCTTTATCCAATTCTTAAGAAAAAGGAGTTATTATCATGATATTAGATGAAATTGCAGCAAAAACCCGTGTGAGGGTGGAGGAACTGAAAAAGAGGAGAGACCTTTATTCATTGCGAAGAGATGCGGAGGCAATGGCCCCTGCCATGGAAAAGAGCGGAGATTTTCCTTTTAGGAGGGCGCTGGCCGCAGAAGGGATGTCCTTTATCTGTGAGGTGAAGAAGGCTTCTCCGTCGAAGGGCATTATTGCGGAGGAATTCCCCTATCTGGATATTGCGAAGGAATATGAAGAGGCGGGAGCCGCGGCGATTTCCGTGCTGACAGAGCCCTTTTATTTCCTTGGCAGCGACAGCTATCTGGAGCAGATAGCGTCGGCGGTGAGGATACCGGTGCTTAGAAAAGACTTCACAGTGGATGAGTATCAGATCTTCGAAGCGAAGCTGCTTGGCGCCTCCGCCATTCTGTTGATCTGTACGCTTCTCGGGGAGAAGCGGTTAAAAGAATATTTGGAAATCGCTCATAGTGTCGGATTATCCGCCCTTGTTGAGGCACATACGGAGTATGAAGTAGAAGCGGCACTTAGGGCGGAAGCCGGAATCATAGGAGTAAATAACCGGAATCTGAAAACCTTTAAGGTTGACATAACAACCAGCAGCCGTCTGCGAAAGCTTGTCCCGGAAGAAATCGTCTTCGTATCGGAGAGCGGAATCAGGACAGCGCAGGATGTGGCAATACTTAAGCAGAATAAGACGGATGCCGTTCTGATCGGAGAAACTTTTATGCGAAGCTCCGATAAGAAAAGGCAGCTTTCCATCTTGCGAGGAGAAGAACTGTGAAACCGAAAATAAAGATATGCGGACTTACGAGAGAATGCGATATCGATTATGTGAATGAGGCCGGTCCGGAGTACATCGGCTTCGTATTTGCAGACAGCAGGAGGCAGATAGACGAAACCGGGGCGGCACACCTTAAGTCCAGAGTAAAGAGCGGGGTATCCGCCGTAGGCGTATTTGTGAATGCACCCACAGAGCAGATAATCAGGCTTATGCAGAATGGTACTATCGACATAGTACAGCTCCACGGGCAGGAACCGCCTACCTATGTGGAAGAAATAAAACGGCGGATAATCGGTCCTGTCATCAAGGCGGTACGTATCGGAGAAGAAGAGTATCCATCGGCTCTTTATGAAGAGTATGCAAATTCAGGTGCGGATTACTTTTTATTTGACAGCGGCACGACGGGGGGAGGCTATGGAGGTACCGGGGTTGCCTTTGACTGGAACCGGATTCCGAAGACACCGCTTCCGTATTTTCTCGCGGGAGGATTGCATGCAGAGAATATAGGGGAAGCTGTCTCATATGCAAAGCCCTATGCGGTGGACATAAGCAGCGGCGTGGAGAAGGATGGCGTAAAGAATAGAGATAAAATATTGGAAATTATAAGGAGAATCAGAGATGTCTAAGGGAAGATTTGGCGTGCACGGCGGACAGTATATACCGGAGACGCTTATGAATGAAGTGATTAGGTTAGAGGAAAGCTACGAGTTTTATAAAAATGATCCTGACTTTAATAAGGAACTGGACGATCTGCTTAAGAATTATGCAGGCCGGCCTTCCCTTTTGTATTATGCCAAACAAATGACGCAGGATTTGGGAGGGGCTAAGATTTATTTAAAGAGAGAGGATTTGAATCATACCGGCTCCCACAAGATCAATAATGTATTAGGTCAGGTGCTTCTTGCCAAAAAGATGGGAAAGATGAGAGTCATCGCGGAAACCGGAGCGGGGCAGCACGGAGTGGCCACAGCTACGGCAGCGGCGCTCTTAGGCATGGAGTGTGAGATTTTCATGGGGAAAGAGGATACGGACAGACAGGCACTTAACGTATACCGCATGGAGCTTCTGGGAGCGAAGGTCCATCCGGTAACAAGCGGCACGATGACGTTAAAGGATGCGGTAAATGAGACGATGCGGGAATGGACTAACAGAGTGCACGACACCCACTACGTATTGGGATCCGTTATGGGCCCCCATCCCTTTCCCGCCATTGTCAGGGATTTCCAGAGCGTGATCAGCAAGGAAGCGAGAGCGCAGATTCTCGAATACGAGGGAAAGCTTCCTGACGCTGTGGTTGCCTGTGTAGGCGGCGGGAGCAACGCCATGGGAATGTTTTATAATTTTATCGGGGATAAGGAGGTGGCCCTGATAGGCTGTGAGGCGGCGGGACATGGGTTGAATACGCAGAAGCACGCGGCCACTATTGCCAAGGGAACCCCCGGCGTATTCCACGGAATGAAGTCTTATTTCTGTCAAGACGAATACGGACAGATTGCGCCGGTTTATTCCATATCTGCAGGCTTGGATTATCCGGGAATAGGGCCGGAGCATGCCAATCTGCACGACAGCAAACGGGCGCAGTACGTTCCGGTTACGGATGACGAGGCGGTAGATGCGTTTGAGTACCTGGCGAGGACGGAGGGCATCATTTGTGCAATTGAGAGCGCCCATGCGGTTGCTCATGTGAGGAAGATAGCGCCCGAAATGAAGAAGGACGATATAATTATTGTTTGTCTTTCCGGCAGAGGTGATAAGGATGTGGCGGCAATCGCCAGATATAAGGGGGTAAATATCCATGAATAATATTAGCATACAAGACGCTTTTGACCACGGGAAAGCTTTCATAGGTTTTTTGACCGGCGGTGATCCTTCTATCGAGAAAAGTGAAGAATTTATTATGAAAATGGTGGAAGCCGGATGTGATTTGATCGAAATCGGAATCCCGTTTTCCGACCCAATAGCGGAAGGACCTGTAATCCAGGAAGCCAATATCCGGGCGCTGGCCGCAGGGACGACTACCGATAAGATATTTGAACTGGCGAAGAATGTACGGAAAAAAACAAATGTACCCTTGGTGTTTTTGACTTATCTGAATCCTGTATACAAATACGGATATGAAAAGTTCTGTGCAAAATGTGAGGAAGCAGGGGTGAATGGTCTGATTATCCCGGATATGCCCTACGAAGAAAAAGGTGAACTCCTAAAAGCAGCCGGAGAATACGGCGTAGATATCATTTCCCTTATTGCACCGACTTCGGAGGAAAGGATAAAAATGATAGCAGGGGATGCGAAAGGCTTTATTTATATAGTGTCTTCTATGGGAGTTACCGGGATGCGAAGCGAAATAAAGACGGACTTAAGCGCTATTTTATCCGCGGTAAGAGAGGCATCGAATACGCCTGCGGCAGTAGGCTTCGGTGTCAGCACTCCGGAACAGGCGGGAAAAATAGCGGACATTGCGGACGGAGTTATCGTAGGCAGCGCGATAGTGAAGATTATTGCAAAATACGGTGGGGAAGCAGGCCAGCCTGTTTATGACTATGTAAAAAGTATGAAGGAGGCTATTCGGTAAAATGTCTTAAAAATCGTAATTTATTCAAATAAAATATAAATGAATTGTACATAATAATCCATAAATCAGAAAAGGTGTGTGATACGGACTTTTCTGCGTTTAATAAAAGCCTATGTCCGCATAGGACATTCGGGCTGTAAAGAAAGGTATGGTTATTTTATGGATTATATCAATGCTTTTTGGGTAGGCGGACTCATATGCGCTTTGGTACAGATATTGATGGAAAAGACAAAGATGATGCCGGGCCGCATTATGGTGCTTCTCGTATGCTTGGGAGCGGTCATCAGTGTGTTTGGAATATATGAACCCTTTCAGGAATATGCGGGAGCGGGAGCTTCGGTACCCCTTTTAGGATTCGGTAACGTGCTGATGAAAGGAGTGAAGGAAGCGGTGGACAGTGCCGGCTTCATCGGCATATTCCAGGGAGGATTTAAGGCGGGAGCAGTGGGAACGAGCGCTGCCTTGATATTCGGCTATCTTGCGAGCCTCATATTCAATCCGAAGATGAAGAAATAAATTAAATTTCTTCCCATAGAAGCTGGTTTTTTTCCATGAACTTTTGAAAAGCCTGATCCCAAAGCAGCTCCGGCGTTTTATCCATAACGAAGGTATTCGTGGAGATCCCCGTCATCAAAGCTGCCGTGTTTCCGTCGTACTTTATTGTAAGGGTAAATGCCTTAAGCTGCTGCTCTCCACCTTCGATAACCGTGTCCGACATTATTTTCTTCATATGTCCGGGCAAAAGATGGAGCACGAATTTAAAGCTTAAGGGAGTGCGCTTTCCCTTTATGAGTTGGAAGCATATGGGGCGCATATCCTTCCATAGAGAGAAATCGTAAGGGCAGAGGGAGAAATCCTCCTGCTCTTCTTTTGTATAGAAATCCTTCTGGATACGTCCATCGATGCGGAACGTGTTATAGGTAACAATGGTGCCCTCTTCTAAAAGAAAATAATCGAAGCTTTCCGAGAGCAAGAGCTTATTCATAAAATTTTTCAGATCGTTTATTCGATAGGCTTTCATATTTTACCTCTTTTTATGAAAATGTTTTTGTGTTTACAAGCTATAGCAATAGCATTATAGTAATAGTATTACTGCTATTATAGTGGAAAGTAAAAAGTTAATCTATAGAATTATAAAAAAAGCAGAAAGTATCTTTACAAGAAAATGGTGGGCGTGTTATTATAAGTAGTAATCAATACTACGTGGAATAGTAATTAGTATGCTGCATAGTGATTTGGTTTACAAATATATGCCCGCCAAGTGTGCGGGGCGCGAAGAAAGGCATGGTCATTGATATGAGCTATAAAATCGTTGTGGACAGTTGTTGTGAACTGCCGGAAGAATACAAAAAGGATGCGAGATTCGAAATTGTCCCTCTCGGACTAGAGGTAGGAGACTATCAGGTCATGGATGATGAGACTTTCAATCAGAAGGAATTCTTGGAAAAAGTTGCGGCATATTCCGGTTGCCCTAAATCTTCCTGTCCTTCTCCGGAAAGATACCGCGAGGCATATCATTGCGAGGCACAGGATGTTTTCGTAGTTACCCTTTCCTCAAAGCTCAGCGGAAGCTATAACAGTGCAGTGCTGGGCAAGAATTTATATCATGAAAAATACGGAGACAAGAATATTTATGTATGTGACTCCGAGTCTGCAAGCTGCGGAGAGACACATATCGCGCTGAAAGCCATGGAATTAGAGGAAGCAGGCCTTTCCTTCGGGGAGATTGTGAAAGAGCTGGATGTGTTCAGGGATGCAATGCGTACTTATTTTGTTCTCGATAATCTGGAGACACTTAGAAAAAATGGACGCCTTACAGGCGTAAAGGCGCTGGTGGCTTCGACCTTAAGCATAAAGCCCGTTATGGGGGCAATAGAAGGAGCAATTGTTCAAAAGGGCCAGGCGATCGGCATTAAAAAAGCACTTACCAAGCTGGCGGAGACTCTGGCGAAAGAAGTGGTGAAATCCGAAGAAAAGGTACTCATGATCACGCACTGCAACTGTCCTGACAGAGCGGAGCTGATAAAGAGCATGATATTGGATAAGATACGTGTAAAGGATGTTTTGATAATGGGCACTGCAGGTATCAGCAGCATGTATGCCAATGACGGAGGCATCATCGTCACTATTTGATGAGGCGAGAATTTACACAGAATGAATATTTGTTATTATGAAGCCTATAGGCCGAATGATAACTTGATTACAGCTCTTCGGCGGATTGCCGGAGAGCCTTTTTTAAGTCCATGGAATAGGCGGGGGTAATGCGGATTACCGTTCCATCCATAAGCGTGAGCTTGGTTAAGGTTATCTTTTTTAAATAGGTCACATTCACCATATATGAACGGGAAACAGCGGCATAGTGAGAATAAGCGGACAGCTGGGAATAGAAATTCGTAATGGTGCTGAGAATGCTTATGTTACTTCCGTCTTTGAGATAGACGTGGATATAGATACCCTCCGCCTTTGCGTAGACGATATCGTCCTCCTCTACGTAGCGGGTGACCGTTTCACCCCGCAGCTCTATGGTAGGCACGATTTGATTTTTCAGTGAAGCTATTTGATCGAGAGAAGCAGATAATTCCTCTTTTTTAATCGGTTTGTCCAGAAAAAAGATATTGCGCCTTTCCGGTTCGGAGTAAGTGCAAAATAGTTCCCGATAATCGACGGAAGAGACACACAACACGATAGGTGAGGTTACACCCGCCTCGCGAAGCTTAAGTGCCAGAGCCGCACCGTTCATTTCTCCGGAAACCATATCGATATAAAAAGCGTCGTAAATCATCGGAGAACGCATAATTGCGGAAATGCTGCCGTAGGAATCCACGTAGAGGACACTTGCTTCCTTTGCCCGTTTATCGGATTCTCGTTGTAATAACCTTTCCATTTGCTTGCGGTCGCCTGCGTTGTCGTCGCAGATCGCTATATGAAGTGCAAAACTTTCGGTTTGCATGATAAGACCTCCTACTTACATAATCTTGATTTGAACCGGAGAATATAGAATCGCCAGAATGAGGGCTATCTGCAAAAGCAGGATCGCAGGCATACCGTAGACGAAATACCAGTGCCTTGTTTTATGGCGGAAAGCATACATGCCCAGTATACAGCCGATGCTTCCGCCGATAATTGCCATAATAAAAAGGGTAGATTCAGGGATTCTCCATGCCTGCTTCTTAGCCTTATATTTGTCCAGCCCCATAAGGCATAAGCCTGTGATGTTCACGGCTGCAAAATATACGAGTAATACGGTTATGACGTCCATGAGCGAAGCTCCTTTCTGCAATCGTCTATCGGTGATTACAGACCGGTCTAGTTGCTTTTGTTTGCTTCCTGCAACTTCATCGCGCGTACTTTGCAGGAGAGGCCGAATAAGTTAATGAAGCCCTCCGCATCGTGATGGTCATATAAATCGCCGGTAGTAAAGGACGCGATGCTTTCATTGTAAAGAGAGTAAGGGGAAGTTGTGCCGGCCTTGGAAATATTGCCTTTGTAAAGCTTCAGCTTTACTTCTCCGGTTACATACTGCTGCGTGGATTCAATAAAAGCCTGTACCGCTTCGCGAAGAGGGGTGAACCATTTTCCTTCGTAAACGATTTGAGCCAGTTTATTGCCCATGTCCGCTTTCAACGCATAGGTATCGCGGTCGAGGATGAGCTCCTCCAGCTGCTGGTGTGCTTCGTAGAGAATGGTGCCGCCGGGTGTCTCATACACGCCGCGGGATTTCATGCCTACTACGCGGTTTTCAACGATATCAATAATGCCGATACCGTGCTTTCCGCCCAGAGCGTTGAGTTCACGGATAATGTCCGACACCTTCATCTTCCTGCCGTTTACGGAAACGGGGATACCTTTTTCGAAGGTCATAGTTACGTATTCGCCTTCATCGGGAGCCTTTTCCGGAGTAGTGCCAAGCACGAGAAGGTGCTCGAAGTTCGGCTCGTTAGCGGGATCTTCCAGTTCCAGACCTTCATGGCTGATATGCCACAAATTACGGTCACGGCTGTAAGAGGAATCAGCAGAGAAGGGAAGGTCGATACCGTGTGCTTTGCAGTATTCGATTTCGGATTCGCGGGAATCCATAGTCCATTTATCGTTTCTCCAGGCGGCAATAATTTTCAGGTCGGGAGCGAGAGCCTTGATTCCAAGCTCGAAACGAATCTGATCGTTGCCCTTGCCGGTAGCGCCGTGACAGATAGCGGTAGCGCCTTCCTTGCGTGCAATTTCTACCAGCCTCTTTGCAATGACCGGCCTTGCCATGGATGTGCCGAGGAGATATTTATTCTCATAAACAGCATGAGCCTGAACGCAGGGAACGATGTACTCGTCACAGAATTCGTCGGTAACATCTTCGATGTATAATTTTTCAGCGCCGCAGAACTTTGCTCTTTCCTCCAGACCGTCCAATTCCTCGCCCTGACCGCAGTCAACGCATACACAGATAACTTCATAATCGAAATTTTCCTTTAACCAAGGAATGATGGCGGTAGTATCGAGTCCGCCGGAGTAAGCCAGGATAACCTTTTCTTTCATTATTATTGCCTCCAAATATTATTAAAATGTGAATGAATATGTTTTTCCATGAAATCATGGACGAAATTGCTATGCAAACAATATACAACATTATTTTCTGAAATGCAAGAGTGAATTTATGTATAAAAACACATACAATCTATGAAAAAATGAATAAAATAAAAAAATGGTTGAATATTATGCAAATAAGATGTATACTTATGCGAAAATGAAGTTAAAAAACAAAACAGTTGAGATTTTAGAAGGGAAATAGTATTATTTACTTTATTACCGGACGGGTATATTGAGATGAAGAGGTGAAGCGGATGAAAACAAAAATTTTTATCGACGGAAGCGAAGGAACTACTGGACTGAGAATACATGAACGTTTTATGGGACGCGATGATATAGAGATACTTCCTGTTTCTCAGGAACTTAGAAAAGATGAAAATGAAAGAAGACGATTGATCAATTCCTCGGATATCTCGATTCTTTGTCTGCCTGATACCGCAGCGAGAGAATCCGTCGGCATGATTGAAAATGAAAACGTGAGGATCATCGATACCTCCACCGCTCACAGAACGCAGGACGACTGGTCCTATGGCTTTCCGGAGCTGTCTGAAAATCATAGGAAAGCGGTGGCGAAAGGAAAACGGATAGCGGTGCCGGGCTGCCATGCGACGGGTTTTATTTCCTTATTATATCCTATCGTTGCGGAAGGGATATTATCCTCCGAGTATCCGGTCAGCGGCTTTTCTATTACAGGCTACAGCGGAGGCGGCAAATCCATGATTGCCCAGTACGAGGATGAGAAGCGGGTACCGGAATTCGATTCGCCGAGGGAATATGCGCTTAGTCAGCAGCACAAGCATTTAAAAGAAATGAAAAAAATCGCCGGACTTTCGAGGGAACCTCTGTTTTCTCCGATCGTTGCGGATTATTACAGCGGAATGGTAGTCTCCGTTCCGCTATATACGGAGTTTTTGAAAGGCTGTCATACGCCGGATAAGCTTCGGACGTTCTTTCATGATTATTATGCGGGGCAGAAATTGATTCATGTGATGCCTCAGTCTGCAGAAGAAGAAATAAAGGGAATGATGGCGGGCAACGGCTGCTCCGGCTGGGACGGCCTGAAGCTTTACGTGACGGGAAACGAGGAGAGGGCGGTGCTTACCGCGCAATTCGATAACCTCGGTAAGGGAGCATCGGGCGCTGCTATTCAATGTCTGAATATTATGCTGGGCTGTGAAGAACAAAAAGGATTGAATTTGTGAAAGGAAAAACTATGAGCGATAAGACCGAAATTGTCTCTGATATGAAGATATACATGGAAAAGCCTTCCCCGGAAGGACGGCTGCCCAGAGAGATGGCAGTTTACGAGCTTTTGGAGAGACTGGATATTCCATATGAAAGGCTGGACCACGAAGCAGTGGCGACTATAGAAGCGTGTCAGGGAGTAGATAAGCTTTTGGATATAAGATTATGTAAAAATCTATTTTTGTGCAATGCCCAGCGAACGAAATTCTATCTCCTGTTAATGCCCGGAGAAAAGAAATTCAGCACGAAGGAAGTATGCAGGCAGATACAGAGTGCCAGACTATCCTTCGCTCCGGCGGAGTACATGGAAAGGTTTCTGAATATATCCCCTGGAGCGGTAAGCGTTATGGGGCTCATGAACGATAAGGAAAAACAGGTGCAGCTGCTCATAGACAGAGAGGTTTTGGAATCGGAATATTTAGGCTGTCATCCGTGTGTGAATACCGCCAGCCTGAAGCTTAAGATGGCAGATGTCATATCCCGATTCCTCCCCGATACAGGACACGATTATGTGGTGGTCGAGCTGACAGACGACCAAGGTTAGGAGGAAGAGAGATGGTCCGGACAATGACAATAGAGGATTACGAGGAGGTGCACGCACTTTGGATGAGTATCAGGGGCTTTTCCATACGCAGCATCGACGATTCCATGGAAAGCGTGGAACGTTTCCTTAAGAGAAATCCTGAAACCAGTGTTGTAGCGGTAGAGGACGGAAGAATCGTAGGTGCCATCCTTTGCGGTCACGATGGGAGAAGAGGCTGCATGTACCATGTATGCGTACACGAAGCTTATCGCAGAAGAAGCATCGGGGAAACCATGGTGGCGGCAGCGGTAAAAGCGCTTAAGGCGGAGCACATTAACAAGGTATCGCTGATCGCCTTTACCCAAAACAGCATGGGGAACGCCTTTTGGAGCCGCATTGGCTGGACGAAGCGCGAGGATTTGAACTATTATGATTTTGTTTTAAATGAAGAAAATATAGAAGCCATTAACTGACAAACATGGAGGATTATGATGGATATTATTTCGGGTGGAGTAACTGCCGCAAAGGGATTTGAAGCGGCAGGCGCGGAAGCGAATGTAAAATATAAAAACAGAAAGGATATGGCTCTCATATACAGCCAAATTCCTTGTAAGGCGGCAGGGGTTTTTACGAGCAATGTGGTAAAGGCAGCGCCTGTTCTGTGGGACAAAAATGTGGTGGCCACCTCGCCCTATGTGCAGGCAGTAGTTGTAAATTCAGGGATCGCCAATGCCTGTACCGGGGTAAAGGGCTACGAATACTGTAAGCAGACGGCACAAAGTACGGCAACGGAGCTGGGGATACCTGAGAATTCCGTACTGATAGCTTCCACCGGAGTCATTGGCATGCAGCTTCCTATAGATAAGATAACGGGCGGAGTGAGCAAGCTGGCACGGGCAAAAGAACGCAGTGAGTACGCGGGAACGATGGCTGCGGAAGCAATTATGACCACGGATACCGTTTCCAAGCAGGTGGCGGTGACTATTGAAATCGACGGCGTGACTGTTACAATAGGAGGAATGTGCAAGGGTTCCGGTATGATACATCCCAATATGTGCACGATGCTCGGCTTTGTAACCACTGACATTGCAATTTCCAAGGAGCTTTTGCAGGAGGCGTTAAGCGAAGATATTCAGGATACTTTCAACATGGTTTCTATTGATGGAGATACATCTACCAATGATACTCTGATTGTGCTCGCTAACGGCATGGCAGGCAATCCGGAGATTGTGAGCAAGGACGAGAATTATTATAAATTTACGGAAGCACTCCATTATGTAGACGAAACCCTGGCGAAGAAGATGGCAGGAGACGGGGAAGGCGCAACCGCTTTATTCGAGACAAAGGTCATTCACGCAGCATCGAAAGAGGACGCGAAGATACTCAGCAAAGCGGTAATCTGCTCCAGCCTGACCAAAGCGGCTATTTTCGGACATGACGCTAATTGGGGGAGGATACTTTGTGCGCTGGGCTATTCAGGGGTGAACTTCGATCCGGAAAATATTGAACTCTTCTTCGAGGGCGAAAACGGAAGGATACAGATATACAAGGATGGAGCAGCGACTGACTACAGCGAAGAAGAAGCCTCGGCAATCCTTTCGGAGCCGGAGGTCAGAGTGCTGGTAGACATGAAAATGGGCGGCGCGCAGGCGACGGCATGGGGCTGTGATTTGACTTATGATTATATAAAGATAAATGCAGACTATCGGTCTTAAGAAGGATGAAAGCAAAGCTTAAAAAAGAAAATCAGGAGTTGAAAGGAGCATTGGTATAATAATGGATAAAGATATGACAGAGGTGTTAAAAAAGGCAGAAGTTCTGATAGAGGCCCTTCCCTATATACAGAGGTTTAACCGCAAGGTAATCGTTGTAAAGTACGGCGGCAGCGCTATGAGCAACGAGGAGCTGCAAAAGAACGTGATCAAAGATGTTACTCTGCTCAAGCTCGTGGGCTTTAAGCCGATCATCGTACACGGCGGCGGAAAAGAAATCAGCCGTTGGGTAGGAAAGGTAGGAAAAGAAGCGGAATTCGTAAACGGCCTTCGCGTTACTGACGAGGAGACCATGGAAATCGCAGAAATGGTCCTGTCTAAAGTAAACAAAAGCCTTGTAACAATGGTTCAGGAGCTGGGGGTAAGAGCAGTAGGTATCAGCGGCAAAGATGCCGGTCTCTTAAAAGTAGACCGTAAATATTCGGATGGCAGAGACATCGGCTTTGTGGGAGACATCAAAGAAGTCAATCCCGATTTATTATACGATTTGCTGGAAAAAGATTTCCTCCCGATCGTAGCGCCCATAGGTCTGGACGACAATTTCCAGACTTACAACATCAATGCCGATGATGCGGCATGTGCCATCGCCAAAGCAGTACATGCGGAGAAGCTTGCTTTTCTTACAGATATAGAAGGCATCTACAAAGATATCAATGACAAGACCTCCTTCATGTCCCGAATGAAAGCATCTGAAGCGGATAAACTCATTGAAGACGGCTTCATAGGCGGCGGCATGCTCCCCAAGCTGGCAAACTGCACCTCAGCAATAAGAAACGGGGTGAACAGAGTCCACATTTTAGATGGAAGAATCCCACACTGCCTGCTTCTCGAAATCTTCACCTATCACGGAGTAGGAACAGCGATTCTCCACGATGACGATCAGAACAACGATATGCCTGTGTAAAGCTGTTACTGTTCACTCCGTTTTCAGTAACGTAAAAATGTTGCTCAAAAAAGAAAGGAAGCTCCGATTATGAATCAGCCAGGAATGAAAGCATATATCGAAGACGCCGAAAAAGCGCTTCTTCATACATACAACAGATACCAGATCGTACTCGATAAAGGTGAGGGTGTCCATCTCTACGACATCGAAGGAAAGAAATATCTCGATTTCGTTTCAGGAATCGGAGTATTTGCTCTCGGATACCGCAACAAGGCGTACAACGATGCCTTGAAAGAGCAGATTGACAAGCTCATCCATACATCGAACTACTATTACAACGTACCTGCAATAGAAGCCGCCAAAAAGATAAAGGACGTTTCCGGAATGGACAGAGTATTTTTTACCAACAGCGGAACCGAGGCGGTGGAGGGTGCAATTAAGGCGGCCAGAAAATATGCTTATTTAAAGGATGGCGCCACGGATCATGAAATAATTGCCATGGAGCATTCTTTTCATGGCAGGACAATGGGAGCGCTCTCCATAACCGGGACCCCGAAATACAGAGAGGCTTTCCAGCCTATGATAGGAAATATAAAGTTCGCGCAGATGAACAATTTCGAAAGTGTAAAAAACCTTGTAACCGATAAAACCTGTGCCATTATATTCGAAACAATACAGGGCGAGGGTGGTATCTATCCCGCAGAGAAAAAATTTATGGAGCAGATAAAGGCTCTTTGCGAGGAAAAAGATATCCTTCTGATCCTCGATGAAATCCAGTGCGGAATGGGACGTACCGGAGCGATGTATGCTTGGCAGCGTTACGGCGTAAAGCCCGATATCATGATGACTGCGAAGGCTTTAGGCGGCGGCGTTCCGGTGGGAGCGTTCCTTATGACAGAGCGCGTGGCTAAGCAATCTCTGACCAGCGGGGACCACGGAACCACTTACGGAGGGAACCCTCTTGCAGCTGCCGCAATTAATAAAGTGCTTGATTTATTTGAGGAGACCCATATAATAGAAAATGTGAATTCGGTTGCACCCTATTTGGAAAAGAAGCTGGATGAGCTGGTAGAAAAATATGATTTTATAAAGACGCGGCGCGGCGCCGGTTTCATGCAGGGACTCGAATTTATGAAGCCTGTAGGGGAAACCATCGAAAAGGCACTGGATAACGGTTTGATTTTGATAAATGCAGGAACGAACATTATCCGCTTCGTACCGCCTCTTATTATTACGAAAGAGGACGTAGACAATATGATTGCCATATTGGAACGGAGTCTTTCATAAACACGGAGGATTAGTATGAGTCTTAAAAAAAGACTTCTGGGAACGGCAGCGCTCTTGTGCGCGGCAGCAGCCGTTGCAGTAATTGGTTTTTCAGGGAAAACCATCAGTCAGGAAAAGGAAGATACGATTTTTACTAAAAAAGAAGATACCATATATTTCTGGTATGCAGACGAAGCGCTGAGCGATTATTTGCACAGCGCTGCGGTAGCTTATAACAAAGAGCATGGTGTCAGAGTGATTCCGGTTCTTTCTTCGGGACTGGAATATCTGGAGAATATCAACAAAGCTTCTATCCAGACGGAGAACCTGCCGGATTTGTATATCATCAGCAACGATTCCTTAGAGAAGGCATATCTTGCAGGTCTTGCTTCTCCTATAGACGAAAGGAAGTGGGACACTATCAAGGAAGGCTATCCCGATGCCGCCAGACTGGCGGTAACGTATAAAGGTGAGGTGATAGGCTATCCATTCTATTTCGAAACAAGTGCGCTTTTATATAATAAGACTTATCTGGAGAATTTTGCCAAAGCTCAGATCGAGGCGGAAGCGGATGCGGCGCTGGGAGAAGAGGCGATGGCTGAAATCGAGACGAATGAGCCGGAAGAATCGGCGCAGGAGGCCTCTGATGTTTCTCTGGATGAGGGAGATATGCCCGATATCACAGATGGGAGCGCAGGGGAAGAGACCGTGGTAGATGCCGCTATGCAGGAAAAGATCGACGAGAGAATAAAGACGATTCTTCCGGCTACTATAGATGATATCTTGAGCTTCGCCAATGAATATGATGCGCCGGAGCAGGTAGAAGCGGTCTTTAAATGGGACGTAACGGATATTTTTTATAACTACTTCTTTGCGGGAAATTATATGATCGTGGGCGGTGAGTCGGGAGACAGCACCTCCAACATGAATATTTATAATCAGGACGCCATCGATTGTCTGAAGGTATATCAGGATTTGAACCAGTTCTTTTCCATCGATACGAAGGAAATCAGCTATGAGGATATTATAGACGATTTCATTGCGGGCAAGATTGTATACACGGTGGCGACCACCGATGTTGTGGCTAAGCTGGAGGAGGCCAAGGCAAACGGAACTTTCGCTTATGACTACAGCATAGCGTCGGTGCCGGATATCAATGGAGATCTGCTGACGAGGTCTCTTTCGGTAACGAACTGCGTGGTGGTGAACGGCTATTCCGACAAGCAGGATATTGCGGACGATTTTGCGAAGTTCTTGACTTGTGAATATACCGATACGCTGTATGCGAGAACGGGAAAGGTGGCTTCCCGCTATGATGTGGATTACGGAAATATCAACCTTCAAGAGTTCGTGAACGAGTATGAGGTTTCCGTTCCGATACCCAAGATGATAGAGACAAGTAACTTCTGGGTGGAATTAGAAATTGCCTTTGCACAGATATGGGACGGTGCAGATGTGAACGACAGGCTGCGGGAGCTCTCGGAGAAGATTATGACGCAGATTACCGGCGAGCCTTATACGGAAAGCGTTATCGAGGAAGCTGAGGAAGAGACCGAAGAAATCCAATATCTGGACGAGGACGCGCTGAGACAGGAGGCGCAGGAGAGCAGCGACAGTGCGGGGAGCACCGGCGAGTGATTTAGAATTCCATTTTAGATATTCATTGAATATTTTTCCAATCATATGGGTAAGAATATCAGAGAGTAAATTTTTGAAAACTCTTTGGTATACGGAGGACCCATATGATTGGATTTTTTATTGCACTTATTTCCGGCGCATTGATGAGCATACAAGGTGTCTTTAACACACAGGTCACAAAGGACTCAGGAATCTGGGTGGCTAACGCCTTTGTACAGTTCACTGCGCTCCTCGTCTGCCTTGGCGCATGGTTTTTTACGGATAGATCATCCTTCGGTACGCTGCTGAAGGTTGAGCCGAAATATATGTTGTTAGGCGGAGCTATAGGAGCCTTCATCACATATACTGTAATTAAGAGTATGGATATGCTTGGACCTGCGCGGGCGGTAATGCTCATCGTAGTAGCCCAGCTTCTTGTGGCATATGTAATAGAACTCTTTGGATGGTTTGGCGTGGATAAACAACCGTTTGAAATGCGTAAAGTCATAGGGATGGTAATAACAATTGTGGGAATTATCACTTTTAAATGGAAATAGGAAGAAAAGGCACTTGTCAATGCCGGATAATTAATTTACAATGAAATTACAGTCGCATAGAGGGGTCTTCTTCATACTATTGAAAGGAAACTATGCGGATGAACAACAGAATAAAAAATAGGATAAAAAGCGATGTCACAGCCGGAGCTTTGAGAAGGCTCCTCGGGCTTTTTCTTCTATTTCTTTGCCTGCTCTTTGCCGGAGGCTGTCAAAGCAAGGAGACGGTTGTTTTGGAGACTGAGGACCTCGTATACGAGCAGCCGGAAGCGGCAGAAGAGGACGGACAAGAGGAACGTGAGGCTGAGGCGGTCGCGGAAGAACAGATGGAAGAAGCCCATCTGTTTGTACATATGTGCGGAGCGGTGCGTAACCCCGGAGTCTATGAGCTGGAGAAGGGGAGCCGTATTTTTGAAGCAGTAGAGGCGGCGGGCGGCTTTCGAGAGGATGCCTGTGAGAATTATGTGAATATGGCGCTGCAGTTGGAGGACGGTTGGAAGATCGTCATTCCGACGGTGGAGGAAAGTGAAGCTGTGCTGGCGGGGGAGGGCACATCGGAAATTGTTTTTTCAGGCGGTCTGCCGGATGGTGCGGGTATTTCCGGTTCCGGAGTGAAGGAAGGGGAAAACGGGCTTATCGATATCAATACCGCTTCCAAGGAGGCACTTTGCTCTCTGCCCGGCATTGGGGGAAGCAGAGCAGACAGCATTATTGCATACAGGGAGAAAAACGGCGGGTTTGCAAAGCCCGAGGATATTATGCAGGTGGAGGGAATCAAAGAAGGAATGTTCTCGAAGCTGAAAGATAAGATTTGCGTTAAGTAAGGAAATATGCTTTAGATAAATATTAAAAAGGGGATAACGAGGTGTGAGATGAGCAAAAGGGTATTAGTAGTAGATGACGAAAAATTGATAGTAAAGGGCATACGGTTCAGCCTGGAACAGGACGGTATGGAAGTGGATTGTGCCTATGACGGCGAGGAGGCGCTTTCTTATGCAAAAAGTAGGAATTATGACATTATTCTGCTTGATGTAATGCTTCCGAAGTTCACCGGTTTCGAAGTATGTCAGCAGATTCGTGAATTTTCCAATGTTCCGATTGTTATGCTGACTGCAAAAGGGGATGACATGGACAAAATCCTCGGACTGGAATATGGTGCGGATGATTATATTACCAAGCCCTTTAATATTCTTGAGGTAAAGGCAAGAATCCGTGCGATCATGCGCAGGACGGAGAGGAAGGAAAAGGCGGAGGAAGCAGCGAAGATCATAGAGAGTAAGGATGTAAAGCTGGACTGCGAAGGAAGAAGGGTATATATAGCGGGAAAGGAAATCAATCTTACCGCGAAGGAGTTTGAGGTATTGGAGCTCCTTATGCTTAATCCCAACAAGGTATACAGCAGAGAAGGCCTTCTGAAAATTGTATGGGGTGCGGATTATCCAGGGGACGTCCGCACGGTGGACGTTCATATCAGAAGGCTGCGCGAGAAGATAGAAGTGAGCCCGAGCGAGCCGAAATATGTGCATACAAAGTGGGGAGTGGGATACTATTATGCCTGACTTGACGGGGTCTTATCATGGAAATTAAGATAAAAAACTTACTGCATCAATTGAAAATTCTTAAGAGTCTTAAAGCACGAATCTTTGTCATTGTTTTTCTGATAGGCATTATTCCAAGCTTTGTCATACGCTTTGCCATATTGGAGAACTATGAAGACCGTGCTGTCACTCTGCGCACTTCGGATGTGCAGAACCAGCTAAAGATTATAGCTAACCATCTAATTACATACAATTATCTTCAGGACACCTCCTCCGAGGTAATAAGCGCAGAGTTAGAGCAGTTGTCCAACCTTTACGACGGACGTGTAATCATTATTAATTCCAATTTGAAGGTGATAAAGGATACGTATGCAATCAGTGAAGGAAAGACGATTATTTCCCAAGAGGTAATCAAATGCTTTAAAGAGGGCAAGGGCGTATCCAACTATGACAGGGAGAATGGGTATATCGAAATGACTACCCCTATCATAGAGGCGCCTGGCGGGGCAGAAGCGGAGGCGGGGGCCACAAAGGCTCCTGATGTTGTGAGCGGAGTGATGCTGACGGGCGTTTCTACGGACAGCATTATGACAACCGTGGATATCTTGAATAGAAAAGCGTCGATTATGGGCATTCTTTTGATGTTCATAATTTTTGTGATCGCAATGATATTGTCCAATGTGCTGATAAAGCCTTTCGACCGCGTAACAAAGGCGATCAGTGAGGTAAAGGAGGGCTTTACGGATGAACCCGTTTCCGTATCTGATTATCTGGAAACGGAGCATATCGTGGATGCCTTCAATCAACTGATAAACCGGATGAAGGTGCTCGATACCTCCAGACAGGAATTCGTTTCCAACGTATCACACGAGCTGAAAACCCCTATCACGTCCATGAAGGTGCTGGCGGATTCTCTTTTGACTCAGGAGGAAGTGCCCGCGCAGTTGTACCGAGAATTTTTGGTGGACATTGCGGCAGAAATAGACAGGGAAGATAAGATTATAAATGATTTGCTTGCTCTCGTAAAGATGGACAAAAAGGCATCGTCTTTAAATATCAGCGTGGTGGATATCAATGCGCTGACGGAAATCATATTGAAGCGCCTTCGCCCCATAGCGAGAAAGCGGGATATCGAAGTGGTATTCGAAAGTAAACGTCCGGTTGTGGCCGAGGTGGACGAGGTAAAGCTCACGCTCATCATTACTAATCTGGTGGAAAATGCCATTAAGTACAACAATGAGCAGGGCTGGGTAAAGGTAATACTGGATGCGGATTACCAGTTTTTTACGTTGGATATTATGGACTCGGGGATAGGCATACCGGAGGATTCCCTGGAGCATATTTATGAGAGGTTTTATCGGGTAGACAAGTCCCATTCGAGGGAAATCGGAGGAACCGGCCTTGGGCTTTCCATCGCGAGAAATGCAGTGCTTATGCATCGAGGCTCTATAAAAGTATTCAGTGTTGAAGGGGAAGGAACCACCTTCACAGTGAAGCTTCCGTTAGGCTATGTTTCGGCGTAAGCAGGCATAAAAGAAAATGCGAGGAGAAGGGAATGAAGAAAAAGTTAATATTTATGCTCATGATTTTCTGTTTATTTTTAACGGCGTCCTGCGGCGGAGAAGAGCAGGTGGATAAGAGCAGAATATATAAGATTTATGATATAAATAAAGATGAAACAAAGATTTTTTCCAATGAATACGTAGCTGAGAACACGGGAGAGGAGGCTCTGATCGACGAACTGCTGACACAGCTTGCCGCTACTCCGGAAAAGCTGGAATACAAGGCTCCTCTTGCCGGAGAATTCAAACTGTTAAGCTATTCTGTGGAGGAGGGACAGCTCATTCTCAACTTCGACGAGCATTACAAGGAGCAGCCGGTTACGACAGAAGTTCTGGTACGTGCGGCAATCGTCAGGACGATGACTCAAATAGAGGGAATCGACTATGTTTCTTTTTATGTGAGAAATGATCCTTTAACAGATCGGGACGGGAATGTGCTGGGGACGATGTCTGCGGATACGTTTGTGGATAATTCGGGAAGTGAGATCAATGCCTATGAAAAGGCGACGCTTCGGCTTTATTTTGCTAATAAAGAGGGTAATAGGCTGATAGAGACGAATCGGAAGCTCGTTTATAATACGAACATTTCCATGGAGAAACTCATCGTCGAGCAGCTCATCAACGGCCCCAGCGAGCAGGTAAAGGGAGAGGTTTATCCCACTATCAATCCTGATACGAAGATCATAAGCGTTATGGTAAAGGACGGAACGTGTTATGTAAATTTAAGCGAGAATTTTTTGACTGCGGCAGGTAATGTGACCTCCGATGTAACGATATATTCCATCGCTAATTCCCTTGTGGAATTGTCCAATGTAAATAAGGTACAGATTGCAGTGGAAGGAGAGACGAATATTATGTTTCGTGAAAATACCAGCCTCGTTACTTTGTTCGAGAGGAATCTGGACATCGTTACGCCGGCGGAGTAGGTGAGCAGTTTATAGAAGGAGGAGGTTTATGCGAAGGCCCCTATGTCTGTTTTGCCTGACATTTGTGGTGACACTGGTTTTTTGCATGCGGTTTATACCGATGCCCGTCCCCGATTACGGAAGCTTGGACGGGCAGCAGCTTCTACTGGAGGGTCAGGTTTATCAAAAGGAGTACCGGATATTCGAAGACGGTGATAACGTCAAAACGGTTCTTATTCTCTATCTGAAATCAATTCATATTCCGAGCAGGTCGGAACATTCTATCAAAATTCCACAAGAACGATTACAAAATATTATGTGTTATATGGCGTCTGAGACGGAACCTTCCATCGGGAATACGGTACGGGTGGAGGGTACTGTGCAGTGTTTTCGCGAAGCTTCCAATCCGGGAGAATTCGACGTGCGCGATTACTACCGCATCATGAAACTGGACTTCAAACTGAACAAGGCGAGGCTAACGGCTTGCAGTATGGAATACGACAAGCTGCGTGAAGGGTTATATCTCATTAAAAAGAAGTTTAGCGTTTCGTTGGATAAGTGTTTTAACGAAGAGGACGCCTCCATCATGAAGGCTATGCTTTTGGGAGATACGGGCAATATGGATGAAGAAATAAAAGAGCTTTACAAGCAAAGCGGAATCATTCATATTCTGGCGATTTCCGGCATGCACATTTCTATGATAGGAATGGGGCTGTATAAGCTGCTTACGAGCCTTAGGGTGCCCGATAAATTAAGCGTGTTCATCTGCATAGGAGCTATCTGGTGCTATGGGATAATGACAGGAATGGGAGCGTCGGCGATGCGGGCTATCGTCATGTTCGGATTGCATTTTGTCGCCCGCATGATAGGGCGGACCTATGACATGCTGACCTCACTTTCTCTGGCGGCAGTGCTCCTTCTCATAGAACAGCCCCGGTATGTGGAGCACAGCGGATTCTTATTTTCCTTCGGAGCGATTGCGGCGCTTGGCCTGCTTATGCCGGTGTTATGGGAGGCGGACAGGAAGCCGCGGGGGAGAGGCGGACAACTGTGGAAAGGTGCCCGTAGGATGCGGCAAGCGCTTGCTTCAGGCGGGGCGGTCGCATTGGCACAGCTCCCGGTCCATCTTATTTTTTATTATCAATTCCCGATGTGTTCTATTCTCATAAATCTTATTATAATTCCCCTTTCAACAATTGTTATGTACAATGGAATGTTTTGTATGCTGACAGGAGATTCTTTGACCTTTATTGCCAGAAAAGCGGCATATATCAATTCAGCTATCCTTTGGATTTATGAAAAATCCTGTATGTTATGCGAGAAGGCGGCTTACGGAAATATTATAGCAGGTAAGCCGGAACGCTGGCAGGTGGAAATATATATTCTCATGCTGGCATTCCTGTCCGCTGTGGGAAGAAAAATGTCCTCTTGGTGGAAGGCACAATGGATAATCGTTGCTCTTGCCCTACTAATATTTCGAAATGACGGAGAGCTTTCCATAACCGTATTGGACGTAGGGCAGGGAGACAGCATACATATAAGGAGTGAGGCAGGAATGAATTATTTGATCGATGGCGGAAGCACTTCTAAAAGCGATGTGGGAAATTATCAGTTGATTCCGTATTTGAAGTCTCAAGGGGTGGAGCGGCTGGAGGCGGTTTTTGTGACGCATGCGGATGCGGATCACTACAACGGGATAGAAACGCTTATGGAAGCCTCTGATAAAGGAGGAATAAAGATTGCCGGCCTCATTTTGCCGGATATCGGGGAAAGTGCAAAGAGTGAAGCTTATGAAAAGCTGATAAAGGAAGCGAAAGCGCATCGCATCAATGTGAGATATATGAGCAGGGGGCAATTCTTTGAAAACGGAGAAATGCGGATTACTTGTGTCCACCCATATGAGGGTTATGATACATCGGATACCAATGAATATTCACTCGTTTTATATCTGCGTTATGAAAACTTCAGTGCGCTCTTTACCGGAGATGTGGAAGGAGAAGGGGAGGAACAGTTAAAGCGGTATATGGGGGAAAGCGGTATATTACAAGGGACTATTTCTCTTCTTAAGGTAGCGCACCATGGCTCCGGCAATTCTACAAGCGAAGAATTGCTTAAGCTTCTGCACCCACGGCTTGCGCTAATTTCCTGTGCCGAAAAAAACAGCTACGGACATCCCCATCCGGATTTGCTGGACCGTTTGGAAAATCAAAAATGTGAAGTTTACATAACAAAAGATAAAGGCGCGATTACTGTACACACGGATGGGAGGAGAATAGAAATTGGGACATTCAAATGATTTATCGAGGATTGCGGAAGGTTTGACAGAGAAATAAAAGATATTTATAATGAAAAAGTAAATACGACAAAAGGAGATATTATGCAGCGTATCAACGAGGATATCAAGACGGGACAATTGAAAAATATATATCTTTTATACGGAGAAGAGGCATACCTTCGCAAGCAGTATCGCGATAGGCTTAAAAGCGCGCTCACGGATGAGGAAGATACAATGAATTATAATTATTTTGAAGGAAAGGATGTATCTTCCGGCGCAGTAATCGATTTGGCGGAAACCATGCCTTTTTTCGCGGACCGTCGCGTGATTATCATCGAGAATAGCGGACTTTTCAAGCAGGGAGGCGAAACTCTGGCAGAATATTTGAACGAGCCCTCTGCGACGTCTTACTTCGTTTTTGTGGAGACGGAAGCGGATAAGAGGAGCAGACTCTTTAAAACGGTATCTGCGAAAGGAACTGCTGTGGAATTCCCTGTTCAGAGCGAGGAGACGCTTCAGAAATGGGTTCTTGGCATGATAAAGAAAGAGGATAAGAAGATATCTGCTTCATCTCTCCGTCATTTTATGGAAAAGACAGGAACGGATATGGAGAATATCCGCAAGGAGTTAGAAAAGCTGATGTGTTACTGCATGGAAAAGGATACGGTGACAGAGCAGGATATCGAGGACATATGTACTCACAGGGTGAGCAACCATATTTTTGATATGGTGAATGCCATTGCGGATAAAAAGCAGAAAGCGGCCCTGAATCTGTATTATGATTTGCTGGCGTTAAAGGAGCCGCCGATGCGCATTCTCTTTTTGATTGCAAGGCAGTATAATATGCTTCTTCAGGTGAAAGAACTAAAAACAAAGGGCTATGATAATAAAAGGATCGGGGAAAAGGTTGGACTTCTGCCTTTTATCGCGGGAAAGTATGCTGTTCAGGCTTCCAAATTCAGCGGCGGGGATTTGAAGAGTGCGCTGGAGGCTTGTGTGGAGGCAGAGGAATCGGTAAAGACAGGGAGAATGAATGATGTGATGAGTGTGGAGCTGCTGATTGTGAAGTATAGTGGGTAGGGGGTGTTTTTGTGTAATGGGGAGGTTGTGAAGGACTTTCTTCGCTGAGGTTACGGGATTACACTTAAAATCAAGGCAGAGAACGAGGGAATGAAGGATTAGAATGAAAATAAGTAAAAAATGAAAGGAATGGATGAAAAAATGAGTAAGATTGAGGAAATCAGGACGGAAATGGTGACGGCTATGAAGAATAAGGATAAGGATAGAAAAGAAACCTTGTCTATGCTGCTTGGAGCGCTTAAGAATAAGGCGATTGATAAGCGGGAGGATTTGACGGAGGCCGAGGAGTATGAGGTAATTAAGAAAGAGATCAAACAGACGAAGGAGACGATGGAGCTTGCTCCGGAGAACAGGGTAGATATTAAGGAACAGTGTAAAAAGCGGCTGGAGGTACTTGGTGAGTTTGCGCCGGATGAGATGAGCGAGGAAGCGATCCGGGGAGTGATAAGGGAAGTGCTGGGTGATTTGGGAATTGAAAGTCCGTCTGCGAAGGATAAAGGCCGGGTGATGAAGGAATTGATGCCGAAGGTGAAGGGGAAAGCGGATGGTGCTTTGGTGAATAAGATCGTTGCAGAGCTTTTGGGTTAAATGTAAATCGCGATTTGTGTTATAAAAGTACGAAAAAGTGTGAATTTTCTGTGAAAGCCCTTTAACATCAAATACAAATATCCGACATAAAGGATAGGAATGGATGCCTCAGATGCTTACAGGATGTTAAATATACAGCCCAAAAGAAAGGCGGCAGATTATGTCTATGAAAATTGACGAGTATTTAAGCAGTATCGGAGCAATCTCAACACAGGCTGCACAGAAAACTTCAGCAGCAGAAGAAACTACGAAAGAGGCTGAAAGCGACAGCTATATTGCTTCGGAAATTGATTCGACAGCGGCATTTCCATGTGATACCTACAATGATATCCTGGATTTGCTTAGGAGTGTTAAGGCGCAGATGTCGGAAGACAGTACACAATCAGATTCATCAGAAGAGGCAGAGGAGACAAACGGTACTGCAGGAGTGACAGGCGGCGGAAGCTCCGAAAGCGAGGGAGAAGAAACGACAACGCAGATTGTTGTGGCAGACGGAGTTATGTATCTGGAGACTACAACCACGTCCGGTGGTATTACGACAATAACCCGCACGGTAATAAGTGATAACGGTGAGAAGGAAGCGCTTCTCAATGAAGAGACGGAAAACGCTGACGTATAAACCTGATACGCTGCTTTATCCGTAATCATTATATAATTCTAAGTGCAGAAAGTCTTTCCAAGGTGTCTTTTGACATCGGGGAAAGATTTTTTTGAACCGAAAGTCAAAGTCCGTTTTATTGGACTTATAAAATGATATAATAAAAGAAAGGACAAAAATATTTGTGAGTGAAAGGAATGAAGTAATATGAGAAAAGAGAAAAAATGCACATTTATTGAAAAAAAATATTTAGCTGTAACGTTATTATTTATAGGGGTTATTTTATTTTGTGCGAAGGGAACAGTGATGAGCCGGGAAATGGATGGAAATCTGGCGGACAGACAGTATTATCGCACAATAGAGAATAAATATATTGGAGAAATGAGGGATGTACTGGAGGAATGCGGATATAAGAACTGCGGTATAACGATGACGAAGGTAATGGAAAAGGATGTGCCAGATAAGTATACCGTTTTAATTCATCATAAAAGGCTTCGGAGCCTGGATGAAACCAGAAAGGAGAGCCTTGAGGCGGAGCTTTCGGGCGTGAGCTTCCCCGTGGAAGAGAGCAGGTTTTTCTATGTGTTTTTGGGATCTGAAAATGATTAGAGCAGGAAAAGCATGACAAGTTGACGGCTGGGTATTATAATAGTAAGGACAAGGTTAAAATTCAAGAAAGAAGTGAGGATACATTATGCAGCATATACCGCAGCCACATGAGATTTACAGGCATTTCAAGGGAAATACCTATCAAATCATTACAATAGCGGAGCACTCGGAAACGGGAGAAATGTTTGTCATATATCAGGCTATGTACGGAAATTACAAGACTTATGCAAGACCTATGGATATATTTCTGGAGAAGCTGGATAAGGAAAAATATCCTCAAGCGACACAGGAATATAGATTCGAGTTGGCAGCGATGACTCAGGCTTTCGGAGAACCTGCCAATGCACCGGTAAAAGATCCAGCAAACGGACAAGAAAAAGTACCGGCAATGGAAGCGAAAAAAGAATTAGTGATAGAATCGGTAACAGTACCGATAAGCGAACAAGAAGAACAAATTTTAGATATTGACCCTCAGGTACTTAAGTTTCTCGAGGCGGACTCTTATGAGGAGAGGCTGAATATACTTACTGGTATTCATCACCGTATTACTGACGATATGATAAATGTTATGGCAATAGCTACTGATATAGAAGTAAAGTCCGGGGATATAGAGGAAAGATTCCTGGAGCTTAGAAATTGTCTCCTTAAGCTTGAGAAATTTGAATGCAACAGATTGCGCTGATACCAAAGCGCTCATAGGAAAGATATGGTATTGAAATGAAATATAGGAACATTACGGAGGGTGAATTTCTGGATCGTCCGAACCGTTTTATTGCCTATGTGGAAATAAACGGAAAAAGGGAAAAGGTCCATGTGAAAAATACAGGAAGATGCAGGGAGCTTTTGGTTCACCGTGCTACGGTGTATCTGGAGAAGAGTGACAATGAGGAACGCTCCACTGCCTATGATCTTGTAGCGGTAAAAAAAGGCGCGCGCATGATAAATATGGATTCGGCTGCTCCCAATAAAGCGGTGCACGAATGGCTTCTTAAGAAGGAGCTTTTCCCGGGATTAAAAAATGTATATCCGGAAAAGGTCTACAAAAATTCACGATTCGATTTTTATATAGAGACGGAGGAGGAAAATATCTTCCTCGAGGTAAAGGGTGTAACGCTGGAGCGGGATAATGCTGTGTATTTTCCCGATGCTCCGTCGGAGCGTGCCGTGAAGCATGTGGAAGAGCTGGCGGAGGCGGTAGAGGAAGGATATAGTGCGTATATTATATTAGTAATCCAGATGAGGGCGGTAGATTTTTTTGCACCTAATGTGGAAACTCATCCGGCCTTTGCGCAGGCGCTTTTGAAGGCGCGGGAGGCGGGAGTGAAGATCCTGGCTTACGACTGTGTTGTAACACCGGACAGCATGGAAATCGATAATCCGGTGCCGGTAGTATTGAACGAGCTGGACTTGATCGCGAGGCCGCTGCTTTCATGGTATGACAGCGGCAGGAGAATACTTCCATGGAGAGAACATCCTGCCCCTTATTATGTCTGGCTTTCCGAAATTATGCTGCAGCAGACGCGGGTAGAGGCAGTGAAGCCGTATTTTGACAGATTCATCAGTCAGGTACCCGATATAGAAAGCCTCGCCTGTTTGGAAGAAGAACGTCTGGTAAAGCTGTGGGAAGGATTAGGTTATTATAACAGGGTCCGTAATCTTCAGCGTGCTGCAAAAATAATTATGGAGGAGTACGAAGGCGTCATGCCCTCCGGGCATGAGGAACTTATGGCCCTTCCGGGAATCGGGAGCTATACGGCGGGGGCGATAGCCTCCATCGCCTATGGGAAAGTGGTGCCTGCGGTAGACGGCAACGTGTTGCGGGTGCTTTCCAGACTGCGTATGGACGGAGAGGATATCCTTTCCCAGAGGACGAAGAGCAGAGTGGAAAAGGAGTTGAGTGCCGTGATTCCGGGGGACAGGCCGGGCGACTTCAATCAGGCACTGATGGAGCTTGGTGCTACGGTGTGCCTGCCAAACGGTGTGCCGAAGTGTATGGAGTGCCCATGGAAGATATTTTGCAAGGCACATTTGCAGGATAGAATCTCTGAATTTCCGAAAAAGAAGACCAAGAAGGAAAGGGCTATAGAAGAAAAAACAGTGCTCGTCATTAAGGCGGAGGATAGGGCCGCTTTTGAAAAAAGACCGGAGAAGGGGCTGTTAGCGGGAATGTATGGTTTCCCTATGCTGGAGGGGCACTGCTCGGAGGAAGAGGTGCTTTACTTTCTAAGGACAAAGGGGCTGAGAGTTATTCGTATCCAGAGCATTGGAGAAGCGAAGCATATTTTTTCCCATAAGGAATGGCATATGAAAGGTTATGCGGTTAAAATTGACGAGCTGGACGCGCCGAATGATGGTGTGGCAAAAGCCGGCTGGATATTTGCCGATAAGGATGAGGCAAGAGAACGTTATCCGATTCCTGCGGCCTATGCGTCTTATGCCAAATATTTGGATATTAAGCTGGGAATATGACGAGGAATGAAATCTTCATTGTCTGTGCAGAATAAGAGCATGAGCTAGATAAAAAAGCTGCTAAGGATGAAAATCATAAAATCCATGAATTTTAATGGTTGGAGGAAGAAAATGAAGTTATTAACAATTGCGATACCCTGTTATAACTCGGAAGGGTATATGAGAAAATGTGTAGAGTCTCTGCTTACAGGCGGAGAGGATGTGGAAATTATCATAGTGGATGACGGTTCTAAGGACGGTACCGCGGTAATTGCAGACGAATATGCAGAAAAATATCCGTCCATTGTACGTGCTGTGCATAAAGAAAACGGAGGACATGGCTCGGCGGTGAATACAGGAATAGAAAATGCCACCGGTTTGTTTTTCAAAGTGGTGGATAGCGACGACTGGGTAAAAGAAAGCGATTACATGCAGGTATTGGATACCCTGAGGAACTTGGCAGGGGGAGAAAAGGTACTGGATATGCTGATCAGCAACTTCGTCTATGAAAAAGAAGGCGAGAAAAGGAATAGGGTCATGCGTTATCACTATGCCCTGCCTCGGGACGAAATGTTCTCATGGAATGATGTAAGATATTTCCGTAAGGGACAATACATCCTTATGCACTCCGTTATCTTTCGGACGAAACTTTTGAAGGATTGCGGACTGAAGCTGCCGGAGCACACTTTTTACGTGGACAACCTATATGTGTTCGAGCCTCTTCCTTTTGTAAAAAATATGTATTATCTCGATGTGAATTTTTACCGCTACTACATCGGGCGGGAGGGCCAGTCGGTAAATGAAACTATCATGATTTCCAGAATCGACCAGCAAATCAAGGTGAATAAAATCATGGTGGATTATATGGCGGAGAATAAGGCTAAAATAAAAGCGAACCGCAAAATGCGCAAATATATGTTTAACTATTTGGAAATCATAACGACGATTTCCTCAATACTCCTTATCCGTGGAGGAAGCGAGGAACATCTTACGAAAAAGAAGGAGCTCTGGGATTATATCAAGCAGAAGGATAGAATGCTTTATACAAGGCTTAGATACGGCATTCTCGGAAACTCTATGAATCTTCCCGGAAAGGGCGGCAGAAAGATTTCTGTAGAAGGTTACCGTATTTGCCAGCGCTTTTTCAAATTCAATTAAATTTTTAAATTCGATTAAAAAACACCGTAGGTCTTAGTTGACCTGCGGTGCTGCTTTTTTACGGGCATGAGCTCTTTCCTTGTATACCATGACGATGTCGTACTTGTATACGATGCCATACATGATTGCGGCCATGATGAAGGCGGTGACCACATCGAATAAAGAATGCTGTTTGAGGAACATGGTGGAAAGGATAATGGAAATACATGTAATCAACGAACCTCTTGCCACCCACTTTTTACCCGCCAGACGGGGGTTCTTTACAACGGCAAAATGCGCTCCCAGTGAATTATATACATGGATGCTGGGCCATAGGTTGGTAGGAGTATCCGTACTGTATAAGTAAGTTGTCAAATGGGTAAAAATATTTTCTCTTGGCATAACCGCCGGGCGTAAATGATGCACGTTGGGAAACAGCGTGGAAATAATAAGAAATATAGTCATGCCGATAATGAAGAATACGCAAGATTTGGCGTAATCTTCTTTGTTTTTGAAAAAAAAGTAAATAACTACTGCAGATACGTAAACGAACCATAAAAAGTACGGAATGACAAAAAATTCACAAAAAGGAATATAATCATCCAAGGTCACATGGATGACCCGGAAGTTTCTCTTATTACTTTCCTCCAAATACAGAAACCAGGTCATATAAATTACCGCATAAATCATGACCGGTATCGCATGCTTATATTTTTCATAAAAAGTTTTCATTTTGCACCTTATGCCCTCCCATGGCAGACGGAAAATCACATCATTAATTTTATTTTCTGCGAAATGCAAGAAATAGAGATACTGTCGGACTTCGCATACACTTCGCCGTCGGTATGTACCCAAAGCGGCATTGAGGCAGTAAGCTTTGCCTTTGATGCCGAATAATGCTTTATTTGAGAAAACATATAATGTTTTCCGAAAAATGCGGTAGGAAGTGCCAGCAATATAATCGGCTTGGGGATATTTCCCACTACGCATAGATCCAAAATCCCATCGGCAGAATCAGCCGTCGGGCAGAACTTAAAGCCTCCGCCCTCATATTTGTGGATCATGAATGCTGTAAACAAGAAACTATTCAGGTGAATGGGTTCCTTCGCATCGTCCAGATAGATATCGCAGGAGACGGACCTTGCGGCAATCAATTGCTTAAGTGCGATAACGAGGTAAGTGAGCTTTCCAAGTCCAAGCTTGTTTAAAATATTTTTAAAACGGGAGGCCAGAGCTTCCTCACATACGGCAGCATCGAAGCCGATACCGCTGCTTACAGAAAAATACCGGGTATCCGGTACCTCCTGCGCGTGAAGCCTGGAGAGTTCTCCCGGCGGATTATCATAAGTGAGCAGTCCAAGATCCATGGTGCGGACAACTTTCCCTTCTATAATAGTAGAAAGAATATCCAGAGGATTCCTCGGAAGCAGTAAATCTCTCGCCAAATCGTTGCTGGAACCGGTGGGGATATAGCCCAGCCATACGCGGTCGAAATCACTGATGCCCTGAAGTACTTCATTCATGGTGCCGTCGCCTCCAAGAATGATCAGCCTGATAGGATCTGCGGCAGGATTATCGGCAAGAGGAGCGGTAAGCTTTGCAACAACCTGAGTAACGTGCCCGATTCCTTTCGAAAAGACAACCTTATACGGTATTTCCCCTTCCTTGAAAACCTCTTCCAGTTCTATCCATATCTGTCGTCCCCGCCCGGACTTCGAAGCAGGATTTACAATCACATAATACATAACATGCCCTCATTTGCAAAAAAAATATACCGCTTTTTGATTAACCCTCATTTTAGCAGTATTTTAAAAGGAAGTAAATAAGACATTGGATATAATTTCTTAAATATTCCTTAAGTATACGAGTTATATTTAATCATAAATGCATTAAATACGCCATTTATTTGATATAGATAATTATTTATTTGAATACAAAAGTTACACTAAGTATACACTTTATATCATATCTATGGCACTAATTAAATCAAGCAGATCCTTTTGCACATAAACTCCATTTGTGACATCTTGACGTTTATGCCCTAATATCATTTTTTTGCAATTTTCATTGACGCCGGCTCTATCCAATAAAGACGCGCAAGTATATTTTGTATCATGGGGCAGGTGTTTCATTCCCAGTTTTTCCATTGCAGGATTCCAAATTTCGATTAAAAAGCTATTCCTCCAATATCGGTTGTCTTGTCGCTGCAAAAGATAAATGTTGCCTTTGTCGTATATTTCCTCAATAAAAGGCATTATTTTCCTTGAAATAGGAATAATGCGGTCTTTTCCGGCCTTGGTCTTTATCCCTCCAATCATGTATCTATCAGCAATATATACTTTGTCCGTAAGCTGTGAGAGCAGTTCTTCTATTCTAAATCCCGTATATATCATAATCAGTATTATTCTTACATTAAAATCATCTTTATTGTTCCACAGCATATCAACTTCTTTACGGGAAAACATAGAGTGTTTTGATTCATCATTAGTCTTATATATAAATTCTATATCCGAGACAAAGTTTTCTGTGATATACTTTTGCTTTCTGGCCAAGTCGAACGTAAAATTTAGTATTATTTTCACATTTAAAACAGTTGAATATGACATCTCAGCTATATCGTCCGCAATATCTTGGATATCTTGAAATTGTATCTTATCTATGCGTTTACCGTGTATTGGCTTACATTTTTTGAAGGCGGATTTATAGGATGTGACTAACTGGTCAGATACTCCACCTTTCTTTTTCCGTAGGTTCTCGGTATGACGGTCGAGCCATAGTTCAAATAGTTCCTTGAAAGTAGGGCAGTATGATATGTTTGGCATGGTCCGCACATTTACGCCGCTGTTATACTTTGCTAACAAATCAATTGCAGCCGTTTTCCCTTCAGGCGTACGAGGAAAATAATCCAGATACTTATAATCATTAATTTCCACACCCTCTTTATTAAATTTCTTTCCGTTCGGAACACGTACCGCAATTGGCCTGCGCCTATTTTTTCCTAAATCAACTATAGTTCCGTATCCTGGTGGATTTCTCATCTTGTTTTCTCCTCATTTTTGGGTATAAAAAATACACCCTATTGCATGGATGTACTATAATGTGCTATAATCATCTTGCTTGGAGATGACTATTGCGGGTACACCCGTTGATAGTTGCTTGATTCCGCCCTTGTTTGCGCAGGGGCGGTTTTTGTTTTATTCAGAAACCAATTCTATGTACATTGCTTTAAACGCCGGCACTTCTTCGTTAGTATTAGTCAGTGCCCTTGTAACCGTTTCAACCCCTGCAAATTCGGCGTATACCTTAATAATATCATCCTGCAGGATTTTCATACCATCGTCTATTCTTGTGTCATACATAAAATATTCATCGCCCATCCAAATGTCATACTCGTCATTGGTATATACTCTGTAATACTGCCCGTCGTCTAACCATCCGCCTTGCAGAATTTGTGTGATTTTAACAGTCAATACAATGGGTTGCCCGATATAGTCCTCCGGATTACGCGCCAAAGTCTTATATGGTATCTCTTGGCAAGATGCAATGAAATCTTCCTTCGAAATCTGGGGAATGTCCTCATTTTCATCTATGTCCGTTTCCTTTTTCCCCAAATTTTCATCCATCACAGGCTCTGTGTTATATGTAACTTCTTCCGCAGACGAATCGGACGGAGATTCATTTTCTACAACGTTAGATTCGATCTCTCTACTCACTTCCGTAGCAGCTTTTTCATTCCCTGTTTTGGAGTTAGTCGAATCTTCGGAACTAAGTGATATCATAAATAAAACAATAATAGATATGACGATGGCCGCGATTGAGAATCCATGCTTTTTAGTAACATTCTTCTTCACTAAGTCTACAATTGCAACAATCAATCCTATAACAGAAAAATAACCCAAGAATGATAGTGCAAATGCCACAATGCTCAATGTGGAATGTTTTTTTCTCATTACCACTGTATTGTTCTTACCATCTTCCACGCTGTAACTCGGGTGATCCTCCGTGAAATTACTTTCTGCACTGCTCACATACTTAAATATTGGCGCGCCACAATTTGGACAAGATTTCGCCAAATCAGATACATCCTTCCCGCATTCGCTGCATTTGATTAATGACATGATTAATCCCCTTTCTCATAGTTTACTATATCAATCCATATTGGATAGACACCTAGCGCATTAGTAAATTAGTAAATTTATACATCAAATTCACTTGCCATTTTCGTTATTCTCTTTATTGATTAACATCAACTGCCGAAGAGAGATTTTTAAATTTTCTCTCAGGAGTTCCGCCGACTCATCTGTCAAGGGATTCCCGTTATAAAGAGCAGGTCCATCCCCTTTGTTTCCCAACTTATTGAGAAGCCCGTTAATGTCAGCAGCTATATCTCGCGCATCTCTCAGCTTCGACTTGTTATTTGCATCATCCCCTCCATCCGTTCCTGTAGTTAGATATTCAAGAGATACCCCAAAATAATCTGCAATCTTCTGCATTTTATCTTGCTTCGGCACATATCTTCCGGCTTTCCAATTGCTAATAGTGGAAGTGGTTAGCCCGGTTTCTTTGCATACTTTGTAAGGTGTAACATTGTTCTTTGTACATAATTCCTCGAAAATACGATACATATAGCACTCCTTCAAAATAAGTTTGAAAAATAAGCTAAAACGTATTGACAAGCTTTGAAATCAATGCTAATATACAGATATAGCTTAGATAACAAAGCTAATCAAAAACAATTAGCTTGGATTTCTTTTATAACTTTGAACTGACATTTAAATTATATAAGAAATCTTAGCTATTGTCAACAATAATGTGAAAGGAGGTAAAAATTTGTATAAAAAATACGCTGCTTTAAGAGATAAAGCAGAGGTTACCGACTACGAAGTGTCCAAGAAAACGGGTATACCGACATCCACTTTAACTAACTGGAAATATGGAAGGTATACTCCCAAGTTAGACAAAATTTTTAAATTAGCAAATTATTTTAATGTCTCCGTTGATTTTTTTTTAGAACCCGAAAAACAGAGCAAGAAAGGATGTGAATAAATGCAAAATTGTGCGATTGAGCTTGTGTCAGTAGAGCAAGCCGCAGAAGAACTAAATATATCTCCTGCAAAACTGCGAAGTTGGATGCGCCACAGATTGATACATATTGGCATTGCGGACAGAAAGGAAGATGCCGAGAACTGGAACTACACAATATTTAGACCTCACCTTGAGAAGTTCAAAAACGGGGAGGTAATATGACCCTTACAAAATTATTAGGTAACGCCGGCTTCACTTGTTGCATATTAGGCGTATCCGGAATAGGTGGATATTTTGATTTAGGAACGGGCTTGATCGCATCGGTAATATTGTTCGTTATAGGTGTTATATGTTTTTGCTTTTACATAAAAGAAGGAGGATTGCGTGAAGAAGAATAACCGAGAGACAGCCTTTTGGATATCCATGATGATACTGCTCTTTATCATCACCGTAGTACTCCCGATACTCTGTGTTATCTATGATAAACCACTTACGGCCCACGCAGAGGACAATCCCTATGGCGCACCTTTTAAAATCGAGAGTACAGCCTATTGCTATGGCGAGATCACAGCAAGCGGACAAGCAGTACGTGAAGGGATAGCGGCAGGTCGTAAAGAGTGGATAGGGCTTACAGCAATCTTATATAAGGATGATAACGGCAAGGTAGGGGACTTTATCGGTATCTATGAAATTCTGGATACTGGTGGGGACGAGAGAATTAAGAGCGGTACGTGCATTGATATTTACATGCCGGATTATGATGATTGCCGCGAGTGGGGCAGGAAAAATGTGTGGGTCCAGTTAGTGGACGCAGTCGGATAGGAGGAAGGAATGAAAGCATTTAAAGGATTTAATCAGGATATGACATGTACGCCGAATGGCACGAAGTTCCAGTATGAAGAGGGAAAGGAATATGAAATGGATTCGGCAGAATGCTGTGACCACGGATTCCATGCTTGCGAATATCCTCTTGATTGCCTGGATTATTACAGCCCGAACAGCAGTGTTTACCGCGAAGTAGAGCTTGACGGAAAAATCAGTCGTAAAGGGGACGGCGATACGAAGGTAGCGGCCTCCAAAATTAAAATAGGCGTATCTCTTAATATCGCCGGATTAGTAAAGGCCGCGATTGAGTATACCACAGCGAGAATCGATAAGACAAAGAAATCTGATGAGGACTATGGCGCATCCTCGGCAACGGGTGACTATGGCGCATCCTCGGCAACGGGTTACAAGGGCGCATCCTCGGCAACGGGTAACTGTGGCGCATCCTCGGCAACGGGTTACAAGGGCGCATCCTCGGCAACGGGTGACTATGGCGCATCCTCGGCAACGGGTGACTATGGCGCATCCTCGGCAACGGGTGACTATGGCGCATCCTCGGCAACGGGTGACTATGGCGCATCCTCGGCAACGGGTGACTATGGCGCATCCTCGGCAACGGGTTACAAGGGCGCATCCTCGGCAACGGGTGACTATGGCGCATCCTCGGCAACGGGTAACTGTGGCGCATCCTCGGCAACGGGTTACAAGGGCGCATCCGAAGCGTTGGACAAAGATGCCGTAGCGGTGGCTTGGGGATATAAAGGAAAAGCCCGTGGAGTGCTTGGTTCATACATAGTACTGGCTGAATGGAACGGCGATGAAGATGAATATTTCAGACCGGATTCGTGGGAGCTGAAAGATGCAAAAATAGCGAGAGTAGACGGAGAGGTAATTAAAGAAAATGTCTATTATACGCTTATCAATGGGGAATTTACAGAAGTAGATTAATTGAAAGGAGGACAATACGTGATAGTAAATCCATTTTTGGCGGGTATGACGATAGGTTCTTTAGGAACAATAGCGATTTTGGCATTAATCATAGTAATATCGCTTGTCATATCCATGAATAAAAAAGAAAATGACTCTGCCAACCGACCAAAGTAAACAGAGTCACAAATAACACATGTAATGCTATTTCTATGCCTATTATAAGGCGTAGGGAAAGGAATGTCAAATGGGTATAGAAGAAATCAAGAAATTCGTTCATGAGATTCAGCCATCTTTAGCTGAAATTGAATCAAAAATGTACAGACACCTCATGGATAAAATGCTTTCTGTCACAGTAACAAAGGACGGGGCAATTTACCTTACCTACGGCGATTCGCAGCAGAGATTCGAGTACAGAAAGAGTGGGGAGGACGATACCGGCCGAATACACTTTGAAATATCGGAGGAGCTGGATCATGGAACGGATTGAAAACCACATGGTATGTGACTGGTGGTGGAATGAAATCGAATATGGAGTAAAACATAAAACACGCCTTGAGCGTGAGCAGGAAGCCTTGGAGGAGGCAGAAAGAGAGAATAATTATGGATTTTAAAGAGAGAATAGAGGAGCGTTTAAAATCAACAGGAAGAGAGGGGATGTCCCAACTTCTTAAATGGATGGAAGAAAATGGATTTTATGAGGTTCCATGCAGCGCGTCAAATCATTTAGCGAAAGAGGGAGGGCTTGCAGAGCACAGTTTAAATGTTCTCGGCGCAATGCAGGATGTGTCATTCCTTTTATGCGAGGGGCCGGAGCTCCTTACGAAGGATCAGCAGGATGCTATTATAATCTGTTCCCTGCTTCACGACCTCGGTAAGACCGGGGATTATGATAAGCCTGGTTATGTGCCGAACATGTTAAAAGGGAGACCGACCAAGGCTAATCCCGCGCCGGAGCCGTATCAGTCATTATCAAAACCTTATGAAGTCAATAAAGAGCTTTCTCCTATTGACCATGAAATACGTTCTATCAAAATCGCATCACAATTTATCAATCTGACAGAAGAAGAGGAACTTGCTATTTTATGGCACAACGGGCTATATGGAAACTTTAAGTATCAAATACCCGGTAAAGAGACTCCGTTATATCTGCTCCTTCATTTTGCTGATATGTGGGCGAGTCGCGTACTTGAAAAGGAGGTCGTTATAATAGATGAACAAATTTAGAACGCTTACGGCGGATGATATAGAGTGCCGCGTTAGTACCGTTTCAGAAAAAGGTTGTTCTCTTCTTTTATACAAGGATGCTCGCTGCGATATGAAAATTCTCGATGAGACAGTGGGACCGGAGAACTGGCAAAGAAGTCATGAATTAATAAATGGAAATCTCTTCTGCAATGTATCAATTTTCGATGAAGTTAAGGGCGAATGGATTACTAAACAAGATGTTGGAACGGAATCATATACAGAGAAAGAAAAAGGTCAAGCTTCAGACGCTTTCAAGAGGGCATGTTTTAACTGGGGTATAGGTCGAGAGCTTTACACTTCCCCTTATATCTGGATAAAACAAGCAGATGTGGCCCTCAAAGAGTTGGAATATCAGGGGAAGAAGAAATATACTACATATGATAAATTTCGGGTAACGCAAATCATTGTAGAGGATGGAGAAATCAAGGCCCTTGCTATTAGAAACGACTCTTTGAATCGGATGGTTTATCAATTCGATGTGAGGAAGAAAGAATAATGGATTGTATTGGAAGAATCACGCAGTTAGCGCAGGATTATTATACTCATGGAATATTAGTAACTCTTGCCGTGACGGAAGTATCAGCGCAGGAATTACAGACGTTGAAAGGATTGGGAGAGCTGTCTATAAGCCTTAAGCGCTGGCGTAAAAAGCGTAGCCTTGATGCTAATGCTTACGTATGGGTGCTGATGAGTAAAATAGCGTCAGCACTCGGCACAAGCAAAGATGAGGTATACGAAGAACTCCTACAGAAATACGGCATCATCTACGAGGATGAGAACGGGTACATAACCGTCACGGTAAAAAGCTCCGTAGATATGTCAAAAATCACGGGGCACTGGAAGCGGTATAAGGACAACGGGAAGTTTATATCTTACCTGATGATAAAAGGGTCCAGTGAATACGACACCGCCGAAATGAGCCAATTTATAGACCGCGTAGTAGAAGAGGCAAAGGACCAGGATATAGAAACTCTTCCACCGGATGAAATCGCTCGTATGAAGCAGGAATGGGGTGTGTAATGGCAAAGAAATTATTTAGCGTACTGCAATCTGATTTAAGCCGCTGCTACGTCACGGACAGTACAAATGTAGCCATACACCACATATTTCCCGGCAGTGGGCGCAGGACGCATTGTGAGAGGTACGGATTCATTGTGGCTCTCAGGCCGGATTATCATAATATGTCAGATCATAGCGTGCATGACAACCCGAACAAAGGACTGGACCTGGAGCTCAAGCAGAGCTGCCAGAGATATTTCGAGCAGCATCACGGAAGCCGAGACGAGTTCCGGCAAATCTTTAAAATGTCTTATTTATGATGTAAGGGCAATTGCCAATACATAGCAACTATTAACCTCATATTAGTAAATGGCGAATATATCACGAGTAAGCCATAATAGTGCGGCGTAGGCCGGTATACCCCCGTATCGGCCTTGTAAGTCCCAAGGAGGGCAGAAATGAAGAGAAAGGATGAAGCCTTAAGGCTGTTTAACTTAATACCAGACGGACACACAGAACCACTGCAAAGACCGTCAAATACATATACGGACAGAATCCTTCGGACCATGATAGAGGATGCCAATAAAAAGGGTGATTGTATTATCAATGTGGGGCATGGCATATACAGACCAGTCCCTGGCGATCCGGTAGATGAAGCGGAGTTAAAAAGATATCTCGCCTCTGAACTATCGAGGGCGCGAAAGGTATTACATAAAAGGATGTGCATGAATAATGCCTTTACGGAAAGGAAGGATAATGAAATACTTACTAACCATACCCGGAAGATTGGATAATCTGAATGACTATATAAGAGCAGAACGCGCCAGTAAATACAAGGGCGCAGGAATGAAAGCCGATAATGAAATGCTTGTCTTTATGGCCATTAGGCGCTGCCTTCGCGGTGTTAAAATCCAAAAGCCAGTGATGATGTCATATCATTGGCACGAAAAAGACAGCCGCAGAGATTTAGATAATATCTCATCCTTTGGCCGTAAAGTAATCCAAGATGCACTTGTGAAGGATGGCATACTCGAAAATGACGGATGGAATAATATCAAAGGATTTACAGATGCGTTTTACATAGATAAAAACAACCCTCGGATAGAGGTCGAAATTGTAGAGATAGAATAGGCGGTGATAACCATTTGAACTACTTATCAGAAATAAAAGCATTTTACGATAGGCTCGAACTAAATCCGCTACCCTCACCCGCCATCGCTTTATGGCATGCGCTTATGTCCATAGCAAATAAAACGGGTTGGCAGCAAGAGTTTACGGTAGCCGTATCAGTCCTGATGCTGAAATCGGGATTAAATGCACAGGCAATAAAAAGAGCAAGGAACCGCTTAGAGCAGGATGGCTATATCAAATGGAAGTCTCGTGGAGGTAATCAATCAGCTTCTTATCATGTAAATAGTCTTGTGGTACAAAATGATACAAAAAATGTACCACAGTTTGTACCACAAAGTGACCCACAAACCGTACCACAGTGTGAACCACAAAGTGTACCTATTAATAAAGATAAACATAAACAAAACAAAAACATAATAACCCCTATATCCCCTCCGAGGAAGTTTGAGGAATTTTATTCTTGTTATCCTCGTCCTGATAATCGGTTCGAAACCGAAAAGGAATACGCACTGGCAAGCAGTATATTTTCTGAGGATGATTTGATCATAGCCGCAAAAAACTATTCGAAACATTGTAAAATCCTTGGTACTCAAGAGCAATTTATCACGATGTCTCATAACTGGCTTAAGAAAGCGGATTTTGAGAAATACCTTCCGGGGAAATATAAAAAGCCTACGGCACCAGCAAAAAAAGAAAATGCTTTTAACCAATTCGAACAGCATGATTATGATTTTAAGGCATTGGAAGAGCAGCTTTTAAAGATTCGATAGGAGGATGGCGGATGAATAAAAGTAATTCACACGCTCAAAACAATCATATACAAACAGCAGGTAATAACCGAAGGCTTTACCAGATCGAGAGAGACGTATCGGACTATGCCAAGAAGGTAAATAGCCGCAAGCCATTCTATATGGCGGGAAAGGGGAAGGAATGGAATATAAATGCATAAAGGAAATTCAGTTAGAAAAATATGATGAGCAGTGTTTTCCTACTGGCGAATATTATTGCGTGCCAATAGGTTCCACATGGATACGCGAGGACGATAATAATTTACTTGGTGGAGAAGTACACCTTGAATGTATCGGGGGAGCTGAAGAGTTCGGATGGGTTGAAGTCACCGAGGAAGATTTGAAACAGCACTTTGAAGTATCGGAGGATTAATAATGGCAAGTTATAAAATGGAAATCAAGGACGGCATATTATCCAGAACATTAACATTTATGGGTATGGAATTTACAGAGACATGGGAAAGAAATAATACGTACTGTGCCGATTCACTCGAAGGGAAGGTTTTAAGGGTGTTTCCCGACCTCGAAGAAAGCGAAAAGGAAATCTTTGAAGAATTGACCGTCATGGATGAAGATGAGCTTCTGGACGCGATATACGCCCTTACAGTGTATGAGAAGTCGGTAAATTAAAATTCTAAAGGAGATATGATGAAAGAGTATGAAGGTATTGTACGTGAAATTTATGAATATGAGATACCGATAAACGCAGAAAATAGAGCAGATGCAATTACTAAGCTAAAAGAATTTCATAATCACCCAACTAAAGGGGATGGAATATTTGTTGCCGATGCAAACAGCTTTTTAAGAGCAGATTTCTCTCTTAGAAGGAGTAAATAAATTATGAAGCGTAAATATCACAGAAACGAAATTGATGAAGTTCTGAAATTAAAATTTGATTGAGTAAAAGGGAGGTGATATTTTGGAGAATTTGGCCTATGGTCACACATATAATCTGCAAATTGCGCAGACTGAAAAAGCATTTGGAGAATTAAGGGCATTGGTTGCCATGAACTACGATCCAGCGAAAGGCAATTCTAAAACATATAGCAATATGAAAGAAATGGTTGAGGGTTTTATATCAGAATTCAAAAGTGAATTTTGTTAAACTGAGATTTAACTAAAAAAGGAGTATGAGGTTTGGTCGACCAGAAAAGCGCTTTTACTCCAAAAAATGAAGATGAGAAAATCAACAGAGCAGAAATTAAAAGATATGCGGGCCATGTATGAAAGCGGCATGTCAATCAAAGAAATAGCGGACAAGATGGGGTATATGCCCGGAACTGTCCAGACGATGCTTAGTAAGACCGGATTATCCCGCGAAAAGTTTGCTATGGATCACATCACGGATTTAGTAAAAATGCGCGAGGATGGCATGACGCTTGCGGAAATCAGCGAGAAGACGGGATTTTGTATTAGTACCATATGTAAAAATCTCAACAAGGCAGGATGCCGGAAAAACGTTATGCATGATGTGAGACCGTCGGAGCCGATAATTGATGAAAGCAAGCTGATTTACGCCAAGCCAAGAAAAGCACCAGAAAGAATGGTAGAGGGCGGTAAGCGGTACGTGGATGTATTGGATTCGCTGTATGACACGCCGGATATTATGAGTTTATAGGAGGATGATTTATGAAAGCAATATTAGATGCAAAGGAGTTTAAAAGACTCATTGATAATACAAAGAAGTTTACAAGATGGGAAGATGCCAACAATAAGCTGATGCAGTATATACATGTGATTGTTGATGCAAAATCAATGGAAATCAAAGCGGAGGCGCTTGACGGTTATCGAATTTCCATAGAATACGGAAAACTGATGGAAGCAGATGAATCTTTCTCATGTTTCATATCTCCAAAGATTCCGGTAATTGTGAAAGGAGCGCGCCATGCGGAATTAGAACTTGTTGACAAGAAACTCTTGATACGTTTAGGGGAGTTCATTGTTGGGTGCGTTCAGCCGGAGGGCGAGTATTTTAGGGTAGATGAAGAATTGGCTAAAATGCAGAAAGACGCTCCTATAAAAACGATAGGAATTAATGCGACATACTTGGAGGATGCCATGAAAGCGGCCAAGAATACCGAAGATTGGCAACCGGTAATAGAAATGGACGTAAGAGAGCCAAATGAGCCAGTTATTATCCGAAGCGGAAACAGACAAGGCAAACAGAATCTCAAGGTTGTTTTAGGAGTAAAAATAAATCACTAAAATTTAGAAAGGGAAACGAAGTCCGGCCGGACAATGAACGTTCGCTTCTCTTGGTAGATATGAAAACAGAATTATTTAATGATAATTTCCAAAACTACAAGCGGTACGGAATACCAAAAGCACAGTTAGTAATTGCAGATATTCCTTACAATTTAGGTGTAAATGCCTATGCTTCTAGCTTGGAATGGTACATAGATGGAGATAACAAAAAAGGAGAGAGTGACAAGGCGGGAAAAGCATTCTTTAATACGGATTTTAATTTCAACATTGCGGAGTATTTTCACTTTTGTAATCGGCTATTGAAGAAAGAGCCGAAAGAAGTAGGGAAAGCCCCTTGCATGATAATCTTTTGTTCATTTCAGCAGTTGGAAATAGTAATCAAATACGCTGAAAAGTATGGATTTAAAAAACACATACCGCTTGTGTTTATCAAAAATTATTCCGCGCAAGTACTAAAAGCAAATATGAAAATTGTAGGAGCCACGGAATACGGTCTTGTGCTTTACCGTGATAAACTACCGAAGTTTAATAATGACGGCCATATGATTTTTAACTGGTTTAATTGGACAAAAGATGATCCGAAGGTTTACCCCAAAATACACCCGAATCAAAAGCCGGTTTCTCTTTTACGGCAGCTCATAGAAATCTTTACGGATGAAGGTGATACGGTTATCGATCCATGCGCCGGCAGTGGTTCTACACTTAGAGCGAGTAAGGAGCTCGGTCGGAGCAGTTACGGATTTGAAATATCAAAAGCAATCTATAAAAGAGCTGTAAATGAAATGTTGTCTGATACCTACATCTATGAGAAAGACCAAATAGCAGGACAAACGACGCTGTTTGAAATACCGGGGGTGTTGCCATGATGAATTTTGGTTATTACAACATGGATTGCATGGACGGGATGAAGGAATTTCCTGATAAATATTTTGATTTGGCTATTGTGGACCCTCCATATGGAATAAGTATTAATCACAATATCGGAAGGAGAAAGGGAGACAAAAATAGCAGTTATAAGAAGGTTTCATGGGACGATGAAATACCTTCCGATGGTTACTTTGAAGAATTGTTTAGGGTAAGCAGATATCAGGTAATATGGGGGGGGAATTATTTTAATCTTCCACCTACTAAATGTTTCTTTGTATGGGATAAACCGCAAATTTCAGAAGAAGTTACCTTTAGCATGTGTGAATATGCGTGGACAAATCTCCCAGGTACTTCCAAGATATACAGAAAGTATGTATCAAATGTAAATAGGATTCATCCCACACAGAAACCGATAGACCTTTATCAATGGATTGTAAGACAATGCGCAAAATCTGGATGGAAGTTGTTAGATACTCATGTCGGCAGTGCGAGCAGCCTAATAGCGTTCGAAAACGAGGGATTTGATTATGTAGGGTTTGAGAAAGACCCAGACTACTATGGAGATTCAAAGAAGAGACTGCAGATTGAGACGGCACAGATGCGGCTAAGGGAGTTCATGGAGGTAATGCCATGATAGGACAGATAAATATGTTTGACATCATAAACCCCGCAGAAGAAATAAAAGAACCTCCCATATTGCTCAGTATAGGACAAACGGTATATAAAGTTCTTCGTGGAGATGTCATCAAATATACGGTATATGATGAAAAGTCATGGATTTGCGGTGATAATGACCGAGGATATAGGCTTAAAGTAAAGGGCGGATGCTATGGTGTCACATTAAATAGTCGCCTAGGCATTGAAACTTTTACAGAATATAAATCCGCTAAAGAAGTCGCAGAAGCATATATAAACAATCATAATGTAATGATAGGCGCGAAGATTAAAGCGAGTGAAGTAATTGCCTATCGCTATATCAGAGAATGCGACAATAGAGAAATGAAAGCTTTTTATGCCAGAATCGGGAGCGGATTGTTATATGTGAAAGAGTTTATGACTTACGAGCACATCATTGATGATACGGCTAAAAATATCAAGAAATTTATGGAACAGCAGGAATTTAAATACGACCAACCGGAGCAGTTTGATTATATTCCAAAATTTAAAAATATGTATCCATGTCGGAAAGATGTTGATTGGATGTATGCTCCTGCAGAATATAGTGGATGTATTTGATTTTTTACCCACCTTACCACATCTAAACAGTGGGCGGTGGAGATAGGAGGATGAGGTATGCAGGAAGTATTTGAAAAGATAATTGAAAAATTACATAAAGATGCGAGGACATTGTATTCGCTGGACAGCTTTACACCGGTAGGGGCGTGGAAAAGAGAAGATGCTATTGAAGTTGTAAAAGAAGTTGCTGCTGAATATAACAACGGTTGGATTTCAGCCAGTGAGCGTCTGCCGGAAGGAAACGGGAACTATACCGTAACCGAAGAAGTACACAGTTTAAGAACCGACAATAGAATTTTACAAACAAGAGCAGTCGGAGAAGTGGAGTTTGTAGATGGGAAGTGGCGAAGAGCAAAGCATTTAAAAATTATCGCATGGCAGCCGTTACCGCAGCCTTACGAGCCGAAGGAGGATTGAATCATGACAGAGGAAACGAAACAATCCCTGCAACTTGCTTTTGAAATACTACGCAGGACGCTTATAGACAATAACTGCTCCGTGGCATTAAGCAAGTCCGGTATAAGCGTATTTGACACTGCCACATACATGCAGACGGGCAAATTTGATGGAATAACGGTTGATATTAATAGTTTGGTTAGGGAGGAAGAAAAATGTTAATAAGAAGTCAGAGCAAGAAACAATTAATCAACTTTAGCAATTATCATGGAGTGGCTATATCGTATAAAAATGATTGTGATTTTGGAGTATGTGCGGTATATGAGATGCAGTCACAAGAGGTTGCACAGGTAGAAATGGGAAATTATTCTACGGAGGAAAAAGCTATCAAGGTGTTGGATATGATACAAAATGCTTACACAGGTAGTCTATGGACAGAGAACCATTACGATTATACAGCGCAAACAAGCGTACCTGGATTAATTGCCAATAACGTGGTGTTGCAAATGCCACAAGATTCGGAGGTGTAGGATTAAGCAATGGAAGATAGATATTTATACAAAGCAAAGAGAGTGGATAATGGACAATGGATGGTGGGATGTTATATAAGATACGGCAGTGCGGGGGATGAGAAGGACTATATCGTTCCTCAAAGCGCATCCGCCCTATATGCAATTAAAATAGATCCCGCAACCCTCTGCCAGTGCACAGGATTGAAAGATAAGAACGATAAGCTGATTTGGGAGAATGATATTGTGGAAGCGTGGAGCGAGGGAGTTCGCGCAAGAGGAACGGTTAAGCGTCGCGTCGATGGATTATGGCTCATGTATCCTGCTTGGCAAAAAGGTATAAGCTGGGGATTGTGCCCGAATGATACCGGAAAAACAACGGTTGTAAGACTTGGCAATAAAATTGATAACCCGGAATTGTTGGAGGTGTAGACGGGATGAATAAACCATGTGAGCATTGCAAAGAGGCAGACAAAAGAGAGAGTTATTATAAGTGCGACACCCCTTGTAATCAAGCAAAACAGTGCTATGAAAACGATAGAAAACTACTGGATGTGTTTCGCGGGTTCATGCCGCAGGATTCGGAGGTGTAGAATGGAGAGATTAACGAGAAGATTGGATTTGGGACTCGATGAATGGGAACAGATAGCCTTCAAAAACCCCGATGACGAACAAGGATTATATAATATCGTTGATGTTGTTGAACACAGGGATGAGGAATGGGCGCGACAAATTTTATTAAGCCTTGCCGAGACGGTCGCGGACTACGAGGATACTGGACTTACCCCGGAGCGAATAACGGAGATTAATGACTTCTTTAACAGTCAGACCGCAAAAATACTGGCAGAATTGCGGGAATATCAAAGAGCAGAGGAAAACGGCTTACTCATGCGGTTACCGTGTAAGGTTGGGGATATTATTTATTCTGATTCAGAATATTTTGGAATATTGTCGTATGAAGTTAATTCAGTACATATTTGCATCGGCATAAGCTTCGAAGCTATCGCCAGTAGGGATGATGAGATGTTGGATGCTATAGACTTTGATATTGAGGATATCGGCAAAACCGTATTTCTTACCCGCGAAGAAGCCGAAGCAAAGCTGGCAGAAATGGAGGGCGGTCATGAGTGATAGACCGGAGATTACAAAGCAATTATCCCTCTCCGTCCAAAAACATATAAACCCACATAATGACCCTCGGATTTATTGGGCGCGGGAAGTTACATTTGATTATTCTACAAGTAATCCAGTAAGAGTTGATTTCATGCAATTCAAGCCTGTGAACAATACAGTGTCCGGCATAGAAAGGGGAGATTTTTATTGCTATGAGGTGAAATCATCGGTAGCGGACTTCCGCTCCAAAAACGGGCATAACTTTCTCGGAGATTTTAATTATTACGTTATGCCGGAAGAAGTATTCGAGAGTGTCAAAGATGAAATCCCCTATAACGTCGGCGTGTATGTACCGGGCGAAATAAGTTACTTCGGAGAGTGGCGCAAATTAAAATCAATTAAACAAGCGTTACGAAAAAAAGATAGAAGTAGACCGGTATCTGAAATGTTGCTTATGATGTATCGGTCGGCAGCGCGGGATAGGGCGAGGATTGAAAAGGAGGAAAATTTATGAGTGATGATTTAATCAGCCGTAAGGCTGTAATTGAGATAATCAGAGACATAGGTGAAATGTTAAAAATCCCCTGCGGAAACGGGGGATGGGGAGATAGTGACGCAGATAATAGCGGCGCGAATTCAATTAGAGATAATTTTGCAGAAAAAGTTATTGATTTTTTATCTGCGGTTCCCACGGCCTATGACGTGGATAAGGTTGTGGAGCGATTAGAAGAAAAAATAAAGGCTCTTGGCGGTCCGAGCAGCACGGATGAAGCACAGGATGTCGCTGTAAAGGAAATTATGTGGTGTACGGACGTTGTGAAAGGCGGTGGAGTGGATGAGTAATGAGGTTAGCGTTGCGGTTGTATCCGTGTTTGAACATTTTAAAAGCAATATAGATGGTTCGATTAACGGTCTTTACAAAATTGAAATAAATGGAAACAAAGCAACGATTTTTAGAAATGGAGATTCTTGGGGCGTTTTGGCTTATTATCTCGGCGAGGATGCGCATAAGTGCATGGGGTATTTAAGGGCAGACAGAATCGAAGTTGTTGAAAGAGCCATTAGTGAGTATATCAAATCGAAAGGAGGTTATGCGATTGAGTAGAATATTACCAGCACTATTTAACGGAGATATGGTCAAGGCAATACTGAGAGAGCCTCCAAATAATAAGACGGTTACGCGGCGGCTGGTAAAGCTACCAAGATATGTCACTGAGGATGAGGACGGAACTTTTACTCTTCAGGAGGAGGATTTTGGATATAGCTCTGGATGGAGCATGGGAGAGTTAATCGCAAATCAATACATAAAACCCGGATACAAAGTGGGCGATATCCTCTACGTGCGGGAAACGCAGAGCGTACATAGAGTGAACGACAAGGGCACATGCTATGTCAGAGTGCATTATAAGGCAGATGATAAGGCTATGGATTTCACAGTGTCGTCTCATGAATGGGAGAGGCTTGCGAAATACGATTATACCGACGAAGTTTTTATCTCCCCGTACTGGCTAACAAAAGAAACAGCCCGCATATGGCTTAAGGTTACAGATGTAAGAGTAGAGAGGTTGCAGGATATCACCGAGGAGCAAGCGAGAGCCGAGGGATGCATTGATTATCACGATAAAACCGGAAACGGAAAGTTTGATGATGTTTTGGAATTTGATTTGACCGCCCGTGATGCTTTCGTGGACTTATGGAATAGCACTCTGAAAAAAGATTCTGAACACACATGGGCGCATAATCCGTGGGTATGGGTATATGAATTTGAGAGGTGTGAGAAGCCGGAGGGCGCATTGAAAATGATGTAGTTTACATAACAAATTTTAGCGTTTTATAATTCTAAGTAGATACAGTATAAAATCAAATATGAGTAAACATAACACTTGTAATAAGCGCCAAACAATGGTATAATATAGCTGTAAGTTATCAGCAGAAAGAAGGCTGTATGATTAATCGCCCGAGTTTGAGGGAAGAACTTAAAAGCAAAACGGAAACCATTTGCCAGATATTACTTAAGGGAAAGAGCGTAGAGATAAAGCGCAGTACAGATGGTTCAGTAAAGATATATGAGATAGATAAAAGAAAAAGATAATATTGGCATACGCAATCGAGTGTATGTGGCGGCTAATAGGAGTCAGATAATCGTAGAAATGCGGTTGTTTGGCTCCTTTTTTATTTTTGGGGAGGTATGGAGTGCCAAGCTTAACGAGATTAGCAACGAAATGTAGTAAATGTCCATACGTTGACACTTGCAGTCATAAACGGATGCAAGCAGAAGCGTACATAACACCACTGTCAAACGAAAATATGCAATCAGCCGCAATGCCGGCAATGAGAGAGACAATGACTATCAATATCGGCGGTGTTATGACAAGCGTATACAAAGATGATATTGAGAAGCAAATTCAAAAGGAACTATTCAAGGATAGATTCTTAATGTTTGGAGCGTAGATTATGGCAAGAGCAGAATTATGCAGTGGATGCTTAAATGAAGATAATTGCAAACAGAATAGATGCTACTGCTCAGCCATGAACGAATTATTCTCAGTTTATGACGATAGTAAGAAGCAGATAGCGCAGACATTCGTAGACGAACATAGACAGTGGCTTAGTATTGAGGATGCCGAGGAATGTAAAGAATACGGAGAGATAGCCAGTAAGGTGATAGATTCTATTGAGGAGCTCGCGTTCATAAAGGAACTGGATATAAAGGTCGGCTATGTGAAATCATACGAAGCGAAGGTAAAGGACGGCAGGATTATATACGGGGATTGTCGGAAGGTAAACGACATCTATCAGAGCTTTATCCCTTTTGATTTTATTATCACACTGTACGAGCCTAACATAATGATGCTGAGTGATAATCAGGTAAAGGCGCTTTTATGGCATGAATTACGGCATATAGGAATAAATGAGCGCACTCTTAAAGCAGAGTATAAACTAATGCCTCATGAGGTGGAGGATTTCCATAGTATTTTAGATAGATTAGGGACAAGGTGGAATATGCCGGATGCACAAATAGAGGATATATGCGGAGAGGTGTAGTCTATGGCGGGAAAAGATAACTTGATTACCTTAACCTCGGAGAAAGCACGGGAAATAGGTAAAAAGGGCGGCAAGGCTAGTGCGGAAGCGAGGAGAAAGAAAAAGACACTCGAAGAATTAACAGCCATGATGCTCAATCAAAAGATTACCGACACTGCAAAAGTAGCTATTAAGCGGTCAGGAATCAATGTGGATGATATAGACCCGGAGGATATGAATGCAACAGCTTACATGATAGCTGGACAGATCAAGGCGGCTGCCACAGGTAATACAAAAGCCTTTGAGTGCATCACGGGATTGGCAGAGCGAGACGCGGGGAAAGAGGGGAAAGCAAGATATACTATCCCCATTACGGATATCACGGTAGATTTTGTTGAAGTATACCGCAAGATACATGCCGCCTTTGACGGCACAGAAAATATCAGGGAGATTATATCTAAAGGCGGTCGTGGCTCTATTAAATCTAACTTTTGGGCGGCGGTTGCAGAGGAAACCATATATAACGATCCGCAGGCGCATGTAGTATATACCAGGCGATATAAAACAGACCTCCGTGGTTCTGTATATAACCAGTTTATGAAAACCATCATACGGCATGAAAGGCTGGATGAGTGGGAGTTTACCACATCCCCTATGATGGCTAAGTATAAGAGGACAGGGCAGTGTGTAATATTCGTAGGCGCGGATAAGCCTATCAGCTTAAAGTCATATAACCTCTCTTTTGGATATGTAAAACTCCTGATCCACGAAGAGTGTGACGAGATGGCAGGTCTGGAACAGATGGACAACATCGAGGACACGTTTCTACGATCAGACACACCGGCTATTGATGTAAAGGTGTTTAACCCTCCCAAGTCAGCCAATAACTTTATGAATGAATACGTGGAAAAGTGTAGAAAAAAAGAGGGTACATACATATGCCATTCGTACTATTATAACGTTCCGGTTAAATGGTTGGGACAACGCTTCTTTGATAGAGCGGAGCAGTTTAAAAAACACAAGCCGAGATATTACGATAATAACTACCTTGGGTTGGTAACCGGAACCGGCGGCGCGATATTCGAAAATGTAGAAGTGAGGGCAATTACGGATGAAGAAATAGAGAATATGGACTATTTCAGTTATGGCCTTGACTTCGGATATGAGCATCCACAAACATTCATACAGTCATACTATGATTCAGATGCCGATGTACTGTACTGCGTAAGAGAGGTGTTTTCCAAGAGATGCAAAAACTCCACCTTTGCCCGTAAGATAAAAAAATTTATGGATGTGGAGATCATAGCCGATTCCGCAAGACCGGACAGTATCAACGAGATGAGGGATTGGGGATTTAACGTAATAGGCGCTAAGAAACGGTGGGGAAATGGCAAAGGCCGTGATTACTGCTGGGAATGGCTTCAGGAAACCACAAAGATTGTTGTAGACCCGGATAGATGTCCGAATCTTAAGAAAGAGTTAACCACGCTGGAGCATGAACAGCTTGCGGACGGCACGTTCAGCAGTGAGTACCCGAAGCTGGGCGAGGATTGTGTTATGGCTCTTATATATGGGCTTAACCGCGATATCATGGAATCCCGCCGCAATGATACGTTATTCGATGATAATTATACGGATGAGGATAACGAAGAAGAATGGGAACCCGATGACGATGAGGAATAGAGAAATTCAACTGTCCGATTTTTTCGGACGTTTCAATGAAAACATAACAACGATAAGAAATGGGTAGGAAGAATGATTAATTTAGAAATGCTAAGCGAGCGAGGAAAGGAAAACTATAAACAGTGGCTGCAAAACTCATCCGACATCGGTTGGCTTATGGAAAACGAAAAAACGAATGTGCCCAGCGTGGAAGAACTGGAATTGTTTATGGAGAATCCGGGGGAGTTAGTGGGAAAATTCGAAAAAGGTAAAAAAGCACAGGGGGACACGGATGAACAAATGTTTATTCCGGTAGGAATTAGTAAGGGGATAGCGGAAACGGTTAGTAATGCAGTGGATAGTGCGCTGGGAGATACACGATGGATTAAAGGAGCCGCAATAATGTCGGGAGGAAGTGACATGGAAAACGGAGTGCTGAAATTATACGATGAAAAAGGAAGAGAAGTTCCGTTAGATGGTTCAATAGCGAAAACTACCGTAAACATTCTCGGCACAAAATACGAGATATCAGAAGAAGATTTCGACCAGCCGGAGTTGAAAGGGAAGAATAGGAGTGGTTATTGCTTCTTTTCTGCGAAGAAAATCGTCATAGAGGATCTTAATACGGACGATGATTGGAAGGTCGAACCAATTGAGATTCAAAGATACCAAAGAGGAAATATACTACGTCATGAAATAATACACGCATTCTTGTTCGAGTCAGGTCTTATACAGAATAGTGCCGAATGTAACGCGTGGGCGGTCAATGAAGAGATGGTTGACTGGTTGGCTCTTCAATCTCCTAAGATATATAGGGTATTTGCAGAGTTAGACATATTATAGGGAGACGGCATGAGCGTAAAAGTGTGCGTATTCAAAAAGGAAACGAATGAAGTGGTTGCATGCATCCCTATCGAGAATGGGGGCAAAGGTATTATGCATAAAGACTTTGATTTTAAAATATACGGCGATACGGAACCGTATTTTAACGCTATTGACGGTAAGGTGTTTTTGAAAGAAAACACTTTCGGCATTAAATTATAGGCGGTGCGGTATGGGATTGTTTAACAGAGTGAGGGCATGGTTCATGAATCTTTTTAAAAGCGAAGCAGAGAAGCAATTTAACGTTGATATCGTATCATCTGCCATGATGGAAGCAGCGCAGAGTAGATGGCTCAATGTGATTAACGGTACTCCGGCATGGGTGGATAAAGAGGGCGGCATTGAGACGATCAATTTTGCAAAATTCCTCTGCTATTACACATCAAAAAAGACCTGTCTTGATATCAAGGTTACGGTATCGGGTTCCGAGAGGGCTGATTACATCAACAAATGCATAAAGGCTATGGTTGATAAATCTATCCGGGATAAGGTAGAGGATGCCTGCGGCGTAGGGGGTATTATCTTTAAGCCTAACGGTACATATAATCCGGCCAGTGCAATTGATTACATGATGCCTGGGGACTTTGCAGTGACAGACCGTAACTCCAATGGAGATATTCTAGGAGCAATATTTATTGATCGGCTGCAAAAAGGAGATACATTTTACACTCGTCTCGAATATCATCACTTCGAGGATGTGGCGGTGGAAGAGGGCGAGACGGTACGTGCCTACAGCATTGAGAACAGAGCATATAGAAGCCAGTCAAGCGAAGCATTAGGGAATGAGGTACAGCTTACCAGCGTAGACGAATGGAAATGTATACAGCCTATTACGACACTCTCTAATGTAGAAAAGCCTTTATTCGGATATTTCAAGATGCCGTACAATAACACAATTGATTATGCCTCTCCGGAGGGTGTGGCGATATTCTCCAACTGTCTTAAAGAATTGGAAGCACTGGACGTAGCATGGAGCCGTAAAACTGATGAAGTATACGATAGCCGACATATGACGTTTGTGTCTCAAAGACTCATCAAGGGACCGAGGGATAAGCAAAACCCCAATGGCAAACCTATCAAGCTCCCTCGATTTGTGCAAGAACTCGCACAGGGAACCGAGGACGGAGGAAACATAGATGAGCATGTGGCAACGTTGCTAACCGAACAACGTGTCGCGGATATGAACTCCATACTTTCCATGATATCTACAAAGGCGGGGTTCTCGCAAGGACAATTTGTAATGGATCGTAAGGAAGGGCGTGTTACCGCTACACAAATTGAATCGGACGATAGCGAGACGATAGAAACCATAACTGATATGAGGACAGCTCTTAAATCGGCAATTAAAGACCTCATCTACGCACTGGATAAATACTGTGACGTGTTTTATCAGATGCCGAGCGGGTATGTGAACGCATTGGACGATAATACGCCGGATGAGGATATATTCTACTTTAAAGATTTACTTTCTACTTTTGAGCAGGATCGCACCCGCGCTTATCAACTCGTAAGAGATGGACTATATAGCAAAATCAGGTATCTCATAGAGTATGAGGGGTTTTCAGAGGAGGAAGCAAGGGAAATGGTTGCGCAAGCTAACGAGGAGAATAAGAAAACGGAGAAGGAGGGATTATTTGAATGATAACTACTAGATTTGAACCATATTGTGAGAACTGTAGAGAATTAGAAGTTGAAACGGAAACTATAGAATATAATCTATTCAGCGGTGAGCAAAGGCGCACATGTATATATTGCGCCCATGAATCCAGATGCCGCGCTATAAGGGATAGCATAAGGCAAGAAAATGAAGCCAAAATAGCAGAGATACGTAGTAAGAAAATAAATGGCGCTGCAGAATTGAATATCGAACGATTAAAGGGGCACTATGAGAGTCCATTGTGTAAAATGGAATAGGAGAGAGTGGTATGGGAGTATCGAAGAACCACTTCCGCAATATGTTCAAGAAAGTGAATATGAATTACAAAAAAGGCGGTAACGGGATATCCCTTAACATCACTCTGGATATGGAGGGAATTGGCAAGAAGCTGGATATCGCCCAAGACGCACTTGACGCCCAAGTATGGAATGACGTAAGCAAATACATGCCAATGGACACCGGTAATTTAATTTCCGAGACGGGCGCTATTAATGCCACCGTGAGGGGGGAAGTATATTTATATCCACCAGATTCCGACTACGGTCATTACCAATACGAGGGAATTAAGTATGTAGACCCGCTATATGAGATAGGAGCTTTTTATAATCCTGATTATGGATTCTGGTCCCGTGAGGGCGTAACAAAGATACCGAGCAATGAACCACTGTTCTACGGCAGAGACGGTGCGGAAGCTCATTGGGATGAAGCGGCTTATCAGAATCACCATAAACAATGGGTTAAAGTAGTAAAGAATGCCGTTAAGTGAGGTACATAGATGTTAACACCGGAATATTTGACAAGGATTGTAGAATCCACACAAGAGAAAGTATCGGAAGTAAATGCATATCTGGTCGCTCGTATCGCGAGGCGTATAAAGGAACTGTTTGAGAGCACCGGAAAGGTCGACATCTCCCCTTCCTCCATAAGCGATATCAATAAGCAGATCGCGGCCGGCGGAGTATATGAAGATGTGCAATCAGAAATCGAAAAGAAACTCCCAGGAATCCAACGGGAAGTAAAACGAGCCTTTTATGATGCTGCCGGAAAAATATCTTATGACAACGCGGTATTTACTAAAAAAGTGGTGGAAATCGAGCAGGAGCAAGGAAACTTACTTGATATAGATCTTCCCAAGGCAACTAAACTTGAGAGAATCGGTATACCGGAAGATGCAAGCAAATTGAATATGACTCCCAAGGAAATAAGGGTGTTAGAATCGGCGTATAGGCGCACCAACGGAGAGATTTATAATCTAACCCGTACATGTGCAGGAGAGGCACAGAGAGACTTCATAGAGGCATGTGATAGAGCTTTCTTCCTGGTAAAGCGTGGCGTGAGTATTGATACTGCTATCATGGATGCGATAAACGAAGTGGCAAGCAAGGGGATAACAACGGTACACTACGGCCGCAGGAATGATTCTATTGAATCTGCTATAGCGAGGGCAGTCAGAACCGGTGTAAACCAAGCGAACGGCGATATAGTACTTACGCGGTGTGCTGAAATGGGCGTTAATCATGTGTTGGTATCACAACATGTCGGGGCGCGTGTTACCAAAAGTGACGATTATACAAACCATAGTTTATGGCAGGGGAAAGTATATAGGGTAGACTGGAGCAATCCGGCATTATCACAGTATGAACCTACGCCGCAGGAGATACAGGAAAACAGCAGCTCCTTTTCTTTCCTCGATAAGATAAAAGGATTCTTCCGGTCAAAGAGTGACAATGGCAAATACCAGGACTTCATAGCGGAGTGTGGTTACGGACAGATGTTAGGTATATGCGGTATCAACTGCCGACATTCCTTCGGCGCTTTTTACCCGGGCGTAAACATCAATACGAATGAGACTATTGACAAAGAAGCGAACGAAGAAAAATATAATCTCGAACAGAAACAACGCGGCATGGAGCGCGAGATAAGGAAAACGAAGCGAGTTAAGAATGCTATCGAAGCGTCTGGACTTGAAGGGGAAGAATTCGCTGATCGCATACGAGAAATCAACCGGTTAATCAAGGCACAGACGGAATCATACAATAGTTTCTGCGCAGAACACGCCGACAAAGGGATAAAACCTATCAACTGGAGATTGAAAGTAGCAAAGGTGGAAGGAATCTCGAATAGCTGATTTACATAAAATATATATAAAGCTGAAAACATGGAATAAAAAGGCATTTACCTATTGAAAATGTTAACATAATATAGTATAATAAAGGAGTATAGAGCACATGATATGGATTGAGATTGACGAAAAGATTTTTGAGCGCGGAAGCCATGTTGAAATTAAAAAGCGCAATAAAGATGGCGGTTTCGTAATTTTAGAAGTGCCTAAGTCTAAGGAAGTAAAAACAATAGCTATTAATGAATAATTACATATAGACATTATTCCCGCAGGGGGAGTAATAAGAGTTCACAGGGAACTGATTTGTAAGAGATTACAAGTTGGTTCCTTTTTTTATTTGCTTATATCTAATTTATCATAATCCTCCTTCTAACACTGGCCCTTAATAGAAAATCCTATGGATGAGGTTGAAAAGCGGGTGCAATTCCCGGTCAGTGTGTTGCCAGCTATGGTTCAAATAGCAACTCGATCACGCCGGGCTGACCGGATCAACAACTTTTAAGAAAGAGGTATAGGAATGAATATTATCGAAAAACTGAAAACGCTCGGCGTGGAGATCACGGACGAGATGAAAAAGACCTTTGACGGAGATTTTGTATCTTCTGCAGAAGTTCAGAAGAAAAATGACAAAATCAAAACTCTCGAAGGAGAGAACGAAACTCTTAGGAGCGCACAAGGCGATATGCAAAAGCAGCTTACTGAGTTGCAGCAGTCCACGGGAGATGTCGAGTCGTGGAAAACCAAGGTTTCAGAATTGAATGCAGCCATTGAAAAAGAACGGAAAGAATGGGCTGATAAAGAAGAAGCCAACAGATTATCAACCACGGTAGACGATTTTTTCAAGGATAAGCATTTTGTAAATGACATCACATCAAATGCAATAAAGACCCAGCTTGTGGCCGAGCTCAAAAAAGATACCGCCAAAGGGAAAAGTATTTCCGATTTATTTGATTCCATTACAAAGGATGAAAAGGGAGAACTTAAGCCCAACATCCTGATTGACGAAAAGACGCTGGAAGCTGAAAAGAATCGCTCGAAGATCCTCGGGCGCTCCATCACATCCGCGGCGACCGGATTAAAAGTAACCAAGGAACAGTTTTTAAAAATGAACATCGAGGAGAGGACGAAACTGAAAGAATCTGATCCTGATACCTACGATGCATTAAGAAAGATGAGGTAATGAAACAATGGCAAGAACAGGCTTATTTGGCGGTTTTTACTTTGATGAAGAAGTTTTTACAGACATGATGCAGGAAGCGGACACGTGGGACAACCGCATCCTTGCGTCTGGCGTACTAACAAGTGATTCGTCCATCATGGATGCAATCGGCACAAAAGGAAACGTTGCTACTATTCCCATGTATAGGCCATTATCTATTGAAGATTCTGGTATGCTGCCTCTTAACAATGACGGTCTGACAAACAACGTGCCGGTAGAGGTAACAGGCAATAAACAAACGTGCATGTTAACGCAGATCATGAAAGCGTTTAAGGCGAAAGATTTTACGAAAGAACTAACCGGAGCGGACCCGCTGGGAGACATCAAAAACAAGATCGCAAATTATTACCAACAGGCTTGGATTTTATATCTTATGGGTATTACGGATGCGGTGCTTGGAGTATCGGCGATGGCTGAGCATATCACGGATATTACAGCCGACGAAGGGGAGATAACGGATGCAAACCAAATCGGTAGCGCCACTTTGATTTATGCACAGCAGAAAGCACTTGGGGATATGGCGGATGGTTTCGGATTGTTTGTTATCAACTCCATGATCTATGCGAGGTATAAGGCCCTCGGACTTGTTGATTATAACAAGTATACAATCACAAACGCGATCGAGAGAGAGGTTGACCTTCCTACGATTGGTGGCCTTATCCCTATCGTGATGGATAGATACACAATCGACACATCAGGAACGGCTCCGGTTTATAAATCCTACATACTCGGACAGGGTGCTTTCCTGGAAGCAGATAAAACAAACTATGAGAAGCAATACACAACAGACTATGATCCTGAAACTTCTGCTGGTATTGACAAGTTTTACACCAAGCAGGGTAAGGTGATTCATCCGAACGGATTATCCCTTGCAGTGGATAATATTGCGAACGAGTCTCCTACTCTCGCAGAGCTTAAGACGGCCGCTAACTGGTCCCTCAAGGCAAACCACAAAAACGTAAAGATTGGCGTTATCAAGTCTAACGGCTAAGGAGGGCAACATGCTATTTAAGATTATAGACGGGAAGCCATATCTGTTCTCTCATGAGAAGCTTTATCGCGCCAGTGTAAGCGCATCGTCCGTAAGTATTGGTGATGTTGTGGAGCTGTCGGGAGATAACCCGGGATTATATACCGTAGCGGAAATATTAGCGAAATGCTCCACGCTCTCAAGCATGGAAGAAAAGAAGCCTGCAAGGCAAAAGAAAACGGAGTAAAGAGAAAGGCGGTCACAATGGCATACACAACCTACACATTCTACCAAAATGATTATTACGGTGATGTTATTGCCGACGAGACCGCCTTTAACAAGTGGGCTGCGAGGGCAACGGATAAGCTCAATTATCTGACCTTTGGGAATATCACACCGGATGCGCTGGAAGATTACGACACAGAAGTACAGAAAGCCACATGTGCTCTCATAGATGTTCTCTACCAGATAGACTACGCCACCAAGAATGCCACAGATGCGGAAAAGGGAAATGTAAAGTCCAAGTCCAGCGGGAACGAGTCGATTACCTTTGGCAGCAACGACACACTTATAACGGCGGTAATGGCTGACCAAAAGGCTCAATACAAGCTCATGGTGGATGCGGTTACGGAGTACCTGCAAGGAACCGGTCTTTTATACGCGGGGGTGTAGATATGGCAATCTTTTACACTAAGACCATTACACTATACAACCGCACCGTAACGGGGGGAGTGATGGGCGGAGAAACGTGGTTCCCTACGGTATTCACTGACGTACGGCTACTTATCAATAAAGGCGCAAACATTGCCGCAACAAGCATGAATGACGCCGATAGCGCAAAGCTTCATATTAGCCGCAGGAATCTCCCAAAGCCTTATTTACCGCCGATAGAGTGGCAAGCCTTAACAGATACCGGAAAGGGAGAAAACTTCACATTAACGAGCGGACATGACTTCTTTGTGGAGGGTGATACAAGCGCTGAGACTGTTAAAAGCGAGGATTTCTTTTCTTACATGAAGGGTAAATATTCCAATTGCTACAAAATAACCAATGCGGATATCTATGATCTCATCCCGCATTTTGAAATCGGAGGTAGGTAATGGCAGACCCGAAACCACTTAATTTAATCGATATGGAAACCATATCCGAAGCAATCCTGCAAATGGTTGCACAGTACCCGGATTTGCCATTCACGGCAACAGCACAGAACATTGTATGGCAGAACACTCCACCGGACGGCGGGATGGGAATTATACCGCTACCAAATGGAGCGTTTTATGTAAGCCAATATTTGAGCGGTTCTTATGTGGCACAAGTTCCTTTCCGCATCATCTATAGGGCAAATCCCACCACGAACCCAGGACGAATTGAAAAGGAGAATCTTGTGCATGACCTATCCGCATGGATGGAAACATGCACAGCAACCTTTACAAATGCCCGGATTCAGTTACAGAAAATCGAACGCACCTCGCCGGTATATAAATCCCAGGCGCAGGAAAGCGGATATGAAGATTATACATGTACTTTAACACTTAAATACTTTTATAAGAAAGGAAGATAAGAGATGGCAGAAAATAGAGTCAATATGGTGTCTATGCTCGATATTGGAAAATTAATGGGCGGCGAGACATCCAATATTGCAGAGCTCGGGGACGGATTTACGGAACTATCCGAAGATTGGGGCCCGGATATCGAGAGCACGCAGTATATCAATATGAAATCGAAAGCATCCACTCTAAAAGGATATGAATTTTCAACGACCGCTGAAAGACAGTATCTAAATGACGATATGCAGACGGTAATTGATAACCTGTTTAAAACGCTTCCCGTTGGATCTGACTGTGAGACGCATTACTACAGGTTTTATAAAACAGACATTACCGGAAGCACGGGCGATTGCATAAGGATACCGGTTATCGTTGCTCCTTCGTCCACAGGCGGAGCAGGCGGCGATATCCTTACATCATCCATACAGATTAACGGTAATGGAGATGTTGAACAGGGAACGGTTACAATAGGCGAAGATGGACAATACACGTGGGCCAAGAAAGTAACAACGCCTTAAAAAATTCAACATAGGTGTTAATTAAATTTAACATATCAGGGCATGTACTTTTCCGTCATGTCCTGATTCGGAAAGGATGTTAAAGATGGAAGTTATAAGAATAGAGAGCAATATCAAAGAAATAGCTGTCAAGAATGAGAAGGATGAGGTAATAACTGTACTAAGAATCAATATGATCGATTCCAATACAGCTACTCGATTTGCGAAGCTAATACAGAATCTTGATAGAGTATCTGAAAATTACAGTAAGGAAGCAAAGATACTTAGTGATAAGTACGATGACCGCCCGATTAATAAAGATAATTTTGACGTAAATCAGGTTATTGATTACAGTAGCGCATACGTATCATACATAACGAAATGTATTGAGGAAATCAACGCGGTGTTCGGGGATAATACAGTACAGAACGTGTACAAGGAGTGTTACGAGATAAACCCTGATTTTGTGCCGGATGAATATGCTCTCATGCAGTTTGTTGACGGTGTTATCCCGGTTATGAATGGATTGTTTAATAAAAAATTTGAAGAGAATAAGAAACGGTACAATGTTTCCAAGCGTGGCAAGCATACCAAAACAAAAGATGAGTTGCTTGAGGAAATGAAAAATGGAAAACGTTCTGTATGATCCGCTTCCCGAAGAATGGAATGGATACCAAGTAAATACTTGGTTTCAAATCGGCATCCAAGTGTACAAAACGTATGATGACGATACTCTTTTGGATTTTGAAAAAGACAGTATTATCAAGTATCTCTTGTTTGGGGATGAAGACGATAACGTCAGGGAACATCCTGAGGGAGAAGAACTTGAGGAATGTATTAAATGGTTTCTCAATGGGTGGAGCCATGACAATCCCTCCAAACGAGTCAACAAACAAAAGGTAATGGACTTCTACAATGATCAGTGGCGAATATACGCAGACTTCCGGCAGATATACGGAATTAACCTCAATGACGCAGATTTACATTGGTGGGAATTTAACGGTCTACTCTGGAACATGCCGCATAAGCAATCGTCTTTTTTGCAGGTTGTAGAAATGCGCCGTAAAGAAATAAGAAAAAATATGAGCAAGGAAGAGCAGGCTTTTATAAGGGAAGCTAAGGAAGTATATGCGCTGAAGCAGCCCGAAGCGGAGAGGAAGTTCACTCCTAAAGAGAAGGTCAAGATAGACGATTTTGATCGCATGATGAAAGAACGTAGAAATAAGGGAAAGTAGGTATATTATGCCGCGATACGATGGAGAGATCAAAATTAATACATTACTTCATACCAAGACGGCCAGCAGTCAAGTGCTGGCTCTTGAGAATCGCATCGTAAAGACAGCGGATAAAATCAGTGCACTAAAGGATAAAATGAATGCTTTGAGTAACGTTAAGATTGAGACACAGGAATATCAGGAAATCCAGAGCCAAATAAGTAAGGCCAACACAGAGTTTGATAGACTTCTTGCGAAACAAGAAGAAATGCAAGCAGCAGGGAAAGCGAGTGGGAGCGCGTGGGACGCTATCCAATACAAACTAGAAGAAGCTGGCAATACGATAAGATACGCAAATGGAGAGCTTGATGATTTGGTTGCAAGTGGCAAAGCGTTTACGCTCGGATCCGACTCTGAGGAATATCGTAAAATAGCTCAAGAATTAGGATATGCTGAGAACGAGATGAACGCGCTTAACCAGAAGCACAATGAGTTGATTGGCAAGCAAAACGAGGTCGGGAGAAACGGGAAGAAGAATTTTAAAAAGATCGATAGCGCCGCTAAGAAAACTAGCGGTGTCATAGGAACGCTTGCAAGTCGATTCAAGGGGATTGCGCTAAGCCTTTTGGTGTTTAACTGGATAACAAAAGCCTTCAATGCGTTTGTGAATGGAGTAAAGGACGGGTTTAAGAATCTCGTGCAGTATTCTACGGAATACAATGCGAAGATATCGGAACTGATGTCCGCTAACACACAGCTAAAAAACAGCCTTGCAACAGCTTTTCAGCCGTTGGTTGAGACAATAATTCCATATTTAGTTACTTTTGTTGGTTATATGACAGAAGCCATAAACAAAGTGACGCAACTCACTGCGGCCCTCAGCGGAAAATCCACATGGACAAAGGCGGTGAGAGTTCAAGAGGATTATGCATCGTCCCTCGACGGTTCCGCTAAATCAGCCAAGGATGCAGAAAAAGCGGTGGAAGGATACTTATCACCAATCGATGACTTGAACAAATACAGTTCCGGCGATAAAGAAAACACTGGAATATCTCCCCAAGATATGTTCACTGAAGAAAAAATTGACCCCGGCACTTTTGCTTGGATAGATGATGTAAAAAAGAAAATAGCTCCGCTGATTGCCTATGGCGAGAAGTTGAAAGGCGTATTCAACAAAGGGTTTTTCGATGGATTAGGAGATTATCGATATCGCTTTGACATGATAAAAGATGCTATTGCATCTATTAAGGATTCGCTGATTGATATATGGACGGATAAAAACGTGGTATCTGCAGCGGACGATTACGTACAATCCGTTTCCCGGCTATTAGGCACGTTGACCGGAGCGATAACAAGCACAGGGCTTTCGGCGGCCACAAATTTAGTGTCTGGACTGACTCTTTATCTCGAAGAAAACAAAGATAGGATAAAGGGATATCTTGTGTCTATGTTTGACATCTCTACGGATATAAATGGCATATTGTCCGAGGGAGTATCAAGCATAGCATACATATTTGAATCGCTGACAAGTAAGCAAGCTATTACATTAACATCCAATCTGATAGGCATAGTTTCTGAAATAATTATGGGAGTAACCGAGGTTGGTTCAAAACTGATAAGGGAGGCTCTGAATATTATACTCCTCCCGATAATCGAAAATCAAGAAGCGTTTAAAAAAGCATTCGAAGGACTATTTGGCGTAATTGCGACAGTTGCAGGAACAATAAAAGATGCTATCTCCAGCACGTTTGATAGCGTGAATAATGTCTATGATGAGCATCTCAAGCCATTTTTTGAATCAGTTGCGCAAGGTTTCAGCGATATAACCGGTAAACTTCTATCTTTTTTAAATGATACTTTAATACCAACTCTTCAGGGGATGGCCGAAGGACTAGACGCGACGTGGAAAGGCCATATACAGCCGCTCATAGATAAACTGGTTGAGTTTGTTGGAAAGGTGGCTGATTTGATAACTGTATTGTGGGCGCAGTATCTACAGCCGTTTATCGAATGGATAATAGATAATATACTCCCCGTCATCATTCCGGTGTTGGAAGCAATATGGGAAACATTTCTTGAAGTAGTCGGGTACATAGCAGACGCATTGGGTGGTTTTATCACTATCCTCGGCGGCGTAATAGATTTCCTTACAGGAGTATTTTCTGGGGATTGGGACAAAGCATGGCAGGGATTGTCGGACATTGTACAAGGATTTTCTGATTTGGTTGTCGGAATAATAGAGGTATTTGTATCACTAGTTGTAAATGTTTTAAAAGTGCTCGTGACAGCAATAAAAAGTCTGGTCACTGTATTTTTAAAAGTACTGGAAGGTATCATAAATGGATTTATCGGATTTGTTGAAAAAGGCATCAACGGACTCAAAGAATTTGTTGTTAATGGTATTAAGACACTGGTGGACGGTGCAAGGAGTGCATGGGAAACTGGATGGGGCGCAATTGCTGATTTTTTTGAAGATATATGGGAAAGGGTTGTAAAAATCATAGATACAGCAGCGTCAACAATATCAAAAATTGTCGAAACTATTGTGAGCTGGGTATCAGCGGCAATCGAAGCCATAGGAAGCCTGGGTTCAGCAGTAAAAGGTGGTTCATATAGCGCAGGATATAGCGTCAAGTCTGTGACTGGTTACGCATCGGGCACAGTCATTCCAGCCTCTCACGGTGAATTTTTAGCGAGGGTAGGAGATAACAACCACGAGACAGAGGTAATCAGTCCGCTATCAACAATCAGACAGGCAGTAAGAGACGAAATGAAGGGATTGGGTGGCGGCAATGGCGGCAGCTATAGATTTACGGCCCAGCTCAATCGAAGAAATTTATTTGACGAATTCATACAAGAAGCAAGACTGCAGCAAATGACCACGGGGGCAAACCCCTTTGACTTGTAGGTGATAAAATGTCAAACATATGGAAAGCTAACGAGATAGCAATTAAAGAACCTTCTATTTATAGAGCGGTGTTTGCAACAACTTCCACGAAGGAGTCTGGACGCACGCAGTCTCTAACTATGTACAATACGCCGATTGGAACCGTTGCGGGATATGACATGATATGGGAGATTCTAACCCCTGCAGAAATTTCAACAATCCTGCAGCAAATGATGAATAAAAAGAGCTTTACCTTCTTTAGTCCCAGCGCGTATACCGGATCATGGGAAACACAATCATTTTACGCATCCAATTATACTGCCGCCGCCTTAACCCTCGTTGAAGGACAAGAGAGGTGGACGGACTTATCAATAAACATACGGAGGATAGGTGCACTATGATAAATGCAAGCAAAGAGTTCAAAGAAAAACTTAGTGCCGGCGCAAACCTCGTTAATTACGCAGATATCATACTCGCAAATGGCGCTGTCCTAAATCTTACCTTCGAGGATTTTATGATTGGCGGATGTGACGTTGCCGATGCAACTACAAGTACTAACGGATTTTCGATTGGGAACGCTATTGGAAAGACCGTATCTCTTCTGATAGCGAACCATGACGATAGATTCTCGGAGTACGATTTTTATAACTCCATTATTTATCTCTATGTGGCTATGGCCCTCGAAAACGGTACTATAGAAAAAGTTAAAAAAGGAAAGTACTATGTAAACAATCCTGAGACTCCCGGCGATGTTATATCCATAGATGCAGTAGATAGTATGGTTAACTTTGATAAATCTTACTCCGATTCAAACACGTCCTATCCGGCCACGCTCCAGGTGATACTTGCAGATGCTTGTATAGATTGCGCCGTAACATCGGGATTTGGACAGTTTAACAACTATAATTTTGTGGTAAATGAGCGGCCGGAAGGCGTGACATATCGGCAAGTAGTTTCTTACGTAGCACAGATAGCCGGATGCAATGCGCGGATGAGCGTTAACGATACGCTGGAATTGGTACAATATGATACCTCGGCACTAGATACAGAAAATTATGATGGTGGTCTTTATGCGGACCCCCAAGGCGATAACACGATAGATGGTGGACTTTTTACAGACTCACTCCACACGGACATAATAGACGGCGGCCTGTTTACTGACAATACTGGATTTTACATTTATGATTGGAAAAATCTATATGTTGCTACGGATGATGTTGTCATAACAGGAATAAGAGTGATAACGGACGATAACGAGTTTTTATTTGGCAGTACGGACTATGCCCTAACTGTGGAAAATAATCCCTTTGTGGAGGGCAAAGAGCAAACGGTGGCAAATTATTTAGGTGCATTGCTTGTCGGCATACGCTTCCGACCGTTTGAAGGGCAGACATTAGGGAATCCCTTGATTGAGCCGTTTGATGTAGGTTACATATCCGATCGCAAAGGCAACACATACCGAACAGTTGTAAATTATGTAAACTACATTATTGGTGCTGATACATCGATTGCATGCAAGGCAGATGCACCTCTCAGAAATAGCAGTCGATACCGAAGTGAAGCGGCACGTGCAATTGTTGAAGCGCGCAGAAATACAAAAAAAGAACTGAGCGCGTACGATAAGCAAGTGCAAGCCATGAATCAGCTCGCTATGAACGCTATGGGGTTCCGCGAATCCTACGAATATTTTGAAGATGGCAGCTGGATTAAATACATGCACGACAAGCCGACTATCGCGGAATCAAGGATTGTTTATAAGATGACCGCAGACGGATTTTTTCTATCTCAAGACGGCGGAGTTACATATACAGGAGGATGGGATAGCAATAACAATGTTGTTGTCAATATGATTTCTGCAGTTGGAATTATCTGTGACTGGATAAAGGGTGGCACTCTTTCTCTGGGAGGAGATAATGACACGGACGGAGTCGAAGTGGTCAAGAACGCCTCCGGAACTCAAGTGGTAAGGCTCGACAAAGGCGGAATAGATGCAATTGCCGGGAGAATTGGTGGCTGGTTGATTGGCTCGGATTATCTCGAGACAGGCAATGCTATTATCAGATCATTTTATGGCAATGACAAAACCAATAGAGCCACTATGAGTAATGCATCTTTTAAAGTATGGGTAGACGAAGTTGAAAAGTGTTATTTAGGGCGCGGCGGTTATAATGGGCGAGGCTCACTAGACAGCGGATTGTTGTTTGTAAATGGCGATCGAGGAGTCGAACTGGACGGAAAGACAGGCAATGTAAATGCGGGTGGAAATATCCGGGCCACACAAGACATTGAAGCAAACGGGACATTGAGGTCGCAAGGGAATTTTATCTGTAGTGGTACAGCAACATTCGCCGGGGGTTGGACTGGCACGGCCACAGTAAATGGAGTCACATTTACGGTAAAATCGGGGTTGATAACAAACATACAAGGATAAAGAATGGAGATGATTACATGGCTATAATGCAGCAGTACAGAGGAAATGAAGATGATTGGGATGTTGCGAAAATGAAGCCCGGTCAGTTTGCCGTGTCTCTTGACCGCAAATATGTAAGGATGTGTTTTGCTCCAGGAGTTGCTGAAAAGATGGCATTATATGATGCGTTCGAAGAGGATATGCTGCAAATACAGCAGATTTTAGCCACCTGCGAGGACATTCAAACAGCGGTAGAAGCTTTTGAGGCATTAGCACAGCAACACGCAAACGACGCGGCGGCAAGTGCCACGGCATCGGCAAATAGCGCGACAGAATCATCCGACAGTGCAACATTGTCCGAATCATGGGCGGTAGGTGGTAAGGGCATTCGTCCGGGGGAAGATACCAACAATGCCAAATATTGGGCGGGAGTAGCACAAGCAGTAGCGGATGTCCAAATAGCAACGAATGATACACCCGGAATCGTTAAAGGCAATGAAGGGGAAATCAACATTGATATCGGCGGTCAGATGTCCATTCCTTCCGACTTCACGCCGCAGACAACTTTAGAAGCAGTGACGGGAACCGAGGATAAGAAAACTTTCTTCGGAAAGGTTGCAAAGGTAATCACTGACTTTATGGCCCATGCGGCGAATACCTCCATCCACTTTGGGCTTACTAATAACCTCCTTGCTACGGTAGCGGGTACAGCCCTTGACGCAACGCAAGGGAAGATATTGGATGATAAGATTACCGCTTTAGGTAACGTTGTCACAGCCACTGTGTTGACCGCAACGGGAGGAACATCTGTCGCCAGCGGCGCAACGGCAAGTGTTACTATTCCGTTCACATGGCCGAGTGGATATAGCACGGCGTTACTCGCATCGTTAAGGACAACGGGCGCAAATGGTCTTGCAGTATCGGCGGTACTGGTATCATCCATCAATCAAAACGTAACCGTAACGGCTACTAACCTTACGGGCAGCGCCGTAACTCTAAATCCAAGCGTGATGCTGTTGTTTGGCAAATAAAAGGAGAGGAAATTATGAGCAAAGACATGCTGATTTTAAAAGAGGGCACGGTAATTGAACTGGAAACTGGCGCGAGTCTTAGCGCTCTCGGCGTACTGTCTGCGGACAAGGCGGCTATGGTTGCCACATGGGATAAGTTTACACCGGATAATCTGTCCGCAGTGCAAATTAAAAACGGTGACGGGCTTACGGTCGGCAATTATATGGCCCTTATACTGGTGGCAGAGACTTCTATTACCAATGAGGACGGAACCATTCTTACATATTTCAGACTAAGGGAGAAAACAGACATGGAAAAGAACCTGGACAACGTTACAGCGCAGACTGAGAAAAACTCTGCGGATATTGATTATATTTTGATGATGACGGAGGTATAGAACTAATGGCAAAAGCGGCAAAAGCAGTAGAGCATTCACCAAATTTTGATAAGGTAAAAGGCTATTATGACAATGGGTTATGGGACATTGACCGGGTTTTTAATGCGGTCGGCAGGTGGATAACCGAAGCGGAGTATAAAGAAATTACTGGATTTGATTATCCGAATAAAAACTAATTTAAGGAGAGCACTATGGAGACAGATATCGCGGTAAAATTTGAAGCCCACGACCATGAGATTAAATCGCTAAAACATCGGGTAGACAGCTTGGAGATACAGAGTAAGGCAATACAGGACCTTGTCATATCTGTCAATAAAATGGCGGTAAATATGGAAAACATGCTTGAAGAGCAGAAGAAGCAGGGGGCCCGCCTTGAGGCACTGGAAAAGGTTCCGGTGGAGACCAATCGGCAAGTAAAGGCAGCAATTGTTACCGCACTTGTGGGCGGCGTTGTGGGAGCCTTTGTAACGGCACTATTCACAATCATCTAACAATAAGGAGAGAAAGAGTATGAACAAAGAATTTATAAACTGGTTAAAAGCGGCAGGAGTAAGGGCATTAAAAACGGTAGCGCAGACGGCGGTTGCAACTATTGGCACGGCGGCTATCATGTCAGAGGTAAATTGGGTAGTGGTAGCGTCCGCATCGGCACTGGCCGGAATCTTATCTTTGCTGACATCCACGGCAGGATTGCCAGAATTAAAGGAGTAGGGAGGAGCCATATGAAAAAACTATTTATATCGCAGCCCATGAGGGGCAAGACAGACGAACAGATTCTTACAGAGCGCAATAAGGCTATAGAGCTTGCCGTCCGGTTTATAGGAGAAGATGTTGAGCTTATTGACTCATTCATCCCAGACACACCGGAGAATCTTAATTCGATTCCTCTGTGGTACTTAGGGCGCAGCATACAGTTCTTAGCTGAAGCAGATGTGGCTTACTTTGCTCCGGGCTGGAGAGAAGCAAGAGGCTGTGTTATAGAGCATGAATGCGCTACACAGTACGGTGTCAGAACCGTATGCTCGTATGATGAGAGGTAGGGTATGACAATAGGAGTAAATTGCGGGCATACCATAAGCGGCGCCGGATATGGCGCTGTAGGCCTTATAAAAGAATCGGAGCATACAAGGCTTGTCGGTCATGCCCTTATGGAGAAATTACGCGCTGCGGGGGCGAGTGTGGTAGATTGCACCATTGACACAGCCAATACGCAATCGGAGTACCTTGCTGCAGCCGTGGCACTGGCGAATAGGACGGACTTGGATTGGTTTATCAGCATCCACTTTAACGCTTCCCCATCCCGCGCAGGACAAGGCGTGGAAGTCTATACTTATGAGGGCAAGCAATATCAGGATGCGCTTGACGTATGCGGTAATATCGCTTCCTATGGCTTTAAGAACCGCGGAGTGAAAGCCGGCAGCGGACTTTATGTAATCAAAAATACCAAAGCAAAGGCTATGCTGATAGAGGTATGCTTTTGCGATAATGAGCAGGATGTTTCCTTATATAATAGCATCGGCGGAGCTGACACCATAGCGCAGGCTATCTTTAATGGCATCTACGATTATGCTGTTACGCCAGAGCCGGTGGAAGAAAACCACGATATGGCTTTTGAAGAATTTGTTGAGTACGTGGGTGAAATTGCGCGGCAAGATTGGATTGACCGTAAGATCATGTTGCCCTCGGTTGTAGTGGCTCAGGCAATCAAAGAATCTGCAAGAGGAACTTCGGAACTTGCGAGAAATGCAAATGCGCTGTTCGGGATTAAGAAAAACGGATGGACGGGTAAAACCTATATCAAAGCCGCTACGGAGCAGAAAGCAGACGGTACTTATTATACCGTTGACAACACCGAATGGCGTGCCTATGGAAGCTGGGAAGAGTCGATTTTAGACCACAATACCTACATAGCAGAAAGAAGTACGGACAGTGGCAAAACGCTGCGCTATGGGCCTATTATCGGCTGTGAGGAATATGTACTTGTATGTCAATACCTTCAGGATTTAGGCTATGCAACATCACTTACCTACGCGGAATCCCTAATCAATGATTACATAGAAAAATATGATTTAACACGGTTTGATGCGGTAGAAGATGAGCTTGCGCCGGACGGGAAGTTGTGGGTGGTGCAGCTCGGGGCGTATAAGAGCAAGCGCAATGCCGAGAGCTTTATCAGGAGACTGGAAGGTATGGGGATTATTTCCTTATTAAAGCAATATAATATAGAAGAGTAAGAAAAGGCCCTGGGCTGTGAATTTTCATGGTTTGGGGCTTTTTGTTCGTTAAATTGTTTATTGCATTATGGGAACATATGTTCTATAATAGCAGTATGAGGAGGGTGAAATAAGATTTAATAAATAGTATACGCGGTATTATTGAATGAAGAATGATGATAATAAGCAATCAGTATTATTTTGCAGTATAAGTGTCAATAGACGAATTTTTAAAAGATTAGCAACATAATATGATAAAAACTGTTGAAAATATTCAAAAATTATAATATACTATTATCTATTATTGGCATATGAATATCAAGAAAAATCGGATATAATTGTATTAAACAAAAGAATTGTATTAGGGTGATTTCACAGTGTATCATGGGACAAGCGTAGAATTTGGGAAAAAAATACTGATTGAACAAAAGATGAGGCCGAGCAGGGGCGATGACCAATGGTTGGGCGATGGGCAATATTTCTTTCGGAACGATTTTTATGCATTTAGGTGGATTGTAATAAAGTATACTGAAGGATTCAAGAATAACAATACGAAAAAGATAGAATTAATTTACGACCATTATATGATATTAAAGGCTGATATTAACTTGAATCCAGATCGCGTTTATTCGCTATATGATCCTATTGCGCATGCAAATTACATGAATCTACTCGACTTACTGCAGGAAAAACAAGAATATTCTGAGAAGTATAAGAATAAAGAAATAGTAGACGGTGTTGTTATTAACATTCTTTTTACACGCATGGGGTATGGGAAGAGATATGATGCTGTCGAGGCCATGTTTAATATCAGTACGAGATCCAAAAGAAAGACCAGATTTAATTCATTCTCGGAATATCAAGTTTGTATTAAAAATTCCGATATAATAAAAAGGATAGTTAAATTTAATAACGAAAACGTCCCGGAGCAATATATTAAAACTTTAAACGATTATAACATCATTAAATTTGGTAATACTAGAGGTGTAGGGAATGCAAGGGCAATAAATTACAAAACAACCCACGCATACAAATATAAATAAGGAGGAGAATATTATGAATTTAGAATTAGAGAAAAAGAAGATGAAAGATATTCTCGACAAGATGACAATAAAAGAATTTGATGATATGCTTGATAATTGCGGGATAAGCGAGATAAAGCCATCCCATATGTCCGATTACTTTAGATGCTTATCGAGCGGAATGGCAGGAAAACCGTTAGGCTACATTAGTATTTACAACGGTTATGATTTGAACTATTACGGCGACTATAATGATTTTGATTTAGAAGGACAAGATGTGGCATAATATGGAGAAGAATATAAAAAGTTCGCTGACTTTCCAAAACTACGTTGTTGACTATTTAGAATTCAAAAACAACGTAGAATTTAATGGAGAAGAGGTTAAAGTCGATTTTGAAATTGCTCCCGATTTTGAAATTAATGAAGACAAAACCGAAATGATTGTTATTTTAAATTTGGTTATTTTTCGGGATGCTGAAAATCTTAATCTTCCGTTCGAAATGTCGCTTAGGGTTTTCGGGGTGTTTAGCATGAATGTCGAAGATGAAAACATTGAAAGATACAAACGGAATGCAGTAGCAATATTATATCCCTACATAAGAGCAATTGTTACAAATTATACTGCAAATGCAAACGTAAATCCATTAATGCTACCGACCATAAATGTCAACAAGCTAATTGATATCAAAGAAGAGAATAAGAAAAAGCAAAACTAAAAGGGTGGCCCCACAGCCGCCTTTTCTATTGCCAATCCTCCTGATTAAGTACAATAAAAACGGGAATAATAACAACTGAACAAGAGATTCATATATAATTCTTCTTATAAGATAGGAGAGGGCGCTCATCTACGGAAGGGCGCTTTTCTTTTATGCGCGCTCGAGCATCTGCCGCACCCCTACCCTTACAAAAATTTCTCGCAAAATCCTTACATTTTTACCGTTCAGGTAAGAAAGTCAACCGCTCCGGTAGTTGGTTTTGTTACTTATGCATAAAAATAAGAGGTTTCGCCCTAAATCAGAAACTAATTTCCATTTATTACCAATGAAAAGATTACTGTAATTGCTATAATTAATCTATAAAGGCGCCTGAGATTTAATTAACAATCAAAGTTTGATATTTCTATTTTAGGGAATAAAGTGGTTGATAAAACTATTTCTATGCTCTATAATGAGATTTAACAAACATGTGTTCGATTTTATTTAAGGAGGGCGTTACGGATGACTAAAGAGGAAGTGTGCGAAGAATTAGTAAAGTATGTATTAGCGGCGGAAAAGGAATGCAAAACAATCAATCCAGAGGATTTTTCGAAGTGGAAGAATGATATATTAAGTAGGTGCAGCGCGGGGGATAGCTCAGTATATCGGCTTATGGAAGGGGTTGTTGATATTATTTGGAAAGACATATATACAAAAACATAAAGAAGGCGGCTGTTTATGCCGCCTTTTCGTTATTATTGGTAGGAATATATTTGTTCCGAAAGTTACACAAAGTATACAAAAATGTCGATTCTGCCGATAAACACGCATATTAATTTTAAATATTCCTTAATTAACGGATTGTCCTTAATCAGAGGTAGATCATGTAAGCGTGTACGAAAGATCGGCATGCCAAAATAATAAACGTCTTAGAAAAACTAAGACGTTCAACAAACATTACATGTGGGAAAACTAAATTCCGGTATACCAGTTGAATATGGAGCAATATCATACTGCTGATAATAAATAGTACCATACGAGGGATGTAAATAGAAATTACTTGCATTAAAATAATCTCTTAATAGAAATCTGTAATTATCAAAGTATATGCCCGGGTTTTCATGGAGTCTTTCTGATATTTGTTTTTGAATACTTTCCTGAAGATTAAGTAATGAATTTGGTGTGAGGGGATATACATCACCAAGCTGCATTAAAATCCCGGTTCTGAGATTCCATGTATTTGATCTGCGTATCGTGTTGCCGTGTGCACCGCCGGTATAAGTGTAAGTGTCCATATAAAGACTGATAATACAGCACTTATTATATGTTACTGTGAAATCAACTATAAATTCATAGTTATTGAAAGGAAACCCTTCGGTATTCTGGGCATTTTCCTGGGCCATTTGGTATAGTACTATACGACAATAATCCTCACTGTTTTTTGCTTCGTAGTAAAAGAAATTATTTATATTTTTTACAGATGCTGAGTTGGATACAATGCATGGATAATATATTTTGTAAGACAGTACAGGTATATCGCCATAATACATAGTATCTTCGAAAGACTTTCGATAAACATATTGCATGATAAGACCATAGATTAGTAGTTAAATTAATATATGCACATATCGTTGGAATGACACCGAATGGATTATGATCGGGCGAGTCGCCTGTGATTGGATTATTGAATATGAAAATAGAAGATTTAATCGAGAGAGTCTTCCCGGAATTATAAAAAATACCGGGAAATGTAGCAATCAGTAGAAACTGGAATATATTTATAATAGCTAATAAGGAAAGGAAATGCTGATATGGCTATTAGAATATTTATTGATCAGGGACATAACCCCAGCGGATATTTTAACAGCGGTGCGGAAGCAAATGGCTTAACCGAATCGGAAATAAATTATCAGGTGGGGCTGTATTTGCAGAGCCTGCTGAACAATGATCCGAGGTTCGAGGCACGGGTGTCCAGACCGGAACCGAATACTGTATTGGGGACAGATAATACCACTAGCCTGGCAGAGAGAGTCCGCTTGGCCAATGCGTGGCCCGCAGACTATTTTATCAGCATTCACGCCAATTATAATCCCAATCCGGCCTACAACGGGACAGAAGTGTACATTTATCAATACGGCACTCAGTCTCAATGGCTGGCAGAGCAGATCATGTATGGAGTAACTCAGGTAACCGGAACGAGAAATAATGGAATCAGGGAAAACCCCTCCTTATATGTTTTAAGAAATACGAATATGCCGGCAAATCTTGTTGAACTGGGATATTTAGGCAATCCCTCGGATGCGGAAAAGTTGCGTAATAACCAATACGGATTTGCTTATGGTATTTACTTAGGGCTGCTTCGGTACTTTGGACTTACCTGACAGACATTGGCGTGGAGGAATAGTTCCCTTTACGGCAGACAGTCCTTATATTCTGCTGTCTGCCGTAAGGGTGTGGCACTGGTTTAAAAATTAACGTGATATTTGCGGACAGGCTATCCGCCAAAGCTGAAAGTTAACGATGGATCATAAGAGGTTGGAAATCAGGTAAAATATTATTTCTTTCGTGATTTTATTCGATCACCGAGTAAGCCTAATGAGGTGCCAAACAAAAGTCCGAGTGCCAAATTGTTAAATAGCAATCCGAATATCAGGCCTAAGCTGATACCGATGCATACTCCTTCAGGTATATCATTTTTATTAAACATAATGTTTTTCCTTTCTTCTATAAAAAGATTATATATCATTTACCTGAACAATTATACAGGAACTTGCTGGTGATAAAAATATTTAAGGAATGATAATAGCTAAAGTTACGTTGATTTATATATTCGACGAAACATAAGTATCGTACAGTATAAATGGTATAAATTTACTGAATAATTTTATTATACAGAAAAAGTAGTGCGGGGGTAATGTCTACAGGGGTAGAATTAACTCTTGCCAACTGGAAGTTAAATTTTCATTCTACCTTTATTATTTTGTGAGTTTTTACTATTGCATTAATCGAACATATGTTCTATACTATGGTTAACACATGTGGAGAAATTATTCAGGAGGAAAAAATAATGGAAACTTTAAGCAGTGTATACGCTCCTTTTATTGGGGCAAATGGAAATTGGTATGTAGATAATGAAGATACCGGAGTAAAAGCGCAGGGACCGGCAGGTCCGCAGGGCCCCGTAGGAGTGAGCGGTGCACAGGGATTAATCGGACCTAAAGGAGAAACCGGTGACAGAGGTCCGCAGGGTATTCAGGGACCGGTAGGTGCAACCGGCGCGCAGGGTTCCAAAGGCGATAAGGGAGATAAAGGTGATACTGGAGAACAAGGCCAGAAAGGTGATATGCCTGAACTTGTCGCAAATTTGCAGGAAACAGTAGAAGGGAAAGCCCTTGATGCAATAATGGGAAAAGTACTGGACGATAAGATAACAGAGAACACTCAGAGTATAATCGAGATAAATAGTAAATTTTTGCATACGTATGGATTAGCTATAAAAGGGCCTAAATTCAATGCACATGGAAGTGTTGGATATCGTGTGAAGAATGGTTTTTGTACTGTTAGCATGGAGGTGACTCCTACTGAAGCATTATCGCATACTGATATAGTTTGCAGTGGATTGCCAAAGCCGCCAAGTCTTCATTACATGTGCTTGACTGCGGTGGACGGAAATTATCCTGCAGAGCTTTCAGCGGATGGTACTCTTAGAATTTACTTTCCTACTTTCACGACGCCTTCCAGAATTGATTTCAGTTTTACATATCCTATGGCTGAATAGGCCATAACATAATTTCCATGTGAATAAACTAGAACCAAAGAGCCGATAGAGAGCAAACTCTACCGGCTCTTTGGCATATAGGAACACGAAATGCGATGGAAACATAAGAAACATAAATTGAGATAAGAATTAGATTCCTGCGCCCACTCCCGAAGGGGATTTTTTTACCCACCCATATGAAAAGCAGCGCAATGCAGGAACATTTCATGCGCCGCCTTTTCTATAGAGGTTATAGATGAAACAATAATAATTACGTTGTGCTTGCAGTTACTAGATTTAGGAATCAATTATGAGAGTTATCTCAATGCTATACTATTCTATCGGACGGATTTGGAAACTTGTTCATTTCCTTAGAAAAGAAAAGCGCCAACCGGGAATGGGAAAAAATTAATCATATTCATAGTAATCAAACCATTCCTGCGTTGTTCTGAAAACAGTATTGTAGGAATGTAAAGACGGAGCAAAGATGCTGAACATTTTTAAGTCTGAGCCGCCAATGTTTATAATATTATGCCACATACCGGCTGGAACGATTATCCCGTAACCATCGTGTACCTGTGACTGAATGTTAGGGCAATCATAGCAGGAACGTATGATGACCAAAGCATCACCCCTCTCAACGTAGAAAAATTGATCTGAGTAATAATGTACATCTAATCCGGTTTCGGAATTAGGGGGTACGGATATAAGGGCAAATTGCATATTTCTGCTGGTCCATTTTGTGGTATAGAAAAGAGTGTTATTTATGATCTCCTGTCGCAGATCGGTCACATAGGGGATTGCGACTTGCCCGAGAGCGCTTTGACTGTCAGTGGATTCTCCAATATTGTTATCCATGTGTTTACTCCTTGGCATTTCTTATAGTATTACTATATGTACCTGAGTATGTAAAGTGTAAAAGTTTGTCGTGAATTAATAGGTTTCAGAGTATGATTTCTATGATGTGATATTCTTTTTTAAATAGTTTTCATTCTGAAAAAACTATGTTATACTTCAAGATGAACTTTAGCGGATTAAAGAGGACGGAGGAATAGGATATGTATTCATTGGATGAAGTAAAGAAAATCGATCCTGAAATCGCGCAGGCGATCGTGGACGAGCAGAACAGACAGAATTCCCATATTGAGCTGATCGCATCGGAAAACTGGGTAAGCGAAGCGGTCATGGCAGCTATGGGAAGCCCGCTTACGAACAAATACGCGGAAGGGTATCCGGGGAAGAGATATTATGGCGGCTGCGATTGTGTGGACGTGGTAGAGAATCTTGCAATCGAAAGAGCCAAGGAATTGTTCGGATGTGACTATGCGAACGTACAGCCTCATTCGGGCGCCCAGGCGAATCTTGCGGTTCAGTTCGCGATCTGCGAGCCGGGCGATACCATCATGGGAATGAACCTCGCTCACGGCGGACATTTGACACATGGAAGCCCGGTCAATATTTCCGGTAAATATTTCAATATCGTTCCTTACGGAGTTAATGACGAAGGCTTTATCGATTATGATAAATTGAGAGAGATTGCTTTGGAAACGAAGCCAAAGATGATTATTGCAGGGGCTTCGGCATATGCGAGAGCCATCGATTTTAAGAAATTCAGAGAAGTGGCAGACGAGGTTGGCGCAGTGCTCATGGTGGATATGGCTCATATCGCAGGACTTGTAGCGGCAGGGCTTCATCCCGATCCGATTCCATATGCTGATGTAGTGACGACTACGACTCATAAGACACTTCGTGGTCCCAGAGGCGGCTTGATTCTTTGCAATCAGGAGGCTGCCGACAAATATAATTTCAATAAGGCGATATTCCCGGGAATTCAGGGCGGTCCCCTTATGCACGTTATCGCGGCAAAAGCGGTATGCTTTAAAGAAGCTCTTTCGGAGGATTTTAAGAAATATCAGCAGGCTGTAGTGGACAACGCGCAGGCGCTTTGCGGCGGACTCTTAAAAAGAGGTATCAAGATCGTATCCGGCGGAACGGACAACCATCTCATGCTGGTTGACCTTACGAACTTCGACCTGACCGGCAAAGCGGTAGAGAAATGGTTGGATGAGGCACATATCACGGCCAATAAGAATACGATTCCCAACGATCCTAAATCTCCCTTCGTAACAAGCGGTGTCCGTCTTGGAACCCCGGCGGTAACTTCCCGTGGCATGAATACGGAGGATATGGACCAAATCGCGGAGGCAATTGCACTGGTAATCAAGGGCGGAGAAGAGAAGATACCGGAGGCGAGGATAATCGTTCAGAAATTGACAGAAAAATACCCATTAATTTAATATCAATTAAAATAGAAGAACTGGGTTAATAACCCAGTTCTTCTGCGATAAGATACACTTTGATGCGGCCTTTTATGCCGCTGCGGCGGGTGACGACGATCTGATTGCACATGCAGTCGTCTGAAAAGCAGTCTCCACAATGTCCGGTCACGTTGCAGGGCGTCTTTTTATCGAGGCGCTTTGCATTGGCCGGAGCAGCAATATTACGGGTACGCCTGAATCCGTCCGGCACGTCTGTAACAAGCTTGTTCATGCCGGCTAACACGATTACATTTTCGGGTCCGTAAATTAAAAATGAAACACGGTTACCGCGGCCATCGATGTTGATCAGTTCTCCTTGAAGGGTGATGGCATTAGTGCTCATCAGATAATAATCGGCGAGCATCGTCTGTGCATATAGCTTGCGTTTTTCCTCATCGGGAACGGCGTCTCTGTCCAGCAGAGAATAATTTTCTTTTCCGATTCTGTCTACGAGGCCGGCTTCTTTTATTGTTTCACTTCCACCCCAGGAAATCACGCTGTGCTCAGGAATAGAGGAAATGATTGCCTCTATACAGGAAGCAGAATCTTCAAAAAAATAACCATCCATGTTCCTCTTTGCTAAATTTTTAATGATACTTTCCGCTGCCGATGCAAAGGCAGCCTGTTTGTGTGTCATATGTTTACCTCCTTGTTTGGTCAATTACGAATTGGGATAGCCCACGCCGAAAGCAGTGCCGAGGGAAAGGCAGACGGACATGGGATGATTGGAATATCCCGCAGCCATTGCCGTGCCATCGTGTACCATCGTAAAATAATAATCTTTGTTATATGCCTCCTTCAGATAACCGGAAAGATAATCCGCATAATTCGAAGCGATCAGGCGCAGTTTACCGTAGCCGCCCCGGTTGGCGATGACTCCGTCCTTTACGTAATTGGCGATGCTCAGGATGATGTGAGGATGGATGGTCAGTCCCAGCGCCTCCACTTCCCGGATAGTTTTCGCAATGGTTTCTAGAAAATGATTGTTTAAAAGAAGCGCTTCTTTTTCCTCTATAGAAGGGTCTTTAATATCCCATTCCACATGCTGCGACAAGGTCTTTTCCAGAACAATGATGTCTTTGATCTGCTCATTTTCCATAGTAACGTAACAGCGTTTGATAAAACTCTGTCCGTAGTCGAATATGAGGTTGACCTGGAACTGAGGACTTTTTTCCAGATACGCCGCACAGCCTCGAAGTCCCGCATAGGTGGAATCCTTGCCGAGAACGATGCGGTAGGGGATCTTATTGGAACTGGCAAAGACTTCTTCCATATAATGCTTTAATTGTTCTCCTAAGGGTGGGCTCGCTAATCCTCCGACCAGAATGATTTGCTGTAAGCTGCTCCAGTAATTCCAGTGCTCGTCGGTCCAGTCACCGCGAACTTTTCTGTTTTCGGCAGAGCCTTCCTTTAAGCAAAGAAGAATGACGGCCAGCCGCTCGCCGAAGAGTTTAAGGATCCTGTGAGCCTCCGAGGAAACTGTAGGACTTTCGCTCTCCAGACAGGTCTCCAGGTAGAGCGGGAGGGATTTCTCCTCAAGTGTTGAGATATCTATTTGTAATTTCTCCGCAGAACTTTTGATTTCTTTTATCAGTAAATCGGTAGAAAAAATATCCTGTGCGCTTTTGCCGGAAAGGTTCTGGGTTACGGAACAGTCGGGCATCTTGGCAATAAGTAATTTGTTGACAGAAGCATTCGGCGTAAGAATGCCTTCTATTAAAAAAGGGTTATAGATGGTGTTTTCCTCCTTTGAAGGATTTTGAATTATATTTATATTATATATTATACTCGATATGAAGGAGGCTGCAAGGGAAGAATGTGAGAGTGAGATAAAATGGCGAATTTTGGGAGGGTTATTGAGGATAAATGATGCAAAAGAGAGATAATAATTGCCAATTCATAGAAAATAATGATAAAAATGTAACAATTTACCATAAAAGGAAATATAATGAAAAAATATAAAATATTTTGATTAAATGTGTTGACAAATGTGGACTTGTATCATATAATGTAAACATAACAAAAGAAATTAATACAGATAAAATACAAAAGAAAGCGAGGTATAGACCACCGAAAACATTGATTTTAAGGTACAAAAGAAATAATTTACACAAGAAAAAGTAGTCGAGTACATAAGAAAAGGTAACGCAGGACATAGGATAAAGTTATTGGAGTTATCTTCGATAAAGACTTATCAACCGTTACAGTACGGTAGTACGAAAGAAAAATGGAAAGAGTACGAAAGATAAAAAATGAAAAATTGGAGGTATAGGCCATTGTATAGCATAGTTTAGGAGAGGGTATTGATCTTGATGATCGGTATCCTCTTCTAAGTTTTGTTTTTGTCGAAAATGAAAAAATTATGGAAAAATCCGGACAAATGGGTTATGATAGGCTATATACATCAAGTTGGAGTGGAATATGAGAGACAATAGTAATGATTTCGATGAAAGAAGAGAATATAGGAGAAAGAGAAGAATCCGCAATCAGGTGATATCTTATGTTTGCGTGGTAATCTTTTTTGCTGCGGTGATTACGGGAACAGCTATCGGGATTCGTACTCTTACTAAGAATGTGTCGGAGAAAAAGCAGGCGGAGGAGCTGGCGGCACAGCTTGAGGAGATTTCCAATCAGGAGGAAGTAGCGGTGGAGCCGCCCGAGACGGTTAGCGAAGAGCCGGCGGAAGAGGTAGACTGGCTGGAGGAAATGGTGGAGACCTGCATCGCGGAGATGCCTTTGGAGGATAAGGTGGCAGGTTTGTTCATGATAACTCCGGAAGCGCTTACCGGTGTGAGTCAGGCGATTAAAGCCGGCGATGGAACGAAGGATGCCCTGAATCAGTATGCGGTGGGCGGACTTATATATTTCAGTCAGAATATTAAGGATAAGGATCAGTTGACGGAGATGCTGTCGAATACGTCCAGTATGAGTAAATATCCTCTATTTCTTGCTGTGGATGAAGAAGGCGGTTCGGTAAGCCGGGTTGCCGAGAGTAAGATTGAAGTTTCGAAAGTTTCGGATATGGCAACTGTTGGAGCTTCGGGCGATACGATGGAAGCATATAATTCGGGTTCCACGATTGCATCTTATCTTTATGAGCTGGGATTCAACGTAGATTTTGCGCCTGTGGCGGATGTGGTAACAGATGCGGAGAGCTCGGTAATCGGCAATCGATCCTTCGGCAGCGATCCTACGGCTGTAGGTGGTATGGTAGCGGCTATGGTAGGCGGCCTTCAGGATACGGGAGTAAGCTCTTGCCTGAAGCATTTCCCCGGAATCGGAGGAACGGCGGAGGATACTCACGACGGAATGGCTTCTGTTGAAAAGAGCCTGGAGGACATGAAGGCGTCTGATTTCGTTCCCTTTCAGTCCGGAATTGAATCGGGAGCGCATTTTGTTATGGTAAGTCATGTGTCGGCCCCCGGTCTGGTGGGTGATAATACGCCATGCTCCTTGTCGGATAAAGTAATAACGGATATTCTTCGCGGGGAACTGGGGTATAATAGAATCGTTATAACGGACGCTATGAATATGGCGGCGATAACGGAATATTATAGTTCCGATGAAGCGGCAGTTATGGCGATCAAGGCGGGTGCGGATATGATTCTTATGCCCGAGGATTTTCAGGCAGCATATGATGGAGTTCTCGCAGCGGTGAAGGACGGAGTAATTGCGGAGGAACGCATTAATGAATCTCTTAAGAGAATCTATAGAGTAAAATACAGAGACAGGGTGGAGCAGAGTGATGTTTCCGGGGATGAAGCGACAGTGAGTGAAGGCGACGGGGCAGCAGTTGAAGGTGACGCTGCCGGTGATGCCGGAGAAGAGCAGTTGACGGAACAGCCGGCGGATGCGGCTGAATGATGAAGTGCCGGAGATAAATGAGAAAGGCCGAAAGATAGATAAGAAAAATTAATTGACAAAGAAATAAACTTATAGTATATTATTATTTGCCCGTCGTTGATGGGCAGTAATGCGCGAGTGGCTCAGCTGGTGGAGCACGACCTTGCCAAGGTCGGGGTCGCGGGTTCGAGTCCCGTCTCGCGCTCTTTAGTAAATGCAGTAGAATAGCGGTTTCCGAGGTTTTCGGGAGCCGCTGTTTTTGTTTAAAAAGTGGATAAGAATTATGATATTTAGGAAGCATCAATGATATTTGGCGGGTACCCAATCTTCAGACCTTTCAAAGTTAGTATTGTATGGAAGAAAGGGAGGCGCAATGGTCAGAAACATTTTTAAGTTATTATTCCCGATATTAAGGATATTGTGCCAGGTTCCGGACGGAACAAATATAGAAAACCCGCTTTGAGCTTGCGTGCGAAAATTAAGGGATTCCCGACTCATGCCCATAACAACCAAAGCAGTACCCTGTTCAATGTAATAAAACTGATCTGAGTTTATAAGCATATCTAATCCGACTTCGCTATTAACCGGAATCGTCATAAGCCCCAACTGCATATATCGGCCAGTCCAACGGGCAGTAAAAAAGTTGGTATTGATCATAACATCTTGTCTTAGATTTGTTACAAACGGATTAGGTCCCTGATTGATGCTGTTTGAGCTGCTGGGGAAACCGCCGGTATATATATCCATATTGTCACTCCTTGAGAGATTAGATATAGTATTATATGAGCCGGTTGTGCTAAGTTATGTAGGATATTGATATCTTTAGGCATTATATCATATACCCGGTACTTTCTCTCCCCTGCACACAAGCAAGCGGCGCCCGGGAATATCTCTGGCGCCGCCTTATTTAAATATATAAAAAGTTATAATGAAACAACATTTATACCATTGTGACATTTATTGTTGAATTTTGGAGTTAAATATGAGGATTACAATAATATACTATTCTTATGGAGAGATTTGGAAACTTGTATCATATATCTGTTGTTGAAAGAAACGAAAAAACATGGTAAAAATAAGGTTTTCTTTCCATACAGAAATATATTAATATTCGTAGTGGCCGAACCACTCCTCTTGAGTGTTGTACACAGTGTTGTAGTTATGAAAAGCGGGAGCATAGATGGTATACATCTTTAGGTCTAAATTGCTGATGTTAACTACATTATGCCATATGCCGGCAGGAACAATTATTGCATGACCTTTATATATGTGTGTCTGAATATCAAGGCACTCTTGACAGAAGCCCATGATTGCCAATGCTTCACCTTGCTCGATGTAAAAAAACTGTTCTGAATTATAATGAACATCCAACCCGGTTTCTGTGGCCACCGGTATGGACATATGTGCGTATTGCATATTTTTGCTAGTCCATCTTGAAGCAAAAAAATGTGTATTATTAAGTGCCTCCTGCCTTAAGTTAGTTACATAGGGAACGGAGTCCTGACTGCGGTTAATTTGGTTATCGGGAGAACCACCCGTGTTTAAATCCATATTGTTACTCCTTGTGAGATTAGATAATAATATTATATGAATGGGTTGTACTAAGTTATGTGGGATATTGAATAATTGCATATAAAAAAGGCGTCGCATTGGGAATACCCTTGCGCCGCCCTTCGTTAGAGTATGAGAGGTTATGATGAAACAACAATAATTGTGTTGTGCCGTCCGTTACGAAATTTAGGAGTCAAAATATGAGGATTATCTCAATATTATACTATTCATGCGGACGGATTCCGGAACTTGTTCATGTTATTACATAAATGTTCTTTTTCCACATACATTTCATATACATATAGTAATGGTCAATATATATTTTTCTAATAAGGATGGTCATGAGTAATAATTTTACCTGTAATATTTCTGTAAACCTACCATATCCTGAAATTCAACCTGAAAGTCAGAATCCCCAATATGCTCTAGCCATGCTAAGCAACGTAGGCAGCAGCAATTCGGAAATGACTGCTGTGAGTCTGTATTTTTATAACAGCGTCATACTCGATCCGCTTTATGTTAATTTCGCCAAATGCTTTCATGAAATCAGTATTGTGGAAATGCACCATTTGAATATTTTTGCGGATCTCGCATTTAAGATGGGAGCCGATCCGCGCCTATGGAGTGTGCAAAACCGGAGAAAAGCCTATTGGACACCCGCATTCAACCAGTACCCGCGGGAAATACGCAGTATTATTGTAAACTCTATCAAGGGAGAGGAAGCGGCCATCCGGAAATACAGAAGTCAGACAAGTGTAATCCGAGACGCCAACATTAAAAGTATTTTGGAGCGCATTATCCTTGATGAAGAGCGGCATATTGAAATTTTCAATAATATGCTGAGTCTTATTTCCTAATTTTTGATTGAAGCAGTCAGCTGTCAAAAATATCATAATAATAATTGCGAAAATATCCCATGGAGAGGACATACATATAAAGATTTAAAATCAAAAAACTTCAAAAAAGACTGTACATATGCAAATCAGTGTGCTATAATTACTTCAGAACGAAAGTTCAAATGTAAAATTCCCCTTTTACATGAGAAGGACATCCATCGCAAGATGGGTGTCCTTTTTTATGTAAAAATTTTTGGCTGACTTTACTCATACATATTTTTCCTTGTACAGGCATATAAAAGCATAGGACAAAGTACAAGCGGAGGCATGTTTATGTATGAGAATAAGTCGATTCGGGAGACCGGGCAAATACTGAAAAGTGATACGGAAAGAGGATTAGACGGCGCGGAAGCCGCAAGCAGGCTTTCGCAGTACGGGAAGAACAAGCTAAAGGAGAAAAAAGAAAAGACGAAAATAGCACTGTTTTTGGAACAGCTGAACGATCCTCTCATTTTTATTCTGTTTGTTGCCACAGCGGTTTCCATGCTCTTAGGGGAGATGGGCGATGCGGCAATTATTATCACGGTCATTGTGGTGAACGCTTTTGTGGGTGTGGTTCAGGAGGGTAAGGCGAGAAAAGCGATTGAAGCCCTGAAGAAGCTGACGAGCCCCCATGCTATCGTGAAGCGAAACGGGAAACAGAAAGAAATTGTGGCGGAGGACTTGGTACCGGGAGACATTGTTTGTCTGGAAGCAGGCAGGCAGGTGCCTGCGGATCTGAGACTGACGAAAACTATGAGCTTAAAAATCGAGGAGTCAGCTCTCACGGGGGAATCGGTACCGGTGGATAAGGATGCCGGATATTTGGCAGGAGGTAAGGCTAGCGTAAACGAGTGTAGAAATATGGCATTTATGTCAACCAATGTGACCTACGGACGAGGTGAGGGAATAATAGTGGAAACCGGTATGGGTACGCAAATAGGACACATTGCCGATATGATCAGCGAAGCAAAGGAGGAGATGACCCCTCTCCAGAAGCGTCTGGGGGACTTGGGAAAAGTACTCAGTGCGGTGGCGGTGTTTGTCTGCGGATTTTTGTTCCTCGTAGCGGTTTTGCAGAAGAGAGATGTGGGAGATATGCTGCTTACGGCGATTTCCCTGGCGGTAGCCGCTGTTCCCGAGGGGCTTCCGGCTATCGTGACCATAGTCCTCGCCCTCAGCGTATCAAGGATGGTAAAGGTAAATACAATTATCCGGCGTCTTCCCTCGGTGGAAACGTTGGGAGCAGTAAACGTGGTTTGCTCCGATAAAACAGGAACTCTTACCCAGAATAAAATGACTGTGAAAAAATGTTATGTGGATTCCAGAATATCGCCCTCCGATGTTTTGAACGAAAATAGATACCGAGAGCTGTTTCTGGGCTGTGTGCTTTGCAATGACGGAAATATTTCCGGCGGGGAAAGGATCGGTGACCCTACGGAGCTGGCCCTTCTCGATCTGGCCAAGCGATATGGAGTCACCAGGGAAAGCGCCGAAGCGTCCTATCCGAGAATCGATGAAAAGGCGTTCGATTCCAACAGAAAAATGATGACCACCCTCCATAAGGGTGTAGATGGAAAAGTGTCCTATACCAAAGGAAGTACCGAAGAAATGCTAAAACGCTGCAAGTATATGCAATCCCACGGTAAGAAGATACCCATGACCGATTCAGGTAAGAGAGACATTATGCAGGCAGTGGGGCAGATGGCGGCGGAGGCCTTACGCGTGCTGGCGATAGCTATGCGGGAGGGGGCACCGGATGCGGAGGAGAGAGAACTCACCTTTATTGGCCTGGTGGGGATGATGGACCCGGCAAGACCGGAGGCGGCAGAGGCAGTGGAAGCTTTCAAGGAGGCTGGGGTTGATACGGTGATGATTACGGGGGATCATATCGATACCGCGTTCGCCATAGCGAGGGAGCTGGGAATTGCTTTCCGTCGGGAGGAATGTTTAAGCGGCAGCGAACTGGAGCTTCTTACGGAGGAGGAATTCGAAGAAAAAGCGGAGCATATTAAAGTTTATGCGCGGGTATCGCCTGAGCATAAGGTGAAAATAGTAGATGCGCTGAAGAAAAAGGGAAAAATAGTGGCAATGACGGGAGACGGCGTAAACGATGCCCCTTCCCTGAAATGTGCGGACATAGGAATTGCTATGGGAATGAACGGCACGGATGTGGCGAAAAATGCTTCGGATATGGTGCTGACCGACGATAATTTCGCGACGATCCGAAAGGCTATCGAAGAGGGAAGGGGAATCTATGAGAATATTCGTAAGGCGATCCTCTTTCTGCTTTCCTCCAACTTCGGAGAAATTATTACGATGCTTGCCGCGATTCTTGTAGGTCTTCCTTCTCCCCTGAAGGCCAGCCATATCCTTTGGATCAATCTGATTACGGACTCCCTTCCGGCGCTGGCACTGGGAGTGGATGAGAACGACGGAAAAGAACTTATGAAGCAAAGACCTCGAAAAAGCGAGGAAAATCTTTTTGCCAGGGGAGGGCTTGCCTGCACGCTTTGCTATGGAGTGGTCATAGCGACGATAAGTATTACGGCGTTTCTGCAGGTGCCATATGGGGAACTGCTCAGGCAGGGGCTGCCTGTCAGTCTGCACAGTATAGAATCGATGCTGAAGCTGCCCGAGCTATTAAACAAAGCGCAGACCCATGCCTTTACCGTACTTGGGATGAGCCAGCTATTCCACGCCATAGGTATGCGGGACGTGAATAAGTCGGTATTTCGCATGAATCATTTTTCCAACAGCTATATGATATTTGCGTGTGCGGTTGGCATTGGTTTACAGGTCCTCGTAACGGAAATTCCTTATTTTGTCGGGCTGTTTGGAACGACGAGGCTGTCTCTGGCGGAATGGGGCTGCCTGGCGGCATTGTCGTGTACACCCCTTTTGGTGCATGAGCTTCTGATCATAGGCGGAATTGCAGACAGGAGGCCATCCCCTGCGGCCGAACCCGCCCTGAGGGTTTGATTTATAGCGTGCAGTTATGCTATAATGGATTTCGAACGTCAGGAGAAAGAATATGAATAACAGACAATATAAGACAAACGAATTGCTAAAGAGATTTATTCCTTATTTTAAACCCTACAAAAAAACGCTTTTTACGGATTTGTTTTGCGCAGCACTGACTACGGTATGCGAGTTGGTGCTGCCGCTCATCATGAGGTATATTACCAATGAGGGCTTGTACAATTTGGCCGCTCTGTCGGTGGGGACGATTGGCAGACTGGGACTTTTGTACCTGGTTCTTCGCATCCTGGACTGCATTGCCGCTTATTACATGGCTAACGTGGGTCATGTGATGGGGGCTAAAATAGAGACGGACATGCGAAGGGACGCCTATATTCATCTACAGAAGCTGTCCGATACCTACTATAATAATACGAAGGTTGGACAGATTATGGGAAGGATTACCAACGACCTGTTCGACGTGACGGAATTTGCCCATCATTGTCCGGAAGAATTCTTCATTGCGGCGATTAAGATAGTTACCTCCTTTATCATACTGGCGGGAATCAACGTACCGCTGACGCTTATTATTTTTATTTTTGTCCCGCTCATGATTGCTGTGTGTATGCCCTTGAATTTCAGGATGAGAGGTGCTTTCAGCAAGCAGAGGTACCAGATCGGAGAGCTGAACGCGAGAATTGAGGACAGTTTGCTTGGTCAGAGGGTAGTGAAGGCTTTTACCGGTGAGGATACCGAAAACGATAAGTTTGCCAAAGACAATGAGGATTTTCTCGATATTAAAAGGAAAATGTACCGCTATATGGCGACCTTTCAGACATCTACGAGAATGTTCGATGGAATCATGTACCTTGCGGTGGTGGTGGCCGGAGGCATTTTTCTGGTGAGTGGGCTGATCGTAGCGGGTGATCTGGTAGCGTACATGCTTTATGTAACGACGATGATAGCGACCATAAGGCGCATCATCGAATTCGCAGAGCAGTTTCAAAGGGGTATGACAGGCATCGAACGGTTTTTGCAGATTATGGATGCGGATATCGAGATTTTCGACGAACCGGATGCGAAGGAACTGATACAAACGGAGGGAAATATCGTTTTTGAAAATGTGAGCTTCGAATATCCCGATGACCACAACATTGTCTTCGAGAATTTGAATCTTCAAATAGCAAACGGAGAGAAGGTAGCTATTGTAGGTCCCTCGGGGGGAGGAAAGACCACACTTTGCAACCTGATTCCTCGTTTTTATGATGTGACAGGCGGCAGGATATCTATAGACGGAGAGGATGTCAAGAACTTTACATTAAGAAGTCTGAGGAAAAATATAGGGATTGTGCAGCAGGATGTATATCTTTTTTCGGGAACAATATTCGAGAACATTGTATATGGAAGGCAGGGAGCCGAAAAGGAGGAAGTGATAGAGGCCGCGAAGAAGGCCGGTGCGCATGAGTTTATCATGGGGCTTAAGGACGGCTATGATACCTACGTAGGCGAGAGGGGAGTGAAGCTTTCGGGAGGACAGAAACAGAGAATCAGCATCGCCAGAGTATTTTTAAAAAATCCTCCGATCATCATTCTGGATGAGGCCACATCAGCGCTGGATAATGAAAGCGAATTTGCTGTTGCACAGTCACTTTCACGGCTTTCAGAGGGAAGAACCACCCTTACCATAGCTCATAGGCTTTCCAGTATACGTAATTCCGACAGGATACTTGTGCTGACCGAAGCTGGAATCGTGGAAGAAGGAAACCACGATGCGTTGTTGGAAAATAAGGGGATTTATTATCAGTTCTACACGATGGCCAACGAATTGAAATAGTAAAACATTACGTTTTAATGATAATTGAAAGTGTAAAGCATCGCGTGATGCTCTTTAATTCTTGATATGGGCCGTCGATTTTTGTATAATAAAAACAGTTCGAGGCGCGCTGAACTAATACACTAAGAATAAAAATCCAATAAACAAGGAGACAAGAACCATGCTTCCTAGAAGAACATGTGTGATTGTGGGCGGTGCTAAGGGTGAAGGGAGCCTTCTTGCGGAAAAATATGCAGGACAAGGATATATCATCGCTTTTATGGACATTGACAAAGAAGCAGGCCGTTCACTGAAAGAAAAAATTGAACATGGGCATGGAGGAAATGTGTTTTTCTTCCATGGAGATGCAAACAGCGAGGAAGATTTAGAATTGTTTGCGGGTGCCGTTATCGGGCAGTACAAAAAGATAGACTGTCTGTACTATCGAAAGGATATTGCCGAAGGAGCGGACCAAATTGAAGAGTTGATGAGCCGTAATTTAAAAAAGGGAGGAACCATAGAGGCTTATCACTGAGCAGTTATTAAGTCATAGATAAAAGGTATTAGGGGAATTGTGTCTGTAAGGCGGACAGAAAGGCGATTTATATGAAGCTAACATTTATCGGGGCCGCCCATGAGGTGACGGGAAGCTGTCATCTCGTGGAGGCAAACGGGAAGTATATCCTGATCGACTACGGAATGGAGCAGGGGATTCAGGTATATGAGAATGCGAAGTTACCGATGGAGGAAGCATTGATCGATTACGTACTGCTGACACATGCCCACGTCGACCACTCGGGAATGCTCCCCGGGTTGTACGCGAAAGGCTTTAGAGGACAAGTGCTGGCGACTGTGGCCACTACGGATTTATGCAGTATTATGCTGCGCGACTGCGCGCACATACAGATGCAGGAGGCGGAATGGAAGAACCGCAAGGCGAAGAGGCATTCGGGGACGGAACCTCACGAGCCCATATATACGATGGCAGATGCGGACGGAATTATCAAACGGCTGGTACCTTGTAACTATGACCAAATAATAGAATTATGTGAAGGCGTCCAAATTCGTTTTACGGATGTGGGTCACCTTTTAGGCTCGGCAAGCATCGAAATATGGATGACCGAAAACGGCAGTACGAAAAAGATTGTATTTTCCGGCGATTTGGGAAATAAGAATCAACCGCTGATCAAGGATCCGAAACGGACGGAGGAAGCGGATTATGTAGTAGTAGAATCCACCTACGGAGATAGGATACATTCCGAGACGAGGCCGGACTATGTGGCTGAGCTTGCGCAGGTTCTTCAGAGGACATTCGATGCGGGCGGAAATGTAGTTATACCCTCCTTTGCGGTGGGAAGAACGCAGGAGATGCTTTATTTTCTGCGGCAGATAAAGGCGGAAAAGCGTTTAAAAGGATATCCGAATTTCCCGGTTTATGTGGACAGCCCATTGGCCGTGGATGCTACGGAGATTTTCCAGAAGAATGTAAGCAGTTGTTTCGATAAAGAAGCGATGGATTTAGTCAATCAGGGAATCAACCCGATACGCTTTCCGGGCCTGCATCTGTCAATAACAAGCGACGAATCTAAGGCGATTAACTTTGACAGTACGCCGAAGGTCATTATATCGGCATCCGGAATGTGTGAAGCCGGAAGAATAAGGCACCATTTGAAGCACAATCTCTGGCGGCCTGAGTGTACCATATTGTTCGTAGGGTATCAGGCGAACGGAACGCTTGGAAGGTCATTAGTGGAAGGAGCCAGTGAGGTGCGGCTTTTCGGAGAGACGATTGAGGTTCGCGCGAATATCAGCTTGCTAAAGGGTATCAGCGGACATGCAGATAAGGATGGACTGATTGAGTGGATACAAGGCTTTAAGAAAAAGCCGGCTAAAGTATTTGTTGTGCACGGAGAAAGCAGCGTTTGCGATGCTTTTGCAGAAGGTCTGGAAAGGGAGTATGGAATTTCTTCCTATGCCCCTTACAGCGGCACATGTTTTCACCTCCTCACGGGCAAATTAGTTTATGAGGCTTCGCCGGTACTTTTAGTTAAGAAGAAGTCGCGCATTGTTTCTGACGTATTTACACGTCTTACGGCGGCAGGTACACGCCTGCTTGCCGTAATTAAAAAGAATGAGGGCGGCGCGAATAAGGATCTGGCACGCTTTGCGGACCAGATTAATTCGCTGTGCGATAAATGGGATAAATAGTTTACAAGCAGTAACTGTGAAGATACAAAACAGTCATAACGAAAGAAAAGATGAGGAGATAATTAGCGAATATGAGTCTGGCAGATAAAGTATTTATTGATATGTGTAAGGATATATTGGAAAACGGAACGAGCACGGAAGGCGAAAAAGTCCGTCCCCGTTGGGAGGATGGAACTCCGGCGTATACCGTGAAGAAATTCGGCGTGGTGAATCGTTATGATTTATCGAAAGAATTTCCGATTCTGACACTTCGTAAGACTGCGTTAAAGAGCGCTACGGACGAATTACTCTGGATTTGGCAGAAAAAGTCGAACAATGTGAAGGATCTGCATAGTCATATATGGGATGAGTGGGCGGATAAAGACGGCTCAATAGGAAAGGCTTATGGCTATCAGATGGGCGTGAAGCATCAATATAAAGAAGGGATGATGGATCAGATAGACAGGGTTATTTATGATTTGAAGAACAATCCCTTCAGCCGCAGGATTATGACCAATATCTATGTGCATCAGGATTTGCACGAGATGAATCTATATCCCTGCGCTTATAGCATGACCTTCAATGTGACGCAGAAAAAGGGAGCGGACAAGCTGACCTTGAATGCGGTCCTCAATCAGCGGTCTCAGGATGTGCTGGCGGCGAATAACTGGAATGTAGTGCAGTATGCGGTGTTAGTTCATATGCTGGCGCAGGTGTGCGATATGGCGGTGGGAGAACTCGTTCATGTCATCGCAGATGCCCACATTTATGATAGGCACATACCGATTATTGAGGAGCTGATAAGCAGGCAGCCTTATGATGCGCCCGTTTTTACACTGAACCCCGATATTAAGGACTTTTATGAGTTCACGAGAAACGATGTGAAATTGGAGAATTATGTGACGGGACCGCAGGTGGAAAATATACCGATAGCGATTTAGTACACTAAGAAATAGATGATAGATAATAAATAGATGATGGATAATGAAAGATTGAATGGATACGGAGGATGAACTGTGAATTTGATAGTTGCGGTAGACAGTAACTGGGCAATAGGCAATCAAAAGGAATTATTGATTAGGATTCCCAACGACCACAAGCATTTTCGCGAAGAGACGACGGGCAAGGTGGTAGTGTTAGGCAGGAAGACTCTGGATACTTTTCCTCAGGGGATGCCGCTTAAGAACCGGATCAATATTATTATATCGTCCAATCCCGACTATACGGTGAAAGACGCCGTGGTAGTGCACGATTTGGAGGAGCTTTTAGAGGAGCTTAAAAAATATAGGAGTGAGGATATCTATATCATCGGCGGCGAAAGCGTTTACCGGCAGATGCTTCCTTACTGCGATGTAGCGCATGTGACCAAAATCGACCATAGTTATACGGCAGACGCTTATTTTCCTAATCTGGATGAGCTGCCGGAGTGGAAGATTACGGCGGACAGTGACGAGCAGACATATTTCGATATTGCATATCAATTCGTTAAATACGAAAAAAGATAAATGCCGATATGAACTTGAGTTTCCGTAAAATGTAATTTTTAAAAAATATAACTTCTCCTAAAGTACCAATCTGTCTTTTTTTTGAAAAATAAAAGGACAATACTTCGAATAGAGTCACCGAAACAAGCCCCGTGGGAACCGGACTTTGGGAGAAATATTATGTTATCTATTTATGCGATCAGCTTAAAGCAAAGTTGACGGTATGCAGGACGTTTTGTTCTGAACCAAAGCCTGACACCTTCTTTTGCATACGACAGTATACCAGAGATACCTTTCGCTAATCGGTAATAGCAGAATTGAACTTTTTCCTTTATAGGAGCTGCTGTCTGTATGATTGAAACTTTTAGGGCATTTGTTTCTGCTTTCATTGAAACCAGCGCAAGAAATGCCATACACATGGTAATGTAAAAATTTAGAGCATTGATTGCTTTCAGTTTCCGAACTCGGAAGTTTTCGAACTGGAAGACCTGTTTCTTGCAGCGGAAATATTCCTCGATGCGCCAGCGGGAGAAATAAAGTCTTGCAATCCGGATTACATCATCTCTGGATTTTAATTCTTTGTTCGTTGCGAGCATCATCGGATACTCTGTGATGCCATAGACAAGAACCAGAAAAATGTCTTTTCTGGATGCGGTGATCTGAACCTTCACATGGGATAGATAAGCCTCCCGTTTTTTACCTTTATAGAATACAGGTGTCGTGATTTTACCTTTCCGACGATTTCGAAGTTCTGTGGCAGCTACCCATTTGTTATGGAAAAGGAGCTTTCTTTTAGCAGTAAGCCGAATCACATAGTCCTGTTTTAATTCATCAAGCTTAAGGAACATCTTATTATCATCATAGCCCCGGTCCATAACAAAAGTAGCTTTTCCAAACATTGCTTTTCCACGCTCCATGGCATCGAAGGTAACGCTATTGACAGAGGTGAAGGTCTTTTCTTTTGAAGAATGGATTTTGGAGTAAATGCTGACAGGATGATTGTCTTTTGTCATGACACAGGCCTCTGTTACATGGTAGCCTTTCTCGTAGACATTTTTTGTTTTAGTACTTTTGGAACCATCCCTTACCATACCAAGAGCCTCAAACTTATATCCGTCAGGCTTGATGACGTCACTGTCATCGATATGGATTACCGGATCATCGGGCACCCATTTACGAACAGTTTGAAGATAAGAAAGTAAGGCTTGTTTGGAAGTCCCTTTATTTAAATGTCTGGTAAGGCGCTCAACACTGTTGACCTTTTTAGAGTCTTCGTGAAGTTGATCTGCAATATCAGTCAGAAGACAACTACCAGAAGCTAACATGCCATAGGTCATGTCCGAAGTAAACTTTTTGTCCGGTTTGGAAAGCTTACGGGATATTTTGTTTGAAAAAGATAAAATTTCACGTTTCAAAGTGTAGGTTTTTGTAGTAGAATTAAGCATGAGGAATCCCTTTCTTTATTGTTTAGTGTAGATTTTGTTTCGCAACTTAATTCTACTACAAAAGGACTGGTGATTCCTTATATTTTGGGCATTTTCTGAAAGTTGTTCATTGCATTACTAGTGAAACAAGGGGTTTGTGGATAAAACTACGAAAACTCAAGGATATGAATTATTGACTTTTACTTAAAAAAGTATAATAATGTATAGAAAATGAAAAAGAAACCGGCATTAACAGCTGAAGAGGAGAAGCACATGGAAAAGAAAAATCTGGATTGGGCAAACATTGATTTTGGTTATATTGAGACAGATAAAAGATATGTCTCCAATTACAAGGGCGGAGCATGGGATGCCGGCGTCCTGACAGAAGATTCCATGGTCACCATCAGCGAATGTGCAGGTGTATTGCAGTATGCGCAGACGATATTTGAAGGAATGAAGGCATATACCACGGAGGACGGACGCATTGTTACTTTCCGTCCCGATTTGAACGCGGAGCGTATGGAGGATTCGGCAAAGAGATTGGAAATGCCTGTTTTCCCGCAGGAGCGTTTTATTGATGCGGTTGTGCAGACCGTTGCGGCGAATAAAGCATACGTTCCTCCTTTTGGTTCGGGAGCGACATTATATTTAAGACCTTATATGTTCGGAAGCAATGCGGTAATCGGGGTAAAGCCGGCATGTGAATATCAGTTCAGAGTGTTCGCTACTCCGGTAGGACCTTATTTTAAAGGCGGGGTGAAGCCTCTGACCATCTGTGTCAGCGATTTTGACCGTGCGGCACCCAACGGCACGGGACATATCAAGGCGGGGCTCAACTATGCAATGAGCCTTCATGCTATCGTATCCGCCCATAAGAACGGATTCGATGAAAATATGTATCTGGATGCGGCTACAAAGACGAAAGTGGAAGAGACCGGCGGCGCCAATTTCCTGTTCGTTACGAAGGATAACAAGGTGGTAACGCCCAAATCTGACAGCATTCTGCCTTCTATTACAAGGCGTTCCCTCATGTATGTGGCGAAGGAATATCTGGGATTGGAAGTGGAAGAGCGGGAGGTTTATCTGGAGGAAGTGAAGGATTTCTCGGAGTGCGGACTTTGCGGCACTGCGGCGGTTATTTCTCCGGTAGGAAAAATCGTGGATCACGGCAAAGAAATCTGCCTGCCCAGCGGCATGAGCGATATGGGACCCGTTACGAAGAAGCTGTTTGAAACCTTGACGGGAATCCAGATGGGTAAGATCGAGGCACCTGAGGGGTGGCTCGTAGAGATAGAGTAAGGATTCTTGTATACAACAAAATAGGTATCTATGAGGGCTGTAGAATTAATGTGAGAACGTTAATATGCGGCCTTTTTTGTGCTATAGGATTGAGGTGTCAAAAGTCACTTTTTAAAGTGTATAAGTCAATCGGAACAAAACAGAAAGACTCCTGCGCCGGATTCCAATATATAAGAAGTTCTAATTCTCAGTAAATTTGAGCCAAGCATAGCAGAAAACAAAAAAACTCGCTGCGCTCAAACAGTTTTGTTTTCTGCTATGGCACAAATATACAGAGAAAGAACTTCTAAATATTTTCATAGGCGCAGTCGTTCTTTTTGTTTTGTTCCTATTGCCTGATAAAGCCCGCAAACTGACTTTTGGCACCTCGATCCTATAGGACCTTGGTTCTGATAATTTATTAAATATCGGGATTAGAAATGCAGGGAAGGACAAAATGTGATATTCTTTATATGTATCAAAATTAAAAAGCCGGCAATAAAAAGTTATTAATACAGCACACTATACAAAAGACCAGATAAGAAAAGGCAGGAAACTAAAGTGCAGAAAATAAAATTACCAGAAGAATATCCTTATTTATATGAAACACACCTACACACCTCGCAGAGCAGTGCGTGCGCGCATAATACAGGCGCGGAGATGGCAAAAGCATGCAAAGAGGCGGGTTATACCGGAATCATTGTGACGGACCACAATTGGGGCGGGAATACGGCGGTATACCGGATGAAGCCATGGAAGGAATGGGTGAACGAATTTGTAAAGGGCTATGAGGAAGCGAAGGGCACGGGAGATAAGATAGGCCTGGATGTTTTCTTCGGATACGAAGCAGGATTCCGGGGAACGGAATTTCTGATTTATGGAGTGGATAAGGACTTTATGTTAACTCATCCGGAGCTGCGGCAGGCATCTGTGGAAGAGCAGTACCGGCTGGTAAAGCAGGCGGGCGGTATGGTGATACATGCGCATCCGTTTCGGGAAGAATTCTATATTCCCAAGATAAGATTGTATCCCGATTATGTAGATGGAGTGGAGGGAATCAACGCCACCCATTCCAATAAGCAGAGCATATCCCATTACAATCCGGCTTTTGACCGGAGGGCAATCGCCTATGCGAAAGAAAACAGTCTGCCCATGACCGCGGGATCCGATATCCATATGACATCGCTTCTGTGCGGCGGAGTTGCCTTTAAACGGAAGCTGGCCGATATTCACGACTTTATAAAGGCGGTATCGGAGGGAGAGGATTATTTGCTGACCAACGGAGACGAGTGGTTTAAGAAGAATGGGGAGTTATATTTATGAGATTTCTGCATACGGGAGATTTGCACCTTGGAAAAACGGTCAATGATTTTTCCATGATATCGGATCAGAGATATATTCTTGAGCAGATTACAGATATGGTAAAGAAAGAGGCCGTTCAGGCTTTAGTGATTGCCGGAGACGTATATGACAGAGCAATTCCGCCATCCGAAGCAGTGACGCTGTTAGACGATTTTCTTACACAGCTGGTGAAGCTTGGCGTTTCGGTGCTCTTGATAAGCGGTAATCATGATTCTCCGGAACGTGTGGGCTTCGCGGAGGAAATACTGAAAGAAAAAGGGGTATATATAGCGGGAGTATATAAAGAAGGCTTAAAGAAGGTCGCTTTTTTTGATGAATACGGAGAAGTAACCTTTGTTTTGATGCCCTTTATAAAGCCTGCGGCAGTGGGTGCCAGAACAAACGGAGAAGCGGTGGAGAAGATGCTTGCGGCAGAGGAGAAAAAGGAGGAGGGCAGGAGAGTGCTGGTGAGCCATTTTTTCGTCACGGACTGCGGCAGGGAACCGGAGCTTTCCGATGGAGAGACGACGATACATGTGGGCGGGCTGGATAACGTGGAGGCTTCTCTTTTTGATGGTTTCGACTATGTGGCGCTGGGGCATATTCATAAGCCGCAGAGAATAGGCGAAAAGCAGGTTTATTATGCAGGGGCGCCGTTGGCCTATTCTTTTTCGGAGGCGGGGCGGACGAAGACAGTGAATCTGGTAGAGATAAAGGGAGAGGGAGAAGTTTCGGTAAAGCAGCTTCCCCTCAAGCCGCTGCATGAAATGCGTAAAATAAGAGGCAGAATGGACGAGCTGATGGCGGAAGAGGTGGCGGAAGCGGCGGATAGGTTCGACTATATCCAGGCACAGCTCACTAACGAGGAGGAATTGATCGACCCCATCGGTACTTTGCGGAACGTTTACCCGAACATTATGCAGATCGTGCTGATGAAAAATGAGGGCAGGGAGAATCCGGAATACGAAAGCAGGGCAGTGGAAAAGCGAAAGAGCATTCCTGAACTGTTTGCCGGATTTTATCAAATGGTACGAAACGAAGAGCCGGACGAAGAACGCATGGAGATTATTCTGGAAACGGCGAAGGAGACGGAAGGAGGGCAGGAAATATGAAACCTGAGATTCTGATCATTTCCGGCTGGGGACCGTATAGGGACAAGGTGGAGGTAGACTTTACCCGGTTGGAGGAGAGAGGGCTTTTCCTTATTACAGGTGCTACCGGTGCGGGAAAGACGACACTTTTCGATGCGATTACCTATGCTCTCTACGGGTATATGAGTGGGGAGATGAGGGAAAAGAACAGTGTGCGCAGCGATTTTGCGGGCGCTGATACCGCTACCTTCGTGGAGCTTTTGATGCGGCATGGAGGTAAGGAATACCGCATCGTGCGCAATCCCGAATACCTTCGTCCTAAGAGGAGACAGAGCGGAAGCGGAGAGTTTACTAAGGAAAAGGAGAACGCGGTACTGTATATGCCTGATGGCAGCGTGATACAGGGAAGCAGTGAGGTGAACCGGAAGCTGCAGGAAATCCTCGTGCTGGATTACCGCCAGTACAAGCAGATTTCAATGATTGCCCAGGGGGAGTTCGCAAAGCTTCTTGTGGCATCTCCTGCAGAAAAGACGAAAATCTTCAGGGAGATATTCGCTACTGCTGTATACGATAGATTTGCTGGAATCCTGCGCGGCCGCTCCAATGAGCTGTACAAGCAAGTGATGGAATACAGGCACCGCATGGAGGAGGATGTTCATATGCTCTCCTCAAGTGAAACGGAAGATAATGAGGAGCTTTCCGCCCTTTTATCGGCAGAAAGCTATCGCTATGATAAGATCATCGACTGCCTGGGAGAAGCGTTTTCCAGGCATGCGGAGGCATTTTCACAGGCGAAAAAGGCATATATAGCCGTGGAGAAGGAAATTACTGCCCTGATGGAAGAGATAAGCCTTGGGGAGCAAATAAATGATATGCTTATTAAGCTGGAGAAGGAGCAGGAAACTATCCGCATCTTGAAGGAAAGCCAGAGGGAAATCGATAGAAAAGCGCAGGAGCTGAAAAAAGCAAGGGCGGCTGCCGGGCTTAACGGAGAGTATATTGGAAGCGAAAATGAAAAGAAGCTGTTAACGTCCTTGCTCCAGAAGCAGCAGGAGGAAAAAAAGGAGCTGGAAAATCTCACAGGCAAAAGAGAAAAACTGAGCCCTCTTTATGATAAAAAGGATAAGATAACTACGGCTTACGAAGATAGAAATGCCTATGAAGAGAAAAAGATGCTTTTGCGGGAAGTAGTGGAGCAGAAGGAGAAAAAGCAAGCGGAGTTATATAATCTTCAAAAGGAATATATGGAAAAAGAAGCGGCGGCGGAAGAACAAAAAGAAGCGTATGAAGCAGCGGATAAGATTTACAAGCGGGCGGCGGTGGGCATTGCGGCAAGGCTTCTGAAGGAAGGTGAGCCTTGTCCGGTCTGCGGTTCTCTCGACCATCCCCGTATCGCTGAAATCACGGAAAATATTCCTGATGAAGAAAAGCTGAAAGCTCTCAGGGATAACTATCAAAGGGCTAATCAAAGCCTTATGGGAATTCATGGAAAGGCCTCTTCCTGCAAAGGAGAAGTGCAGGGGAGATTAGAGCAGGAAGAGAATGTGAAGAGGCAGATAAAGGAGATTTCCGCCGCACTGGATGGGACGGAGAAGGACGTTCTGGAAGTGGTGGATAAAATGCCATATTCAGAATATGAAAAAACTGTTGTCCTGTATCAAAGACTTCAGGTACAGATGGAGGAAAGGGCGGCAGCGCTTGGAAAGATGGAACATGAAATCATCCTCCAGAGAAAGAGGGTGAAGGAAGCGGAAGACTCTTTTGAAGAAAAGCATAAAGCAGCGGGCTTTCCGGATCTTCAAAGCTTTAAGCAGAGCGTAAGAAGCAGCGTACAAATAGAACTTCTGGAAAATGAAATCAACGATTATCATAGAAGACTGGAGGCTTCGGAGCGCCTGATCTCTCATCTTAAGGAGGAGACCAGGGGCAAAAAGAGCGGGGATATGGGGATACTTAAAGAGGCGCTGAAAGAGAAACGGGAAGAAAGACAATCAGCGATTTCCTTGCAGAATAAGTGGAATTACCGCTTACAGGAGGTAAAAAAGATCAAGAAGTCCCTTCAGGAGAAGCAGGAGCGCCTTCAAAGGCTGAACAGGGAATACGGAATGGTAAAGGATCTGGACAATATGGCCTCAGGCAACAATCCAAAGCGGCTTGTTTTCGAGCAATATGTACTGGCGGGATATTTCGAAGAAATCCTGCGGGCGGCAAATATCAGGCTTTCCAGGATGACGGGCGGTCGCTTTGAACTTTCCAGAGCGGAAGAAGTGAGCGACGGAAGAACGAAGGATAATCTGGAAATGCAGGTGTTCGATTATTATACGGGAAAATCTCGTTCGGTCAAAACGCTGTCCGGAGGGGAAGCCTTCAAGGCATCGTTATCTCTTGCTCTGGGAATGAGCGATGTAGTTCAAAGCTATAGCGGAGGCATTCGCGTGGAGACCCTCTTTATTGACGAAGGCTTCGGCTCTCTGGATGCCCAGTCGCTGGAGCAGGCATGTCAGACCCTCATGTCGTTAGTGGAAAAAGACCGTTTAATAGGGATTATTTCCCATGTTCCCGAGCTGGCGGAAAAGATAGAAAAACAAATAGTGGTTACAAAAACAAATGTAGGCAGCAGTATAAAGGTTGTGGTATAATATTCGCGGATATTTGGTAAGAACAGTAACCTGTGAACATTTAGGAAGTATGAGGTATAGCAAATGGAAAAAGATTATGATGTGATTATAATAGGCGCCGGCCCGGGGGGAATTTTCTGCGCTTATGAGCTGATTAATAAAAATAAGGACTTAAAGGTTCTGGTGGTGGAAAAGGGGCGCTCTATCGAGAAGAGAAACTGCCCCAAGCGTGTGACCAAGCAGTGCGTAGGGTGTAAGCCTTGCTCCATTACAACAGGCTTTGCGGGTGCGGGAGCATTTTCCGATGGAAAGCTGTCTTTATCTCCTGATGTGGGCGGCAATCTTCCGGCCATTCTGGGTTATGACGAGACGCTGAAACTTATCGGAGAATCGGACAGGGTTTACCTGGAATTCGGTGCGGATGAAAGCGTGTACGGCGCGGACAAGGAAAAAGAGATCCGTAAAATAAGAAGAAAAGCCATCAATGCGAATTTAAAGCTGATAGAGTGTCCGATCCGTCACCTTGGCACGGAGGAGGGGTATAAGATTTATTCCAAGCTGCAGCACCATCTGGAGAAGGAAGGTGTCCATCTGATGTTCAATACGATGGTGGAACAGATTCTCATAGAGGAGGGCAAGGCGGTAGGAATCGTCACCGATAAGGGTGAATCCTATTATGCGAGGGAAATCGTTTCGGCTGTAGGCCGGGAGGGTGCGGACTGGTTCAAGGACAAGTGCGATGAGATCGGCATCGAAACGACCCCTGGAACGGTGGATATCGGTGTTCGCGTGGAAGTACGCGACGAAGTGATGCAGTTTTTGAACGAGAATCTGTACGAAGCCAAGTTGGTTTTATATACACCTACCTTCGATGACAAGGTGAGGACCTTCTGTACAAATCCCTCAGGAGAAGTTGCGACGGAATATTATGAGGGCGGACTTGCAGTGGTAAACGGACATGCATATAAATCGAAAGAATTTAAGACTAACAATACGAACTTTGCCATTCTCGTATCCAAGAATTTTACGAAGCCTTTCAAGACTCCTATCGAATACGGCAAGCAGATTGCACAGTTGTCCAATATGCTCTGTGGCGGGAGGATTATGGTACAGACTTTCGGAGATTTCAAACGGGGCAGGAGGACTACCGAGGAGAGGCTTTGCAGAAACAACTTGATTCCTACGCTGAAGGATGCGGTGCCGGGAGATTTGTCACTGGTATTCCCCCACAGAATCATGGTGGATATTCAAGAGATGCTGGAAGCGCTGGATAAGGTGACTCCGGGAATCGCTTCGGATGAGACTCTGCTTTACGGCGTAGAGGTGAAATTCTATTCCAATAAGGTAGTAGTGGATAAGAACTTTGAAACGAGCGTGAAGGGGCTTCGCGCTATCGGCGACGGGGCCGGTGTGACGCGCGGATTACAGCAGGCCTCGGCCAATGGAATCAGTGTGGCAAGAAGTATATTGAAGGGAATGGAAATATAGAGGTGTTTGAACGTAATAAAAGGACATTAAAGATAAGAAGAAGGATGAGTGAAAAACAATCATGGAAACGGGCAGCGGCAGTACTTCTGATGATATGTCTTGCCGGACTGGCCAGCGCCTGCGGCAATAAGGATGAGAATGGAACGAAGGTCGTTCTGACTACCGGTTTTAGCAAGGACGAGATATTTCGCATAGAGACAATTTCCTGCAAGCTGCCTGAAATCATGGTGTATCTTACCAATTCACAGAACCAGTACGAAGGAGTTTTCGGCTCCAGTATATGGGACGCGGATATCGAGGGAACGACCTTGGAGCAGAATGTGAAGGATACCGCTTTGGCGCGTATTGCCCAGATCAAGACGATGAATCTTCTGGCGGAGCAGCACGGAGTGGAGCTGTCGGAGCAGGAGATGGAGCAGGTGGCGGAAGCGGCCGGAATATATTATAATTCCCTCAATGATAAAGAAAAGGAATTGATGGGGGTGACGGAAGAGACGATCTCCACTCTATATTCCGAATATGCGCTGGCGAACAAGGTTTACAGCTATATCATCAAGGATATCAATCCTGAAATCAGTGACGATGAGGCGAGAACGATTACTGTTCAGCATATTCTGATCAAAACATATGCGCTGGATGGAACAGGAGCAAAAATTGAATATACGCAGACAGCCAAGGACGATGCTTATGCGAAAGCGCAGGAGGTTCTAAAGCTCGCGCAGGAGGGAACCGATTTCGAGGAGCTGATCGAGAAATACAGCGAAGACAACAAGGGGACATATTCCTTCGGCAAAGGGGATATGGAGAAAAGCTTCGAGGATGCGGCGTTCAATCTGGAGACAGGAGAGATCAGCAGCATCGTAGAAACAGAATATGGATACCATATCATTAAATGTATAAGCACCTTCAACCGTGAAGAGACCGATGCGAATAAGGTGAAAATCGTAGAGGAGCGCAAGACGGAGGTGTTCGGTCAGGAATACGATACCTTTGTCGGCACGCTGACGAGGAATCTGAACGAAAGCCTTTGGAACAGCGTGACATTCATTCATGATCCTGAGGTAAAGACCTCCAGCTTTTTTGACATATACGGGCAGTATTTTAAAGAATAGGTCTCAGTTTACAAAAATTTTATAAATGCGCGAAACGGCTTGTATGCTGAATAAAACGCGGGTTATTAGCACTCATTTTTATTGAGTGCTAATTTCCTCTTGACTTTTTTTGACGAGAGAATTAAAATTTCAATATGCGGCCGGGAGAGAGGATTTTGCCGGTCAAAATAGTTTAAAAATGAACAGATCAGAAAGGAAAGTGACTTTTTATGGCAGCAAAACACGGTAGTTTATCAATCAATAGCGATAATATTTTCCCGATTATCAAGAAATGGCTGTATTCCGATCATGATATTTTTATGAGGGAACTTATTTCTAACGGATGTGATGCGATTACTAAGCTGAAGAAGTTGGAGATGATGGGGGAATGTACTTTGCCTGGCGATTATAAGGCAAAGATACAGATATTGGTGAATCCCGAAGAAAAGACTTTGAAATTTATCGATAACGGTATAGGAATGACGGCCGAAGAGGTAGAAGAATACATCAACCAGATCGCTTTTTCCGGCGCGACGGACTTTTTTGAAAAATATAAGGATAAGACGAATGAGGACCAGATCATCGGACATTTCGGTTTGGGCTTTTATTCTGCGTTCATGGTGGCGGATCAGGTTCATATCGATACCCTTTCTTATAAAGAGGGCGCCGTTCCCGTTCACTGGGAATGCGACGGCGGTACGGAATTCGATATGGAAGAGGGAACGAGAACAGAAGTAGGTACGGAGATTACTTTGTTTATCAACGAAGACTGCCTCGAGTTCTGCAACGAATATAAGGCGAGGGAGATTATCAAGAAATACTGTTCCTTCATGCCTACGGAAATTTACCTGTCAAAAGAAAATACTACCGAAACCCAGATCATCAAAGCTGACGAAAAGTTGGATACGGACACCGTATTGGAAGAAATCGTCAAGGAAAAGGAAGAGGATGAGCAGAAGCTTAAAATTGCCAAAAGGCCGGAGCTTCTGAACGAGACCAACCCTCTTTGGGCAAGACATCCCAATGAGTGTACAAAAGAGGAATATCTGGAATTCTACCGCAAGGTATTTCAGGATTACAAGGAGCCGTTGTTCTGGATACATCTGAATATGGATTATCCCTTTAATTTAAAGGGAATTCTCTATTTCCCGAAGATCAACACGGAATATGAATCCATCGAGGGCACCATTAAACTATACAATAACCAGGTATTTATCGCGGATAATATCAAGGAGGTCATTCCGGAGTTTCTGCTTTTATTAAAGGGCGTGATCGATTCTCCGGACTTGCCGCTTAACGTTTCCAGAAGCGCGCTTCAAAACGACGGCTTCGTGAAGAAGATTTCCGACTACATCACGAAGAAGGTTGCGGATAAGCTGGCTGGAATGTGCAAGACGGATAAAGAAGAATATGAAAAGTATTGGGATGATATCAGCCCGTTCATCAAATTTGGCTGTTTAAAAGACGACAAATTCTGTGAAAAGATGACGGATTACATTCTCTTTAAGGATTTGGACGGAAAGTACCTGACTCTGCCCGAGTGTCTGGAGGTCAACAAAATAGACACAGAGGATGCCGTAGATGAGAATGGCGACAAGGTGGAAGCCGAAGTTGTAGACGAAGACGGCAATAAGGCGGAGACCGATATCTTAGACGAAGATGGTAACGTAGTGGATGAAAACGCCGATACGGAAGAAGAGAAGAAAGAAAAAATCATCTACTATGTAACGGATGAAAAGCAGCAGAGCCAGTACATCAATATGTTTAAGAATGCAAAAATGGACGCTGTCATTTTGACACATAACATCGATCAGCCCTTTATCTCCCAGCTGGAAGCGAAAAATGAAGGAATCAAGTTCCAGCGTATCGATGCGGATATCACGGATACGCTCAGGGCGAAGACTTCCAAAAAAGCGGAAAAAGAAATGGAAGAGCAGGCTGAGGATATAGCGAAGATCATGAAGAAGGCCTTGAAAAAGGACGCCCTGACCGTGAAGATAGAAAAGCTGAAAAACAAAAAGATTTCTTCCATGGTTACGATATCTGAGGAAAGCAGGCGTATGCAGGATATGATGAAGATGTATTCCATGCCGGGTATGGATATGGGTATGTTCGGCAAGGAAGGAGAAACTCTGATTCTTAATGCGAACCATCCTTTGGTGCAGTATGTGCTGGATAACAAAGAGGGTGATAATGTAAAGATGATCTGCGAGCAGCTCTATGATTTGGCGATGATTCAGAACGCGCCTCTCGAACCGGAAGCGATGACTAAATTTATTGTGAGAAGCAATGACATCATGATGCTTCTTACGAAATAATTGAAAACAGTATGATTCATTGATCGGGAAAAGCACCTGCAAGGGCTTTTCCCGATTTTAATAGGATGAGCAGAGCAGATTAAAATATTTCACAAGCGGCCGCTTTTTGGCATATAATGAGATAAAAGAATAGGTAGAGGTATTTCTATGCCTGTAAATATTATACATTCAGCGCAGCAGGGGCCGCTAAACAATACGTATGCCGGGGGGTTGAAAGTAAGCGTGACCTCCACGCTGGGACCGCTCCCCGTTCAGGGCGCTACAGTTTCGATTTCATATACCGGAATGAGCGATTCCATTATAGAAACTTTGGATACGGATGAATCGGGACAAACCGAAGAGATAGAACTTCCGGCACCTCCGCTGGAATATAGCCTGGAACCGGAAAGCAACCGCCCTTATTCCGAGTATGACATTCAAGTAAATGCACCCGGATATGAGCCTATTTTAATAGCGGGAACCCAGATATTACCGGATACTTTGGCATTACAGCCGATCGAGATGATTCCTGTGGACATTGAAGGAACGGAAGAGGAGATAGTAATTCCTTACCATACCTTGTACGGAGAATATCCGCCTAAAATACCGGAGGATGAAATTAAGCCGATGGCTGAAACGGGGGAAATTGTACTTAGCAGGGTGGTAATTCCTGAGTTCGTGGTTGTCCATGACGGCGTACCTTCCGACTCTTCCGCCCCGAATTATTACGTCAGATATAAAGACTATATCAAGAACGTAGCTTCTTCCGAAATCTATGCTACATGGCCGGAAAGTTCGATTTACGCGAATATTTTATGTATTATGTCGGTGACGCTCAACAGAGTATATACCGAGTGGTACAGGAATCAGGGCTATAATTTTACAATTACGTCATCTACTGCCTATGATCAAAAGTGGATGAAGGGAAGAAATATCTATGATAATATCGATTATCTTGTAGATACTGTTTTCGCCAATTATTTATCCCGGCCCGGGGTCAGACAGCCGATCTTCACTTCTTTTTGTGACGGCAGCCGCGTGACCTGCAACGGACTTAGCCAGTGGGGGTCGAAGTATTTGGGAGATGAAGGATATACGGCGATTGAAATAATCCATAATTATTTTGGAAATGATATGTATATCAATACAGCGGAAAGCGTTGCGGGTGTGCCGGCCTCGTGGCCGGGATACAATTTGACGGTCGGTTCCAGCGGGGAGTCTGTGCTTCAGATCCAGCAGCAATTGAACCGCATAGGGCAGAATTATCCTGCGATACCGGGGATAACGGCGGATGGGATTTATGGGCCGCAGACGGCCGAGGCGGTAAGGATATTTCAGGGAATTTTCAACATTCCGCAATCGGGGATCGTGGATTATCCTACGTGGTATCAGATATCCAATATTTATGTGGGTGTAACGCGGATGGGAGAACCGGGGTAGAACCACGGATGGAAAAAAGAAAGGAGTATGGACGGAAGGATGAAAAGGAGCAGAAGAGGTAAAAGGAACATGATGTGGTGGAAGAGCCTGGATAAGGGGATCAGTCAGGCGATTAAGAGCCGGCAGAAGGTAGGAGCGGCAAAGCAGAAGATTCGTTTGAAGGCGGTGAAAGAGAGGCAGAAGAAGGTAGAAAAGAGTATAGATAAGGCGGTCTTCGCTGTCTGCTCCGTGATTTGTCTGATTGCTGCCTGGATTGAGGTGAAGGAAAGACGGAAATAATAGAGTCTGAGGATATGTAAAAAAAGAACGGCTGCAATGCCGTTCTCTTTTTTGAAGAAATCCTCACTCATAGAGCAATTTATTTAGCAAATTAATCCAGATTCAATCTTCTTCTCATCATATATTCCGTCAGGAGGTATAAGAGCGCTCCTATGATGATTGAAAGGATGACCGAGCCGATAAGCATCAGCTTTACCATCGCCCCCACATCTGACGGCGTCATAGCAGCAGCGGCATACGGTTCGGAGATGAGGCCTAATAGCGGGATGTTCATCAGCATGGAGGAACCGAACTGCACGATAACATATTCCGCTACATACCAAATGACCGCACCGGCCACCTTATGCTTAGTGAACATCTGGCCGAGGGATATGGCAGAATATGTCATGAAGATGGAGAAAAAGGTATTAACGATCATTATTAGAATGACGAATAATGCGAAGACGAATAAATTCATCCCAAAAGCCTCTTCCACTACCGGGAGGACATCCCGCTGTAATTCCTGCCATACGGTTACGAACTCATCGGTATTGATGTAGTCCTTCATTGCAGCGAAAAGGATGAAAAAAACGCTGATACATATAACGATTCCTGTTATGATGCTCCATATTACGCTGACGAACAGCTTGGAAAAAATAATATCTCTGGGAGCTACCGGAAGGGTATGGGTAAGATAGCCTTCGTCCGTATATACATTCTTATAAAAACGTATGGCGATATACACGGCAACTGCGATAGCGCCCGCCATAATAGCCAAATAGTAGAACATAATCGCAAATACCATCAGGGTATCCATGATTTCGAAGTTTAATTCCCAAAAGGGCGAAATCAAGGAAATAGCTCCTATAAGGGTTATGATAAGAAGAAAAACATTAATGGCTGCAGGAACCTTCCAGAAGGATCTCCATTCGTATTTAAATAATTTTCCTAACATGCGAATACCTCCCTGAAATAAGAGTCTATGGACCTGCCATATTTCTCCCTGATCTGATCTACCGGCAAATGAGAAAGAACCTGCCCGTCGCGGATAAAAATGACTTCATCCAGAATATTCTCGATGTCGGAAATCAAATGGGTGGAAAGCAGTATGCTCGCATTCTCATTGTAATTGCTTATGATCGTCTTTAAAATATAATCTCTGGCAGCAGGATCTACGCCCGCAATGGGTTCATCCAGGATATACAGATCCGCATTGCGGCTCATGACAAGGATGAGCTGAACCTTTTCCTTGGTGCCCTTGGATAGGGTCTTTAACCTTGCTCCAAAGGGAATATTCAGCGATTGCAGCATGGTAAATGCTGCGTTTCTATTGAAATCCTCATAAAAATCGCAGAAGTAATCTACGATATCGCATACCCTCATACCGTCCTGAAGGTAAGTTCTTTCCGGCAGATAGGCTACTCTCGCCTTGGTCTGGATTCCCGGAGCAAATCCGTTTATCGTTATGCTTCCTGCGGTGGGCGTCAAAAGACCGTTCATCATCTTGATAAGAGTGCTCTTTCCGCTTCCGTTAGGCCCCAAAAGACCTATGATCTTCCCCCGCGGTATCATGAGATTCATATTGTTTACCGCCAGCGTCTTGCCGTAACTTTTGGTTAATCCTCTGATTTCGGCTAAAAATTCCATATTTACTCCCCCTCTTTGGCTGTTTTTTCGATGAGATCCAAAATCTCTTTTTCCGAATAGCCTAGTTCCTTCATCATCTGAAAAAAATTCTTAATACATTCTTCGGCCAAGTGTGCCTGCGTCTGCTTGATCAATTCGATGTCCTCCGTTACGGTGCGTCCGCTCGTTCTCTGTGTTACAATTAAACCATTTCTTTCCAGTTCGGCAAAAGCTTTCTGCATTGTATTAGGATTGACGCTTGCTTCCGCTGCCAGTTCTCTGACGCTTGGAAGCCGATTGCCGGCTTTGTACCGGCCTGAAATAATCTGCGTTTGTATTATTTCAACGAGTTGTGCGTAAATGGGCTTATCTGCATTTAATATCCACGCCATGTGATCCTTCCCTTCTCTAAATATTATTGGACAGCAGTTCTGTTATATAGTCATTTGTACTACTGTATTACTTTATTAATACAATAATATTAAATTCTTGTTTTGTCAATATATAAAATTAATTAGATTGATTTTGCTGTGACAAATAAGAAAGACACCAATATCGCAAAGCTAAAATTGCGTTTTCGTGCGGTTGCTAAAAGGGGCTTCTTAATGGTATAATTTAATAATGTAAAATTGGTGCGGGGTGAAATAATTTGAGGAAGGTAATGGACGATTTATTAGAGGGTAGATTTGATTATGAGAAGCCGGAATACAATCAGGAAAATCACGATAGCGGCGTTTTAGACTTTTCATCCTTAAGTCTGGAGCTTTTCCTGAACAAAGGGGAGACGGCAGAGGGGTCCTTTATCATAACGGGACCTGCGGACAAGCTTATGGAAGGGTGTATATATTCCTCGGAGCTTAGGATGGAATCCTTAAGCAAAGAGTTTATCGGGGTGAAAGAAGAGATCATGTACCGATTTCGCTCGGAGGGGATGAAGGAAGGGGACGTTCTTACCGGGCAGTTCTCCATCATATCCAATTACGGGGAGTATGAGCTTCCATACCGTATTGAGATTGTGTCCGCTACCGTGACGTCAAGTCTCGGTGATATCAAGAACATGTTCCACTTCGCCAATTTGGCCAAGGCAAACTGGGCGGAGGCGGTGAAACTGTTTTATTCCAGGGAATTTGAACGGTTATTTACGGACGGCAACGACAGACAGTATTATGGTGCCTATAAAGGGCTTTCGGCAGCATACGGCAATGAACAGAACGTGGAGGAATTTCTTCTTGAAATAAATAAGAAACAGAAGGTGGAGTATATCCTGAGCGAGACCGAGGTCTGTATTGAGGACCCTTATGATATTTCGGAGCACAGCCTTACGATTACACGAAACGGCTGGGGACATACTTTTTTAAATATTGGGACGGAGGGCGATTTTCTTACTTCCGAGAAGAAAATGATATCGGACGATGAATTTCTGGGGAATTCTTTCTGCCTGAGCTATTATATAGACAGTGAAAAGCTGCACGCCGGACGCAATTACGGCGCGATACATATATTCAACTCCTGCGTAAGCTTTACGATACCGGTCCTGATTGTTCGTAATATGGAGCATAAGAGGGCACTTGGAATCCGCAGGGAGAAGAAGAATTTACTTTTAAAGCTGATGAAATATTATGATTCCTTCCGCGTGAAAAAGATGAATGCGCGGACATGGATGGCAGAGACGGAGAAGCTGGTGGAACGGCTTGCGGTGCTCGATGAAAAGGACATACAGACAAGACTGTTCCGGGTACAGCTTCTTATTACACAAGAGCGCTTTAATGAGGCGCAGTGGCAGCTGGAGCGAATCCAATCGGAAATTCGGGAAAACAACTGTACTCCCGAAATCTACTGCTATTACCTGTATTTAACTACGCTGCACAGCGGGGAGGCCTCCTATGTGGAAGAGGTGTCAAGGCGTGTGGAGCAGATATATTATGATAATCAGGATAATTGGAGAATTGCATGGCTGATGCTGTATCTGGCAGAAGAGTATGGCAAGAGCCCTTCCAGGCGTTGGCTGATGCTGGAGGAGCAGTACAACCGGGGGGGAAGGAGCCCGGTGCTGTATGTGGAGGCATGGCACCTATTGGAGCTTAATCCCACACTCCTTTTGAAGCTGGGTCCTTTTGAAATTCAGGTGCTGGGCTACGCCGCGAAACGGGGACTTTTGACGCAGGACCTGATTTTACAGGTGAGGTATCTTGCGTTGAAATTGAAGGTCTATTCAGAAAGGGTCTACTGTGTATTAGACTCCTGCTATGAGAAATTTCCGGATAAGGAGACGCTGCAGGTTATCTGTACGCTGTTAATAAAGGGTAATAAGACACAGAGCCGTTATTTCAAATGGTATCGACTGGGCGTAGAGAAGGAACTTCGCATTACGAAGCTCTATGAATATTATATGATGGCACTGCCTGAAGATTATGACGAGACCCTGCCTAAGATAATTCTCATGTACTTTGCTTACCACAGCGAATTGGATTACGAAAAGAACGCTTTTTTGTATTCCTATGTATATAAAAGGAGGGAAGAGCAGCCGGAGATATATTTGAATTACTGCGAGCGCATCGAGCGGTTCGTTTTGGATCAGATACATAAAGGGCGGATGAATAAGGATCTCGCTTATTTGTATAAGAATACGATCACGTCCCGCATGGTAAATGAAGAGGTGGCGCAGAAGCTGGCCTATCTTATTTTCAAGAACCACTTGACTACGGAAAATAAAGATATCAGACAAGTGATTGTAAGCTACTGCGTCAGCAGGAAGGAATATAAATATCCGGTAAGTGAGGACGGAGCGTGGGTGCCTCTTTACGGGAGCGACTATAAACTGCTTTTGGAAGATAAGGAGGGGAACAGATATTGTGCCAGCGTGCCGTTTCAGGTAGAAGCGATGATGCCGCCGGATAAGCTGCTGCCTGTGATCAGTCCGTATGTGACGGAGCATATGGGTCTTGCCCTGCATATATGTGCAGGGGATAAGGACTTTGTGGAGATTACGCAGGCAAATGAAAGATGGTTCCGGTATATTGCCGCTAATGCCCACATGGCCGAACGTGTCAAGGGCGAAGTAAGGCTCAAGCTGGTACATTATTATTACGAGCAGGACTATATGCGGGAATTAGACGACTATCTGGAGGAGCTGCAGCCGGAGGTCATGGAGGAGCGGGAGAGAAATGAAATCCTTCATCTTATGGTTATTCGGGGAATGTACGATAAGGCCTTTGAATGGGTAAAACGCTTCGGTGCAGAGGGAATAGAGACAAAGACCATTGTCCGCTTGTGCAGCCGCCTCATATCCCGGGATGGCTTTTTGGAGGATACGGCCCTGACCTACTGCGTTTACTATGCGTTTCAGAAGGGGAAATACGACGGGAACCTGATCACCTATCTGGCCTATTTCTACAACGGGCTGCTGCGGCAGCTGAGGGATATATGGAAAGCTGCGACGGCCTTTGAGGCGGAAACCTACGAGCTATGCGAAAGGATTCTCGTGCAGATGCTGTTTGCCGGTTCCTTCGTGGGAGAGCGGATGGAAATCTTCAAAGACTACGTATCGGGTGGAGCGAAGGCTCAGGTAGAAAATGCGGTTCTTTCCCAGTGTGCCTACGATTATTTTGTAAGGGACAAGCTGCCGGACGAGTTCATTTTTACGGATACCGTCAGAGTTTACGATAGAGGCGAGAAGATTCATAAGGTATGCAAGCTGGCATTTTTGAAATATTATGCTGAGAATAAGCAGGATGGCACGCCGAAGATAAACTCTGTAATCAAAAGGTTTCTATACGATATGCTGGATGAAAATATTTATTTTTCCTTTTTTAAAGAGTATACGAAGCAAATCCCGATTATGAAGCAGTTTGCGGATAAGACTATGATTGAGTATAAGGTCAGACAGGGAAGGAAGGCAATTATCCACTATATCGTGGAAAAAGGAGAGTTCACGGAAAAAGAATATAGAAAAGAAGAAATGCGGGATATGTACGGCGGCGTGTGTGTGAAGGCTTTCGTCTTATTCTTCGGGGAAAAACTTCAATATTATATTACGGAAGAAGGCGATGGCAAGGAGCAGCTTACGGAAAGCGCTTCCATCAGTAAGAGCGATATTTTACAGGAGGAGGCGGAGGACAGATTCAGCATGATAAACGACATCGTAGTGGGAAAGACGCTTCAGGATTACAATACGGTGGATTGTCTGTTAGAAGAGTATTACAGGAAGGAGTATATGACCTCGCAGGTATTTAAGATGCGCTGATATGCGGGGATATAGGGGTTTTATGAATGATGCTTTTGGAGAAAACAGAAGGAATTCTTAAAAAGAACAGCAGAAGAATAGCTATCGGATATGACCTGTGTGATTCCTATGCGCAAATCAGCTATTGCTTCCCGGACTCGAAGGAGCCTGAGACGCTTGCTGTGGTAACAGGAACGGAGCAATTCAATATCCCCTTGGTGCTTTGCAAGAAAAACGGGGTAAACCAATGGTTCTACGGCAGAGAAGCTCTTAAATTCGCCGGTGAGGGCGAGGGCGTATTGGTAAAGGACCTTCTAAGTCTTGCAAGAGAAGGGGAGCCGGTGGAAATCGATGGGGACAGCTTTGATTCGGTTGCCCTTCTCACCTTATTCATTAAGCGGAGCATGTCCGCTTTAGGGATGATAGCGCCGCCGGAATATTTAGAGGGAATCATGTTTACCGCAGATGATCTGGATAAGCGGATGGTGGACGTGTTTTCCAGGGTAGCTGCGAATCTGCATTTGAAAACGGACAAGATCTTTTTTCAGAGCCATGTGGAAAGTTTCTATTATTATACTGTTTATCAGCCAGAGGAGCTGTGGACTTACGAGGTGCTGCTGTGCGACTATGACAACCGGCGGATGAAAGTATATGCCCTTAACAGCAACAGGAAGACTACGCCGGTGGTGATGTACATCGACATCGAGCAGTATGAGCAGATGAGGCGCAGGGAGCCGGAAGCCTTAACTGAGATGGAGGAAACGGAAAAGCACCTGTTAGATATGCAGTTTCTCGACATTGTGAAGGAAAAGTGCAAGGATAGGATCATATCCTGTGCCTATCTGATCGGAGACGGCTACAAAGAGGATTGGGCATCGGAATCGCTCAAATATCTTTGTATGGGCAGGCGTGTGTTCATGGGAAACAACCTCTACGGCAAGGGGGCCTGCTACGGGATAAGGGAGAAGCTGGGATGGAGTGAGGCGGGGAAGAATTATGCCTTTCTCGGTTTGGATAAGCTTAAGGCAAACATTGGGATGAAAGTGCTGCGAAAGGGGCTGGATTCCTATTTCGCGGTTATGGATGCCGGAGTCAACTGGTTTGAAGCGGGGAAAGAATATGATGTGATATTGGAGGATGGCAGCGACATATCCATTATTCTCACCCCCCTTAACGGTAAGGAAGCACGAGAGATTCACATGACGCTGGAGGGGATTCCGGAGAGGCCTAAGCGGACGACAAGACTTCGCATTGCGATGGAGATGACTTCGGAGAATCAAGTGAACATAAGGGTGAAGGATATGGGATTCGGAGAGCTTTTTCCTTCTTCCGGCGGAGAATGGGTGAAGACATTCGACATGGTGTAATTACAAAAGCGGAAGGAGAAGGACCTTGGGAAAAGTATTACTTTGTATAGGAAAATATGCGAAAGCGCCGTATTTCATGGAAAAGGCATACGTCAATGTCTATTCCGCAGAGGAGTTATGTTATTGTCTCATGCAGAACATCCATCTGGTCGACAGAGAAATCATGGACGAGAAGCTGGTGGACTGGCTGGCTAAGGAGTGCGGGCTGGAGGAACTGTCACAGCGCCTTTTACGCATGCTGAAGGAAGAATGTTCCGTCAGCGATTTTATAGAATGTATTCTGGACTTCGTAGGTTATGGCGAGAGGGAAGAAATCGCGCATATAAAAGAGGACTTAAAAAGCGGAATCGGACTTAGTATGTACGAGAAGAAAAAAGTGAGGGCAGATTATTTTGCACAAAACGGCAAATATATACTCGCGCTGAAAAGCTACGATATTTTGCTGGAAGAGCTCCCGGAATCGGAGAGGGAGCTGAAGGCCAAGGTATATCATAACAGAGGTACGGTTTACGCGTTTTTTTTCCAATTCGCACAGGCGGCAGAAAGCTTTAAACAGGCATATGAATGCGACGGTGCCGAGGAATCCTATCTGGGATACCTGGCAGCCAGCCGCATGGAGATGAACGAGACGGAATACGTGGATTTTATTGCCGGACAGGAAGGGGATTATGGACTGTCTTTAAAGGTGGAGGAGCTGTTTCAGGAGGCCAGGAGTCAGTTCGACACTACCGAAAAAAGCAGAATGCTTTTTACCTTAAAAGTTTGCAAAGAAGAGAAGAATTCAGTATCCTATTATGAGGAAATTGAGCGCATAACAGGTGAGTTGAAGGAACAGTACAGAGTAAATGTTTCGGAATAGCGAAGGAGAATTATGGGACTGATCAAGAATAACAAATTATTTCAGAAGGTTTGGGGCCGAAAGGCAAAAAGGGACGTAAGACCAGAGGAATACGAAGAGGCGAACTGGATGGAACTGGAATACGACAGAAAGTCGATCCAGGTACATGACAGCGGACAGAGACAGGAATATATCAAGGGCTTTACGGATCAGATCGCTGATGCGAAGCAGGAGCTTGAGAATCTGAACATGGAATACAATACGGTCACCTCCTACTTAAAAGATATGGAGGAGATCGAAGCTCTTCCTGAGGAAGAAATGCGGGAGCTTAAGGCCAGTGCAGAGAAAATCGATAAGCTGGAGAGCCAGCGGGGTGTCTATCTGGGAAAAAAGAATCGCATGAGCGATGAGCGGTTCCATCAGGTGGAAAGGATAGAGAAGGAAGCGGAGGAAGCCTGCCGCAAGCTCGAGTCCGCCGAGGAGGACCAGAATCGCATCAAGCAGGATATGTTTCGTCTGGACGGGGAAAAGCATGCTTATCTGTATAGAAAAGACGAGCTGAGGAACATGATAGCGGATTCCAAGGGAATCGCAATTATCTGCGGCGGGGCATTTATCGTATGTTTTGCAGCTCTTCTCATATTGCAATACGCCATGGATATGGATACCCAGCTGGGCTTTTTGCTGGCAGCAGGCATGGCGGCTCTTGTCATAACCCTTCTTTATCTGCGGCATGCGGAAGCCGTTAAGGAGCTTAAGAAAGTGGAAGCCGGCATTAACCGGATTATCCAGCTGCAAAATAGAGTAAAGATACGGTATGTGAACAATACGAACCTTTTGGATTATTTATATTTGAAATATCAGGTATCCAGCGCCAGAGAGATGAACACTCTATGGGAGAAATATAAGGTGGAGAAGGAAGAACGCTTAAGCTACAGACAGGCGGAGCTTGAGCTCGAGGACAGCCAGCAGGAGCTGTTAAACATTCTGAAATGCTACCAGATCAAGGATCCGGCTATCTGGCTTCATCAGACGGCAGCGCTTCTGGACAGCAAGGAAATGGTGGAAATACGGCATAACCTGATCATACGGAGACAGTCGCTGCGCCGCCGTATGGATTATAATAAAGAGGTAATCATAGCAGGAGCCCAAAATGCGATAAAGGATATGGCGGACAGTTATCCGCAGTATGCTGAGGAAATCATGGCACTGACGGATAAATAGCAACGATATTTAACTTATGGAAATGTTTTGTTCTTGACAGTAAAAGCGGGGCATGATACTATGACAGCGTGCTGACAGTTTAGCAAGATGCAGTGTGACCATGATGCAGTGCGATTGAGAAAAAGTGAAGCGCGTTAGAAACAACCATCGATTGTTATAAAATTGAGACAGATGAGGAGAACATAGTATGAAAAAGGCGATTGCACTATTAAGCGCGGCGATTATGGCTGCGGGCGTGCTTACGGCATGCGGCGGAAGCGATTCGGAAAAAACTTTTACTGTAGGATTCGATGCGGAATTCCCCCCTTACGGTTATATGGATGAGAATGGTGAATACATAGGCTTTGATTTGGACCTTGCAAAAGAGGTATGTGAGCGCAACGGCTGGACCTTCGTAGCGCAGCCCATCGACTGGGATTCCAAGGATATGGAATTATCCTCCGGTTCCATCGACTGTATTTGGAACGGATTTACGATTCAGGGACGGGAAGATGCTTATACATGGTCGGTACCTTATGTTGATAACAGCCAGGTGTTCGTAGTGGCTGCAGACTCCGGTATTACTTCTCAGGCTGACCTTGCCGGAAAAGTAGTGGGAGTACAGAAGGATTCCTCAGCCCTTGCAGCGCTGACGGGAGATGCTTCCGGCCTGGCGGCTACCTTTGCGGAGCTTCAGCAGTACGGTGACTACAACGTAGCCTTTATGGATCTGGAGCAGAATGCGATAGACGCCCTTGCCATCGATATCGGCGTAGCGAATTATCAGATCAGCTCCCGGGGCGATAGCTTTGTAATTCTCGATGAGCAGCTGGCTTCCGAGCAGTACGGAGTCGGATTTAAGCTGGGTAATGAGGAGCTTAGGGATAAGGTGCAGAAAACCTTGTTAGAAATGGCCGACGACGGAACTTTTATGGAAATTGCGGAAAAATACTCTGATTTCGGTTTGACGGAGAGTATTTGCATAGGAAAGTAACCTGAGGTAACAAAAGTCATTTATAAAAAACCGCTGCAATACAATATATTCGGCAGCGGTTTTTTGGTTTTTATGGTATTTTATATATAGGGCAGAAAATGGGAGGCATTATATGAGCTTGGCAACAATCGTGTCACAACTTTTTAAGGGAATGGGAATAACGGTAGAAATCTTTTTTCTGACGCTGTTATTTTCTTTGCCGTTAGGGCTTGTCCTTTCTTTTGGAAGGATGTCCAAAAACGGAGTATTGAAAAGCGTCAGTAAATTTTACATATCAGTTATGCGAGGCACTCCTTTGATGTTACAATTGATTGTTGTATATTTCGCACCCTTTTATGTGTTCGGGCTGAAAATATCCTCCGGCTACCGATTTATGGCGGTGATCATTGCTTTCGTACTGAACTATGCGGCTTATTTTGCGGAAATCTATCGCTCCGGTATCGAGTCCATGCCGATAGGGCAATACGAAGCGGCGAAGGTATTGGGCTATACGAAAGCCCAGACGTTTTTTAGAATTATACTGCCTCAGGTAATGAAGCGGATATTGCCGCCGGTTACCAATGAAACGATTACGCTTGTGAAGGATACGTCTCTTGCGTTCGTGCTTGCGGAAACGGAGATGTTTACCATTGCGAAGCAGATCGCGGCCAAGGAGACGAGCATCATGCCTTTGATGGCAGCGGGACTTTTCTATTATTTGTTCAATTTAATTGTTGCCAGCTTCATGGAGTATTTGGAGAAGAAGCTGAACTATTACAGATAGAAAGGAGGGTGAAAGGAAATGAATCTGCTTGAAATCAATCATATGAAAAAAGGATTTGATGGTACGGGGGTGCTAGAAGATATTTCTTTGTCGGTAAAGGAAGGGGAAGTGGTGTCTATTATCGGCCCTTCAGGCTCGGGGAAATCCACTTTGCTTCGCTGTGCGACTATGCTGGAGAAGATGGACGGCGGGGAACTGAAATATATGGGCGAAGCAGCCGCATGGGAGGAAAACGGAAGATGCGTATACGCTGGGAAGCAAAAGCTTAAGGAGATACATAAGCATTTCGGCTTGGTATTCCAGAGCTTCAATCTCTTTCCTCATTACAGCGTAATGAAGAATATTACGGATGCGCCCATAAGTGTGGACAAGATTTCCAGGAAGGAAGCGGAGGAACGGGCGCTTAAGCTATTGAAACAGCTTGGGCTTGAAGACAAAAAAGATGCGTATCCCTATCAGCTTTCCGGAGGGCAGCAGCAGAGGGTTTCCATTGCCCGCGCATTGGCGCTGCAGCCTAAGATCCTGTTTTTCGATGAGCCAACCTCGGCGCTAGACCCGGAGCTTACCGGGGAGGTACTAAGGGTCATTAAGGAGCTGGCGAAGGAGCATATGACGATGATCATCGTGACTCATGAGATGCAGTTTGCCAAAGAGCTGTCGGACCGCATTATCTTCATGGAGCAGGGGTTGATACAGCAGGAGGGAACTCCGGAGGAAATCTTTACCGCCCCCAATGAGCGCGTTAGGGAATTTATAGGAAAATTTACTGCATAATCCCTTTTTTTTCGGCACAATGGAAAAAATGAAGCAGGGAAAGACGGCGGTATTGATTTATAAAATTAACTGGTATATACTTCATAGTGATGATTTTTGTATTTTAGTATACAATAATATTGTGCTTTTATGCCTGATGCGGCAGAACGGAGGAAAAAATGAAGAAATTGGAACAGCTTTACGAAGGAAAAGCAAAAAAGGTGTTTGCAACAAACGATCCGGATATCGTAATCGTGGATTATAAGGACGATGCCACAGCTTTTAACGGCGAGAAAAAGGGAACGATTGTAGGAAAAGGCGTTATTAACAACAAGATGACGAACCATGTTTTCAAGCTTTTGGAAAAGGAAGGCGTACCGACTCATTTCGTAGAAGAACTGAGCGATAGGGAAACGGCGGTAAAAAAAGTAGAAATCGTTCCGCTTGAAGTGATTATCCGTAATGTGGCAGCAGGAAGCTTTTCCAAGAGACTGGGCGTTCCGGAGGGAACTCCGTTCAAAGAGCCGACCATCGAATTCAGCTATAAGAACGATGACCTCGGAGATCCGCTGATCAACAGCTATTTTGCGGTTGTTTTGGATCTGGCTACATGGGAGGAAATCGAAATTATCGAAAAATACGCGTTTAAGGTAAACGAAGTGCTGAAAGCATATTTCCTTCAGGCAGATATTAAGTTGATAGATTTTAAAATAGAATTCGGCCGTTATCATGGAGAAATCCTTCTGGCCGATGAAACATCGCCGGATACATGCAGGCTTTGGGACGTTCACACAGGCGAAAAGCTGGACAAGGACCGTTTCCGCAGGGATATGGGGAATGTAGAGGAAGCATACAACGAAGTATTCAAACGTTTGGGGTTATAAAGAGATGCTAAAAAGACTGAGCGAAGTAGAGACAGAAGCGGATTTGGAAAATATCTCCGTTATGGAGGAGCCGGACAAGCTAAAGGAAGAATGCGGCGTATTCGGTATGTATGATTTTGCAGGAGGAGACGTGTCGTCTGCCATTTATTACGGGCTTTTGGCGCTCCAGCACAGAGGACAGGAGAGCTGCGGTATTGCGGTCAGCGATACCAAGGGACCCAAAGGCAAGGTGTTGAGTGCAAAAGAAATGGGACTGGTAAACGAATCCTTCACTCCTGAAACGCTGGAAAAGCTAAAAGGCGATATCGGCGTAGGGCACGTACGTTATTCCACAGCGGGAAGCAGCACGAGAGAGAATGCACAGCCGTTAGTGCTTAACTATGTGAAGGGAACCTTAGGCTTAGCCCATAACGGCAACCTGATCAATGCGCCCGAGCTTCGGCATGAACTGGAGTATACCGGCGCTATTTTCCAGACCACCATCGATTCGGAGGTCATCGCCTACCATATTGCCAGAGAACGCTTGAACACGGACACGGTAGAAGCCGCCGTAGGGCGGGCTATGCAGAAAATCAAAGGAGCTTATTCTCTGGTGATCATGTCGCCGAGAAAGCTTATCGGGGCGAGAGACCCCTTTGGCTTTCGGCCTCTTTGCATCGGAAAGAGAGACGACGCTTATGTACTGGCTTCCGAGACGTGTGCGCTGGATACGATAGGAGCACAGTACATCCGCGATGTGCTTCCGGGAGAAGTTGTCACGATTTCCCCTGAAAAAGGTATCGAGTCCGATACCAGCATGTGCGCAGGGGAAAAAGAGCATGCCAGATGCGTCTTCGAATATATTTATTTCGCAAGGCCGGACAGTTACATTGACGGAGTCAGCGTATACAATTCCAGAATACTGGCGGGCAAATTCCTCGCTATGGATTCTCCGGTAGACGCAGACCTTGTGGTAGGGGTGCCGGAGTCAGGGAACTGTGCTGCTTTGGGGTATTCCCTGCAATCGGGTATCCCTTACGGACAGGCATTCGTTAAGAATTCCTACGTCGGCCGTACGTTTATTAAGCCTAAGCAGAAAAACCGGGAAAGCAGTGTGCAGGTTAAGCTGAACGCTTTGAAGGAAGCGGTTTCCGGAAAGCGGGTCATCATGATTGATGATTCCATTGTCCGTGGAACGACCTCCGACCGGATCGTGCGCATGCTAAGGGATGCAGGAGCGAAAGAGGTGCATATGCGGGTGAGCTCGCCGCCCTTTTTATGGCCCTGCTACTTTGGAACGGATGTACCGGCCAGAGAGCAGTTGATTGCTTATAGCCGCTCCATAGAAGATATCAGTGAAGTGATAGGTGCGGATTCGCTGGCATATTTAAAAGAAGAGAGATTGGAAGAAATGGTAAGCGGCCTCGGCATCTGCAAAGGCTGTTTCACCGGAACATATCCTCTCGTTCCTCCAACGGAGGATATTAGAGGGGATTATGACAGGTAAAGAGAAAAAGGAGAAGCGGTATGAGTACAGACAGGTATCAGAGCCCTCTTTCGGAGCGTTACGCGAGCAAAGAGATGCAGTATATTTTTTCGCCTGATATGAAATTCAGGACATGGAGAAGGCTGTGGATCGCGTTGGCGGAGACGGAGAAGGAGCTGGGACTCAATATCTCTCAGGAACAAATCGACGAGCTGAAGGCCCATGCGGAGGACATCAATTACGATGTTGCCAGGGAGAGGGAAAAAGAGGTGCGCCATGACGTTATGAGCCATGTATATGCTTACGGCGTGCAGTGCCCGGGGGCAAAGGGAATCATTCATCTCGGCGCCACTTCCTGCTACGTAGGGGACAATACGGATATTATCGTTATGACGCAGGCGCTTAAGCTGGTGAAAAAGAAGCTGATAAACGTGATGAAGGAGCTTTCGGATTTTGCTGACAAATATAAGGCTCAGCCTACCCTGGCATTTACTCATTTTCAGCCCGCCCAGCCTACTACGGTAGGAAAACGTGCGACGCTTTGGCTTCAAGAGTTTTGTCTGGATATTGAGGACTTAGACCATGCTCTTTCTCATATGAAGCTGCTGGGGTCCAAGGGAACCACCGGAACACAGGCTTCTTTTCTTGAGCTTTTTGACGGCGATCAGGAGAAAATCGATAAGATAGACCCGCTGATAGCGAGGAAAATGGGCTTTGCGGAATGCTATCCCGTATCGGGACAGACCTATTCCAGAAAGGTGGATACGAGAGTGGTCAACGTGCTGGCAGGCATTGCGGCAAGCGCTCATAAGATGTCTAACGATATTCGTCTGTTACAGCATTTGAAAGAAATAGAGGAGCCTTTTGAAAAGAGTCAGATCGGCTCGTCAGCCATGGCATATAAGAGAAATCCCATGAGGAGTGAGAGGATAGCTTCTCTGGCCAGATACGTGATGGTGGATGCGCTGAACCCGGCTATTACCTCCGCTACCCAGTGGTTTGAAAGAACACTGGATGATTCCGCAAATAAAAGACTTTCTATCCCGGAAGGATTTCTTGCGGTAGATGGAATTCTCGATTTGTGCCTGAATGTGGTAGACGGCCTTGTCGTATATCCGAAGGTGATCGAAAAGAGACTCATGAGTGAGCTTCCTTTCATGGCTACGGAAAACATCATGATGGACGCTGTGAAAGCGGGAGGAGACAGACAGGAGCTGCATGAGAGGATCCGCACGCTTTCTATGGAGGCCGGAAAGAATGTGAAAGAAGAGGGCAGGGATAACAACTTGTTAGAGCTGATTGCGGCAGATCCGGCATTCAATATGACCCTCGAGGACTTGCAGAAGACTATGGATCCGACCAGATATGTGGGACGTTCCAAGGAGCAGGTGGAGGCGTTTCTTGCGGCTGTGATCGCGCCGGTTTTGGAAGAGAATAAGGAGCTGCTGGGCGTAAAGGCAGAAATAAACGTATAAATTATCGGGGTGCATGAGCGTATTTTTAAGGCCGTAAGGCTTTAAGGATACGCTTTTTATACAGAAATATGTGGAATAGTAGGGAGAGCTGTTATGGGTGGATTTTTTGGAGTTGCATCGAAAAGTGATTGCATGTTCGATTTGTTTTTTGGAACGGACTATCACTCTCATCTGGGAACGAGGCGGGCCGGTATGGCGGTGTACGGAAAAAAAGGCTTTGACCGTTCGATTCACAACATTGAAAACGCGCCGTTTCGCACGAAATTCGATAAGGAAGTGAATGAAATGAGCGGCTGTATGGGTATCGGCTGTATTTCCGACTATGAGCCCCAGCCGCTGATCGTGCGTTCCCACCACGGTACCTATGCTATCGAGACGGTTGGAAAAATAAACAATATGGATGAACTCGTGGAGAAGATTTTCGCCACCGGACATTCTCATTTCCTCGAGATGAGCGGAGGGGATATCAATGCGACGGAGCTGGTCGCAGCGGTAATCAACGAGAAAGATAATCTGGCGGAAGGCATAAGGTACGCGCAGGAAATCATAGACGGCTCCATGACCATGCTGATTATGACGCCCAAGGGAATCTATGCTGCCAGAGATCGTCTGGGAAGGACGCCTGTTTCCATCGGGAAGAAAGAAGACGCTTACTGTATCTCTTTTGAAAGCTTCGCTTATTTGAATCTGGGCTATATCGAAGAGAAGGAATTAGGCCCCGGAGAAATCGTGATCGTCACACCGGAGGGAGTGCATACTCTCGCTGCTCCGGGTAAGGATATGAAGATATGTACCTTTCTATGGGTATATTACGGATACCCTTCCTCCTCCTATGAAGGAATCAGCGTAGAAGAGATGAGATATAACTGCGGTGCACTGTTAGCCAGACGCGATGATGTGAAGCCTGACATCGTGGCGGGAGTGCCGGATTCAGGAACGGCGCATGCCATCGGTTATTCCAATGCATCGGGAATTCCCTTTTCCAGACCCTTTATTAAATATACCCCTACGTGGCCGCGTTCCTTTATGCCCACGATTCAGAGCCAGAGGAACTTAATCGCGAAGATGAAGCTGATTCCCGTGCACGATTTGATTCAGGACAAAAGTCTGCTTCTTATCGACGATTCCATAGTCCGCGGCACCCAGCTTAGGGAGACAACAGAATTTTTATATCAGAGCGGTGCCAAGGAGGTACACATCCGACCTGCATGTCCGCCTCTTCTGTATGGCTGTAAGTATTTGAACTTTTCCCGTTCCACTTCGGAAATGGACTTAATTACAAGACGGGTTATCAGTGATTTGGAGAGAGAGGGCAGATTTACGGACCTGAGCGCCTATTCCAATCCTGAGACGGAGGAATATAAGGAGATGCTCGGGCGGATTAGTAAGGAGCTGAATTTTACATCCCTCCGGTATCACAGACTGGATGATATGATAGAGGCGGTTGGTATCGATAAGTGTAAACTGTGCACCTATTGCTGGGATGGGAAGGAATAAGGAAGTTAAGGGGACTTACCAAAACGGGCCGGACTATTTGAACAGGCATTTAATATAAGCATAGATTATGTTACTCATAAATAATATTGATTTTATTTATGAGTAATTTTATTGTATAATTATAAAGTATCCGGGAGGAGTAAAGATTGCTACACCCGGCATACTAGTGTGCATAATTAGACTGATTTGCAGCACTCTCAGTCTAAGGAGGAACGAGACTGCACATTTTATGGAACAAGGGAAAATTCAAGTTTGCAGGAGGAAATCGACTATGGTAAAAGCAGTTGTCGGCGCTAACTGGGGCGACGAAGGAAAAGGTAAAATTACGGATATGCTTGCGCAGGAGGCGGATATTATCGTTCGTTTTCAAGGAGGAGCAAATGCGGGACACACGATTGTAAACAACTACGGTAAATTTGCGCTCCATACACTGCCCTCAGGAGTATTCTATGACCACACGACGAGTGTGATCGGCAATGGAGTGGCTTTGAATATTCCGGTTCTTTTTAATGAGATCAAGTCCATTACGGACAGAGATGTACCGATGCCTAAGATTCTGGTGTCCGACAGAGCTCAGATCGTAATGCCTTATCATATCTTGTTCGATCAGTACGAGGAAGAGCGGCTGGGCGGGAAGTCCTTCGGATCTACCAAGTCAGGCATCGCTCCGTTTTATTCTGATAAATATGCTAAAATAGGTTTTCAGGTAAGCGAGCTTTTCGACGACGGACTGTTAAAGGAGAAAGTTGTAAGGGTTGCAGAAGCGAAGAACGTGCTTTTGGAGCATCTGTATCATAAGCCTTTGATCGACCCGCAGGAGCTGCTTTCGACGCTTGGCGGCTATAAAGAAATGGTGGAGCCGTATGTATGCGATGTATCCGCTTTTTTGGATCAGGCGATAAAGGAAGGAAAGACCATTTTGCTTGAGGGCCAGTTAGGTACGTTAAAAGATACGGATCACGGTATTTATCCTATGGTGACGTCCTCTTCTACGCTGGCAGCTTACGGCGCGATAGGAGCAGGGATTCCTCCTTATGAAATAAAAGAAATCATTACGGTATGTAAAGCATATTCCTCAGCGGTCGGTGCAGGCGCCTTCGTATCCGAAATCTTCGGAGAAGAAGCGAATGAGCTCAGACTAAGAGGCGGTGACGGCGGAGAATTCGGCGCTACTACGGGACGCCCCCGCCGCATGGGATGGTTCGACTGCGTGGCCTCCAAATACGGCTGCAGGCTCCAGGGAACCACCGACGTGGCATTTACGGTTCTGGATGTGCTGGGTTATCTGGACGAGATACCCGTCTGCGTAGGTTATGAAATCGACGGCGAAGCGTCTACTCAGTTCCCTGTTACAGCGAAGCTGGAAAAGGCTAAGCCGATCCTTGTAAAGCTGCCCGGATGGAAATGCGAAATCCGCGGAATCAAGACCTATGAGGAGCTGCCGGAGAATTGCAGGAATTATATAGAGTTCATCGAGGAGCAAATCGACTATCCGATTACGATGGTGAGCAACGGACCGGGAAGAAATGATATTATTTATAGAAAGAGTTCTTTACAAAAATAATAAGGTGCCGCACGACCGCGAAAAACGGTTGTGCGGCATTTTGATGAATAAATACGGATTATTCAGGCGGGAAAAATAGAAATAGTCAAGCTGTTAGGGATATGATACAATAAGAAAAATGAAATGGGCATGGAAGCATAAGGGCAGAGTATGACGAATAATCTGGAATATTATAAAGTTTTTTACTATGCGGCGAAGCTGGGGAGCCTGACGATGGCGGCGGAGGCACTTGCCATATCTCAGCCTGCGGTAAGCCAGTCGCTGAAGCAGTTAGAGAGCATTATCGGGGCGAAGCTCTTTGTCAGAGTCGCCAAGGGAGTGAAGCTGACGTCGGAAGGAGCGCTTTTATATAGCTATGTGGCAAAGGGCTACGAGCAGATAGAACTGGGGGAAAAGAAAGTAGTCCAGATGCTCAATCTGGAATTAGGGGAAATGCGTATCGGTGCCAGCGATATGACGCTTCGTTTTTTTCTTCTTCCGTATCTGGAAAAATTTCATGAACAATATCCGGGCATTAAGGTCACGGTAACAAACGCGCCAACGCCCGAGACTTTGTATTATTTGCAGGAGGGGAAGATAGATTTCGGAGTGGTGAGTACCCCTTTTGAGGCGGTGCCCGGCATACAGGCTATACGAGTAAAAGAAATAGAGGATATTTTTATAGCAGGCCGCAAGTTCATTCAATATAAGAATAAAATGTTGGACTTAAAGGACCTGGAAAAGCTGCCTATCATTTCATTGGAAAAAAGGACGAGCACAAGAAGCTACATGGATGGTTTTCTTGAAAAAAACGGGGTAGTGATGAACCCGGAATTCGAGCTGGCCACCAGCGATATGATTGTTCAGTTTACCTTGCGCAATCTCGGAGTCGGAAGTATTATGAGAGAATTCGCGGCAGAGTATTTGGAATCGGGGAAGCTATTTGCGCTTCGCTTCAATAAAATCATACCTAAGCGGCATTTTTGCGTCGTGACGGATACGGGAAGTCAATTGTCCGCCGCTGCGAGGAATCTGCTGCAAATTATATACAGCGATATTGACACATAAGAATGATTGTGAAAAGGGTTTAGGAGGAAACGACAGTGATAAATACAATTATTTTCGATATAGGGAATGTACTTACAGGTTTTGCCTGGAAGGAATTTTTCCGGAAGTTCGATTATTCACAGGAAATACTGGACAGGATTTCAAAGGCAACGGTGGAGAGCGGCACATGGGCCGAATACGACAGAGGAGCTTTATCGGATGAGGAAATTATGGATGCGTTCATAGCAAATGATCCGGGCATCGAAAAGGAGCTGCGTGAGTCGTTAGAAAATATTCAAGGGATGCTCATAAGATATGACTATGCGATTCCGTGGATACAGGAATTGAAAGGAAAGGGCTGCAGAGTGTTAGTTTTATCTAACTTTGCCGGCCGTGCCGCCAGGGACTGCAAGGACGCCTTGGACTTTCTTGAGTATGTGGACGGGGGAATCTTATCTTATAAGGAAAAATTTATCAAGCCTCAGCCGGAAATCTACCAATTATTAATAGACAGATACCAACTGAATCCTGCAGAGTGCGTGTTTCTGGACGATACTCTGGTCAACCTGACGGCGGCAGAGAAATTCGGTATTCATACTGTTCATTTCCAGAACAAAAAGCAGGCTGAGGAGGAACTCTCCAGACTAATGTGCCGCACCGATGATTTTTGATATAGCTTAAAGAATTTAATGTACAATAGAATTAAGATTTTGTACGAAAGATAAAATTTAATTGGAGGCTTATATGTTTAAATACTTAAATGATAAACAACTAAGGCACAGAAGCGATCCTTTTAAAAAAGAAGGCCTTAGGATATGCACGATATATCTTGCAATAGGTCTTTTCTGGATTTATTTTTCCGATAGGATTGTCAATTATCTATTTAAAGATGAACAAGTCGTTTTAATGATAAATACCTACAAAGGGATGGCCTATGTACTTTGTACGGCGCTGATTCTTTTCTTCCTCATTTCGGGCCTTTTGAAAAAGGTGGAGATAATGAAAAGGAAGCTGAACGAAAGCTATGATGAGCTGTCGGCTTCCAACGAAGAGCTGCAGTCCTATGTGGAGGAGCTGACCGCTTCGGATGAGGAGCTGCGCACTCAGTATGAGCAAATCGTGGAATACGGAGAAATGCTCAGGGTAAGCGAAGAGAAATATAAGTCTCTGATAACGGAAATGCAATTGGGATTGGCGCTTTATGCAGGGAATCCCGGAGACGACCTCTATCACTATAAGGTGGTGGATACCAATTACAGCCATGAGGTTTTAACAGGATTAAAGCAAAAGGACATCCTGGGGAAATGCTTTTCTGAAATACACACGAAAATGGAGCCGGAGAACGCTGCGAAGCTGATACATACCGTTACCACCGGCGAGCCTACCAGATACGAAAGACTTCAGGAAAAGACAAATTATTATTATGAGATTATCGCCTACAGACCTATGGAAAACCAACTGGCGATCATTGTAAACGACATTACAAAGCGTAAGCAGGCGGAAGGACGGCTGAATTTCTTAAGCTATCACGATCAGCTCACGGGTCTGTTCAACCGCAGGTTTTTCGAGCAGGAGCTGGTCGTTCTGGATGTAGAAGAGAATTATCCGCTCATGATTACGATGATAGACATTAACGGACTGAAGCTGGTCAATGATTCTTTCGGGCATGCGGCAGGCGATAAATATATTCAGATGGTGGCGAAGGTACTCATTGAGGGGACGAGGGCTCAGGATGTAGTATGCAGACAAGCGGGAGATGAATTCATTATCTTTTCCCCGAAAACGGACGATGCACAGATGCAGGAAATCATCGAAGGCATGAATGAGGCCGCCAGCAAAATGGATGTCAATTCAATTCCTCTTTCACTGTCTTTCGGCTATTGCGCTAAGAGAAGTACCGATGAGCCGCTGCCGGAGGTCATGAAGAAAGCAGAAAGCTATATGTATAAGAAAAAGCTGTTGGAAAGCTCCAGCGTGAAAGGGAAGACCGTCTATACGATCATGACCACGCTGCATGAGAAGAATCCCAGAGAGGAGCAGCATTCACGAAGAGTCTCCCAGCTATGTGAGAAGATGGGCATTGCCATGGGTCTTAGGGATGATGAAGTGAAGGAGCTTCGGACGGTGGGGCTTTTACACGATATCGGTAAGGTGGCTATAGAAGAGGGAATCTTAAACAAGCCCGGAAAGCTGGATGAGACGGAATGGGAGGAAATCAAGAAGCATCCGGAAATAGGTTACCGGATACTGAGTACGGTGAGCGACCTTTCGGAACTGAGCGAATATGTGCTTTCTCATCATGAAAGATGGGATGGAAAAGGATATCCCAGAGGGCTGAAGGGAGAGGATATACCGCTCCAGTCGAGAATCATAGCCATTGCGGACGCATATGACGCGATGCGTAGCGAGAGAAGCTACCGCAAGGCGCTGTCGAGGGAATATGCGGTCAGCGAGTTGGAAAAGGGGGCGGGAACTCAATTCAACGGGCCCTGTGTCAAGGTGTTTATTGAAAAAGTGGTGAAGGGCGACGATATTTACGAGCGCGATTTGGACAGTATATAATGAAGAGGAGTTTTTACTCCTCTTCGTCCTTTAATATATCCATGGAGGCGATAGTGTGCCTGTCCCTGAACTTGCCGTAAAGCCATATGTAAAGCCACAGGAGAATGGGCAGACCGATAGTCGCCACAAGGCAGGCCTGGAAAAGAGCGCCTGAGCCGGGGAAATCCAGCAAGGCGATAATGAAAGTAGCTACGTATAACAGAACCAATAGGACGATGCAGACCCAGGCTGCAATCTGTTTCGATCTTTTCTTCATAGGAACTCCGTTTCTGATTTTATTTGTATACATAACATAACATATTCTGCATGAAAAGGAAATAATGCAGAGCGAATTTAAATACAGAAATCATGTGTTACTGAGAAGGTCGTGAACAGTAACGTAGTATGATAAAAGCCCCCGGAAATGTATTTTTACATTTTCGGGGGCTTTATTTAGGGGAGGATAAGTATTTTTTCTTATCTTGGGTAATTATCAAAGGAGGGGGTTCCTTTGATAGTCTTATTATTGACGTGATTTCCGGCTTTATTCATTAAAAATAAAAAAATTTACTTTTTTTGAAAAATATTATATACTATCAATAGTTTGGACATAATTTTCTGTTTTTAACGGAATAGTCAACTCATATTTGAAGAAAAATATATAATAAGCAAAAGGTGGTATTACAATGGCATTATTAAAACAGTGGCATGACATGGCCTATTCGGAAACGGCCAATAAAGGCGATTTGCAAAGACTCTGGGCAGATTATTTCCAGAAGGAGAAGGAAATTTATGTAAAACTCCTGGAGAATCCTGAGGAAGCGGTAAAAGGTACCGTGAAGGAGCTGGCTGAGAAATATGATGTAGATATCATGACGATGACGGGATTTCTCGATGGAATCAACGAAAGCCTGAAGGTTGAAAACCCTGTCGACGAGATGGAGGAGGATACGGAAGTATCGCTCGATTTCGATAATGAGCTTCTTTATAAGAATATGGTCGGTGCAGGTGCGGACTGGCTGTACGAGCTGGAAGCGTGGAATGATATTTTCGACGAGGAAAAGAGAAAAGAGCTTTATAGAATACAGAAGGCTTCTGCTACGATCGTGAAAGGCGCCAAAACATATCCTAACGATCCCTGTCCTTGTGGAAGCGGCAAGAAATATAAAAAATGCTGCGGTAAAAATTAAGAATAAGTCTTTACAGATTAAAAAAAGTATCATAGAATAAGAATAAGTAATGAAATATTGATAATGCAAGGAAGAGAAGAGTAAGATGCGGGAACGTATCAGAGAGGGATACCTGCTTGTTAAGGCGAGCGGAGCTGGAAGTATCTTGACGCAAAGCATCCGAAGACCATCTCGGAGTGACCCCAATCAGGTCCGGCGGCACCGTTATCGCCGAATGAAGCGGCTTTGTTATGAACATTGTTATAACAGGGCAAAAAGGGTGGAACCGCGTAATATAGCTATACGTCCCTTACATCGCACATAGAGTGTGATGTAAGGGTTTTTTTGTACCCTGAAATGAAAAGGAGGAAAATGAAATGCAGGAAAAGTTGAAAGAGTTAGAGCAGGTTTTGGAAGAAATGAAGACAATGAAAAAAAGAGAGTACGTATTGACCCTGACCGTGTGTGTTTTAGCCGGCCTGGTAATTGGTATGCTGATTTCACCGAAGAAAAGAGTAATGATCGGAAGCAATAACGGGAACAACAATGTGAACGGCTTTGGAGATGGTGAGTTCTGCGACTGCGAAGATGATTGCGATTGTGAAGAATAATGGGTAAAGGAGTTGGAAATCAATGAAAGTAACGTTAAAAGATGGAAGCAGTAAGGAATACGTTTCGCCGATGCGAGTCATCGATATTGCAGCGGACATCAGCGAAGGACTTGGAAGAGCGGCGTGTGCCGGAGAAATAGATGGCAAGGCTGTTGATTTGCGTACTGTTGTAGAGCACGATTGTGCACTCAATATTTTGACTGCAAACGATAAAGAGGGAATACGAGTAGTCAGACATACGGCTTCTCATGTGCTGGCGGAGGCGGTCAAGAGATTATATCCCGACGCAAAGCTGGCTATCGGGCCGAGCATCGACACCGGCTTCTATTATGATTTTGAACATGAGCCTTTTACGAGAGAGGATCTCGACAATCTGGAAGCGGAGATGAAGAAGATCATCAAGGAAGGGAACGCCCTGGAGAAGTTCACGCTTTCCCGTGAAGAGGCGATAAAATTCATGGAAGAGAAGAGCGAACCATATAAGGTGGAGCTGATTCGCGACCTTCCCGAAGATGCGGTGATTTCCTTCTATAGTCAGGGAGATTTTGTAGATTTGTGTGCGGGACCTCATCTTATGAGCACGAAAGGGATCAAGGCGTTTAAGCTGATTTCCTCCTCAGGCGCTTATTGGAGAGGCAATTCCGACAACAAGATGCTCCAGAGAATTTATGGTACGGCATTTAACAAGAAAGAAGAGCTTGCCGATTATTTGGAGTATTTGGATAACATTAAGAAACGCGACCACAATAAATTAGGACGTGAGATGGAGCTTTTTGCTACGGTTGACGTAATCGGCCAGGGACTTCCGCTGCTGATGCCCAAGGGAGCGAAGATGATTCAGACGATGCAGCGCTGGATCGAGGACGAAGAAGAAAAGCGCGGCTATATGAGAACGAAGACACCTCTTATGGCAAAAAAAGATTTGTATGTAATTTCCGACCATTGGGATCACTACAAAGAGGGCATGTTCGTGCTGGGAGATGAAAATGACGAGAACGCCGAGGTATTCGCCCTTCGTCCTATGACCTGTCCGTTCCAGTACTATGTATATAAGCAGAGCCAGAAATCCTATAGAGATCTTCCCTGCCGCTACGGGGAGACGTCCACACTTTTCAGGAATGAAGATTCGGGAGAGATGCACGGACTTACCCGTGTGCGCCAGTTCACGATTTCCGAGGGGCATCTCATCGTGCGTCCGGATCAGGTGGAAGAGGAATTCAAGGGTTGTGTGGACCTTGCGAAATACTGCATGACTACCCTCGGACTTCAGGACGACGTATCGTACCGCTTGTCCTTATGGGATCCGAACAATCAGGAGCATTACCTTGGCAACGCCGAGCTTTGGGATAAGGTTCAGGATATGATGCGCTCGATTTTGAATCATATCGGTATCGAGTATACGGAGGAAGAAGGAGAGGCAGCATTCTATGGTCCGAAGCTGGATATTCAGGCGAAGAACGTATATGGCAAAGAGGATACGATGATTACGATCCAGCTCGATATGTTCCTTGCGGAACGCTTCGATATGACCTTTGTGGATAAGGACGGCGAAAAGAAGAGGCCCTATATCATCCACAGAACGTCTCTGGGCTGCTACGAAAGAACGCTGGCGTGGCTGATTGAAAAATATGAAGGAAAGTTTCCTACATGGCTCTGCCCGGAACAGGTACGCATTCTTCCTATTTCCGAGAAATATGAAAAATATGCGGAAGAAGTGGAAGCGAAATTAAAGGAAAACGGCGTTCTTGCCGCTACGGACGGACGCTCTGAGAAAATTGGCTTTAAAATCCGTGAGGCGAGACTGGCAAAGATTCCGTATATGCTTGTAGTCGGACAGAAAGAAGAAGAGGATAAGACCGTTTCCGTAAGAAGCCGTTTTGCGGGCGACGAGGGTGTGAAGTCTCTGGATGAATTCGTAGAGCAGATATGCAAAGAAATCAGAACGAAAGAAATAAGAAAAGAAGAAACGGCTGAATGATAATAAAGACCGAAATCTGTCAATATAAAGAAATTGGCGGATTTCGGCACAGATAAAATGGGGTTGAACCTTAAGCTTTATGAAAATGAAGTGAGGGTTTGGCCCTATTTTCTAAAGTTTCCTGATAAATATCGATAAGACTGTTAAATACTTTCTCCCATGATCTGCCGGCTGCGAATTCTCTGCCATTTGTGCTGAGATAGTCACTCAAATCGATATCTTCCACGAGCTGTGCCATGCATTGTGTGAGTTCGGCAGAATCCCTTTTGGCAAACTTGACGCCGGTCACTCCATGTTGAATGATTTCTCCCACACCCCCGGCATCTGCTCCAATTACCGGAAGCCCCGAAGACATTGCCTCCAAGATAACATTACCGAAGGTTTCTGTAGACGAAGGACAGACAAAAATATCGCTGGAGGCATATATTTCTGATAGTTCCTTTCCCTTTTTAAATCCGGTGAATATGGTATCTTTGGGAAACATCTGCCTGCATTTTTCCAGCAAGGGACCATCCCCTGTAACTATCATTGCAACACGATCATTATATTTCCGGTGAATTGATTCATAACTCGTACTTAAGATATCCAGATCTTTTTCATGGGAGATCCTGCCTACATAAAGAAAGGCGATCTTATCTGAGATCCCAAGCTGTTCCCGCAGTTTGTTATTTCGAAACATTGGGTGAAAGCTTTTAAAATCGATGCCTCTGGAAAAAATACGCGTATTATGGATACCCTGGCTGTGAAGAAGCTTTTGTGCAGAGCGGGAGGGACATAGGGTGACATCATTTTGTGTATGAAACCATTTCATGTAATTCCAGATAGGCTGCTTCATGAAATTAAACCCATAGTAATCCGAGTATTGCGAAAAGTTCGTGGTATAATTTGATACCGTGGGAATGCCGTGCTTCTTACCATAATTGAGTCCTGCCATTCCCATATTGAATTCTGTCATGATATGGATGATATCCGGCTGAAAATCAGATAATGTTGAAGAAATACGAAATGTATTCGGGAATGCAATTCTATTTTCAGGATATAATACGAATTTGATGCTGTAGAAGCGTTCAATGTTGTAATCCTCTGACTTGATATCGTATTCCGGTACAAAGACTTTATAATCGATATCATTGTCCTTATAGTATTGAGTAAGTTTGTTCAGGGTATTTGTAACCCCATTGATTTGCGGCAGATAGGTATCTGCAAATAAAGCGACTTTCATAAACTTCCTCCTTTCTTTGCCGGCAGGGAATAGAACTCTGCTGCTGATTCCTCCATAAGATCAGAGGAATACTTTAAGAAATAGATGATCGATTCACAGATCCACACGGCGGTTGAAAAAGCATACTCAATATCCCTTTTCATATCTTTAGGCTGTGAGAAGTAATTCTTCCGCATTTCCAATATAATAGAACTGATATCCTTTCTTGGCTTCATCCTGCTGGGAAACACCTTGAACTTCTGTTTCGAATTCATATGTAACAGTTTGTGATGGAGGCTGAGCTCATAAAAGAAATGTCGTAATTTTCTATTATGAATATCTTCGTTCACATGGTAATAGCAAAAGAAATCACTGACATAGTGGCAAACCTCCCCCAGCTGAACTGAAAAATCGTCTTCAGGCATTTCATCGTACATCAGCTGATTGGTCATGGCACAAACAGTAAAAAGATAATTCTCCAGAGTATGATGATTATGCTGCTTAGAGGGCAGATCCGGTTTGATGTTACCGTATGCGAATGCTCTCTTATTTAATTCTACTGCACCGGCAAAATGCTGGTATAAAACCTTAGATATAAATAGATGCGTAAAAAAATACATATACCTTCCTCCTTTGATATTAATAATTATATTTCTGATATAATTGTATTACAAATTCGAAGATATAGCTTAAAATGTGTGTCAATTCTATCTTATATTTTTGTAAAATTTGTTTGATTAAAGATACCATAAATAACCGTATATTTTTCGGAAAAGAAAGCCATACTAACCATGGTAATATTTTTGTCTGATAGGAGGTTAGAAGATGGCTCAGTTAGATTGTATAGTGGACAGCTGCGTTTATAACAAAAGTGAATGTTGCTGCAAGGGTGACATTATGGTGGGCGGAAAACATGCGCATCACGAAGATGATACTTGCTGTGAAAGCTTTTCAGAGAAAAGAGGAGATTCCTATACCAGTGCCTTGGAGCATCCATGCAAGACAATAAGCATAGACTGCGAGGCATCCAAATGTGTGTATAACAGCAATTATAAGTGCTTTGCCCAGCATGTGGATATTAAGGGCAGCGGCGCGTCCGATTGCAGGGAAACAGCCTGCGCTACTTTTAAGGAAAGATAGAGTATGGTAAAAATCTCCGCAGAGAAGAAAGCTTCGCGGAGATTTTTTTGCCGTGATTGTTACGAAATTGTGAATTTTATTACATTTCTTATTTTTTCACTTGTATATAAGAAATATTTTCTCTATAATAGGAAAGTATAAAATGATTTTGCGGGGATTACAGGGGTTAGCATGAAAAATAAGAAAGTAGCGGCTTTAGCAGCGGCAGGAACATTGACGATATTGGCAGTTTGCGGAACCTTTGCAGTAAAAACGGTTTTTGCGGCGGAGGAAAGAATATCAATATCGGGTACGGAAGAGGCCGGGCAGGCGACGCTGAAGGATGATGCGGATACGGGAGCTTTAAAGGTATATAAAAAAGAAGTGTACAATGAGGAGGGCTGCACGCTTCTCCTTCCCGAAGGGTATGTTGCAAGCGACAGCGTAGAAGGAATGTATGTTTCGGAAAGAAGACCGGTAGACTCCTCCAATATTTATTATTCCGTTTCAGAAGCGGCAGATGCTGAGGTCTTGAGCGAGGCTTTGGATTCCGGTGCTTACGAGACGGAAGCGGAAAAGAGCTTCAAGGAAGCTTACGGTGCAGAGGCAGCGATCGGCTCTTACCAAATGCAGAAGCTTACGGTGGACGGATGTCCGGCATATAAGATCGAGCTTACCTGTACCTTGGAGGATATGACGATGGAGCAGCTTATTTATATCATTGCTGCAGATAGAACATATACTATTACGTATTCACAGTCGACGGACGATGAGCGGATGGAGGATTTCGAGCAGAGTGCTCGGACGATCCGGTTAATTTTTGATGAAACAAATAAAATTTAGCGCTTGACATATGGAAGGGCCGATGTTATACTGTTTAAGCGTGTGAAGTACACGGATAAAATCAAGCAGAGTATCCACTCTCACCCTATAGCGTTCAGGCTCATAGGCGTTTATATTCCGGAATTCCCCGATTATGCGATATTTTGTATAATGCGGGCTTTGAGGATGTATATTTGGTGGATAGTTATGCTATCCACTTTTTTTAATTTATGAGCAATCCGCGAAGCGTGTTGTTCAATGTTATGCTTATATGCTTATTATTACGAGGAGGGCAAAACCATTAGCGATTTATTGATTAACGAACAGATTAGAGACAAGGAAGTACGTGTTATTGGCGAAAACGGGGAACAGCTAGGAGTTATGTCCGCAAAGGATGCTATGAAACTGGCTGAGGATGCGGAACTCGATTTGGTAAAGATTGCACCTACTGCAAAGCCGCCTGTTTGTAAGATTGTTGATTATGGAAAGTTCAGGTATGAACAAGCCAGAAAAGAAAAAGAAGCAAAAAAGAAACAGAAGGTAATCGAAGTAAAAGAAATTCGTTTGTCTCCGAACATTGATACCAATGATTTGAACACAAAGATAAGCGCAGCAAGGAAGTTCATAGCTAAAGGTGATAAGGTAAAGATAACCCTTCGTTTCCGCGGACGCGAGATGGCTCATATGGCGAGCAGCAGGCATATTTTGGAAGACTTTGCTCAGACGTTATCAGATATTGCGGTTGTAGAAAAGGCTCCGAAGGTAGAAGGCAGAAGTATGACGATGTTTTTAACTGAAAAGCGTTAGTTCGTGCAGTTAAAATATATAAAATTGATGAAGTATAGGAGGAATTGAATATGCCAAAAATGAAGACAAGCAGATCGGCTGCTAAACGTTTTAAATTAACAGGAACAGGTAAATTAAAGAGAAACAAGGCTTACAAACGCCATATCTTGACGAAGAAGTCCGCGAAGAGAAAGAGAAATCTCAGACATTCGGCTATTACAGATGCAACCAATGTTAAGAATATGAAGAAGATTTTACCTTATTTGTAATACCAATATTTTTATAAGTCGTAAGGAGGACAATGAGACATGGCAAGAATTAAAGGCGGCATGAATGCCAAGAAAAGACACAATAGAGTATTAAAGCTTGCAAAAGGTTATAGAGGAGCAAGATCAAAACAGTATAGAGTAGCTAAGCAGTCCGTTATGAGAGCTTTGACAAGCGCTTATGCAGGAAGAAAAGAAAGAAAGCGTCAGTTCAGACAGCTTTGGATCGCTCGTATCAATGCGGCAGCCAGAATGAACGGCTTATCATACAGCAAATTTATGTATGGTTTAAAGCTCGCTGAAGTAGATATGAACAGAAAGATGCTGGCAGAGTTGGCAGTTAACGATGCAGAAGGCTTTGCAGCTCTCGCTGAACTTGCAAAAAGCAAGATCGCATAATTATTTTAATGCGCGATAATTCTAATTGCTTAATAAAACGGCAATTGTACCACATAATGCAATCGAGATCAGAAACTTAAGCCCTGAGGATAGTGTTTGTCCTCGGGGATTTTTTTAACCAATAATTTGTAAAATTTATGCAATTTCTGTTTATCAACAGGATATATTCAGTGTATACTATAAAGGTAACGGATTGATTATTAAAGTCCTGTTACTGAAATTAACATTAAGAATGAGGATAAAACGATGGATATATTGAAGGATTTAGAGCCCCAAAAAGTATTTTATTATTTTGAACAGATATGCCGTATTCCCCATGGATCGGGAAATATAGACAGATTGAGCGACTATCTGGCGGCTTTTGCAAAAGAGCGGAAATTAGTATGTATACAGGACGAGCTGAAAAACGTAATTATAATAAAGGAGGCGGCGCCCGGCTATGAGAAGGAAGCCCCGATTATCCTGCAGGGCCACATGGATATGGTGGCAGTGAAGAAGCCGGGAGCTTCTATCGACATGGAGAAGCAGGGACTGGAACTTAAGGTGGACGGAGATTATGTCTATGCGGAAAACACCAGTCTGGGCGGCGACGACGGAATCGCGGTGGCCTATGCTCTGGCTATTCTGGACGATGAAACGCTGCAGCATCCGAAGCTGGAGATCATTATTACGGTGGACGAAGAGGTAGGCATGGACGGAGCAAGAGGCATCGACGTATCCATGCTGGAAGGAAAACGGATGCTGAATCTCGACTCGGAGGAGGAAGGAATTCTATGGGCGGGCTGCGCCGGAGGCGCGCGGGTGGATTGGAGTGTACCCGTCACATGGGAGATGAGAAGCGGCAGCATATGTGAGGTCAGCATAAAAGGCTTGTCAGGAGGCCATTCGGGAGCGGAAATAGACAAGGAGAGAGGAAATGCCAACTGTCTGCTTGGCCGGCTCATGGAGGAGCTTCAGGATATGCAAGGATTCTCCATCGCACAGTTAGCAGGCGGCCTTGCCGACAATGCGATTCCCAGAGAGGCTTCAGCGGCCGTGATAGTGGACAGCGGTAAGGAAACTGAGCTGATGGCTGCTATAAAGAGAGTGGAGGCGGAGCTAAAGCAGGAGCTTCAGACGAAGGATCCCGGAGTCTTTATCGAAGCGGGGGATTTGGTAAAGGGAAGTATCCGTTGTCTGACGGAGGAGTCTGTAAAGAAAGTTTCTTATCTGCTTTTTACCGCGCCTAATGGAGTGCAGGCTATGAGTGCGGATATCCAGGGCTTGGTGGAAACTTCGCTGAATATGGGTGTTATGGAGCTTAAGGAGAACGCGTTTGAAGCGCATTTTTCCGTAAGAAGCTCTTTGGAAAGCGCTAAGTGGGTATTGATCAAGAGGCTGAAACGGCTGGTGGAGACGGCAGGCGGAGCGCAGGGGGTCCAGGGGGATTATCCCGGCTGGACATATCAGGTGCATTCGCCGTTTCGCGATATGGCGGCACAGGTATACCGGGAGATGTTCAAGACGGGACCGGAGGTGCGCGCCATCCATGCGGGCCTGGAATGCGGGCTGCTGTCCGCGAAGATTCCGGGGCTGGAATGCATATCCATAGGACCGGATATGAAGGACATTCATACTACGGAGGAACGCCTGAGCATTTCCTCTACGGAGAGAATGTGGAATTACGTGTTAGCGATATTAAAGCAGAAGTAAAATCGCCCGATAAAAACGAAAGAACAAAATAGGAGAAGATTATGGATCTAAACAGAAAGAATGTGAAAAGTCTAAGAGGCCTGATTATTTTCGCGGCATTTATTTGTCTTGCCGTATGGAGGATCGAAGTTGTGTTACAGGGAATATTCTTTGTCATCGGTATTATAAAGCCTTTTCTATATGGCGGCGCGATCGCCTTTGTGCTGAATATTCCGATGAGGGCGATAGAGAAAAAACTGTTCAGCAAAAGCTGGAACGCGAGAATTGAAAAAATGAAGCGGCCTGTCAGTATTGTGCTGTCCTTTACCCTGGTGATTCTATCCCTGGTTCTGGTAGGCTTGATTGTAGTGCCGCAGGTGACGAAGACCCTGATCGATTTGGGAAATAAGATCCCCCAGTTCCTCGTAGAGGTGCAGGCGCAGTTAGAGAACCTTTTTGCCGCCCAGCCGCAGCTTCTTTCTATGCTTACGCAGCTTGAGCCCGAGCAGCTCAATTGGGATTCTATCATGAGCGGAATCATAGACTTTCTGAAAAACGGATTCGGAAGTATGCTGGCATCTACAGTGACGGTAGCCTCCAATATTATCGGGGGAGTGGTGAACCTCTTCGTGTCCCTTATTTTCTCCTTTTATATCCTTGCCCAGAAAGAAAAGCTGGGAGACCAGATACAGCGTATATTGCAGGCTTATTTCAATGAGAAAATATATAAGAAAACGATGAAAATCTTTTCTTTGGCGGGAAGGACTTTCAGCAGCTTTATTACCGGACAGTGTACTGAGGCGATCATTCTCGGCTCCATGTTCGTGGTATGTATGGTGCTTTTCGGCTTTCCATATGCGGTGCTGGTGGGCGTGCTTATAGCATTTACGGCGTTGATCCCGATTGTGGGAGCCTTTATCGGGTGCTTCGTAGGGGCATTTCTCATCATGGTGGATGATCCGATAAAAGCAGTCTGGTTCCTCGTTCTATTCATCGTCTTACAGCAGGTAGAAGGAAATCTGATATATCCTCATGTGGTGGGGAATTCGGTGGGGCTTCCCTCGATATGGGTACTTATGGCGGTTACCCTGGGCGGCAGTCTGATGGGAGTAGCGGGCATGCTTATCTTTATTCCCATCGTTTCTACGGTGTATTCGCTGCTGCGCGAGGACGTTAATAAGAGGAACGACCAGAAAAGTATGCAGAAGTCGGAAATTGTTAAAAAACCGGAGGTTAAAAAGACGGAATCCAAAAAAAATAGTAATTTGTAAAAATTATAGTTGATTTTATGACGCACAGCATATATAATAATGATTGCGTCTCGGGGTGTGGCTCAGGTGGTAGAGCGCTACTTTAGGGAAGTAGAGGCCGCAAGTTCAAGTCTTGTCACTCCGATGTAAAAGCCTGGATTTTCCAGGCTTTTATTTTTTTGTGTTATATTTCGTGGCGTTATTAAAAAAAGCTTCACCAAAGGCAATAAAACTGACAAAATTACATTGCATAGTTTTTCTAAACAGCGTATGATATATATCGATATGAATTGATTTCTTATTCGAAATACATAGCGAAAGGGATGGGGAAATATGTGGTCAAGAAGTGAATTAAAGAGCAGGGCAAAATGGGTTTTAAAGCAGTGTTATTGGAAAGCGGTGCTGGTCAGCCTCATATTGGCTGTAATAACGGGCGAGCTATTCGGTAACTCGGGAAGTAACAGAGAGATAAGCGACACGATAAGGGAAAATGGAGGAATGCCGTATTTGGCTTTCATTATCACTACGATTATGGCGGTTCTCTTTGTTTTATTCGTGGTTGGGATCGCGATAGATATATTCCTTTTCGGTCCTCTGGAGGTAAATATAAGACGGTTTTTCATTATTAGCAGAGTGGAACCGGCGGAGTTGAACGAGCTTGGCTTTAGTTTCAAGAATTCGTATATGAATGTAGTAAAAATACAATTTTTGCGGGGATTGTTCAATTTCCTGTGGTTCCTTCTTCTGATAGTTCCCGGAATTATCAAGTTCTATGAATATCGTATGATTCCTTATATCCTGGCGGAGCATCCGGAAATGGACAGTCAGGAAGTGTTCCGGCTCAGCAGGGATATGATGAACGGCGAGAAATGGAACACATTTGTGCTGGATCTGTCGTTTATCGGATGGAGGATTCTGGGTGCGCTGACCTGCGGCTTATTGCTGGTATTTTACGTATGTCCGTATCAGAATCTGACTAATGTGGAATTATACGACGTGTTAAAGAACAAACTTTTCGGCTCCGCTAATGTGGAATAAGACATAAATGGAATGTACACAGGATAAAATGAAATCGAGCATATACGTAAGATAAAACGGAGGAAAACAAATGAAACTCAGAACGCAGATTTTATTGTTGGTCAGCGTACCTCTTTTGGCATTAGGAGCGATCACCTATACGATAGGAGCTCAGAGGATAACTGCTATTATGACGGATACAATAAAAAAAGGGCTCATATCGACGACAATAGCGGTAAGAGATACCATCGGCGCAGGAAGAGAGGGGGATTTTCGTTTAGATGAGAATGGTGATATGTGGAAAGGCGACAGCCTGAACATATCCCAGAGTACCGAAGTCGTGGACGATATCAAGGAAAATACCGGAATGGAAGTGACCGTTTTTTTCGGAGATACGAGATACATGACCTCGGTAAAGGATGACAAGGGAGAACGTGTCATAGGAACCAAGGCATCGGATGAGGTAATCGAGACCGTATTAAAGGGTGGCAATGAATATTTTGCCCAGAGAGTGAATGTGGCGGGGGAAGAATTTTTTGCATATTATCTTCCTATATACAACAGCGATTCCAATACGCCGGTGGGAATGGTGTTCACCGGTATAAGCCAGGAAAAAGCGGAAGCTTCTATCGATAATATCCTCAATAGCTTATTGGCCATCATATTGATTTCGGTCGTCCTTTTCGTTGCTTTGGCATGGGTAATTTCCAACGGAATTATAAAAGGCGTGAGAGCCGGAGTCGGAGCCATTGAAGAGGTGGCAAACGGCAACCTGACCGTGAGCATCGAGACGAAAGCGATGAAGCGTAAGGACGAGGTGGGAGAAATGCTTACCGCGGTGGTGAAGCTGAGAGAAGAACTGGTACGTCTGATCGGGCAGATAGCCGATAAGAGCGGGCAGGTACATCACGAGGCCGAGATGCTGAGCAAGAAGACGGGAAGCGCATCGGAGATGATGGCTCAGGTGGAGAAGGCGACTTCGGATATTGCAGCAGGTGCCGGTTCTCAAGCGGAGGAGACACAGGAAGCTACGGAAAACATAGTGCTGATGGGCAACATGGTGGAAGAAACCAACAGAGAGGTGAGCAGCCTCGCGGATAATTCCACTCAGATAAAAGCGTCGGGAGATGCGGCGACAGAGACTCTTCAGGAACTCAATGATATTAACCGCAAGGTTACGGAAGCTATTGGCATTATCTATGAGCAGACGAATACGACCAATGAGTCGGCAATGAAGATTAAGGAAGCGACCAACCTGATCACGTCTATTGCGGAAGAAACGAATTTATTATCCTTGAACGCAACGATAGAAGCGGCGAGAGCCGGAGAGCATGGCAGGGGATTCGCGGTGGTTGCGGCTCAGATCCAGAAGCTCGCCGAGCAGTCCAACGAGTCGGCAAGGCAGATTGAGATCATCATTAATGATCTGATCCACGACTCTCAGGAAGCGGTGACGACGATGAACGAGATTCAGGAAATCATGAAGGAGCAGAATCTAAAAGTAACCCGCACAGACGATAACTTCGACGAAGTAAAAGAGGGTATCAGTCAATCGATGTTCAGCATTAAGGCGATTGCCGACCAGACGAAGAAGCTGGATGAGGCGAGAGTCAAGGTGATCGACGGTGTACAGAACCTTACCGCCATAGCACAGGAAAATGCAGCGTCTACGGAAGAAACCTCCGCTTCTGTTATGGAGGTGAGTTCAATCGTGGAGAACATCGCGTCCAGCGCGGGGGACTTGGAAAAGATTGCGGATGAACTGAAGGAAAGTATCGGAACATTTCGACTGTAAGAAAAAATAAATGACTGTGCGGACGCGTTAGCGGACTGCGTGGTATAGACGGACACTCATTTCAGGGAAGGGAACCTGAGATGAGTGTGTTGTTTTTTATCAGCCGCTCGGTTATAATTTATTATGTAAGGGTTCGTGCAGCAGATACGGAAAGTGGTGAGCAAGGTGATTGATAAGGACAAATTTCAGGTTTTAAATTATGTAAAAAAAGAGGAATACATCGGCAGCATGGATGGAATGCGCTTTATGCTGAGAAAGAAAGCTTCGGGAGAAGAGACTAAGCTTGAGACCATCATCTGGCCGGAGCCTTTGGGATATGCCAAGACACCGGAAAGCAAGAAACAGCATATGGAGTTTGAGTTCAGCCAGCCGGGCCTGGAGGAAGCGATAGACTGGATGAACGGACAGTATGGGCAGCTGAAGGAATTGTGGAATGTTATGAAGTAGAGCTGATATAAATAAAATTGTGGAATAATTTGGGTAGGCTTTTGCGGAAAGGGTGAGTATGGACTTGAGAAGAGGGAAAGAAAATGGATTGTGGACAAAGGGACTGCGATTTCTCTGCACAGCGTCGGCGTTTCTTATACTGCCGGTTTATGTGGTGGCCCGGATATTATTTAAAATCGCTATCGTGCGGGATAACGAAATCTCATTTTTTAAACATCCTGCAGTAAGATATCTAATGGACGGCATCGGAGCTAAAATCGACGCCATCAAAAATAACAGGCCGGAGGAGCAGGCAGAATCCGGCAAGGGCTTCGCGTGCTTTCGGCAGGAGATAGAAGCAGGAAAAGCATGGTTCCTTTCGCAGAACAAGGAGAGAATCACGGTCACAAGCTATGACGGATTAAAACTCGCGGCATATTATCTTCCGGCGGAAGGCGATTCCGACAGGGTGATGATTCTGATGCACGGGTACCGCAACGATGGCTTCGGGGATTTCAGCGGTCTGGCGGAGTTCTATCACAGTATGGGTTATCATCTTCTCGTGCCTCATCAAAGAAGCCACGGGAAAAGCGAGGGAACCTATATCTGCTACGGCGTGAAGGAGCGGTATGATCTGAAACAATGGGCGGAATATGCCGTTAGCCGTTTTGAGGGAAAGTGCAGCGTCTTTTTGTCAGGGATCTCCATGGGAGGAGCTACGGTGCTCATGGCGGCAGATCTGGAACTGCCGACTCAGGTAAAGGGAATCATAGCGGACTGTGCGTTTACTTCGCCGTGGGATACTTTTTCTCATGTGATGAAGATGGATTATCATCTTCCGAGATTTCCGTTCTTATATGCGGCGGATTACGTATGCAGAAACAGAGCGGGATTTCGTTTCAAGGAATGCAGCACCATTTCGTGCATGAAGAGGAATAAGATTCCGGTGCTGTTCATACATGGCGGAAGCGACACTTTCGTGCCCACCGAAATGACCTATAAAAATTACGAGGCCTGCGCCGCCCCGAAGGAAATATTGATCGTGGATCAGGCGGCTCACGGAACCAGTAATCTGGTGGAGCCTGAGGTTTACCGCAGTACGGTAATAAATTTTATGGAGAAATGGACAGATGGAAATTAAGGAACTGATACATTTTATAGGGCTGCTGGAAAAACTGAAATGCAATACGAGGCATTCGTGGACCACCAGCGGAAGAAAGGAAAGCGTGGCGGAGCACAGCTTCATGCTGGCGGTCATGGCATATCTGGTAAAGGATTCCTTTCCGAAAACGGATATGAATAAGGTGATCGTGATGTGCCTTCTGCACGATTTCGGCGAGGCTGTGACCGGGGATATTCCTGCCTTTGAAAAGACAAGGACAGATGAAGACACAGAGGAAGAAGCGATTGCCGGCCTGCTTAGTGAACTGCCGGATAAGCAGAGAGAGGAAATGAGCGCTTTGTTCCGGGAGATGAAGGAGATGAAGACGCCGGAGGCAAAGCTGTGCAAGGGGTTGGATAAGATGGAAGCGGTGCTGCAGCATAATGAGGCGGATATCAGCACGTGGCTGCCGCTGGAGTATGAGCTGCAGCTTAAATATGGAGAGAAAGAAGTGGAATTTTCTCCTTATCTTACAGCCTTGAAGGCGCAGTTGAATGAGGATAGCAGGAAGAAAATTACTAAAGAAAAGGAATCGATGTAATAAGCAGGAGAATAGAAGATGGATATTAAGTGCATTGCGTTGGATTTGGACAGGACGACTTTGGATGCGCGGGGGAGGCTGTCCGAGGGAAACAGGGCAGCGCTTGAGCAGGCTATTGAAAGAGGGATACATATTGTTGTGGCGAGCGGGCGTTCATTTCATACGCTGCCGGAAGAAATCAGAAACTTCCCGGGAATAGAATATGCAGTAACCGGGAACGGCGCGGCAATGTATCATGTGCCTTCGGCAAAATGTCTGCATAAATATTTACTGGAGAAAGAGGATGTACTCGCTATTATGAAGGAGACGGAAAGAGATGCTGTGTCGTATGAAGCTTTTATAGATGGAACGGCGTATGCCAGTAAGGAATATATTGAGAATCCGGAAGCCTTCGGCGCTTCTCCGGAAGCGGTGGAATACGTGAGGACGACCAGGTGTCTGAAGGAGGATATTGTTTCCTTCATCATGGAAAAGCAGGCGGTACTGGACAGCATAGATATCATAATTAACGATGAAGTTAAAAAAAGAGATATATGGGGAAGGGTGCAGAGACGAACAAATAAAGTTTACATAACTTCTTCGATTCGCCAGCTCATCGAAATCTCTCACCAGAATGCGGGAAAGCATTCCGGAGTCACGTATTTTATGGATTTGTTAGGATTAAGGCGCGAGGAGGTTGCGGCCTTCGGCGATGGAGATAATGATATTGACATGCTTCTTCATGTGGGACATGGAATTGCCATGGAGAACGCTTCGCAGGGATGCAAAGAGGCGGCGGACTATGTGACAAAGCGTCATGACGAGGATGGCGTGGCGTATGGAATGAGAGAAATACTGCGGGTGATCGATTAATGGCAGCAGGAAATAAGAAAATGGGAGACGAGTCGCTATGGATATAGGAAAGAAGAGGAATGAAGCCAGGGGAAACGGGAAGATAAATAAAGGCCCCGGCAGGAAAGGCACTGAGGGAGATGGTGCGAGAGCAAAAAGCGGAAACAGGAATACGAACGCGAGCGGAAAAGGAGAGAGGGGCGGAGATAAGGATAAAGATAGGTGGGGAGAAGAACGCGGGAAGAGGGAAACACGAGAAAGAGGTAATGGTGAGGGTTCACGGAGAAGTGAAGGGAAAGTAAGTGGAAAAGGAAATGGAAGCGTTGACAGAGATAAAGATAAGCATAGAAATGAAAATGTAAATGGGGAGTGGAAAGCACGAGGGAGAAGCAGTGGAGAGAGCCTGCAGAGAAATGAGGGGAAGGTAAGTGGAAGAGGGAATAGAAACGTTGATGGAGACAGAGATAAGCGTAGAAATGAAAATGTAAATGGGGACTGGAGAGCACGAGGACCAAAAGGAGAACCTGAAAAGGGTGGAAAGTTCAAGGCAAAAAACAAGGACGGCCAATGCAAAGTGTCCAGAGAATGCGGCGGCTGCCAGATGATAGATGTGCCGTATCCCGAACAGCTCATAAGGAAGCATAAGGAAACGGAAAAGCTTTTAAAACCTTTCGTAAAGCTGGAAGGTATTATAGGTATGGACGAGCCGGAGCATTATAGAAATAAGGTGAATGCGGCTTTTACCCATGACAGAAAAGGCAAACCGCTGTCAGGGGTATACAAGGAGGGAACGCATTATATCATTCCTGTTGAGGAATGTCTGCTGGAAAATAAAAAGGCCGATGAAATTATCGGTTCGATCAGAGAACTTCTTCCTTCCTTTAAAATTAAGACTTATGATGAAGACACGGGCTACGGGCTCCTCCGCCATGTGATGGTGCGCGTGGGATATACCAGCGGGCAGATTATGGTAGTGCTTGTGCTCGCTTCGCCCATCATGCCTTCCAAGAACAATTTTGTGAAAGCGCTGCTCAAGCTTCATTCGGATATTACCACGATCGTTATAAATGTGAACGACAGGAAGACAAGCATGGTTCTGGGGGATAAGGAGCAGGTGATATATGGAAAGGGTTATATTGAGGACAGTTTGAACGGCAAATCCTTCAAGATTTCGCCCAAATCCTTCTATCAGATCAATTCCGTGCAGACGCAGAAGCTCTATGGCAAGGCTATAGAATATGCCGGACTCACCGGAAAAGAAACGATACTCGATGCGTACTGCGGCATCGGTACTATCGGCATAATGGCAGCCGACAAGGCCAAACAGGTAATCGGTGTGGAATTAAATAAGGATGCCGTGAAGGACGCCGTAATAAACGCCAAACAGAACCAAATATCCAACATACAATTCTATCAGAAGGATGCCGGTGAATTCATGGTGCAGCTTGCCGAGCAGGGAACGAAAATAGACACCGTATTCATGGACCCTCCCCGCGCAGGCAGCGACGAGGTATTCTTGAATTCACTGGTGGCGCTGAAGCCTAAAAAGGTAGTGTATGTTTCCTGCAACCCCGAAACACTGGCGAGGGATCTGGAGTATCTGGTGAAGAAGGGGTATCGAGGGGTGAAGGGAGTGGCGGTGGATATGTTTCCGTTTACGAATCATGTGGAGAGTGTGATACTACTACATCGGAAAAATATCTAAGAATCCTTGATTTTAGGCACTTTGAGAGGTTTTTTCAGTTTTCACAAAGTGACCGAAAAGGGAAGAAAAAAGCAATTTCTGACGGTGTGAACGTGTCAGTGGTTCTTGATATGGTGTCCGGGAACACATGCAAGTAAGGTTAACATTTTTACTATTTTTTCATTATTCAACTAAATAAGAACATGTCGTGAGACCGTTCATTTTCAAGCTAAATTGAGAATGGGCGGTCTCTTTTTGTTTTCAGAAATTTATGTTAGAAAGGATGTGTTTTTGGATATGGGTGCAAAAATGAAGGAGTATTCTTCTTCGCAAGAAGAGGTTGTAACGGAAGGCAAAACGAATACACAGGTGGATGAAATCAAGAATTTAAAGCTAAATCAGCTTATAAATTTCAAAGATCATCCGTTTAAGGTAGAGACAAATACTGAGTTATTCGAATTAATGCAAAGTATAGAAAAGGATGGAGTGCTTGTTCCATTACTAGCTAGACCTAATCCAAATGGAGAAGGCTATGAGTTGATTTCAGGTCATAGAAGAAAAGCTGCTTGTGAATGGGCAGGAGTTACAGAAGTACCTGTTATTGTTCGTGATCTTGATAACTGTCAGGCAGTCATAGCAATGGTTGATGGATTTAGAGTAATGCACACCGTCATTGTCACAGGCGAATCGTTTGAAACGGATGAGTCAGAAGGGAGAGTTGGATATGGATGAAATGTACAATATCTTAGGAGAAGAAAAACCGAACCAGAGGGAACAGATAAAGATTCAATCAGAGAAATTAAATAAGTACTTTCCAGCTGATTTTACAGAACATCAGAAAGTGGAACTGATTGAAAATCTTGTGAAAGATTGGCACACCGCACAGTCGTTAAAGAAAGGCTCAAGATGATAAAATTTAGGAGGATAAAGAAGATGGATACAAGAATTGAAGTAATAGGAATCGATCACGGTTGGTCGATGATGAAAAGTGTATCGGAAGTTTTTGTTACAGGCATTAAGGAGATAACAACAATTCCAGCTCTTTATAAAGATACCTTGGAATACAAAGGCAAATGATACCAGTGGAGGAGGATGGATATCAGAGCTAGAAAAGATTGCGAATGACGAAACTAAATACAGAATTCAATTGGCATCTCAAAATGATTTATCAAATAAAACAACAATCGATGATATTCAAGATTTTATGAAAAATCTTGAATTAGATAGATGGGAAGTAATTGATGAATTACCAGAAAAAGTAAGTTATGATAATGTACTGTTTTTCCAAGAAGAGATTTCAGATAAGAACAAGTATAAGAATATCGCCAATGTACATTTATTAGAGGGTAAAGATATTGTTTTAGTAACCGTTGCAAAAGGATTAGTAGATTTATCTGATGAATTTGTTCCCCAAGATGATAGTTTTACTTCAATATATCGGGTACCAGAATCAGTCGCACAATATTTGGAATCACTATTCAGCGAAAAATAGAATGTAATGTGAGTCTGTCGTTAGGCGTAAAAGTTTATGACAAGTGTTATATGTTTTATATACGCGGTAAGCAATTACGTAAGTAATCTGAAATTTTCTCAGGAGATTCCTTACAATCATCATCGACCCAACGTTTTAGCACAAAAGTAAAGCCTGCTTGATAGAAAACTAGATAATATAGCATTTCTGAGTTATTGGTGATTCCGGCGGATTCGCATACTGGTTTTACTACATGTTCCATTAGTGCTTCGTACCCAGTTGTAATAGGAAAATTGTTTCTTGATTGAAGACAGGCTTTGTAAAAATTTCTATGCTCGTATATCGTTGTTAAAAAAGGAAGATAGAAACTACCGTCTAACATGCTATCTGAAACATCATCGATGCTATTATATTTTGCAATGATTTTTTTATGGATATCAGTCTCTAGTATGTTTAGAAGTTCAGGGATATCCTGATAATGAGCATAAAAGGTAGAACGATTGATACCAGAGTTTTTACAGATATCCTGTACCGTTAATTGATTTAAACTTTTACTATTTAAAAGTGACATGACTGTATCTTTGATTTTTTGTTCACTTTCCTTGTATCTTAGATTGTTTTTTGTATTCATTGTTTAATATCCTTTCATTATTCCAACACAAGTTGGAAAAGTGATGGTTGTTATTTTAGATATAAGTAATTATACTTGAAATATATTAATAATACAAGTGTCGGATTAAAGGAGGAATCATTATGAGAGCTGCATTATATCAAGGACAAAAAAATATTGAACTTACAGAAATTGAAACGCCAATAGCAGGTGATAACGATATTGTAATTAAGAATCTATATTCAAGCATCTGTGGAACGGATGTGGCAGTATATAATCATGGACCAAATACAGGACATAAAATTTCAGTTGGCGAGGAGTTTGGACATGAAACGATATCCGAAGTAGTACAAGTTGGTAAAAATGTAAAAGATATCAAGATTGGGGATAGAGTTTATCCATATCCGAGACTGGCAAAAGGAGATACAAAAAGAGCTGGAACAATTGGGGGTTTCTCAGAATATATACTAATACCAAATGCAAAAATGAATGAGCAGGTTTACAAAGTCAGTGAAAAAATCGATAGTAAGACTGCTTGTTTGATTGAGCCATTTACAATCGGGTGTAGAGCAGCAAGGCGTTCAAATCCTAAGAAAGGTGAAAATGCCATAGTATTTGGTGCTGGAACAATTGGTATTTCTGCAGCTATAGCGTTGAAATTTTTTGGATGTGATAAAGTTTTGATTTGTGACTACTCCGATTTTCGCTTAGAAAAGGCAAAGGATTTAGGCTTTGATATTTGCAATAATGGAATGGAGGATTTAAATGTAAAAGCCAAAGAGTTATTTGGTGAAGCAATATCTGCATTGGGTATGACTGCTAATGTAGATATTTATATTGATGCGGCAGGAGCTGAAACAATCCTTGAGACCTATCAGGGAATGGCGAAAGTAGATTCGCGAATGGTTATCGTTGCGGTACTGGCTGGAAAACGTCCAGTAGATCTTCTGGCAATGACTTTTGGACAGTATGCGCTAATTGGCAGTGGTGGATATACACCAGAAGATGTGGCTGATGTAATGTCAATTATGGAAAGTGGGAAGTGGTATATTCAAGATATCATTACGCAAGAATATTCTTTAGATGAATTAGCACAAGCAATTGAAATGGCTGGCAAGGTGAATGAATCTTTAAATGTGGTGATAAAATTCAAATAAATCTGATTGATAGAGAAACTTTTTGCTTCTAAAGGGAAGTAAAAGTACTTATATCAATACTTCAGTGTGAATACAATCTGTTGAATGAAAACTTTAATAATATTGTATATGAGATGCCTTTATAAACACGATGGTTACTTCAATCTGGGTTTATAAAGGTATTTTGTTCATTGGTATAATAGCAACTAAAAGAAGTAAAAATATTTAATTTTATCTGTGCATATAAACAATTCTGAAACAAATGTGTTGTATAGTATTTTTAATCAAATGTCAGAATGTAGATAGGTGTTTACACAGTTATATTTAATGAGGGTTGCAAGACATTTGGTTGATAAGTAACACCACATATAAAGGACAGATTAGATGATAAATTTGGATATTTAAAGTGAATATTTAAAATATTGAAAGTAGGGAAGGCGTTGGTCGATTATTTGACCAGCGTTATTTTTTTGATTGGAATGCGATTGTAATATAAAAATAGAGTGATATAATAATCTATAGGAAACGACAGTTTCCTTTAGAAAGGAGCGGTGAAATTATGAGACATAAGTCAGTGGAGAGAATGAATTCCATAAAACAGTATGTAGATGACTATTATTTTAAACACCGCCGTTTTCCTTCAACAAGTGAAATCGCTTGTGAAATGGGGATTGTCAAGAGTACTGCTTATAAGTATTTAGTAGCTATGGATGAGAGTGGAATACTTAAATATGATGGTAAGGAGATACTTACAGACAAGATTCAGAAGGTCAATACAGATACTACTCATGTTGCAGTCCTTGGCTCAATCTCTTGCGGAATCCCACAGCTTGAGGAAGAGAATATCGAGGAATATGTAACATTACCAGTATCAATGTTTGGCAAAGGTGAATTTTTTATATTAAGAGCAAATGGAAATTCTATGATTGAGGCTGGAATTAATGATGATGATTTAGTGGTCATTAGGAAACAGAAAGAAGCAAAAGATGGACAGATTGTTGTAGCTCTAATTGAAAATGAGAATACCTTAAAGCGGTTTTATATTGATAAGGAAAAGAAATGTATTAGGTTACATCCTGAGAATAATACAATGGAAGATATTATTGTTTCAAATTGTGAAATTCAAGGTGTGGCAGTTCATGTAATTAAAGCTTTGGAATAAGGCGCAAAGTAAGACTAAACAGTTGCTATAACCAAAAGATCAGAAGGAAGCACCAAATTTCTATAGTTGTCAGCACTTGGCTTCGGTGTATCGGAATCTGGCTATTATAGAGACTCATCAACGGTTTTACTTTCCCTGAATCCGTTTGAGTGATACTTTATATTACTTAGGAGGTATTCGTTAGATGAGAAAACGTAAAGAGTTGTTTTGTGTATGCTGTCCACATTGTGGGAGCATCGTTGCCAAGACTTCTTCGACTGAATATACTGAAAATAAGTGTACTTGTGGGAGAAGGGTTGCATCATGGGTAGAAAAAGGCTGCATTATGGTTTTTGATGCAGAATGTAATGAATCTTATGAGATGGCAGAGAGACTAAAGTTATATCATGAAAAACTAATGGTAGAGCAGTCGTAAATTTTACCAATACAAAATTTCATACATTGAGACATTGGAGGAATCGTCAGATTGGGCGAAGAGCTTTTGGTATTACATAAAGGCTTGGGAATCTTCAGAGACGGCACCGATGTTCAAGAGTTTGTGATGAGCTGAATATGGCATTGACAATCCTATAGGTGACTCGAATGGTCGAGCGCTGATTGTTATTAGAATCATTAAGAGCCTGGCAAAACGTTAACAGTAATTCATGGGACAAGTGGACAACACCACTACCCAACAGAATTATTTGTGTACCGTTTTGCCGGGCTTTTATTTTTATGCATTTTTAAGAGTAATTTTACACCTGTTAACGTTTACAGGCTCCAGAAACGAAAGGAGCATGTATATGTATTACGATTTAGAAATGAGTGGAAAAAGAATTAGAGGATTACGAGAAGCAAAGGGCTATACGCAGGAAAAATTAGCAGAGGAAATTGGAATGTCTCAAAAAACTATTGCAGCTATTGAAAAAGGGAAGAAAGGAACAACCATTGACACGTTGGTTGCAATTGCAGATGTATTAGAAAGCTCCCTTGATTATATTGTAGGTGGCAAAACAACAAGCACTGAAATAGAAAATTTATTATCAGGACTTTCTGCTGATAAGAAGGAAATGGCTTTCAAGATTTTGAAGGGCATTCTTGAAAATATATAATTCCCTCAAAGGAGTAAATTACTCCAAAAAGATTTATTTCAATTAGCGGTGATCTCCTTAGAAAAAGTCAACTTTCTGCTGCTGGATGAACCGACAGGACATTTGGATATTTATGCGCAAATTGCATTAGAACAGGCAATTTCAGAGTATAAAGGAACAATTCTTATGGTGTCTCATGATTATTATACGGTGGCCAATTGCATGGACTATGTACTTTGGGTAGAAAATAATACTGTGCGCAGAATGAGCATCCGTAAATTCCGTCAGATGATTTATGCCAATCATTTCGACAAAGATTATCTGCTGTTGGAGCAAAAGAAAAAAGAGACAGAAACCAGAATTCATCAAATGCTTCAAATGAATGAATTTGAAAAGGCAAAGGTTCTGATGGAATCCCTGGAAGAAGTTATTAAAAAAATGAAAGTATGAATGACATAATTTAATCGAGAAGAATTGTTGAAATAAATATCCTGCTATCAAGGCATTATTAGGTTTAATGAGAATATAAAAAACAAGTTTTTAGATATGGAACTGATTCAAGGAATAAAAACTGTGGGAGGCATAGAACTGCTCATTGTCTTTGCGGTGGCTCCTTTCTACTTTTTCCGTTGCGCCTTGTCAGATGTTTTTTTAATGAGTATAATATTTTAAAAGTGATATAAAACGAGAATCTTATGGAGGAAAAATTATGGATGCAATAACCTGTATAAAAAAAAGGCGAAGTGTAAGGAAATTTAAAAAAGAGAAGATTGCTCAAGAGGTAATGAAAGAACTTGTTGAAACGGCTTCTTATGCTCCATCATGGAAAAACACACAAATTGTTCGTTATATAGTGTTGGAAGATCAGGAAAAAATAGAAAGAGTTGCCCGGGACTGTGTATTAGGATTTGAATATAATACCAAGACGATGAAAAATGCAGCAGCTTTAATCCTTGTTACAATGATAAAGGGCCGTTGCGGATACGAAAAAGATGGTTCTTTTTCTACGCCCAAAGAAGATCGGTGGGAAATGTTTGATGCGGGTATTGCAAGCCAGACATTTTGCTTAGCTGCCCATGAAAAAGGTATAGGTTCAGTAATCATGGGTATTTTTGATGAATCCAAGGTAGAGGAAGTTGTATCGATTCCAGAAGGGCAGCAGTTAGCGGCAATTATTGCGGTCGGGTATCCAGAAGTTATTCCTGACGTACCCAAAAGAAAGACAGTAGAGGAACTCGTTTCATTTAAATAAGATGGGTTCCTTTTATTGATTTATGATATCGACAACGAAGTTAACATTCTTTGAGTAAGCGAAAGTGGATACGCTCACTTTGTGAGGATATTTACCGCTTATAAATACAAAGGGCTAAAAGTATTTTATATAAATGTTGCACCTATATCTGGAGTGCTATGAACTTATACATATGTTTTGGGCATTGGATCATGAGGGTCTAATGCCTTTTTTACCGGTTACGGTATTCTCGAGGCGAACTTCCTGTTATTTTTTTAAATTGCTTATTAAAATTAGACAGGTTGTTAAAGCCACAGCTGTAGGAGATAGTCGATATGTCATCAGTTGTATCTGTCAGGGCTGTGCATGCGGCTTTGATCCTGAGGTGGGTCAAAAATTCAATCGCACTGCAGCCGACGGCTTTCTTAAAGGAGTTCATGAAGTGACTGGAACTGATGGCGCATTTAGCGGAGAGCTCGTCGATCGTGATGGAATCCATGTAGCAATAGGTCATATGCTCCAGCGCAGGACGGATTAGGGAAGAATAACTGATATCGTCGTCCTGAAAGGAAGACAGATTATCGTTTTTTTCAAAAAACCAGTAAAGCTGCAATAGAGTACTTTTTAATAAAAGGTCATCATATGGATTGTTTTTGTTCGCACAGCTTACGATCGTCTCAGTCAGGGAGCGTATGACCGGATAATCCGGGTGGCTCAAGTCGTATTTCATATTTACACGCAGCTGTCCTGTGATAAGAGGGCGTATACAGTGGGTACTGCTGCGATCATTGCTTTCAAGTCCGAGCATGTTGGCGTGAAATACAAAGGCAATATAATGCAGACTCATGTTGGAGGAAGGGTAGGCGGCATGCAGCATATTGGGAGAAATCATAATCACGTCCCCATGGCTTACAGGAAAGTGTTCGTCTCCACAGATGAAGTCACCCTGTCCCTGCAATACATAATCAATTTCAAACTCACTATGCCAGTGCATAGGCACGTTGGGAAAAGAATCCGGTATCTGGCAATCATAAATACTGTAGGGAACCGATGAAGAACTGTGCTGGCGCTGTTCTTTATTACCTTGAGATGCAACGATCGTATATTTCATATCTGACCTCCATGGATAACAATCCGAATTACAACTTAAATCGTAGAATAGTATCAAAAATATATAGTATTTCAGAAGAAATGTAGTCGTTTATAGAGTATTATATCATTGTAATCCAAAAAATCAACTGACATATGGGAGGATGTACTATGAAGTTTTTAGATGACAATGGGGCATTGGTGTTTTACCAAAATGGCGAAATGGGGCGAATCGAAGCCTGGGGTAAGGATTCTGTCAGAGTACGTACCACCATGTTTGGCAAATTTTATGGAAACGACTGGGCATTGACAGAAAATGTTGACCATGTAGATAGCGTTGTAAAGATTGAAAGAGAAGATCATTGGGTCGGAGATGGAACCATTGATCAGAGGGAGATTGCTTCGATCACGAATGGTCGTATTAAGATAGTTGTGAATTTTGTGGGTATTATTTCGTTTTATAAAGATGACAAGCTGTTCCTTCGTGAATACTTCCGTATGTATGACGGAACCATTTCTAAAGAGAGCCGCTGCCTGAAAGTAATTAACCGCGAATGGAAGGGAATTATTGGTGGAACCGATTATTCTTTGAATGTAAAGTTTGAAAGTAATAAGGGTGAGAAAATCTTTGGTATGGGCCAATATCAACAAAATGATATGGACTATAAGGGGTGTGTCTTGGAATTGGCACAGCGTAATTCTCAGATTTCTGTTCCTTTTGCTGTATCTTCCTCAGGATATGGCTTCCTTTGGAACAACCCGGCTGTTGGTCGTGTAACCTTTGGCAAGAACTATACAGAGTGGATTGCAAGATCTACCAAGGAGATGGATTACTGGGTCACTGTGGCAGATACACCCAAGCAGATCCTGGCAAACTATACCGCAGTTACCGGCCGCGCTGACATGTTTCCGGAAGATTTGATGGGACTTTGGCAATGCAAGCTGCGTTACAGAACTCAGGATGAGGTTCTGACTGTTGCTCGTCAGTATCAGAAGGAAGGCATTAAAATTGACCAGATCGTCATTGATTTTTTCCATTGGACAGTACAGGGAGACTGGAAATTCGATACACAGTACTGGCCGGACCCTAAGGCTATGGTTGATGAGCTTCACTCTATGGGAATCAAGGTTATCGTATCTGTCTGGCCTTCTGTGGATCGTAAGAGTGAAAACTTTGGTCCGATGATGGAAAGAGGACTTCTGATCAAGACAGAGCGTGGCGCTGCACAGACCTATGATTATCAGGGGGACTGTGTGGAAATCGACCCTTTCAACCCTGAGACACGTAAGTATGTATGGGAAGTATGCAAGAAAAACTACTACGATTTCGGCATCGATGCTTTCTGGCTGGATAATTCGGAACCGGATTATGGTGTGTATGATTTTGAGAATTACAGATATTGTGATGGTCCTGCACTTAGTATCAGCAATATGTATCCTCAAATGTATAGTCGCTTATTTTATGATGAGATGAGCAAGGATAATAAGTCTGTTGTAAATCTGCTTCGCTGTGCATGGGCCGGCTCTCAGAAATATGGGAATGTGGTCTGGTCCGGTGACGTGCCAAGTACCTTTGAAGCCTTTGCCGATCAGCTGCAGTGCGGTCTGAACATGGGACTTGCAGGTATTTCGTGGTGGACGACGGATGTCGGAGGCTTCATGACAGATGATGTAAATGATCCTGATTTCAGACAGCTCCTAATCCGTTGGTATCAGTTTGCAGTATATTCCGCTGTACTGCGTATGCATGGAGACAGAGGCCCTTACAACATTCCGCCGCTGGATAATAGAGACTGGGGAGGCGGTTACCTTCATACAGGCCAGCCAAATGAACTTTGGAGTTATGGGGAAGACAATTATAAGATCATGAAGAAATACTATGATATCCGTATCAGTATGCATGATTATATCAAAAAGCTTTATGAAGAAGCTCATACGAATGGCTCTCCATTGATTCGTACCATGTTCTACGAATTCCCCGAAGATGAAAAATGCTGGGAACTTCAGGATCAGTATATGTTTGGGGACAAATACCTTGTAGCGCCGATTCTTCATCTGAATGAATTCAAGAGAGACGTATATCTCCCTGCCGGTGAGTGGATCTTGACCTCTACCGGAGAAAAGTATACCGGCGGCATAACGGTATCAGTTGACGCACCAATCGAATACTCTCCGGTTTTTGAACGCATACATGCCTGACAGAATCTCGCTAAGCAGGCTGGTAAGGCAATTGTTTTTGAAATTACCCTGACACCAATATCGCACCAGATTCAAGCGACCTCTTTTTTGACCGTTCACTGCATGAAGAGAAAGTAGTATTGATGTCAAAGGTGGTGAAATAAAGAGAACTGAAAAGATTTGAAATAAGGGGGGCCATGGATTGGAATTTCAGCGGATTAAGAAGAGAGGAGGTTCCGATACTGGAACTTCCTTATTTTTTTGTTTGGGTGAACATATCCATGTTATAAAAATAGATGGGGTTGTGAGTGGACAGAATGGATGCCTTGTAAGCAAGTACTTTCATATTGATTTTAATATCCATGGCAGCGATTATAATAACTTTCATATTAAATCTATTGTTTAAGAAAATAAGATTTGTGAAATATATACCGGCAATTGTATTATTTCCTTTTATGATATACAATTTTATTACTAGCTGCATGCGCAAGTTCTCTTATTGCTTCAATCGCTTTTGATATTACGCATAGAATTATCGGTTGAGAGAAATAAAGTTGGCGAGTTCACGATATCTTAACGATTAAAAAATAATGGAAGTGAAATATGATGATATTTGAAAAAATCAAACAAGAAATTATGGCTGACCAAATGAACGAATCCTATACAAAAATGGGGATCCCACCATTATTCAAAGCTTCTGTAGATGCTCGCATTGTCATAGTTGGCCAAGCACCGGGACGTAAGGCAGAAGCAACTCAATTGTTTTGGAATGATTTAAGTGGTGATCGATTAAGAGAGTGGATGGGAGTATCTCGCGAGATGTTTTATAGTACGAATCGCGTCGCTCATTTGCCTATGGATTTCTATTATCCAGGAAAAGCGAAAAACGGTGATATTCCACCTAGAAAAGGCTTTGCAGAAAAATGGCATCCACGTTTACTGGATGAGATGCCAAATATTGAAATTATAATTCTAATCGGTAGCTATGCACAGAAATATTATTTAAATAAAAGACGTGAAAAAAGTTTAACTGAAACAGTGAGAAATTTTCAAAAATATTTACCGGAATATTTTCCGTTGGTTCATCCTTCTCCTTTAAATCTTGGCTGGTTGAAACAAAATCCATGGTTTGAAAAAGATGTTTTACCTGTTCTGAAAGAAATGGTGGATAAGAACTTATAAGGAATCATCTGAGATTGGCTATAGTCAGTCTCTTTTTATTTACAAGGCACCCTGATGTATAACGCTTATAATTAGACATCGAAAAATGAGAGTTGTCATGTTATAATTGGTACAGCTAATTTATAAAAAAGGTTGAGCATTTAAATCATTGAAAATATACCCTGACGCTAAAGGAGTACCAGACTTGATGGTGATCAAGATTATAGCAATAACGCATATTGAAAAGGAGCAGGTATGAAAAAAATTTGATTGTTTTTACCGTTCTCTTATTGATTCTGAGCTTCAGCAGCTGCGGGACTCAAGGCGACAGGATATATTATTCTAACAGCTATGATAATGGAACACTTTATAGTATGAATACTGACGGCAGTGATAACCGTAAGCTTAACGACAATCTTTGTCAAATGTTTCAATACCCTTTCTTATTGTCGGAATATACAAAATACTTTTTAATTCTAAAAGAATTGACATATAAATGGAAGTAAAGATGGACATAAGAACATTAAATTGTAGGCTATAACCGGGGGAGGAGTGAAAGGATGCCGTTTACTGAGAAAATAAAATTGGAAGCGAAAAAAAGATCAAATTTTAGATGCTGCATATGTCATAAAATATTTGTGGAAGTACATCATATTCTGCCAGAGGCAGATGGAGGCTCAGACACTATTGATAATGCTGCTCCATTATGTTCTTCATGCCATGATTTATATGGTGGCAATCCGGAGAAAAGAAAGCAGATCAGGCAGATGAGAGACTACTGGTGGGATCAAATGGATGAATGGCGCATGAACTTATCTCAAAAAAAAGATCTTGATCATATTGCAATCATTGAAGAAGAACCAGAGAACATAAATCAACTTAAATATAAAGGTATTGCAATTTATCATTTTATCTATAAAGAAGAGGGATTTAAAGAAAGTGCGCAAATGCCATTTGATCTAGTTAAAGAAGCACAGACCAATAACCCTAATCAAAAGAGGTTACTTTATTTAGAGATAGATGGGCATAGAAATAAAAATGGTGGTTTTGACCATGATATGTATGAATTACAAAGATATTTCATTTTAGAATTTTTGATGCCTTATTTAAGTTCTGTATCTATGCCTTTACTTTCGGTAACAAATAATAAATTACAAAAAAATGATTTTCCTGATGAACTGAGAATAGATTCGGAAGATTAATTATAATAAATTAAGTGTGGATAGCAAGAGACAATATTTACAATTATTTATAGAAAATTACATGTTAACAAAATAAGAAATATACTCTGCCGCCAAGGTCTTACCAGCGTCAATGGGCATCTTGTTTATCCCCTCAAGGTATGTGGAGACGGTAGAATTGATCTCAAGGGAAATAAACAAAGAGTGAAGAATACAATAATTAAGAGGTGAAATAAGATGAAAATTCAATTTGACCCTAATAACAATATTATTAAACTATGTATGATGGGTATTGGCATGGAAGATAGCAACAAACCCGAAGATGCGGGCGCGCTGTTTCTTAAAGCATGGAGTGAAGCTGAAAATGACTTTGAAAAATTTATTGCAGCTTATTATGTTGCCCAACATCAAAAAAATGTTTCAGATAAATTAAAATGGTTGGAAACATCATTGCAGTTTGCGTTAAAACTAAATGATGACAGCGTCAAGAGTACTTTCACATCGCTGTATTTTAATATTGCCAAATGCTATGAGGAGCTATGCGATCTTGAAAAGGCAAAGATGAATTATGATATATCTAATTCGTACAATGTTTTGCCCCCTGATAAAGGTCCATTTTATCATGGGACAAAAGCAGATTTGCAGGTTGGTAATCTACTGACAGCAGGGGAGGATTCGAATTATAAACCTGAACTCAAAATGAATCACATTTATTTCACAGCCCTTGTTAACGGTGCAGGACTTGCAGCTTCATTAGCAAAAGGAAATGGAAGAGAAAGAGTTTATATTGTGGAACCAACAGGGGAATTTGAAAATGATCCAAATGTTACAGACAAGAAATTCCCAGGCAATTTGACACGTTCATATCGCTCGCGAGAACCATTAAAAATTGTTGGCGAAGAAACAGAGTGGGAGAAACAGACACCTGAGGAATTACGCCAGTGGCGTGAAAAGCTGGCTGATAACAAAGGAGATATTATTAATTGAGGATATATCGATTATACTCCAATCTGGTGGAATCAAACACATGAAAAAACCAGATTATCGCCAGAGCCGGAAATATACCTTGCTGTCAAGGTTCCACCGTGTTCAAGCGCCCACCTTTTTGACCGTTCAAGGTACAGAAACGCTGTGAGAATTGAACGTGCCTGAACCATTATAAATAAAAGCATTAACTGCTTTTGCAGCTTTGAAATTATCAGGTGCCCCTTGAGGCGATAAAAGATGACATGCCCCTTAATCTGAGTAGAGATAAGCAAGGTCACTCGTTGTTGTACAACGTTCTGTAATAAGCATTTCTATAAGTGGAAGGAGTCAGGTTTTCATATTCCTTGAAAAGCTTCATAAAGTATTTCTCGTCCTTAAATCCCAACTTATAGGCTATTTCCTTGATGCTGAGATCGAACCGGCAGAGATATTCCTTTGCTTTAAGTATTTTCATACCATTGATATATTTTCTGGGGCTGACTCCTAAATGCTTTTTAAACATTCTGGACATGTAGTCCTTGTTGTAATTGAACTTTTCGGCCAGCTCATCGATAGTGAACTCCTCGGTTATGTTAAGACGAATCCATTCAAGGAGAATATTGAAATTACCTCCGCCGGTGTTGGGTAATTCGTTTAGATTCAGACTGGCATGAATAAACTGCTGGGATAGTTCCAAGAGCAGTGTGGTAAGTGAATAATCGGTGCAGAAGGAGCTATAGTAGTCCGAATTAGCTATATGAAGCAGCTGCTTGAAAAGTATAACACTTTTTTCAATACTTTCAGGCTGCCAAAATGCAGGTAACATAATGCTGTCATTAAGCTTGTTGAAATACGGAGTGGAATTTAAAGGGGAAATCTCGTCCAAAGCATCCCTTCTATTAAGTATACTGTTTTGACCGTGGCAGTAAAAGTGCAGCCAGTAAAAAGAAGTTTCCCCTGTCGAGTGCCGGTAGCCTGTATGAGTATGGCCAGGCAGAAGGAGCAGAACCGAACTTGGAACCACCTCATACTTAATATCATCCTGCATGATATATGCAGTTCCTTTGAGCCCTATAATTATTTCAAAGCTGTCCATATTCCGTTTATTATGAATCCAGTTTCCTTCAGAAATAAATTGCCCGGAAGAAATATATGAAAAAGGTCTATCAAGGGAAGCCTTAAAATAAAACATATGTCGGATTTCACCACCAATTCTTCATATTTATGGGTCGATTCGCAAAATCTATTTTGTTAAAATTAAGTATACTACATAGGATTTTAAACTTCAAGAATCAGTAAAAACGCTAAAATGCGCCAAAGGAGAGAACTATATGACAAAGCATACCGAATCATATCCACTGACTCTAAAGAAAACCGTAATCAATGACAGCTTCTGGTCGGAATATCAAAAGCTGATCCGGGATGTCGTGCTTCCATATCAGAAGGATGCATTAAACGACAATATTCCAGGTGCTGAACCAAGCCATGCCATAAAAAACTTCAAGATTGCCGCGGGTCTTGAGATTGGAGAATTTCAAGGTTGGGTATTCCAGGACAGCGATGTTGCAAAATGGCTGGAGGCCGTTGCTTATAGTCTTTCGCAGACGCCGGACAGTGAGTTGGAGCGTTCTGCGGATGAGGTCATTGATATTATTGAAAAAGCACAGCAAAGAGACGGTTACCTTGATACTTATTTTATTATTAAAGAACCTGAAAAGCGCTGGACAAACCTTGAGGAATGCCACGAACTGTATTGTGCAGGACATATGATAGAGGCGGGTGTTGCATACTTTAGTGCTACCGGAAAAAGAAAGCTGCTCGATGTTGTATGCCGTCTTGCGGATTGCATAGATTCAGTTTTCGGTCCTGAGCCTGGGAAGATGAAGGGGTATTGCGGACATCAGGAAATAGAGCTTGCCTTGGTGAAACTTTACAGGATCACTGGCAATGAGCGCTATTTAAGCCTGAGCAGATACTTTATTGATGAAAGAGGGAAGGAACCTTATTATTTCAGCCTTGAGAGGGAGAAAAGAGATATCCTGGAATTTTGGCCGGGCTTCAGTAAGTTTAAAAGGGAATACATGCAGACCCACCTGCCGGTGAGGGAACAGAAAACAGCGGAAGGCCATGCGGTCAGAACAGTATATATGTATTCGGCTATTGCTGATATTGTAGCAGAAACAGGGGATGAAGGGCTTCTTGATGCCTGCAGGAATGTATGGGATAATATAGTAAAGCGTAAGATGTATATTACGGGCGGAATAGGCTCTGCTGCTTTCGGAGAGGGGTTCACCTTTGATTATGATCTCCCCAATGATACTGTATATGCGGAATCTTGTGCCTCGGTGGGTCTGGTGATGCTTGCCCACAGGATGCTGAAAATCGAGGCGAAGGGCGAGTATGGGGATGTTATGGAAAGAGCACTGTACAATAATATTTTGAGCGGAATGGCGTTGGACGGGAAGAGCTTTTTCTATGTTAATCCTTTGGAGGTACTTCCGGAGGCCTGCGAGAAGAATCCGGCAATGGAGCATGTCAAGCCTGTTCGGCAGAAATGGTTCAGTTGCTCTTGTTGCCCGCCGAATATTGCAAGATTGCTTATGTCGCTGAGTCAATATATATATACGGTAGGAAAAAACTCCATATACACTCATCTTTATATAGGCGGAAAGGCAGAATTTGATCTTGATGGCACTTCGGTTATACTTACTCAGGAAACAAACTATCCGTGGGATGGGAACGTAAGGCTAAAAGCTACGGGCTTCGGTGAAAAGGAGTTTACACTGGCATTGAGGATACCGGCCTGGTGCAGGAATTACAAGCTTAGGGTGAACGGAAAGATTTTGGAAACCGGTGTGGATATCTTAAAGGGATATGCCAAAATCAGTAGGATTTGGAATGATGAAGATACAGTTGAATTGTCAATGGATATGCCTGCGGTATTAATCCAGGCGAATCCAGAAGTTCGGGCCGATGCGGGAAAGGTTGCTATCACAAGGGGGCCGTTGGTATACTGTCTTGAGGAGATTGATAACGGAAGTAACTTGTCGGCAATATCGATTCCACTGGACTGTAGTCTTGAAATTGAAAAAGACAACAGCTTTTTAAACGGTGCCGTTACAATAAGAACAACGGCAATTAGGACAGATGATAAATACTGGCCGGACGAACTTTACCGCCCAGCGGTAAATACGGAGAAGGAAACAATCATAAAAGCCGTGCCTTATAGCATGTGGTGCAATAGGAGGCCCGGGGAAATGACTGTTTGGATCCGGTATAGGTAATTTTCTTGCAGACAAAATGCCCCTTTTATGAATCACCTATAAGGGGCATTTTATATCGAATCGGTTTTTAGGTATTATCAAAGTTTACTATGGTTTTGAATGTCCCTCTGCACTTATATTATTGGAGTAGAAGACTTACAAATAAATATGTCAACTAGAATGAGTTATAAATTTTAGAAAGTAGACCTCCGTTTACTTAAAACAAACCGGCCTCCAAGATCCAATCAGGCTTGCCCGATATTATTTTTGTCTATTCAAGGCATGTGGAGACAACAGCCCTGTTGCAAAGGAAAGGTGCTGACTTGATACATTAAAGAACGGATAGAACAAAAAGAAAATAGGGAGCACGGGGAAGACATTAGAGTGCAATCATTTCAATATGATATACACGATAATGTCTTTTTTGCTTCCCTTGATGCAATCTATTATAGATAACGTAAGGCTTATTATAGTTATAGTGATTTGTGGGAAGATGTTTGGTGAAGACATGAAAGGAGGCAAAGAGAATGTTATAAATTGCTAAGGAAGAAGTTATACTTATCCCATTTATATTTATTTGATAGAGTAATCTAATGAATTCTACGACTAACAGGTGTTCATAAAGCGGAGATAGAGTAGAAAATGAAAAAAGTAAGGAAAACAGAGATACTAGAAAAGCATACGATTTTATCCACTGGGCGCTGATTCCGATCATTACGACTCCCTTTTGTAATTTTAGGTGCTTCATAATTCTTTTTGGAATTATAATATTTTCTCTTAATTTTAGAATGAATAGATTTTTTACGATGCTTTGGTTAGAGGGTAAATGTATGATTATTCTTTTATATATAATTGGTTAAGAATTCTCAGATAAAAAGAAAGGGTAAATTCTCGTATTATGCAGAATATATAAGGAATAAATAAGATTTAATTCATTGTTGCAATTGAACTAATATGTTATATTATATTTAATAATCGTGAAAATGTGTTGGGTATGCAAATAAGAAAAAGTGCTAGTAGAGTGAGATGTTATTGTCCCATTGTTCAGAGACTGTATTTTAAAAAGGCCAGGAGGAACTATGTCCTTAAAAATTAAAGTTAATGTTTTATTACCTGTATTTGTTTTATTTTTAATTACAGTGTTTATAGTAGCGCTACAGATAGTAGAAAAGGGAAGAAGTGCTGAGGAAAATAGCGGGATTGAGCTGGAAGAAGGCAAAGAGGATGATCTTTCTGTAAAAGTACTAAATGAAACAAGCACTAACCAGTTTTTAGTAGAGGATATGGATGACTTGCAGATAAGCAAAGAATTCCATATCGAGAATTACTATATTGACAGTAAGGCAGAAGCTGGAAATTATTACTTTATAGATGAAAATAAAACGCTTTGGGGCGAAGGAAGCAATGAATATGGTCAGCTAGGGTTTAAAGAAAAAGAGGGGATAGATTCATTTAAAAGCGCACCTTATAAAATCGCGGAAAACGTCATCCATGTAGATAGAGGAGGAGTATATTTCACTATTTTTCTTACAGAAGAAGGTCATCTTTATGGAATGGGAGATAATCTAAATGGATTAATGGGTATGGAAAATATAGAAGGGAAAGACTACTTTTTAAATCCAGGAAGTGTGGTGACTGAAAAGCCGGTTTTACTGATGAAAGACATTGTTTATGCAAGATGTGGGAACAGAAATATTATTGCATTGCAAAAAGATGGCAGTGTATGGTGGTGGGGAGAATTTCGTACCACTTCTTCCAAGGGTGGAAAAGAAGTGAAGAGTATTAGTTATTCCCAGCCGGTAAAGGTGTTGGAAGGAGCTCAGTATGTGTCATGCAGTTCTTTTTGTGCGGGTGCGATTAAAGAAGATGGGAGTTTATGGTTATGGGGAAATAATACCTTTGGTTCCTGTGGTATAAACAGTGGAGAGGAAGATTTCATAAATGAACCTGCTAATGTGACGGATGGAGTAAAAATGGTGTGGTTTGATTCTATGGAGTTTAATTCTATCCAGACGCCAAGTATACATCTCTATGAGGATAATCCTGAAAAATGCAGATATCCATACGTTACCTTTATCGAGAAAAAAGGTGGAGAGTTGGCTGCATGTGGATATGGGGTAAAAGGAGAAGAAAGCGTAGAAAGGGTCTATGCTTTATTTGACGATATTTTAAGGACAGAGGACGCGATGAATGGGGAAGATTTTGAGCCTGTAAAAGTGAGTTATTCTGAGACATTTCAACCAATCAGTATCATTCAAAAGGATGGGGATATAAATTTGAAGTTAGAAGAATGTAAGTATGGATGGTCCCCGGAAGAACTTGGTGAATATCTGGATACTATAGGGATGGGCTATAAGGTGATAGATGGTGAATCAGAAGGGGAACAGGTATATTGTTTTGTTACCTTAGATAATTACTTTACTTTTTATTTTAATCAGAATAAGGAACTTTATCGATTTTACTCAACAGCTTATGGATCAAGAGATGGAAAAATAAGCATTGGGATGCGTAAAGAAGAAGCTGAAATATATTTAGGAGAACCCATAGAAGAGGTGGTTAGCGCTGATAATAATGTATATACAACTACTATTTATCAGAAAGAGGATGTTTTTTTTGAGATTGGCTATGAACATGGGAGAATTTTTTATATATATGAAAGTATAATAGAGCCAGATAAATGATATTTTTAGGGAACGAATTATTCATTCGTTCCCTGATATTTATTTTAAATTAGTTTTTCTGCAAACAAAAGTTTGTTGCAAACATGGATCCGCCAGAATAATTCAAAGTGACAAAACCGGTGTATGAAGTGACAGCAGCACTTCCTTTCTTATAACCGATAATGTACATATTGGCCGGATTGCTTTCGCCGGCAGTAGCACTACGGGTATATACATAGTCACCTACACTTAGGCTTGTATGGGCAGACCCGCTTGTAGAAACTACGTTCAATGCTCTTCTAAGCTTAAAACGATAGCATGACGTAGCCCCAAGCGCAGACTCTGTAACAGATGTTCCAGAGTAAGCAAGATTGCCATACTGACCAGTATTGATATAACCAATGCCATAGCCCCCACTGCTGTTGAGAAAGCGAATTTCATAATTCCCAAAATATCCATTATGTTCTTTGATGAAAGTAAATACCTCACCATTGTAGAGTGTTCCATACTTTGAATCGCTTTCACAGCTGGAACGGCTGTAGACGGTAATATTAGAACCTTCGTTGATTGCATGATAAGCCATATTCGTTATCCTCCTTATAATTTTTATAATAATAGTTGATTTGCAAATCTATATTATATAGATATATGTAGGTGTAAATTGTAAACTGTTTTTTAAAATTTATTATTTGTATAATACCTTATATAAATAAAGACATTACAGCGATCCCCAAAGCAGAAAAAAACAAAAGTCCGGGGTTTTAACCCCGGATTCTTCTTATTGATTATGGTATCGTGTTGTATAAATGTTAGCCATTAATTAAGAGAGTTATCTCCTCATATACATGCTCAGGAGAAATGTAATAATCTCTTGTTCTACGATTTTCCTGTAATATGCTGGAATCCCCGAAAGGTAATGGGATGTTATAAGATTGATCATGGTACTTCACTACTACATATAAGACACCTGAAGTGCAGGGAGCATTTACATCACCGTCCATTTTCTCCAATGCACGAGAAATTAACAATGCCGCATTCTTTACTAAAACAGTTGGATTATTCCAATCAGAAACGAGGCAAGTATGATATATCGGTCCACCAAATGACTGGTAACCAAGATTGCTCTCCATACCAAGTTCTTTATGCACCTGCGAGAATATGCTGCCGATATACGTTTCCGAAAAATCATCTATCAATTCATTTGTGCCATATACCGTTACGCGCAGGTCTGGGTATGTATCTGGTACATATTTAATCCAGTGCATATCCAGGTTGAGACTGGCTCTGTCAATCCTAAATTTGCAATCATATTTTTCTTCCAACATTTGTATCGCTTCCTGTCCATAAGCCGGCGTCCTTCCCCAAAAGGAAATTTTCTCGAAAGGATACCAATAATTTTCCGAAAGAAACACGCCATATGCTACTTCCAGCTTGCCATCTTCTGTTATATTCTCTTCATTCATTGTAAAGAGTCCATAGACTGCGGCAAAAAAAAGTATAACATACGCAAAAATATTGTATGCTTTCAAAGAAATGGCTTGCAGGAGCTTTCTAGATTCTTCCTTTCCCTGATTTCCTATGATAAGTAGTCGCCTAAATAGTATAAATGGAGTTATGGTGCTAATAATGTAACCAAGGGCAGACAACCATAAACGATATTCAATTTGAAAGAGGGATAATAACGCTCTTAGTCCCCAAAATAATATCAGCCATATTACATATCTAAAAATAGATGCTCGTAGTTTTTGATATTCTTTCTCCATTTTTCATTATTCTCCTACAAATATTTGTACGATAAATTATTCCATATTCTTCCTTCACATCCCAAATTCACGCTAAGTTCTGTAAAAATCGTATTAAAATATTTTCCTATTTTTGTAAGATACTCAAATAACATATCTTTCTTATTTACTAACTATTATGAAAATTATTACATCATGATTATTATACACTGATAAAAAAATATCCACAACTTGCTAGTTATCAATAAAATGAATCCACTCATTAACAAATATTCAAGGCTTTTATATAAGGATGAAAAAGAGAATTACGTAGAAGAAAAAGCATTTTATAATGTTATTCTACAAGAAGATTTTTTTATGAGATCACTTTAATTTATTTTTACTAGTTTACAATTTGAGGATTTTATCCTTTTTATTATATATAGTCGGCTAAATAAAATAAAAAGAAAGGGAATTAATTATGGATTCAAGAGTACAAGAAGTGCAAATATGGTTAGGAGATACCTTTCCAAGTTACTTTTATTATGATGAGAATGGGCAAAATTCGGGGTCATTTCCAATCGAGCCAGACGGCATGACAGGGAATACTACTGTAAAGGCGCTTATTATGGCACTACAAATTCATCTGAATTTAAAACCTGATGGTCTATGGGGCAATGGTACTTCGTCTGCATGCCCTACAATTAATGATTCTACCAATAATGTTACGTTAGTAAAGATACTACAGGGAGGATTCATCTGCAAGGGTTATAATCCAGGGCCGTTTGACGGGGTTATGGGAACATCTACGAAGTCTGCAATTAAGAGTTTTAAAGCTGATTTGGGATTTGCTAATGGTACAGAAACAATGGAAGCATCTTACTTTAAGTCGCTGCTTACCACTGATCCAACAATTGTGACAAATACCACAGATGTATATATTCGTATAGCTCAGCAATATCTGAACGCGAATTATTCAAATTTATATCTCAGCAGTCTTGGTTTCATTCCAACTAGTGGACATTTTGAAAGAAAAACTAGTAAAGCGCTTATATATGCGTTTCAGAGTATTATCAATACTACCCCAGATGGAGCCTTGGGGCCAAATACTTTTAATAAAATGCCTTCCATATCCGTGGGAAGCAGTAATGTAGCATTGATAAAGCTATTGCAATGTGCATTAACATGCAATCAGTTTCATGTCAATAATATAAACGGGGTTTACGATCAGCATGTAGCAAGTAAAGTAACGGAGTTCCAAATATTTATGTGTTTGGATATAGATCCGCTCGTCACCTTGGGTGCTGTAAACAGAAGAACTTGGGGAGCATTATTATGGAGCAAGGGTGACATGGATAGAGCAGCCAATGCTGCTGATACAAGATATCAATTAACAGCAGTACAGGCTCAGTCACTTTATAATGATGGGATACGATATATCGGAAGATATCTAACCAAGGTTTCAGGTGGATTCGACAAGAATTTAACGGAACAAGAGATTAGTAATATCCAAAATACAGGGTTAAAGATATTTCCGCTGTTTCAGGAAAATAATGCATCGGCTACAGATTTTACCTATAGGACAGGATATGATAGTTGGAATAAGGCAGTAAAAGCTGCCACTAAGCTAAGAATCCCTAGTTGTACGATTTACTTTTGTGTAGATTTTGATGCGACGGAAGCTCAGGCTAAAGGAACTGTAAAACAGTATTTCCAAGGAATAAATGATGCAAAGAAGGCCAATTCTTCAATTTATAAAGTGGGTATATATTCGGCAAGGAATACATGTAGTGTTATCTGCTCTGCTAATTTGGCAGTCAATAGCTTTGTCAGTAATATGTCTACTGGGTATAGTGGAAATTTGGGATTTTTAATGCCGGAAAATTGGAGTTTTGATCAATATGCTACTGGTTCCTATATTGCCAGTGATGGCAGTCGAATTGATCTGGACAGGGTAATTGCATCCGGGCGTGATCTCGGAGTCGAGACAACAGGTGAAATTGGTGATGAACCTATAGTTTCCCGCCTGGAAGATGTATATTGGGAATGTTTCCCGAATGCAGATGCAGAATCTTGTGTATTATCGGTATTATATTATTTATGGCATAAAAAATATACAGATTTAGAGTTTAATGTAACATTAGTATCAAACCCCATTTTTGCGGATTATATGACGGCAAATCATCCTGATCTTGCGGCAGAGTTGGAGCCATATATTAAGAAAACGGGGTATATTATTTTAAAAGATTCTTCCGGTAGGCTTATAGAACTTCATCATCTTGCGGCAGTTATATCAGCCTATTTGAACCCTCCGGTTTTGATTCCGGCGGAATGGTACGGGTGGGCAGGCGACTTGGCAACAGCTATTAAGGAAATTAAAATATTAAAAGACAACTTGGAACCCAGGGGGGAATATCTCGGTGACATAAGGCATGCGCGAGATAGGATAGGGCGAATGGAAGTCGGTGATGATGTCCAGATGAACTATTGTGACATATTTGGTGATGCTGATGGTTTTGCTATTCATACACTAATTCGGGCAATATTAAGTAAATCACTTAAAGAACATGTATTAACAGGTTCCTTTTATCAGTATTATGCGGATGAACATACCAATAGAATGACATATTTGCTGAACAATATGGGGGCTGGTTCTTATAGTATTGCAGAAGTTACAGATTATTTATATTATTACTTTATTAATCCAAAGCAAGATTTATTGATGCGTACCAAAGCCGGAATAGAAGGTGAAGGAATATTGGCAAATTGGACAATTATAAAAGCTTGTTGCCAAGCCTTCGTAGAATTTATTATTCATGATTGGAAAAATTATTAATTATCTGTCTGCTATAAGGGTATTCAGAAGTAAGATTTCGGACAAAATCCCGGGTATATTCGTGCCCGGGATTTTGTAATTTACCCCAAATGAATGGTATCTTATAGATGGATATTTTGTGTTCATAAAGTTGCGCTTATCGCAAAAAGTCCAGTAAAATAGTCGTCGATGAGTTATGTGACTAGTATCCTACGTTTTTGAGTGCTGTTTGCCTTGGGACAGGGAAGGACTAAGTGAAGTTAATGTAAATTAGATACTTGTAAGAATAAGTTCCTTGTTTGATACTATCAAATTTAGATTTCAGGACTCACTACTGTACAGGATCACTATTTCTGTAGTAGAATCTAAACGTAAGAGCAACTCATATTACCCCAGAGGAGATTCAATATGTGGAGAAGAACCAGAAAAACATTATTTCTAATATTTGGCTGCTTGATCATGTTTTTGGCGGCTGCAGCATTATATCATTTTATCATGCTGAAGGTGAAAAAGGATAAAATAACGCAAGTTGGAACAGCTGTTGAAGTCGACGGCTATAACATGAATGTTTACGTGGAAGGTAAGAGAGAGGATTCGGAGGCGGCAATCATACTGTTATCCGGCTCAGGTGTTGCTTCGCCCATATATGATTACAAAATACTGTATTCTAAACTTACCGATGAATATCAGGTGGCAGTTGTTGAAAAATTTGGATATGGTTATTCGGATGTAAGCGGATTGCCAAGAGATGTTGCGACTTTGGTGGAAGAAGATAGAAAAGCCTTGAAAGAGGCCGGGGTTGAAATGCCATATGTACTGATGCCGCATTCTATGTCGGCATTGGAAGCGATCTACTGGGCGGATACTTATCCCGAAGAAGTAGAGAAAATAATAGGACTCGATATGGCTGTTCCGGAGTCTTATAAGAAAAGCAATATGGCAGGTATTACTTTTATGAAAACCATGACTTACTTTGGAATGCACAGGATACCGGCTTTTTGTTATGTTAACCGGGACGGTTTGACCGATGATGAATTTGAACAAAATAAGTTATTGGTATATAGGAATTCCTTAAATACAGATGTTTATGAAGAATGCAAAGTGGTTTTAAATAATGCAAAGATAGCGGGCGAATTAGCGGTTCCGGATGTGCCGATACTGATGTTTACTACCAATCTGGGGCAGGCATCCGGGTATGAAGGCTGGGTAAAAGCGCAGGAAGATTTCGCTGAACGCGCGAAGAACTGCATACTGATCGAACTTGATTGCGGTCATAGCCTGCATTATTATAAGTCTGATTATATGGCAGAGGAGATTAAGAAGTTTATGAAAAAGCAGTAATTTTATAAGGCTGGCATGTTGTCGGGCAGCTACGCGCGATAGAATTATTTATTTGTACTGAATTGGGAGCAGAAAACCGTAACCAAAAAATTAAGTCCTCATAAAGTACAATGAGGTGGTTGAAATGCCAAATGGAATACACACACATGATTACAGCGGAAGGACAACAATTAATATTGAACATCGTCATGAATATTCGGGAACGACGAGTTCGGCACCTGATCGCGCAGGTCATTTTCATTATTTGGAGGGAACAACATCCTTAAACGATGACCATGTCCATAATTACAATACTACAACAAGTCCTGCAATTTACGTCGAAGGCGGTCATTATCATTACTACAGCGGTGCTACCGGTATAGCATTTATACCTGAAAGGCATATTCATTATTATAACCAAAATACGTCAACGTACATGGGATGAGATACCATATACCCTCAAAACAGACTGAAAAGTATATTTTTCAGTCTGTTTTAATTTTGCCTGATACTCAGCAAGAAGGGGAAATTATCCGTGCAGTAAACTTAATTGATGGAGTTCGGGTTTTCTTTTTCGTCTGATGAGTTGATGGTGCTTATAGTAGGATGGCGGTTGCCCTTGCTGTATCATTGCGGGCAACGTTTGTGTAGAAATAATTATTAAGATAACGGATTGAACCAAAATTTGTATGCCATCCCCTTGTCACGATTGAACAGGCAAGAGAGCTTGAAACAACGGAACTCATTAACAAAATGTATGATGGTGTCGCGGACCAGCTTGTGGCTTCTATTCTGGGACGAAAAAATTTATCCCCGGAAGAAATTAAGAGATTAAAGCAGCTCGTCAACAGTCTGGAATAAGGAGGATGATCATGAGTTTTTCGGCTTCTGTGCTTATTCTGGTTATCGTAATCCTCCGTGCGCTGCTATTGTACAAATTCCCCCCAAAAATATTTATTGTTTTGTGGGGTGTGGTATTATGCCGCTTGTTGATTCCCTTTGAGGTTTCGTCACGATTCAGCATTTATTCAGTTATAAATATGCTAAAGGACAGATTCTATAAACCGGATTTATCATTGGCTGAAATATCTGCTATGCTAAGCAATACGGCTGTTACAGAGACTATAGCTACTCTGCCGGAAACGGCAAATGCAAATGTATCTCCTTTCGTGGTAATCTGGATTATTGGTTTGGTGGCCTGTGCGCTTTTTTTTCTTATAACACACATGCGTTGCCGTAGAGAGTATAAGACGTCGCTCCCGGTAAACAATGAATTTGCGCATATCAGGAGATTTGATACGATGATAAAGTTAGTAATGGTGACAGCTCTGTGCGTTCACTGGTTCAATCCCTTTGTGTGGCTAATGTATGTAATAGCAAATCGAGATATAGAATTATCCTGTGATGAAGCTGTTGTAAGGATATTCGGAGAAAATGTAAGATTGGCCTATGCCCTGACATTGATCGAGCTGGAAGAGAGAAGAAACCGTTTTGCGCCCCTCGTAAACAATTTCAGTAAGAATGCTATTGAAGAAAGGATCCAAGCGATTATGCTATACAAAAAAGCTTCAATATTAACAAGCTGCATAGTCTTTATACTGATTATTAGTTCGGTCGCTGTCTTTGCAACATCAGCACAAGTAAGCGAACTTAGACCATTCAACCAGGAGAAATCCAAAGTTACATTATCAAATAACAACCAATCCTTTATTTTTGAGAACGTAGAGTTATCTTATTATGATAATGGTCATCCATATTTGCATGATGTTAAAACAAACAATACTGATAAGATAATAACTGGGATCCAGTATGGGATGTTGAGTTATGACGAGTCTGGCGGGCCGTTAAAATTACAATGGAATTTCCTTGATTCTTCATCTGAAAGTACCTATGAGTATTTGGTAAAAGAGGAACTGGATATTTTGCCGCAACAGACTTATAATGTCAAAGGTGGTTGGTCTTTGTATGACAGCGAAAAAATGGATTGGTCTGAGATAGAAAATGCCCATCCAAACAAAGTAGCATATGCACTGTATCAGATAAAAGAAATTACATTTGAGGACGGAAGCGTATGGAATAATTCGGAATATAGCAATTGGCTGGAAACATATAAAGGAAAGACTGTGGAAGTTTCGGTGTTGGAAAGCTTTTACCCGAGCGAATATAAAATTATGCAATAGGAATATATGGCCTGAGAAGTATTACCTTTCGTTAAGCAGCAATCAGGACATCTGACCTTTATAATTTTAAAAAGGATTTTAAAAGACTTGACTTTGACGTCGTGTCGTACTTTATAATATTGGAAATAATGTAGCGTAATGGAGTTCTCATTAACACTTTAAATAAACTAAAGCTGGTATAGGATTTTATTAAATTATGTAGATTGGGTGTTTCAGGCAGTGGCCTCAAAGGATAAGGTACATATATGATGAACACATATTCCGACATAAAGATTGTCTATTACTCCGGCACCGGAAGCAGTTTATCAGTGGATTGATAGCTTGTATACTGTAAATCACGCCTCTGCGGCGGTAATCTCTGTTTCAGGGGCCGATGTTGTTTGCCCCAACACAGCCTGCCGGGTCAGCAGTACCAGGTGTCTGTAAAAAAGGCGAGCCTTTATGGATTGACAGAATTTTTTCTGTGATAGGAAAGCTGGAGACTTCAGGAGGACACTACTGGGGTAAGCGGATAAAGGTGCTGGAGCACTGCACCCAATGCGGCTGGTGTGCGGGGCATTGTCCTTCAGGGAATATTGCTATGCTGAATGGAAAACCAACATTTGGTGATGGGTGCCATTTTTGCTTAAAATGTATTTATGGCTGCCCCATCAAGGCCTTGCAGCCGGAGATCTGTAAATTTGTTGCATACAGGAGGGAGACTGTTTGCAGGATTACTCAAGAAGATTCCCACAGAACCGCCAGATACCAGTTAAAGATTTAAAAGTGGGTTTCTTCTGGCTGGGAGTTAAGAAATATCTAATGTCTTGGGCGGATAAGGGGAAATGATTGCTTGCATGGCGACACGTATGGAAATCGATTGAAGGAAGGAGGTCAGACATGAGCGGTTTAAAGACGATAACACAAGTTACAAAAACGTTTGATATTTCCACACGTACATTGCGTTATTATGAACAACTGGGTTTGATAAAAAGCCAAAGAATAGAAGGATATTCATATAGAGTTTATGACGAAGCCGCCTGCTCGTCCATAAATCAAATTCTGATTCTACGCAAATTACGCATTCCTTTAAAGCAAATAGGTGTGATACTCACTCGTCCAAATGCTGTAAATGCAACAAATATCCTTATTCGGAACATTGATGAAATAAATATTGAAATGGATTCCTTATCAACCATCCGATCAATATTAATTAAATTTGTGGATGAGCTTCGTGAAAAATCAGGTATCTATCTTATGTCAGATATTCTGGAAGATGCCACTATTCTATCAATGATTGCACCTCTTGCTCAAACAGGCCGCAGTATGAGTGAGAGGCGGATAATGGAGGATTTACAAAGGGCAAGTGATAATCTGAATAAACTGAGTGATGACGATGTACGGATTGTGTACCTGCCGCCTGCAACTGTGGCTGCTTATCAATATACGGGAGATGAGCCGGAAAACAAAGTGGCGCAGATTATTGATAAATTCGTATTAGAGCACGATCTGCCCAAAATAAAACCTGACTTACGACATTATGGATTCAACGCGCCTAACCCGGCCACTGAAAGCAATGATCACGGCTACGAAATGTGGGTTACTATCCCCGAGGATATGGAAGTGCCGGAGCCGTTGATGAGGAAACGCTTTGGCGGAGGGCTTTATGCTGCGCACATGATACCGTTTGGTTCCTTTGAAGTATGGAACTGGTTTGTGAACTGGCTAAATAACAGCAAGAAATATGCTTATGACGGCAACGGGGATTCGGGCAATATGTTTGGCTGGCTAGAAGAGGAATTAAACTATGTTAACCGTGTTTATCTTCCCGGTCCTCAAAGAGATGGACTTCAACTGGATTTGCTGATTCCAATCAAAGAAAAAAAATAGGGTAAGGTATTATCAAAGCATCAGATATTCAAAAAGAAAGAATAGCAGGAATTGAAAATAAGGCAGGTTTGCTTCTGGGGGAGGTTAAGATTGCCACACTGACCTCAGTAAACGAGAACGGTTATCCCCGAACTTGCGCCATAACAAAGGCCGGAGACAATGGGTTTCGTGAAGTTCTGGAAATACCCATTATTAATGAAGATCATGGCAATTATGACGGCGTACAATTTGGCTTCTCAGATAAAGAGCCTGATTTTTGGATTAGGAGTGAAAACAAATAGGGAGGCGCCACTGTAAAAGCGAATCTTGTCTTTTTTGTAGATGACTTGAACGTTCTATATGAAAAAGTGCGCCAAAAAGGTGTCGATTGTAATCCGCCCATGACAACGGAATGGGGAGGAAAGTCCTTTCGTATGGCAGATCCATGCGACAATGAATTGGAATTTTTAGTGTCAATGTAGCAGTTTTAATTTTTTAGTAAGGGGGGTAAAGATGAATTTTGAGAATTTAGAACAAAGAATAGCACAGGCTTATATCGATTTGCTTCCGCCGTTTGTTCCTGATGATAATGCGAGCGTAAGTGCGGCGGAACAAGAACAGTTCTATATTTTAATAAAGAAACTATATCAGTTAGCTTTTGACGAGCCATCGCTTTTTGTCGCATCGCTTCATGAGGATGATGCTTATCCTGGTTATATTAAATCTTCTTATGGCAAACCTGAATTGCAGGTTAATATGAGAAAATTCAGTAATTCAATAGATATGCTGCTGCAAAATATGTTTCTCATAGGTCAAGGTGCTCAGGTAAAATTGAATAAAAGGCAAAAAATAATCCTCACTAAGCTTGATATTAACGATTTTACAAATCTATCTGCTGCCTGGATTTGGCTGTCAACCCGTCCTGACAGCAATTTAACCGAGTTCTCATTTTGCTTATTTAATAAGAAATACCCATATACTTCCGACATCTATGCATATCTGCTTGGGGAAGCGGCATTTCACAAGCTTGAAAACTGGATGATTGGACAAGGATATAAACGATTTGATATTTACAATATCACTGCCAGCGACTGCAAGCTGTCATTGACTTATGCAAACCCTATGTGGAGCAAAGATCAGCCCAACGGCGGCTTTGAATACAAAATCAGACATACAGGCATATCGGCACGATATGACTCTTGCTTTAAAAATCCTGTTGTTTTTGGTTTGTGCATACCAAATGGCTTGAAAACATACTTGGAGGCTTTTGATTCGGCAAATACGAATGTGAAAAACTTTATAATAGAGCATACAAAAAAATGTGACGGATGTAGATATTGTGTGCAGACCGATAAAACCGGGACACGTCCGCTTGCCCAAATGAAAGTCGTTCATAATGGAGAAGAATATCATTTATGCCCTTATTTTCCGGGGTATGGTTATCGTTGGCACAATATCAACGACGAATTGGCTGAACAGTTGATAGAAATGTTAGCCTTTATGGACAAACTCTACAAGCATTCAAATAACCGCCATGAGAATGTAATCGGTAACGACTAAGGGAGGTAAAATGGCATACTTAACAAAAAATATTCAAAGCGAATCAACACTCATGAAGCTGACCCACCATGCATTTCCGGAAAGAAAGCTTGAAAATCTGCATGAGCTGACAGAAGGCTATTTTAATATAGCTTACGAGGTTTCTTTTGAAGATGGGACAAAAAGCGTCCTGAAGATAGCACCTGACCCTAAAGTAACGGTCATGACCTATGAGCAGAATATCATGGAAGCGGAAGTGCGTTCCATGCAGTTAGCAGCACAGAAAACCAGGGTTCCATTGCCGGAAATCGAGTTTTATGATCCATCCTGTACACTTTGCAGCTCTCCCTATTTTTTTATGAACAAAATAAACGGCAAAAGCCTATCTTCTCAAAAATCTTTGCTGACCTCAGAGCAGGTAAGCCATATTTATTATTTGGTGGGTTCCCTGAATAAAGAGATTAACCAAATAACCAATGATAGCTTTGGTTACCCCAGTCAAAAGGCACTGCAAGGCAAAAACTGGTTTGATGTTTTTACCGCAATGATAAAAGCCATAATACTGGATGCCGAAAAAGAAAGCATAGACCTTACAATCTCTGTGGAAGAACTATTCGAGCGGCTACAAATGGACAGAAGAATATTCTCGAATGTGCTTACACCGCAGTTGGTTCATTGGGACATATGGGATGGCAATATTTTTATTGAAGATGAAAAGATGACAGGCTTAATTGATTGGGAGCGTTGCCTGTGGGGAGATCCGCTTATGGAAGTTGGATTCCGGTCCTATGCCCAATCGGCTGACTTTTTAAGAGGATACGGAATTGAGAAGTTTACAGAAGAAGAAAAACAAAGAATCCTTTGGTATGATCTCTATTTGCTCATGATTATGGCACAGGAACATGTTTACCGAGGATACGAAACGGCAGATTCCTATCATTGGGCGACAGCATTATTGCGTGAGAAATATACAGAACTATTGAAAACATCATCTCGTTAAGGAGGGGAGAAAACGTGTTGCAGATTACGCCCAATCTTCATTTTCGTGGATAATGTAAGCAAGCTGTTCAACTATACAAAGAAGTTTTTGGCGCTCAAGTTAAAGTCATGTTGAGTGAAAAAGATGTTAACCCTAATGCTGATATTGCTGAAAACAATGCAAAGCACCGCCTACAGCAGCAGCTTTGTTTCACTCGTTGATAAATTCGGCATGCGGTGGGAGCTTATGACAGAACAGACTGAAAAGTAGCTATTCTTTAAGACGCTGTTTTGTAGCACTCATGTTTGGAGGACATTGTATGGTGAAAGAGCTTCATAATGTACATAACGCCTCTCTAAAAATGATGGAGGCATAGCAGAGGACGCCGACAAAGTGGTATTTTGGCTCAAGTTTTTTGACAGTCTGGATAGGCGTAACAGACGAGAAGTTCTTATTGTTTTTAGCAGGTGATATTGTACGATTTTGAGGTGCTATTTTAATTCGGTGCTTCGCTGTTGGGCTATAAGACATGCAAATAGCATTCATATAAGGGGGCAGGATCATGTTAAAAAATAAGGTGTTTGTAATAGTAGTGGCCTTAGTTTTAGTCGTTTCCATTACGTTTAATATTAAAGTTTTTGTCGAGCGAGACAAGAATAGGCAGCTGCTTATAAACCATATTTACTTTGAGATGGAAAATATTTCAAGAGATTTGGAGCTTTTTATTACTGACCAAAAAGAGGGATCCGTGGAAAAGAAATTATACAGGTTAGAATATGCAAGTGTTAAATTAAGAAAATTAGATCAGACAATTTTAAATTATTCAATTTATGTCGACGAATTGTTGTTTTATCCCGGCATAATATCATTTGATTTGATTGCAGATACTTTAATGTATGGATATAGTTCAGAATTGAATGGAGCAACTATTTATAGCGTTTCAAATGATGACGTAGTTTCTGATGATGAAATGACTTATATTAAAATGTTGCAAAATGATTTGAAAGATACTGCTAATAAAATGACCTCTGCTAATGACGCTCTTAAAGAGAATAACAAACTTTCCATCCAACAAATTAATTCTATTTTGAATGAGTTTTATTTAAAGTGGTCTGATTCAGGTGACACAAGTCCATATAGGCTATTGCGTGACAATTAAGCATTTTATAGATAAGGAGAACAAAGTCATTTGATACATATGGTTGTTTGAATGGCTGAATCATACTGCGGTCATCTTGCAATGAGACATTAAGGTACAACTGTATATTTGGTATGTAGGGATTAGAAGTAAAACTTTTATATAAAAATCAAAGGAGAAACGGGATGGATCATAAGGAAAAAGTAAAATATTTTTATGAGCATATAACTACTAATCATATAGTTGAAAAAGTCGCTGACTATGTGTCCGACGATTGCGCTATTCGATTAGGGGATAAAACGATACCGGTTGGGGTAGCAGGTATGCAGCAACACATGATTGATGTAAGGAAAACTTATCCCGATTTAAAAATGATTATTACACGCCAATACTGCGATGGCGACTATATTATCTCCGAATTTATTATGGAAGGAACTCATAAAGGAGAATGGCTGGGGATGAAACCTTCCGGCAAAAAGTTATGCATTACCGGAGTGGATATTGATAAAGTAATAGATGGAAAAATCGTGGAACACGGTGGAGCAGTGAATACGTTTGAAGCTTTGTTTGAAGCCGGAATTATTTGTCCGTCTCTATAAAAATTCTGATTACTTGTCTGTCCAGAAACAGGAGGAGAACATGGATATTAGTATTATCCCCGTATACAAAAACCTTGATGGTTATATCGCAGACGTAGAAAGTAAAGTAGACAGTGTGGAGATCCTGTGGGATAAATATGCAATAGATCCTTACTGGGAAACCTTGTGTCAATACGCCCCATACGATTTAACTGACAGAAAGCCAAAGCCCGTTACAAACATCCCCACACTTAAAAAGCAGATTGAACTATTGAATAAAATTAATCTCACTAAGCTTAAAGATGAATTTATTAAAATTGCTTTAGCCCTTCCAAATTATGATGACGATCCTATATATGTAGCTATATATCCTCTATCTGACGATAATTCATCCATAAAGGAACTCCAAAACGGTGTCGTAGGTGCCTCTACCTTTGGAAATATGTTGATAAATATTAATCCTTTAGCAAATGACTTTAAGGACTGGATACCCTATGTTTTCGCACATGAATATCATCACACTGTTTGGGGGAATTACTGGTATGCATTGCACGGTGGTGAGTTAGATATTCAATTTATCAATTCGTTACTGATTGACGGGGAGGCAGATAGCTTTGCATTGTCTTTCTATCCCCAACTAAAGCCAAAATGGCTGTTTGATCTATCCGAAAGCTCTGAACAGATTCTTTGGAAAAGACACTATTCTAAAATAATATTGAAACAGAATGTAGATTATTCCAAATATATGTTTGGAGATAAAAAATCCCAGATACCATGGTGTGCGGGATATACCGTAGGGTTTAGAATTGTTCAAAAGTTTTTAATTAAAAACCCTGATATTACGTTTAGAAAGTTGGTTGAGATGCGTCCATTTGACATATATGAGGGGAGTGGATATCAAGTTCCATTATAATTGAACGGCAAAGAGGGATGGGTAAGCACGATTGAAAAGATCACCAGCGTAATGAATCGAAACCAAAGCGACCATGACCTGATGCTCTTGCTGTTTCCAGTTCATATTTTCCACACATCGGAGCTTTATCAGCGGATTGATAAAGATAAATGGAATACCTACCTATGCGGGTAGCTGTTAATGATTTAAAGGTGGTTTTCTCCTGGTTGGGAGTTGAAAAATATTTGCTTTCATTTGGTGATAATTAAGGTCATTTGCTTTAAACATAGACAAGTTCTAATTGGAACTGCAAAAGCGACGGATGATTCTATAAGATAAAGAAGGGATAGTTTTATGAAGAAAAAGTATTGTGTATGTGTAAATATCTTACTGCTGGGCTGGTTCTTTTTAGATATGGTAGGTGTGTATTTTGAAGATACATATTTAGTCACTCGTTCTTGGAAAGATGACGGCATATTTATGTTCATATTTGCTGTTACATTGATTCTGTTTATCTTTAAAGAGCATATAGGGAAATACATCTTAGTAGGTTGGCAAGCACTTTGGCTGATTACGCAATTTATTTTTCATGAATGGTATACTATTGTCGGCGGTGGAGAGGAAAAAATGCGCTATTTTAGTGAATCTATAAAGCTTTTTTATTCAGAAAGCCGTTATATTCCTGACCTGTACCATATTGTTCTTCATATCCTGATTGCTGCGTCACTGGTGTTAACAAGTTTGTATATTATCAAAAATAAAGGAATTTGGCCCCAAAAACCGATTCAATAATTGCACTATTAAAATTTATGTCCCATTTCTTAATGCTTAACAAATAATTGCTAAAGGAAGTTTTGAATCAACTTTAATAGCACGAGACCGTAAGCGTATACATAAGAGTTATCCGTAGAACATTTGACAATTGTATGCAAATATTTTATACTGAACATGTTCAATTATAGTTCAGTTGGGATGGTATAAAATATGAATTCTAAGGAGCAAGATACTCAACAGTTGATTATTGATATGGCAAAAGAACTACTGGAGGAAACAGAGGATGTAGAGAAGATAACTGTCCGACAGCCATACAGATTTATCACCCACCCCCAAATTAAAAGCAATGCTCAAAGAGTTTTATGCCCTATCAGAAATTCCGCTACGTTTTATATGTACAGTGGTATTGATTTGTCCGATCAGGGACAGCAAAGTCGCTTTATAGATAAGCTGATAAACAACTTAATTGGCAGTAATGAAAAAAGCGTAGAGATATGAAAACAGTAACTATCATCAGTGCAGTTATCACAATGTTGCTTCTGTTATCCACCATGATATGTGGGCTATGGTTGAGGGCTAACAGCATCAGCACCCCCAGCTCTTTTGATTTCCATGTGAACTGCGGGATTGTGCAGAAATACTATCCGCTCTAATTAAAGATTGCTCCCTTTGCGATTTATCAATGCAAGTGCCGGACATTGGAAGCTATGATATGGTCATTATAGGCTCCGGCGTAAGAATGGGAAAGATCTATAAGTCAATGAAAAGCTTCATTGAAAATAACACGCAGGCGCTTCTTATGAAGAAAACAGCTGTTTTCTTATGCAACGCTTACCCGGATACATTCCAAAAGGTTGTTGAGAAAAACATACCCCAAGACCTGATTGACAGAGCAATTTACATAGAATCCCTTGGAGGTATCCCGCCTTTCGCTTCGCCTAAAAATGAGGATTGGATTTTATCAGAGCATGTAGACCGGCTGGTTCAGGCAGTCACTTTAAAGGATAAGGTAAATATATAATGAAAACATATTCTCATATAAAGATTGCCTATTATTCCGGCACCGGAGGAACCGAGCTGGCGGCAAAGAGCTTTCAAAGTCGATTGGAAGAAAAGCGTTGTATATGTACCATTGAAAAGATCACCGACGGAATGAGTGTAAACCAAAGTGACCATGACCTGCTACTTCTACTGTTCCCGGTCCATGCCTTTAATGCTCCGGAGCCAGTTTATCGGTGGATTGACAGCTTGGATGCTGTAAACCACATCTCTGCAGCAGTCATTTCTGTTTCTGGAGCCGGGGAGGTTTGTCCCAATACAGCCTGCCGGGTGGGCAGTATCAAACGGCTGACGAAGAAAGGCTATCGTGTCATCTATGATAGAATGATTGTTATGCCCTCTAATTGGGTTGCATCTGCCCCCAGCCCTTTGCCCTATCTGCTGATGCAGACACTACCAATAGCGGTCGAGCAGATCTCGTGCGATTTGCTGTCAGGTGTCTGTAAAAAAGGCGAACCGTTATGGATTGACAGATTTTTTTCGGTGATGGGAAAGCTGGAAACATCAGGAGGACACTATTGGGGTAAACGGATAAAGGTGTTGGGGCACTGTACCAATTGCGGCTGGTGTGCAGGGCATTGCCCTGCTGGTAATATCACGATGTCGAATGGAAAGCCAGCCTTTGGTGACCAATGTCATTTTTGCCTAAAATGCATTTATGGATGTCCGAGCAAAGCCTTACACCCGGGAACTATGAAATTTGTTGTCATCCAAGAAGGATATTGTTTAAAGGATATCACAGAAAAGTTTTCACAGAACCCTCAGACATCTATCAAAGATTTAAAAGTGGGGTTCTTCTGGTTGGGAGTTAAGAAATATCTATTGTCTTTGGAGGATAAGCACAAATGATTAATTGTAATATACATTCGCTTTATTTATGTGTTTTTGATATGGAACGTCCAATTGCTTTTTATGAGGATTTTTTTGAAAAAAGTATGAATCACATCGTCTCGGAAATAACTGTCTGCCGAGTATTGAGGTTGAGGATGTTGAAACATTACATCGGAAACTATGCGGGTTGAAAGTTGTTTTTCCTATTACTTTAATTGGACAGAACTTAGTATGTGAATTCGAAGATAGTGAAGGAAATCATATTGAGTTAACTGCTCCAGCTGAGTATAGCTGATAAATATGCTTTCAGAAAGCACAAAGGGATTGACTTTGACATCGTATCGTACTTTATAATCTGCATAAGGGAGGAGACCATGCATGAGCAACTTAAAAACGATAATACAGGTACAAAATCGTTTGGGTATATGCCCTGCGATCCTCTAAAACCTTATATCGCGAATTATTGGGGAACAGCAGGGGTTTCACAGGAGAAAACAAATTCTGAACTTCTGCCAGCGTGCCAGCACACTAGTCATTCCAGATACCTGCTATGGATGTTATCTTTGATATTAACCACACAACTGGTACTGTGAACGGTAAATTATGCGGCATGGATGAAACGGCTTTTACATTTATTCCTGTGCAAACAACAGATGTTATCTCGCGTTTTGCAATACGATTTTACTTTTGGAGCATTCATTCTTATTCTGATTATCATCTGCATCCAAGCAAAACAGTCGCGTTATGAACGCACTGTACTATATGTTGAAAAATCGGGGCTCATCTTGTGTAAAAGACGCCTGCGCTTACTCTTGCACTAGTCAGAGACAGCTTGAACGCCTCTTTCAGGAACACATAGGTACTACCATTAAGAAAACGTCCAACCTCGTGCGCTATCAAAACCTATGGCATGATATTGTTTTTCAAAAGCATTTTTATGTGCAGGAAGCTGTACTCAAATACGGTTATACCGACCAAGCACATTTAATAACTTCTTTTAAGAGTTATCACACTATGACACCTTTAGAGGCTAGGAAGAAAATTTATTGAAGGTATAATTTTATGTCGCTTTTTTGCAATACACAATAATGAAGCAGTGATAAAATATTACTGTAAAAATTTATAGAGTCGGAAAATATGCAATTCAGACAGATTGGCGTGCATGGTTGATATACGTATTAATTATGATTATCAAAGCAAACTGTGTAAAGCATATGACTTTTTGCTAAAAGGGGTAGAAAATGAAGTTCATAAATTCACCAACTGAGTCACCGGAAAATGTAATACATAAAACATATTACAGCCAGTTAATGGCACGCGATATTGGCTATAATATTTATTTACCGCCAGATTACAATGAGAATGGCGAAAAATTCCCGGTTTCATATCATTTGCATGGATGGACCGGCAATGAATCATCCGAAGTGTGGGCGATGGAAAAAATATATAAAGGCAAACAGGAAATTACCGTGTTCCCAAACAATTCCCCGGTAATCGAAAAATACGAGAAATTGCCTATTGAGTTCATGTTTATTAACGAGTTAATGCCACATATTGAAAGAGAATACAAAACGATATCAGCACACAGCGGTAGGTCAATTTCCGGTTTTTCGATGGGCGGCGGTATGGCGTTTAATTATGCCATTAAATATCCTGAATTATTTTCTTCGGTAACTGCTTACGCAGGGACATATCACCATTATTATCACAAAGGCTCTGGTACTGTGGGGACAGATCCGAAGAAGGCCAGCGAACTGTATGCAGATATGATGAGAGAAGAAAGATATTTTGACGAAGGCAATATTTTGTGCTTGATAAGACAAAATGCAAAAAAGATTCGCGGCAGCTTGGATATAAATATGCATATCGGAACGGCTGATATATTGTTTTGTGATAATGAGATTTTGCATTTATACTTGGATTCATTGCATATTCCGCACAAGTACAATATATTCGAGGGCGCGGGACATGAACTGGAGCGAATTCTATAAATGGAAAGAATAAGAATGGCTTTATCCAAACTATAAAAGAGAAAATTCTTGCAGTATAGAGCTGTGACAGGATAAGTATCCTGGAAGGAAGTGATCGATATGAAAACTAAAAAGCAACAAGAGCTGTTGGATTCATTTTTGGATACGCTGGATCATGAACTGTGTTTATTATATCAAGCAATTGCAATGTGTTTATCGGAACTTGGTTATTATCCTCGGAAGCAACGCTCTTATATAGTGTTTAAGCATGATTTACATAATAAAGAAATGGCAAAGATGGGTCTGACTTGGACTAAGGATCATTCCCCATACTTTGCTTTACGATTCTCAGCTTGCAAAGGATATTCGGAGAAATTTTCAAATATCGTTAGAGATTATATTGAAAATAATATGGGCAAGCTGTTCCCGCATTGCGAGGATGGCAACTGCATTTTTCGTTCGGACGGAGTCAGACCCCCACGTTATGAATATTCTTATTCCAATGGAGAAAACGGATCTTGCTGCGGAGCGAAAGCGCTTGTTATACCTAATATTACAGCAGAAGATATAAATGAAATTAAAATACTTATTAGAGAAGAACATGATTACTTAATAAAGCATGAAGCATGAGTTGGCTTGCCAACTGGTTAAGCGGCAGCAATAAATATGATTATGACGGTAATGGGGATTCGGGCAATATGTTTGGCTGGCTGTAAGAGGAGCTGAACTATGTTAACCGAGTCTATCCTCCTCCTTCTCAAAGGGATAGGTTTTAGTTTGATCTGCTAATGCCAATGGAAGAAAAGAAAGTGAGATGAGATTTATGAAAGCATCAGAGATTCAAAAAGAAAGAATAGCAGATATTGAAAATAAAGCAGATTTTCTGCTTAAAGAGATTCAGACCGCCACACTGACTTCGGTAAATGAAAGTGGCTATCCTCGAACCTGCGCTGTTACAAAGGCCGCCGACAATGGCTTTCGGGAAGTGTATTTTATTACCTCAAAGCGTTCCCAGCTTCATGGAAAAGCAACGCACTTTGAAGAGAATCCGAAAGCTTCCATGTGCTATTTCAAAGGCACTGATAGTGTCACTTTGGTTGGAGAAGTCGAGTTTGTCGAGGATCAAGCGCTGAAAGAAAAGCTATGGTCAGAATCTGACCGACGGTTCTTTAGTAAGGGCATCGCAGACCCTAAATTCAAATTATTGAAATTCACAACATTAGAGGCAACCTTTTGGATTGGGGGCAAATTCAGAACCTGCAAGTATAAAAAGCAGCTTTTCGTTGATACATCAAGAAAGGCATAACGCGCAATACCCGATGTAATTTCATTTAAAATATGAAGGTACATTTATGCAAGTGGTTAATTTAAGCGATGAAGTTAATAAGAATTCGGAACTATATGTCTACAAAAAAATAGGGCTGTTAAATGAGGTTCACTTCATTGAGGGCGGCTTTTTTTAGAAACCGAGGAGCAGAAAATGAAAGTCAACGCAGGGGAATTTGTGATTGTCCCTAAAGGGACGAAGCATCGTCCTGTAGTCGGCGCTTTGACTAAGTCCTTAATGATTGAACTGTCCTGTACGCTAAATAAAGAGAATAGCGGGAATCTATATGAGGACTAACTCCATATTAACGGGAGAATAGGAACGAAAAGCAATAATGGATGTCTTGTCATGAAAGGTAGTCATTTTTTAAGAAATTGTTTTGCATATTCCGGTCAATCTGCATGCCGATTCCGATAGCAACTGCATGGCACTTCCGACCGGTTCTGCACGCCTTTCCGCTTTAACTGCATAAATATTTTCAACGTGTTATAGTTCTTTCGTAGTCATAAAACAAACTACGAAAGGAGGCATGCAAATGCAAGACTACAACACTATTATTTGCGTGATTCAAATGCGCCAGAATAAGTGCTCAATCAGTGTGATCCAAGACCGATATCATATCGGCTCCGGAACGGTGCAGCTTATTCTAAAACGTTACAATGCTTCGGGTTTCGCCCTGGAGCAACTAAAATCCATGGAACCACCTGAGGTTGAGATGCTGTTTTATCCACCCGAGAACCTACAACGCAAAGACATCCAACTACCAGAATTCCAGCACTATTTCAATCGTATTCATTCCAAAGGAAGTAAGGTGAATGTATCTTACTGTTGGATGGAATACAAACAGGAACATCCTGATGGATACGAACAATCCCAGTTCTACGAACTTTATAACCGCTTCGTAGAACAAAACTTTGGAAAGCGTGATGTCAAGATGGCAGTGGAACGCGTTCCCGGAGAAAAAATGTACATCGATTGGGTCGGTGACCAACCAGAGCTATTAATGGATCCAGAAACCGGCGAAATACGGAAGGTACATTTATTCGTAACCACGATGGGACTTAGCAGCTATATCTATGCGGAAGCATTCTTAGATGAAAAGTTGCAAAGCTTCTCGACAGGAACGGTTCATGCACTTCAATTCTATGAAGGGATACCTAAGTATCTTGTTCCTGACAATTTAAAAGCTGCTGTTACAAAGCATACCAAGGATGAGCTGATTTTACAGTCTGCTTATTCTGATCTGGAAGATTTCTACGATACGATCGTACTCCCTCCACCGCCTCGAAAACCGAAAGGGAAACCTACCGTGGAGAATCACGTGCGCTATCTTGAAACCCATCTTGTAGAAAAACTCAAAGAGAACATTTATATCTCTTTGGAAGAGTTGAACGCTGACATACAAAAAATAGTAGCGACCCTCAACTCTAGGAAATTTCAAAACAAGAATTACTCAAGAGCCGACGCATTTGTAAAGTACGACAAACCGTGTATGAAACCACTGCCAGGCGGATGCTTCACGGTATGCGATTACAAAACAGTCACAAGAATTCCTGATAATTACCACATCGAGTATGACGATCACTACTATTCAGTAGTGTATACCCATTGTGGAAAACCTGCAATTATAAAGGCAACAGCATCAGAAATCCGTATCTGCGATGGATACAACAGATTGATCTGCAAACACAAACGGTCTTACAAGGACTTTCCCAAATACATCACAGAAGATAGTCATATGAGACCGGAACACCTTTACTACAAGGAAGTCAATGAAAAGGATGGTGCTTACTATAGGCGCTGGGCTTCAGTATTCGGACCTAACATGGAAGAATGCATTGATAGGCTACTGAAAGCTTCTAAACACGAGGAACAAGCCTATAATGCGTGTGCTGGGCTTCTTCATACGGTAAAAGAAATGCCGCATGGAATCGTAGAAGAAACAGCACGTCAGTGTATTCAAATGAACTCCTGCCGTTACAAAACATTTAAGCAGGTATTAAGTCGAATGCAAAGCAATCCGATTAGTCCAGGAGTTCTTCCTGAACACGAAAACATCCGAGGAAAGGGCTTCTATAAGTAAGGTGAGAATTATGGCTTATACACAAAAAAACTATACATACAATGACAAGCTAAGCACTGATGAAAATCTGTTATTGGACAAACTATTTAAACTCCGCCTGTCCCACATGTCGGAGGCATTGGAGAAGCAGTTCCTTAACCCCAACACGGCACTCGAGGACTTTCATACCCGTATATCTGAGATTATTCACTATGAATGGGATCAGCGTCAGAACACAAAGTTCAACAAGCTACTTAAGAAAGCGTCCTTGAAATATCCGACTGCAGACTTTGATTCTGGTCTTTACGAATCAGATCGTATGCTGGATACTCACACCATTGAGTTACTACAAAAATGTGAATGGATTGACGAACCTAAAAATCTATTGATTACTGGTAGCGCTGGGGCAGGCAAAACTTATATCGCGAATGCACTATGCATTACCGCTTTACAACAGCTACGAACAGTAAAATATATCAGAGCCAATGCACTTCTTCTAGAAAGTGAAAAGGCACGTCAACTTGGTCATGCCTACGATTATACAAATCAGATGGCAGCTTATGACTTGCTGGTAATTGATGATTTCGGTCTTATGGAACTAAGCATGGATAAGTGCCGTGACCTCTTTGAAATCATTGAAACAAGAGATTGTAAAAAGGCAACAATGATTGTATCTCAGCTTCCCGTCATCAAGTGGTGGGACCTCTTCAAAGATAACACCTATGCGGATGCCTGCTTAAGCAGGATGACATCTAAGGCGTACCGCCTTGAGTGCAATGGAAGAGACATGAGAAAGTAACAAAATCTACAACGTGCAGTTTGAAGCGGAATAGCATGCCGTCCCTTCGGGACGGTTATGCTGTTTGGCTGGAATATGCAAAATTGTTTTAAGGCACTCATATTTTAAGGATAATTTATACATAAATTGCAGTTTTATTATAAAAACAAAATTCAATTGAAAAATAAATTATAAAAGGAGCAAATTCATGTAAAAGCATTCGTTGACACCGCAGAGAGGTTTTTTCCCTCAGCCATCCTACTTGATCGGCACTTTTAAAGATGATGCCGCTCCAAATTTTACTTTAATTACATTTATAACATTCTGCTCGATTAATCCACCAATGTTGATGTTCGCTTCAAGAGGCAAAAACTTGTACGTGATCTTACTGAGAAAAATAAAGTTTTTTCTGCAAACCTTGTTACCGCCAGAATGATGTACATAGCAGATTACTTTGGTAATACATTAGGATATGAAAGGAACAAATGTGAAGATATAGGGGCCATATATACAAACTGTAAGGTTTTAAACGTTCCCATTTCGGAAGAATCACCATGGGTATACGAATGCGTGCTTAAGGATTTAAAAAGTACTGGTGACGGATGCATATACATTGGAGAAGTTAAAAATATACTGGTTGATGATAAAATTGTGGATACATCATATGGGAAGCTTGATATGCTTTCTGTAGATCCACTAATCTATGCGTTTGGTCATTATTATCGATTGTCTTCCAGTATTGGTTCGGTTGGGTATTCTAAAAAACAATTAGAAAACCTAACAAGGCGCCCACCATATTCAAACAACCTCTAAAAGTATGGGAAGGAACTTAATAGACCGAAAAATCGTGGAACACGGTGGTACAGCGAATACATTTGAAGCCTTGTTTGGAGCCAAGATCATATGCCCGGCTTTATAAAACTTGATTAATGAAAGGAGTGTACTGGATGAAACTAGGAGCAACCTTATATATAAAAAATACCGTTGAAGCTGTAGCATTTTATACAGAAGCTTTTGGACTAACCCTGGGATACCATGAGAAATTTGCGGATGGCACATTTATGCATGCGTCATTACTTAGAAACGGACAAGAAATATTTGCTGTCAGTGAATCACATAATGATACCTTTGTTAATATCATGCTCACATCATCATTAGAAGGATCACGCCCAACTATGAGTTATGGGATTAACTTTGAGAGTGAAGAAGAAGTAAAAAGGGCATATGAAATGTTAGCGAAGGATGGAACGGTGCTATTAGAGTTGGGTTCCCTTCCATGGAGTTCCTGTTGTGCGGATGTCGTCGATAAGTACGGCGTATACTGGTATATCGCAGTATAGAAAAAGAGATCATGGAGGGAATAGAATGCTTATGAAGGTACCAACCAATGAAGAAATGATTTCTTTAATTGGTAATTTATTAGGATACACGGAGTCTTGACACTAAACCGTTAGGCGCTATTGCTTCCTGTGCCCAGATGGGAGGATATTCTCCATGTATTGCTGACGGATTCCCATAAATGGAGGTGGGTGGTACATGAACTTTCCGGACGGCGATGAGATTGATTTATGCCACGAAAAAAAGAGCGTGGCATGGATTCTTATCCTATATTTTTAACTGCTAATGATTAGGAAAGAGATATGATAGAGGGCTATGAGGCCGGTGGTGCAGATTATATTACAAAGCCCTTTTCGATTGCGGTGCTTACAAAGAACTTTACACCCAAGGAATACCGTATCTTATTTCTTTTTATTATAAATCCCCGAATTATACTGACGAAGCGTCAATTATTGGAAAAGCTATGAGACATCGACGGTGATTTTGTAGATGAGCATACACTAACTACGACAATCAGTCGTATTCGTAAGAAAATTGAATCTACTGCAGCAGAAGCTATCTGGATTTACTTCTGATTTATGCCGTACATTAGATGGAATGATGAATGGGAATGAAAAACCGAAGATTAATTTAGAAGAGGAAAGTCTGCTGGCTCGTATCAGTCATCGTTTAGAGCGGTTTTATCATACCACGCAGGAAAATAGAAAACAATCGGAGCCGGAAAAATTAGAGCTTCAACCCCTTGTGTCGGATATTTCTCACCAAACAAAAACACCCATAGCAAATCTAAAAATGATTAACGATACCTTGCTGGGACATTCCGTGTCGGAGGAAAGGCAAAAGGAGTTTTTGATAACTGTAGAGAGTCAATTGTATAAATCGGATTTTCTTGTTTCGTATTTTAATGTATAATTATTATAATTGATTTTTTCGTTTTATAATTTTATGGAATTGGGGGGGTGCATGAAAAAGTATACAACAATTGAATTAGCTCGGATATATCATATTCACCCAAACACCATACGCCTCTACGAACGCCTGAATTATATATCTATACCTCAAAGAGCAGATAATAATTATCGAATTTTTACAGAATTACACATATTGCAGATTAAAATATGCCGTTGTATTTTTGGTTATCCCTTTACGAATAAAAATATACGGAATGCTGGAAATGAGGTTATGTGGGCATCAGCAAAACAAGAGTGGAATATTGGTAGGCGAAATGCAGAACGATATATCGGAATTATCGAACAGGAAATTAAAATTGCGCACAGAACAGCTATTATATTAAATCAATGGGCAAATACGGTAAATCAGCAAAAAAATTCAGATAATAAAAACTACCTGTCACGCAAAGAAGTAGCTGACCGTTATTCCGTTACGGTGGAAGCAGTGCGAAATTGGGAGCGAAACAGGCTCATTTTTTCTGTTAAAAAGGGCGAAAAGGGTGAGCAACTTTATTCCAGGACTGATTTAGATAGAATAAGCATAATATATATGTTGATACAAGCTGGCTTTAGCGTTGCCGCAATACAGCGAAGTCTTACTATGTATGAGAATGGACATCCAAATGAAATTGTAACTGCTTTAAACAATCCCAAATATGAGGAGCTTGTTTCTGTTGGTGACCGATGGATTCATGAATTAGAACGCTTAAACAAAGCGGCACAAACGATACCTTCAATTTTTGACGAATTAGCAACTTTATAAAACAAACCTTACACATGCACACCACCCCTTTCTTTAATGCTATTATTAGCAGAGGGTAGGTGTGTTATTTTTTTTACCTTTACATTAAGCGCGGGAGGATTTATTAAATGAAAGATTTTTTGAAACTATTATCAAAGGAGCGGCCTGTTGGAACAAAAGTAAATACGGAATTGGTAGAAGTACTTGAACGGAGCTTGAGTGAAATGGGATATACCGTACAATCATTACCATTTAATTGTATGGTATGGAACAAAGGAGTATCCTCTATCAATGCTGATAATCAGAGTATTACAATTGAGCCAAATCCTTTTTCAGAACCATTTAACGGAAGCGGCAAACTACAGCTTATAAAAACATTAAAACAGTTAGAAAACATCAAATGTAAGGACGATATCTTAGTGCTTGCAGAAGATATGACACGAACACCATTGCAACCGAAGAATTATCCCTTTTACTATCCTGACGAACATAGGACGATTATTTCACTGCTTGAGAAGAAATCACCCAAAGCTATTATTGCTGTTACAGGAAAAAACACTCTAAATGGCCAAAATCCTTTTCCGCTTTTTGAAGACGGTAATTTTCTCATTCCATCCGGTAGCATTGGGGAACAGCATCTAAAAGAACTAGACAAGTTTTCTCGTCTGAATGTACCTGTAAACTTAGTAATAGATTCTTATAAAGTAGAAGCAAAAAGTCGTCAGATCGTTGCATCAAAAGAGGCGAAAAAATCAGTAGGAAAAATTATTATTGCCGCACATATGGATTCAAAGTACAATACGCCAGGCGCACTTGATAATGCAGCGGGGGTTACTGTGTTATTGAAAACGGCTAAATCATTAAAATCCTCAGTATATGATATAGATATTGTTCCATTTAATAGCGAAGAATTCTATGGTGCCAATGGAGAATTGGAGTATCTCAAACTTCTTGATAGTGAAAGCAAACAGATTGCGCTCATGATAAACATAGATTCTCCGTGCCACAAAGGTTCAAAGACAGCTATCTCATTTCATAATTTGAGCAATCCTATTGAGAAAATAGCCAATACTCTGATTGCTAACAGTCCCAAAATGTCAAAAGGTAAGGAATGGTATGCTGGGGATCATGTTCCATTTATATTTCGCGGGGTTCCATGTGTTGTTGTAACATCATCTGATTTTTTTGATGGAGCATTAGAATATACACACACCCCAATGGATACTTTAGATACTGTTGATTTTAGATTAATTAAACCTACAGCACAGCTTCTTACTGATATTATTGATTCTCTTTCTGCAAGAGAGCAAAAACGGAGATTTGAAATTAACAGATAATCCTTATTTTTTACTTACACCCAATAAGCTATTATATTATCGGTCTTTACGTTTCTACTCTGCAGGCGGAGCCTCAAACGCTTACCGCCGGCTCGGCTTGTATATTTTCGTCAAAAGAAATACAATAGAGCTATAAAGATGTTATGCATGGATTACTTGTACCATATAGGAGCAGTAAAGTAAAGGACGGTGAAAATAAATGAAACGGATATTCTTGGTTGAGGATGATAAGGCGATCGCTAAAAATCTTATACTTTTGCTCCGCGCGGAGGGATTTACAGTCACTCACGCTCCCACGCGGAAGGATGCTCTTGCCGCGCTTGCCGGGAATAAATTTGACCTGGCGCTTGTTGATATTTCTCTTCCCGACGGAAACGGCTTTACGATTTACACAGAAATCAAAGAGACAGGAGATGTTCCTGTTATCTTTCTGACGGCTTCCGGCGATGAAGCGAGTGTTGTTACCGGGCTGAATATGGGCGCTGACGACTATATCACCAAGCCTTTCCGGCCCCGTGAATTGATTGCGCGAATTGGAACCGCATTGCGAAAAAGCGGGCGCTCCGGGTCGGATTTTGAGATCTGCGGGCTTCATGTCGATACGGCAAGCGGCGTTGTGAGGAAGGACGGCAGCGAGGTTTTTCTTTCGGCATTAGAATATCGCTTGCTGCTGGTGTTTATTAACAACCCCAATAGTATTATAACAAGGGGAAGGCTCCTTGACGAATTGTGGGACGCGGCAGGAGAGTTTGTCAATGATAATACACTGACCGTATACATCAAACGCTTGCGGGAGAAGATAGAGAACGACCCGGCAAGCCCGCAAATAATTCTGACCGTTCGCGGGACAGGGTATCGATTGGGGGACGAGTATGCTTCGGAATAAAGAGTTTCGGCAGTTTGCCATCTTGTTCTCCTTAATGGCTGCCGCCGCTGTAATATTGGGATTTGCGATCAACAGGCCGGCGGGAATCCTTGCCGCCTCTTCTGCCGCTGCTTTTGGCGCAGCGTTTTTTGCGTTTACCAAAACCAGGTACAAAAGCATTGCCCGGATTTCGGATCAAATCGATCTTGTGCTCCATAATGCCGACCATCTGTATATTGGTGAATCGGACGAGGGCGAACTTTCCATTCTGCAAAGCGAGATAACAAAAATGACATTGCGCATCCGGGAGCAAAACGACGCGCTGAAAAAAGAAAAAGAACATCTTGCCGATTCGCTTGCCGACGTAGCCCACCAACTCCGGACTCCGCTCACATCCGCGAACCTCATTCTGTCATTGCTGGCGAATAACCCTGATGAAAACGAGCGGAAAGCATTTGTGCGGGAAACGGAGGAATTGCTTTTGAGGATGGACTGGCTGATCACTTCCCTGCTGAAATTATCCCGCCTGGATGCGGGTATTGTAATGTTCCAAAGCGAGCAGATAGATGTGAACAATTTGATATGCGACGCGCTTCGTCCGTTCCTGATCCCGATGGAACTGCACGATATTGATCTGCAAACAGATGTACCGGAAGGGATGCTTATTCAGGGCGATTCAGGCTGGTTGTCGGAAGCGATCCAAAATATTCTCAAAAATTGCATGGAAAGCGCAGGAGAGAAGGGGAAGATTGAGATTGTTTGTGAGGACAACCCGCTGTTTGCCGGAATCGTTATCCACGACAGCGGTCCGGGCTTTGAAAAAGAAGATATCCCCTGTCTGTTTGACAGGTTTTATCGTGGGAAAAACCCGAACGCGGCAGGATACGGGATCGGGCTTTCGCTCTGCAAGATGATCATAACACGGCAGAACGGGTCGGTTGCCGCAGGAAATCACCCCCAGGGCGGCGCGGTATTTTCTATTCGTTTTCCAAAGTGACGAATCTCTCACCGGAAAGTCACCAAGATGTAAGCCGAAGGCTCTATTATATGGGTAAAGGTTGAAAGAAATACACTTTCAACCTCAAAAGCTTTGTGCCTGCGTAATCCTCGGCGCAAAACTTGGATGTGCAGAACCATGCGCAGGAAAGGAGACTCACATAATGGAGTTTTTAAAAATCGAGAATTTATGCAAGGTCTACGGCAAGGGAGAAAATCGAGTCACCGCCCTTGACGATGTTTCGCTTACCATCGATAAGGGAGGATTTACTGCAATCATCGGTTCCTCCGGTTCGGGCAAATCTACATTGCTTCACATCATCGGCGGTGTGGACGTACCGACGAGCGGTAAGGTGTATTTGGAGGGGCAGGATGTATATGCGGGGAGCAATGAGAAACTCGCCATCTTCCGCAGGCGGCAGGTTGGATTGATTTACCAGTTTCACAACCTCATTCCCACTCTGAATGTGGTGGAAAATATCACCCTTCCTATCCTGATGGACAAGCGGAAGGTCAATGAGGAACGGCTGAATGATCTGCTCGAAATGCTTGGTCTGCAAGACCGTAAAATGCATTTACCCAATCAGCTTTCGGGCGGTCAGCAACAGCGCGTTTCCATAGGGCGCGCTTTGATGAACGCTCCGGCGGTCATGCTTGCCGACGAACCCACGGGCAGTTTGGACAGCCGGAATGGACATGAAATCATCAAGCTGCTGAAAGAAAGCAATAAGAAATATGGGCAGACCCTTCTCCTCGTCACCCATGACGAAAATATCGCCCTGCAGGCAGACCGCATCATCGGTATATCGGACGGCAAAGTAACGCGGGATGAGAGGATGGTGCAGCCATGAATATTTTTAACAAAGTTACCCTGCAGAGCATGAAAAGAAGCCGGACCCGAACGATTGTCACGATTATCGGAGTTATTCTGTCCGCTGCCATGATTACAGCAGTCGCTGCCTTTGCCGTGTCCCTGCAAAGCTATATGATAAGTGGTGCCGTTGCCAAATATGGTGATTGGCATATTGAAATCCCGGACGCAGATTCCTCCTTTGTGCAGGAACAGACAGAGGACAGCCGAGTGGCAAATGCTGTAGCGCTGCAGAACATCGGCTATGCCACACTGGAAGGCGGACAAAATCCCGACAAGCCATATCTCTTTATTACCGGATGGAACGAGGAAGCCTTGGATGCTCTGCCCATCAAGCTGCTTTCCGGCAGACTGCCGGAGAACAGCAGCGAGGTCGTGATACCGGCTCATATTGCGGCAAACGGCGGCGTGAAAATTTCGGTGGGCGACACACTCACCCTCTCGGTCGGCAACCGCATGAGCGGCGACCGGAAGCTCAGCCAGCACGATTCGTATTGTGCCGGGGAAGAAACGCTTGTGCCCGTGACAGAGAAAACATATACGGTCGTCGGCATCTGCGGGCGGCCGGGAATCGAGGAGTATGCTGCACCCGGATACACTTTGATTACAACAGAGGATACCGCCTCAGCGAACAGTCTTACCGTATTTATCACGCTGAAGGACCCATATCAGATTCATTCTTATGCAGATAGCATATCAGACAATAACCGTTACGTTTTGAACGATGATGTACTGCGTTTTATGGGACTTTCAGGTGAAAAGATGCTTACAGTTCTTCTGTACTCGATTGGCAGCATTTTGATTGCCCTGGTTATGCTCGGCTCGGTGTTCCTGATTTATAATTCATTCAACATCTCATTGAATGAACGCACGCACCAGTTTGGAATTCTCATGTCGATAGGTGCCACGGAAAAACAGCTGCGCAATTCTGTGCTGTTTGAGGGGATTTGTATCGGTATGATCGGCATTCCGATCGGTATTTTGGTCGGGATACCAAGCATCAAGCTTGTGCTTTCTCTTGTGGCAAAGAATTTCGCAAATGTTATGTATGACAATGTACCGTTGATTTTGGTGGTGTCTGTTCCTGCTCTTGTTGCGGCGGCGGTTATCAGTATGATTACCATTCTGATTTCGGCCTATATTCCGGCAAAGAAGGCCGCCAGTGCGCCCGTGATGGAGTGTATCCGCCAGACAAACGAGGTCAAGGTGGAAGCCAAAGCGATAAGAACTTCAAAGCTCGCGGAACGCCTTTACGGTTTAGAGGAGACACTTGCGTTAAAAAACTTTAAGAGAAACAGGCGGCGTTACCGCAGCATTATCCTGTCGCTTACGTTAAGTGTTGTGTTGTTTGTGTCGGCAAGCTCTTTCGGAGCCTATTTGTATAAGATCGCTGAGAATTCCTCTGTGGTAGTTGAAGAATATGACATCTGTTTCTATACGCGAGACATGGAGGAAAGTGAGCTGTTACAGCTTTATGATGAGTTGAAAACCGCCGATAGCGTTACCGAAAGCTCTTATCAGGCACTTTCGACCTATTCCTGCGTGCTAGGTACAAGTGATCTGTCAAGCCATTTTTTTGACGAGTATGGCGAGTCCATCGGTTATGATGGGGCGAGTGAAACGGTGGAAGTGCAGTTGGATATTCAGTTTGTTGAGGACAGCGTCTATCAGAACCTGCTCGAAGGCCTCGGCCTGTCCGAAGAGGAATACACCGGGCAGGACAAAAAAATGATCATGGCAGGAATACTGCCTGGGAGTTGGTATACGCAGGAACAGCCTATGGAATTTACGCTCCGCTCCAAGACCGGGGACCAGACGAAAACGATCCGTGCAACCTTTGTAAAAGACTACCCCGATCTGCTGCCCACAGAGCCGGGTGAGTGGCCCGGATACTCTCTTATGGTGATGGCCCCCTACGAGGTAAAGCCGCAGTTTGACGCGCTAGGTGCGACTGTAAAGCCTACAAAACTGGGCATGACCTTCAAGTCGGAAAATCCCGGTCAGTCTACGACTGAGATGCAGAGGATGATTGATGGAGCCGGCATTACCGCCGACTATAATCTGTACAATGTCTATGAGATACTGGAGCAAAACCGTAATATCACATTCATTGTTAATCTGTTCTCGGTTGTTTTTATCGCGATGATTTCGCTGATTGCGGTTGCCAACGTCTTCAACACGATTTCCACCAATATCAAGCTGCGCAGACGGGAATTTGCCATGCTCCGTTCTGTGGGAATGTCCGATCGGGATTTCAATAAGATGATGCGCTTTGAATGCACTCTTTATGGAGCGCGGACGATGCTTTGGGGGCTGCCCCTCTCAGGAATCCTTTCGGGTCTGATTTATAAGGGGATGGTTGTCGGTGGGGCGGACAATATCGATTTCGTTTTTCCGTGGGGCAGTATGGCAGTCAGCGTGTTCAGCGTGCTCTTTATCGTGTTCATTACAATGCTGTATGCCATCAGCAAGATAAAAAAAGAAAATATCATTGATGCGCTTCGGGATGATATGACTTGAAAGTATTGCTGAAAAAATTATTAAATGTCGTTTTTTTTGCAATATTTATATAGAATCCATGCTATAATCAGCAGTAACTATCAGAGCCCGATATTAGAATGCAGACGAGGGCTTTGGACATGCGCTTGAGGCAGACAATTGGAATCCGAATTCATCACCGGTACTACTGGTTTTGCAATAGGTATTTTAGAAGAAATTAACTTTGACGATAAACAGCATCCGATTTTGCAGGGGATTTTAAAGTATATCACAAGCACAGCAAGTTTAAATGAAAAGGGCTGGCCCTGGAGCGTTCCATCGAATAACGATTACGCTCATGCGTCATGGTACACATATGATGCCGGCAATAAGGATGCATATTTGGAGCTTACTTCTATAGAACTTGCATTTTTCGCCGTACGGCATGCCGATGAAAAGTCTGAAATATATAAAAAGGCGGCAATGTTACAGGATTGCAGTATCCTAAAATCCACTAATGTATGGAGAGAGACCCGGCGAAATGGTCCGGATGGTGTGGAAGACCTTCTTCTTTTATCCAATCACCCGACAGTAAATATTATAAGGGTAACGAGGACATAATGTCAAAAGAGCTTGACTGGCAGCTTGAAAAAATAATCGGAAGACTTTCAGAGTATAATGTATGGAATGTAAATGCAAACGGTTGGTATTGGTTTGACGATAATCAGGGAGGCGAATATCCGATGGAGAGTTTTGTAAGTGCAAATTGGTGGGAGGTTATTGATATGATTAAATATATCGGGCTTTTTAAGAATTTCGGCAGGATGGATGTTAATTGAAAAAGTTAGGAGGTGTTCCAATGAATCTATATGAAAAGCATGTTGAGAAGGAACTGAACCGCTGGCATGATGACATTATTAAAAGCGCCGGATTATTTGAACGTACCTCCAAGGGAATTCAAAAGCAAACGCAAAAGCTGGTGCCGAAAAAAATGCAGAATACAATTACTGCGACGGTTGAAAAAATGGTACAAACAATTTTGTTTGGATCAGATTTATTGACAATAAAGGAAGATGCTTCCGGCCTGTCACTGGCTGAGCAGGATTTTCTGGTACAGGAGCAATTTCAGATTTACATGAAGACAGCTGTCACACAGGGCATTGGGTTTGGAGCAGGCGGTATTTTATTGGGATTAGCCGATCTGCCGGTGCTGATGGGGATAAAAATAAAATTTATGTTTGACGGCGCGAAGTTATATGGCTATGATACAGACCAGCAAAGCGAAAGGCTGTTTCTGCTGTATGTTTTCCAGCTTGCCTTTTCCAGCAGAGAGCATCGTCTGGATGTGTTCCGGATATTGCAGGACTGGGATGAGCGCGACCATCCGCCGGTGGATTGGGAAAAATTTCAGATGGAGTATAGGGATTATCTGGATATCGCCAAGCTGTTACAGCTTATGCCGGTCGTAGGAAGTGTTGCGGGTGGAACCGCCAACTACAAGCTGATGAACCGACTGAAAGAGAATGTCATGAATTGCTATAGAATGCGGATTCTTTGCCAGAAGTGGAATGAATGAAATAGAAGTTTTACATTTAAAACAGACTGAAAAGCATTCTTTTCAGTCTGTTTTAAGTTATCAGATATTTGAGTTACAGCTATAAATTCAGGGAACAATTTCAAAAATAGTACCTTGATTATAATCGGTCACTCTCGTGGAGCTGTAAACTCCCAAAAATAGTCTGGTCTGATTCATATCCGTTCCCAAACCAACATAATAAGAGGATCTATCTCCGAAATCATAATCAGTTTCAATAATACTAAAATCGTTAAGCTTACAATCCGTTCTTGGCCTGGTATAAGCCAGGACACCTCTGGTAGGCTGCGGAGATTCCTGACGGCGGGCCAGCTCCGTAAATACAATACATCCCATTAAATCAGGAATATCATTTCCCATATAGGGATGGATGCCTGTGAGAGCAGAAGCTTCAAATTTGTCCGGACGGGAATCTTCATGAAAATAGCTGATTAAAGGCGGAAGGCGCTGCACTGAAGTTTCTACTGCTTCATCATAATAAGCAAATATTTTTTCGTTTAAATTCGGGTTTGCAGAGCAGCTTCTTAAGAGCGCAGTAGGAAATATACCTTCCCACCCCCTCCAGCCGAAGTTGACAAATCCTTTCTGATCCGGCTCGGTTTCCGTTAATGAAGAGTCAATAAGATCAGTAACGGGCATCGGTTTATAGTCTACAAACGAAAAAATAGACTCTACTAAATCCTGCCCAACATCTCCTACGTATTTGATATACTGATTATTTACCCTTTGAAAAGAAATGCCCGGTATATTGCGGACTCCTTTGGCAATGACCGTAAGTGTATCCTGAATAGATGAGGGAAGTTCGCTAAATCGTGTGACTACGGGAGGATCATCGCTGAAGGAATCTATGTCTACATCAATTTCAATTATTTTCCCGGCGATTTCCATATCATCCTGACTTAAATTAAATGGATCGTAGCCCGATCCGCCGTCTCCGGTTGTCAGAACGAGTTTGCCGGTTTCAGGTGAAAAGTTCAGGCTATTGACACCATTATGATTCAAAAATGGCCTTCTTATATTAAGCAGTGTCCGCTGTCTTTGCGGTTGGCTGGCCGGATCAAAAATCCATTCTTCGATGGTATCGATATGATCATATCGGGTTTCTCTGTTTAGCCACCTAAGATTAAGTGTTGAAGGGTCGCACGGATCAGGTGTAACGGGTCGGGAAAGGGCTCCCGGGCCTTGTGATCCGGCTACTGAATAATGAATATAAAACAGCCCGTTATTATTAAATGCGGGATGAAAAGCCAGCCCCAGCAATCCGCGCTCGTCGTATCCGCCGGAAGTAGTGCCTAACTCCAGGATCTGCGGGCGAATATCTAAGAAGGTCTCGATAACGCCGTTTCCCATGCAAAAAATCTCTCCTATCTGTGTAGCTATAAATAATCTTTCTATTGAGTCGCCCGGAAGTATAGCAGTTTTCAAAACTGTGGGTAAATTTATATTACCGACTAAGGGCTGTAGTCCAACTTTTACTTGTACCAATGTCGTTACCTCATATTTACTAATGCCTCTTTTAAAAATATGATTATTATTATTTGATTAGTACCAGATCCTGTTATAATATACCTATAAATGAAGAAGATAAATCAGCAATTGGCATTAGAGCTTTGGAACATGCAAAATATCTTGCTTCCCAACGTATTGTTTGCTATAATATACATTGTTTTAAAAGCATTCTTGTAGCTTAGGAATGCTTTTTATTATATCTTGGACAGGAAGTTATGTTAACAATAAAAGGAATAAACCTATGGAATGGATAAAGGAAGGATTAAGGCTCTTAGTAAGTCGCTCCGGCAAAAAACAAAAGGAGTTCGAGAAATACAACAGCATGCTTGTTCTAAACAGAATCCGGCTGATCTCTTTGGCTAATATTTTCCTGTCAATCTTTTGGGTATATATGGATTGGACAATTATAAATAATGGTGCCGATAGGATATATGGTATAACCCTTATTACGATGCACGCGTTTAGTGAAGTCGCCTCGGTTGTGTTCTTGATTTTCTACAAGCGGGTGCTTGGTAAGAGAAAGAACACGAATTATCGAATCATATATATTTCTTCAAAGATATATGTATTTTTGTATATTCTTTTTGGTGCTGCTTCTTCTATCAATAGTCAAAGATATACCGGTAATATTTATTCCTATCTTATTCTGGCATTAATTGCAGCGATTGCCTTTACCCTGAAACCGTCTTTTATGCTTTTTGCATTTGGTGCGAATCATATTATTTTCCTTGCAGGCATCGGGATCCTCTGCAATGACACGAGTCTGCTGCTATCAAAGGTGGTTAATTCTACAGTTCTGGCAGGCGCTGCATTTCTGCTTGGATTTATCTTTTACCGTCACAGGATGACGGAATTTTTTTATAAAAATAAATTAATGGAAAACGAAGAGAATTTTAAAAAGCTTTTTTATGTAAATCCTTATCCGGTATTTATTACAAGGCGGGAAGACGGAACGATTATAGAAGCAAATAAAAGGGCATGCAGCCTGATGGGGATCAAAGCAGAGAGCCAGGATAGTTTTAACGGTATCGACTGTTATATTATGGGTGACAGCAGATGGACTCTTCAGGAAAGATTGAAAGAAAAGAACAGTATTTTTAACCAGATTGTAGAGTATAATTTTAATGGCAGGCGCAAGTGGGTTACCGCGAATTACGAAATAATTGATTATCACGGTGAAAAGTGCATTCTGACAGGTATCATGGATATAACGGAAATCAGAAAAGCGGAGGAAGAACTGTCCCATTATGCTTCTATCGACTCCCTGACCGGAATTATGAACAGAAGAATGGGCTTTAAAAAACTGGAAGAGCTGTTGGAGGAGTCCAAAAAAGAATTTCTGGAATTTGTGATTTGCTTTCTGGATATCAATAATTTAAAGCTCGTAAATGATACCTATGGTCACAGCGAAGGCGACCGCTATATTCAAGCTTTATGCGGTATGATTAAAAGCAGACTGGAGGAAGAAGATATCTTTTTCCGCATAGGCGGTGATGAGTTTATAATAGTATTTAAGAAGAAAAATAAAAAGCAGGCAGAAAATATCTGGGAAGAGATCATAAAACAGTTTAACGAAAGAAATCTTCAAGAAGAGTTCCCTTATAATATTACGGCAAGCCATGGATTTTATTATTTCTGCACCGGTATGGATATAGATTTGGATCAGATGATTGAAAAAGCAGATAAACAAATGTATGAAGAAAAACAATGGTTCAAGAAAATGGAAATTTCTTAAGTATTTTTACATTTCTTCTATATCTTTTATCCTTTTGCTCCTTAATAATATGATGTTATAACGGTAGTGTCCAGGTGACTTCAAGGCATGCTTATCCTTGGCAGTATCAATTCCTGTGTATATCATTGTAAAGCTCCCTTGAAATATATTTGATACTGTTTGGAATGTACAGATATAAAAAATCAAAATAATAAAAATAATAAAAATAATAAAAAAATCATATCAAAAATAATTCTCATTTTGATAAGAGTTGTTTTGACGTTTTATCAAAATGAGAATCGTAACATCTTAAAATTATCATATTGATAAAAAACGAAAGGATTTGTACAAGAATAAGTGCAAAATCCTTTGTTGACAGTCTATTTTCGACATGTTATACTCCGCTTAATCAAACAAGAATTCCAAGACGACAGAGAGGTTGTATTCCTCATCTGTCTTTTTTTGAACCAAAAAACGACCTACAGTAAAAAAGTTTCTAAAAGCGTTTCACAGATATGGGGACTGTGTCTTGCAGTTAAAGTGGAAGAGAGGATTTAGTATGCATGATTATATCATTAAAAACGGAACAGTAGTAACAGAAACGGGAGTCTGCCGGACGGATATTGCTGTGAAAGGTGAAAAAATAGCAGCATTAGGAGAATCTGAATTTTTAGGAGAAGCCAGAGAAGTAATCGATGCTTCCGGTAAAATCGTAGTACCGGGTCTGATCGATCCCCATGTTCACATTGCAGCACCGTTTATGGGTTGTATCGGACCGCTTGATTTTTATAGTGCCAGCAAAGCGGCAGCCTTAGGCGGAGTTACTTCTATTATTGATTTTACCAATACTCAGCCCGGTGATTCTGTCCTTCAAAAAATCGAGCATAGGAAAGAAGAGATGGCAAACGCGGCTATTGACTATGGTATTCATGCAAAAATTGTAGAGGCAACGGATGCCATAATCGGAGAAATCAAAGGCATGGTAGAAGCAGGCTGCCCTACGCTTAAATTATTTACTACATACCGAAAAGCCGGAGTCATGATACCTGATGAGGATATTGTCCGTGTCATGCTGGAAGCGAAAAAATGGGGAGCAAGACCGGGAGTCCACGCTGAGGATAATACGCTTAGTGAATATAATGATGATTTGTTTGCGGCTCAGGGAAAAACAGACTGGAACTATCATTACTTGTCCAAGCCGCCCATTGTAGAAGGGCTTGCAACGGCTAAAATTATTGACTATGCAAAGTTTGCAGGGTGTGAATTATATATATTCCACGTAACCTGTACAGAGTCGATTGATGCGATTAAACGGGCACAGAAGGAAGGCTATCCGATTATTGGAGAGACCTGTATTCACTATTTAGAGCTTACAAAGGAAGCTTTAGATGATGCAGATACCGGATTTCGTTATATCTGCAGTCCGCCGCTGCGTGACAAAAAAGATAATGCTGCTTTATGGGATGCACTTTCAGAAGGAACCCTGAGTCTGGTAAGCTCTGACAATTGTTTATATGATGATAAGGAGAAAACAAGCTTTTTAGAAAAAGATGCCCGGGGGAATGTTATCCGTGATTACAAAAAGATTGCTAATGGTGTCAGTGGCATGGAAGAACGGCTGCCGCTCTTGATGACAGATGGTGTGGGCGCGGGGAAGATAAGCTTAGAGCAGTTAGTGGAAATATCCAGTACCAATCCGGCCAAAATATTTGGAATGTATCCGAAAAAGGGTGTTATTCAGCCGGGCAGTGATGCAGATATTGTACTGATCGATCCTGATGCGAAGATGACATTATCTGCAAAAACCTTGCACTACGGAATCGATTCTTCCGTATATGAAGGAAAAGAGGTTAAAGGCATGCCGGTTATGACCATGCGTAGAGGTGAAGTAATTGCAAAAGACGGAGAATTTTTTGGAAAACCAGGTACGGGACAATTTCTGCACCGTACATTAGGGTGAAAGGTATGAAAAAGATTTTACTGATTAACCCCAATAGCTCTATAAAAATGACAGAAGATATAAAGGCTACCGTATCAGAATTAAGGACCGATGCGGATATCGAAGTAATCAGAATGCCCCGTTCCCCTAATGTTTTGGAAAGCTTTACCGATTATACACTGGCAGGAGCAGAACTTATAAAATACTTTCAAGAAAATGACCTCACAGCTTACAACGGCATTCTGCTTGCCTGTTTTGGAGACCCTTGTCTGTTTGCATTAAAGGAACTGTCACCGGTTCCTGTAGTCGGAATAGCAGAGGCTGCATTTTCAAGAGCATTGTTGTTAGGATACCGCTTTAGTGTGCTGGCAGCCAGTAAAAAGGCGCAGCCTATGATGGAATCGCTTATAGACGGCTATGGTCTGCAGTCAAGAAATGCAGGAACCTTAACACTGGGAATGCCCATAGAAGAATTCTTATCCGATCAAACAGCTCTGGAAGGAAAGCTTTTGGCTTTAATCGAAAAAGCCAAAGAAAAACAGGCGGAAGTCGTCATATACGGGTGTGCCGGTATGACAACGGTCTCCAAAAATACAATTATGGAGAAAACAGGCATATCTGTGATAGATCCGGTTATCTCGGGTGTATCTACACTGCTTTCCCTGCTTGAAGACGGGGACGGCATATCAAATTCAGGACTTTATTTCTAAACAGGCCACAACGCAGTACATGCGAGGCAATAAATATTATTATACTTAGGAGGCGCACATATGAAAAGCATTTGGAAACTTGAAGAAGGCGAAGTAAGAAAACCTGGTTTATCCCACTACGTTATGATGGCATTATTTACAGGAGTGGGTATTGTAGTCGGTACCTTTGGCAGCTTAGCGGTGTCTATCGGACCGGTATCAGCTTTTTGGCCGGGACAGGCAATTCAATCCGTAGGAAGTATCTGGTATGGTGGGTGGGGAGCGATAGCCGGAGTTGTATTTCCGATGATATCCAATGCAATATCGGGTTCTGCAGCATTGCCAATATCCATTGCGTATATACCCGGCAATCTGGCACAGGCAGCATTTGCAGGATATTTCTTCCGTAAACTGAATTGTGATCCCCGTTTAAAATCGGGAAAAGATTATGCGGTATTCTTGATCTTAGGTACTCTGGTTGCGAATATGATAGGCGCAGCAGAAGGGAATCTTGTATTACTGCTGTTTGGTATTATTACTCCGGCAGGAGTTCCGTTAAATTTCCTTGGATGGTTCCTCGGCAACACAGTAGCATCAGCAATTTTGGGTGTTATTATGTTAAAATTCTTGTCACCGCTTGTAATGAAAACAAAAACTTTCTGCAAAGGCTTGTGGGCATAAGTCTAAGGAACACTTCTTTAGTGTGGGGCAGCAGATTATGCTGCCCACAATTATAAGAAAAAATTATTAAAATGATAAAAATATTTATTGCGGCATGGAAGGACATTATTATGAAACATGAAAATATGAGAAAAACAGTATTAGGTTATGTGCCTATTCAATCCCCTATCTATTTGTTGCATCCGGTAACCAGGATTATTTTATATCTGGTTATGAGTTTTGTACCGCTTTTAATTCAGATGCCGGAGGTTAACCTGATTCTTTTAATTGGAACACTTTGTTTATTTAAGTTTTCCCGCATTGATATGCGTCAGTTAAAGATTTACGTTCCTATGATGATTTTGGTAGCTTGTTTTATTACTTTTTCTTATATAGTATTTCCTACCAAAATGAGCGGTGAAATTCCTATTGTTTTCTTTGGATTCAAGCTGTACCTTTTTTCCATTATGTGGGCAGTTATGGTATACGTTCGTATTATCACCTTATTGCTCGCTTCAATTTTCTTCTTTTCAACAAATAGGGAAAGAGATATTTTAGTAGGGCTTCGATGCCTTCGTGTTCCGTTTGCGGTGTCTTACTTTTTGGGACTGACCCTGCGGTCTGCGGGTATGTTCTTAGAGGATTATGGAATTGTAAAGGAAGCGGAAAGAGCCAGAGGACTTGATATGGAAAATGAAAAATTTCTTACCAAGGTAAGCCATTTCCCGATGTATATGATCCCGCTTTTTACACTGGCTATCCGTCGTTCGGAAGATATCAGTACCGGACTCTATGCCAAAGGAACGGAAATCAAGGGAACTTATAAAGGGATGAAAAGGCCGGATTACTTACGGACCAAATTTAAAAAATCTGCGTTAGACAGTGTGGTATCCTTTGCTGCAATATGTTTTTTTGCCGGAGCAGTCATTTTGAAGATATCCATTAATGCCTTTGAGCTTAAAAACTCAATTCTGAATATATGGTTTGGCAATATTTTATAAGGGACCGGAGGAAAAAACATGAATGCAATTGAAATTACTGATTTATGCTGGAAATATGACGGCGCGGAGGAATACATATTTGACCACCTGAATCTGACCATAAAAGAAAATATATTTTTAGGAATTGTAGGTTCCAATGAAGCAGGAAAGACAACACTGGTATCCTGCATAAAAGGGATTATTCCAAACAGTACCACTGGTATTTATAAGGGAAATGTGCTTTTGTACGGGGAATCGGTAAAGGACTGTGATTCCCGTGTGATTTCAGAAAGTGCGGGTATGGTTTTTTCGGACCCGGATGCACAGTTTACCACCATGAGCGTGGAAGAAGAAATAGCCTTTGGCCTTGAGAATATCGGGGTGGCGGTAAAGGAAATCGAAGAAAGAATTTTATGGGTCAGCAAGCTTTGTCATTTGGATGACTTGCTGGAAAAGCCTCCTTTTGACTTGTCGGGAGGACAGAAGCAGCGTGTGGCTATAGCTGCTGTATTGGCAACGAAACCAAAGATGATTATCTTAGACGAGCCTACCTCTATGTTAGATCCGAAATCAAAGGACGAAGTATTTGATATTTTGCAGGAAATTAAAAATAAGTTAAATATTACGGTAGTAGTAATAGAACATAATATAGAAAAAATTGCAGAGCTTTCGGATGAGGTCATTCTGATGAAAGAAGGAAAAATAATCCGGCATATGGAAACAAAGGATTTCTTTAAGGACGTGGAATTATTGAAGGAAAATAGCCTAAAGGTACCGGAATCCATTGAAATGCTATATTATCTCTACGATAAATTGGGAATCGATAAAACAGGACCGGTAAAGCTGGAAGAGATTGCGGTGGAAATCAAAGAGCTGCTGTCAGGAAGAAAGGCGGTTAATTAATATGGAAGAAATTATTAAAGTATCAGATCTGACATTTGCCTATGATGATGGAACGGTAGCGCTGGAGGATATTAATATAACTATACATAAGGGAGATTTTGTGGCATTAATCGGTCAAAATGGCTGCGGTAAAACAACCTTATCCAAGTGTCTGAATGGTATCTTGAAAATAACCAAAGGAGAAATCGTGGTAGGCGGGCTTCATGTGGAGCAAAGGCCCAAGATAAAAGACCTGGTAAAAAATATCGGGTATGTATTTCAAAACCCGGACCATCAGCTTTTTAACTCTAAAGTTTACGATGAAATTGCTTATGCACCCAGAAACATCGGTTTGGATGAAAAGGAAGTGGATAAGAGGGTAAAGGAGGCGGCAGCAACAGCCGGAGTAAAAGAAGCTCTTTTTGAGGAACAGCCCGTGCTTTTGATGAAGGGCCTGCGTCAGAGAGTAGCGATTGCTTCCATCCTTTCGTTAAAGCCGCAGGTCATTATTGTGGATGAACCAACCACAGGACAGGATTATAAGCAATCCTTGGAAATCATGGAGTTCTTAAAAGAGTTAAATGAGAAGCATGGACACACTATTTTGATTATTACCCATGAAATGCATATTGTGGCTCAGTATGCGAAAAGAATCATGGTAATGAAAAAAGGGGAGATTTTTATGGACGGGACACCAGGCGAAGTCTTTTCGCAGCCGGAGAGATTGATGGAGGGGTATGTAAAACCGCCTATGGTGACGAGAATGGCACAATTAATTGACAGTACGGGAGCAAGTGACGGCGTAATCAATATAGAAGAATTGAAAAAGATTATGGAAGAAGGCAAAATTGTTTAATGAAAATAAAAATCAAAGATGGTTTTATTGTTGATGGTACCGGTAAGAAAGGTTTCCTGGGTGATATCCTGATAAATGGAGAAAAAATTGAAGAAGTGGGAGTTGTTACGCAAGAAGTTGACCGGGTAATTGAAGCAAAAGGACTGGTGGTTGCCCCCGGCTTTATTGATACTCACAGCCACAGTGATCTGGAGGTGCTTGTCCGCCCTGAGCTGCTTCCAAAGCTTCGGCAGGGAATAACAACAGAGGTGTTGGGGCAGGACGGAATCTCCATGGCACCGATGCCCATAGCCTATAGCAGTTCGTGGAGAAAGAATCTGGCAGGTCTTGACGGAGACTCCGATGAGATATGTTGGGATTATGAAGATACGGCACAGTATTTAAAGCGGATTGAAACGGCAAAACCTGCCTTGAATGAGTGCTATCTGCTGCCCCATGGAAACATTAGAATGGAAGCAATGGGATTAGATAACAGAAAACCGGATAAAAAAGAGCTGGAACGAATGAAGGAAATTGTCCGCAGGGAAATGGAAGCGGGGGCTATTGGTATTTCGGACGGACTTATCTACATGCCCTGTGCGTATTCCGAAATGGAAGAAATCATTGAGATTTGTAAAGTGGCGGCCGAATATGACGGTGTTTATGTGGTACATCAGAGGAGCGAAGCGGATACCATATTGGAGTCGATGAAGGAAGTAATCCATATCGGAAAAGAAAGCGGTATCCGGATTCATTTTTCCCACTTTAAGGTTTGCGGCAGAAAAAACTGGAGTAAGATAGAGGCGGTTGTGAAACTGCTGGATTCCTGTAAAGAGGAAGGGATGGAGGTATCCTTTGATCAATACCCTTATGTGGCAGGAAGTACCATGCTTGGTGTGATACTCCCGCCATGGGTACACGATGGCGGTACTGACAAGCTGATGCAAAGGCTGGCCGATCCGATACTCAGGGAAAAAATGATAGAGGACATTGAAAAGGGGATACCAGGCTGGGATAATTTTGTTGATTTTGCGGGACTTGACCAGATCTTCATTACCAGCGTAAAAACCAAAAAAAATCTGGATACGGTGGGGCTGAATCTAATAGAGCTTGGTAAGCTTAAGGGTAAAGAACCTTATCAGGCAACATTTGACTTGCTATTAGAAGAGGAAAATGCTGTAGGCATGGTTGATTTCTATGGGACGGAAGAGCATGTTATGTGCTTTATGAAACGCCCTGAGATGAATGTATGCACAGACGGCTTATTAGGTGGGAAGCCACATCCCAGAGTATATGGTGCTTTCCCTAGAATTTTGTCTACTTATGTCAGAGAGAAGAGAACTTTGACACTGGAAGAAGCAATCTATAAAATGACCGGTAAAGCAGCGGAAGCAATGCGTCTTAAAAACAGAGGAAGAATACAGGAGGGCTTTTATGCTGACTTGTGCATTTTTGATGCAGAGGCGGTAAGGGATAAAGGAACTTTTACAGAACCGGTCCAGTATCCCGAGGGCATTTGTTACGTACTTGTAAATGGAGAGATTGCAGTTTCCGGAGAAGAATTCACAGGAGTAAGAAACGGAAAAGTCATAAGAAGAAAGGATCGGTGAGGGTATGGATTCTATATGGGCTGTGATTATTTTTCTTTTGAATATGTTTTTTTTGCTTGCAGCGTATTATTTTTTAAATGCTTATCTGTATTTTTCTACAACTTGTATAAGGCCTAAGAAGAACGGTGAGGAAGACGCTGAAGAAATAAGGCTGCCTGCCATATATGATCATATTATGATAGAGGGGGCGGCAGGTAAGCTTTCGGGATATTACAGGAAGGGGCACAAGAATAAGCTGGTCATATTAATTCACGGCTGGATGGATGATGCAAAAAGTCGCTTAGAGGACGTAAGTCCATATGCAGAGTTGGGATATCATGTGTTGCTTTGCGATTTGAGGGCACATGGAAAAAGCGAGAGTAAGTACCTTGGCATGGGTATTGCGGACAGCTTGGATTTGGAAGCATGGGTAGCCGCCATGGAGGAACAATTGGGAGAAGGAATTGAGATAGTTTTAGATGGCGTGTCTTTTGGTGCGGCAGCAATCTTACATCTGAATCCGGATTTCCTGAAGGATCATATAACAGCTGTAATTGCGGACAGCAGTTATGAAAGCTTAGGCATGATACTTCGAAAAATGATACGATTTTCTCCGAAATTTATGGCAGGCTTTTATTTAAGCGGTATTCATATTTGGGGAAAGCTGCTGGGAAAGTATTCAATAAAGAAGGATCATGTAGAAATCAACATCGCACAGATTACAGTTCCAGTGCTGCTGATTGGTGGAGCATTGGATAAATTGGTTTCCATTGATACCCAGAAAAAGTTACAAAAGGCGTGTAAAGGCATTTGTGAGCTTTTTATAGTAGAACGGGCGTCACATGCAAAAGCTTCTTATGTGGATCGGGAAGGGTATGAAAAAAGAATTAAATTATTTCTAAATACATATGCAGAGTGATAAACTTGTTCGAAATTAAGGGCTGGCTGATGAAACAGTTATCAGCGCAGGGCTGAAAATATATGGAGGTTTTATGCAGGAACAAATTAAATGGGTAATGAACATAATGCCAAAAACAGAAGATACACAGTTGCATGTCATGGAAATTGAGGAAATAAAAAAAGCCAGAAAATTTCATGCAAGTTTTCCTCAATATGAAATCACACCTCTGGTAGAGCTAAACAATATGGCTGCATTTTTAGGAATAAATAAGGTTTTGGTGAAGGATGAGTCCTATCGTTTTGGATTAAATGCCTTCAAGGTCTTGGGAGGGGCCTTTGCCATGGCAAAATATATGGCTCAGAAATTAGATAAAGATGTATGTGATCTGCCTTATGAAGTTCTGGTGTCGGAAGAAACCAGGGAAAAATTTGGTCAGGTGACCTTTTTTACTGCAACGGATGGAAATCATGGAAGAGGAGTGGCCTGGGCAGCCAATCGCCTTTTACAAAGGGCAGTGGTGCATATGCCAAAAGGGTCGACAATTACCAGACTTAATCATATTAAAAAGGAAGGTGCTACGGTAACCATAGAAGAAGTCAACTATGATGAATGTGTTCGTATGGCTGCGGCGGAAGCAGCAATGGAACCAAACGGTGTCATGGTTCAGGATACCGCATGGGAGGGTTATGAGGAAATACCCGCATGGATCATGCAAGGCTATGGGACCATGGCAATGGAAGCTGATGAGCAATATGTAAAGGCCGTCGGTACGGCACCTACTCATGTGTTTGTACAGGCAGGAGTAGGTTCTTTGGCAGGTGCGGTGCAAGGATACTTTACAAACAAATATCCCATAAATCCTCCCAAAGTAGTGGTGGTAGAGGCGGCAGAGGCGGCTTGCCTTTATCAAGGAGCAGCAAAGGGAACTGGTGAAATCAGTATCGTTACCGGAGATATGCCAACTATAATGGCGGGGCTTGCCTGCGGTGAGCCAAATACGATTTCCTGGAATATATTAAGGAATCATGCAACTGCTTTCCTATCCTGCACCGACCAGGTGACAATAAAAGGTATGCGAATGCTTGCAGCACCTGTCAAAGGGGATACTCCGGTTACAAGCGGAGAATCAGGAGCACTTCCCTTTGGAGTGCTCGCTTCTGTCATGACAGATGAAATCTATGGTCCGTTAAGAGAAGCATTGCAGTTAAATGAAAATTCCAATGTACTATGCTTTTCAACGGAAGGAGATACAGATCCTGAGCGCTATCAAAATATAGTTTGGAGGGGAGCCGAAAGATAAAAAAAGAAAAAGGCAGGGATTAACATGACACATTTAAAGAAAATTCAGGATGCAGTAATACAATATGCCAAAATTATGGCGGAGGTAGTACAGGCAGATGTTGTAATTGTTGATACAGATTTTTTCAGAATAGCCGGCACAGGGGTGTTCGAGCATGAAATCAATACATTTGTGGGAAGCACTGCTTTTGTCTTTGATTATGTTATGAAAACCGGAAAACAGATGATCATTGATAATCCGGGGAATCACCATCTATGCATCGCCTGCCCCAATGGGGGTAACTGTTATGAAACCTATGAGATTTCTGCGCCCATTCTGTTAGGTGATAATGCCATCGGTGTAATCGGACTGGCTTGCCTGAACGAAGAACAAAAGGCGCATATTAAAAGAAAACAGACTACATACTTAGAATTCTTAAAACAGATTGCGGATATGATTGCGGCAAAAGCCATGGAGCAGGAAGAAAAAGAGCGCAACAGGGAGCTTAACAATATTCTTCGTGAAATGGTTAATCAGGTCAATCAAAGCGTATTGGTTATGGGAGAAAAGAATAATATTCTGATGGCCAATAAAGCGGCAAGAGAGCAGCTGCATCTGGAAGAGGAAGATATGACAGAGTACCAGATGCAGATAGAGCCTACCGGAGATGTAATGAATCATTTAAGAGAATATCTGCTGACAGTAAAAGAACGGAAATATACGGTGATGGGCACCTTATACGATATGCAAAACGGCGGCGATGCTGCCAGCAGCATGCTGTTGTTCAGCGATATCAATGTTCTGCAGAATCAACTGTATGAATATAGTCAGAAAGCCAGAGCTTATAGTGAGGACAGCATTATCGGCAGCAGCGCCATTACAAGAGACCTGACCAAAAGCATCAAAAAAATTGCTAAGGCAAATACTACGGTTCTGATTACAGGAGAAAGCGGTACCGGAAAAGAAATTGTTGCAAAATCAATATGGAAGTCCAGTGACAGAGCAGATAAACCTTTTGTTGTGATTAACTGTGCTTCTATCCCGGATGCCACTATGGAATGTGAATTGTTCGGCTATGTAGCCGGAGCTTTTCCGGGTGCAGATCCGGCCGGAAGAATGGGAGAATTCGAACTCGCTAATAATGGAATTGTTTTCCTTGATGATATCGGAGATTTACCGCTCCATTTGCAGGGAAAGCTGCTTCGTGTTCTGCAGGAACATAGGATTACCCGCGTAGGATCCAGCCAAAGCATTTCAGTTAACATTAGAATTATTGCGGCTTCTAATCGAAACTTACATGAAATGATGGAAAAAAAGGCGTTTCGAAGTGATTTGTATTACCGTTTAAATGTTATTCCTCTGCATGTGGCACCTTTGCGTGACAGAAAAGAGGAAATTGAGGAATTTGTAATGTATTTCATTAACCGTTACTGCCGCCTTCAGGGAAAAAAATTCAACTATATGGATCCTGAGGTCATGAGGCTGCTTCGCAGATATGACTGGCCCGGGAATGTAAGAGAATTGCAAAACGTAGTAGAATTCATGGTCAGTATGATGGAAGACGACGGACATATCGGATGCAGTAATCTGATCCTGGATTTGTGGAGCATATCCACAGGCAGGGAAGATAAATACATGCATACAATTAGGGAGCTGGAAGAAAAGGAAATACAAAAAGCATTATGGATTTATGGAGATTCTACGGAAGGAAAAAGAAGAATCGCACAAAAACTCGGGATTGGCATAGCTACGCTGTACAGAAAATTGGATGCGTATAACATAAGCAGTGTCAATCCGGCTTGGAATGGAGAACAGGAAAATGGATATAAAATTAGATTATAGTGAATTACTGCAATTATGCCGGACTCTAATTCAGCAAAAAAGCTATTCTGGAGAAGAAAAAGGTGTATCTGACAGAGTGAAGGAATATATGTTAAAGCACGGATATGATGATATGATCGTAGATAAATACGGCAACATAATCGGACATATAAAGGGAAAGAGAAAAGGTCCCAGAATTTTATTTGATGGTCATATGGATACGGTGCCGGTAACACAGCGCGAAAAATGGAAGGTGGATCCCTTTCAGGGAGAAATGAAGGAAGGGAAATTATATGGCAGAGGAGCAACCGATATGAAAGGCGCCCTGGCTGCCATGATTTTTGCAGGTGCTCAATTTGCCAAAGACTGTGATAAAGATTTTGCCGGAGACATTTATGTGGCAGGAGTTGTGCATGAGGAATGCTTTGAGGGAGTGGCGGCAAGAGAAATCAGTGCCTATGTCAAACCGGACTATGTGATTATCGGTGAAGCATCTGAGTTGAACTTAAAAATCGGACAAAGAGGGCGGGCGGAAATCGTTGTAGAGACATTTGGGGAGCCAGCTCACTCAGCAAATCCGGATAAAGGTAATAATGCGGTATATCAGATGACAAAGGTAGTGGAGGCTATTCGTACCTTAAAGCCTACGGAACATCCTGTGCTGGGTAAGGGGATCTTGGAACTGACTGATATCAAATCCAGCCCTTATCCGGGGGCATCCGTTGTACCTGATTATTGCAGAGCCACCTATGACAGAAGGCTGCTGGTAGGAGAAACCAGGGAAAGCGTACTGGAGCCTATTGAGAAACTTTTTGAAGCACTTATCAAGGAAAATGAAGGCATGAAAATAAAAATATCTTATGCGGCGGGGAAAGAAAAATGCTATACCGGAGAATGGATTGAAGGAGAGCGCTTTTTTCCCGGCTGGCTATTTGAAGAGACGGAACAATATATTCAGGACATTAAAAAGGAAATGGAAGAAAACGGTTATCAGCCAAAGGTTACACAATATAACTTTTGTACCAACGGAAGCCATTATGCGGGAGAAGCAGGAATAAAAACAATCGGCTTGGGACCTTCCAGAGAGAATCTGGCACATACCATCAATGAATATGCTGAAATAGAGCAGATTGAAAAAGTTGCGGACTGCTATTTACTTGTTATGAAGGCACTGCTAAAATAGCACTTTCTTCTAAGTTTATTATGTTTTCATATACAATAGAAAGCTCCTTGCTCCCCAAAGTTTTTTACTTTATGGTGCCTTTCGTGATATTTTTACATTCCTTTTACATCCTTTATACTTTTGCTCTTTAAAAATATGATATTATTGTTTTAACAGTAATAATCGGACGTTTCCTTTCGCTTTGCAATAAGGGCGCCTGGGCGGATTTCTTAGCAATATATGTTAAAACAGTAAAAGGAGAGTTGATTCATGAAATTAAGTAAGGAAGAAAGAGCATGGATATTGGTTGATTGCGGCAATTCAGCATATTCCATGGCGGTTACAACTGCGTTGCTGCCAATTATATTCGGTATGTTTGAAAATGTCAAAAGCAGTATGGATCTTGGGTATTTTAATTCATTTGCAAGTATTCTGATAGCAATTCTTAGTCCCATTTTAGGTACGATTGCAGATTACAAGGATAAGAAGAAACGTTTTTTTACATTTTTTACGTTTCTGGGTGTGTTTGCTACAGCCGGGCTTGCATTTTTTTCTCCTTCCGGGGGACAATGGCAGCTGTTGATTCTCTTTTTTATCTTGTCGGCCATCGGTTTTGCAGGTGCTAATATTTTCTATGACGCATTTTTGGTAGATGTCGCGAGTAATGAAAGAATGGATAAGGTTTCTTCTTTCGGTTTTGCTTTCGGATATATCTCGAGTATCATTCCTTTTGGTATCAGTCTGGCACTGATATTCTTTATGGGAATGGATAAAGCGATCGGATATCAGATCGGGTTTATTATTACTGCTCTTTGGTGGGGGCTCCTGACCATACCTATGCTAAAAGATGTGAAACAGAGACATTATATTGAACCGGAGCCTAAGCCGGTGATCAACAGCTTTATACGTCTGGCCGATACGTTTAAAAACATAAGACAGCATAAAACGGTATTCATCTTCCTTATGGCATATTTTTTCTACATTGATGGTGTGGATACGATCATCAAAATGGTGGTACCCTATGCTACTTCCATTTTAGGAGAGGGAACGCTTGACACTTTCACTTTGCTCGGGATACTGCTGATCATACAGGTTATCGCATTTCCCTGTGCGATCCTCTACGGTAATCTGGCAAAAAGGTTTTCAGCCAGAACGATGATCATTGTCGGTATCATCACGTATATCATTGCCTGTGTAGCGGCATATTTTATATCCTCCTTATGGCATATTTTCATTCTGGGCGCTATGATCGGCTCTGCGCAGGGAGGAATTCAGGCACTCAGCAGGTCATATTATGCGAAGATTATTCCCAAGAAAAAGTCGAATGAGTTTTTTGGATTTTACAATATCTTCGGTAAATTTTCGGCCATCATCGGTCCGGTCATAATGTCTTTGACAACAACGATCACCGGTAACGCGAGATTGAGCATATTTGGAATTATTCCGCTGTTTATTATAGGATTCGTTATTTTCATTACTTTGCCTAAGGAACAAAAGTACAGTTCTGAAATTATGGAGTGAAAAAGAAGATGGATACAGGAAAAGCAAAATATTTGGTAGTTATCTCCTATGATGCATTTTCGGAAGATAACTGGGAGAAGGCAAGCAGACTTCCCAATCTTTCTAAATTAATACAAAATGGAGCATACAGCACAAAATTAAGGAGCGTCTATCCGACGCTCACTTATGTTGTACATACCACGATGGTAACAGGTGTCTATCCTGACAGGCATGGGATATATCACAATAATCCTTTCCAGCCATTTGTGGCGGAAAAGGAGCAGCGCTGGTTTTGGTTTAAGAAGGATGTCAAGGTACCTGCTATTTATGATGCGTTGAAAGGGAGCCGGATGAAATCGGCAGGAATTCTGTGGCCGGTAACAGGAAAGGCGTCCATCCGCTATAATATACCGGAGATAAGAGCGATCAAAAAAGAAAATCAGGCTTTTAAAATTTTAAAGAACGGCAGCCCTTTTTTTAGTATAAGAATGGAGAAAAAATACGGAGCACTTAGAAGAGGAATAGAACAACCCTTTCTGGATGATTTTACAACGATGTGTGCTGTGGATACCATTAAAAGAAAAAAGCCTGATCTTCTTCTGATACACTTGATCGACCTGGACGACGCGAAACATGAACATGGAACGGATAGTCCGGAAATTGAGAAGGTGCTTATCCGTATGGACAAAAGACTGGGCGATATCATGGATGCGGTTGAGAAGGCAGGCATTAAAGAGGATACGGTTTTTCTGGTCTTAGGTGATCATGGGCAGATCAATGTCAGATACAAGGTAAGGCTCAATCAGCTATTGAGGGAAAAAGGACTTATTTACGAAGAAGATGGTGAGATGAAATGGAGAGCTTATATACAGAGTGCCGGCGGAGCGGCTTATCTGCATTTAAGGGAAAATGATGATGAGGCAGAACATCTCACCCTGGATATTCTCAATAAGGCCATAACGGATGGATGCTATGGAATAGAGCGGCTATATGACAGGAAAGAACTGGATGGTTTCCATGCAGCTTCTTTGGTGACATATATGCTGGAAGCCAAGACCGGCTATTGCTTCGAAGACGGTCTGGCTGGTGAGGTTGTCACCGATCTGGAAGAACAGGGAATAAAGTATGCAACCCACGGGTATTCACCCGATAAAGCGGGCTATCGATGTAATATAGTAATATCGGGAGACTGCATAAAAAATGGATATTCCCTGGGAGAAATCCGGATGGTGGATATAGCGCCGACTATGGCAAGTATTCTGGGAATTGATTTTCATGACTGTGACGGACGGCCATTGAATGAGATTTTTTATCATTGACTGAGGGAACAATTCCAAGCATTTACCGTAAAAAACAGAATTGCAGTTCCGCCGATGGTAGTTTTTACATAGCCGGATGACACAGTGCGTGCGACGCAAAAACATGTGGAGCATTACGAAGCCGTTTGAAAGGATATATTATTTCCGACATGAAAATGCTAAAACAGTTGCAGGATAAATGAAAGAGCGGCAGGGGGCTGCTACTCATATTTTATCGGGAAATCCAAGGTCGAAAAGTAATCGGCAGGCGATTCCGGCCGTCGTATCTGACGTACGGAGCCATCCTGGCGGAGCAGCAGTTCTGCAGGCCGTAACCTTCCGTTAAAATTATTGGCATGAGAATAGGTATAGGCTCCTGCATCATGAAATATCAGGATATCGCCGGCTTCTATGCATGGGAGTCGCCTGTTCGCCGCGAAACGGTCCCTGTTTTCACATAAAGCTCCGGTAATATCATAAGTATGATCGTATGCCTTCTCTTCCTTGCCGGCAACGGTTATATGATGATAATCGGTATATCTGGAAGGGCTCATAAAGCTGTTGGTGGAAGCATCCAGACCCAGGAATGTCCTGTAGTTTTTCTTGATATGGAGGACTGAAGATACAAAATAACCATAAGGGCCGGTCATGAAAATACCGAATTCGATATATAAGGGAAGCGGTGCCAGGCCCGCCGGTTCCAAAATATCCTTATAGGCTTTTTGGATGGCATGACTCACTGCTTCAATATCCGCACCGTCAGCATCGTCCTTATAGGGGATTCCCAAGCCTCCTGCCAGATTAATGAATTCAAACTTTATACCGGTTTTATGACAGATATCGACAACCTCTTCAAATAATGAGCGGGCATTTTCTTCGAAATAATCCGTTTCAGTTCTGTGGCACCCGAACTGGTTGTGTAAGCCGAAGCGTCTGATTCCTCTCTTTTTTAAATAAGTAACACCTTCTATAAACTGTTCCTTTGTAAACCCGAACTTGTGGTCATTGTAATTCAGTATTGTTTTGCCTTCGTATTGGATAGTCCCGCCGGGATTTAATCGAAAGCAGATAAGCTTCGGAATATCCGTATGCTTTTGCAAATAATCGATATGAGAAAAATCGTCCAGATTGATAATTGCATTCAGGCTATTCGCTTTTTTAAATTCTGCGGCAGAAGTCACGTTAGAGGTAAACATGATTTCTTCTTTGCGAAAGAAGCAGGAATCGGCCAAGATCAATTCTGTTTCGGAAGAACAGTCTACGCCGCAGCCCTCTTCCTTGAATATTTGCATCAGAAATGGATTGGGTGTGGATTTCACGGCGAAGTATTCCCGGAAGCCTGCATTCCAGGAAAAAGCTTTAAATAAACGGCGTATATTCTGCCGGATCGCCTTCTCGTCATAGAGATAAAATGGGGTGGGATACTCGCAGATAAGGTTCTTTAAATCTTTGAAATCCAACGGAAAAGTTTTCATGGTCATATATTCTCCTTCTTTGCTCTGTGGTATGATTATAGTAATCTTATGCGGACCGGACGGGAAAAACAAGAATCGAAAAAGGTATCTGTACCGGTATAGATATCGTGTGAAAGGAGGGAGAGGCATGTACAAATATAACCAAATAGCCGATTCCATCAAAGACAGAATATATAAGGGCGACTTAAAGCCGGGCGAAAAGCTGCCATCCATTCAATCCTATGCCAGGGCATCGGGGTATAATTCAGATACTGTTGTAAAAGCTTACAGGCTTTTAGAAGAGGAGCATTTGATATACGCAGCACCCAAAAGCGGTTTTTACGTGGTGAAATCCATGGGCAGGCTTTCAAAAGCCGGGGATGAGATCGATCTGATTACTGTAAGGCCTCCGGATTCGATTAACCCTTATAAGGACTTTTATCACTGTATGGAGAAATCAATTTCTATCTATCAAAATAAGCTTATGGAATATGCTCCGCCCCAGGGAATGGAGGAATTAAGGGAAGTTTTGGTTAAGCATCTGATGAATTTTCATATTTTTATAAGGCAGCAGGATATTTTTATTACTAACGGTGCCCAGCAGGCTTTATATATTCTGGCAGCCATGCCGTTTCCCGGTGGCGGTACAAAAGTCATTGTGGAGCAGCCGACTTATGCGGTCATGCTTCAGGCATTAAGCTGCAATAAGATACCTGTCATAGGGATAAGAAGGGGAAAAGAGGGGATTGATTTAAAGGAATTGGAAGCGCTTTTTAAAACGGGTGATATTAAGTTCTTCTATACCATGCCGAGATTCCAAAACCCCACGGGGTTCAGCTATCATGAGAAACAAAAACGGGAAATTATAAGGCTGGCCAACCGATATGAGGTATATATTGTGGAGGACGATTATCTGGCAGATTTAGAGCTGGAGGAAAAGGTGGATTCCCTCTATGCCATGGGCGGGAAGGAGCGGGTTATTTATATCCGCAGCTTTTCCAAGACATTACTGCCTGGATTGCGCCTTGGTATGACTATCATACCGGAACCGCTGAAAAAGGAATTTATACATTACAAGCAAAGCATGGATATAAATACTCCGGTCCTGACCCAGGGGGCCTTGGAAATATATTTGAAAAGCCGTATGTATAGATCTCATGTGTTAAGAACGAAGAAGTTCTATAAAAATAAGATGGAAGCCTTAAGAGAAGTGTGCGGACTCTTTTTTTCAAGTGATGTCAAATATCATATTCCATCCACTGGTATATATGCCTTTATTGAAATGGAAAAGGGCTTGGCGGAGAAAGTAGTAAGCAGCCTGGCTGAATGTAATGTTCGGGTAAACAGTATAAAAGATTGTTATTTGGACGGATTTACCGTTTCGGAGGGAATACGCCTGTGTATATGTAACTGCGAGGATGGGGATTTGGCAAAGGCTGTGAAATTGATGAGAGATGAAATATCAAAATATACGTTATAAGAACAGGAATCACTAAACAACAAAGCCTTCACAGTTGCGGAGAAATGCGGGCCGTGAAGGCAGGGGAATAAACCGGTGTCATCTTTATAGCTTTGTAGAATTCCGTACAACCAGTTCTGTATGCAGTATTACTTGCTTATCCGGTGTATTGGGGTTCAGTATTTTTTCGATAAGGAGTTCACAGGCCTGAAATCCGATATCAAAACATGGCTGTTCGATGGTCGTTAAGGGCGGATTGCACATCAGGGACAAGTCGATGTTGTCGAAACCGATAATAGACAATTCTTCCGGTACCTTTATACCCAGCTCGTTGGCAGCACGGATCGCGCTGACTGCGAAATAGTCGGATGTACAGAACAATGCATCCGGTCTGCTTTGAAGGCTTAAAATATGTCTTGCATGTGAGAGCGCAGAATTGAAGTTAATAGAAGAAATATGGGCAGTCCATTCGGGATTCATTTCCAGACCGGCATTTTCTAAGGCAAGCCGGTAACCCTTCTCGCGATGTCTCGCGTATTTAAATTTCATATTACAATTTAAAAATCCGATTTTTTTGCATCCTATGGAAATTAAATAGTTTACTGCTTTCTGTGCGGCGGCCACGTCATCGATGCTCACATAAGACACGCCGTAAGTTTCGGAATATTCCGAACACATTACCACAGGACAGCGGAAACTCAGCTCCTCCAATAATTTGTTATTGGGAGCGGAAGACAAAATGAGCATACCCGCCAAAGAGTTATTTTTTAGAATGTTTAAATAATCATCGCTTTCGGTATAATAATCCTTAGATTGCAGCAGCAGTACATCATAGCCGTTATCATGAGCTGCTTTTTGCACGCCGTCAATGACAAGTGAATTAAAAGGGTTGTTAAAATCAGGAACACACATGAGAATAACCCTGCTTTTTGAATTATTAAGACTGGATGGAGCTTTGGGCTTAAACTGCAGTTCTTCCATTATGGAAATTACTTTTTCTCTGGTAGCTGGTTTTACAGTATCTTTATTGTTCAGAATTCTTGAGACGGTTGCGATGGAAACATTGGCTTTCTGTGCAATCTCTTCTATTGTTATTTTTGAATTTTGTGTCATAACAAATCCCCCGTTTAAATTTTTTTACTTTACTAAGTATAGCTAATAGGAAGTGAAATGTAAATAAAAATGTAAAAAATAGTGTAAAAAATAATTTTTACATTATTTTCAAGGATGAAAAAAAATAATATACAAAAATATAAAAAAATATTTATTTATAATTACCAAAAATTAAAAAAATTTAAATACACATTTGACAATTATGGCAAAATAGAATATTATGAAAATGTAAATTTACAGAAATAAAATAATTTTACAGTAAAACGAGGTGCGATATGAAATATGGAATAAGTTCATATGTATGGGTTTCTCCGTTTTCCAGCCATACATTAAATCAATTGCAGCACGCGAAGGATATGGGATTCGATATTTATGAAATCGGGGTCGAGAATCCGGATGTCATCGATATTGAATTAGTGAAGGAAGAAGCGGATAAGACAGGAATTGCGGTGCACATTTGCGGTGCCTTCGGTGAAAGACGGGACATAGGCTCCGATGTAACGGAATACAGAGAAGAAGGTATGCGATATATAAAGACTCTGATCGATATGGCGGAGGTGACAGGTTCGCCTTATGTGGCAGGCCCCATGTATGCCGCGACGGGAAAGACCGGGATAGCAGGCGGTGAAGAACGCATAAAACAAAGAAAATATGTGCTTGAGAATATGAAACGTGTCGCAGAGTATGCTGCTTCCAAAAATGTAAAGCTTGCACTGGAACCGTTGAACCGGTTTGAAACTGACTTTATGAATACGGTTAATCAGGGTCTTATGCTTATGGATGAATTGAAGCAGGATAATGTAGGATTTTTATTGGATACCTTCCATATGAATATCGAAGAAAAGGATATTCCCTCGGCAATACGGCTGGCAGGGAATAAGCTGTATGACTTTCATGCCTGTGCCAATGACAGGGGAACACCGGGAGAGGATCATTTCAACTGGCCGGAAATTAAGAAGGCGCTTGCTGATATTAATTATGACGGCTCTGTCGTAATCGAATCATTCACAACCGACATAAAAGAAATTGCAAGAGCAGTTTCTTTATGGAGACCGCTGGCCAAGGATCAGGATACTCTGGCAAGAGAAGGTCTCAGATTTCTAAAAAACACATTATAAGGAGAGAAAAGTATGAAAAAGAAAATGTACAAGAGAGTAGTGGCTTTACTGTGTGCATCCGTTATGGTGCTAAGTCTTACTGCGTGTCAGAAGACTGAGAGCACAGATACTGCAGCGGATAATCAGCAGGCGGCGGAAACGAAAGAAGAAACGGGTAATAGTGAGCCTCAGACAGAAGAAACCAGTGCAGGGGATAAGAAGGTATATGGTTATATCACACCAGGCCCTGATACATGGTATCAGAGAAACGTAGAAGGTTTCCAGATGGGAGCAGAAAAAGCGGGTTATGACGTAGTGGTACTTAACTCGGATTACGATGCCAGCAAAGAAGTTGCCAATATCGATGCAATGATAAATCAGGGAGTTGATGGTGTTTGTATTTTCTCCTTTAATGAAAATGGAGCAAAAATCGCTGCCGAAAAATTTGCAGAGGCCGGCATTCCGGTAGTGGCTACAGACTCCTGTGCTACAGCGCTGGATGCGGAACAGGATATCGTTGCTGCAATTGATTTCGACTGGGTAGAAATGGGAAATAATTATGCGCAGTGGATGGCAGATAATCATGCAGGCGAAAATTATGTTATTATTACCGGTAATTTTGAATCGGTACCTTGCCAGATGATAAATGAAGCGATGACTGCAAAATCCGAAGAATTGGCACAGAATGAATGTATCGACATAAGAGAGGGCAAGTATGACCCCAGCGAGGCAGTAAATGTTGCACAGGATCTGATTTCTTCCGGCAAAGAATTCTCCATCATATATGTAATGAATGAAGATATGGCTGCTGCTGTTGTTCAAATGCTGGAAAACAATAATCTGTTGGATCAGTACACGGTAATCGCTCAGAACGGCTCTCCTGCCGGTCTTCCTCTTATTGAGAACGGTAAACTGAGCTATACAATTTCTTCTTCCCCCGGATGGGAAGGGCTGGTATCTTTCCTTGTGCTGGATCAATATGTAACCGGCAGCAGCACAGCGGTGGAACAAGCGGTTATGCTGCCTATCATGCCTGTTGATCAAGAGAATATCAATGATGAATCTAAGGTAGTACCGTGGGAGGTCAATGATATTTATTGGGATTTGACCAACGAGTATTTTCCGGATTTAATGAAGTAATTAATGTGGTTAAGGAAAGGCAGTCATTGACTGCTTTTCCTTTATAAAGGAGATAAGATACGTTGAAAAAAATACTCGAATTAAAGGGAATTAATAAATCATTTTCGGGCATACAGGTATTGCATGATGTCAGCTTGTCTTTGTGGGCAGGAGAAGTGCTTTGCCTTGTAGGAGAAAACGGCGCCGGGAAGTCTACATTGATCAAAATCTTATCGGGGGCTGAGAAACCGGATAGTGGAGAAATTGTGTTATTCGATAAGCATTATGACAAGATGCAGCCGTCGGAGGCTATTAAGCTTGGAATAGCAACGATTTATCAGGATGTGGATCTGGTAGATACACTGACTGTTTCCGACAATATTTTTCAAGGATCAGAAATCAAATTCGGCAGAATCTTCATTAACCGGAGGGAGCAGGAAAAGATTACGGAGCAACTGCTCGACCGTCTTAAGATTCGGATCCGCCCCGATGCTATGGTGGAAGATTTGTCTCCCGGACAGAAACAAAACCTGCAGATCGCGAAAGCGCTGTATAAAGAAGCGAAAGTTATTATTATGGACGAGCCCACCGCATCGCTGGGGGAAGAGGAGACGGCATCATTGATGCAGCTTATCGGTCAGTTGAAAAAAGACGGAATTGGAATTATTTATATATCACATTATTTTGAGGAAATATATCGAGTGGGAGACCGTGCTCTCGTGTTGAAAGACGGGCACAGTATATGCGAACGCGTGTTAAAAGAAACAACGCAGGAACAGCTGATAAAGGATATGGTCGGCAGAGACGCGTCAAACTTCTATCAAAAGGGGAATTTTGATAAAAGTGACAATGCCTTGGAGATAAAAAGCTACAGCGGAAACGGTCTGGTGAAAAATGTGAGTTTTTCGGTATCGAGAGGCGAAATATTTGGCCTGGGCGGCCTGGTGGGCGCCGGACGGACTGAGTTGGTCAGAATGCTATTCGGTGCTGACAGACAGGAGTCGGGCAAGCTTTATCTGGATGGGAAGGAAATAACGCCCGCAAGCCCTAAAAATGCAATTGAAAGAGGAATATGTTATGTCTCGGAAGACAGAAAAGGCGAAGGCCTTTTTTTGGAGCGCTCTGTAAAAGAAAATATTTCTATTACCAGAAACGAAAACAAGTTCTTTTTAAGCTTGAAAGAGGAATCGAAGCTTGTTGGGGAGCAGATCGGACAACTGGACATTAAGGTCTTCGACCAACAACATGAGGTAGGGAAACTCAGCGGCGGAAATCAGCAGAAGGTAGTAATTTCCAGATGGATTTCCATGCAGGGGGATATATACATTTTCGATGAACCGTCCAAAGGCGTGGATGTAGGAGCCAGGGAGGAAATATACCGGCTTATGGAGGGACTGGCCAAGCAGGGTAAGATTATTATTATGGTCTCTTCCAATATGCCGGAGTTACTGTCTATGAGCGATCGGATCGGTGTAATGAAAGACGGAGAACTGACACATGTTTTTAAGGCAAGAGAAGTGACTGAGGACAAGCTCTTAAAGGCCTATATGGGAGTAGAGGAAACGGGCGAACGGGAAAAGGAGACAGACAATGAATATAAAGATTAAACAAACATTACTCAGGTCGCAATGGCTGATTCTTTTAATGGTTATTTTACTGATTTCTGCAATAACGGCAATCATAAATCCCAGATTTTTGATGGTGAACAATATTATGAATATCTTTGAGCAGATTGCTGTTTTGGGGCTTGTGGCAGCCGGGGCGTCTATTATAATAATTTCGGGAAATTTTGATATTTCGGTAGGTGCTATTATCGGGCTCACCTGCTGTATTACGGCAATTTTAATCAACGCGGGAGTGAACGGATTTGCTGCGTCGGCAGCAGGCATTCTGGTGAGCATGCTGTGTACTCTGTTAAACGGAATATTAGCAATACTGTTTAAGGCACCGTCCTTTATCATTTCATTGGCAACTACGAGTGTCTATACGGGAGCCGCACTTTTCATAACAAAAGGTGTGATTCGTACCGTATATGGAGAATTCGGCTTTTTAAGCAAAACAAAGGTCTTAAATATAATACCGTTAATATTTATGATCAGTCTGATCGGTTATGTCATCGTACATGTCATTTTAAAATATACACAAATCGGCAGAAGGCTGTTTGCCATTGGCTGCAATGAGAAATCCGCATTTCTCGCGGGAATAAGCGTTACCGGGAATAAATTGATATTTTTTGTGTTGAATGGTTTTTTCGTGGGCGTGGCAGCTGTCCTTTTGCTGTCAAGAGTCGGGTCGGCGCTTCCGTCATCGGGTGCGGGCATGGAACTGCAGGCGATGGGAGCGGTGGTAATAGGCGGTGTTCCTATCAGCGGCGGCAAAGGAAACATTATAGGTACTTTTTTTGGTGTACTTCTTATGGGATTGATATCCAATGTTCTTAATATTCTGGGAGTTAATCCGTATCTTCAGGAAATTGCTTCCGGAGCTATTATAATCATTGCCCTTGGTATCAGCGCGTTAAGGGTAAATTTACTGAATAAAAACTAAAGGAGGAAGGATATATGTTTCATATTGGTATTATCGGATGCGGAAAAATCGCACAGGTCAGACATATACCGGAATACACGGCGCTGAATGACGTAAAGATAGCGGGATTTTACGATGTAAGCAGGGAAAGAGCGGAAGCTTTGGCGAATGTGCATGGAGGAATTGCTTACGATTCCTATGAAGAGATGCTGAAGAATCCTCAAATCGATGCGGTAAGCGTATGTGCCGCGAATCATGTTCATGCGGAAATTACGATAAAGGCACTGGAAGCGGGAAAGCACGTTCTTTGTGAGAAGCCTATGGCAATGACTCTGGAGGAGTGCAAGGCAATGGTAGAGGCATCGGAGAGAACAGGGAGAATACTGATGATCGGACATAATCAGCGTCTGACAAAGGCTCATGGAAAAGCAAAGGAGCTGATAGATGCCGGAACAATAGGAAAGGTAATCACCTTTCAGGCGATGTTCGTCCATAAAGGACCGGAGACATGGAGTATAGACGCAGGGAAAAACACCTGGTTTTTCGATAAATCCAAGGCTGTCCTGGGAGCTATGGCTGATTTGGGAATACATAAAACGGATCTGATCCAATATCTGACAGGAGAAAAAGTAACGGAAGCCACAGCCGTTCTGACTACATTGGAAAAAACGGACGCATCCGGCAACAAGATAGGCGTAGATGATAATGCTTTTTGTATTTACAAGATGCAAAGCGGCATCGTGGGAACGATGACGGCAGGGTGGACCTGTTACGGGAATGAGAATAATTCCACGGTCATCTATGGAACAGAAGGAGTAATGAAGATATACAGCGATCCCGATTATTCAATTATATTGGAAATGAAAGACGGAGAGACGGTTAAATATTGTATAGATAAAATCCAGACAAACGATAATCAGACAACGTCAGGTGTCATAGATATGTTTGCGGATGCGTTAAGGACAGGAAGGGAACCCGAGTTGAACGGACAGACTGCGCTGAACGCAATGGAAGCGGTTTTTGCCTGTGTGGAGAGCTCAAGGACAGGCAGAACCGTTCAAATAGAGAGATAAGAAATTACCGGGCTTTGAAAGGAGCAATAAATATGAAATTAGGATTTGTAAGCGCAATTCTTGAAAAAGACAGCTTTGAAGAAATGATAGATACGGCGGCAGAGCTGGGATTTTCCTGTGTGGAGGTTGCCTGCTGGCCAAACGGCAAGGCGGAAAGGAGATATGCGGGAGTCAGCCATATAGATGTTAATCGTACGGAGGATAGCTATATAGACTATATTAAGGACTATTGCGGAAATAAATCTATTGAAATTTCTTCTTTAGCGTTCTATCCGAATACGCTGGACGGCAATCTGGAAAAGAGAGAGGCAAATATCGCCCATCTGAAACAGATTATTTTGTTCAGTGCAAAGTTAGGCGTAAATATGGTAACTACTTTTATCGGCAGAGACCAACATAAAACCGTAGAAGAGAATCTGAATATATTCGCGGATATATGGAAACCGATTATGGCATTTGCAGAAGAAAACAAGGTGAAAATTGCAATCGAAAATTGTCCCATGTTATTTGGCCCGGAGCAGTGGCCGGGTGGGCAGAATCTTGCTTCCACACCTGAGATTTGGAGAAAAATGTTCGAGCTGATACCCAGCGATTATTTGGGAATCAATTATGACCCTTCCCATTTCGTTTGGCAGATGATCGATTATATTAAGCCTATTTATGAGTTTGCGGACAAGATATTTCATGTGCATTATAAAGACATTAAGCTGTATAAAGATCGCCTGGAGAAAGTAGGAAGCATGGCATATCCGCTCGCTTATATGTCGCCGAAGCTCCCGGGACTGGGTGATGTGGATTGGGGAAAATATGTCAGTGCATTGTCCGACGTAGGATATGACGGCTATTCCTGCATAGAAGTCGAGGACAGGGCCTTTGAAGGAACGAGAGGAAATATTATAAAGAGTCTTAAGCTGAGCAAAAGATATATGGAACAGTTTGTTATATAAATCCGAATCAGAGGTAAATATTAAAAACATTTATTTTATATATTCGTACTTGAAAATGGGCCGTTTCGGCTCATTTTTGTTGTCTTATAGGATTAGGATGTCAAAAGGTCCTTTTTGCGAACGTCTCTGGACAATATGCCCAAAACAAAAAGACTCCTGCGCCGGATTCCAATATATAAGAAGTTCTAATTCTCAGTCCATTTGAACCAAACATAACAGAAAACAAAAAACTCGCTGCGCTCAAACAGTTTTGTTTTCTGTTATGGCACAAATGTCCAGAGAAAGAACTTCTAAATATTTTCATAGGCACAGTCTTTCTTTTTGTTTCGGGCATATTGACTCGAATATTTTTAAAAAGGACCTTTTGACACCCTAATTCTTATTGGATAGCACGTCCTTAGTATATTGCATCGAATGTCTGTTTGGTATATAATAATATATAATATCTAAACGGGAAGGGGAAGAGATATGGGAACTATCGATAAAAGTGATTTGTATTATGAAGTTTACGGCGAAGGGCTTCCGCTTGTGATGCTGCATGGATGGGGGGTGGACCGCCGTATACTATCCCACTGTATAGAGCCTATGCTTGCCGGGTATCCTATGCCTGTTCAGCGGATTTATATCGATTTGCCGGGTATGGGCCGGTCGCCGGCGGCGCCGCATATCCGCACGTCCGATCACGTTTTGGATGCATTGGCGGCGCTTTTGGACGAACTGATACCAGGGCAGCGTTTTCTGCTTATGGGTGAGTCGTACGGCGGATATCTGGCCCGGGGCATGGTAAGGCAGCGTGCATCTCAAATCGCCGGACTCATACTGCTTTGTCCGCTCATCATTCCCGGAAATCGTCAGGGGAATGTGGAGCCGCTGCGCGTGATGGAAAAGGACGAGGCCTTTTTGAGTACGCTCAGTGCGCAGGACAGGGCAAGTTTTGAATATTTAAATGTAATACTTACTGAAAACGTCTGGAACCGCTTCCGTGATGATATATTGGAGGCACTGCAGCACCAGAACACCCATTTTCTCCAGTCGCTGGACGGAGCATTTTCTTTTGACGCGGATGAACTGGAAAGGCCTTTTGCAGCACCGTGTCTGATACTCACAGGCAGACAGGATACCGAGGTTGGATGGCGCGATCAATTCAGGCTCATGGATATCTACCCTAATGCCACGTTTGCTGTACTCAACCGTGCGGGCCATAACCTGCAAATTGAGCAGCCTGAGCAATTTCTGTCGATCCTGATTCATTGGCTTAGCGACAATATGGAGCTGTTTGGGGAATTCCCGAAAGATGATACAATTGTCTGAAGAAAGAAACAGTCGTGAAAAACGAAAATTACTGCGACGGAAGGGCGATAATACATGGATGGAAATATTTCATGGTTTATAAATAAACAAGTTGAAAAAGTGATAAACGGATTAGAAAAGCATAATATGAAAGGAATCTTTGTAAAGGATGAAGAGGAATTAATAGAAATATTAAAAGAATTCATTCAGGAGGATTCTGTTGTTGGAACAGGCGATTCCATTACTCTTCTGGAAACCGGAGTTTTAGATTTTCTGCGCGAAGGAAACTATATTTTCCTGGATAAATACAGGGACGGAATTACGAGCGAAGAAAAACGGCAGATTTATATACAGAATTTCTCGGCAGACACGTTCCTTTGCAGCACGAATGCTTTGACGGAAGAGGGAGAACTTTATAACATCGACGGGAATGGAAGCAGAGTGGCCCCAATGATATATGGACCGAAGCAAGTCATAATAGTTGCCGGAATAAATAAACTGGTTAAAAATCTCGAAGAGGCGGAAAGAAGGGTTAGAAATTATGCCGCGCCTATTGATGCGAAGAGGTTAGGGAAGGACACGCCATGCACTAAGCTGGGGCATTGTGTGGATTGTAAAAGTCCGGATAGGATATGCAATGATTTTGTGACCATAACAAGACAGTTTGTTAAGGATAGGATAAAGGTAATTATTGTGGCGAAGCAGCTGGGATATTAAGTTATCTTCTTATAAAGAGAATATGACATGCTATTGTCATATTCTTTTTGTTATACTCTTCAAAAAGGAGGGAATGTTCATGGATAAAATAAATAATGATGAGAGCAGATACGGAGAATCTCATACTTCGTCTGTGTGGCATGTGGTCGATGTCATTGATTATGGGGAGCAGAAGATAATAAACGGATTGCCGCAGTTTGGGTTTCATGATTATACCGGTGCCTGCTATATCGCAGAATATCACAGAAACTTTATAGGATTACTTGACGATGGCGGCGCTGCATGGACGGCAGGAGCCACAGACCCGGAACTTGCTCCCGTGCACTTTAGCGTTTCGCTGACACAGCCTAAATATATTTCAAGGGCATTTCAGCATAATACCCTGCTTGTTTCCGAAGATAGGTACATATATCAAATGGACTTATCCACGAACTGTTTCACTGCCCTTATTGATAAGGAGGAAGCCGGAATTGTCGATATAGGGAATTGTATCTATGACCATAACGATGATATATGGGTAAATGACGTCAGGGGATTCCGGATTTTTCATTTCAGCTATGATGGTACGCTGATTGAAACGATAGGAAAAAAGGAAGCAGGATTTCAAAAAGGAACAGTACCTTTTCATCAGGCGTCCTTCCACTGGATATATGATATGAGATTGGGGGCTGACGGAAATCTTTATGTTCTTGACAGCAGAAACTATGCGGTCCGCAAGATTGACCCTGAGGCCAAAACAGTGACTACAATTTGCGGGGACGGAACAGGCGGATATTGCGGCGACGGCGGCGATGCACGATATGCCCGCCTTGGGGCCGGGGCCGATCCGGCGGAAGTATTCGACGGTCCCTGGTCTTTGTCGGTGGATGAAAAGAATAACATAATCATCGGAGATACATATAACCGGGCGATTAGGGTTATTCAGGCCGGTACGAATATCATTACGACCGTAGCGGATGCGAGCAATACAACAGCCGACGGTAAGAGGGCCGGCTTTGAGAAAATATGCGGTATGGACTATTGGAACGGAATGCTGTATATTCCTGATTGGAGAGAGGAAACTCCCAATACCTTCATTATCCTGCAGAATAAAAGCAGGGCCTTTCCCAATCATAATTAGACGGGACGGGCGGCTATGTAAAAAGAGAGCTTAAAAGGGGACACAAGGATGAAACCACAAACCACCGTTATTTAATATTATGATATTTGATAAGTACATCCTCAATTTCTATGCGGGATATGAGCTGTCTACGATAATTGTCAGCGCTGTTTTCCTGCTCCTTTTGTATCTGCTTGCCGACAAGCTGCGGCTTAGCTATTTTACTCTTAAAAAATTGACGGGGTCGGCCGGCCTGTTCCCCTGATTTGCCCTTTACCGGAAAATTACATGTAAGCAAAAAATAAACCAGTGCCTTTCTTGAATTAAAAAAGGCACTGACTTTTTTGATAGAAATATTATTTTGAGAAAAGTGAGTTATAATTATGAATGCTTGCACTGCGACCTTCGTCTGTCAGCTTTGTTAAACCGTCTGACAGCTTAATGTAGCCTTCATGCTCTAATAACTTGATAATTTTTGATGTGAATTCGACCGTCCAGTGCAGATGTGCCGGTATAGTATTAACGCCTGCTTTTGAATCTTCTTCAGCACTGGACTCATGGTTAAACAGGTGAAAAAGAAGCATTGTTTTAGCAAACTCAATTTTCTGTGTCTTGCGTCTGAGCAATGAACCAATCAGTCCTCTGCGGGGAGCAAAAATAAAAACGGCCAGAAAAACCAATCCGGTCACCACTGCCATGCTGCCGGCGATGGAGACATCAAACATTGTTGCGGCCTGATAACCGAGGATGCCGTTGACGGCTCCGATCCCGCCGCTTAAGATCAGCATATGTTTGAGATCGTCCGTCAGCAAATAAGCCGTTACCGGAGGTCCGATCATAAAGGCTACGACCAGCACCGAGCCCACCGCCTGAAATGCGCCGACGGTAGTCAGGGATACAAGCGTCATTAAGCCATAGTGCATCAATGCCGGAGAGAAACCCAATACCGCGGCGAGCATGGGATCAAAGGTCGCTGCCTTCAATTCCTTAAAGAATATAATAATGGCGCTAAGATTGATCAGTAACAGTATCCCGGTTGTGTAGATTGCCTTCGCACCAATGTCTTTGCCGCCGATGACCATGCGGTCGAAGGGGGCGAAGGCCAGCTCTCCCAAAAGCACTGAATCGGTATCCAGGTGAACGGAACCTGCGTAGCGGGTAACCAGGATGATGGCGATGGAAAAGAGCAGCGGAAAAACCACACCGATGGCAGCATCTTCTGCCAGGAGCCGGGTCCGGCTCAGCATTTCCGTCAGCCAGACGGTCATAACACCCATTAACGCCGCACCCGCAATGAGCAGTGGGGAGGAAAGGTCATAGGTGACGAAAAAAGCAAGCACTATCCCTAACAGTATCGTATGGGTAATGGAGTCAGACATCATAGACATCTTACGGAGTACCAGAAAAACTCCGGGAAGAGCACAAGCTACCGCCACAATGACAGCAATGATTTGAATTTCAATTTGAGGGGACATCCGGCTTACCTCCTTCCAGTTTATACAAAATTCTATTTCTCCTTCGCACATAAATCCGGTGCAGTATCCCTCTGCCCGGTGCAAACAGGACGCTGATGACTACTATGGTGCTGATACAAATCACGATAGCCGGGCCCGTGGGCAGCTTTGGCACGAGAGAACTGGCAGCAGTACCGATAACGCCCGATACGGCTCCGAACAGCGCTGAGAGCATTACCATGATCCACAGTTTATTCGTCCACTGACGGGCGGCAACGGCGGGGGTGATCAGCATGGCACTCATAAGGATCACGCCTACAGCCTGCAATCCTATAATGATTGCCAGTACGATCATAAACGACAGCAGCAGATTCAGCCTTTTGGGTGAAAAGCCAAGACTCTGGGCAAAATCGGCATCAAAGGTAAAGAGCTTGAATTCCTTCCAGAACAAAAGTACCAGTGTCAGAAGCAGCAGGCCGCAGATTACCATCAGGAGGATATCCCGCTGCAAAAGTGTGGATGCCTGCCCGAAAATAAAGCGTTTGAGTCCGGCTTGGTTGGAGTTAGGAATCTTCTGTACATAGGTGAGCATTACCAGGCCCAATCCGAAAAAGACAGACATGACCAGAGCGAGGGCGCTGTCAAACTTCACACGGGTATATCTCACAATGCTGACAATGAACAGCGTTGCCAGCAGACCGGAAATAAGAGCGCCTAACAGCAGAATTTCCGTATTTTTGCTTCCCAATAGAACAAAAGCCATGACCACACCGGGCAGCGCAGAATGCGATATCCCGTCTCCCAAAAGGCTCTGCTTTCTCAAGACTGCAAAGCTGCCCAACACTCCGCTGATCAGTCCCAAAAGAGCGGAACCCAGAGCGACCGTTTGAAAGGTATAGTCTGAAAACAAAGCAATTACACTGTTCATATCACACCACACTCCTTAGAAGAGCGGCGCAGTTGTGATAGGTTTTCTTCAGATTTTCTTCATGGAATACCTCCTCCACAGGTCCGCTTGCAACTACGCGAAGATTGATCAGGGTTACCCAGTCGAAATAATCCGGAACCGTCTGTAAATCATGGTGGACAACCACTACGGTTTTGCCTTGATCTTTCAACTCCTTTAGAAGGGCAACGATGGCCTTTTCCGTTTGGGCATCAACACCCTTAAAAGGTTCATCCATAAAGTAGACTTCAGCCTCCTGGGCTAAAGCACGGGCGAGAAATACTCGCTGCTGCTGACCGCCGGAGAGCTGGCTGATTTGCCTGGAAGCATAATCCTGCATGCCTACCTTTGCCAGTGTTTGTTTTGTCAGTTCTATATCTGATTTGCGGGGGCGGCGAATCCATCCCAGCTTGCCGTAGCATCCCATCAGGACAACATCCTGTACCGTAGCCGGGAAATCCCAGTCTACACTGCCGCTTTGAGGCACATAACCAATCTGGTTTTTCAGGGTCCGTATACCGCCGTTTCCGTCAAGAAAGTGAACCGCTCCGGTAACCGGCTTCAAAAGTCCCAGCATAGCTTTTATCAAGGTCGTCTTACCTGCTCCGTTAGGGCCTATTACTGCCATCAATTTGCCTTTTGGGATCTTCAAGTCGATATCCCAAAGCACCGGCTTGGCGTCATAAGCTACCGTAAGGTCCTCTACCTCCACTGCATAATTTTGTTGTATTTTCATAATTTTTCCTCCCACTATTTTAAAGCATCCACAATCGTATCAATATTTGCTTTTACGGTCAGAATGTAAGTTTCGGCTCCTGAATCTGCGCCTCCCAGGGAGTCGGAATACAACTCTCCGCCTATGGCGACATCAAAGCCTTTTGCTTTTACTGCGGCTTGCAAGGCTTCAATGGTCTTAGGCGGTACGGAGGATTCCACAAAGATTGCCTTGATTTGTCTTTCTACAATGAAATCTGCCAGAGCACTCACATCGGACGTGCCCGCCTCTGCGTCGGTGCTGATTCCCTGCAGGCCCCTCACTTCAAATCCGTATGCTTTGCCGAAATATTGAAATGCATCATGAGCGGTAACCAGTACTCGCTGTGATTCCGGCAGCTCCGTCACACGATTGCGGATGTATGTATCCGTTTCATCCAACTCTTTCAAATAAGATTCTAAATTGGCTTCATAATCTGCTTTTCCTTCCGGATCAGCCTGAGTCAGCCCCTCCGCAACAGCTTTTGCCGCTTGCTTCCATAGGGAAACATCAAACCAAATATGGGGATCATGGACCGAACTGTCGTTTTCCCAGGCCAGAAGCATAGATTCATCCAGTCCATTTTCAATACAAATGACAGTAGAACCCTGGGTGGACAGATTTTCAAATATTTCACCCATTTTCCCTTCGAGATGCAAACCGTTATATACTACAACATCTGCTTTCTGCATCAGAGAAACATCTCCTGCACTGGCTTGATACAGATGAGGATCGATGCCGGGTCCCATAAGACCATTGGCAGTGATGCGTTCGCCTCCGATTTCCTCTGCCAGATCGGTCAGCATGGTAGTAGTAGCGACTACATTCAATTTATCCGTCCCTGACTCTGCGCTTTCTGCGGGAGCTGAGCAGCCCGCAAGTAATAATGTCAAACTTAGAACTGTGCCAAGAAGGCTTTTAATCTTATTGTTCATGTGAATCCTCCTTATAATTTTTTTGTGTGATCAATCTTCCGTCCGGTCTATATAGATTTGACGGGCGGCTTTGTAACTAATCTGAACGTGTTTTCCGTCCAGATCAAGGGTAAGCGGTCCTTCATATGCGGCAGCCTCTACAATGCGAACGGGGCTCCCTATGGTGATACCTGCTTCCTGTAAATAGTCCAGCAATTCCTTTTCCTCTGTTACACGCCGGATATGAGAGACGGTACCGACGGGAAGCAGATCCAGGGTCTGCAGAGGGTGGTGGTGGATCTCGCCGTCAGAATGAGGAATCTCGCTGCCATGTGGGCAGTACGCCGGATAATTCAAGAATTTATCCAGCCGGGAAGTCAGGCGGGAAGGCGTAATGTGCTCCAGCAGCTCCGCATCTTCATGAGCCTCACTCCATGTATAACCAAGATGGCGCATCAGAAATACCTCCCAGAGCCGGTGCCCGCGCACCAGTGAAATAGCAGCGCTCATTCCTTCCGCTGTCAGACGGGAACCCTTATAGGGCTCATAATGAATAAGCCCTTCCCGCTTCAGCTTGCCGAGCATCTCCGTAACGGAGGCAGGCGCGATCTGCAAGGTTTCCGCAATCTGCTTATTGTTCACTAACTCCTCCATTCCGCCAAGTTTATAAATGGTTTTTAAATAATCCTCTTTATTTGGTGTCATTTTTTTCTTCCTCCGTTTTGAATAAACAATCCGTATGAATTTGGCTTAAGATGCAACAATGTATTTAGGCATACCTAAATTTAATTAAATTATATACCTAAAATATAAAAACTGCAAGCGGTTTTTAAAAATCAATGAATTGACTGTAAGAATTGTTAGGGATGGGAAATAACGTTTCCCTTGACTAATTTATGATGATTGGTGAAAAGTGTTACATATGTCAAAAGGTCCTTTTTGCGAACGTCTCTTGACAATATGCCCAAAGCAAAAAGACTCCCGCACCGAATTCCAATATATAAGAAGTTCTAATTCTCAGTCCATCCCTGCCAAACATAACAGAAAACAAATGTCCAGAGAAAGAACTTCTAAATATTTTCATAGGCGCAGTCGTTCTTTTTGTTTTGGGCATATTGCCTCGAATATTTTAAAAAGGACCTTTTGACACCCTAATCCTATGATGTTGGGGTCAATTTAGGATTTTTATTCCCCCAATTCTTTAGCACCTTGAAAATTTCACACATATTTTTAAAAACATTATTCAAAAAGGGTAAATCGTTAATTATCACTAAGTAATCCTGGCTTTTCAATATATTAACTGGCTAACAATGGATTTTGCGCATAATGTCCCAAGCCATTTCGGAAAGTCAATAGCTTACGTACATTCAATGCTGCAATTTTGCATCCAAAGAAAAATCCACTCCGGATTTTTCCACGGACAGCCATACGATCTACCTGATACTGACTTCTCAAAATAGAAGGAATGGTCTCAACCCCGTTGCGTAGTCGAGCGAATGCCTTGAATTCGTCAGTTTTCATGTAACGTCGTGTTTTGGCACGATATTGTGCGGTAGCAGATAGGTCCACTGAACAGACATTTTTATATACTTTAACTCTACATTCATCCTTATGCGGACAGCCTAGACAGAGTTCCTTTATAAAGGATGCATGCACATGCCCATTGCTACTAGAACAGCAGCAGCTTTTCGGAGAATATCCAGCCGGACATTTCAGGATTCGGGTGCCTTCTTTATTCATTTCGAAATCAGCATAAATATCTGGTACCTCTTTTCCGGTTAAATCAGTGGTAACCAATCGGATATTTTTAGCGGCTGCCAGACTTGTGTTCTCTGCTCCACTATACGCGCCATCTGTAATAAGGATTGTAGTTTCCTTTTGTGATTCTGTTTGTTGTAAATGATCTTTGAGAAACTGACTGTCACTATAAGTATTGGGTTCGAATTGATAATCCGTAACTACAGAACCGTTTTCACCGACTGATTCTTCGAAATTTGCCACATAGCCCCGATGTTTCTTACCAGCTTTTTCACGATAGGTTGCATCTGGATCAGCTGGATTTTGAAGCATGGATGAAGAAAATCCACCATCTTCTTTGTTACGAAGCTTTCTTACTGAATTCTGAACGACTGTTTGTTCAGAAAGGCATCTTATTAAAAGTTGATACTCCGTAATCTCATCATAGTCAGAATTGCATAACTCCAATAGTTTTTCTGCATCACAGAGAATAGAATGGATGCGCTCGTCCGTCCCAGTGCTGTCATTGTAGTAAAATGTTTGGTTGAAATCATTTGGATTATAGTAATGCTCCAAACCTTCCAGTATATCATTTCTGTTTTCCTTGTGAATGTATGCTACAAGTTTTGCTACACAGGTATAAAGTAGCTCTGCACGGCTAAGGTTTTTGATGTTTGCTTCAATCATCAGAGAATCCATTCGCTTCATGCGGGGATTTATATTCATCATCTTAGCAATCTTACTGCTTAAGTCTGCTACGCATTCATGCATTAAGTTCGTTCCATAAGCAGACTCGTAATCATAGCAGCGTTTTCTAAAACGAGAAAGTGTTTTATCACTTAGAGGCTGTTCTTCATAACTGGTGGTATGCAATGCATACTGATATCTTGGGTCAAGCATTAGATTTTCTACAACTTCATCGTCGGAAATTTGGAACAGTTCTTTAATAATAAGTGCGCCTACGCAGATATTCACTGGTGTATTGGATCGACATTGGGTTCTGGTTGAGTAAAGCACATGAAAACGTCCTTCATCTATAAAGGGAAAAATCTCTTCCGCAAAGATTTTAGCCCATGAGTTTTCCATTGCTTTTTTCTCACGAGTTGTTAATGTATTTGTGATATCTGTTAACGAGTATTGTTGTGAACTATTGGTATGGAATGCCATTAAAACACCGCCTTTCTGCTATATTCATTATAACAGAAAGCGTCAAAAAATAAATGTGTGTAATTTTCAAGGTACTAAAGGGGGGGTATTTGACCCCAACATCATCCTATTATATAAAATAAGAGCAGGCGTAAGCCTGCTCGGAAGTTTGCGGGGCGACTTTATGACTTAGAAGAAGTAGCGGCGCTGTATTTTTGATATTGAGAAGTAAAATATTCGATCTTATGAGAAACCTTCAGTAAATGCTTTTGCATTTCCTCCAATTTTTCCTCTACATTTTTTTTGTGTTCCTGCAGCATATCACATCGCTGCTTTAAAGTGACTTCGCCTTCCATACTCAGCTTGACAAAATCTTTTATTTGCTTTATGGACATACCGGTATTCTTCAGGCAGCAGATTAATCCGAGCCATTCCAGATCATCCTCCGAATAGTGCCGTATCCCGCTTTCGCTTCGTTTTACGAAGGGCAGTAAGCCTTCTCTTTCATAATAGCGTAAGACATGCGCCTTTAAATTTGTTTTTTCCGATACTTGCTTGATAGAATAGTCCATAAAAGTTCTCCTCCAAATATTTATGTTACTGTTCACTCCGTTCACAGCAACCCATGATGTTCTGCAATGCAAACTTTTTGCATTTAAATTCGCTTCGCGAAGCAGAAATCATCTCCTGAATCACGTTCTTACGCAGCTTAACAGCAAGTGTTAAGCTGCTGTGTGAACAGTAACAATATTTATACTATATTTTACTTTTTTATATTGACTTGAAGTTAACGTTAAGGTTTATAATTTCATCATACGTTATATTTAGCTATTTATCAATATAAATTTAAGGAGGTTCTGGAATGAAATCACTAAGAGATGGTTACGAATTACATAATGGAGTGAAAATCCCATGTGTAGGGTTCGGCACATATCAGATACCAAATGGAGAGTCTGCGGTATCTGCTGTGAAAAATGCCCTTGGATCAGGTTATCGTCATATTGACACCGCGGCAGGGTATGGCAATGAGGAGAGTGTCGGCATTGCGGTAAAGCAAAGCGGCATCAGCAGAGATGAGATTTTTATTACCAGTAAGCTGCAAAACCCGGAACATGGTTATGAAAATACAATGAGAGCATTTGAACAGACGATGAAAAATCTGGATATGGATTATTTGGATTTATATTTGATTCATTGGCCCAACCCGATTAAATTCAGAAACGAATGGCAGTCGGCGAATGCAGGAACATGGAAAGCCTTTGAAGAATTATATAAGACTGGCCGTATACGCGCCATAGGAATCAGTAATTTTCATCCCCGTCATATAGATGAGCTTATGAAAACCGCAACGATTGAACCCATGGTAAATCAAATACGTCTTTGCCCCGGAGATACACAGGATGAGGTTGTGAGCTATTGTAAGGAACGTAATATCGTATTGGAGGCGTATAGCCCTCTCGGAACAGGGCAGCTTTTTGAAGTGCCTGATATGCAGGCTATTGCGCAAAAATATGGGAAAACTATTGCACAGATAGGGATCCGGTGGAGTCTGCAGAAGGGATATTTACCTCTGCCTAAGGCAGTATCGGAATCCCACATAAGAGAGAATGCCGATATTTTTGATTTTGAACTTTCCGAACAGGATGTTCAGGTTATTTCAGATTTAAAGGGATGCTGCGGGTATTCTCAGAATCCGGATTTGGCTACTTTTTAAAATATTTCGCAGGAAGGAATATATGTGATGTTGAATTTTGATTTACACATCCCTACACGTATTTTATTCGGCAGGGATACACACAAGGAAATCGGTACTTTGTTACAGCCCCATGCCAAGAAGGTGTTGCTTCACTTCGGCGGGACCAGTATTAAAAAAAGCGGCTTGTATGATGCGGTAACTGCCTCCTTGAAAGAAAGTGATCTGGAATTTGTTGAGCTTGGAGGTGTGGTTCCCAATCCCCGGGTATCTCTGGTCCGTGAAGGGATCGCCCTTTGCAGAAAAGAGGGTGTAGATTTGATTCTCGCTGTGGGCGGAGGCAGCGTCATTGATTCGGCGAAAGCCATCGCCATGGGCGTATGCTGCGAAGGTGATGTATGGGAGCTCTATGAACAGCAAAAACCGATTACAAAAGCGCTGCCGGTTGCAACGATTCTGACGATCCCGGCGGCAGGCAGCGAGTCCAGCAACGGTACGGTAGTTACTAACGAGGAGAAACAGATGAAGCTTGGGTATGGAAGTGTTCATCTGCGCCCTTTGCTCAGTGTCATGAATCCGGAATTGTTCTTTACATTGCCCAAAAATCAAATAGCAAACGGTGTAGCTGATATGATGAGTCATATCTTTGAGCGTTATTTTACAAATACGGTGCATACTGATTTGACAGACGGATTATGTGAGACAACGCTGAGAACTATTATGAAAAATGCTGTGCGTGTATTTTCGGATGTTCGCGACTATGATGCATGGTGCCAGGTTGGATTTGGAGGAACAATAGCCCATAATGATTTGCTGGGACTTGGCCGTGAACAGGATTGGGCCTGCCACGGTATGGAGCACGAGCTTAGTGCTATCTATGATGTAGCTCATGGTGCCGGACTGGCCGTATTGACTCCCGCCTGGATGCAGTACGTTTATAAGACGAATGCTAACATGTTCGTCCAGTTTGCGGTAAATGTAATGGGAGTGGAAGGCAGCTACCGCGATCCCGACGCCATTGTGATGGAAGGTATTGCACGTCTGCGCGGTTTCTATAAGAAAATGGGGCTTCCATCTACCCTTTCGGAGCTTGGCATTGACGAAAGTAAACTGGAAGTGATGGCAAAAAAAGCAACGGGAGAAACTTATGGCGCCGAGCAGCCTCTTGGCAACTTGAAGAAACTGTACTGGCAGGATGTGCTTGAAATTTATAAGCTCGCTAAATAAAACATAATATAAAAGGAGAAAAACGATTATGAAAACTATGAAATTAGGACAATCGAATTTACAAGTGCCGGTGATTGCGGTCGGCTGTATGCGCATGAAAGATCTGAATAAAAAAGATGCTGAGCATTTGGTGCAGACCGCTTTAGAGGACGGTGCTAATTTTTTTGATCATGCCGATGTCTATGGCAGGGGAGCAAGCGAAGAAATATTTGCGGACGCCATTCATATGAACGATACTGTGCGCGAAAAGATTATCCTGCAATCCAAGTGTGGAATCAGGAAGGTGGAGAATACCTTTGATTTTTCCAAGGAGCATATATTAGAGTCGGTAGATGGAATCTTAAAACGCCTGAAAACCGATTATTTGGATGTTCTTCTCCTGCATCGTCCGGATGCATTGGTTGAGCCGGAAGAAGTTGCCGAGGCATTTGATAAGCTCTATAGCAGTGGAAAGGTTCGAAACTTTGGTGTATCCAATCACAATCCTATGCAAATACAGCTGCTTCAAAAATCGTTGAATCAGCCTATCGTGGCAAACCAACTGCAGTTGAGCATCACCCATGCCACTATGATTTCATCGGGTATCCATGTCAATATGCTGGATGAGACGGCAGTTAACCGCGATGGAAGTATATTAGATTTCTGCCGTTTGAACGATATCACAATACAGCCGTGGTCACCTTTCCAATACGGATTTTTTGAAGGTGTTTTCTTAGATAATGAGAAGTTCCCGGAGCTGAATGCCAAGATTAATGAAATTGCCGCTAAATATGAAGTGACGAACACCACGATCGCGTTGTCCTGGATCCTGCGTCATCCTGCACATATGCAGCCTGTAACAGGAACAATGAATCCCGAGCGGTTAAAAGATTGTATAAAGGCAGCAGATATTTATTTGACTCGTCAGGAGTGGTATGACATTTATCGCGCGGCGGGGAATATTCTGCCTTAAGTTCGTAACATTCGGGTTCCTGGTCATATAAATATTATATTATTTATCCCTCAATAGAAGGTCTGATGACCGGTCTGTTGAGGGATATCTTTGTGTGAAGTATATACTTGGGTGTTTCTGAAAACCACATTAAAAATACTGAGCCAAAAGCACAAAAATGAGTTATAATAGTGTAACATATTGTGATTTTATTAATTTCCATAATTAAGCGATACAAAGAGGAGGTCATTCAATGGCATATCGCAATCTGCAAAGTTTCCTGAGAAAACTGGAAGAGCACAATGAATTAATAAAGATAGATGTTCCGGTATCTACGGAACTGGAAATGACGGAGGTGGCGGACAGAGTCAGCAAAGCGCAGGGACCGGCTTTATTATTCCAAAATGCGGAGGGTTATGATTATCCTGTGGCAATGAATGTAATGGGCAGCGAAAAGCGTATGAGCATGGCACTTGGAGCGGACAACCTGGATGACATTGGAAGGGAAATAGAGAAATACCTGAATCTGGAGAATTATCTTTCTGTTTCCGGTCTGGTAAAAAGTATTCCCCGGTTGCTTCGGCTTTTGCATGTGTTTCCCCGCCGGAGCTTTCGTAAAGGAAACTGTCAGCAGGTAATCGAAAAAGAACCGGATTTGTTTTCTCTGCCAGTACTGAAATGCTGGCCGCAGGATGCTGGCCGTTTTTTTACGCTTCCTCTCGTGTTTACAAAGGAGGCGGGAAGCCGTCGGCAGAATGTGGGCATGTACCGTATGCAGATTTTGGACCGGACTAGCACAGCCATGCACTGGCATAAGCACAAGGACGGCTCGGAGATATTTCAGTCGTATGCGGCGGAGGGACGTAAGATGCCGGTGGCGGTTGCCCTCGGGTGCGACCCTGCAATTACGTATGCGGCGACCAGTCCGCTTCCAAAGATGATAGATGAGATGATGTTTGCGGGCTGGCTTAGAAAGGCCCGGGTGAAACTGGTGAAGTGTATTACCAATGATATTTATGTTCCGGCAGATGCTGAATTCGTACTGGAGGGTTATGTTGATACGAAGGAAGATTTGGTAAGGGAAGGCCCCTTTGGGGACCATACCGGTTATTATTCGCTGGCGGATGAATACCCGCGGTTTCATGTGACCTGTATAACTCATAGGAGAGAACCGGTCTATCCGGCTACCGTTGTGGGTAAGCCTCCCATGGAGGACTGCTATATGGCGAAGGCTACGGAACGTATTTTCCTGCCCTTTCTGCGCCTGCAGATTCCGGAACTGGCAGACATGAACCTTCCGCTTGAGGGTGTATTCCATAACTGTGCGATCGTTTCCGTAAGGAGCCGTTACCCCGGCGCCGCGCGCAAGGTGATGAATGCGATATGGGGTATGGGACAGATGATGTATACAAAAATGATCGTCACGGTGAACGAGTCCGTGGATGTGCGCGATCTTTCCAAGGTGCGGGACGTGGTTCTGCAAAATGTCAGAGGAAGGGAAAGCCTTTTCTTTTCTAATGGACCGCTGGATGCTCTGGACCATTCTTCCGGCACGGCCTTATACGGATGCCGCCTCGGCGTGGATGCGACAGAAAACGGTATTTCGCAGGAAAAAGAGGTGGAAAACAGCTTTATTGTTATTTCGGTGAAGAAGGAGTATAATTTCCAGGGAAGAAAAACGCTGGAAGAATACCTTCCCGTACATTCGCAGAAGTTTGTTATCTGTGTGGATGACAGTGTGGATGCGGGCGATCTGTCTACGGTGATGTGGAAGGTTTTTAACAATATCGACGCTTCCAGAGATATAGTTATTCTCGGACAGAAAATCGGTGTGGACGCTACGAGGAAGCTTCGGGGGGAAGGTCTGTCCCGAGACTGGCCGGATGATATTGTCATGTCGGAGGAGATGAAACGGATAGTCAGCGAAAGGTGGATGGAGTATGGAATTGACGGCAGTTCTAAAAAAGGGAATAAAAAAAATAAATGATTATGGAAAGCTTGTGATGTTTTCACACACGATTTTTTCCTTCAGCTTCGCGCTGATTTCTATGGTGCTCGCGGCTAACGGGCTGCCGGAGCTCTCTGTTCTTCTTTGGATACTCATATGCTTTATGGGAGCGCGTACCGGAGCGAATGCCATTAACCGTGTGATCGATGCGAAGATCGATGCGAAGAATCCGCGCACGGCAAACCGGCAGATTCCCCAAGGTGAAATGAAGGCGGGCGAGGTAATCATTTTTACGGCGATCTGCTTTTTGTTCATGTTGTTTGGGGCGTATAAGCTGAATTGGCTGTGCTTTGCATTGTCGCCGGTGGCGTTGTTTTTGCTGATTATTTATTCTTATTGCAAGCGATTTACCTATTTGTGCCATTTGGTACTGGGTGTTACCTGTGCCTGTGCACCTGTCGGTGCGTGGCTTGCGGTTACGGGGCGGTTTGCGTTTCTTCCGCTGGTCATGGGAGCGGCCAATACCCTTTGGGTCGCGGGGTTTGATATTATTTACGGTTGTCAGGATTACGATTTTGACAAGCGCAGTGGTCTGCATTCCATTCCGGTGAAATTCGGGGTAAAGGGTGCTCTGGCAATCGCTTGTCTGTTTCATATAGGGACGCTGTTTTGTCTGATTTTAATAGGGATTTTAGTACCGCAGTTCGGACTGATATATTATATCGGTGTCGGCTTGATCGCCGTTTTGTTCGTGGCAGAGTACCGCATGGTGTCTCCCACGAATCTGACAAACGTCAATATTGCATCCTACAGCATTAATCAGATAGTTAGCATAACATTGCTGGTATTTGGACTTTTAGACGCTTTTATTTAAGAAGGATGGGTATAAGGTTGAAAGGAGCACGGGTATAAAAATGAAGAAAATAATACTCGGATTGACCGGAGCGAGCGGCGGCGTTTATTTTCTGCGCCTTGCGCAGCTTTTGTCCATGCAAGAGGTGGAACTGCATATAATCGCATCATCTAACGGAGAAAAAGTATTGCAGTACGAAACCGGTGTTTCGCTGAAAGAGCAGGTGAAGCTGTGGGGCGGAAACGGAGCAGAGATTGTACTAGAGGATAATCACAATCTGTTTTCCGCCACGGCCAGCGGCTCCAGCGGTTTCGAAGCGATGGCGATCGTTCCCTGCTCCATGTCGGCGCTGGCAATGCTGGCTCATGGGATTACGGAAACGCTGCTTACCCGCGCCGCAGATGTTATGCTGAAGGAAAGGCGCACGCTCGTGTTGGTACCGCGGGAAACACCGCTTTCTACGGTGCATTTGAAGAATATGACAGAGCTTTCCCAGATGGGAGCCACTATTCTCCCTGCTATGCCGGGATTCTATGGACGGCCCCGGACGATGGAGGAACTGGTGGATTTTATCGCGGGCAAGACTTTGGACAGTCTTGGAATCGAAAATACATATTATAAAAGATGGGAAGGTAAATATGAAGAATAAAATTGTTGTAATGACTGCGTTATTAATTCTGCTGCTTACAGCAGCAGGCTGCTCGAAAAAGGAGGATGCTGCGGTTTCTGCCGCCGGGGATAAGACGCTGCTGCGCATCGGAATGATGTCCTCCTCGGATGTAATTCCCTATGTTCTCATAAACGAAAACAAGCTTTCGGATAAATATAATTTTGAATTGGATCTGCAGGTTTTTACATCGGCAAAGGATAGGGATGCGGCATTTCAGGCAGGGGAGCTGGATGGAGTGCTTACGGATTATATCGGCGTGTGCATGTATCAGAATGCAGGCTTCGATGTGAAGATCACAGGTATTACGGACGGAGATTATATTCTGGTGGCCGGGAAGAACAGCGGCATCACCGATATAAGCCAGATAAAGGGAAAGAGCATCGCAATTTCGGAAAAAACACTGATAGAATATGTTCTCGACAATATTTCTGCGGAAAACGGTTTAGCGGATACCGAGGTGGTAAAGGAAATAGTTCCCCGAATCCCGGATCGTCTGGAGCTGCTTAGAAACGAGCAAATAGATCTTGGTCTGCTGCCGGAACCCTTCGCTACACTGGCGCTTTCAGACGGAGCGGTCCGGCTCGGAACTGCCAATGAATATGGACTTTATCCGGCCGTCTCGGCATTTTCTAAGACGGCACTGGATGAGAAAAACGAGGCTGTCAGAAACCTATACAAGGCTTATAACGAGGCGGTAGACTATATGAATAGTACGGATATTCGGGAATATGAAAAAACGGTCATCGAGGCGGTAGGTTATCCCGAAGAGATGCTGGGAGAGATTACGATAAAGCCGTTTCGTGTTAGCGAGCTTCCCCCTGAGGAGGATGTAGCTGCGGCGGTGCTCTGGGCCAGCGAAAAGGGGCTATGCGAGTCTGCGCTTACCTATGAGCAAATGACTTTTGATGTTTATGGAGAGTAGGAAAGGTTGAAAGGATCATAGGTATAAAAATGCTTAAAATAGATGATATTTCCGTAAGTTATCGGACTAAGGGCGGAGAAGTGCCGGTTCTTAAGCGTTTTTCTCTCTGTCTTGAACAGGGAGAAGTGCTGGCGGTGCTGGGGCCTTCCGGATGCGGTAAATCGACCTTGATCCAGGTGCTGGCAGGTATGCTTCCTGCAGACGGCGGTACAATAACGGTTTCTGAGGACGGCAAAGAGATTCTTCATAATCCGAAAACTCAAAAGATTGCGGTTATTCCTCAGAATTGCGGTCTTCTGCCATGGAAAACCATCCGTCAGAATTGTCTGCTGCCGCTTAAACTGCACAAGCTTCCGGCAGATGAAAAGAAGCGGGCGGAGCTTGAGGAGACTTGCCGCTCTTTGAAAGTAGATGCTTTGCTGAACCGGTATCCGGGAGAGCTTAGCGGCGGTCAGGTACAGCGTGTGGCTTTGGCCCGTGCATTTTTGCAGGAACCGGATCTTCTTTTGATGGATGAGTCCTTTTCCTCATTGGACGAGATTACCCGCTTTGATGCATGGGAACTTTTTCTGAAGATCTGGCGGCAGAAACGGCCCACCACCATATTGGTCACCCATAGCATGGAGGAAGCCCTGTATCTGGGGGAGAAAATTGCGGTGCTGGACAGGGAAGAGGGAAGGCTGCTCAAGCAGATGGATAACCCATATTTTGGACAGAGAAAGACGCAGGGTGAGGACTTCCTTCAGATAAGGGGGATGCTGCGGGACCTACTTAAAACCGTTAATGAAGGAGAGGCACCATGAAGAAACTGCTGAACCAAATCTGTCTTTTTTTAGAAGGCTTTCTGCTGATCAATGTCATCTGGTATATCGGTTATCTGACGGTGCAAACTACCGTGATTCCTAATCCGCTAACGGTATATATGAATTTCGGCAAGGTGTTTGAAGACGATATTCTCATACATATTTTATATAGCCTGAACCGAATCGGGCAGGGCTTGCTTTTATCCCTTTTGATAGGGATTCCGGTGGGGATTGTTATGGCGTATTCATATAGAGCCAATAGAATATTGTATCCTCTTGTCTATTTCAGCTATCCGATACCCAAGACCGCTTTGCTGCCAATCGCTATGCTTCTATGGGGAATGCGGGATGGTTCCAAAGTGGCCATTATCTTTCTGATTATTGTATTCCAAGTAATTGTTGCGGTTCGGGACAGCGTACAGAACATCGATCCATCTCTGTATCTGGTTACAGTGAGCGCCGGAGCTACTAAGGGGCAGATCGTCCGGCATGTGACGCTTCCGGCGATCATGCCCGAGCTTTTGACCAGCCTGCGGGTTTCTTTAGGAACGGCAGTTTCCGTTCTTTTTTTCGTGGAGGGGTATGGAACGAGACATGGAATGGGTTATTATATCGTGGACGCATGGTCGCGTATCGATTATATCGGCATGTACAGCGGTATCATCGTGATTTCGATTGTGGGATTTTTGCTGTTTGCGGCGGTGGATTTTCTTTCCGGCAGGCTTTGCGCCTGGAAGTGATCCATAATATTGAAAAATGTTAAAATGTAACGAAAAAAGGAGTGTTAGTGATGCCAATTTATAAAGTCCTTGCGAAAAGCATACGGGAATATACAACGCCTTCAATTAAAGCGCCCGTATATGTTTCGTTCGAAGTAATAATGGAGTGTATCATACCGTTTATTATAGCGATGCTGGTGAATCAGATCAAAGCGGGAAGCGAATTCGGGGTAATTGCCGGATATGGCCTTATTTTAGTGCTTATGGCAGCCTTGTCCCTGACCTTCGGGACCCTTGCAGGAATGTCCTGTGCCACCGCCTCCAGCGGTTTCGCACGCAATTTAAGAAAGGATTTGTTTTATAGGATCCAGACCTATTCCTTTGAAAATATCGATAAGTTTTCCACTTCCTCTTTGGTAACGAGAATGACGACGGACGTATCCAACGTGCAAAATGCTTACATGATGATTATCAGAACGGCGATACGCTGTCCTCTGATGCTGGTATTTTCTTTTACCATGGCCTTTGTCATGGGAGGGAAGATGGCATTTATCTTCCTGTTCGTAATACCGGTATTGGGGATAGGCTTGTATCTGGTCATCCGGAAGACAATACCCTTGTTCCGGAAGGTATTCCGTAAATATGACGCGCTGAACAATTCCATTCAGGAAAATGTAGCAGGAATTCGGGTGGTAAAGTCTTATGTGCGGGAGGATCATGAAAAAGAGAAATTCGAAAGAGCGGCGGAGGATGTTTGCAGAGATTTTACCAGAGCAGAAAAAATACTGGCCTTTAATAGCCCTCTGATGCAGTTTTGTCTTTATACGGTTATGATATTTGTGCTCTATTTCGGTTCTTATACCATTATTACCTCGCGGGGACTGGATCTGGATGTGGGACAGTTTTCCGCCCTGCTTACTTATAGCTTTCAGATTTTAAGCAGCCTGATGATGCTCTCCATGGTGTTCGTTATGATAACCATCGCAGGAGAATCGGCACACCGTATTGTGGAGGTATTAAACGAGGAAAGCACGATGAAAAGTCCGGAGGGAGGTCTGCTCCTCGTAAAAGACGGCTCTGTGGATTTTGAACATGTGAGCTTTAAATATTCCAAAGAAGCGGAGCGTATGGCCCTGGAGGGAATCGATCTGCACATAAAATCGGGAGAAACCATAGGAATTATCGGAGGAACCGGCTCTTCCAAGTCTTCGTTGATTCAGCTCATTTCCCGCCTTTACGATACGACGGAGGGAGTTGTGAAGGTAGGCGGTGCGGATGTGCGAGAGTACGACCTGGAAGCACTTCGAAATCAAGTGGCGGTGGTATTGCAGAAAAACGTATTGTTTTCAGGAACGATAAAAGAAAACCTCCGATGGGGCAGCAAGGACGCTTCGGACGAGGAACTGGAGGAGGTCTGCCGACTGGCGCAGGCTGATGAATTCATATCCCGCTTTCCCGAGAAGTATAACACCCACATCGAGCAGGGAGGAACCAATGTGTCGGGCGGGCAGAAGCAGCGCCTGTGTATTGCCAGAGCACTGTTAAAAAAGCCTAAAATACTCATACTGGACGATTCTACCAGCGCGGTGGATACAAAGACGGATGCATTGATCCGAAAAGCTCTTAGGGAGTATATTCCTGAGACGACAAAGATTATTATCGCACAGAGAACGGCATCCGTAGAGGATGCGGACCGCATTATCGTTATGGAGGGCGGAACGATTCTCGCCATTGGGACTCATCAGGAATTGCTTGCAGGCAATGAGGTATATAGGGATGTTTATATATCCCAGAATAAGGCAGGTGAGTAGTGTGAAAAATAATAGAATCGTAAAAAAGGGCGTGTTGAAGCGCTTGATCAGAATAATGTTTGGATTTTATCCGGTCATGCTGCCTATTGTAGTGGTGTGCATTATTTTCAATGCAGTAATTTCTTCCATCCCATCTATATTCATGCAAAATATTATTGCCTTGGTGGAACGCTCCTGGCAAAAAGGTGATTGGCAGTCAGTGGCGGCCCGGATTACCGGCTTTGTGCTCCTGCTGGCAGTCTGCTACATCCTTTCGCTGGCGGCGGCCTTTGCCTATAACCGGATGATGGCGGTTATTACTCAGGGTTCTTTGAAAAAGCTTCGTGTGAAAATGTTCCGCGGAATGCAGAATCTTCCGGTTCGCTATTTTGACTCGAATAATCACGGAGATATTATGAGTTACTATACCAATGACATTGATACCCTTCGCCAGATGATTTCACAAAGCATACCACAGCTAATGATGTCCGGCATTGCAGTTATGACTTTGTTTTGTATCATGATGTATTACAGCATTTGGATGACTTTTGTAGTTTTGCTTGGCGTATTCATCATGTATCGGGTTACCAAAAAGGTGGGCGGAGGCTCCGCGAAATATTTCCTGCGTCAGCAGGTGGCTCTCGGTAAGGTGGAGGGCTTTGTGGAAGAAATGATGAACGGCCAGAAGGTCGTGAAGGTATTTGGCCATGAGGAGGAAAGCAAATCGGAGTTTGACCGCATCAATGATTCACTTTTTTCGGATGCGGAGCGGGCAAATAAGTATGCCAACACGCTGGGGCCGATACTGAATAATATCGGAAATATGCTTTACGTAGTAGTAGCGCTGACGGGAGGTTTTTTCCTGCTTGCCAAGGTGCCTAATGTGAGCTTTTCCGGATTAGCCTTCGGTATCAGCATTGTCGTTCCTTTCCTGAACATGACAAGACAGTTTGCGGGCAATATTAACCAAGTGTCTCAGCAGATTAACGCAGTTGTTATGGGACTGGCGGGAGCCTCCAGAATCTTCGGGCTGATCGATGAAGAACCGGAGCCGGACGAAGGCTGCGTGACTTTGGTAAATGCCAGGGAAGTGGACGGAGAAATCGTGGAATGTGCTGAGCGTACAAAAATGTGGGCGTGGAAGTATCCTCACGGCGACGGCTCCGTTACGTATACGAGGCTGGCCGGAGACGTGAGAATGGAGAATGTAGACTTTGGCTATGTTCCCGATAAGACAATTCTTCACGATATTACCTTGTATGCGGAGCCGGGGCAGAAGATTGCCTTTGTAGGCGCTACCGGCGCCGGTAAAACGACGATTACGAATCTGATAAACCGTTTTTATGATATAGCGGAGGGTGAGATTCATTATGACGGCATAAATATCAATAAAATAAAAAAGACAGATCTTCGTCATTCTCTCGGTATTGTTTTACAGGATACCAACCTGTTTACCGGAACCGTTATGGAAAATATACGGTACGGCAAGCTGGATGCTTCGGACGAAGAGTGCAGGGAGGCGGCGAAGCTGGCGGGAGCCCACGATTTCATTACCCGGCTGCCGCAAGGCTATGAAACGCTTCTTGCCGGCAACGGGGCGAATCTGTCGCAGGGGCAGAGGCAGTTATTAGCTATTGCCAGAGCGGCCGTGGCGGATCCGCCGGCTATGATTCTGGATGAAGCCACATCTTCCATCGATACCCGTACGGAGGCTATTGTTCAGCGGGGCATGGATGCCTTGATGAAGGGCCGTACTGTGTTTGTAATAGCGCACAGACTTTCTACGGTAAAGAATTCCGACGTGATTATGGTGCTGGAACATGGACGTATTGTTGAAAGAGGCAGCCATGAGCAGTTGATCGCGCAGAGAGGTAAATATTATCAATTGTATACAGGAGCTTTTGAATTAGAATGAATAAGGAGAGGATACTATGGCAAAATGTTATCGTTCGGAGTTAGTCGGAGCCTTCGGCTGCCCCATTGATGAGAACCCCACCGGAGTGATGGAGGAAGCGGCGTTTCGTGAAATGAGTCTGGATTACAGATATTTGACCGTGAAAGTAAATCCCGGAGATTTAAAGGCGGCGATTGAGGGAGTAAAGGCCTTTCAGATGAAAGGAATCAACCTGACTATTCCGCATAAGGTGGAAGTGCTCAGGTATCTCGATGAACTTTCCCCCGCAGCAAGTATTATCGGCGCGGTGAATACGGTAATCAACAGAGAAGGAAAGCTTTACGGCGAAAATACGGACGGTAAGGGCTTTCTGCAATCTTTGGAAGATGAAGGCATCTCTCCGCTGGGGAAACGAATCACAGTGATAGGTGCAGGAGGGGCGGCGAGAGCGGTCGCGGTGGAATGCGCGCTGGCGGGTGCCGAAAAGGTTATAATAATTAACAGAGATGAGGTGCGGGGTAAGGAACTGGTAGATTTGCTGAAAAGCAGGACCAAAGCGCAGACACAGTTTATCCCGTTCATAAAAGGGATGGACATACCGGCGGAGACGGATATTTTGGTGAACGCCACATCCATAGGCCTGTATCCTGACTGTGATAAGAAGCCTGAGATAAATTATGATACGATAACGAGTAAAATGACAGCAGCAGATGTGGTATTTAACGATCCCAATACGAGGTTCCTTGCGGAGGCAGGAAAGAGAGGCGCAAAGGCAATCAACGGCCTTGGAATGCTGGTAAATCAAGGCGCGCTGAATTTCGAGTTATGGACCGGGGTGAAACCGCCGGTGGATGTGATGGTAAGGACATTAAAAGAGGAATTCGATTTGTAAGACGATATACTTTGCGCGGCATGAAGACGCCGAAAGGAGAGAGCTTGAAAAAGGATTTTATTTTGATGGATCAGGTATCCTTTTCTTTTGGGAGGCAGCAGGTTTTGAAGAAAGTCGATCTCTCGCTGGAACAAGGAGTTTCCTACGCTTTAATCGGGAAATCGGGTTCCGGCAAAACGACGATGCTGAATTTGATCGCCGGATTTTTAAAGCCTGACGAGGGAACGGTGAGCATTAACGGGACAAGGGTGTCAGGACCGAGGAAGGAAACGGCATTTCTTTTTCAGGAGTTAGGACTCTTTCCATGGCAGACGGTAGAGGAAGCGGTTGCTATGCCTCTCAAGCTGAGGGGCGGGAAGCAGGGGGTGAAAGAGGCTGTCTATTGCCTGCTTGAGAAAATGGGACTAGAAAAGCATGGGAACAAGTATCCGCAGGAGTTGAGCGGAGGAGAACAGCAGAGGGTAGCGCTTGCGAGAACTTTAATCGGCGGTCCCGATATTATCTTGATGGACGAGCCTACTTCCGCGCTGGATGCGGTAACTAAGGAAGAACTGCAGAGAGTGATCAGGGAGGAACAGCAAAGGCGGGGGATGACGCTGTTTTTCGTGACACACGATGTGGAGGAGGCAATGCGGCTAGGGCAGTATGTCCTCATTTTGAAAGAGGACGGAAAGGTAGAACAGAGAGAGAATCTCTGTTATTTTACCAAAGATGCCAGAAAACAGTTAGGTTTTTATGAGGAATGTATTGAATTAAGGAAGCTGTTAAAAATGGAGAAAGAAGGATAAAGAGGCGTATGGCTATTCGAGCGGGGGCTAAGGAAAGAACGGGGAAGTTTGTTAAGAATCAGTGTTTAGGCTTTGTCAGCTTTCTTATTTTCTGGGAGATCTGTCATCTGCTTTTAAATACTCATACGGTGCCCTCTCCCCTGGAAACGCTTGCGTACATGCTGACGGTTCCGGGAAAGCTGATCCTTCATTGCGGTGCCAGCCTGCTGAGAGTTCTGGCGGCAATTGGTATTTCTCTTATAATAGGAGTTCCGGCAGGCATGCTTCTGGGTGTAAACGAGACGTGCAAGAATCTGTTGTCTCCCTTTTTATATTTCATTTATCCTATGCCGAAGATTGCATTTCTCCCGATTTTTATGCTGCTGTTCGGCCTCGGGAATACCTCTAAGATAATCCTGATGATTTGGATCATCATATTTCAGATGATTTTATCGGTCAGGGACGGTGTGGAACAGATTTTACCGCTGCATTTTAAAGTGATGGACAGCTTTTGCGCCGCATCCGGACAAAGATACCGTTATTTGATTTTTCCGGCGATTCTTCCGCAGATTTTTTCGGGGCTGCGCATCAGTATCGGGATTACGCTGGCTTCCTTATTCTTTGCGGAAAATTATGCGGCCACATACGGTATCGGCTATTATATTTTAAGCGCATGGACGAAAATGAATTATGTGGAAATGTTCGGGGGAATTCTGGCAATCGGTCTATTAGGAATAATATTGTTCGATTTATTAGATTCATTAGAACGTTTCAGCGCGCCGTGGCTAAAGAGAAATGCCGCAGCGCGCTGAGAGAACTTTTATTATGGAAGAAAGGAAAAGTCGGTAAGCTCTTCATAGGTATAGCTTTTGCCGATTAATTCCTTATTCTTGGTCCATTCGATAATATGCTCGAATTGGTCCTCAGCAATGGCGCCCGCATAGGCGAAGGTTCCGTTCTGACTCGCGAGGTAGCCGCCGATCGCTTCCGGGAACTGGTACTGAGCGAGCAGATCGCTGTATTTAGAAGCATCGGTTTCGTTCATGTAATCGATGGCGGCATTGTAAGCGGAATAAAATGCTTTTACCGCTTCCGGTTTGTTTGTGATAGTATCTTCAGTAAACATAATGACACCGCCTTTTATGCCGGCTTCTTTCGAACTGCCGAGCAGATGAGCACCTTGCTCGACCAGCATTCCGGCCTGCGGCTCCGTGAAGACGACCCCGTCGATTTGATCCGACATCAAGGCCTCCGATCTTCCTGAGAAGGAAGGGATTTCTACGATTTCATATGAAAAGCCGTATTCGGCGGCAAACTCATCCATAATATATTCCAAAATAAAGTTAGGAACGAGAGAAACCTTCTTTCCGCTCAATTGTTCCATAGATGTAATTCCGGAATTGGGAGAAGAAAGTATTTTAAAATCTTCGCTGATATCCGAGGTGATTTTCATGGGAATGCCGTTATCAGCAAAAGCCGCGGCAGTCATAACATCACCGATGGCAGCATCCAGAGACATCGCTTGAACAGCGGCGTTTCGGTCGTTAGGGGAAGAAAAAGACTGCAAGGTCACTTGTAAACCGGCCTCGTCAAAAAAGCCTTTTTCCTGAGCCAGAATCAGAGGAATGGAAGATTCTGCAGGAAGGATGCCTACATTTAATTCTTCCGTTGCGGAAGCAGTGCTTTCTGACGTGTTTTCAGCAGTGTAAATGATTTTTTCATAATAAAATAAAATTCCTTTCTATCTTCTCGTTATTTTTTATCCCACAATTTCTTTAAATGCGGTCAGGTCCATAAAATATGGAACGACGGTACGATTTAAAAGAAGAGGATCTGTCTCTTGCATATTTGGTCCCTTGCTTGTAGTGAAAGCCAGGAGGAAGCCCTTTGACTTGAGAAGCGAAACGTTGCGGTCCTCGAATAAGCCGAAGGGATAGGCAAAGGTATCCTTTGCATCGACTATAGATTGTGCGTTACAGCGGTCCAGATCTTCGGAAAACTCCAAATCGTCAGCCTCTATCAGCTTACCGACTGCAACACTTGATCTTGTGTGGAAGGAGTCGGTATGATTGGCGTATTCGAAGACATCTGCCATCTCTTCCAGCTCATTTTGCGTCAGGCATACGGATTTCTCCGGCATAAATGTGGACTTTTCGCTGTTCAGCCAGCCGGAGACTACGAAGACAACCCCGTGAAATCCGTATCTTTTTAAGAGGGGGTAAGCGTAACGAGCGATAGACTGATAGCAGTCATCGAAGGTCAATAGTACGGACTTATCCGGTAACGTTGCTTTATCATAATAGTAATTTCTAACCTCTTCAAGCGTTAAGGTATGGTAGCCGTTTTCATGCAGGTATTCCATTTGCATAACGAAGTTTTCTAAAGTGATGAATAGCGGAGCGGGTAAATTGTCTTCATAATCCTGTCTTACTTCGATAGGGTGTTTCTGCTCGGGAGAGAACATAGTTCCCTCGCGGATTTCATGATATACAAGGGCTGTAAATGACATTGTGGTATACTCCAATCCGGTTTTGAATTTGCAGAAGTTAAAACCAATCATAAAGTATAGCACAGAGAAAAGCAAAATGATAGATTAAAATTCGCGGGTCAGGTGATTTTAAAATTGACAAACAAGAGGGAACGATTTATAATCTAGTTAGTCGCAACTAACTGAAAGCTTACTTAAACTATGCATAATGTAATGCGTTCTTAGAATACTTTGAAATAATAAATGATTCATAAATTTAACGAGGTGGATAATGGGAGAAAATGAAAAGAAAACGGACTATGGTAATTGGGTGCCGGATAAAATGATGCGGAAAATGTGGGGAGCAGCAGGTGTGATATTCCTGCTGTGGATCATAAATTGGATTTTTTTAAGAAGTACGATATTTGCTATAATTTTTGGCTTCTTTTTCCTGTTTATGCTGGCAGTGAGTATCTATATGCAGAGATGCAAAGCCATTTTTTCTTTTGAAAAAGGCGGGCTCATGGGAGAAATACACGAATATCTTGTAAATCGTCTTCCGTATAATGGGGATGGAACCCTTCTCGATATCGGATGCGGTGCAGGTGCATTAACGATACGCTGCGCAAAGCGTTTCCCCGAAGCCAGGCTGCAAGGAGTGGATTATTGGGGAAAAGAATGGAACTATGCGAAGGAGCAGTGTGAAAGTAATGCGGCAGCGGAAGGTGTTTCTGACAGAGTGCTTTTCGAGGAGGGGGATGCGGCAAATTTGAAGTATCCGTCGGAAAGCTTCGATGCGGCAGTCAGTAACTTCGTGTTCCACGAGGTAAAAACGCAGCCGGATAAACGACTTGTAGTCAAAGAGGCGCTGCGGGTCGTGAAAAAGGGCGGTGCCTTTGCATTTCAGGACCTTTTTGGTATGGAAGCTCTTTATGGGGACATGGAGGCGTTTGTAGAGGAGCTGAAGGCAGGAGGCATTCAGGAAATTCATTATATTGCCGATATTGAGAGGCTTGGTTTTGTACCTAAGTTCGTACAGGCGCCGTGGATGCTCAAGGGCATAGGAATCATATATGGAATCAAATAGGTTAAAACATCTGTGTTCATTTCCCGATTTCGTTCTCGTCCTTTGCCTCAAATACTAGATCAAAATAGATTTGCTGGTCACCGCCAATCATACCTTTACAGGAAGGGTATGGTTGGCGGTGATTTAATTGGTTAATTCCATATATCGATGCTCTTCTCATTTCCTGTTACCGGCATTGCCATGCCATTCCTAAAGGTTTAAGTATATATCAAAAAGTATAAAAAGATTGCTTTTTGATATTATTCGTGATAAATTATTAATAGACCGACCGTCGGTCTAAAGTGATATAAAGGGAGAGTCATACATGAGAACAGTAAAAGAACATAATGAAAGATTACATGAAATACTGGATACCGCACAAAAGCTTTTCGCGGAAAAAGGATATGGAAAATGTACTGTAAATGATATTTTAAATGAAATAGGCATAGCAAAGGGAACCTTTTATCATTATTTCAAGTCGAAAGAGGAGGTGCTGGATGCCATCATAAATCGTGCTGCAGGGCAGGTACTCGAGAGGGCGCAGGAGGTGGCAGCTAATACGGACTTTACTCCGGAGGAGAAGCTGTATCATATTTTTATGGCGATGCGGATGGAAGAGGAGACCGATACGATGCTGATCGAGGAGATGCATCGAATGGAAAATGCGCTGATGCACCAGAAATCTCTGACCACGGTAGTTACGCTGACGGTACCGGTTCTTGCAGCGGTAATAGAGGAGGGGAATAGAAGCGGAGTCTTTTGCTGTGATTATCCGGAAGAATATATGCAGATATTTATGGCGTCGGCGGTGACGCTTTTGGACGATGGTATTTTTGGTTTTTCACCGGAACAACAAAGGGGTATCTTCAAGGCGTTGATTTTTACACTCGGAAAAATGCTGGGGGTTGATGAGCAAGCGTTGTGGGAAAAGGCAGCAGGGCATTGGATGTAGCAATGTGTGCAGGCGTTCGGAAAGGAATGGTTAGCAAGATGAAAAAATTCAGCATCATATGGGCAGGAGAACTGATTTCCAATATTGGAAGCGGTATGACCGCCTTTGCTCTTTCTGTCTATGTATACCGGTTGACGGAAAGCGTGAGCTTTGTTTCCCTGGTGACTTTATTAGCATATCTGCCGACAATTTTGTTAAGCCCTGTCGGAGGCGTTCTGGCAGACCGTTATGACAGAAGACTTTTAATGATTTTGGGGGATTTGTGTTCGGGGCTCGGTTTGCTTTATATACTAATATCCATTCAGAGCGGGAGCCGGAGCATTGCGCCGATTTTAATAGGAGTGACTGTGAATGCGGTATTCGTCGCCCTCCTGGAGCCGTCCTATAAGGCTACGGTTACGGATCTGCTGACGGAGGAGGAATATGCTAAGGCCAGCGGCATGGTACAGATAGCAGGAAATGCCAGATATCTGATTTCGCCTGCCGTTGCGGGAATCCTTCTTGGGTTGGCCGATATCCGGCTGATTCTGCTGATCGATATCGGAACCTTTTTTCTGACGGTATCTACGGTGGCGGCGGTGAGAAAGACCTTAAGGAAGCCTTTAACCAGAGAGAAAACAAAAGGAATGATAAGGGAGCTAAAGGAAGGATTTCTGCTGATTGTCCGAGATGGCGGCATCATGGCACTTGTGGCGATTATGGCTCTTATTTGTTTCTTCGTGGGCTTCATACAAATATTGACTCCGCCCATGCTTCTTGCCATCAGCGATGCGAAGACGGTGGGAATTCTTGCGTCCGTCAGTGCGGTGGGACTGTTAATAAGCAGCGTCATCATCGGATTATTTGGCATTAAGAAAAGGCAGGCGGATGTATTGTTTCTGTCGGCGGCCGCAGGCGGCGCTTTTATGGCGCTTACCGGCGTAAGTATCAACCTGATTTTTGCGGGAACTGCGTTGTTTCTGTTCTTTTTTTCTATTCCTTTTATCAATACATGTGCGGATGTACTACTTCGGGTCAGCATACCGCATGAGCTCCAGGGAAGAGTATGGGGGATGGTAAGCTTGCTGACTCAGGCGGGAACAATCCTCGCCTATGCCATAAGCGGTGTACTTGCCGACCGGATGTTTGAGCCGCTCCTCGAGGAAGAGGGACTGCTATCGGACAGCGTGGGTAAAATCATCGGTACAGGGCAGGGCAGAGGTATTGGTTTCCTGCTCGTTCTGTCAGGGTTAGGTATGGTGTTAGCGGCTGTCACGGCGGGCAGGAGCAGAAAGCTTCGCACAATCAGAATCAGTGGAGGAAGTGCTTATGCATCTGAAAATATTAAAGAATGACTGGAAGAAAAATCCGGGAAGCAATCTGTCTATGCTATTCTTCATGGCGTTATCGGGTGCGGTAACGGCAGTGTCTGTTTTGATGCTGGTACAGCTTCTTTCGTCAATTTCTTCATTGTATGAAAAGGCGCAGCCGCCTCATTTTCTACAGCTTCATAAAGGAGAAATCGTGCAGAAGGAAATTGATGCCTTCAACGAAGACTATCCGGGTATTACATACTGGCAGACGGTTCCTATGATAAATATAGAGGGAACCGATATTTTTACGGAGGGAGAAAAGAACTTTACTTTGGAGGACTGCCGGTTGGATATCGGGTTTGTAAGGCAGAATGAGAGCCATGATCTGCTATTGGATGAGAATAGAAACAGAATACGGCTGACGGATGGCGAAATAGGCATCCCTGTCATTTTATTAGACCAGTATCCCATCCGGCTGGGAGATAAAATTACGGTCCGGTTCGGTGAGAAGGAGAAAGAATTCACGGCGGCAGAATTTGTCCGCGATGCACAGATGAACTCCACTATGTGTTCTTCGACCAGATTTCTCGTAAGTGACGGGGATTTCGAGGAATTCTTCAGAAATGCTCCGGAAAGGGAATATATCATAGAAGCATGGTTTGAGGATACTGCTGCCTCGACGGCCTATCAGACAGCCTACGAACAGGCGCTCCTGCCCCGGAACGGGCAGGCGGTAACCTATTCTATGATTTTTCTCCTGAGCGCTATCACGGATATTACGACGGCAATGGTATTTCTTCTGATTGGTATTCTTCTGATATTCATTGCTCTTTTATGTATGAAATATACGATGACGGCGGCATTTGAAGAAGAACTGACAGAAATAGGAACTATGAAGGCCATGGGAATCCCCTTCACCGCTATAAGAGGATTATATCTTGGGAAAATGCGGATTCTGATGGCGGCAGGCATTTTTATCGGATATGTAACAGCGGTTTCGGGAGCTGGATTTTTTACTTCGCATATGAGCAGGACGTTTGGAAATCAGCCGGTATCCGGCGGAGCACTCTTTTTCTCGGGAGCGGCCTGCGTATTGGTGTATTTTCTTTTTAAACAGTATTGTAAAAGGATCCTGAAGAAATTAAGAGCGGTAACGGTCCTGGATGCGCTGGTAACCCAGAAAGGCTTTAAAAAGGAAAGAAGAGTTCAGGATAAGCTGCACTGTGCGAAACGGCTGCCTGTTAATTTAAGCGTGGGGCTTCAGGCGCTGCGGCAAAATCTGCCGGAATATGCGGTGGTTTTTCTCATTATGAGCATAACTGTTTTTTTCGTCCTTTTACCTCAGAATCTGGTAAGTACCATGAGTGCGAAGGAGTTCGTCACTTATATGGGAAGCAGTGTACACGATGCCATGATAGAAGTAGAACAGGGCGAGGGCGTGAAGGAAAGATGGAATAGAATGACGGGGATATTACAGCGGGAAGAGGGTATTTCCTTCTGGAGTACCCGCAGAGTGAGAATAAAAGCTTTGGATAGTGAGGGGGGGATCTTGAATCTGCATGTGGATGCCGGTAATGGCAGCGGTGATGGTCTCGCTTATCTGGAGGGAGAAGTACCCAAAGAGCAGGACGAAATTGCTCTTTCCCTTCTCCTTTCAGAACAGCTCGGAGCAAAAAATGGGGATACGCTCGTGCTTTTAACAGAAAATGGAAGGGAGACGTTTGCGGTGTGCGGCGTCTATCAGGACGTGACCAGCGGAGGAATGACGGCAAAGGCTGCCTGTGATTTTGTGAAGGAGGAAACGGAGCAGTACACGATCTATATAGATATGGAGCAGGGAATCGATAAAGAGGCGCTGGTTTCCAAATGGAGGGAGCAGGCAGGCAGAGGATATTCCGTGGAATTTATGGAAACCTTCGTGGAGCAGACCCTTGGGGGTGTGACAAACCAGATAAGGAATGTCTCATTTATGGCTCTTAGCATTGGTATTCTGTTGATAATAGCAATTATTCTTCTGTTTATGAAGCTCCGCCTTGCGGGTGAAGCTTCTCAGATCGCGTACAAAAAGGCACTTGGAATACCGCTATGGGATGTGCGCCTGCAGGAGCTGTATCCAGTGTATTTTGCCGCCTTTGGAGGGACTGTTGTGGGGATGGCGGCTGCAAATACATTTGGAGATTCTTTGGCAGGCTTATTTCTGTCTTTTCTGGGTTTAGGGATAAAGAGCATTCATTTTACCTTGAATCCGCAGACAGCGTGGCTGATTACTCCGCTGCTTCTGTTTCTTACGTCTGCGGCGGCAGGAGGATTGGCGGCAGGAAGGATAAGCAAATTGGAAGCGGTAGAGTATATGAACGAGTGAGTGGAGAAGGAAGAGGATAAATCAAATGAAAATAATTGTAGAAGCAAAAAGTTTATCGAAAGAATTTCAAGGGACGACAGTACTGCGGAATATAAATCTGACCGTCGAAAAAGGAGAGTTCATTGCGGTGATGGGGCAGTCCGGCTGTGGAAAATCCACACTTCTTTATAACTTAAGCGGCATGGACCGCCCTACGTCGGGGAAAATTTTCTTTGACGGGCAGGAGCTTCAGGAACTGCCGGAGCCGCAAATGAGCAGCATACGATTGAAGAAAATGGGATTTGTCTTTCAAAAGGCCAATTTATTAAGGTCCTTATCGGTCAGGGATAATATAATATTTCCGGCATATCAGGCGGGGATATTCAAAAGAGAAGAAATCAATGAGAATGCGAGGAGATGGATGGAACAGACGGGAATTCTCTCCTCGGCGAAGCAGGATGTGAGGAAAATATCGGGAGGCCAGCAGCAGCGCGCTTCCATATGCAGGGCGCTGATGAACCGTCCGCAGATATTGTTTGCCGACGAGCCGACAGGTGCGCTGAATTCCTCAGCTACCGGGGAAATTATGGATATTTTCAACCGGATCAATGCGGAGGGAACGGCTATCCTGATGGTAACCCATGACGGAAAGGTGGCGGCAAGAGCCGACCGGATCATTTATCTGGAGGATGGGGCCATCGGAGAAGAACTGATCCTTGGGAAATTCAGCAAAGACAGACGGGAGGAAAGGGAAAAACGTGCGGCTGCCTTTATGAGGTAAAAAGATATATTGATATAGCCTTGTGAAACGATGGGACCCATCCGGTATACAAAGATTTGTTGACAAGTACAGTAACTGCGAATACACTTATTAGGTGAGAAATGTTTAAAGGAGCAATAATTAAGGAGCTTAAGAAAATCCGGTTTTTTATGTGAAGCGACGGAAGTTTAAATCAGGGGAGGAAGCGGGCTGTGAAATATTTCGGAGAAGGATTAAGTGAAAAGCATAAAGAACTTAGCAGGATTATCCGGAAGGAAGAAAAGGCTGAACGTTTCCGTTACCGATACGGGAAATGCCATGTCTGATGACGAGATTATGGAACTTAGCCGCAATATTAATGTTGATGAGTTCGCTACCGAAGAGAAGTTGCCAAGAGTACAAGGGAAGTCGTAATGAATTTGAAGGCTTCGGATATGAAAAGAGAAGTTTTGCCGGGCGCATTAGCAGACATTTCAGCAGTTGGCGGCGTGACCGGGCATCCGGATTCCATCTGGCTTTTGGACTATTGGGGAAAAAAAGATGTGGCCGGAATTCTTCTCATGCCTCCTACGCGTCATGTTATGCTTCATTTAAATGACTGCTGTAAATGGAAGGAGCATATCAGGAGTAAGAAGAAGCTTTTTGCCGGTTATCAATCAGAGGGATAAAACGGGAAAACATAAAATGAGTAATCAAAGGAGCGGTATGAGATGAGCAAATATAATTCTTTATGGGAATATGTACAGGAAAACGGCAGTGCGTCATTTAAACTTACTTTCGATGAGATTAAGGATATTGCGGGAATACCGCTAGACCACTCTTTTTTGAACTATAAAAAGGAATTGACGGAGTATGGGTATCAGGTCGGAAAGATATCCATGAAAGAGCAAACAGTTATTTTTAATAAAATGGATTAGGAGTAAACCGATATGGATGCAGTCAATAAAACCTTATATATTCCTTTGTTCGGAAAAGCGGCGGTAAGCCAAAAAGGTATTATAATCAAAGATCCCAAAGCCGAAGAAATATGGAAAAAGGAAGGCTTTACGCTGCGTGGGAAAGCGAAATCCAGATGGCTGACTTATTATATGGCTATGAGAGCGCGGGTATTTGATGAATGGACAAAGAAGCAGCTCCAGAGATATCCGGAAGCGATTGTTCTGCACATCGGATGTGGGATGGACAGCCGTGTCGAAAGGATCAATGCTCCCGAGAGGATTTGGTATGACATCGATTATCCGTCGGTGATACAGGAGAGAAAGCATTATTTCGAGGAATCCGGCAATTACCGGATGCTGAGTGCCGATGCTTCTGACATAAAGTGGATAAACGGATTGGAAAACGGTAAAGAAGCTATCGTGATCATGGAGGGCATAAGCATGTACCTTACCAACGGGGAGATCGGTTCCTTGTTTCTGGCACTTCAAAACCAATTCACCCGCGTACTTTTGCTTATGGATTGCTATACTGTTTTCGGAGCAAAAGCATCCAGGTTTAAAAATCCGGTAAATGATGTAGGTGCGAAAATCGTTTCGGGTATCGATCATCCGGAGGCTTTCGAGCAAAACGAGGGGATACATTTTACGAGAGAGCTCGACATGACTCCGTCCGAGCTGATCGATGAGTTGAGCACTTTCGAGCAGACATTTTTTAAGCTTATGTTCGCGGGTAAAACAGCGAAAAAAATCTACCGTTTATATGAATATAAGATCAATAAATAATAAAAATGGGAAGCAATTTGGTAAATAGTCAAGAAGTATTTTGATTTGTTTTTCGTACAGAAGGGTAACTTTAATAGACCTACGGCTTTCATAACAAAAACGTAGATTTAGAATGAGATATGAATTACCTACTCTTTTCCGGAGAGTAGAGTTGGCTCTTGTCCAGCAGACCATAGAGCAGACGTATAAATTTACGGGAAGTCAACGCGAGTGCACGTTTGTGCTGATGGTTTCTTGTTTCAGCATATTTCTTATGATAGAAGTGTTCATACTCAGGACAGTGTCTTATAACACTTCCAGTTGCTTCAATGATGTAATACCGAAGGTAACGGTTGCCAGCCTTACTCATATGTTTGTCTTCTGATTCAAAATCGCCTGAATCATTATCATTCCAAACGATACCGCAGTATTTTGCGAGTGAGTCAGCACTTTGAAAAACTTTAACAGAACCTATTTCAGCAAGAATTCCGGCAGAGTAAACCTTGCCAATTCCAGGGATGGAATTAAGCACTGTATATTCCTCGGGATTTAACCCTTGCACAGTTTGAAGGATTGCTTTATCAATTGCTTTTAATTCCTTCTCAAAAGAGCTGATGCAGTTAAATGAGGAGGCAATTGATATCGTAAGTGGCTCATATAGGCATTTATCAAGCCTGTATGAATTACGAGCTGCAGCCTGTATTATCTTAGCTGTTTCTTCCGGATCTGCGATGCGACCTTTACTTTTAGAGCTAATGAATACAACAAGGTCTTCAATAGAGGTATTTACTATGTCCTCATTTGTTGTGAACTCTGTAAGAATAGCCTCGGCTGTAGCACCATATTTATTTGAAAAAGGATGCTCTCCATTGCGTAATAAGGCATACTCACTGAACTTCAGAAAAATGTTATTTAACATATATGTTTTCTCTCTGGCAATACATTCAGTGATGTGCATACGATGTCTGGTAAGGCGTTGTAAGGCGAGATATTGGGAACCACGCCAAGGCTTGATGCTGATACGGCCAACACGGGCAAAATCAGCAATAACAAAGGAATCTATGCCATCATTTTTTCCAATGTCGTTGAAGGACTTTTTGTAATTCTTCACTTCCTTTGGATTGAGGCAATAAACACGGACGGAAAATGGAGCTAATAGATCGCTGGCTGAAAGGTAATTGGCCAGATGAACTCCATAAAATCCTGTTGATTCCATGCCGATTACAACGAATTTGAACTGATGATTTGCAGTAAGGACATCAACAATTAGACTTTCAAGAAGAGCTGCACCTTCTTGAGTATTTTCAATAGATTTCATTTTTATGAAGAACTCCTGATTAAAATCAAGTGCAGAAATAACATGAATACGGGATGCAATATCAATCCCAACAAAAAGCGTTGAGAGGTAATCGATTTTTTCTTTCACGGATAGTCACCACCTTTCATAGCAGAATAAAAAGAATGTAATCATGGCTTGTCCCAGATCACTACGCCACCCTAACCCTCGCGTTATTAGCATTCTCCGGTAAGAAATACCCTGCTGGTGGCTAGATACCAGGATGCAGCATTTGTGTAATAAGTCTTAGCGTAGCATTAGGGCTGCAAGCTTTCTTGGCAATAACAAAATGTTTTGCTGGAGAATTAAAGCAGTGACCACAGCTACAGTTCTTGTGAACTTAATTGTAACATCTGGGACCATGACTATAAAGCAACTTATTAACAATGTAGGTATAACAAGATGACCAACAATTCATCTAATACCTATATCATAAAAAATAAGTCTATAGCCTCTATGATTGAGGTCTATAAACTTATAATACGAGGAGAATTTTGTATGAAATATTATAGTAAATCATCGTGTGCAGCAGACCGGGAGGTTTGCGCAATAATCTAAAATACGAATCGCGTTGCGCTGACCTCCAGAGGATTTCATGCAAACTATTTGGAGGAGCAAATGAATCGTAAGAATAAAAAAATAACATATACGGACGGTTACTATAAAAACCATGCCTGTGACTGTACATTTACATGTAAAATGTGCGGACGGCTTGTTGTTCCGGGAGGAGCCGGGAGCAATCATAGAAACCATTGCCCTAATTGCCTTAACAGCCTGCATGTCGATGATGAACCGGGTGACCGGGCATCTGATTGCGGCGGCTTTATGGAGCCGATTGGAGTGTGGGTAAGGAAGAACGGTGAATGGGCTATCATTCATCGCTGTAAACAATGCGGAAAGCTCGTTTCAAATCGCATTGCTGCAGATGATAACCCTATGAAGCTTATGTCGATTGCCATGAAACCGCTGACTTTTCCACCCTTTCCATTAGAGAAGATTGAAGAATTAACGAATCTGATGGGTGGAGAAGGAAGGATAGAATAACTGTGCCATTAAGCGGGGAACCTGAATGAAAACGGGTTCCCTGCTTTTTAATTAGGAAACATATAATTATCAATTGCTGATTTTCACAAATTTATCATAGAATTTTTATAAAAAATTTTTACTCGATACTTGACACTGCTCACGGCACGCGTTATAGTACGAATAGAACAAGGCGTTTTAAGCCTATAGTGAAGGGCAAGGAGGAACAGGTTGAAAAAATCTTTTTCAACATCCTGATTTATACGTGTGCTAAAGCACACAGATAGGAGCTATTATGAATATTTCAAAATTTACACAAAAGTCTATGCAGGCAGTAGAACGCTGCGAGCGGCTGGCATATGAATACGGCAATCAGGAGATAGAACAGGAGCATTTGCTTTACAGCCTTCTGACGATAGAAGACAGCTTGATCCTTAAATTAATCGAGAAAATGGAAATCAATAAGGAGCATTTTCTGAACCGCGCCGAAACGGCACTTCAGAAGAGAGTGAAGGTCCAGGGCGGTCAGGTATATGTGGGCAAGGATTTGAATAAGGTGCTTATCAGCGCGGAGGATGAAGCGAAGCAGCTTGGAGATGAATATGTTTCCGTAGAGCATTTATTTCTTGCCATGATTAAGAATCCGAATAAGGAGATCAAAGAGCTTTTCAGGGAGTACGGAATTACGAGAGAACGTTTTTTGCAGGTGCTTTCTACCGTAAGGGGCAATCAGAGAGTTACCTCCGATAATCCCGAAGCTACTTATGATACTCTGGAGAAATATGGTCAGGATCTGGTGGAAAAGGCGAGGAATCAGAAGCTCGATCCCGTAATAGGAAGAGATAACGAGATCCGCAACATCATAAGGATACTTTCCAGAAAGACGAAGAATAATCCGGTGCTCATCGGCGAGCCCGGCGTGGGAAAGACTGCGGTGGTAGAGGGTCTTGCACAGCGTATAGTAAAGGGTGACGTGCCCCAGGGGCTGAAGGATAAGAAAATTTTTGCCCTGGACATGGGAGCCCTCGTCGCGGGAGCGAAATACAGAGGGGAATTCGAAGAGAGGCTGAAGGCAGTCCTTGAGGATGTGAAGAACAGCGACGGCCAGATCATACTGTTCATCGATGAGCTGCATACCATCGTAGGGGCAGGGAAGACGGACGGAGCGCTGGATGCCGGCAACATGCTAAAGCCGATGCTCGCCAGAGGAGAACTGCACTGTATCGGTGCCACCACCCTGGATGAATACAGACAGTATATCGAGAAGGATGCGGCGCTGGAGCGAAGGTTCCAGCCGGTTATGGTGGAGGAGCCTACGGTAGAGGATACAATTTCCATACTGCGTGGTCTGAAGGAAAGATATGAGGTGTTTCACGGCGTTAAAATAATGGATAATGCTCTCGTCAGCGCGGCTGTTTTGTCTCATCGCTATATTTCCGACCGTTTTCTTCCGGATAAGGCCATCGACCTTGTGGATGAGGCGTGTGCCTTGATTAAGACAGAGCTGGATTCCATGCCTGCGGAACTGGATGAGCTCCGCCGGAAGATCATGCAGATGGAAATCGAGGAGACAGCTCTGAAGAAGGAAGAGGACAGGTTGAGCAGGGAGCGGCTTGCAGCTCTGCAAAAGGAGCTTGCCGAGCTGAAGGAAGAATTCAATAACAGGAAGGCGCAGTGGGACAACGAAAAGGCTTCTGTAGATAAGCTGTCCAAACTCAGAGAGCAGATCGATGCCATCAACAATGAGATTCAGATAGCGCAAAGAGATATGGATCTGGAGAAAGCGGCAGAGCTAAGTTATGGAAAACTGCCGGCACTTAGACAACAGCTGGAAATCGAAGAGGAGAAAGTAAAGCGTGAGGATTTGTCTCTGGTGCATGAAAACGTCAGCGAGGAAGAAATCGCCAAGATTATTTCCAGATGGACCGGCATTCCGGTAGCGAAACTGACGGAAAGCGAGAGAAATAAGACGCTGCATCTGGACGAGGAGCTGCACAAGCGCGTTATCGGGCAGGAAGAAGGAGTTACCAAGGTAACGGACGCGATCATCCGCTCTAAAGCGGGAATCAAGGATCCGACGAAGCCTATCGGTTCCTTTCTGTTCCTGGGACCGACCGGAGTGGGTAAGACAGAGCTTGCCAAGGCTTTGGCAGCATCGCTTTTCGATGATGAGAATAATATGGTCCGCATCGATATGAGTGAGTATATGGAGAAATTCTCCGTATCCAGACTGATTGGAGCGCCTCCCGGCTATGTGGGTTATGAGGAAGGCGGACAATTGACGGAGGCGGTGAGGAGAAAGCCTTATTCCGTCGTGCTGTTCGATGAGATAGAAAAGGCGCATCCCGATGTATTCAACGTGCTGCTGCAGGTGCTGGATGACGGACGCGTTACGGATTCACAGGGACGCACGGTAGATTTTAAAAATACCATTCTCATTATGACTTCCAATATCGGCGCAGGATATTTGCTGGATGGTATCCGGGAAGACGGCACTATCGGCGAAGATGCGGAAAGCATGGTAATGGGAGAGCTCCGCGCTCATTTCCGGCCGGAGTTCCTGAACAGACTGGATGAAACGATCTTATTTAAGCCCCTGACGAAAGACAATATCAGCGGCATCATAGGACTGATCATGGATGATCTGAACGAACGGCTTGCTGATAGAAATCTTAAGGTGGAACTGGCGCCGGAGGCGGGACGTTACATCGTAGATAACGCCTATGATCCGATATACGGAGCGAGACCCTTAAAGCGTTATATTCAAAAGTATGTGGAAACGCTGGCGGCAAAGCTGATTCTGGCGGATGCGGTAGGAACGGACGACACGGTGGAGATCGTTCTGGAAGACGGGGAGCTAAAGGCGAGAAAGAAATAGCTGTGATACAATTAAGATGAGTCATTAAATAAAAAAGGATTGCTGTATGCGATATTTGATATCGGTCAGCAATCCTTTTTTCTGTATTTTTCTGTAATAGGATGATGTTGGGGTCAAATACCCCCCCTTTAGTACCTTGAAAATTACACACATTTATTTTTTGACGCTTTCTGTTATAATGAATATAGCAGAAAGGCGGTGTTTTAATGGCATTCCATACCAATAGTTCACAACAATACTCGTTAACAGATATCACAAATACATTAACAACTCGTGAGAAAAAAGCAATGGAAAACTCATGGGCTAAAATCTTTGCGGAAGAGATTTTTCCCTTTATAGATGAAGGACGTTTTCATGTGCTTTACTCAACCAGAACCCAATGTCGATCCAATACACCAGTGAATATCTGCGTAGGCGCACTTATTATTAAAGAACTGTTCCAAATTTCCGACGATGAAGTTGTAGAAAATCTAATGCTTGACCCAAGATATCAGTATGCATTGCATACCACCAGTTATGAAGAACAGCCTCTAAGTGATAAAACACTTTCTCGTTTTAGAAAACGCTGCTATGATTACGAGTCTGCTTATGGAACGAACTTAATGCATGAATGCGTAGCAGACTTAAGCAGTAAGATTGCTAAGATGATGAATATAAATCCCCGCATGAAGCGAATGGATTCTCTGATGATTGAAGCAAACATCAAAAACCTTAGCCGTGCAGAGCTACTTTATACCTGTGTAGCAAAACTTGTAGCATACATTCACAAGGAAAACAGAAATGATATACTGGAAGGTTTGGAGCATTACTATAATCCAAATGATTTCAACCAAACATTTTACTACAATGACAGCACTGGGACGGACGAGCGCATCCATTCTATTCTCTGTGATGCAGAAAAACTATTGGAGTTATGCAATTCTGACTATGATGAGATTACGGAGTATCAACTTTTAATAAGATGCCTTTCTGAACAAACAGTCGTTCAGAATTCAGTAAGAAAGCTTCGTAACAAAGAAGATGGTGGATTTTCTTCATCCATGCTTCAAAATCCAGCTGATCCAGATGCAACCTATCGTGAAAAAGCTGGTAAGAAACATCGGGGCTATGTGGCAAATTTCGAAGAATCAGTCGGTGAAAACGGTTCTGTAGTTACGGATTATCAATTCGAACCCAATACTTATAGTGACAGTCAGTTTCTCAAAGATCATTTACAACAAACAGAATCACAAAAGGAAACTACAATCCTTATTACAGATGGCGCGTATAGTGGAGCAGAGAACACAAGTCTGGCAGCCGCTAAAAATATCCGATTGGTTACCACTGATTTAACCGGAAAAGAGGTACCAGATATTTATGCTGATTTCGAAATGAATAAAGAAGGCACCCGAATCCTGAAATGTCCGGCTGGATATTCTCCGAAAAGCTGCTGCTGTTCTAGTAGCAATGGGCATGTGCATGCATCCTTTATAAAGGAACTCTGTCTAGGCTGTCCGCATAAGGATGAATGTAGAGTTAAAGTATATAAAAATGTCTGTTCAGTGGACCTATCTGCTACCGCACAATATCGTGCCAAAACACGACGTTACATGAAAACTGACGAATTCAAGGCATTCGCTCGACTACGCAACGGGGTTGAGACCATTCCTTCTATTTTGAGAAGTCAGTATCAGGTAGATCGTATGGCTGTCCGTGGAAAAATCCGGAGTGGATTTTTCTTTGGATGCAAAATTGCAGCATTGAATGTACGTAAGCTATTGACTTTCCGAAATGGCTTGGGACATTATGCGCAAAATCCATTGTTAGCCAGTTAATATATTGAAAAGCCAGGATTACTTAGTGATAATTAACGATTTACCCTTTTTGAATAATGTTTTTAAAAATATGTGTGAAATTTTCAAGGTGCTAAAGAATTGGGGGAATAAAAATCCTAAATTGACCCCAACATCATAGGATTAGGGTGTCAAAAGGTCCTTTTTGCGAACGTCTCTAGACAATATGCTCAAAACAAAAAGACTCCTGCGCTGAATTCCAATATATAAGAAGTTCTAATTCTCAGTCCATTCCCGCCAAACATAACAGAAAACAAAAAACTCGCTGCGCTCAAACAGTTTTGTTTTCTGTTATGGCACAAATATCCAGAGAAAGAACTTCTAAATATTTTCATAGGCGCAGTCGTTCTTTTTGTTTTGGTCATATTGACTCGAATATTTTTAAAAAGGACCTTTTGACACCCTAATCTTAAGATAAAATAAAGAGTATCTCAAAATGATGTTCTTTCCTTGAAAGGTGCTGTTTTATTCTTTAAACGACCTGATTCAAAGGAAAGCAGCACTTTTGAGATACATCTTTTATTTTCTATATCTTCTTTACAGGAATAGCCAGCTTCGCGCCCATTTCAGGGGATGCGCCAAAGTTGAATTTCGGTATAGTTTCCTCATCATAGGAATATCCGAATTCATTGGGATTATAGCTTTCGTACGCTTTAAATACGCAGCCGATAGCAGTTCCGAAATCCTTTTCATCCTCAAAAGGCTCCGACTTAAAATAAAGCATAATGCCGGAATCAATTTCGATGATTTCAAATCTTTCCGGGATAGCAGCATTATAGCTGAAAGGGACCTCAACACCGGCAGCAGTAGAGGCGGTGCCTTCCTTTACCAGGGAATCCGGCAGCTGTATAATAGCGGCGGCATCCATTTTCTCGGGAATGCTGTTCAGGATTCCTTCCCAATCGCAGCCGTTCTCCTCGCAGAAGGACCAATAATCATGAGCATTGGCAGAACGTAAAATAATTAACCTTCTTTTTGGTTTTTCAACCGGTGTGACTGTGCAAACCATAGTGTCCTTATCCATTTCCAATCTCTCCTTATGATTAAGATAGGTATGATATGCCCATACGGGATACTGGACGAACAAAGGGATAGCTCTCGGTGATTTCCGATACTCGGCGGGACCGATCTGAAAGCTTTTTTTGAAGGCTCTTGTGTAACCCTCATGTGTCTCGTAATTGCTATCCAGTGCGACGTCTATAATGTTTTTTTCTGTTTTCAGGAGTTTTTTCGTACTCGAAGTGAGCATTGTTCTTCGTACATATTCGTTCGGCGTCATATGCAGCAGCTCGCAAAAAAGCCGATTAGCGTGCCTTTGCGAATATCCAATGTGCTCATACATCGCTTCCAGACTAAAATTTGTCTCCGTGATATTTTTCTTTATATAGTCCTGCATAGCCTGAACTATTTCGACTTTATCGTCCTGATTCATATCCTTACCTTCATGAATATTCTATTAAAATTTCAGCTTGTTTTCTTGACTTAAAAGGACAAAAGCTCGCATGTACGAAAAGTATATCATTGTCTTATAGTCAAATCAATCATCTATATTATCTTATATTTTAGTCTTTGGAAAAATTATAATAATTCCTACCCGGTTAATAGGAGATTGACAAATGGGCCAATTTTTTTTATTATATAATTCATAAAACATATTATTATAGTATGAAATAAAAGATTAAGAAAAGGGGACTAGCATGAGAATATCATCTAAAGGCCGCTATGCATTGGCTGCTGTGACGAATATGGCGCAGCGCTATGACAGCGGAGAATATGCAACGGTAATTAACATTTCAAAGGAGCTCGGTATATCGAAGATATATCTGGAGCAGGTTTTCTCTCTTTTAAAACGGGGAGGAGTGGTTACATCGACGAAGGGGGCGCAGGGAGGCTATCTGCTTTCGCGCAAGCCGGGGCAGATAACGGTATACGAGGTGCTGACTTCGGTAGAGGATTCCTTATTTGAAAGAACGCAGGAGACTGTAGCAGAGACGGCTATGGATATTGAGAGCGCTCTTAGAATAAAGGTGTTCGATACACTGGATAGGACGATAAGCGGGACCTTGCATGGGATTACCCTTTTAGACCTTGTGAATGAAGCCGAAAGGCATAAAGGCGAACATGAAATTATGTTTTATATTTAAGGCATATGAGGTTGCTGTGAACGGAGTGAACAGTAACCATATTGCATAACTTAACCATATCCCCACAGATTTCTGGACTTTGGAAGGAGTATATTTATGAAAATGACAATTGATAAAGAAAGACTCGTTAAGGAATTTATCCGGCTGGTATCCATAGACAGTCCTTCCCTGTTGGAAAGGGAGATGGGCGATTATTTGAAAAATAAGCTGGAGGAGCTGGGTTTTGACGTGGCGGAGGACGACGCAGGCAATAAGCTGGGCGGAAACTGCGGCAATATATACGGTTTTTTGGAGGGCAGGGAAGAATTGGAGCCGCTTCTTTTCTGTGTCCATATGGATACGGTGGAGCCTTCCAGGGGAAAACAGGCAGTTTTAGGCGCTGACGGTGTAATCCGGAGTAAGGGAGACACTGTATTGGGGGCAGATGATTTTGCGGGAATTGCAGCGATTTTAGAAGCCTTGTACACGATAAAGGAAAAGCGGCTGGAGCATCGGCCCATCGAAGTGTTGTTTACGGTCGCAGAGGAAATTTACTGCAAGGGTGCCAAGGTGTTTGATTACAGTAAAATTAAATCCAAAGAAGCATATGTGCTCGACTTGACGGGAGCCGTGGGAGGGGCTGCTTATCAGGCACCTTCTATCCTTTCCCTGAATATAGAGGTTAACGGAAAAGCATCTCATGCGGGATTTGCACCCCATATGGGCATTCATGCAATACAGGCGGCAGCCGATGCCATAGCCAAGCTGAAGCTGGGACACATCGATGATATTACGACACTTAATATAGGAGTGATACAAGGCGGACTCGCCACCAATATTGTTCCGGCATTGTGTGTGGTCGGCGGAGAGATACGCAGCTATTCCCATAAGAAGGCAATGGAAGCGGCGCAGGAAGTAAAAAAGCGATTTGAAAAATCGGCGGAAGCTTTTAAAGCTACGGTAAAGTTCGAAGTGATTACCAATTGCCAAGCGTATGAAACGCCCAAGGAGCATTCCGTGGTCCGCAGGTTTGAAGAGGCATGCCGGACCTTACACATGCCGTCCTCTCTCCAGCAGACGTTCGGCGGCAGTGATAACAATGCGATGTCAGAGCATGGTATTACGGGAATCGTGCTTGCCTGCGCCATGAACCAGTGTCACTCCTGCGAGGAGTATACTACAGTGGAGGAGCTTGTAAAAATTGCGGAATTGACGAGAGTACTTATGACGAGCGAGGTGAATGCGGGATGAAGAATCCTTTGAACTACCAGATTACGGAATATGACTGCGGTCCGACTACTTTAATAAATGCGATGAGCTTTTTGTTCCGGCGTGAGCAGATTCCGCCCGATATTATCAAACATATCATGCTTTTTTGTCTGGATGCCTATAACGAAAAGGGAGAATTCGGGAAAAACGGAACCTCGCGCATGGCGATGATGTTCATATGCGATTGGCTTAACCAGTTTGGAAAGGTGAAAAAGGTTCCGGTGCAGAGCGAATATCTTACGGGGGAAGACGTCTCTGTCGGGGAAAACAGCAGGATTATATCGGCGTTGCAGCAGGGCGGCGCAGTAGTGGCCCGGGTTATGTACGGCTGCTGGCATTATGTGCTGCTGACGGGAATCGATGAAAAAAGAGTCTGCCTGTTCGATCCTTATTATAGGAAAAAGCCGTTTAAGCAAGAGGAAATTGAGTTGATTACGGATATGCCCTACAGTTTTAACCGCCGTGTACCCTATGGTATGATGAACGATGCGGGCAAGGGTCCCTATGCGCTTGGGCCGAAAGAAACCCGCGAGGCGGTCATTATTTTTAATAAAGATACGCAGAAAACGCCGGCGAGAACTATCGAATACTTCATATAGTAGTGTAACCTTACAGCAGAGTATGGGAGGTGGAAGGATGGTAAAGCGTGAAGAGGTTATTGCATTTTGCAGTAAATTAGAAGATGTATATGAGGACTATCCGTTTCACGATCCTAATTGGACGGTGATGCGGCATAAGAAAAATCAAAAGGTATTTGCCTGGATATATGAAAAGGATGGCCATATATGGGTTAATGTAAAATGTAATGAGGAATGGCGGGATTTCTGGCGGGATGCGTTTAATTCGGTGGTGCCGGGCTATCATTTAAACAAGAAGTATTGGAACTCCATTATTTTGGATGGAACGGTACCGGATAAAGACATAGAAAGAATGATTGAGGAAAGCTATGAACTTACAGATTTTCGGAACAAATAAATGTTACCATCGTTTGACAAGGTCTTACGCGCCCTGAACCATGAAATTTGCTTGATTTTCTGCGTTGTCCTCAATCGGCGTACGTCCAGTACGCCTCGATTGTCCGCCTTGAAAATCAGGCAAATTTCTATGTTCAGGGTCGAAGAGTCGGAAAGGGACAAATTTTCGTCCCTGCAAGGCACTTGACCGACGCGTACTGGGCGTACGCGGAGCGAAAGTAACGCAGCAGGAACAAAAATTTGCCCTTATCCGACCGTGTGTGACCTTGTCAAACGATGGTACGACACGAAGAAGGCACAAAGATATTTCAAGGAACGCGGTGTGAAGTTCCAGTTCATTGACTTGAAAGAAAAAGGTATGAGCAGAGGGGAATTCGTTAGTGTGAAGCAGGCGGTCGGCGGACTGGAAGCCATGCTGAACGAAAACTGCAAGGATAAGGATGTGCTCGCTCTGATAAAATATATTGCGGAAGAAGACAAAGAAGGAAAAGTGCTTGAAAATCAGCAGGTACTTTTAACGCCCATCGTAAGAAATGGCAAAATGGCCACAGTAGGATATAAGCCGGAGGTATGGAAGGGCTGGGAATAGATTGTAAGGAAGCCTTGTTAATCATGGATGAGAATTCATAGATTAACAAGGCTTCTTTTTATTCTAAAATCAGGGTGTCAAAAGTTCCTTTTTGCGAACTGTTTTGGGCATATTGCCTCGAATATTTTTAAAAAGGACCTTTTGACACCCTAATCATCCTAAAAAGAATCCATGTGAAAAGGGTAGGGAAATTGCTGGATAAAACATACTAAACATATATGAAATAATAAAATTGTATAAATATAAGTGTATTAATCAACTATAATTTAGATGAAATGACAAAATTGAGAAAAACAATATATCTTTTATTGACAAATAAAAATCAAAAACATATAATACCAATAAGTTTACTAGGAAATAGTTGGGATTCCGGAAGGGAGAAATAATTATGCAAAACAGAACAGTTGCAGTTAACAGAATCATACGTACCTCTATAGGAATGCAGTGTTGCTGTATTTCTTGTTGTGCTATGCAAAAATATAATTTCTCCGGGGGATAAAATGGTTATATCATCTTGCGAATGCTATTAAGGCAGTCAGGATTATATGATCCTGACTGCCTTTTTATATCATGTGAATACTTTGTTGCTTTAACGTGAGAAAACATTGTTTCCTATGATATAAAAAGCCCTTCAGGGCAACAATGCGCAGCTACGCGCGCGGAACAAAAGCTGTGCTGCCAAAGTATTTGGCCGCGAGATTGTGAGGAGCACATTTTTGTTCTGTAATAAAGAAAGGAGTGTACGACATGCTTGCCGTGTCAGAGGGCTAAGCGGTACAACAGACATAATATTATGGAGGACTATATCGAAATTAAGGATTTACATAAAACTTACCCGACACATGACGGACCGCTGGAGGTTTTGAGAGGAGTAGATCTTTCCATAAGGAAAGGAGAAATATTCGGGACCATAGGCTTCAGCGGAGCGGGGAAGTCCACACTGGCCCGGTGTATTAACAGGCTGGAGACGCCCGATAAGGGAGAGATTCTAATAGACGGTGTCGATATCCTAAAGCTGTCAAAACAGGAGCTGCTCAAAGAACGGCGGAAAATCGGAATGATCTTTCAAACCTTTAACCTGTTTGAGGCAAAGACGGTATATAGAAATATTTCATATCCATTGGAAATCAGCGGTGTTTCCAGGGAAGAGATCAAACGGCGCGTTTTAGATACGGCGGAACTCGTAGGGTTGTCGGATAAATTATCAGCCTATCCGGGGGGACTTTCAGGAGGACAAAAGCAAAGGGTAGGAATTGCCAGAGCTTTGGTAAACGATCCTCACCTGCTGCTGAGCGATGAAGCAACATCGGCCCTCGATCCGCAGACCACGCTTCAGATACTGGAACTGCTTAAGGAGATCAATAAAGCGACAGGAATTACGATTTTGATGATTACACATGAGCTGGATGCTATCAAATATACATGTGAGCGGATGGCCGTTCTTGAAGACGGACTTATTATAGAGTCGGGATCGGTAAATGAAATATTCCATAATCCCCACAGCCGTACCGGAGAGCTTTTTGCAAAGGTATTCCTCGAATTTCAGAAAGCGGATAGCCTTATGAACGGAGAGGGAATATAACAAGCCCGCAAAGAAAACAATCTTAAAAAAGAAAAGGAGTGGCAGCATGAGTTTATTGGATACGCCTCTTTGGGAGGTAATAAAAGGTTCGTTTGCGCCGGAGGTATGGGAACGGATCACACCATCCATTTTCGAAACACTTTACATGACGGTACTTTCTTCAGCTATCATGCTTGTCTTGGGATTGCTTCTGGGGATCATGCTGACAGTTACGAATCCCAACGGCTTAGTACCAATGACTAGTCTTTACACCGGTTCGGGCTGGCTGATCAATTGCCTTCGCTCTTTGCCGCAGATGATTATGATCATATTAATGATACCCGTTGCGCGCCTGTTTTTCGGCAAATCCTATGGAACTAATGCCTGTATTATAGCCATAGCGGCAAGCTGTATTCCCATGTATGCCCGCATCGTAGAAAGCAGCCTGCTGGAAATCTCCAAAGGCAAAGTAGAAGCAGCCAAATCCATCGGAAGCACGAATCTGCAGATTATCTTCCGGATACTCCTTCCCGAAACGGTTCCTTCCCTTATCCGGGGCTTTACGGTAGCAGTAATCGGAGTAATATCCATGACAGCTTTGGCCGGAATGTTCGGTGCAGGAGGAATAGGAGATATCGCTGTTCGCTTCGGTTATCAGCGCTTTCAGCACGATGTACTCTTTGCCGCGGTATACATATTGATCATTCTCGTCCAGCTCGTGCAGTTTCTGGGAGATTTTACTTCAAGAAGAATACTGAAAAAGAGGAATTTATTGTAACTTAACAATCAAACATATAAAAAGCAATTTGGTAAATAGTCAAGAAGTATTTTGATTTGTTTTTCGTACAGAAGGGTAACTTTAATAGACCTACGGCTTTCATAACAAAAACGTAGATTTAGAATGAGATATGAATTACCTACTCTTTTCCGGAGAGTAGAGTTGGCTCTTGTCCAGCAGACCATAGAGCAGACGTATAAATTTACGGGAAGTCAACGCGAGTGCACGTTTGTGCTGATGGTTTCTTGTTTCAGCATATTTCTTATGATAGAAGTGTTCATACTCAGGACAGTGTCTTATAACACTTCCAGTTGCTTCAATGATGTAATACCGAAGGTAACGGTTGCCAGCCTTACTCATATGTTTGTCTTCTGATTCAAAATCGCCTGAATCATTATCATTCCAAACGATACCGCAGTATTTTGCGAGTGAGTCAGCACTTTGAAAAACTTTAACAGAACCTATTTCAGCAAGAATTCCGGCAGAGTAAACCTTGCCAATTCCAGGGATGGAATTAAGCACTGTATATTCCTCGGGATTTAACCCTTGCACAGTTTGAAGGATTGCTTTATCAATTGCTTTTAATTCCTTCTCAAAAGAGCTGATGCAGTTAAATGAGGAGGCAATTGATATCGTAAGTGGCTCATATAGGCATTTATCAAGCCTGTATGAATTACGAGCTGCAGCCTGTATTATCTTAGCTGTTTCTTCCGGATCTGCGATGCGACCTTTACTTTTAGAGCTAATGAATACAACAAGGTCTTCAATAGAGGTATTTACTATGTCCTCATTTGTTGTGAACTCTGTAAGAATAGCCTCGGCTGTAGCACCATATTTATTTGAAAAAGGATGCTCTCCATTGCGTAATAAGGCATACTCACTGAACTTCAGAAAAATGTTATTTAACATATATGTTTTCTCTCTGGCAATACATTCAGTGATGTGCATACGATGTCTGGTAAGGCGTTGTAAGGCGAGATATTGGGAACCACGCCAAGGCTTGATGCTGATACGGCCAACACGGGCAAAATCAGCAATAACAAAGGAATCTATGCCATCATTTTTTCCAATGTCGTTGAAGGACTTTTTGTAATTCTTCACTTCCTTTGGATTGAGGCAATAAACACGGACGGAAAATGGAGCTAATAGATCGCTGGCTGAAAGGTAATTGGCCAGATGAACTCCATAAAATCCTGTTGATTCCATGCCGATTACAACGAATTTGAACTGATGATTTGCAGTAAGGACATCAACAATTAGACTTTCAAGAAGAGCTGCACCTTCTTGAGTATTTTCAATAGATTTCATTTTTATGAAGAACTCCTGATTAAAATCAAGTGCAGAAATAACATGAATACGGGATGCAATATCAATCCCAACAAAAAGCGTTGAGAGGTAATCGATTTTTTCTTTCACGGATAGTCACCACCTTTCATAGCAGAATAAAAAGAATGTAATCATGGCTTGTCCCAGATCACTACGCCACCCTAACCCTCGCGTTATTAGCATTCTCCGGTAAGAAATACCCTGCTGGTGGCTAGATACCAGGATGCAGCATTTGTGTAATAAGTCTTAGCGTAGCATTAGGGCTGCAAGCTTTCTTGGCAATAACAAAATGTTTTGCTGGAGAATTAAAGCAGTGACCACAGCTACAGTTCTTGTGAACTTAATTGTAACATCTGGGACCATGACTATAAAGCAACTTATTAACAATGTAGGTATAACAAGATGACCAACAATTCATCTAATACCTATATCATAAAAAATAAGTCTATAGCCTCTATGATTGAGGTCTATAAACTTATAATACGAGGAGAAAACAACATGAAAAAATCAACTCTATTACCCTTACTAACCACAGCAATTCTTTCGTTAGGAGTTCTTACGGGCTGCGGAGCGCAAGCAGATAAAACGGCACAGACAGAAGCTCCTGTCACAGAATCCACGGCTGCCGAAAGCACGGATCAGGCAGAATCCACCGAAGACACAGCCGCATCCGAAACCGCCGATGACGCTGCCGGGACAGATGAAACTGTAACGATTACAGGCATTGCAGATCTTGTACCTCATTCGGAGATTATCGAATATGTAACGCCTAAACTTGCGGAGCAAGGTATTATCGTTGAGCTCGTAGCTACATCAGCAGACGCTACAACTAATGAGAAAACGGCAAAGGGAGAAGTCGACTTTAACTACTTCCAGCACTATCCGTATTTGGAGGAGTGGAACACGACCAACGGTTTTGATTTAGTCAATGCGGGGGATATTCATGTGGAGCCCATCACGGCATATTCGGATAAGTATACGAGTACAGAAGAAATTCCCGATGATGCGGTCGTTGCAATTCCTAACGACGGAACTAATGAATACCGTGCCCTGCGTATTTTGGAGCAGAATGGTTTTATCAAGCTCGATGAGGAAACCGCTACTACATTAAGCGCCTCCCTGACTGATATCGAGGAATACATTCGCCCTCTGGAAATCGTCGAGCTGGATTCCGCTCAAATTATACCAACCAAAGCGGACTATGACTTTTTTATTACCAATACCAATAAAGCTTTAGAAGCAAAAATAACCTCCACGAAGCTGTTTTCTGAAGGCAGCGACAGCCCCTATGCAAATATTATCGCGGTAAGGGCGGAGGATAAGGATAACCCGGCGATTATTGCACTTGTAAAAGAACTTCAGTCGGAAGACACGAGAAAGTTCATAGAAGAAAAATATGAAGGAGCTGTAATACCTGCCACCCTTAAATAGGAAAATAAACAGATAAAAAAGGAGGCAAAATTTTGAAGAATTATGAATATATCGAATCCGCCCTGGTTCACGGCGGGATATATGGAGATGAGCGCACCGGCGCAGTAAACACTCCGGTATATCAGACATCCACCTATATGCAGGACGGATTGGGTAAAAACAGAGGATATGAATATTCCCGCACGGGCAATCCTACCAGAGAGGCGCTGGAATCTCTTATCGCTGAGCTGGAAGGCGGAAGAGCAGGCTTTGCTTTCGCCTCCGGCATGGCGGCTACCACCGCAGTGCTCAGTCTTTTTCAAAGCGGCGATAAGATAGTGATATCCAGCAATGTCTACGGGGGTACCTTCCGCGTACTCGATAAAATATTTCAACGGTTCGGCTTTCAGTATGCCATTGCGGACACCACCGATCTGGATGCGTTTGAGGAAGCGCTCACCCCTGAGGTAAAAGCTGTCTTAATCGAAAGCCCGGCCAATCCTCTTCTGACAGTAACGGATATTTCCGCCATAGCCAAAATAGCAAAAAGAAAAGGAGCGCTGCTCATCGTAGACAATACCTTTATGACGCCGTACCTTCAGCGCCCCTTAGAGCATGGAGCGGATATTGTCCTCCATTCGGCAACAAAGTATCTGGGAGGGCACAGCGATTTGATCGCAGGCCTGGCCGTAGTTAAGACAAAAGAGCTGGCTGAACGGCTCCACTTCGTACAAAACGCCACGGGCGGAGTGTTACAGCCCTTTGATTCCTTCCTGTTAATTCGAAGCATCAAGACTTTGAGCGTCCGAATGGACCGTCATGTGAGAAATGCCGTAGAACTGGCGAGGTTCTTAAGAGAGCATAAGGCGGTAAAGGCGGTATATTACCCGGGGCTTCCCGATGCACAGGGCTATGAGATCAACAAGAGGCAGGCCAAAAGCGGTGGAGCCATGATTTCCTTCGAGCTTCATGAGGACTATGATATCCGTAAATTTTTTGAAGAGCTGAAAATCATCGCACTGGCGGAAAGTCTGGGCGGTGTAGAGTCCCTTGTCTGCCATCCGGCAAGCATGACCCACGCTTCGATTCCAAAGGAAATCAGGGAAAAGGTTGGGATAACGGACGGCCTTATCCGGCTTTCCGTAGGCATTGAAAATGTCAAGGACTTAAGCCGGGATTTACAAGTCGCCATAGAGAGGGCAAAATTATGAGTTTATACCACTCCATGCAGGAATTGATCGGTCATACTCCGCTAGTCGGATTGAAGAATCTGGGATTTCCCGACGAGTTTCAGGTTTATGCGAAACTGGAGCTTTATAATCCCGCAGGAAGCGTTAAGGACAGAATCGGAAAATATATGATCGAGGACGCCAGAAAGCGGAATGTACTTAAGCCCGGCGATACAATTATCGAGGCTACTGCCGGAAATACCGGAATCGGCATCGCATTTGCAGCTCTCAATCAGGGCTACCGGCTGATTTTTACCGTTCCGGAAAAGTTTTCACAGGAAAAACAGACCTTGTTACGGGCGCTGGGAGCGGAGATTATAAATACGCCGTTGGATGATGGAATGGCAGGAGCCATTAAACGGGCGGATGAGCTTCGCGCAGAGATTCCGAATTCGGTAACCCTTGAGCAATTTAAGAACGCAAGCAATCCTCAGGCTCACTATGAAACTACCGGACCGGAGATTTATGCGGATTTGGACGGAGATATCGATTATGTCATTGCAGGTGCGGGAAGCGGAGGCACCTTTTCGGGAATCCTGAAATACCTAAAGGAACGCAACCCCGGAGTAAAAGGCGTACTGGCGGATCCTGAAGGGTCTACGATTGGAGGAGGCGAGCACGCGAATTATGAGATCGAGGGAATCGGCAATGATTTTATCGCCGATACGATGGATATGAGCCTTGTGGATAAAGTAATTAAAATAAACGACGCCGAGGCTTTTGCGGAGGTTAAGAATATAGCCAGATACGAAGGTATTTTTGCCGGCTCCTCATCAGGAGCGGCGCTGGCGGCGGCAAGAAAACTGGCGAAAGAAGTGCCCTCCGGAAAAATCGTTGTAATCTTTCCGGACAGAGGAGACCGTTATTTCGGCAAGCATATCTATGATTAGTATAAAGTTCGCAGGCTATGAGAAAGGAACGATTATTGTTATGAGGAACAGAGTAGTGTTTGGAATACTAACTATTGTAATAGGCCTTCTTATCGCATTGGGACCACAGACTATTTTTCCGGTTTGCGGAGTACATGAATATTCTGAAGAGACGATGAAATGCTTTTGGACCGCACGGGCTGAGCTCGGGGCAGGTATTTTGATTTCACTATCAGGCCTTTTTGCTGCTTTGACAGACAGTGTCCGGATACGGCTCGGCTTAACTGCTGCAGTTTTACTTAACGGGATTCTGGCGCTATTGTTACCTACGGTTCTAATAGGTGTATGCGGCAGCACCCGTATGACCTGCCGTGCGCTGTCGTTGCCTGCACTTTCCGTTTTGAGCGGGCTTCTCATAGCGATAGCCATAATCAATGGGGTTTACCTGAATCGTATGAATAAGAAAGGGACAAAAGATCATGAAAAGCAAACCGCTGACGACGATAAGGCTGTCCGTTCATAATCTGCAAAGAAATCCCTTTCGAACAGCCTGTCTCATTTTTATCGTAATGCTTCTTTCATTTACCACCTTCGGAGGCTCCCTGATGTCTCAGAGCCTAAGAAATGGGCTGGGAAGCTTAAAGGAGCGTCTGGGAGCTGATCTGGCAGTAGTTCCGCTGGATCATGAAGCGGATTATGAAGGAATCCTCTTGTCAGGAGAGCCGGAAAAATTTTATTTCGATCAATCGATAGAAGAGCAGATAGAAAAAGTTGAAGGAATCGATAAGGTTTCCTCACAATTTTTTATTTCGACCCTTGCGGCGGCATGCTGCTCCGTACCCGTTCAGGTGATAGGCTTCGATCCCGATACGGACTTTGTTATACAGCCGTGGATTGCCAAGGTATACCGGGAGCAAATAGGAGACGGACAGATCATTGCGGGCAGCGATATTGTTTTGAATGATACAGGAACCCTGCAGTTTTTTGACGACACCTATCAGGTCGTGGCTCAGCTTGAAAAGACCTCAACCGGTATGGATTATTCGGTATATGCCAATATGAATACCATAAAAATGCTGGTTGCAGGGGCAAGAGCCGCAGGTATGAATCTAAGTGTGGATGTTTATGGTACGGATGTGGACCGCTCGGTTTCTACCGTACTTGTAAAAATAAAAGAGGGTTACGACGCAGATGAAGTTACCACGAATATACGCCGGCAGATTTCGGGAATCAGCATAGTGAAATCGCAAAATGTATTTGCCTCCACTGCAAATAACATGGATGTTCTTCTAACCTTTATCCATGCGATTACCCTTCTGCTCTGGCTGTTAGCGGTATTTCTTCTGGCAGCGATGTTCCTGGCAATAACAAATGGAAGGAAAAAAGAGCTGGCTCTCTTACGGTCGGTGGGGGCGACGAGAGGAAAAATATGCGGGATTGTGCTTATGGAGGCTTTTACTATAAGCGTAATGGGAGGATTGCTTGGAACGGCAGCCGCCGTTCTCATCCTGTTTCCGTTCAGTACTTATACGAGAGAAAGGCTGGGGCTGCCATATTTGCTCCCGAATGCGGCCATAACGCTTCGCCTGTTAGGAATGAGCCTTCTTCTGTCCTTTGCTGCAGGACCGCTTGCGGCGGCATATGCGGCGGTAAAAGGAAGCCGGGCAGAGGTATACGCCTCTATCAGGGAGGGCGGGTAGCTGAAAAAGAAAGGAGGGACTGCTGGTATGGCATTAGAGGTAAAATCGCTTACAAAAGAGTATACGAGAGGCCGGAAAATATTCCGGGCGGTAAATCATGTAAGCTTTACCGTTTGTCGGGGAGATTTCGTCAATATTGTCGGCCGCTCCGGCAGCGGGAAAAGTACCCTGATCAACATGCTGGCCTGCCTGCTGACCCCTACCGAGGGAAGCATAGAGATAGATGGGTTGAATGTAGGGGATCTGCAAGACAAAGCGGCCAGTGCTTACCGGAATTCGAAAATAGGATACATATCTCAGGGACAGAGCACGCTGGCGAGCCTTAATGTGCTGGATAACGTAAGAGTACCCTTCTATTTGTCCAAAAGAGAGGGGAGCCCGGAAAAGGAAGCTCGTTTTCTGTTGGAACGGACGGGAATTTCTCATTTGGCGGATACCTATCCTAAGCATCTCTCAGGAGGAGAAGTAAAGCGAATTGCAATAGCAAGAGCGCTGATCAACCAGCCGGACTATGTGATCGCCGATGAACCGACCAGCGATCTGGATGTACGCACTGCTGCAGAAATCATGAAGCTGTTTAAAGAGATTGCGGAAACAGGAACGGCAGTTGTAATGGTAACTCATGATCTGGAGGCTTTAGAATATGGGAACCGCACCTTTGTCATGGAAGAGGGAAGGCTGACTGAGCGCACGATAGATGGCAGCTTAGTTGGATAAGAGGAGGAGAAGACATGAGTTTTGAATTCGATACATTGAAGGTTCAGGCGGGATATGAAGCATCACAGCATAACAATGCGGTATCCGTACCGATTTATCAGACTGCGGCTTTTACGCTTGGAGACAGTTACCGTGCCGACCGGTTATTTTCTTTTTCGGAGGAGGATCCTATCTACACGAGGCTTTCTAATCCGACGGTGGATGTCTTGGAGAAACGCATAGCGGCGCTGCATGGTGCGGCAGGGGCGATCGCACTCGCCTCCGGAATGGCCGCCGTCTCCTATACGCTTTTAAATGTGGCAGGAAAGGGAGGGCACATTTTAACAACAGCCCGACTTTACGGAGGAACCGTTGACAGCTTCGGACATCTGCTGCCGGATCTGGGAATACAAATCGACATTGTGGAAAACCCCGATGATACGGAGGAATTCCGCAAAAAGCTGACGCCGGATACGAAGGCGATTTTCATTGAAAGTCTGACCAATCCCTTTGCGACGATTCCAGATTTTGAAGTGATAGCGCAAATAGCTCATTCTCACAAAATTCCACTAATAGTAGATAATACCCTCGCAACGCCTTATTTGTTCAATCCTTTTACTTATGGAGCGGACATAGTAGTTTATTCAGCAACAAAAGCATTTTCCGGCCATGGAAATGTAATTGCCGGAGTTGTGGTAGAAAGCGGCAAATTCAATTATGATAACGGCAACTTTCCACATTTTGAGAAGCCTCTATGGTTTTTGCGGGATGGTCAGGGGAAGGAGAGGAGCATTCTTCAAGTCTTTCCCGATATTCCATTTACCGGAAGGCTGCGGGCGGTGCATCTGAATTATCTTGGTGCTGCACTTAGTCCTTTTGATGCCTATCTTGTCTTGCTGGGTCTGGAGACTATTTCGGAAAGAGTGGATAAACAGGTGTCAAATACCAGGGCCGTTTTACAATATCTGGAGAAAACGGAATATGTGAGCTGGGTCCGCTATCCTTATGCCGAAGGAAATCCATACAAAATACTGGCAGATCGTTATTTTCCCAAAGGTGCAGGCTCCGTTTTATCCTTTGGTTTCCGGGGAACAGATGAACAGAAAAGAAAATTTCTGGCATCTACCAAGATATTCGGATATCAGGCCAACATCGGCGATGCGCGTTCGCTCATTATCAATCCGGCGGAAACGACTCATGTGGAGCTGACGCAGGAGCAAAGGGAGCTTGTCGGACTAGGCTCCGAAACTATTCGCTTGTCTTTGGGACTTGAAAGTGCTGCGGATTTGATTGCGGACTTGGAACAGGCGTTTATAGTGGCGTTTGAACTGGGAACAGCAGTTGAGGATGAAGAAAATGAATGATTACAAAACCGGGTTTATGATTCGGGCCGGAGAAGAAAAGGATGCCGGATTGATTATGTCTATGATTCGCGAGCTGGCAGTTTTCGAGGGACTCGACCATGAAATTACTGCAACGGTCGAAGATATAAGAAAATCGCTATTTGAAAAAACACAGGCGGAAATAATCATCGGATGGCTGAAAGAGGAACCGGTCGCGTTTGCATTGTATTTCTATAATTATTCTACCTTTCTCGGGAAGGCGGGGGTGTATCTGGAAGACTTGTATGTCAGAGAGAAGTACAGAAAGCAAGGCTTCGGAAAAGAAATGCTCCGCTATCTGGCCCGAACGGCAGTAGAACGCCGGTGTGAAAGACTCGACTGGCTATGTTTGGATAAAAATGCCCCGGCTATTGAATTTTATAAAAACCTTGGAGCACATGTACTGGACGACAGGCGGGTATTTCGCATGAGCGGGGATAGGCTTTCGCGGTTTGCCGGAGTATAAAAAATCATTAAATTAGGAGGATGCTATGGGAAACATAGATTTACAGATACCGGAGGTATCGATCAGGGAAATACGCCTGGGTTCCATTACGGGCTTTCAGGGGGGCGCAGAGGAACTGGTAAAAAGCTCCCGGTGCGGACTAAGGGATAAAAGCAGATCTTTTTCCCAGTGTCTTGGATGCTCCACATCGCAGGCGGCATGTATGGTTATTTTAGTTCAGGATGCGGCTGTTATCAGCCATGGGCCGGTAGGCTGCTCATCCTGCTTTCATGAGTTCGCATTTACTTATAGGGTGAATTCTCCCCTTCGCGGTGTTGAGAATCCGACACAGCGCAAGGTTTTTTCCACCAATCTTCAGGAAACGGATACCGTTTACGGAGGGGGACAGAAATTAGCTGAAGGTATCCGGGAGGTTTATGAAAGAACGCACCCTAACGCTGTGTTCGTATTGACTACCTGCGCTGCCGGAATCATCGGCGATGACGTGGAAAGCGTGTGCAATGAGGCTGAGGAGGAGCTGGGTGTTCCTGTGGTAGCTATTTTCTGTGAAGGCTTCCGTTCCAAGGTATGGACTACCGGCTTTGACGCCAGCTATCACGGCATTGCGAGAAAGCTCATAAAACCTGCCAGAGAAAAGAGAGATGATATCGTGAACGTCATCAATTTCTGGGGTTCCGATATTTTTAAAGACTGGTTTGAAGCCTTCGGGGTAAAACCCCGGTATATCACTCCCTATTCCACTGTAGAGGACTTATCCAGAGCCTCCGAAGCTGCGGCAACCATTCAAATTTGTCCGACCTTGGGTTCCTATCTGGGAGCTGCTCTGGAGCAGGAATTCGGCGTCCCGGAGATTAAGACGGCTCCGCCTTACGGCATAGCCCAAACGGACCGCTGGTTCAGAGAACTTGGAAAAATCCTTCATAAAGAGGAAGAAGCGCAGCGGCTGATCGCTGACAAAAAAGAGGAATACCTTCCCAGAATAGAAGAACTGCGGCAGAAGCTGAAAGGAAAATCAGCTTATGTGACGGCTGGAGCAGCTCATGGCCATGCGCTTTTGTCCTTGCTGGGCGAGCTGGGAATGAAGGCAAAAGGAGCTGCTATCTTCCACCATGACCCTCTTTATGACAGCGGCAGCGAGGAAGGCGATTTGCTGGCGCAGCGGGTAAAAGATTATGGCGATGTTCCCAATTTCAACATATGTAATAAGCAGGAATTTGAACTGGTAAATATGCTGAACCGCTTACAGCCGGATGTCTTGCTGGCAAGGCACGGAGGTATGACACTTTGGGGAGCGAAGCTGGGAATTCCGTCACTGCTTGTCGGAGATGAACATTACAGCATGGGTTATGAAGGAATCGTGCGCTACGGAGAGCGCATCGTAGAAACATTAGAAAATAACGAGTTTGTTAAGAATCTTGAGAAGCATGCCATCAATCCCTATACGAAATGGTGGCTGCAGCAGGAACCGTATACTTTTTTAGAAGGAGGTAATGTGCAGTGAGCGGAATCATCGAACAGGAACGTTATACCTGCGCCATCGGCGCACTGCAAAGTGTGGTAGCTATTCCAAAGGCCGTGCCGATTCTTCATTCCGGTCCCGGCTGCGGCAATATGATACAGGGGTTTTTCGAGCGCTCCACGGGTTATGCGGGAGGAAATACTTCTCCGTGTACGAATTTCAGCGAGAAAGAGGTTGTATTCGGGGGGATGGAACGCTTAAGGGAAATCGTATCCAATACGTATAAGGTGCTGGATACCGACTTGCAGGTGATTCTGACAGGATGTACGGCCGGTATTGTAGGCGACGATGTGGAATCTCTGGCAGATGAATTCAGGGATTTGGGGAAGCCTATCGTATCCGTGGAAACGGCAGGATTCAAATGCAGTAATTTTGAATCACACAGCCTTGTAGTGAACGCGATCCTCGACCAGTATGTCAGTAAATTTGAGGATGAGAATCCGGCGCGCAGCGAGAAAAATACAGTAAATCTTTTTGCTTCCCTTCCCTACCAGGACCCTTTCTGGAAGGGGAATTTGAGAGAATATAAGAGGCTTTTGGAGGGAATCGGATTAAAGGTACATATTCTTTTCGGACCGCAGTCTGAGGGGGTGGAGGAATGGAAGAGGATTCCCAGAGCGAATTTCAACATTCTCGTGTCGCCCTGGTACGGACTTCCCATTGTAGAGCATTTGGAAGATATATATGAACAGCCCTTTACGCGCTTTCCAAACGTACCGATAGGGGCCAATGAAACGGAGCGTTTTCTGCGCCAGGTCATTGACTTCGCAAAGGGGCAGGGGAGCCAGATAGACGAGGAGACGGCGGAGGAATTCATAAAGAAGGAGAGAGAGGCCTATTATGAGGAAATTGATAATCTTGCTACTTTCCTGTTGGAATTCCGCTATGGACTTCCGAACCATGTACATATTCTGCACGATGCAGGATATGTGGTGGGACTTTCCAAATTCTTGCTCCATGAGGTCGGTATTGTTCCTAAGGAGCAGTTTATTACGGATAACACACCCGAAAAGTTCAAGGAACAGATAGTGACGGAGCTTAGAAGTACTTCGGAGAAACGTGAGATTCCGCTCACCTTCGAACCGGATGCAGGTAAGGTTCAGGATGCGATACGCGCCCTCAGCCATCAGGGAAGAGGCTTGATCATAGGAAGCGGATGGGATAAGGAGCTTGCGAAGGAAAAGGACTATGATTTTCTGTCTGCAGCAGTGCCTACGCCCTACCGGCTTGTGCTTACGACAAATTACGCAGGTTTCTCCGGCGGTCTCAGAGTCATTGAAGATATTTATGACAGGGTACTGTCAACGTATCGGTAAGGAGGAAGAAAGTTGAGAATTGCTTTTGCCAGTACTGACGGCACTTGGGTGGATCAGCATTTTGGAAGTGCCCGCTATTTTCAGATTTTTGACTTAAAGGAGGAAGCATGTGAATTCGTAGAAGCCCGCCGCACAGAAAGCTATTGCCGAGGCAACTGCGAGGGTGGTTTCGAACATTTGCTGAAGGCACTTAACGACTGCGATGCCATTTTCGTCGTGAAAATCGGTCAGGGGGCCGCTGCATTTATGATAAGCCATGGGAAACGGGTGTTTGAGGCATACGGTCCCGTGAAAGAAATTTCAGATAGGCTTTTAAAAGAAGGTTTGTTGGAAGAGAGGTGAGAATATGGCAAAGAGCTTCGAGGAATTAGCTGCAGCGCATCCCTGCTTTGCGGTGGGTGCAAAAGTAAATAAAGGCAGAGTACACCTTCCGGTTTCTCCGGGGTGTAACATTCTTTGCCGTTTCTGCGACAGGAAGATTAATGATGTGGATGTCCGTCCAGGAGTGGCAGCAACGATCATTACCCCCGAAGAAGCCGTAGAGGTGGTACGAAAGGCGGTAGAGCTATGTCCTGACATTACGGTGGCAGGAGTGGCAGGTCCCGGGGATACCCTGGCTACCCCATATGCACTGGAAACCTTCCGGTTGATTAAAAAGGAATTCCCCAACATTATCAAGTGTATGAGTACCAATGGGCTTCTCCTGCCGGAATATCAACAGGATATTATCGACGTAGGAATCGATTCCCTCACCGTTACGGTCAATGCGGTGGATCCGGCGATTCAGGCACAGATTTGCGAGGGAATCACATATAAAGGAAAAAGATATGAAGGATTGGAGGCGGCGGAAATATTGATCCGTAATCAGCTAAACGGTATTAAGGCCGTTTCGGATGCCGGAGTCACGGTGAAGGTGAATACGGTGCTGATACCGGAAATCAATGCGGACCACGTGGAAACGGTAGCTAAAACGGTTTCGGAAGCGGGTGCAAAAATCTACAATATCATTCCGCTCATTCCCCAGCACGAGTTGAATTGGTGTTCGGCTCCTGATTGCAGACTGCTTAGTGAGGTCAGAGGCAGGGCGGAACAATATATCAATGTATTCCGTCATTGCCAAAGATGCCGCGCCGATGCGGCGGGCATACCCGGCGGGGAAGATTTCTCCAAGCTGATTTATATAAGGCCCGTTGTGCAGGAAAACACATTTTCTCACGGTTGAGAAATGATCATAGGACGCATTTCAGGAAAGGGGGTGGTGGCATATGGAATGTGAGTGTAGTATCCCGGACTGTTGCAGCACTTTAAAAAGAAAAGGAGAAATGTTATGTCAGAGGAAACGAAAAAGGCCCCGTACCGGTTTGACACCCAGAAGGTCAGAGCGGGATATGAGCCAAAGGATCACAAATATGCGGTGTCGCCGCCTATTTACCAGACTGCGTCTTATGACTTTCGAGATGTGGAGAATGCGAAAAACTTATTCAGCTTTAAAGAACAGGGATTCCTATATACCCGTGTAGGAAATCCTACGGTAGCAGTGCTGGAGGAGAGGGTGCGGGTGCTGGAAGGAGCTGCTGCAGCCATCGGCGTGGCTTCGGGGATGGCGGCTATCAGTTACACGCTGCTTAACCTTGCCGAGGGGGGCGGAAGAATACTGACTTCTCCCTTCTTATATGGAGGCAGTGCCGACAGCTTTAAGAAAATTTACCCCAAATTTGGTATTCACTTCGATATCGCTAAGAATCTGGAGCATCCGGAGAAATTGGGAGAAGAAATAGGGCCCGATACAAAGGCTATCTATATCGAGAGCATCAGTAATCCGAATACGGTACTGCTTGACCTTGATGCCATATCCAAGGTGGCGCACGAACACGGTATTCCGGTAGTGGTGGATAATACGGTGGCGACTCCGTATCTGTATCATCCTTTTTCACATGGCGCAGATATTGTTGTATACTCCGCTACCAAGGGCCTTAGCGGACATGGAAATCTCATTGCAGGCCTTATTCTGGAAAGCGGGACATTCGATTATAAAACGGAAAAGTTTCCGCAATTTTCTGAAAAATATTATACCCTTAGAGATGAGAGCGGTACATACAGAAGCTTTCCGGAGGTATTTCCGGAAGCGCCCTTTACCTCCAGAATACGGTTTAATTACCTGAATTATTTCGGGGCGGCGCTTTCCCCCTTCGATGCGTATCTTTCCATCGTCGGCCTGGAAACGCTCTCGGAGCGCCTTTCCAAGCAGTCGGAGAACGCGCATAAGCTGGCATTATACTTGTCCTCCCACGAAGGAGTAGAGTGGGTAAGGTATCCCGCCCTGGAGGAAAGTCCTTATCATCAGCTTTATAAGCGGGACTTTGAAAAGGGCGCAGGAGGACTTTTCTCCTTTGGTTTCAAAGGAAATGAGAAGCAGAAGGAAGTCTTTTTGAATGCGATAGAGCTGTTTCATTACCATGTGAATATTGGCGATGCCAGATCGTTGATCGTTAATTCCCCGCAGACCACTCATGGGGAACTTGATGAGAAGGAGAAGGCGGCTGCCGACATACCGGAAAATCTGATCCGCATTTCAGCGGGATTAGAGGATTCTGACGATTTGATTGCTGATTTGGAGCAGGCGTTCCAAAAAGCATTTTCCATAAACTAGATTGGGAGGGAAAAGATATGACGATAGGAAAGAAAAGTAGTGTTGTTGCTTCCATTATTTTAGCCGGTGCGCTGGGACTTACCGCTTGCGGAGCAAAGGAGGCGGCGGTGGCGGAAACGTCCGCATCTGCCGAAACGGCAAAGACGGAATACAAATATGGGAAGATAGACATTCCCGGCAAGGATGGAGCACTTTGCGGTGCACCGATTTATATTGCCTATGAGAAAGGCTTTTTTGCGGAGGAGGGCTTCGATGTAAATCTGATTTCCGCCGATACCGAAACGCGGAAAATCGGGCTCAATAACGGAACGATTCCGATAGTAAACGGGGACTTCCAGTTCTTTCCCTCCATCGAGGAAGGGGTGAAGGTGAAGGTAGTCGACGGACTTCATTACGGATGTATTAAATTCGTGGTTCCTAATGACTCTCCCATACAGACTGTGGAGGACTTCGCCGGAAAGAAAATCGGCGTTGACGAAATCGGAGGAACTCCTCATCAGGTTGCCAGCGTATGGCTGGAAAAAGCAGGAATTTCTGCGGATCCGCAAGATGGTGATGTGACCTTTCTGCCATTCTCCGACGGTAATCTGGAGTTAGAAGCGGTAAAGACCGGAGAGATAGATGTAGCGGCTCTCTGGGATCCGCTGGGTTCTATTGCAGAGAAGAGCGGGGAATACCGGGTAGTGTTTGACCTTTCCACAGATCCTGTTTTTGCCGGAAAGTATTGCTGCTTCCTCTATGCATCTTCTAAGGTGCTCGAGGAAAAACCTGACGAAATCGCGGCATTGCTAAAAGCCTACAGGAAAGCGCAGGACTGGATCGCGAAGAATCCTAAGGAGGCGGTAGATATTATTTCAGATAAGAAGTATTCAGCTATTGATGATAAGGAACTGGCACAGGAGCTTATCGTAAGCTATACTTATCCCTCCACAGAGGACAGAGCAAATGGAACTGCCAAGATAGAAGAGGATGTGAAGTATTTTGTAACGGAACTTAAAAATATCGGATACTTAAAGACGGAAGATCCGGATGCATTTGCTGCGGAAATCTTCCAGAAGGTAGATGTGGATTAAGCATTTATAAGCTTATTTGGAGGAAAAAAGGTGAGCATATTAAAACAACGAGCGACGCGCCTTTCGAATAGCTCTTATATTCCGGACATAGCATCATATATCGGGTTGTCTGCTATTTCGCTTTTGGGATTTTTCATAGCGATACTTGTCAGTTTATTTTTTAAGCAGACTGCGGAAGCGCAGATCAGCACGTATCCGCTTGGTTCTTCTCTTTCCATTACAGCCGATGAGGCGTATCGTTTTGTTTTGGCAGCACTGATACTCATCTATGGAGCGGCGGCGGTTTATTCTTTTTGGGGGGAGGAGCGAAGGAAACAGTTCTTGAGCCGGGTGCCGTTCCGCTTTGTCATAGGCCTCGCGTTGGCATTATGGGATATCCTGGGAACGAAACTTTTGCTTTTGCCTCAGCCGTTCTTCCCCGGACCTTCGAGAATTATAGAATCCTTTCTGATGGAGGGAGACTATATTTTTCAGAATACGCTGTATTCTTTGCGGCTTTTTACCGTGGGCTTCACGCTGGGCGTGGCTTTTGGCGTAGGAACAGGGATTCTGATCGGCTGGTTTCCGAAAGTCTATTATTGGGTATACCCTGTCCTGAAAATTACCGGAGTCATTCCGGCGGTGGCATGGATGCCCTTTGCCTTGACGCTTCTTCCCACACCTTTCTGGGCGGCAACTTTTTTGATCGTTATATGCGCGTGGTTTCCGGTAGCGTTTTTGACAGCACAGGGTATTGCCAGCACACCTAAGATTAATTTTGAAGTAGCGCAGACCTTAGGTGCGAAGACGCCGTATCTTGTCCTCCATGTGGCAATACCTCATGCGATGCCTCAGATTTTTACCGGCATATCCTCAGCCAACGGCTTTGCGTTTACAACGCTCGTCATGTCCGAGATGCTGGGGCAGCCGGGAGGGCTGGGCTATTATATCAACGCCTCTAAGGTTTGGTCGGCATATTACAAGGTGTTTGCGGCAATTATCGTTATGGCAGTTTTGTTTTCCGCTATCATGAAGATGATCGGAGCAATACAGAGCCGCGTTTTGCGGTGGCAGAGGGGGCTGGTGAAATGAGCAGGGATATTCTTTTTGAAATTGAAGCGGTGGACCGTACCTATGTGGATGCCAATGACAACACGGTGGAAGCGCTTAAAAATATAAACCTTTCTATTAATAGGGGAGAATTTATATCCATCATCGGTCCCTCAGGCTGCGGCAAGACCACTCTTTTACGGCTTTTGGCGGGTCTGGATGTGCAGGAATCGGGGGAAATCAGGCTGAACGGAGAAGAAGTCGGGGGTCCCGATCCAACTAGAGGGTATGTGTTCCAGCAAAGCAGTCTGTTCCCGTGGCTGACGGTGGAAAAAAACATTGCCTCCGGCTTAAAGGCGAGAGGGGTGTATAAGCAGAGGAAGGATGAAATCGCGGAGTACATAAAACTGATCGGGCTTAACGGCTTTGAAAAGACCTATCCCCATCAAATTTCGGGAGGAATGGCACAGCGTGTGGCCATTGCCCGGGCGCTGATCAATCATCCGGTGGCACTTCTTTTGGATGAGCCGATGGGAGCTTTGGATGCTTTTACGAGGGCAGATTTACAAGATAAGCTTCTGGAGCTCTGGCGGGAGAACGATACCACGATGATTTTGGTAACACACGATGTGGATGAGGCGCTTTATCTGAGTGACAGAGTTGTTATCATGTCGCCCAGACCCGGCAGGATAAGCGAAGTTTTGAATATTTCGCTGTCAAGACCGAGGCAGCGGAGCGGCACGGATTTTACGGCTCTGAGAAACAGTATTCTTGAAAAGCTGCATCTGGTCAGTGAAATACAACAACCAGAATATACAATTTAAGGAGATTATGTCATGTCAGAAAAAAAACAACTAAGACAGATTGCCATTTACGGCAAGGGTGGCATCGGAAAATCAACCACCACACAGAATTTAACGGCAGGTCTTGCAGAAAGCGGGAAGAACGTTATGGTAGTAGGCTGCGATCCGAAAGCCGATTCTACCAGACTGCTTCTGGGCGGACTTGCGCAGAAGACGGTGCTTGATACCTTGCGCACGAGTGGGGATTCTACGGAGCTTTCCAATATCATGCGCATAGGATTCCATGGAACGAAATGCGTGGAATCCGGCGGGCCTGAACCCGGAGTCGGATGTGCCGGCCGAGGAATCATTACATCCATAGGTTTGCTGGAGAGGCTGGGCGCATATACGGACGATTTGGATTATGTTTTTTATGACGTTCTGGGAGATGTAGTGTGCGGCGGTTTCGCGATGCCGATCAGAGAGGGAAAGGCAAAGGAGATTTACATCGTGGCCAGCGGCGAAATGATGGCGCTCTATGCTGCCAACAATATTTCCAAGGGAATCGCAAAGTATGCGAGAACCGGCGGGGTGCGCATCGGCGGAATCATCTGCAACAGCCGTAACGTGGACAGAGAGCTGGAGTTGCTTAAGGCTTTTGCCGAGGAGCTCGGTACTCAGCTCATATATTTTGTCCCCCGCGACAATGTGGTGCAGCGTGCGGAGATTCACCGGAAGACAGTGATCGAATACAGTCCTGAGGTAAAGCAGGCGCAGGAGTATCGCGCTCTTGCGAAGGCGATCGATGAAAATACGATGTTCACGATTCCCAAACCGATGTCTCAGGAGCGTTTGGAGGAGATTCTTATGGAGCACGGGCTTATGGATGCCATTGAAGATTATCATATTTAAAGATTATCATATTTAATAGTGAGGTGACTGTTTGCAGGCGATTATATCGTTGTCTGCAAGCAGTCGTTTTTTGATTCGTAGGATGGAGGTGTCAAAAGTCACTTTGCGGGCTGCATCAGGCAATAGGCCCAAAACAGAAAGACTCCTGCGCCCAAACAGTTTTGTCTTCTGCTATGGCACAAATATACAGAGAAAGAACTTCTAAATATTTTCATAGGCGTAGTCGTTCTTTCTGTTTTGGTCCTATTGCCTAATAAAGTTGACAGAAAGGACTTTTGGCACTCTAATCTTCATAGAAAGTTACCTCCTGAGAGAGGGGAAATTGAATTGACAGTGGACAGGATTAGAATTACACTGGTATACATAAAACAGTAAATAATGGTGGTGTAAATAAAATGATACCGAACGATCCGGTAATGTTAGTCAGTTATGTGAATATGAAGCTGCGGGATTTTTATAGGGACCTGGACACGCTGTGTGAAGACCTCGATGTAGACAAGTGTGAGCTGGAAGAAAAATTGAAGTCCATAGAATATCATTATGATAAGGAGAGAAACCAATTTGTCTGAACAGATAACGATTACGGTTCAAACAAAAAAACCGGAGAAGGAAATGTACCTGCTTCATACGGTGGGGCGAACGGTGTTGGACACCTTGCGGGAGAGCGAAATCGAATTGCCGCCCCTTTGCAGTGGGATGGGAACCTGCGGCAGGTGTATGGTGCGGTTTATCGGCTATGCCCCGTTTCCTACCCAGACGGAAAGGGGCCGGATAGAGCCCGATAAGCTGCGGGAGGGGTATCGGCTCTCTTGTATGGCAAAGCCGGTGAAAGACTGTGTGATCCAGCCTTTTTTTAAGAGTGAGGAAAAAATCAAGGTGTTGACGGAAAGCACCGTGGGCAATATCGAAGTTGCGGGAAGAGAGGCTGCAGGAGAATATTACGAAGGTTTGGAGGCGGGCAGTACGGTCATCGCTGTGGATATAGGAACCACTACGATCGCCATGAGGCTGTTAGAGGCTGTTTCCGGGCGGGTATGCGATACTTATACATGCCTGAATCCCCAAAGAAGCTATGGTACCGATGTGGTGGAGCGTATCAGGGCCGGCAGCGGCGGGAAGGCACTGCGTCTTCAGGAGCTGGTGAGAGAAGCGATAAATAAGGGAATGGGTCAGTTTTTTCAAAGTGCCGGGGATGAAAAGTTATGTAAACCTGAATGGATGGTTATTGCCTGCAATACGACTATGGGGCATTTATTTATGGGATATTCGACGGATACCTTGGGTAGAAGTCCCTTTACGCCGGTGAGTATTGCCTTTACCCCCTTTGACTTCGAAGGAGTTCATGGAGCGCTTCTGCCGGGAATCTCTGCATTTGTGGGCGGAGACATCGTGGCGGGCATATATGCCTGCAATCTTCATAAGATGCAGGAAACATGGATATTCCTAGATTTGGGAACGAACGCAGAGATGGCGATTGGAAGCGGCGGCCGCATTTTGTGTACTGCAGCGGCAGCAGGGCCGGCATTTGAAGGAGAGGGCGAAGGGAATACGACGGGGCCGGAGAGGATCGGGGCGATTTCCCGCTTATTAAAGGAAGGACTCATCGATGAGACCGGGCTTCTTCAGGAGCCGTATTTCGAGTCCGGCATCGAGGTGAACGGCATTTTTGTGACACAGAAGGATATTCGCGATATACAAATGGCAAAGGCAGCGGTGCGGGCAGGAGTACATTTCCTGGAGGAAAGGTTTTCCGTTTCCATGCCGGACTACGGGCCGATAGAAAAGGTATACCTTGCGGGAGGTTTCGGCTTCTATCTGGATAAGGAGGCGGCAGTGCGTGTGGGCCTGATTCCTCCGGAACTTAAGGATAAAATAGAGGTGGCAGGGAACACTTCCCTCGCCGGAGCGGAGAAGGCGGCAAGAAAAATGGTAAGGGATATCAAAGAAGCGGCAGAGCTGGACGATATCGTAGAGAATTGCGAAGTATTTAATCTCGCGGCTCAGGAGAATTTTGATAAAATATATATAAAATATATGAATTTTGTTGATCTTTACAGGTAGAAGGATAATGTAATACGCAAGGTGAGACGGGACTAGCTAAAACTGCTGATATACAGTGGTTTTAGCTAGTCCTTTTCTATTTTAATGATAAAGTAGGCTCAAGCGTTAATGTCCGGGGAGATGGTTTCTGCTTCGCTTTCAAGCTTTTATCAATGATTTCGAGAGCTGCTGAGGCAATTTCTGCCAGAGGCATCGCTATGCTCGGAATTGGGACAGGTAAATATGGTGCCAGAATATTATCGCAGCCGATCAATTCTATGTCTTCCGGGATTTTTTTCCCGATGCTAAGCAAAGCATTCTCCGCGCCGGAAGCTAAAATATCATTCCATGCGACAATAGCCGTAATTCCGGGATCTTCCTGAAGGGCTTTCAAAACACCGGCAGAGCCTGAACGCGGCGATATCTCCCTTGTGGTAATGATCGTCTTGTGGATGCTCATCTTCTTATAAGTATCAATAGCACGGGAAAAACCGAACAGACGCTTCCTTTCTTCGTTTGCTTTCTTGCCATATGCAAGATATAACAAATGAGTATGTCCCTGTTCCAGTAAATATTTGGTCGCCTCATAAGTTCCAAGGGAATTATCGACAAAAATCCGGTGAAATCCCTGACAGTCTGCAGTCCGCTCGAGAAAAACGACCGGTACCGAGCTGTTATTTAGGATTTGGCGACACTTCTGATTAAGAGAATCTGAAAGATACCCCATAATAATCAAAGCAGAAACCTCCATCTTAAGAAGCTCCGTAGCATGAAATGCCAATGCGTCATCGTCTAGGCTTTCCGCGGTGACTTCTACACAATAATATCCATGCAAAATGGCTGCTTTCTGAATGTGATGATATAAAGTCGGAAAATATGGACTTAGGGAATTATAGTTGGAAATTACGCCAATGACATTCTGGGATGTCTTTTTTCGATTTTTGACGGGATGTATATATCCCAGCTCAGAGGCTACATTTTCGACGTGTGCTTTCACGCCGTCGGCTACATAGCCGCTGCTGTTCATGACACGGGAAACCGTTGCGAGTGAGACATTCGCTGCATTGGCTACGTCCGACAACCGGATATTTGGCATATATCTTACCTCCATGAGTGTAAGTTTTGAAAATATAAATGTATTTTAACACAATTCAATTGAAAATAACATATGAAAAATACATGAAAATATATTTTATATATGAAAAATTTCATAAATGTAATGCATAAGTTTATCGAATAAAATTAGGAAAAAACGCCAATTGAAAAAAATGTATATATGGAATATGATAAGCAAATGACATATTTTTAGAATGTGTTAAATATGAAAAATTTCATTAAATAAAGGAAGAAAAATGAATAAAGTAAAGGTTGGAGTAATTGGATGCGGTATGATCAGCAAAGTTTATATGACAAATATGACTTCTGTATTTTCCGATTATCTGGATGTAGTTGCCTGCGCAGATATAAAACTTGAAGCGGCAGAGGCGTTAGCGGATGCTTATGGAATACAGGCATTATCAATGGATGATGTTCTATTACACCCGGAGATCGAGCTGATTGTTAACCTTACGATTCCAAGCGCACATTATGAAGTGGCGAAAAAAGCATTGCTTGCGGGTAAACATGTATATACGGAAAAACCGCTTGCAACGGAAGTAAAACAGGGAAAAGAATTGATTGCACTTGCAAAAGAAAAAGCATTAGTGCTGGCTTGTGCACCGGATACTTATTTGGGGGCAGGCTTCCAGACTTGCAAGCGGTTGATAGATGAGGGGCAGATTGGGAAGCCGATTGCTGCTTACGGATTTATGCTTGGCAGAGGCCCGGAAAGCTTTCATCCGAATCTGGCGTTTTTTTATCAGGCCGGCGGCGGACCGCTCTATGATATGGGGCCATATTATTTTACAACGCTTGCAGCATTATTTGGCCCCGCTTTGGAAGTTTATGGAACCGGAAAAAGAATTAGTGAAACGCGTAAGGTAAAAAGTGAAGCCTCGCCTCTCTATAACACAGATTTTCCTTGTGATGTCAATACGTTTGAGAACATCATAGTCCATTATCCGAATCAGGTTATGGCAAATATTACTACAACCTGGGATGTCCCGTTTCCGTATTGGGAATCGAGATTGCCGCAGATGATCGTATATGGGGATAACGGGTATATAGTAATACCGGATCCAAATACTTATGGCGGAGTTGCATCCTCGCCGTTTACACCGGAGCCGGGAAAGGTGATTTATATAAAAAAAGGAACGGAGCCGGAAAAAGAAATTGCGGTGGATCCTGGATATTTGACGAATAGCCGCGGTATTGGCCCTGCATCTATTGCCAGAGCGATCCGCAAAGGGAAAAGACCGGATGTCAGCGGGGAATTGGCGCTGAATGTCCTTGAAACAATGCATGGCGTAGAAGAATCATCTAGAACGAAAAAGAGTTACGAAATGCAGACTTCATTTGAACCATTGGAGCCATTTTATTTATTTGAGAAAGAGTAAAGGAGGAGATTGCGATGAAGTTTCGCCGAGCAATGCTTATAGAACCATACAAGTTTGATATTTTTGAGGTGGATGAAGAACCGGGTCCGGGACAAGTCCTTCTGAAAATTACGGGATGCGGATTATGTAATTGGGAGGTTGGATTCTTCCGTGGAGAATTGAATTTCCAAGGGTATCCGCATAAGCTGGGACATGAATTTTCCGGAGAGGTGGTTGCCCTCGGTCCGGGATGTTCAAAGCTTAAGATCGGAGATAAGGTCAGTGCGTTGGACCGGGGCTTTGGCGGCTTTGCCGAATACAGAGTAACGAGCGAACTGGTATGTGAAAAGCTGGAGGATCATATCGATCCTCGGTATGCAATGGGAGAACCCCAGAAGTGCATTGTTACCGTTATACGTGCCACAAAACCGGAATTTGGTGATTATGGTGTCGTGCAAGGCTGCGGGCCGATGGGAATGTGGTGCATACAAGGGATGGCCGGTAATCTTCTGGCAGGCTTGATCGCTGTGGATATTGATGATGAGAAGCTTGCCATGGCTAAAAATTTTGGAGCGACCCATACGATTAACAGTAAGACAGAAAATGTTGTGGAAAAGATAAAAGAAATTACGAAGGGACATATGGCAGACTTTGTGATAGAAGGAACCGGAGTACCCGCTTTACTCAATTCGGCACAGGACATGTTAAAGGCAGGACGAGGAAGCAGGCTCGTGTTGATGAGCAGCCACCATGACGTATGTAAGGAATTTGATTTTCGTAAAGCGGTCGATCGGGGATTGCAGATTATCGCTGCTCATCCGCCGTTTTCGGAGAATGAAAAAGATGATTTTGAAAGAGCAGTCAATATGATCAACAAAGGTATTTTCAAGAATGAAGAAATCATTACACACGAATTTTCGTTGGATGAAATTCAAAAGGCATTTGAAACATTGAATCAAAAGCCGGCAGACTTTATGAAGGGGATCGTTTTGCCGCAGAAGAAATGAGGGTAAGATAAATGATAGATTTAAAATCAAACCCGTTTTATCTTGATGACGATGCGATTGTCTGGGTAGAGGATACTCTTTCACATATGACGACGGAGGAAAAGGCAGGACAACTATTTTGCGTATTGATAAAAAAAGGAAACCAAGAAACGGTAGATTATGTAAATAATATTTTGAAGCCGGGCGGTTTTATGTATCGTGTAATGCCGGTACATGATGCAATCTGGACAAGTGAGACTTTAAGGAAGGGGTGTAAAGTTCCGCCCCTGATCGCTGCAAATATTGAGAAAGGAGGGAATGGGATTGTAGAAGAAGGAACCTGCGTAGGAGCGCCTATGGAAATCGCGGCAACAGACGATGTGGAAATGGCATCGAAAATGGCCGAGGTATGCGGGAGAGAAGCGGCTGCGGTAGGTGCGAACTGGGCATTTGCCCCAATTGTAGATATCGATAATAATTTTCGAAATCCTATCACAAATACACGTACCTTCGGCTCCGACCCCGAACGGGTGAAGGCCATGGGAAACGCTTATATTCGTAAGATTCAGAAACTGGGGATGGCAGCGGCCGCAAAGCATTTTCCGGGAGACGGACAGGACGAAAGAGATCAGCATTTGGTTACTTCTATTAATGATTGCGATTGCGATACATGGATGCAGACCTATGGAAGTATTTATAAGTCTGCAATAGCTGAGGGTGTGAAATCGATTATGGTCGGACATATTATGCAGCCGGCCTGGACCCGCAGATTAAATCCTCACATCCGGGAAGAAGAAATAATGCCGGGAACTTTGAGTCCGGAGCTGTTGCAGGGACTGTTGAGGGATATACTGGGATTTAATGGTTTGATATGTACAGATGCCACGACAATGGCGGGTTACATGCTGGCCATGGGAAGACGAAGAGCTGTGCCGGAGAGTATTGCAAGAGGATGTGATATGTTTTTATTTGCAAGAAATCTAAAGGAAGATTACAGGTTCATGCTTGACGGTATAAAAAAAGGAATCATTACGTCAAAGCGTCTGGATGAAGCCGTGACTCGAATCCTTGCAATGAAAGCAAGTCTGGGACTTCATAAAAAAGCAGAAGAATTGGATGAAGAGAAGGCAAAGAAAATCATTGGATGTAATCTTCATCAGGAATGGGCAAAAGAATGTGCCGATCAGGCGATTACGCTTGTAAAAGAGGAAAACGGTGTATTACCGATCACACCGGAGAAATATCCGAGAATTTTACTCTATTCTGTTGAGCCATCCGGGGAGGGCACTTCGATTTATAAAGTGAATCCGGCAAGCAGGAGAATAAAAGAGATGTTGCTTTCGGAAGGATTCCTTGTGGATGATTTTGTTCCGCAGGAATACGGAGAGGGATTTACAACATGCTATGAAGAAGTCATTCAAAGTTATGATTTGATGCTTTATATTGCAAATCTTGCAACAAAAAGTAATCAGACGGTCGTCAGAATTGAGTGGAAGCAACCGATGGGAGCTGATTGCGGACTGTATCTTAATGATGTGCCTACGGTGTTTGTATCGCTGGAAAATCCGTATCATCTTTTGGATTTCCCAAGGGTGAAGACATATATTAATTGTTATTCTGGAAATGACCATGTCCTTAAAGCACTAATAGAAAAACTGGCAGGAAAAAGTGAATTTTGCGGAAAAAGCCCGATAGATCCTTTTTGCGGAAAATGGGATGCTAAACTGTGATACTTCCGGTACATATTAGTGGTTTTCAGGAAAGAAGGAGAAACATGGAGAATAAAGAAAAACAAGTTTTTTTTGAAACTCAAAAGTTATATAAAAAATTTGGAGAAGTAACCGCGGTTAATGAAGTGAGCATGTCACTTCATTTGGGGGAGATCCGCGGACTGATTGGAGAGAATGGATCAGGAAAATCTACGATTTCCTCCATCATTAGTGCAATCTGTCCGGTGACTTCCGGTGAAATGTATTTATTTGGAGAAGCTTATCGGCCAAAAGATCCGGGAGATGCCAGAAATCATGGAATTTCAATGATCGTACAGGAAACAGGGACGATAGATACGCTTTCGGTGGCTGAAAATATTTTTCTGGGAGATGAAAAAAGATTTTTGCATCGAGGCATTATTGACCGGAAAAGAATGATCGCAGAAGCGAAAAAAGCCATGGAAAACATAGGGGTTACGGATGTTGATGTAACACAAACCATAGTAAGGTACAGCTTTGAAACGAGAAAACTCGTCGAGGTTGCGAAAGCGCTATATTATGATCCTACGTTGTTTATTATTGACGAGACAACGACGGCGCTCTCTCAGAACGGCCGGGATATTATCTATAGGATCATGAAGGAACAAAAGGAGCAGGGGAAAACAGTTCTGTTTATCTCACATGATTTACAGGAATTGATGGATCATTGTGATGCGCTTACCGTATTACGTGACGGTATTATTGTTGATACGATTGAGAAGGCGGGATTCGATGAAAACCGTATCAAGCATTCTATGGTCGGCAGAGAGTTAAAAGGTGATTATTATCGCAGCGATTACGATCCCGCTCATGAAGCGCAGGTTATGCTGAAGGTTTCTCACGCAACCAATGAGGATATAAAAGATGTTTCTTTAAAACTGCATCGTGGAGAAATTGTCGGAATTGCCGGATTGTCGGGCTGTGGAATGCATCAGCTTGGAAGAGTGATTTTTGGACTGGACAGACTGACGGAAGGGCAAATTCAGGCCGTTAAGGAAGAGTCGGAAGAAATGATTCCTATACGCAGTGTGGCAGATGCGCTCAGGAATCGCATCGGTTATGTCTCAAAGGACCGTGATAAAGAAGCGCTGGTTCTTCCCGCATCCATTAAAGATAATCTTGTTTTACCTGCATTGTCCCAATGGGATAAGATCATAACGCCTCGATCGGAACGAAAGTATGCGCATCAGCAGATTGACAGTCTGGCAATCAAGTGCTCTTCCATGAACCAGAGTGTAGGGGAATTGTCAGGAGGTAATAAACAAAAGGTTTCTTTTGGAAAGTGGATTGGAAATAAATCGAAGATTATTGTGATGGATAGTCCGACGCGAGGTGTGGATATCGGCGTAAAAAATACAATGTATCAGTTGATTTATAAGATGAAAAAAGAGGGATATGCGATATTGATCATATCGGAAGAAATGCCGGAATTGATTGGAATGTGTGACTCCATTCTTGTGATGAAAGACGGAGAAGTAAAGAAGCGTTTTGACAGATCCAGGGAATTAAGCGAGTCCCAAATCATCGAGTATATGATTTGATTGAGAGTGTATTGTATAGGAGTAGTAAATATATGAAAAAAGAAAATAAATCTCCGGCTGTATTTATACGGGGTAACAGAAATGCCATTGTCTGTTATGGAAGCCTGATTCTGGTCATTGCCCTTTTTACAGTGCTGACAGAAGGAAAAATCCTATCTTTATATAATTTAAAGAGTCTGGTTGGACAGATGAGTACTTTAATGATCATATCGGTAGGGATGATCTTCATGTTCGGCCACGGAACGGTAGACATTACCTCCGGTGCAGTAGGAGGGTTATGTACTCTGGCGATTACAGTTGTACTTAATAAAACAGAATCCGTTCCCGCGGCTCTTATTGCTGCGATTATGATATCGGTTCTATTGTATTGGTTTTGCTGGTTCGTAACTGCTAAGTTCGGATTGATGAGTATCATTTCTTCATTGGCAGTCATGTTTATTGCCAGAGGACTTGTTACTTACCTGTTATCGTTAAATGACGGGCGGATCAATATTCAAAATTATAATCTGATAGCACCATTTAAAAGTAACTTTTTGATTCCATTAGGTACTATGATTCTCATAGCTATTCTCGGAATAATACTATTTAATTATACAAAGCTGGGAAAATATGTGAGAGCGATAGGAGACAATCCCCTGTGTGCAGAGCAGAGCGGAGCAAATGTAACAAGAATTAAATTCTGGTGCTATACGATTGCTGGATTCTGTGTAGGGACCGGGAGCATCTTTCTGCTGGCAAGGGCTGGAAATGTGAGCAAAAATATCGGTTCCGGATTAGAAATGGATGTAATGGTTGCGGTGATTCTGGGAGGGATGAATCTGAACGGAGGTGCCAAGAGCCGCATAAGTGCTGCTATTGCGGGAACAATTACGTATGCTTTGCTATCCAACGGTCTGACAATTGCCGGGGTTTCTCAAGTATATATTTCTCTTATAAAGAGCCTCATATTTATTTGCATTATCGGAATGACTCTGAGACAGAAAAAATCAATTGCGGAAATGCCGAGATAAAGGAAAAAGTTAAGATTTTATCAATATAAGCAAATCAATGAGGTGTGGATTTTAACGAACACCTATATAAACAAAATAATAAAGGAGAAAGTAAATTATGAAAAGGAAAGTATTAAACATTTTAATGTCGGCGGCTGTCATTGCTTCTATGCTTGCAGGATGCGGCGGAACTTCTGCATCTTCACCGGATAGCTCGTCTTCGTTTGACAGCGCATCTACATCCGACAGCGCAACAACGTCTGACAGTGAAGCCGAATCAGACACTGCAGAAACCGAAAACGGAGAAACCTATAAAATTGGTGTCATTATGTATCAGTGGACAGATGCGCAAGGTGCTAACATACAGAATTATTGCAACTATCTGCAAGAAAATATGAATGTGGAATTTCAGTTTGAGTCAACATTTTATGATGACGACGCGCAGGTCTCTTGTGTAGAGAATCTAATCAGCGCGGGCTGTGATGCAATCATTAGCGGATATGATACAAATATTATTGCGGCAATGAACACATGTGATACTGCAGGAGTATATTATGCAGTCGCTTTGGATCATATTACGGAAGATGATTTTGCGGGCAGTGCTCCCGGACAATATTTTCTGGGCGGAACAAAGCAGTTTGGCGGAAATCTTGGTGGCCTGGGTGAAAAATATGCGGAAGCAGTAATCGCTTCCGGAATTGATAATATTGGAGGAATTTCATTTCCTGCATGGGCATTTTCCGATGCGCCGGAAATTTATACGGGATTCCAGAATGCGTTGAAGACCGCTGGGTTAACAGTGCAGGATCTTTCATTTTCCTCCGGATTTACAGCAGAAGAGGTAAAGAGTGCAACACAGACATTAATTAATGAAAATTCAGATATACAGGCAATCTTTGGAATGAGCTCCGGTTTGGATTATGTATATCCGGCATTGCAGGATACCAATGTAAAGCTGATCTCTATGGGATATGATACCTCCGTGAAGAGCTTAATGGAAAATGGCAGCTTAATTGCGGCAGGCAACAATAATCATACTCAGGCAATTGCAAGCTGTGTTGCAAGGATAATCAACGCACTGGAAGGAAATAGCTATTCTGACGCAGAATCCGGTGCTTATAATGAAGGCAGTATCGTAAATGGCGTTGCAGGCTATCCTGTGATCGGCAATCTGGAAGCGTTAGAGGATTATGAGACTTATGTGGTGGCAGAAGATGGAAGTAAGGGAAGTGTGACAGTCGAAGAATTAAAGAACTGTATTATCTCTATCAATTCAGAAGCAACGCTTGCTGATTTGAATACGCTGACCAACCGTACGGTAGAAGAAGTAAAAGAGTTAAGATAATTATTACTTCAATTCTTGTGCTGTGGATTCCTCTGCAGCACAAGAAAAGTGAAAGGGCAAAAATTTATGAATATATCCAAAGAACGAGTAAAAAACCATTGTATGACCTTTCTTTTCCCTATAGGAATGTACGCCGTTTTTGCGTTGATCAGTCTTTTGGTCGGAAATCAGTTCTTTTTTACTTCGTATACATTAAATGGAATTTTTCAGGATAGTGTATTGACTACAGTAGTCGCATTGGCGATTGCTATTCCGCTTTCCGGCGGAAGATGGGATTTTGGTCCGGGTGCCATCGCACTATTGGGGGCGATTATTGGATGCAATATCGGGATGAGCCTCCATCTGAATGTTTTTGGAATTTTGTTGCTTTGTATTGTATCCTGTATGGTTCTGGCTTTTGTGGAAGGAGTACTATATGTAGTGCTTAAAGTTCCCAATATGATCATTTCTTTGGGAATTGTCATGTTGTATGAGTCTTTGAGCGGAATGCTCAATAATGGGCTGGGAGCAAATATTTTTGCAAATGATGCAGATTACACCACGCATATATTATCGGTTTCAAAAGCCCCATTGTGCTATATACTTCTGCTTCTGGTTATGATAATTGTACATTTTCTGCTTTATAAGACAAAGTTCGGATACGATACAAGAAGTCTTGGAGCCCATGCGAAACTGGCGGTAAATTCAGGTGTACACGAAAAGAAAAATATTCTTCTGACTTACCTGTTAGTTGGATTTTTGCTGGGAATTGCAGCAATGTTAAATGCTTGCGGAGGGAAAATCGAGCCTGCATCCAATTTAAGCTCTACAGCGCTGATGTTTTCTTCGATGGCGCCGGTCCTGATCGGTCTGTTTCTTGCAGAGTACAGTAACATGCCGTGGGGAATTTTTATGGGTGCGGTAGGTATGGAGGTATTCAGCTACGGTATGAATTCGTTTGGCGTGGACGGTTCGCTTCAGACGATAGTGACAGGTATCGTATTGGCATTTATTATGGCTTACATCAACGATAAAGATAAAGTAAAGAATTTTATTTTAAACTTATTTATGCGAAAGGAGCTGGGCAAGCATGAAATCTGAGGTATTTGCATTATTAGAGGGCTCTGATGCAACATTGACGACATATATTCTGGATAATGAGGAATACGGAAGGAAAGATACGGTCAAGCCTGCAATGCTCATAAGTCCGGGCGGCGGATACACAGAAGTTTCTCAAAACGAGGGTGAGCCGGTCGCTCTTGCCTTTGCGGCAGAAGGGTACCATGCCTTTGTATTGAAGTATTCCGTGAAAATAGAACATCCATTTCCGCAGGCCTTGATGGAGCTGGCGGCGGCAATGAAACTGATCCGGTCACATGCAAAAGAATGGCTCATTGATCCGGAACATATCTCTGTTGCAGGATTTTCTGCAGGCGGACATCTTGCGGCCAGTTTGGGAGAATGCTATTTTGAACCATTTTTGACAGAGGCATTAAGGTGCTCGGCGGAAGATATTAAACCGAACTCCTTAGTGTTAGGGTATCCGGCTTTTAGTCTGAATCCGGTGCGTGAGGGAGAGGAAATGCCGCAATATTTGATCGATCTCATTGAACAGGGGTTGATGATGGATTTTAGAGGTCCTAATATCCGCCAGATTTTGACGGGAAAGCTGGATTATACGGAAGCGGAATTGGAAAGGGTTAATTTATTAGAGCATGTCTCCTCCAAGATGCCGCCGCTTTTCATTTTCGGATGTTTTGCGGATATGGTGATTCCTGTCAATGATTGGCTGGCGATGGCAAACTTATGCAAAGAGAAAAATGTACCATGTGAGCTGCACATTTATGCAAATGGCTGTCATGGACAGGGATTATATAAAAAGCATTGTTCAGATGAGAATGCATGGGCAGGAAATCATATGGATAAATGGTTTGAAAATGCATTACTATGGCTGGAGGAAATTAAATGAATAAAAAAGCAGTGATTTTTGACTTGGATGGAGTGATCTGTTCCACGGACAAGTATCATTATATCGCATGGAAAGCTATGGCGGATTCAATACAGGTTTATTTTGACGAGAACATTAATCACAGACTTCGCGGAGTCTCAAGAATGGAAAGCCTGGAAATTATTTTAGAACGAGCAAAGAGGGAGTTTACGGAAGAAGAGAAAATACAGCTTACAGAAAAGAAAAATCAGATCTATCAGAAAATGTTAAATCAGATGTCAGAGTCAGATTTGTCCGGTGAGGTATGGAATACATTGAAGCGATTGAAGGAGAGTGGGATTTTGCTTGCAATCGGTTCCTCCAGTAAAAATACAAAATTAATTCTTGAACGTCTCGGCTTGAAAGATTTCTTTGATATAGTTATAGACGGTAACGATATTTCAAATTCAAAGCCTGATCCGGAAGTGTTTCTTAAGGCAGCAGACTCGTTAGGTGTGCCGGTGGAGGAATGTCTGGTGGTAGAAGATGCGAATGCCGGTATTCAGGCAGCGTATGCAGGGGGATTTCAGACGGTTGGCGTACAGGAAGCCGCCGGCAACGAACATACAACATTTCCGGTAAAACATTTTGATGAGATTATTAAGCTGATAGAAGCGTAGAGATGAATATTTGTGGTCCTGTCTGGAGTCTCGTCCCGGAACATATATGCGGCGCTTAGTACATATACATAAGAAGAAAACAATGATAAGAGGCAGGCATTTGCGCTTTAAAATTGGACTTCGGGAATGCGCAGCGCTGGGAATTCTGGCGGCGGCAGCGTTTCTGTTTTTATATGTCAGGGATTACGGAGAAGATAAAAAGGCGGCAGTCTTAACTATGTCCCGGAAGGAGATATTGAGATCGGCGCTGGATGAGAAAGAAGATAAGGGAAAGGTTGCGCTGACCTTTGACGACGGACCTCATCCGTATTATACGGAACAGATATTGGATGGGCTTAAGCAAAGAGGTATTAGGGCCACTTTTTTTGTGACTGGAATGAATGCGGAGAAATATCCTAAGATTATTCAGAGAATGTACGAGGAAGGGCATGTAATAGGAAATCATACGTTTTACCATACCCAGCTGACCAAACGAAACCGGAAGGAGTTTAAGGAGGAGCTGATACGTACCAACGAGGTCATCAGTAAGATTACACGAGAAGATGTGATTTATGTCCGCCCGCCCTACGGGAGCTGGGATAAGAATTTTGAAACAGAGCTTAATATGTTCCCGGTGCTTTGGACGGTAGACCCTCTTGACTGGTGTTCTACAAATGTGGCATGTATTACGGAGAATGTGGTGAAGAAGGTAGAGGAGAATGATATTATCCTGATGCACGACTATTATCCTTCTACCGTTACCGCGGCACTGAATATAGTAGATGAACTGACGGAGGAGGGTTATAGCTTTGTGACGGTGGAGGAGATCCTGTTTGATTAACAGAAGAGGAGGGAGCGTTTTTTAAAAAATCAAGAAATCAGCAGAAAAAGATATAAAGAGAGAGAGCGCATAGTAATGAAATCATGCGCTCTCTTTATTTATTTTATCCTATTATGCAGATAAGGCGTATCTTATTTCTCTTTTTCCGGAATATTGCCTTTGCCATAGTATGCCAGGAGGTAAAGATCCTCTAATTCAGATACAAGAGGAAGTCTGGGGTTAGCTGTTGTACATTGGTCACCGAAGGCCAGATCGGCAAGTCCAGAGAGCTTGTAGAGGAAGTCTTTTTCATCGATTCCGTATTCTTTTAAGTTATTAGGAATTTCCAAATGCTTATTGAGATCTTCCACTTCTTTTGCCAGCATTTCTACGGCTTCAGCGTTATTTTTCGGATTCCTTCCTAATTTTTTCATCAATTCAAAAATCTTATCACCTACGATATAACTTTCATATTTCGGGAAGGATGTAACCTTAGTGGGGCAATCAACACCATTGTATCGTATTACATGGGGCAATAAAATTGCATTTGCACAACCGTGAGGAATATGATACTCGCCGCCCAGTTTATGAGCCAGAGAATGGTTAATTCCAAGGAAGGCATTGGTAAATGCCATACCGGCAATAGTTGAAGCATTATGCATCTTCTCGCGTGCGATAGGACTCTGTGCCCCCTTGTCATAAGACTCTCTTAGATACTTGAATACTAAATCAATTGCATGAATTGCCAGTGCATCGGTATAATCGGATGCTATCACTGAGATATATGCCTCAATTGCATGGGTAAGTACATCCATACCGGTCCAGGCGGTTGATTTCTTGGGGACGGTCATAACAAAGTCAGGGTCTATAATTGCAATATCAGGTGTCAACTCATAATCTGCCAGAGGATATTTCTTATTTTCCTGTTTATCCGAAATAACAGCAAAGGAGGTGACCTCCGATCCTGTTCCGGAAGTAGTCGGAATTGCTACAAATTGTGCCTTCTTACCTAAGGCAGGGAATTTATAGGTACGTTTACGGATATCTAAAAACTTCAAGGACATATTCTTGAAATCTGCAGTCGGATCTTCATAGAATAACCACATGCCCTTAGCTGCATCAATAGCGGAACCGCCGCCCAGTGCAATAATTACGTCGGGCTTGAACTTATTCATTTCCTCTACGCCTTTTAAGATAGTATTAAGGCTCGGATCAGGCTCAACCTGGTCGAAAATCTCACTGTGTACATAATCGGGACGCTTTCTTAATTGATATAATACCTTGCTGACATAGCCCAATTGGGTCATAGACGGGTCAGTTACGATAAATGCCTTTGTTATGTCAGGCATTTTTGATAAATATGCGGTTGAACCGGACTCAAAATATATTTTACTGGGTACCTTAAACCATTGCATATTATTCCTCCTCTTTGCTACGCGTTTATAGTTTACCAGATCGACAGCGGATACGTTATGGGTAGTGGAGTTACCGCCGTAAGAGCCGCAGCCTAAGGTAAGAGAAGGCATATTTGTATTATATAGATCACCGATCGCACCATGTGTGGAAGGTGAATTTACGAGGATACGGCCGGTTCTCATTCGAGAAGAGAAGGTCTTAATGACATCATCATTATTGGAATGGATGACAGAGGAATGGCCCAGGCCGCCAAGTGCGATCATCTTCTCACAAAGCTGGAGACCCTTCTCCAGATTCTGAGCTTTAAGTACTGCGAGTACGGGGGAAAGCTTTTCTTTGGACAAAGGGTACTGCGGACCAACTCCGTCTAACTCCGTACATAAGATCTTGGCGTTTACAGGAATGCTGATTCCGGCCAGCGCTGCAATATCGAACGGTGATTTCCCAACAATGTCAGGATTAACGGCACCGGTTGCTTTATTGATTACCACGGGCTCCAGGAGCTTAATCTCTTCTTTGGTGGCGAAGTAGCAGCCATCCTTCTTCATCAGATCCACAACTTCATCATATACGGGAGCCTCGATAATTACCGCCTGTTCGGAAGCACAGATCATGCCGTGATCAAAGGATTTAGATAATATCAGATCATTTACGGCACGCTTTAAGTTGGCGGTTTTTTCAATAAAGCAGGGAACATTGCCAGGACCTACACCAAGGGCGGGCTTTCCGCAGGAATAAGCCTGCTTAACCATTCCGGATCCTCCGGTAGCCAGAATCATAGATATATCGGGATGATTCATTAGTTCTCTGGTAGCATCGATGGAAGGATATTCGATCCATTGTATACAGTTTTTGGGAGCACCGGCCTTGACAGCTGCCTCATATAAGGTTTTTGCGGCTTCCTTGGAGCATTGCTGGGAACTGGGGTGGAAACCAAAAATAATCGGGTTTCTGGTCTTTATACAAGTTAAGCATTTGAACATGGTAGTGGAGGTGGGGTTTGTAACAGGAGTAACACCGGCAACGATACCTACCGGCTCAGCCACGATCATGTAATCCTCTTCTTCATTATCTTCAATAATACCAACTGTTTTTTGATATTTGATAGAATGCCATACATATTCTGTTGCAAAAATATTTTTTGTAATCTTATCTTCGTAGATTCCTTTTCCGGTTTCTTCTATTGCCATTTTAGCAAGTACCTGTTGCTTTGCGAGTCCGGCAAGAGCCATCTCATGAACTATATTATCAACTGTCTCTTGATCCAGGGACAAGAAATCATTTAGTGCACCGATTGCGTTTTTCACTAATTGATCGACATGCTCCTTGGGGGTGGGTTGCTGTAATTTATTAGACATAGATATCCTCCTTTTTAATTGTTAAAAAATTAACAAAACGGTTATGTGATGAATATAACAGAAAAAAAGGTATTTGTAAATAGATTTGTTAAAAAAATAACAATTAAAAATCTATGAGTTTCCTTTTGTTTTATATAATAACTTTTCTGATATAAAAATATTTATATTAGATGTAAAAATAGTGGTACAAGAAGTTCACGGCAGAACATTTTGACGAGTTTCGTTGTTTAAGGTTGACAAATGAGTTTAACTGTGTTTCCTGGATATAGAACATAAAAAACACTTCTAAAGAATGGGCGTTCCTTTTCTTTAGAAGTGTTTTGCTTATGAATGTTAATGGACTTAATTCATGTATGAAATGGGAATGACCGAGTAAGAGATTGTTCCATATAAGCAGTCGGGGTCAGTCCATAATATCTCTTGAATACAGAAATGAAGTGCTTTGTACTGACAAATCCCACCTTTTCTGCAATGGAATATACCTTATCGCCGGGATTTTGCCGCATCATTTGTACAGCTTGTTCCATGCGTATTTTTAACAAATACTTAGAATAAGACTGTCCAAGGTTTTTATGAATCAAGTCACTTAGATAACAACTGTTCACACCGATTTCATCTGCAATGAGGGAAAGGCTCAGCGGTTCGTCATAATGTTTTAAGATATAATTTGTTGCAAGATTTACAATCTGGTTAGTTTCGGACAGCATTCTTCTGTTATTAGGAGAATTCAACCGGGATACGGTATGGCATAAAGCGTTGAAGATATCATCTTTTCGATATTCTGAATGCGGCATGAGCTGTTCTACATGCATTGTCAGTTCTTTATAAGCCCCATTGATATAATGAGCTTTGATATTAGAACGGCTGCATATATAGCGAATAAGATAAGAACCACTCCGCAGCATTGTAGAGAGTGTTATCGGCTTTTTAAACAAGTTGCAGAAGCTCTGTATACTGAAGTATAAATGCTCTGTGTCATTTTTAAGATAATCTTCATATATTTTTGAAGAAATCTGATTGAGCTGATTAATAAAGCCTTCTTCTTCCAAATAACTCTCATAAAAGATAGGATTGGAAAAATTCTTTAATGTAAGCGCCAGCGTGTCATAAGCACTCATCGCAGAGAGTGGGGCGTCCATAATATCCGAAAAGTATTTTCCGCACGCAATTGTAATTTTGGGAAGCTTGTTGGAAGCGAATTCGTCCTGTAAATCACAACAGATTTTTGTAATGCTCTCTTGTAATGCCGAAAGTGTATCTTCGCTAAAAAAAAGCAGAACGCAGGAGTGATTGTCATAGACGGATACAATATTATTTTCAATACAAAATGACTGACAGATTTTGTATAACTTCAGATGATGGGTGGTCAGATCATAATTGTTTTCGTGAAGAAGCATGAGGTTTAATTCATCAATTGTAAATAAGACAAGACAAGCATACTGCTTCATAAAATTAAGCGATCTGTCTTCTATTGCTTCATAAAGCGTATATACTTGATTGGTATTTCCTTCAATGATGCTCAAAAGAAACGCAGAAAAAACATCTAAAGATGTCATTTCTTTATCTTGTCCGGAGGATATCGGCATCAAGTTTTTCTGATTGCCGTCAAGGGATTCTTTGACATTCATCAATACGTCATAAAGGTTATCGTCATTAAGCGGCTTTAAAAGATATTCTGTTACCTGGTATTTAATGGCGGTACGCGCATATTCGAAATCATTATAGCCGGATATAATTACTATTTTTGTTTCAGGTGCGGTTTCATAGATAAATTTGCACAAGCTTAATCCGTCCATGGCCGGCATACGGATATCCGTGATGACCAAATCAAAGTGACGGTGTTTTAAAAGATCCATAGCTTCAATGCCGTCGCAGGCAATTCCTGTTATCTGATAAGAAGGACAGATGGCCGTTATATTGTTAGCAAGATAAGAACGCATCAATTGCTCATCATCTACAATCAGAATATTATACAAAGTCTTTTTCCTCCTTTCCGTCAAGCGGAATAGACACTGTAATAGTCGTTCCTTCTCCCAAAATTGAATTAAGGAAAATCTGAGAGGAAGTCCCAAACTTGATTTTCAGTCTTCTTTGGACATTTAATAGGCCGATACTGTTGTCGATGGTCTGATGATTGTCCCTCGCATCATTATCTGATGCAAAATTTTGCCGGAGTTCTTCTAATTTATCAGGAGCAATTCCCAATCCGTTGTCTGAAACAGTAATTAGAAGCATGTTGTTATTACGATATGCATGGATACGGATATGCATAGGGGTACGCGTTTCTTCACAGCTGTGTTTCACACAGTTTTCTACGAGAGGCTGTATGGTCAGAGCGGGAATTTGCGTTTGTAATAATTTTTTATCGATCTCGATGGAAAAAGACAATTTTTCTCCATAGCGAATTTGCTGAATCTGTAAATAAGCGCGTACAAGCTGCAGCTCTGTACTTAAAAAAATATCTTTATCGACATTCATAACACCTCGTAAAAAGAGCGATAGATTTTCAATGCTGTCAATTGCTTTCTCATATTCGTTGCATTTGATAAGAAGACTGATGGTATTTAACGTATTATGGATAAAATGCGGTTTAATCTGGTTACATAGTGCTTCATATTGGGAGGATTTATGGAGATACTGCATTTCGTATACCTGCGTTACGAGGGCGGTATTCCGGTTTATGACACTGTTAAGATTTTGAAGCATTCTGTTAAAGGATTTGGCGAGATATCCGATTTCGTCATCATTAATAAGGGGTACTTGAACAGATAAATCACCTGTTTGAACTACTTTCATGGTTTCAACAATAGAAAACAGAGGAGTAAAAAATTTCCGTAAAAAGATGAATAATCCGGCCAAAGCGGCGATCAAACAGAGGATAACCAGTAAAAAGGTAGTGGTAATACTTTTTAAGGTAGACAAAATGATATCCTGATAAGAATTCAAGGCGATAATCTTCATTCCCGCTTCATTCAGGCTGATTATATTCAATATATATCTGTTCCCGTCAGCTGCTTTTATAATATTTCCGGTAGCATTGGATTGTACAGCGAAAGGTATTAACTCTTGAGAATCCAGAGCAGGAAGTTTGTTCTTAGAGTAAACGATATGGTTGTCATTCGTTATAATGTATAGTGCACCTCTATGCTCGAACTCAACCTTTTCACAAAGCGATTTGATGACAGAATAGTCGGTGTCGACCTTTACGACTCCAAGGACCTGTTTATTGTCTTCTTTGCTTCGAATGCGGCGTGCAACAGATAATATGGAGGTTTCTTTATTACCAAATGCTTTTTCTGAGTGTATAGGGATATAGATAGGTGTTTTGGACTGTAATGCCTGCTTGTACCAGTCGGTATCCTGATAAACGTCATAGTCTTCCATTTCATAAGGAGTTCTCGTATAGGAATAAATTTCATTATCAGTAAGGATATAAACCCTCAGTATTTCATTTCTGGGCAATGTCATTACCGAGGAGAGAAAAGATTCTATTTTCCTTTTTTTATTTAGCCTTTCTTCCGTAGTAGAGGGAAGAGAAACAAGCTCTCCCATAATATCGTCATAATAATAAGGAGAGAGTGTAAGCCGGTAGAGTTCATCGATATAATTATTGATATTTGTTCCCAGCTGTTCAATGATCTGCTGTGTCTGGCTTGCGGTCTGCTCAATCATTTGCTCTGAATGCCATCTATAATTCACATAAGAAACGAGTGAGACCAGACCAATACTGAATAAGCATAAAAAAAGCATTAATTTAAATTGGAAGCTCAGTTTTCTTGCGGTATTAAGCAATTTCATAACACGCTCTCTTTCTTTTCTTTTTTTATTATAATATAAGAAAAAAGGTAATTCAATTGATTGGAAGGAATATCTAAAAAACTGGGTATCTCACCTAAAGATTGCGGTATTCCAAGGTAAGGTCTAAGATGCTATGCTTTATTTAACAGATAAAGCAAAGGAGGATATAGCATGAAAAAGCAAAAAGTATTAGCATTAACAATGGGAATTGTACTGGCATTCGGAAGTCTGAGCGGGTGCGGTTCGGTCAATTCTGTTCCGGCAACAGATCAGACAGACGGAAATCAGCAGGCCAATGAGCAGAACGTTGAAACAGAGGTGGGAAAAGAGGATTCTTCAGAAAAAGTAAAACTAACACTCTTCACAGGAAAAATTGAAACCATAGATGTGATGAATGAAATCATAGATGATTTCAATGCCTCACAGGATCGGATTGAAGTTACGCAGGAATATCAGAAGGATGCAAGCAATATCATTAAAATTAAATTTGCATCCGATGAAGTACCAGATATTATGACAACGTATGAACAGGGATTTGTAGATGAAGGAAAGTATCTGGATTTATCGGAGTATGATGAATTGTGGAGCAGACTTTCTCCATCGATTAAAGAAGCTTGTACGGACATCAAAACAGGAAATCAATATCGAATTTGCACGAATATGACAATGGCAGGATTTTTTTACAATAAAGAAATTTTTGATGAATTAGGACTGGAGATGCCGGATAACTGGGACGACTTTGAAGTCCTGTTAGAAACGATCAAAACAGAAAAACCTGATGTGACACCGTGGTTTATTTTTGGAAGCGAGGCATGGCATCTTGGACATTTGATCGAATTTATTCCCCACGGTTATTTGAAATCAACGCTTGGAACTGTGGAAGCCAAAAAAGCAATGCTGGATAATGACAAGGAAAAGCTTCGATTTGGGGAAGCAGACGGGCCTATGGCGGTATTTGGACAGAAGATGCTCGATTTGCAGAGCAAAGGGCTGGTCAATCAGGATGTGCTGACTGCGACAAGCGATAACTGTGTTCAAGACTTTGTGTCCGGCAAGGCAGCGATGCTAAGTAACGGAATGTGGGTTATTTCCAGTATATTGGAAGCGAATCCGCAAATGCAGGATAAGATCGGCTTTGCGCCGTATCCTGCCTATATGCCTGATTCCGAACCGGTAGTTTTAAGCGCGGAGGACTCCGGTTATTCTATCTCGGCAACAACCGAACATAAGGAAGAAGCGATTGAGTTCCTTAACTTTTTATTCCTTGCAGAAAATCAGCAGAAGTATAGTGAGGCAGCCAAAGCGCCGAGTGCTTTTACTGATGTGGATGCAAAATGGGCGCCGGATACGATTGTAGCGGAAGTAAACAGTGCATTGGAGGAAGCGGTTAATATTGGATTTACCAATGAAAAGCCGGCAGGATTTTCAGGAGATGATGCTGGAAGAATGGTACAGGAATTACTGGCGGGACAGTATACTGCCGAAGAATTTGCCAAAGCATACGAAAAAAGCTGGGACGATGGAATGGTAGTATCTGAATAAATAATAGAGGCAGAGCTGTGGCAGCGGCAATAAAGTGCGGATGCAGCAGCTCTGTTTTTAGAAAAACAGTAAATATGCTTAGTGGCAGCGCACGGTTAGGAGCAGTATGACAAAGAAAAAAATTGGATTACATACATTTATGGCATTTCCGGCCTTTTTTCTTTTTTCGGTATTTTTTCTTTATCCTCTCTGTAAAGGGATTGGAATGAGTCTGACGGATTGGGACGGAATAAGAACGGCGAAATTTATAGGGATTCAAAATTTTATCAGTTTTTTTTCTGATAAAAGGGCAATGACGGATATCAGGACAACAGTCTTGTTCGCGTTAGGCAGTGCCCCGTTACTGAATATCATAGGCCTTGGATATGCATTGCTTATGAATGGTAAATTCCGGGGTAAATCTATGGCGAGAATGTTTATTTATATGCCTGCGATCATCAGCCCGCTGATTATGGGATATATTTGGTATCTGCTATTACAGCCGGGCCGGGGCTTTGTTTACCATGCGTTAGATAAGATAGGAAAGGCGGAATTATTCGGTAATTGGCTGGGAAGTTATTGGACGGCAATGCTGGTTCTCATTTTGGTAAATGTCTGGCAATATGCGGGGATGACAATGGTTATTTATCTGGCGGGACTGCAAAGTATTCCGGCGGATTTGTATGAGTCGGCACAAATAGACGGGGCAACGGGGCAGCAAAGTTTCCGCTATATAACGCTGCCGCTTCTGGGACCATCTATTAGAATTAATGTTGTAACAAACATTATTGGCTCCCTTTCCGTATTTGATATTGTGATGTCCTTGACAGGAGGAGGACCCGGCTATAATACGGAGACTTTAAGCATATATATTATGCGCATGTGTTATGGAAGCAAAACAGGATACTCGACGGCAGTGGCGATTATCATGTTTTTCATTATTCTTGTACCGGTTGTGATTGCTCTGCGGCTAACAAAGGAAAAGAGCGAATAAGACTATAATTAAGTACGGATTTGAAGTTAGGAGGCAGTGTGAAAAAATTATATTTACTAATCAGATATCTATTAATTGCGTTTGTTTGCGGGGCATGCCTGACTCCGTTTCTGGTGTTGCTGATTCTATCCTTAAATACACCAAAGCGAAATTTTTACGAAGGAAATATGTTTATTCCGGATTTTTATTTTAAAAACTTTGTGGAGGGGTGGCATAAATCAAATATCGGACGGGCAATGATTAATTCAGGGATCATTACCATCGTATCCGTTGTTTTAATTGTGGCATTGGCTGCAATGGCAGGATATGCGATAGCGCGCTTCGGGAATAAAATAAATATGCTCATTTATAGTATCCTGCTGGGTTGTATGATGATTCCGGGCATTATTAATACAGTTCCTCTGTATACCTTAATGATAAAGATAAAAGCGGTAAATACGTTATGGGGAATGGCATGTGTTTGTGCTACGCTGGCCCTTCCGCAGGCAGTGTTTGTGTTTACGGGATTCGTCAGGTCGCTTCCTAAAGAAATAGAGGAAGCAGCAATCATTGACGGCTGTTCTTACACGAAAGTATTTTGGAGGATTATTTTTCCGCTTTTGAAGCCTTCTATTTCAGCGGTGGTTATACTAAATGGTTTCGGGATATGGAACAATTACTCACAGGCGGTGTTTTTCTTGCAGGACAGCAGCAAACATAATGTTCCGCAAGCATTATCGGTATATTTTCAGCAATTTGCAGGAGCGAAGTGGAACTTAATGGCAGCAACTGCTGTAATAGCAATTATACCTGTGGTTACCGCATTCCTGATTTTCCAGAAAAATTTAATGAAGGGGCTTACAGAAGGTGCGTTAAAAGGATAGATATAGAAGCTGCAGAGGCGGTAATTGATTGAAAGGAAAAAGACAGGAAAATGCAAATGTATGATATTTATCCGGTCAAAGCACAATATCTGACAGATGAGGAAGTGAACATAGCCATTGAAACTAAGAGTTTACAAGCTGAGGAAGTTACGCTGAAAGTTTTTCATTTGGAAGATTGTATTTTGACCCAAAAAGTTGTTTTGAATATTTCGGGACGGTCACATACAGCCTATGTCAAGATAGGAAGCTATCAGGAAAAAGTATCGGGGTTTGGCGTCCAGTTGTGGAAAAAAGAAAAATTATTGTGTTCCACCGCCTTTGATGTGGTAGCACATCCTTCCAAATCGCTGAGGTATGGTTTTTTAAGTGATTTTACGAAGGAGGATGGAAAATCAGAAGAGGATATATCTAATTTGAGAAAATTTCATATTAATATGGTACAGTTTTATGATTGGTCATATCGACATGACAATCTTGTTTCAGAAGAAGAAAACTATACGGATATGATGGGAAAGAAGATATCGATGGATACCGTAAAAGAAAAAATTGCGGCAGCGAAAAAATATGGCATGAAACCGATGGCTTATGGAGCAGTTTATGCGGCGTCCGGCGATTTTTATGAGAAGCATCCAGACTGGGCTTTTTATACGAGTGCAGGGGAAGTGTTCCGGTTTATTGATGTTTTTTATATTATGAATATTACGAAGAAATGTCCATGGCACAGGCATATTGTAAATGAATACCGTAAGGCGGTAGAAGAAGTCGGATTCTCAGGAATTCATATGGATACTTACGGGTTTCCGAAAACTGCATACTCCAGATATAATGGGACACAGGAATTGATATATTTGAAAAATGAATTTGCTTCTCTGATTAACTCTGCAAAAAAAAGTCTGAACGAAGTGGAAAAAGATAATTATCTGGTTTTTAATAATGTGGGAAATTGGCCGGTGGATACGGTTGCGAAAGCAGATTTACAGGCAATTTATGTCGAAGTATGGAGTCCTTATGAGAGATATTTTCATATCAAGCAGATTATAAGGGAAGCGCAGAAAGTAAATACCAAAGATCTGCCGGTTATTTTAGCAGCATATCTGGAACCTTTTCGTCTGGACAGTCAGGAAAGAGCAGGATTTGCGGCATATATACTGATGGCAGCTATTGTCTCAAACGGAGCGTATCATCTGCTCCTGGGAGAAGAAAACGCAGTCTTGACACAAGGCTATTATAGTGATTATTCTTATCTGACCGATGAGCAAAGCCATAAAATGCGCCATTATTATGATTTCATGATAAGATACATGGAGTTATTTTATGACAGGAGTTTAGAGGATGTTACGATGACTCACATAGGTTGGGATAATTATGAGTACCAGTGCGGATTTTCAAATTGGAGCAGTTATGCAGAGACGGATAAGATCTGGCTTACAGTTAGAGAGAACGCAAAATATAAGACAATCAGCCTGATAAATCTTTGCGGATGCAAGGAGGATTACTGGAATAAGGGAAAAGAAGAACCCGAACTGCAAAAGGAACTTTTGTTTACCGTACATGTAGATGGAGAGGTCAAAGGAATTTTTGCGGCCAGCCCAGACTGGGAGGATGCCTCTATGTACCCGGTTTCATACTGCTATAGAGAAACTGAAAAAGGAAGGTTTGTTGAATTTACGGTTGCCTCTCTTGCTGTTTGGGAGTTTGTTGTGATTCGTTTATAAAAACATCAGGTCTGAAGCTGTTCGGGGAACCAAATTATTGACCGGGAATGCGGGGCTGCGTATTGAGAGCAGCCCCGTATTCCCTGTTTATCCTTATAGGAAAGTACGTCCTATAAGATAAAAGCCCTTCGGGCAGGATGCGCAGCTTGGCGCGCGGAACAAAAGCTGTGCTTACGGAAGTTCTTGGTCGCGAGAGTGTGCGGAGCACACTTTTGTTCCAATATATTTGCTGTTCTGTTTAGAATTAGATATTGACTTATCAGATCGAAGCGATAGACAGCTCCAGACGGCGCTCGCCTGTCACCTTGGTGTTTCCGCTGGCGGTTACTCGGATGGTATTATAGTGTGCTGGATCGCCATAATCCTTTTCATATCCGTTATCATCATAATAATCGTAGGAAGCCGTATCTGTTACATAACCCAAAAGTTTCAGGGATATGCCGGATATTTCTGTAATATTCTCCCCTCCGTCTGACAAAGGGATAATACAATTAGGGCGCAGAAAGAAAACAACCGTATCCAAAGGAATTGTTACATAGTGGTCCCCGGCGGGTAATAGCTCGGTATCATAATCCTTCAGGCTTCTCATGCGTATCATGCGCATATTTTCAGGCAAATAAACGTAACGTCCGCTAACATTTTGTTCATATACAGGTGCTATCATCAACTCATCAGAAAGCATAAGCTGGTCTTCAATCTGTGCGGCACGTGAATCCTTCGGATAGACAAACCGCAGCGGTCTGAAGAGCATTTTGTTTTTTAAGGAAGCCTTTACATATTCGCTGTAAAGATACGGAAGCAGTCCGTAGCGAATCATTAAAAGATTGCGGAAGACATCTGATTTTTCAAATTGATATACTTCCTGTTCCCTTGTACCCAATGCGGAATGATTTCGCATAAGAGGAGTAAATATGCCGAGTGCAAGAAAGCGTAAAAGTAAATCTTCTGTAGTGTTTTCCCCAAAACCGCCCAAATCAGCGCCGGTATATAAAAATCCACACATATTCAAAGAGGGAAGCATCTTTAGATTCAAAAGAACATGTCCCCAGATGGACATATTATCACCCGTCCAGATGCCTCCGTAACGGTGCATCCCTACATAGGAGGAACGTGAAAAAATAAGGATACGTTTTTCGGGGAGTAATTCTTCAAAGGCTTCGGAAGCTGAGCGGGTCATATTGTATCCATACAAATTATGCACCTTATCGTGACGGAGTAATTTCCCGTCTGCATTATGATAAAAAGAACGATAATCTTCGTCTGCATTAGAAAGGCCTTCCATTTTGCCTTTCAGCTCGAAAAAATCATCTACCCCTAAATTTCGTCCGCAGTAATCGCCCAACTCTTTTAGCGTATTCGTAAGGCGTTCCGGGGTATAAAAAATAGCCGGTTCATTCATATCGTTCCAGAAACCATCAATGCCTTGCTTTAATAAGGTGTTATACTGCAGACCGAACCAGCGTCTTGCTGCAGGATTTAAAAAGTCGGGGAAACAGACGTGTCCGGGCCAAACGGCTGCCGTAAAATCAGTACCATCCTCTTTTTTGCAGAAATAGTTATTATGGACACCCTCTTCATATACGGAATATCCCTCTTCTATTTTGACTCCGGCGTCAATGATGGGAACCAAATGAATTTTTTCCCGCTTCATTTCTTCTACAAAGGAAGGAAAATCAGGAAAGCGGTTTTCGTTCACGGTAAAGTCCTTATAATTATCCATGTAATCGATGTCCATATATACGCTGTCGAGCGGCAAATGTTCTTCCCGGTGTCTGCGGACTACAGTGCGGATATCCTCCGCATTCTTATATCCCCAGCGGCTCTGGCCATAACCCAGGGCCCATTTAGGTGCGATATAGCTTTGGCCAATTAGTTGGCGGAACTGTGTAACGATATCATTAATATCGTCGGATTCAATAAGGTATATATCGAGATTATTGTCTTGGGGGGTAATAACTAACCGATTGGATGAAGTGTAACCGATATCAAAGGTAAGGCGTGCCGGATAGTCAAAAAAGACACCGAACAAATCTTTTTTTCCATCAATTATAAGAAAATTATGAACTCCATATAAGGAACGCTTGTTTTCTGCGTGATTACAGTCATCGGAGGCATAGCTTTCATAAATCCATCCTCTTTTATTGATTCCGCGAACGGCTTCACCGAGACCGTAAATCAGTGTATCCTCCTCCATCTTGTACAAAAAGGAACCAGTCTCTGGCGAGGTAAAATATGGCAGCGCATCCATGCTGGAGGGGATAGTGGCGATAACAGCATCTGTGGAAAGGGGATTTCCAAAAGTAAATTTACGAATCATAGGTAACTCCTTCTATAAATAGTATTTTTATGCTATTATAATACTACCTGTACAAAAAAAATAATAGTATTGCAACATGTTCTAACACAATACTGCTATCATCGTTTGGCAAGGTCATATACGACCTCGTCAAACGATGGTATGATTGGAGAATGATGGAAAAACGATATGACTTAAAAGAGAAAACGCTCCATGGAACACTGTCTATGCCTTTAGGATATTACCTCTGCCATGTCCCTCAAGATTTTACAGTTCTGCCGGTACATTGGCATGAAGAGATCGAGATAACCAGAATTCGGGAGGGGACAGTCACATATTATATTCAATCGGAGCAATATCTCCTTAACGAACAGGATTTTCTGGTATTGCTGCCATTTACCTTGCACGGTATAGAACAGAGGGAAGGGAAAACAATGTGCTCGGACAGCTTTGTATTTAACCTCAACATGCTTGGGGGAACCTATCCGGATTCCTGTGCAGTGACTTATTTTTATCCGCTGCTTGAAGAGCGGGGGAAAGTCCCTGTCATTGTCAGGAAAGAGGAGAGCAGATACGGAGAATTGAATAAGATTTTTGAACAGATACTGTTATGCTATACAAAAAAAGGCTTTGGATATGAACTTAGGTTAAAGGCATGCCTTTTCGAATTCATGGGAGAACTACTGACACCGGAAATGTTAAGCAAAGAGAAAAAACAGGATATACAGGTGTTAGAAAAGGTAAAGCAGGGAATTGGTTATATACAGGAAAATTACCGGGAAGCTATTTCCGTTAAAGAACTGGCAGAAGTCTGCCAATTCAGTGAATATCACTTTATGCGGTTGTTTCGTAAGTATACCAATATGACGTGTATTGATTATATCAATACATACCGATTGTCTTCTGCCCTGGAAGAATTGGAGAACACAGACCATTCCATAACTGAAATTGCTATAAGCAATGGATTTAATACGATTTCTTATTTTAACAGACTGTTTCGTCAGAAATATGGGATGACACCACGTGAATACCGTAATAATCTGAACTTAGAGCGAATTATTCCTGATTCCTAATATTGTTTAACATTTCTCCGGGAGTGATCCCATAATACTTTTTAAATACCTTATAAAAATGCCCTAGTTCTTTATATCCGGTCATCTCGGCGATTTCTTTGATTGCAACATCCGTAAGCAGAAGTTCTTTTGCCTTTTTCATTCTTAGCCCGGTAATATAGCCGGAGAATCCGGCTCCGGTTTCTGATTTCAATACTTTGCTCAAATATTCCTTACTGATATAAAAGTTTTCTGCGGTTTTTTCCAGGGATATATTTTCTGTATAGTTTGATTCTATGTATTTACATATTAGTTTTATATCGATTTTGTTCTTTTCTTTTTTGAGGTGTTCCATTTTCATAATAGCCTTGATAAACAGAGCTCTTATAGACTGTATCATTTCATGAAAAGAAAAATTGCTTGAAAAGACATAGGAACTTGCTTTTTCATCCATGATTTTATTGAATGAATATCCGCATTCCGAGATAAACTTTTGCAGCATGTTATGGAAGTCGAAATGTATATAGATAGCAATATTTTTTGATGGACTGTCTCCCTCTGACTGTATAACTAAAGCTTCCAGACTTTCCATTCTCTTCTGTAACAAATCTAAATTATTAGCTTTTAAGGATTCATAGATAGAGGTCCTTAAATCGGTGTAGTCCGTAAACCAGTTGACATGTAAAACTCCTTGCAGGCTTAAGTCTTTTGTACTATCGGAGCCTTGTTCCTGGCTTAATTCCTTGACGCAGCGTTCTAATTGGGCATTGAGCTCCTCTGGTTTAACTGGTTTTAATAAATAATCAGTCGCCTGTAATTGTACTGCATTTCTGACGAACTGGAAATCGTCATAACCGCTGACGAATATTACTTTAGCATGACAGTCTCTTTTACGTAATGTATCAACCAGGGTCAAGCCACTCATATTAGGCATTTTTACGTCAGATATAATAATATCCGGATTAAGGCTTACGACCAATTCCAGGCCATATTCACCATCGGAAGCCTCCGCAACGATTTCAATTCCCAACTCGTCCCATTTGCCGATATAACGAAGGACATCCCGGGTCCAACTCTCATCGTCGATTAATATTGTTGTGTATTTTCCGTTTCGCATAATTCTTTCTTCCCCAGCAGCTTTGTTTTTATTGTTATCGTAGTGCCCTCATTTTGATTACTTTGAATGCTCAAACCATATTCAGGACCGGACATGATGCGGATTCTTGAATGAACATTACTTAATCCGATATGAGAGGAAGAACTTAATGTTTCCTTATTGCTTGAAGCTAATGAAGAACGGATCGTATCGAGCTGTGCGGGATCCATACCGAGACCGTTATCGGAAACAGTAATAATTAAGCTGTCTGATGTGGTATCTTCATAAGCGTTAAGCTGTATTTTCCAATCCTCGTTTTTTTTATTAAGTCCATGCTCGAGACAATTTTCAACAAGCGGCTGCAGAATTAGTTTCGGTATATATGACTGCATTGCCCGTGGAGCGATTTCTGTTTCAAATTGAAGCCGATGGTCAAATCTGTTATTTTGTATTGAAATATAACTTTTTAAATAAGTAATTTCTTGTTCAAGCGTAACGGATTCCCGCTCGAAACTGATCGCATACCGCAGTATGTCACTTAATGCTGTTACAACAGAATATATATGCTCGCTCTTTCCTGACAGGGACATTCCTCCGATGACTTGCAATGTATTATATAAAAAATGCGGATTGATTTGTGCCTGCAAAGCTCTGAGCTGTGCGTTTCTTTTTTCTATTTCACGTTGGTATTCCCGAGTGACCAGTTCCTGATTACGGGTCATCATATTTTCAAAACTTTCCTGAAGCAAGCCGATTTCATCGTTTCGGTTTATCGGAACATCCGCAGCAAAATTATGAATATCTGTTGTCTGCATTTTTTTGCTCAATGTAATGATAGGCTTACTGATGATTTCGGAAAATAAGACGGATAATAATGACGCTGCGAGCAGAGAAAATATCATAATGATAAATGCGATTGTAACAGTATCTTTTAATTGATTCCTGATTAATTGATCAGGGACAATATAAAGCAGGTTCAATTTTCCCTTATTAATGGATTCGTAAAAATAAAAATGATTATTTTCAGCAAAAATACCGGAGGGCTCTTCTTTTATCCGCTGCATTATATCGATATAATTATTCTGAACTGGTACATTTTGATAATTACCGAGTTCTGCGAGAATCAAATCCTCATCATTGAAAAGAATGGCGCTTTCCCCTTCTTCGATATTTTTCTGTATAGTGTCTGCAAATGAGTGTTTATTCAAACGAATGACTAATACTGCTATTTTTTTACCTGTAGTGAATTCATTAATCTGATGCATTACAACGAAATCGGAACCGTCTCTTCTGACGACAATATTGGATTGTAAAGCAGTATCCCTTGAATTCCAGACCGTATCCATGTTATCCCATGTACCATTTTGAAAACTTTTTCGAGTTGCTATGTATCCGTCCCCGGTCAGATAATTATATATTTCAACGGAAAGTATATTGGCATCGGTATTCAGCGCATCTTCAAAATTATTTCGGATATCAGGCAGAATACTGTCAATTGAATTGTTGCCGATCACCCAGGAAATAAGACCTTGTTTGATTTTCTTGTTGATTTCAAAGGAATAGAACAAATCGGCATATCCGCCTAATTCCGTAGTTAGTTTATCATTCATCCAATTCATGCCCAGGATTCTTGTTTGTATTAATTGATTTTGCATATTCTTTTGAGATATATTTAAAGTAAAATAGGCCAGCAGTAAAATAGGAATCATTGATATTAATAGCATCGAGCCTAAGATTCTTTTTTGAATGGATATTTTCATCATAGTTGCCTTTTTCGAATTTGAGCTGTTGTCAGGAAGTACATAACTGTTATCTGTGTTTATATAGTGATTATTATATCCAAGCAAGTGAGAGATGTAAATAGATTTGCATTTTATGGCAGGGTTTGATGTTAAAATGCACAATATTAAAAATGTACAATAAGAGAGAACCGTTTATGACAATGAAATTTATCCAAATAAATAATATAATTGCATTGTAACTTAGGCAAAGTGTTTAAAGTGAGAAGTTATTTTAGAAGGAGGATTATTATAGTGAAAAAGAAATTAGTATCAATGATGTTGTTACTGGCCATGACGCTAACGGCATGTGGTAATGGCGGGGAAAATACTTCGGCTGGCAGTAAAGCAGGCGAGGCGGAAGAAACGGCCTCTGTAGAAGATGTTTCTTCAGAAACTGCTCCTGCTAAGGAGGTTGAGCTTAATATCATGATGAGCTTTCCTCAGTATATGGATCAATGGGAAGATTACTGCGACCAGTTTGAGGCGAAGATGCTGGCAGAAGAAAATGTCAAAGTTACTATAAATCTTGAAATGCCCAGCGCGGACCAATATGATAGTATTCTTCAGGCGAGATTGACCGGCGATGATACACCGGACTTATTTACAATTCAGGCCAATAATATTCAAACATACGCAAATGCAGGATATTTAACCGATTTGACGAATGAAGAGAGCATTGCAAAAGTATATGATAATGTAAAAGAGACCGTTACAGTCGATGGGAAAGTAATGGGAGTTCCGATCGAAAGTACGGCATGGAGTGTTTTGTATAATAAGCAGATGTTTGAAGATGCCGGAGTTACGCCGCCTGAAACGTTGGATGAGCTGAAAGCAGTCTGTGTGGCATTGCAGGAAAAAGGTTATACCCCCTTCCTGTTAGCATTTCAGGAGCAGTGGGTTCCTCAGCTCATGACAGCGGTAACACTGGGCGGGAAAACGACAGGGGAACTTCCGGATTGGCTGGAGCGTATGTACAAAGATGAAGCATCTTACGAGGAGGTCAGAGAAATCTTTGATGTTATCAATTTGATCATGGAAAATGGTACTAAGCGGGCGATGGAAGAAGGGGCGGAAGTCGGAGCTGCAGATTTTGCCAATGGAGCAGCAGCGATGTTCGTTCAGGGAACTTGGTCGGCCAATACGATAATGACAACGAATCCCGATATGCAGCTGGGGGTATTTGCATTACCTGTCAACAATAATCCGGAGTGTACCAGAATTAATCTCGCTACATCTACGGTATTAGGGGTATATGCCAACGGTCTTGAAAAAGAATTGGCCTTAAAGTTTGCAAATTATGTGTTAGACGATAACGATTCATCGGCATTGTTCCAGGCTTGTGGATTTAATCCGATATCTTCCATTCATGCATTTGAAACGGCATCATGGGTGCAGGATGCATATAAATATGTGGAAGAGGGACGTTCTTATCAGGATTTGGTGCTTCCGTCTTCGGTAACAGACGAGCAGGGAAGGCTGCTTCAGGAGTTGTATGTCGGAAGCGTAGACGTTGACGGAATTATAGAACGCCTTGACGGTGCATTCAAAGAAGCAAATGAACTTTCGAAATAAGAGTGTGTGATTTCTCAAGCGTGCGGAAACATCTCTGCACGCTTGAAATAACTTATTGGAAATACAGCACATAAAAAGAAGAGGTACTTTATATGCAAAGCAAAAGGAAACAAAATTTCAGCCTGATTATATTTGCGCTGCCGGCCTTGGCTGTATATGCGGTATTCAAGCTTTATCCGGCGGTTACCGGGATATTCTATTCAATGACAAATTGGAATGGGTTGAGTAAAGAATATGATTTTATTGGGTTGAAAAACTTTCGTGAGATGTTGTCGGATGATTATTTCTGGCAATCCGTGGTATTTACGATTAAATATGTAGTAGTATTGCTGGTTATTGCAAATGTTATGGCTTTGGTGCTGGCGGTTACTGTTGAGTCGGTCAAAAAGGGGAAGGGATTTTTCCGAACAATTTTCTGCCTTCCTAATATGATAAGCATGATCATAGGCGGATACATGTGGCGATTTATTTTTTATAAAGTACTTTACTATATGGCAGATAACTGGGGATGGAAATTCCTGGACCAGTCTTGGGTAGGAGATACCCGCTATGCGTTTTTATCAATTATCATCGTTGCTTCATGGGGATGTGTCGGTTACTTAATGATTATATATATGGCAGGATTGCAGGGCGTACCAACTCATTTATTGGAAGCGGCCGAATTGGACGGAGCAAATGGATGGGAGAAATTTTGGAATGTAACTTTTCCGCTAATACAACCGGCGTTGACAGTTTGTTTATTTTGGACGTTGAATTCATCCTTCCAGGTTTTTGACGTCATTTATTCGCTGACGGGCGGAGGCCCCGGAAGAGCGACACAATCAGTTGCAGTTAATATTTATGAAGAGGCCTTCAGAGGGAATATAAGATATGGATATGCAACGGCAAAGTCGACCGTCCTGTTTTTGATTATTCTGATCATTACTGCGATTCAGTTAAAGACCACACAGAGTAAGGAGGAAGAACTATGAGAGGGAGCAGAAAACACTATCAGATATTTATCACGTTATTGTTAATTATAATAGGGTTGTTCACAAGCTTCCCGCTGATATTGGCTTTCATTAATTCTTTTAAGTCAAATGGCGAGCTGCTCAGCAATGTGCTGTCGCTTCCGAGTAAATTATATTTTGATAACTATATAAGATCCCTGGAGAAGATGTCTTATTTCAGGAGTTTGGGAAATACGGTATTTCTCGCGGTCCTGGCCGTATTTTTTATGGCATTGTTTTCATCGCTTGCCGGCTGGAAAATGTGCCGTACAAAAACGCGCCTATCGAAATTTTTGTTTGCGATGTTTGTGTTTTCCATGCTGATTCCCTTTAGTTCCATTATGATTCCTTTGTACAAGGTAGTTTTAGCGCTGGGAATTAAGAATTCATTGGTCGGCCTGGCATTGATATATGCAGGCCTGGGTGAAAGTATGGCAATTTTCATTTATTACGGATTTGTAAAAGGAATTCCTATTGAAATGGAAGAAGCTGCGGCGATAGACGGATGTAATTCTTTACAGACTTTTTTTCTGGTCGTATTTCCGATGCTGAAGGCAACGACCGCCACTGTTTGTATTACCAATATGCTATGGGTATGGAATGATTTTCTTTTGCCTCTTATTATTATTTCCGATAATAAAAAGTACACGTTGCTGTTGTCTACCAATACTTTATTCGGGCAATACAGCAGTGACTGGACCGCTATTCTGAGTGCATTGATATTAGCAGCATTGCCGGCAATCCTTCTTTATGTAATTTTCCAGAAGAATATCATGAAAGGTATTGCAGACGGAGCAGTAAAGGGATAAGGGCTGCGAGGCTCGAGGCAGTTTGATAGAAGATGCAGATGAAAGGAGAAATAGAATGATAAATGGTTTTTTATATGCCAAAGGTAAAAAAATAAATAATGGGAATGGGGAAGAAATTCTCTTGAAAGGCTGGGGACTCGGTAATTGGATGCTGCAGGAAGGATATATGTGGAGCGTCGACAGTGAGCGCTTTGACAGACCGCGCCGTATAGAGCAGGTTGTGGAACAGTTGACGGGAAAAAAATATGCAGATGCTTTCTGGGTAAAGTTCCGGGAAAATTATATAACGAGATCAGATATTTTAAAAATGGCAGAGCTTGGATATAATTCTGTCCGCATACCGTTCATGTATCGGCTTTTTATGGAAGATGGTCCGGGAATCCGTTATAAAGAAGAAGGATTTCAGTTGCTGGATAATTGTCTTTCATGGTGCGAGGAGGCGGGAATTTATGCCTTTTTGGACTTGCATGGTGCTCCGGGAGGTCAGACCGGTGCCAATATTGATGATTGTATAGATAATGTCCCCCGCCTTTTTATTGATTCGGACAGTTGGGATAAGGCGATCGATTTATGGAAAACGCTGGCAGAACGATATAAAGACAGAGCGGTAGTAGGCGGATACGATTTACTGAATGAACCGATCGCGCCGCCAAACACAGGAAACGGTAATTTTGATTATTTATTTCCTCGATTGACATTATTTTATGAACATGCGATTGCTGAAATCCGTAAAATTGATCAAAAGCATATGTTCAGTATTGAAGGAGCTCATTGGGCGGCGGATTTAAGTATATTTACGAAAAAATTTGATGGAAATATGGTGTTGCATTTTCACCGGTATGCGGAAATTCCTGATATCAAATGCCTAAAAAAATATATTGATAAATCGAATGAATTGGATGTGGCGCTTTGGCTTGGCGAGTCCGGAGAAAATATAAATGAATGGTATGCCGCTATTTATCCGCTGGCAGAATCTGCCGGTATTGGATACAATCTTTGGCCGTGGAAAAAAATGAGTTGCTCGAATTCGCCATATTCTATTAACAGGCCAAAGGATTATCAAAAAGTATTAGACTATATTGGCGGGGGAGTACATCCCGGATTTGAAGCTGCCTGGAGAATTTTTGATGAATATCTGGAGAACTGCAAATTAGATAATTGTACAGAACATATAGAAGTGACCAATCATGTGCTGCGACATGCGCCCTTTAGCATGCGGGCCAGCGACTTTGACGAATATCCCGGAGGAGGAACATCCTTTAGCGGATGCTGCGGAGAAAATGCAGAAATCAGTTATAGAAGCGGCTGCGGAATGAAATTAGTGGAATTAGAAGCAGCGAAAGAGAAACGGTATGTATTCGATTGCCAGTGGGATCGCTACGGGGTAATCCTAAGTAAAAGTGAGTTTGTATGCTATACGGTTGAACCGGGGCGGAAAGTTCGTTTAAAGTTAAAATTTGCAAAAGGTTATTCCGGCGGAATACTTGGAGTTGGCAGAACAGATGATAGCAGCCTGAAAGAATTTGCGGTTGAGCAGGAGTGCGCAGAGATAGAAGCAACGTTATCCGATGGCTCCGGAGCTGTGAAGATCATGTCTTTGGAAGGTGAGGTTTGTCTTGAAAGATTGGAATTTAGTGTATGAACTTAATAGAGAGAATCGGGTGATCTGAAAAGTGGAGCTGAGTTTTTTGTGTAATAGGATTAGGGTGTCAAAAGTTCCTTTTGCGAACGTCTCAGGCCAATATGACCAAAACAAAAAGAACGACTGCGCCTATGAAAATATTTAGAAGTTCTTTCTCTGGTATGTTTGGTTCAAATGGACTGAGAATTAGAACTTCTTATATATTGGAATTCGACGCAGGAGTCTTTTTGTTTTGATCATATTGGCCCGAATATATTTAAAAAGGACCTTTTGACACCCTAATCATAGAAAAGCGCTCCAATTACATAAAAATGTATGTCTTATTTTTCGGATACCTTCTGCAGCATACGCCATAGCGTGGAACGGCTTATGCCCAGGCGGTTTGCGGCGGCTGTCTGGTGACCGTTTTCTTCTGCCATCACCCTTTGAACGATTTCCAAGTTGATTTCTTCCAACGTTTTTGTAAGATCAAACGGACATTCTCCCGTTACGGAAGGAAACTGTGGTTTTTCCTTCCGCAGTATTTCCGCAACGGTCACCGCTTTTATATAGGGAGTGGTCGTCACGGTTACAAGCTCGTTCAATATTCGTTTGAATTGGTTAAAATTATCCGGCCAATCGTAGTTTTGCAGTAATTCAAGTCCCTTGGCTTCCAGGCCGATAATTTCCTTGGCGAGCTGGATATTCAAGTTACTGATATACAGACTGACAAGATTAGGAATCTCGCCCAAACGATTCCTGAGAGGCGGTATGTGCATCGTCAGGCAGGAATAATGATTGATGAGATGACGGCACCGGGGAGTTATGTTGCCGTCATCTCCGTAGGAAAAAGTAAAAATCATTCGATTTCTTTTGTATAAATTCAAATCTCTTATGATAGAGAATAATTCATTGAACTGATCTTCGGACAGGATCTCCATAGAGCGAATGTAGATGGTAGTGTTAGTATCGCTCAGCGGAGAGTTGTTGTGCTCGGTAAGGAATGTCCATGCCTTAGTGTTGATCCGCGCGCAATCGATAATTGCCAGAGGATTATTCGAAAGCGGACTTTTGGCATATATGAGTCTGGCCATCTGGTCTTTGCCGGTTCCGCCCTCACCCAGAATCATAATGGGTTGTGAAGCGTTTGCATATTCGTCGATTGACATTTCCAGATTATGGGAGGAATGAGCAATACCATAAAAACTGTTAAAGAATTTATCAAATGCTTCATCCTTGTCAATATATCGTATACCGTTTTTGGTGAGGGCAAGAGGAACCTTTCGCGGATTGATATAATAAATATAATGATTCTTACCTCCCAGCTTTTTGCACAGGCCGCTTACGGCCAGGATTAAACCGTTATCCTCCTGATGATATTTTTTGACGGTATCAGTAATGAGCTCCGGAATCCTTTTCTTCATTTCTTCTATTACTATTTTACTGAAAGAATAATTTCTGGAAAAATAGATCATTTCTTTATTATCATCGAATACAAAAATGTAAGTTGGATTCTCTTCCAGAACTAACTTATAAAAATCTGTCCAAAGGGTATATTGTTTATAGTCGGATACGGTCTGGACCGCACGGTTAAAGGCATCCTGAATACTCTCGCTGCCGGATGTAATGAGAATCGAGGTCAAACCGTATCTATGAGAGAGGGAATTGGTGATCATATCGCAAAGTACCATTTGATAACCCTCCTGAGCCAGGCCGGATAAAACCTTTATTCCTTCCTGCTCGTTGTGGATAGTAAATATATCGATGTTATATTGGAGGAGACTGGAAATAAAAGTCGCTTCCTGTGTAATGGAAGGAAAGCCTACCAATGCATATTTGTTCGTATAATTCTCGGCAAGCTTGATCGCCCGGAGGATATCGTATACCGAAATGGTTACTTCGATAACGGGAAGGTCGGACTTTTGGCGTATGAGCTCCGCAGTACCTCCGCGGGAAATGATGACATCAAAATCTTCGTCGGCGTATTTCTGTGCCAGGGCAGAGCCCTCTTCCAAATCCCCGACAACTACCATGAGATCGATGTCACTTCTTTGAAGGGCAATTTGATTCATCAGAACCTGCATTCCTTCATAGGGGGCAATTCCCAATATTTTTGTCTTTGCATTCATAAAATTTCCCTTTCTAAAATGTTTCAATTTAAAATATATTTTACATCAAAAAATGAAATGTATCAATATAAAACGATAATGTTTCAAAATAAAACAAATAATAACAAAAAATATACCAAATAAGTATTGAAAAGAAATAGATAACTTGATAATATTAAACAAAACAAGGGAGTGTTTAAATGATAAAAAATAAAACGTTCCAAAATGAAACGAATTCTCGGAGGGGAATGATATGGTCAAGCTATTGCTTATCGCAGATGATTTTACGGGTGCGCTAGATACCGGAGTACAATTTGCAGGACAGGGGGCGCAGACAAAGATCGTTATAGGGAAAGAAGCCGAGTGCTTGCAGCTGGAACGAGAGGATGCGGATGTAATAGTTGTCGATGCGGAAACAAGGCACCTGCCGCACGACGAAGCCTACCGGATGGTCGTAAAACTGGCGGCCAAAGCATTGAAAGAAAAAGTACCCCATATTTTCAAAAAAACGGATTCCGCACTTCGCGGGAACATAGGCATGGAGCTGGCGGCCCTTCTTGAAGTCAGCGGAGAAAATTTCCTTCCTTTTATTCCGGCATTACCGGCAATGAACCGGGTTACACGAAAAGGGATACACTATATAGAAGGCGTACCGATTGCCGAAACGGTATTCGGAAAAGACCCCTTTGAACCGGTAACATCCTCCGATATAAAAGATCTATTCCGGGATACGAAGGTGAATGTTCAGGTAATTGAGAAAAAGATGGGATATGAGGCAGATTCCAAAGAGCCGACAATCGGTATTTTCGATGCGGAAACGGCAGAGGATATTGAACGCGTTGCAGGAGACCTGAAGTGTCTGGGAAAGTTAAGAATTATTGCGGGCTGTGCGGGAGTTGCTTCGGTACTGCCGGGGCTGCTGGATTTAACAACGGGGAAAAATGAAAAACTTCATGTAAAAAAGCCTCTCCTGGTAGTGTGCGGAAGCTTGAATCCCATATCGCAAAGACAGATTGAATATGGAGTCAAGTGCGGATTCCCCCGCTATATCATAGACAAGGCTCTGCAGACGGAGGATGGCTATTTCGATACGAAAGAGGGACAGAAATGGATCTCGTCCATAAAAAAGGAGCTTTGCAGATCCCCCTTAGTTATGATCGACACCGGAACTTCGAAGGACAAGCGTCTTGAGGATGAAAGTGTGAGAATAAAAATAGCGGATATATTCGGAATGGTAGTAAAAAAACTGGTAAACAGCGATGCGTGCAATACGGTTCTGGTTACGGGAGGAGATACCTTGTTCGGTTTGGTAGAACAGATGGGCTGTAAAGAAATAAATCTGGTCGGTGAAATAAGACCTGGTACGGTTTTATCTTCTATGAGAATGGAACAAAAGGATATCTGGGTGCTTTCAAAGTCGGGCGGTTTCGGCGATGAGAAATTGCTGGTGGAAGTGGCAGGAGAACTGATTTAGCATAAGGCGGTTGATAGGAGTGAAGAATATGTTGGAAGATTACAAGCTGAAAATGCCGGGAGCAGTGTTCGGCGGAGAACATGCTTTAGATAAAATAGTTGAATTAATAAAAAATAAATATAAAAAGCCGGCTGTATTTACGGATAAAGGGATTGAAGCTGCCGGTATACTGGAGGAGCCTCTCGGGCTGTTAAAAGAAAGCGGAGCTCAAATTCATTTGATAGATGAGATTCCGTCGGAACCGACTTATGAACAGGCACAGAAGACGATCGATTCTTTTAAGGAGAGCGGTTCGGATTTCATAATTGCGATTGGAGGAGGGAGCGTCATGGATATGGCGAAATTATCTTCCATTGCAGCTACGAACGATTATACGGTTAAGGATCTGCTGGAGAATCCTTCAATCGGAAGAAAGACGGTAAAGACTCTTATGATTCCCACAACAGCGGGAACGGGAGCAGAAGCTACTCCTAATGCGATTGTCGCGGTGCCGGAGAAGGAATTGAAGGTAGGGATCGTAAATGAAGAAATGGTACCTGATTATGTGATTTTGGACGGCCGCATGACGGCCGGATTGCCGAAGAAGATTGCGGCGGCTACAGGAATCGATGCACTTGCCCATGCAATTGAATGTTATACCTCCAATAAGGCCAATCCATTCAGTAATATGTTCGCAATGGAGGCACTCAGGCTCATTTTTGCCAATATTGAAAAGGCGTGTGAGGACAGAACCGCGCTGAAGGAAAAAAGCAGCATGCTTTTGGCGGCCTTTTATGGAGGAGTTGCTATTACCGCATCGGGAACCACGGCGGTACATGCTCTTTCCTATCCACTTGGCGGAAAATACCACATCCCCCATGGTGTTTCCAATGCGATGATGCTCCTGCCGGTCATGAAGTTCAATAAAGAAGCATGTATGAGCGAACTGGCACAAGTATACGATGCGGTAGAAGGAAAAGAGAAAAAAAACGATGAAGAAAAAGCGGACTGGGTCATAGGGCGGATGAGCGAAATAATAAAGCGGCTGGAGATACCGGATAGCCTGAAGGCTTATGGCATAGGACAGGAGGATCTGGAGGAGCTTACAAGGTCCGGCATGGAAGTGCAGCGCCTTCTGGTAAACAATAAGAAGATGGTGACCGCTCAGGATGCCAGGAATTTATATATGCAGATTATGTAAAGGAGTCGTGAAATGTCTGAATGGAAAAAATTGATAAAAGGAATCATTCCTCCGATTATCACACCGATGAACGAAGATGAAAGCGTGAATGAAACGGAGCTTCGCAATCAGGTGAAAAGGCTTTTAAAAGCCGGAGTACACGGAATATTTCCGTTAGGGACTAATGGAGAAGGGTATATTTTAAGCGAAAAGGAAAAAGAACTTATTTTAACGGTGGTTGTGGATGAAGTAAAGGGGCAGGTTCCCGTTTATGCGGGAACGGGATGCATCAGTACGAAGGAAACAATAAAGCTGTCACAAACAGCACAGGCCATCGGTGCGGATGTGCTCTCCGTTATAACCCCTTCCTTTGCACAAGCTTCTCAGGAAGAACTGGCGGAACATTATGAGGCAGTGGCCAAAGCGGTGAAATTACCCATCGTACTATACAATATCCCCGCGAGAACCGGCAATACCATTGCTCCGGCAACGGTGGAAAGGCTTTCGCATATAGATAACATTGCGGGAGCCAAAGACAGCAGCGGTAATTTCGATCATATGCTCCAGTATATCGAGCGTACGAAGGATGAGGATTTTGCGGTGCTTTCAGGAAATGATTCTTTGATTTTATGGAATCTGCTGGCAGGAGGAACCGGAGGAATCGCAGGTTGCGCCAATGTATTTCCTGAAAATATGGTAAAGGTATATGAGTGCTTTCTGGCGGGAGAACTTGAAAAGGCGAGAGAATATCAGGATAATATCCGTTCGTTCAGAAATTGTTTCCAATATGGCAATCCTAACACGATTGTTAAGATGGCTGTGGAAATGCTCGGATATCCCGTGGGAAAATGCAGAAAACCGTTCTGCCGCATATCGGAGGAAGGCGTACAGGCTGTCCGTAAAGTACTGGATGAAAACAAAACAAAGAATATCTGCTGAAGAGGGATGAGAGTATGAAACCTACGATTGGCATAACAATGGGAGATCCGGCGAGTATCGGACCTGAGATAACAGTAAAAGCATTAAGCAGGAAAGAACTATATGATAAATGCAGACCGCTTGTAATTGGAGACGCACGGATCATGGATATGGCGCTGCAGGAACTTGGCCGTAACGATATATCGGTTCACAAAGTAACAAGCCCGCATGAGGGTTTATACCGGCAGGGAGTTATCGATGTGCTGGATATGGGGCTGGTGGATGCGGACAAACTGGAGCTTAGCAAAGTATCTTCTATGGCGGGAACGGCAGCCTTCGGATATGTTAAAAAAGTGATTGAGCTGGCGATGAAAAAAGAGATAGATGCTACGGTCACCAATGCACTGAATAAAGAAGCGATAAATCTGGCAGGTTATCATTTTTCCGGACATACGGAGATTTATGCAGAGTATACCGGGACGAAAAAATACACGATGATGCTGGCTCATCATAATCTCAGGGTGGTACACGTGTCTACTCATGTGTCCCTCAGGGAGGCCTGTGACCGGGTGAAGAAGGAGCGCGTTCTGGAAGTTATCCGGATTGCAGATGAGGCATGCAGGAGCATGGGCATAGAAAAGCCGAGAATAGCAGTGGCAGGATTGAATCCACACTGCGGAGAAGGCGGCCTTTTTGGAAGAGAAGAGATAGAAGAAATTACGCCTGCCATTAGAGCGGCGGAGGCAGAAGGAATTCATGTACAAGGACCGGTTCCTCCGGATACGGTGTTCTCAAAAGCGAGAGGCGGCTGGTACGATATTGTAGTAGCCATGTACCACGATCAAGGGCATATCCCGTTAAAGATGGCAGGCTTTGTCTACAACAGCGAAGCACAGAAATGGGATGCGGTGGAAGGTGTGAACATTACCCTTGGACTTCCGATCATACGGACCTCCGTAGATCACGGTACTGCGTTCGATCAGGTCGGCAAAGGAAGCGCCAATGAACTAAGTCTTATAAATGCAATAGAGTATGCAATCGGTTTTGCATTAAATTCCAATATACAGAACCGAATGATATAAATTAAAAAAATGGAGGTAAAGTTATGAAAGGTATTAAAAAAGCTACAGCTGTATTGTTGGGAATAACAATGCTGGGCACAGTTCTAACAGGCTGCGGAAATTCGGCGGGTACAAGCCAGGATGCGGCACAGGAATCAACAGACAATACTGCACAAACGGATACAGAAAGTACAAGTGCAGAAGGAACAAAAACTTATACCATGTTTATGCGTTCTACTTATATCGATTGGATTAAAGAGCTTAAGTGGTATGCAGAGGCGGAAAAAAGAACCGGAGTAACCGTTGAGTATGTAGTAGGTCCCGAAGAATTCGATGATGTTTATGCGGAAGTGGATCAGAGATTGATCAGCAAGTCATTGCCCGATGCTACTATGTGTAAATTGGCACAGTCCAATGTATATGGCGCTCAGGGAGCATTTTTGGATATGGCTCCGCTGATTAAGGAGTATGCGCCTAATTTGCAGGCTTACCTGGATGCGAATCCGGATTATACCAATCTGATAACAAATGAAAACGGCAGCATTTACGGACTGCCGAAAGAAACTCCTGTTCTGGCGGATTTCCTTTTCGCAAGAGAGGATCATCTGACGAAAGCAGGTATTGATCCGGCAAGCATCGTAACGGTAGAAGATTTTACGGAAGCATTACGTACCTTAAAGGCTTACTATGGAAAAGACAACCAGAACTACTATCCGTTGTCAGGCCGCGATTCCTATGTGCGTTTTCAGGCGTGGTTCGGCTGTGAGAACAACATCTCTGCCGATGAATCCAACGGTATTTACCTGAATCATGCAAAAGATCAGGGATTCGATATTATGTCGGATGAAGCATATACCATGATTGAAACGATGAAGACATGGTATGATGAAGGACTGATCAATCCGGAATGGGTTGCCGGTGCATTCAGTGAAGGTGATTGGGAAGCAGCTATGATAAACGGAGATGCGTCGTTTGCTTTCGATTATTATACACGCCCCCAGTGGTTCCTCGATAACGGCGGACCGCAGGCTGACCCGGATTACTCTATCGTTGTTCTGGACTATCTGAAGGACAAAGACGGCAATACAATGAAAGTACAGACAGATCTTCCTTATAATGAAAAAATTGCAACATCGATCAATGCTAATGTGAGCGAAGAAACAGCTATTACTATCTTACAATTTATCGATTATTTCTACAGTGAAGAAGGACAGGTTTTAGCGAACTGGGGAATAGAGGGCGAAAGCTTTGAAACAGTAGACGGAAGTAATAAGTTTATCGTAGATTACTCTACAGAGGAAGCCACTCCCGAAGGAGAACCCAGATGGTCATTCTTAAGCGACCGGATGACTGTAGTGAAACCGATTGACAGCACAGCGTTCTATTCATGGAACGGTCCTATGGTAGTGGAAGCTGCAACACGTCTGTTTACGGATGACAATTTGCTTCCTGCATACAATATTATTTATACGGACGAGCAGACAGCAGAGCTGACCAATCTTGTATCATCGGTATATGATGCGGAAATCGCGGGTATCACGCAGTTTATTAATGGAACGAGGCCTTTGGAGCAATGGTCTGACTTCCAGCAGGAAATGAATGATTTGGGATTAACCAGAATAGAAGAGATTCAGTTAGAAGCATTCCGTAGCACATACGGAGAATAAAAGCATTACAAGCACGGGATATGCATGTAAAGTGCATATCCCGGCCTTAAAGGAGTAAGCCTGTGGAAACGAAAAGAAAAAATGTGGAGAGCCTTCCGGTGAGGTTCGTAAAAGATATTAAGAGAAATTATATACTTTATCTGTTGCTGCTGCCCGGTGTATTAAGCCTGATTCTGTTTAAGCTGGGTCCTGTGGGGGGCATGGTGATTGCGTTTCAGAATTTTAGCGCATTTCAGGGAATCCTGGGAAGCAAATGGGTAGGGTTAGAAAATTTTGTGCGGATTTTTCAGGATGCGTATATGCTGAAATTAATAAAAAATACGGTAATTCTTGCTGTGTTGTCCATCGTGGTGGTGTTTCCGATTCCCATTATCTTTTCGCTGTTCTTAAATGAAGTGAGAGTAAAATTTGTGAAGAATTCGGTGCAGTCCCTCAGTTTTCTTCCGTATTTTATTTCTTCGGCCGTTATGGTCAGTATCCTGTACACCTTGCTCTCGCCCTCGTATGGATTGGTAAATAGTATTATAAAAGCCTTTGGAGGAGACGCGGTTTATTTTATGTCGAAACCTGAATGGTTCAGACCGTTGTATATTTTTCTTCAAATATGGCAGACGTTCGGTTATTCGGCCGTTATCTATCTTGCGGCAATGACTTCGATCGATCCTGCACTTTATGAGGCAGCAGAAGCAGACGGCGCCAACCGCTGGCAGAAGATGTTTCATATTACCCTGCCGTCAATTTCTACCTCGATCATAACTATGCTGATTATCAGCATCGGTAATGTATTTACTGTTGATCTGGACCGGATTCTGCTTATGTACAATCAGAGCGTATATGAAACGGCGGATGTGATACAGACTTACGTATACAGGATAGCTTTCCAATCAACGGGATTTCCGGATTATAGTTATGGTACTGCGGTAAATCTCGTGAAATCGGTAATTGCCTTTGCACTGGTTATTATTGCGAACAAATTGGCAAAGAAATATTCCGAAACCAGGCTGTTCTAAGAAAGGATGTGGCATAAGTGCAAAGAATGAATAAGAATAAAAAGCAAATAAAATCCTTTGACATTGTAAATAATGCGGTATTGCTGTTTGTGGCGGCATTGTGTGTATATCCTTTTTTGTACATTTTCTTTGTGGCCTGCAGTGACGGTACTTTTTTGTCCAGAGGACAGGTTACCTTTCTGCCGAAAGGATTTAATCTGGAAGCTTTTAAATATATTTTTACGAATAAAAAATTAAATGTTTTCACAGGACTCAAGAATTCATTTATTTATACGTTTTTGGGGACACTTTGTTCCGTTGTCTTTACTTATTTTACTGCATATGCCCTCTCAAGACCGAGGGTGAAGGGCAGAAACTTTATTATGAGTTTATTTGTCATAACGTGGGTATTTGAGGCTGGTATCATACCTCAGTATATTATTTACAGCGGCCTGGGCTTTGTGGATAATCCGCTGGTCATGATCCTTCCCGGCGCTATCAATACTCAGTTCCTGATCATCTGCAAGACCTTTTTGGAGGGACTGCCGGGAGAGCTGGAAGAGGCGGCCTTTATGGATGGGGCTAATGATTTTAAGATATTGTCCCAGATATTTATTCCTCTGTCGAAGCCTATCGTGGCTACTATTGCGATGTTTTATGCTGTTTCTATATGGAACCAGTATTTGAATCCACAGATATATTTGAAATCGGAAAGCCTAAAGACGATTCAGCAGGTGCTTAAGCAAATCGTTATTACAGAAGGAACTGCCGGAACGACGTTTAGAAATACGGTGCAAAACGGTATAACCTTGAATCAGCAGAACTTGAAAGCTGCTGCGGTATTTGTAGCAATGGTACCGATTGTATGCGTGTATCCGTTTGTTCAGAAGTATTTTAAGAAGGGCATCCTGATAGGCGCAGTAAAGGGATGACAACTAGGTTAAAATGAAAGGCATGGTTATTAAAATGAGCAGAGAATATATAGAATTAAATGTATTAGAAGAAAATGGAGCTTTATATCATAATAATTTACTGGATACGGTGGAAGCATTGATTCCCAATCCCTATGCGAGCTGCCATGCGGCAGACCTTTTGGAGCTTGAGAACGGAGATATTCTCTGTTGCTGGTTTGCGGGGTCGGATGAAGGGAATGCGGATATCAGCATCGTATTATCAAGGCTAAAGAATGGGGAAAGCAAGTGGTCGGTGCCTGTGATGATATCGGACGATCCTAGCCGTTCGGAGCAGAATCCGTCATTATTTCTGACACCCGAAGGGGAGATATGGGTAATGTATACCGCTCAGGTATCGCGCACTGAGGATATGAGCCCTAATTTTAATTTACAGTATACGGCGGAGATTCGCTGTAAAAAATCCATGGATAACGGCTATACATGGGGACCGACAGAGACCATGTTTTCCAGAGAAGGCTCTTTTTGCAGGCAGAAGATCCAAATATTGTCCAATGGAAGATGGATATTCGGCAACTGGATATGCTTTTCGGATGAGACCCGTAACGGCAGCGATATTACGGTAGTACAAATATCCGATGACCGGGGAAAGAGCTGGAGAACGGTAGAAATACCGGACAGTGCAGGCCGGGTGCATGCGAATATTATAGAGAAGGAAGCCGGGCGGCTGGTAGCTATTTTCCGCAGCCGGTTTGCGGATAACATCTATATATCTACATCGGAGGACTATGGAGATAGCTGGACAATACCTGTACGTACAGAGCTTCCGAACAACAACTCAAGCATTTCCGCCATCAAGCTGGAGAGCGGAGCGATTGGCCTTGTATACAATCCGGTCAGGTATAATGATGAGATTGGCAAGACAGTATGGCCCTTTCAAAGGAGCCCGATCGCTCTTGCGATATCGGAGGACGGAGGAGTAACGTGGCCGTACCGCAGAACGATAGAGCCCGGAGAAGGCTTTACCGGCGCATGGAACGATATCAATAATCGTCGTTATGAATATCCGGTAATGATGCAGGGAAAAGACGGATTGATCCATGTGGCATATAGCTGGGGAACGAGAAGGTGCGTGAAATATGCGGCGGTAACCGAAGACTGGATACGGGGAAAAGAGATGTTGACCGGTGCAGAAGGTAATCCGGCATGGGTCTGCCAAAGATTTTAATTGTGATGTTGTGTCATAGCGGGAGGAAAAAAATGTGATTTTGGACAACAAGGTTATGTTAATAACATATGCGGACAGTCTTGGAAAAAACATAAAGGAACTGGAACAGGTCTTGGATACATGGTACAAAGATGCGATAGGCGGAGTTCATATTCTTCCCTTTTTTCCATCTTCGGCGGACAGGGGTTTTGCACCTATGCGTTATGACAAGGTTGACGAAGCGTTTGGAGATTTCGGTGACATTGCCAGGCTGGGAGAAAAGTATTATCTGATGTTCGATTTTATGGTAAATCATATTTCGAAAAGTTCCGAGTATTTTAAAGACTTCGAGGAAAAAAAAGAAGAATCTGAATATAAAGATTTTTTTATCAGGTATGATGAATTCTGGGAAAATGGAGAGCCCACGGAAGAACAGGTGGAGCTTATTTATAAGAGGAAGCCGAGAGCGCCGTATATCGATGTGTTTTTTGCGGATGGAACCACGGAAAAGGTCTGGTGTACCTTTTGCGAAGAACAGGTGGACTTGAACATTACGAAAGAAAAAACAAAGAACTTTATAAAGGATACTCTTGTTGATATGGCTGGTAAAGGTGCTGCTATGATTCGTCTGGATGCATTTGCCTATGCAGTCAAAAAAGCTGACACTAACTGCTTCTTTGTGGAACCGGATATATGGGAGCTGCTGCATGAAATAGAAGATGTTCTGAAGCCCTATAAGGTGGAGATACTTCCGGAAATCCACGAGCATTATAGTATTCAGATGAAGATTGCAGAACAGGGATTCTGGATTTATGATTTTGCGCTTCCCGTATTGGTGCTTCATGCATTATATAACGGCGAGGGCAGATATTTAAAAAAATGGCTGGAAATGAGCCCCAAAAAGCAATTTACAACATTGGATACCCATGATGGTATAGGAATCGTGGATGTAAAGGATCTGCTGCCGGATGAAGAAATTGCCAAAGTCAAGGAGCAGATGTTTTCTAAAGGTGCCAATGTGAAAAAGATATACAATACGGCAGCATATAATAATCTCGATATATACCAGGTAAACACGACTTATTATTCTGCTCTTGGTAATGACAAAGATGCTTACCTTCTGGCGAGGGCGATCCAGTTTTTTGCACCGGGCATTCCGCAGATATACTATGTGGGAATGCTGGCAGGAGAAAACGATATCGGGCTTATGGAAGAAACGAAAAACGGACGGGATATTAACAGGCATTACTATTCGGCAGATGAAATAAAAGAAGAAATGAAAAGGGATGTAGTCATAAAGCTGAGGGAATTAATGGAGCTTCGAAACAGACATCCGGCATTTGCCTTGGAAGCAGACTTGCAAATACATCTCCCGGAAACTCATAAGCTGGTTATCACAAGAACATTCGGAAATGAAAATATCTCCCTGCATGCGGATCTGGCATTACATTGCTTCTCCATTACGGAAGGCGGGAACGTAGTAGTTTATCCCGGAAAATAAAGAAACTGAGAACAAGCCGGCGGTCATCGGAAGATGATAGCCGGCTTGAGTAAAAGAGTCGATCATAAAATACAATGCGCCCGATATTCCCCCGGCGACATCCCCGCATATTTCCGAAATACCTTAGCAAAATAATTCCCATTTGAAAACCCGGTTCTCAGCGCAATATCATGAATCAAATCCTCTGTATCCAACAAATCATTCATAGCAGCCTGAATTCGCAGGTTCGTCAGATAGCGGACAGGAGGAATCCCTTGTTCCGTCTTAAAACTGCGCGTCAGATGCTCCTGGGAAATCCCCAGTCTCTTCGCCACCTCGTCCACGCCCTCCAGTGTATTGTATTCCTTTAACATAATTTGAAGAGCCAGATTCACCACGGAGTTTTGTACTCTGGCAGCAGAATGTTCTATTTCCCGCAGAAGACGGCATAAAAAGAGATATAAAAACTCCTGCCCCTCGTATTTTTCCAACCGGTCTCCGCATATCAGCTTATGGTGCAGCTTTAAGTATTGAGTGATCGGATGAGAGTTGGGGTCCAGAGAAAAGACGCAGCCACAGAGAGCGTCCAGCTTTTGGAAAAATGGAGCGGCAGTATTTCCATCGAAATGCAGATATAAAAACGTCCAAGGCTCCGCAGAGTCTTTATCCACATAATAGCGGGTCTTTTCCGGTATCTTCGTCAGAAATCCCACACCTTCGGAAACACAATATCTATCTCCGTTTTTTTCAAACCATCCTTTTCCCGATAACGTATATTGAAATAAATATCCACCGTATGTGTCCCTTTTTTCATTGGAGAAATCGTAGTTCTCGCGGAAACGGGATTCAATGCCGCCGTCCATAAGAATTAACGGCTGGTCTGCCATATCATCGGTATTCAGGAAACCAAAATGTCCAAAATTGTATTGCATCAAAAAAATACCTCTGCTTATCAAGAAACTATTCTTTTATAACCTATCACTTTCAACTATAATTGATTGGAAGAAGAAAAGCAATAAGAATGATAAAATCAAAAAAATACCTGATTTACTAAATGAGGGAATGTGAAAAATAAATTTTTCACGCGCAAGTTTGTGCTTGCGCCCAAATTCGCATGTATCGAAAACATGGAGGCTTAGTATGAATAAGAACAATTTTGCAGCACTTCCGCCGATGGGATGGAACAGTTACGATTATTATGATACAACGGTAAATGAAGAGCAGGTAAAGGCAAATGCCGACTATATGGCAGCACATATGAAAGAATATGGATGGGAATATATCGTAATCGATATTGAATGGTATTCCCATAAACCGGGCTCCATGAGAGACAGGTTTCAGTATATTCCGTTCGCCGCTCCCAAGATAGACGAGTATTCAAGATTGCAGCCTGACCCGGAGCGGTTCCCGTCCTCTGCAGGCGGCGCGGGCTTCAAGCCTCTGGCGGATTATATACATAGTCTGGGACTGAAATTCGGTATTCATATTATGCGAGGGATTCCCCGTACTGCGGCTCATGCCCACAGCAAGCTCCTCGGTACGGATCTGACGGCGGATATGGTTGCGGACCCGTCATCCATCTGCGGCTGGAATCCGGATATGTACGGAGTGCGCAATACAGAAGCTGGGCAGACCTATTACGATTCACTGCTGGAGCTTTATGCTTCATGGGGTGTGGATTTTATCAAATGTGACGATATATGTAACACCAACATGTATACGGCCAACCAGTATTCCGCACGCCATGAGATCGAGATGCTTTCAAAAGCGATAGAACGCTGCGGACATCAGGTCGTTTTGTCTTTATCTCCGGGCCCGGCACTGATCGATAAGGCATGGCACTATGAGAAGCATGCAAATATGTGGCGCATTACCGATGACTTCTGGGATAACTGGGATTTGCTTAAGGATATGTTCCACCGGTGTGAATTGTGGGAAAATCAGGTGTCCGGAGGATGTTATCCGGACTGCGATATGCTGCCTTTAGGCTGGCTGGGAAAAGGCTTCGGAGAGGAGCGCCGGACTAATTTTACCAAAGAAGAGCAGCGTACCATGATGACGCTCTGGTGCATCTTCGGTTCTCCGTTGATGCTCGGGGCGGAGATGACGAAAATGGACGACTGGACGCTTTCATTGCTCACGAACAAGGATGTTCTTTCCATGCTCACGCCGGATTGCCGTCCGCATCAGCTTGCACGTGATGAAATGAAAGCAGTATGGACCGCATATAATGCCCATACAAAGGAACGGTTTGCAGCACTGTTCAATCTGGCGGACGAAGAGATGGAAGTGTCCGTAGCTTTGAAAGACATTGATGAGACGTTTTCTGCGGATACTTCGCTGTTTGAGTTGTGGACACAGGTAAGAACTAAGAGCAGTAAAGGCAGGATTTCCTGCATTCTTCCGGCACATGGAAGCAGCGTGTATAGGCTGGAATAAGAGTTTCGCAATCGTCGATTATGATGTAAAATGTAAGGGTTTACAAAATTTCAACAGATAAAACGAGGAGGAGAATGAGATGAAACTGGGTAAAGTGTCCGTAAAGTGGCTGCTTTCCTTTTTAAAGAAGTACAGATGGCTCATGCTTTTGGGACTTGCGCTGACGACGGTGATTTCGGTTCTTGCAATTATCAATCCCTACATATCCGGCATGATCGTGGATGATGTCATTACGGGAGGAAATTATTCCCTGCTCCCGAAGCTGATACTGGTTCTGCTTGTGGTGACTGCCGTGCGGGGAGTCCTTCGGTATTTTTATCAGGTTATTTTCGAGACCTGCTCTCAGGGAGTTTTGTACGAGATGAGAGATAGGGTGTACCGCAAGCTGCTGCAGGAGGATTTTGCTTTTTACAATAAGAAGAGAACCGGGGATCTGATGTCAAGACAGACCGGTGATATGGATGCGATCAGGCATTTCCTTGCATATGTCATTTATGCGGTCTATGAAAATGTACTGCTGTTCGCTTTTGCGCTGGTCATGATTTTTACCGTAAATGTGAAGCTGGCCCTCTGTATGCTGGCAGTGTTGCCATTTACCGCGCTGACAACATACCTTCAGTCGAAGGAAGTCAGACCTGCTTTTCAGAGGAGCCGTAACTGTTTTTCCGCATTGAATTCCTTTGTGCAGGAAAATATCAGCGGTAACCGGGTAGTAAAAGCATTTGCAAAAGAAGATTATGAAATCGGAAAGTTTAACAGACAGAATGATGAATTCCGGGCAGCGCAGGTAAATGCTTCCAAAATCTGGATGGTTTATCTTCCTTTTTTTGAAATGCTGTCCAATGCGCTTACGATCATATTGATGCTGTATGGCGGTTACATGGTTATCAACGGCGAAATTACGCTTGGGAATATGGTAACGGTCAATGGCTATCTCTGGATGCTGACCGTACCGCTTCGTATGGCCGGATGGTGGGTCAATGATATTCAGAATTTCCGCACCTCTTTAGAAAAGATATACGGTACCTATGTGGAGGAACCGAGCGTGAAGACTCCGGAGAACGGTACTATCCGTAAGCATATGGAGGGGGCTGTGGAATTCAAACATGTTTCCTACAGCGCCGATGACGAGGATATTGTAAACGATGTGAGCTTCAAGGCGGAGCCGGGGCAGACTGTGGGTATTATCGGCCCTACCGGTGCGGGTAAATCCACGATTATGAATCTGTTGTGCAGGTTTTACGACACAACGGGAGGAGAAGTGCTGGTGGACGGCATCGACGTCCGTGAACTGAATCTTTATGACCTTCGCGACAATATCGGGATGGCGATGCAGGATGTGTTCCTGTTTTCAGATACGATTGAAGGAAATATCGCCTATGCCAAACCGGACTGTCCGTTTGAAGATGTGAAGAAAGCGGCAATCATGGTAGATGCCAATCACTTTATTCAGCATTTGCCGGAAGGTTATGACACGGTAGTTGGCGAGAGAGGAGTGGGACTTTCCGGCGGACAGAAGCAGAGAATCTCGTTGGCGAGGGCGCTGCTCAAGGATCCGTCCATACTGATTCTCGACGATACCACCTCTGCGGTGGATATGGAGACCGAAAGCTACATACAGGAACAGTTGAATTCCGGAAAAATCAAATGTACGATATTCATCATCGCCTACCGGATTTCTTCCATAAAAGATGCGGATTTGATTCTGGTCATGGATAATGGAAGGATTATAGAGCGGGGAACGCATGAACAGCTTTTGAAAAATCAGGGTTACTATGCGGAAACCTTCAAAAACCAGTACGGCGTATTCGAAACAGAAGAGGAGGTGGATGACGATGGCACGGAACAAATACGATGTGGATGAAGTGCTGGAGGACAGGTTTGATGTCAATCAGCTGAAGCGTCTGGCCGGATATATCCGCCCTTATAGAAAACAGATGGCAGCAGTTATCTTTATGATGCTGACATCCTCTGCGCTTGCCATGCTGGTTCCGCGGTTCCTGATGACGGTTATGGATGAATGTATTCCGCAGAAGGATATGAAGACCATAGGACTCTACAGTTTCTACACCTTTCTGATTGCGCTTTATGTGTCGGTCAGCCTTCGGTTTAAAATAAAGATTACCAACGAAATCGGACAGAATATCATTCACAAGCTGCGGTATGACATTTTTGCCCATTTGCAGGAGCTGCCGTTTTCTTATTATGATACGAGACCTCATGGAAAGATTCAGGTCCGTGTGGTCAACTATGTGAACAGCTTAAGCGACCTGCTTTCCAATGGTATTATCAATACGATCACGGATTTGTGCAATCTGGTGTTCATCCTGTTTTTCATGCTTTGGATCAACGTGCGGCTGACGCTTATTTGTCTGTGCGGACTTCCGGTCCTGGTTCTGGTGGTGGTGTTGATCAAGAAGAAGCAGAGGGTGGCCTGGCAGATTCAGAGCAACAAGCAGTCCAACCTAAATGCCTATCTGGCAGAGAGCATCAATGGAATCCGCGTGACCCAGTCTTTTACAAGAGAGAGCAGGAACACGGATATCTTTAATCAGCTAAGCAGAGGATATAGAGAGTCCTGGATGCGGGCGGTGAAGTTTAACTTCCTGATGGGCCCCAGTGTGGATATTATTTCCACGGTTACCGCTGCTTTTATCTATGTGCTTGGAATACAGTGGATGCTCGGAGGAGACGGCGGAATCACGGTGGGTGTGCTGGTTGCTTTTACCGCTTATATCAGCCGTTTCTGGAACCCTATCAATACGCTGGCGAATTTTTATAACTCGCTTCTGACGGCCATTTCTTATCTGGAGCGTATCTTTGAAACCATTGACGAAGAAGTACAGGTCAAGGATGCGGAGGGGGCGGTGGAAATGCCGCTCATCGAAGGGAAGATTCAGTTTAAGGATGTGGTGTTCGGGTATGAAGACGGACAGATCATACTGGATCATATTAACTTCACTGCAAGCCCTGGAGAGTCCTTCGCCATTGTAGGCCCGACAGGTGCGGGAAAGACGACCATTGTCAATCTGATCAGCCGTTTTTACAATGTGGGTTCCGGTGCGGTCTATATAGACGATGTGGATATTTCCAAGGTGACCATTCGCTCTTTGAGGTCTCAGATGGGGATCATGATGCAGGACAGCTTTATTTTCTCCGGCACTATTATGGACAATATCCGCTATGGCAATATGCAGGCTTCCGATGAAGACGTTATACGTGCAGCAAGAACCGTATGTGCCCACGATTTCATTATGAGGATGGACGGCGGTTACCAGACGCAGGTAAATGAAAGAGGAAGCAGGCTGTCTGCCGGACAGCGTCAGCTCATTTCCTTTGCCAGAGCGCTGTTAGCGGATCCGAAGATACTGATACTGGATGAAGCGACCTCCAGCATCGATACCGAGACGGAGATCGTACTGCAAAGAGGACTGAGGGAGCTTTTAAAGGGCAGGACTTCATTCATTATTGCCCACAGGCTTTCTACGATTCAGAATGCGGACTGCATCATGTACGTGGATCAGGGCAAGATATTGGAACGGGGAACTCACGAGGAACTTCTGGAGCTGAAAGGAGAATACAGCAATTTATACTTATCTCAGTTCGAGTTTTTGAAAAAATAATATTCATTATAATTATTTAGGAGCTGCTTCTTGCAGCTCCTATTTTGAAAATCGGAAAAGGTCGTATTATGTACTTTTTTCGTTTTTTCCAAAATAAGCCGTATTCTATTGTGTTGTCTCCGGGAAATATGGTAAGATTGAACAATAAAAAAGGATGCAGAAGGTTATGGATATATTCGAATATATGAGAAATACAAATATGGAAAAGGAATCGCCGCTTGCGGCGAGGCTGAGACCGAGGACTTTAGAGGAAGTAGTGGGACAGCAGCATATCATCGGTAAGGACAAGCTGCTTTACCGCGCGATCAAGGCGGATAAGCTCAGCTCCATTATTTTTTATGGCCCTCCGGGAACGGGAAAGACTACGCTTGCAAAGGTGATGGCAAATACGACCAGTGCAGAATTCACCCAGATCAATGCGACAATTGCCGGCAAGAAGGATATGGAGGCGGTAATAGAGAAAGCGAAGGATACCCAGGGAATGTATGGAAAGAGAACGATACTTTTCATAGACGAGATACATAGGTTCAATAAGGGGCAACAGGATTATCTTCTTCCGTTCGTAGAGGACGGCACTATTATTCTCATCGGAGCGACCACCGAGAATCCGTATTTCGAAGTAAACAGCGCATTGATTTCCAGGTCCATCATATTCGAGCTAAAGCCTTTGGAACGGGAAGCCGTGCAGACGCTCATTAAACGGGCAGTTTATGATACCGACAGAGGAATGGGGGCTTACGGTGCTATCATCGATGAGAATGCAGCAGAGTTTCTTGCGGAGCTTTCGGGAGGCGATGCCAGACATGCGCTTAACGCGGTAGAGTTGGGGGTTATGACCACACAGCGCGGTGAGGACGGTAAGATTCATCTGACCATGGAGGTAGTACAGGAATGTATACAAAAGCGGGTGGTCCGGTATGACAAGACCGGCGATAACCATTACGATACGATTTCAGCATTTATTAAGAGCATGAGAGGCTCCGACCCGGATGCGGCGGTTTATTATCTTGCCCGCATGCTCTATGCGGGTGAAAGCGTGACCTTTATCGCGAGGAGGATCTTGATCTGTGCCTCGGAGGATGTGGGAAATGCAGATCCGAATGCGCTTCAGGTGGCGGTCAGCGCGTCGCTCGCAGTAGAAAGAGTGGGAATGCCGGAAGCTCAGATCATACTGTCGCAGGCAGTATCTTATGTGGCCAGCGCACCGAAAAGCAACGCAGCGGTAAATGCGGTTTTCGCCGCACTGCAGGTAGTGGAGGAAACCGGAAATCTGCCGATACCTCCCCATTTGCAAGATGCACATTATAAAGGTGCCGCCAAATTGGGACACGGAACCGGCTATAAATATGCCCATGATTATCCGAATCATTATGTCAGGCAGCAGTATTTGCCATATGAGCTTAACGGGAAGGAATTCTATAAGCCCTCCGGCAATGGGTATGAGTTAAAAATAAAAGAGCATATGGCTAAAATAAAAAAAGAGGCTGAATAAATGAATCGGAAAAAGAATACTGCAAAAAGACTTTGGCTTACGATAAGTATAGTAATAATCTGTATAGCTGCATTAGCCGGCGGGGGATTTGCCGCTTACTCCTTTAACGAAAGGCAGAAGGAAGTGGAGGAAGCCGCGCTTATAGTGATAGAGAAGGCGGAAGAAGAAAAGGCGAAGGAGGCGGCGGAAAAGGAAGAGCAGGAAAAGGAGCAGACGGGCAGCATTTTTGAATCTGTCATAGAAGCCGGACGTAACGTGTTCAATTCCATTAGAAAAAAGCCGTCCTCCGTAGAGCTTGAGGAAGGGGAAACAGAGGCGTTTTTGGAGGTGGAATCCTGTCTGATAGATAGTAGAACGAGCAAGGTCTCTCTTAAGACTTCTTCGGATGCCATTCCGGTCAGTGACGACAAGTATTATTACCTGTTTGCAATACGTTCTTATGAAGACACCGTAGCGGAGGACAGCACTCCTATCATGAAGGAATATAAGAATACAGAGGTGGAATTCCGGTTTCCCAGACATTTTACAGGAACGGAAAGCGGAGTGTTCCGCAAATTTGTGATTGCCGTATTGAAGGACGGAAAATATGTTGCTGTAAGTCATCCCCAATATATTACTAATCCGGAAGCGGTAGCAAAATATAAATCCAACGGAGAAAAGCCTTCTTCCAAAAAGGGGCTTCTAATCGATCCAAACAAGCTTACCACCTCAGAGCTGGACGATCTTGGGGTGAAGCATGCGGCGTATAATATTCCTGTTTCCAGAATATTGGGAGAATCGACCAATAGTATATATCCCACTATTTCTTATTCCTATAACGGGAAAAACTACGCTTTTAACGGGCAGGTTATATCGGAATATGATTTGGTATTCAGCACGCTGACTAATAAAGGAATTGAGATAAGCGCAATTATATTAAACGACGTGTCTTCCGCTTATCCCCAGATGATTCATCCTCTTTCCCGTTCCGGGATAGGAAGCGCGCCTTATTATGCATTCAACGGGGCGGATGAAAGCGGTGCGGAGTATTTGGCGGCAGTGGGAGCATTTCTTTCGGAGCGTTACTCGGGAAGCGCTAACGGGCGCGGATTGGTGGCCAACTGGATCATAGGGAATGAGATCAATGCAAGAAAAGAATGGAACTATATGGAGTACGTAGGACTTCAGGATTATGTGAAGGAATATGTCAAGGCTTACCGCGTATTTTACAACGCGATAAAAAGCATTAATGCTGCGTGTAATATTTACATATCCCTGGATCAGCAGTGGGACAGAAATATAAGCGGCAATACGAATTATGATACAAGAGATGTTCTGGATGAATTCAACAGGCAGATAAAGAAAGAGGGGAATATAGACTGGGGGCTTGCCATACATCCCTACAATGTGCCCCTAACCTCTGTGAAGATATGGTCAGCCTCCAAGTATGTCAACGATTCGCCTGACACCTCCATGGTGACGATGGCAAATATCGGCGTGGTAACCGGTTATATGCAGCAGGAGGAATTTCTTACGAAGGATGGGGAGGTGCGGTCCGTCGTATTGAGCGAATTGGGATATACTTCTCTGCGGGGGGAGGAACTGCAGGCGGCGGCCATCGTATATGCCTATAAGACTGCGGAAGCAAACCCGTATATCGATTCCATCCTTTTTTCCAGACAGACGGACGCGCTGGAGGAGATGGTCCAGGGACTTTCTCTTGGCTTGAACAATGCCGACGGCACACATAAATATGCCTATAATGTTTTCAAATACATGGACACCGAAAATGCGGATACTTATACGGATTTCGCAAAAAGCATCATCGGCATTTCCCAGTGGCCAACGTCTCAAGAGCCATAAAGAAAAACGCGGCTAAAATAGCTGCTGAATGAGATACTGATAGATTTGTTGATTTTTCCGCTGCCAGTTGTCACAGATAGCTGCAGCGGATTCTTCTGTAGGAACAGATAAAGTTATGTCAACCAACTTTACTTTTTTCTCCTTCGCTACCAAATGCGCATCATAGTCTCCCGTAGTGGATTTGTAATAATCTGCGAGAATGGATACCTCGTTTCGCAGCTCCATTTCATTATCCTTGAAAAAGGTATTGATCTCTTTTTTTATCGTATCGCTAATGCGGTTTTCGAAAAAAGAAAGCGTATTTAATCCCTCCGCCGTAATCAGCAAATGAGTCCTGTTCCGTATGGACTGGGCGGAAATGAGCCCCGCCTCGGTCAGCTCTGAAATTGCCTGCTGCAGGGTGAGAAAATTCGTGTATTCCTTTTCCAGAATAAAATCCCCCACCTGTGCGCTGGTCAGAGGAAAATTCACCCGGTCAAGCATATAAAGTATAATTAGTTTATAAAGTGTCAGAGGTTCCTGAGGCATAAGAAATACCTCCTTTCCAATATTTTCCCTGATAAGAGTTCTGAAGCTTCATCCGATGATGAAGCGCATTCAGAACCTTTTTCTTTTCAGCGCTCCATAAAGGAGCGAGGAGCAGATCCTTCGGCCCGTCGCCGGTTACTCTGTGTACGACGATGTTCGGGGAAAGGTGATCCAAACAGTTGATAAGTATATGAAGATATTCTTCCATAGTCAGGGCGGAAAAAGTACCCTTTTCGTAATCCTCTGCCAAATCGGTTCCCCGCAGCACGTGAAGAAGCTGAAGCTTTATTCCGAAGACCGGAATGCGGCCCAGATATTCAACAGTTTCGAGCATCATAGATTCACTTTCTCCGGGAAGGCCTAAGATGACGTGGACGATAACCGGAATGTGAAGGGAATCCAATTCATAAATGGCTCGGGAAAAGCACTCCAGAGCATAGCCCCGCCTGATATAGAGGGCAGTCTGTTCATGGATGGTCTGAAGTCCCAGCTCTATCCATATGAATTTGCGGGGATAGGCGGCTTTCAGTCTGCCAAACAGCGCAAGAACCTCCTTCGGAAGACAATCAGGGCGTGTGGCGATGGAGATTCCGGCAACTTTAGAATCGGCCAACGCCTGTCCGAAGATTTGTTCCAGCTGTGAGACGGGGGCATAGGTACCGGTATAGGACTGGAAATATGCGATATACGGTTCGTCCGTCTCTATGGAGGAAAAGGGAACGGCAAAGTCGCCGCTTCCCCCTTCGCTGCAAAAGATGCAGCCTCTGGCATCCAGTGTACCGTCTCTGTTAGGGCAGGTAAATCCTGCATCGATGGCGATTTTATTCAATTTATGGCCAAGAGTATTCTTAAAATAAGCGTCCAGAGAATAATAACGTTTGCCGTGCCATATTTCAGGAATGTCATTCTTAAGGAATACCGGCTCTTTTTTGTTATACATAGAATTACCCGTTCCGCGCTTCCCTGCCGTTCAGCGGACGATGTGAGATTTTACAGCGTTGGCAACGACCTCGGCTACTTTGGGATTGAAGGCCTCCGGCATGATGTTGTCTTCGCCAAGTTCGCTTTCCGGAACGAGACCGGCAATTGCACTTGCCGCCGCAAGCTTCATTTCTTCCGTGATCTGTGTGGCACGGCCTTCTAAGGCTCCCTTGAAGATGCCCGGAAAGGCCACCACGTTGTTCACCTGATTAGGAAAATCGCTGCGTCCCGTACCAACAACTCTTGCACCTGCTTCTTTTGCCAGATCGGGCATGATTTCCGGGACAGGATTTGCCATGGCGAAAAGAATGGAATCCTTGTTCATGGAGGAAACCATTTCTTTGGTCACTATTCCGGGAGCGGATACGCCTACAAAAATATCTGCGCCCTTCATGGCATCGGAGAGAGAGCCGGTTTCGTTATTGGGATTAGTTACTTCTGTCATTTTCTGCTGCATCCAGTTGAGGCCTTCTGTTCTGACAGAGATAATGCCCACCTTATCGCACATGATGACATTGGAGAATCCATAGGTAAGCAGCAGCTTCGTGATGGCTACGCCTGCACTGCCCGCACCGTTTACGACGACCTTGCAGTCCTCCTTCTTCTTTCCTGTTACCTTCAGAGCGTTGATGATGCCTGCAAGAACGACGATTGCCGTACCGTGCTGGTCGTCATGAAATACGGGGATGTCCAGTATTTCTTTTAGACGCTCTTCGATTTCAAAGCAGCGGGGAGCACTGATATCTTCCAGATTGATTCCGCCGAAGCCGGGAGCGAGATAAGTAACAGTCCTTATGATTTCTTCCGTATCCTGTGTGTCGAGACAAATGGGAACGGCATTCACACCGCCGAATTCTTTGAAAAGAACTGCCTTTCCTTCCATAACCGGCATGGCGGCATAGGGACCGATATTACCAAGGCCCAGCACAGCGCTTCCATCGGATACTACGGCAACCGTATTAGCTTTCATCGTATAAGTATAGGCGGCCTCTTTGTCCTGTGCGATTACCTTGCACGGTTCGGCAACCCCGGGAGTATAGGCGAGAGAAAGGTCCTCGCGGGATTTGACGGGAGACTTGGAAACCGTCTCTAGTTTTCCGTTCCATTGTTTATGAAGCTCTAATGCCTTTTCGTTCGTAGTCATGAATTATCCTCGCTTTGATATTAATGTAGTTTTTATTTGAGTTAAGACGCAGCACATACATACGCGCCACATACTGAAGTAATCATATAATATTTGCCGCGAGTCTGCAAGGCGGGGAAATGAAAAAAAGACTTTCTATTTTACAGAAGCTGTTGTATAATGTTAAAAATAGATGGCATTTGTAAGCAATTCGGTTAACATATCAGCTTTAATCCCCCAAGATAAAAGACAAACAAAAAGCATAAAAAGAATATGTAAAGAGAATAACCGGCTTTTTGCCGATAAATTGGCATATAATTGTAGTTTAAGGAACAATACGGAGGAGTATATGAGAGAGAAGTATGAATCGTTGGCATTGGCAGATCTGAAAGAAATTGCCAAAGCCAGGAAGATTAAGGGAGTTTCTGCGATGAAAAAAGCAGAAATAGTGGAAGCAATGCTTATGGAGGATGAAAAAGAAAAAAATGCGGCTGGGGTTTCGGCGGAAAAGTCCGTAACTGCGCCGAAAAGAGTCGTTATGAATAGGCAGCAAGAAAACAGGCAGACAGAAGGCAGACAAGCAGAAGAGCCTGAGAACAGGTCTGCGGAGAACAGGCAGGCGGCAGGCACAAGACCGGTGGAAAACAGGCTATCGCCTGATAATAGAATGTCTGAGAACAGAGCAGCAGACAGCAGACAGACAGGAGAGGCCAGGACGGCGGCCGACAATAGGCAGGGAGTAACCGGAAGAGGGGATGACGAGAAATATCCCTCCGATTTGGACAGCGGTATCATTGCTCATGGAATTTTGGAAGTTATGCCGGATGGCTACGGATTTATTCGCTGTGAGAATTATCTGCCGGGGGAAAACGACGTTTATGTTGCTCCCAGCCAGATCAGACGCTTTAATTTAAAGACCGGAGATATTCTGGAGGGCAATACGAGAATCAAGACGCAGAGCGAGAAGTTCAGCGCATTATTATATGTAAAAAGTGTCAACGGATATTCTCCCGATGTGGCGGCGCGCAGATGTAACTTTGAAGATATGACGCCGATTTTTCCCGATGAGAGGATGCCTTTGGAGACGCAGGGGGCGTCTGTGGCAATGCGTATCATGGATTTGATGAGTCCGGTGGGTAAAGGGCAGAGAGGTATGATCGTATCCCCTCCGAAGGCGGGAAAGACGACCTTATTAAAAGAGGTTGCCAAATCTGTGAAAAGGAATTCTCCGGATGTGCATCTGATCATCCTTCTTATCGACGAACGTCCGGAAGAAGTGACAGATATAAAGGAAGCGATTGAAGGACCCAATGTAGAAGTTATCTATTCCACCTTCGACGAATTGCCGGATCACCATAAAAGAGTTTCGGAAATGGTAATCGAGCGCGCGAAGCGCCTGGTAGAGCATAAAAAGGACGTTATGATACTGCTCGACAGTATTACCCGTCTGACAAGAGCATATAACCTCACCGTTCCGCCCAGCGGAAGAACGTTGTCCGGCGGTCTCGATCCGGCAGCCTTACATATGCCGAAGCGCTTTTTCGGTGCGGCGAGAAATATGAGGGGCGGCGGCAGTCTGACCATTCTTGCGACGGCCCTGGTGGAAACCGGAAGCAAAATGGATGATGTTGTATACGAGGAATTCAAAGGCACCGGCAATATGGAGATGGTGCTTGACCGCAAGCTGTCGGAGAGAAGAGTATTTCCGGCTATCGACATTCCGAAATCGGGAACCCGTAGAGAAGATTTGCTTTTGTCTTCGGAAGAACAGGAAGCAATCAACATTATGCGTAAGGCTCTTAACAGCCTGAAGCCCGAGGAAGCTGTAGATAAGATTTTGGATATGTTTGCGAAGACGAGAAATAATGCTGAGTTCGTTCAGATGGTAAAAAAAATAAAGTTTTTCTAATTAAATGAATGTTTTCAGGAAAAATACTTGCAACAGCAGATAAGCTGTGATACAATGATAAAGCTGTTTGGGTAAGACCCCAGCAAACGCTGAAAAAGCGAGTGGATGAGAACGAAGCGACTTTATTATAGAGAGGTGAAAGAGATGAAAGAAGGAATACATCCTAATTACTATCAGGCGACTGTAACTTGCAACTGCGGAAATACGTTTGTAACCGGTTCAACGAAATCTGAGATTCACGTTGAAGTTTGCTCTAAATGTCATTCATTCTATACCGGCCAGCAGAAATCTGCAAGAGCTGATGGACGTATTGATAAGTTCAACAGAAAATACGGTGTTGAGAGTAAATAAGTTATCCGTAAATAGCTATGCACTGAAAAAGGTTGAGGTATCAATATCTCAACCTTATTTAAATACTTTAGTATGAAGCGATGTGAACAAAGTATTTTATTGTATGCGTGAGGTAAAACCATATGAAAAAAAGTAAATGTGCTCAATATTCCGGTGTCGGCGGGCAGGCGGTACTGGAAGGCGTTATGATGAAGAATAAAGAACAGTATGCGGTCGCCGTACGCAAGCCGGACGGTGAGATCGATGTGGAAGTGGATGTTTATCAGGGAGTGCTTCACGGAAGCAAGTTAAAAGAGATTCCGTTTATCCGCGGTATTTTCAATTTTCTTGATTCCATGGTACTGGGAATGAAGACTCTGAATCATTCCGTAACATTTTACGAGGACGAGGGTGCCAAGGAAACGGCGACGGATAGAGTCTTCCATAAGGTGTTCAAGGACAAAGCGGAAGGCATTATGCTGGGGATGGTTACTCTGTTATCCATCGTGCTTGCGGTGGCCATTTTTATGGTATTGCCCTATTATATTGCTTCCTTGTTTGAAGAATATATAAGAAACACTTCGGTTATGGCAATTATCGAAGGCCTTGTGCGTATTCTTATATTTGTAGGATATATCGTGGCGATTACCATGATGAAGGATATCAAGAGGCTGTACCAATATCATGGTGCAGAGCACAAATGTATAAACTGCATCGAAAAAGGGCGTCCGCTGACGGTCCATAACGCAATGCGAAGTTCCAGACTTCACAAAAGATGCGGTACCAGCTTTATGTTCTTCGTTATTTTCGTGAGCATTATCGTATTCTTTTTTATCAGGGCGGAAAGCCCCTTGCTGCGTGTTGCGCTCCGTATTTTACTGATTCCTGTTATTGCAGGTATTTCCTATGAGCTTATCCGTCTTGCGGGAAGAAGCGATAACATCCTGGTGAAGATACTTTCTGCACCGGGCATGTGGCTGCAGCGCCTTACCACAAAAGAACCGGACGAATCCATGATAGAGGTTGCTATTGCGTCGGTGGAAGCAATTTTCGACTGGAAGGCGTATTTAAAGGATACCTTTGGATATGAAGTGGATGATTCGTGGCTGGATGACGGTCAGGAAAAAGACGACGATTCTGAAAGTCCCGATGTGAACGGTCAGGAAGCATATTGATGAGCATGCGCTTTATAGATAAGAGATAAGGTGGATTGTAAAGCGATGAAATATAAAGAATTATATGATTTCGGAGCCTTGGCACTTATGGAAGCGGGAATTGCCGAGGCTTCTTTGGATGCCAGGCTTTTGCTTGAATTTGTCTGCCATACGAATAGAAATGATTTGTTGGTACATGGGGATAAAGAGGTACTTAAGAAAGAACAGGATATTTATGTAAACTATATTGAGCGCCGAAAGGCACATGAACCGTTGCAGCACATTACAGGGGAGCAGGAATTTATGGGACTTGTCTTTGAGGTGAGCGGGAATGTCCTCGTTCCCAGGCAGGATACGGAGGTACTGGTCGAGGAAACGATGCGTTACCTTCATGACGGTATGAGCATATTAGATATGTGCACCGGTTCCGGCTGTATTCTTTTAAGTCTTTTGAAATATTCCAACGGATGTAAGGGAGTAGGTGCGGATATTTCGCAGGAAGCGGTTGCGGTAGCGAAGAGAAATGCACAGAATCTGCAGATATCTGAGGTGAGTTTCGTGGAAAGCGATTTGTTTGAAAGCGTGGAAGGCAGGTACGATATTATCGTATCCAATCCCCCGTATATTTCCACCGGGGAAATTTCAGGTCTGATGGAGGAAGTTAAGGCCCATGAACCGCTTTTGGCCTTGGACGGCGGTGAAGACGGTCTCTTCTTTTATAGAAAAATAATTGAAAAGGCGCCGGAGCATCTAAACGGCGGCGGTTATCTCTTTTTTGAGATCGGGTATGATCAGGCGGAAGCGGTAACGGATGAAATGAAGAAAGCGGGCTATAAGGAGATTTCGATAGTAAAGGATTATGCCGGCCTGGATAGGATCGTGTATGGATACATGAGCTGAAAGCGATAGAAAATTGTAAAGTGCCCGCGAAAGCGGTAGAAAGGTGTAAAAATGTTTGACAGGTTAGAAGATTTACTCATTCGGTTTGAAGAAATAATGGGAGAACTGGGCGAGCCGACCGTAACGAATAATCAGGAACGTTTTCGTGCGCTTATGAAAGAGCAGAGCGATTTAACACCCTTGGTGGAGGCATATAGAGAGTATAAGAAGTCCAAGCAGGATATCGATGACAGCTTGACGATGCTGGAGGAGGAATCCGACGAAGACATGCGTGAAATGTTAAAAGAGGAGCTGAATGCTTCAAAGAAACGCGTGGAGGAGCTGGAAGAAAAGCTGAAGATTCTTCTTCTGCCCAAGGACCCTAACGATGATAAGAACGTTATCGTGGAAATAAGAGCGGGAGCCGGCGGAGACGAAGCGGCCCTGTTTGCTGCGCAGATGTACCGTTTATATGTTCATTATGCGGAAAGTCAGCGCTGGAAAGTAGAAACGATGAACGTGGATGAAATAGGAATCGGCGGTATGAAGGAAGTGAACTTCATGATTACCGGAAACGGCGCTTATTCCAAGCTGAAATACGAAAGCGGTGTACACCGTGTACAGCGCGTTCCCGAGACGGAATCAGGCGGACGTATTCATACTTCTACGATAACGGTGGCAGTAATGCCTGAGGTAGAGGAGGTGGATGTGGTAATCGAAGATAAGGATATCCGTATCGATGTTATGCGTGCCTCAGGAAACGGAGGACAGTGCGTCAACACTACGGACTCTGCCGTTCGTTTGACCCATTATCCTACTGGAATCGTCGTATACAGCCAGACGGAGAAGTCGCAGCTTCAGAACAAGGCGAAGGCTTTCGCTTTGCTGCGAGCAAAATTATATGATATCGAGCAGCAGAAGCAGCATGATGCGGAGGCCGAGCTCAGAAGAAGCCAGATCGGTACCGGAGACCGTTCGGAGAAAATCAGGACCTATAACTTCCCGCAGGGAAGGGTAACGGATCACAGGATTAAGCTGACTCTGTATAAGATCGACGATATTATGAATGGAGATATCGACGAGTTGCTGGATAGTTTAATTGCGGCGGATCAGGCGGCGAAGTTGGCGAAGATGAATGGGAATCAGATATAATTTTGTGAAAAACAGACAAGAAAATAATTAAAGTATTGGATATTTTTGCAGGTTGACATTTGCTCAAAAAAAGTTATACTAAAGATAGTGAAGCGTTTCACTAAAAGCATAAGAAAGTAACAATGTTTACTTTCTTTTGTTTTTACATTTCGGTTAAACGTTTCACAAAAGTATTAGAAGGTACCAGTGTGAAAAATTTATTTTTCACAGCAAAATTCATTTTGCATGCAAATTTTGTGCTTAAGATGTGCAGGCACATCCGCTCAAATTCGCAGACATCGAAAATATGGAGGATTAGTATGAAAAAAGCATTAGCAGCAGCACTTGTTTCCACAATGATATTGGGGCTGACAGCCTGTGGCAGTACACAAGAGGCAGCAAAGGAAGAAACTGCCGGACAGAACCCAGTAAGCACCGGGCAAGAAGAATCACCCGAAGGTGGGGAAGAGGTAACGATTACGTATTGCAATTTCAATGCTTCCGGTGGAAATGAGGAAACATTGAACAAGATGTATGAAAAATTCCACGAGGAATACCCTGACATTACTGTAAACATTGAGACGGTCGCATATAGTGATTATTTTACGGCTATGCAGACAAGGGTGGCCGGCGGAACGGCACCGGATTGCTACGAACTGAATATTGAGAATTTCGCATCTTATGCGGCCAAAGGAGTGCTGGCAGATATCTCCGGAGCGGAAACTTCGAATTTCAATGAGACCGCATTGAGTGCATTTAATGTAGACGGTAAGCAATATGGCCTTCCGGGAAATTTTTCAAACGTGGTATTGATTTATAACAAAGACCTGTTTGACAAGGCTGGTGCAGAATATCCGACAGACGACTGGACATGGGAAGATGCACAGGTAGCTGCGGAGAAGATCCGGGCGCTTTCCGATGATACATATGGTATCTATGCACCGCTTACTTACAATGAATTCTATAAAGTTGCTTCTCAGTACGGAGGCGGTCTGTTAAACGATGATAAGACGGAATTTACTATTAATTCTCCGGAAAATATCGAGGCTGCGCAAATGATGATCGACCGTGTCCTCGTATCCAATGTAGCGCCTACAGAGGAGCAGATGGGCGGAATGGGAGATTGGGATTTATTCGAAAGCGGACGTCTTGGGATGATCCCGACCGGAATATGGGCATTCAATACCTTTAAAGATGCCTGTGATTTCAACTGGGATATTTGTGTGGAACCTGGCGGAACAGAGAAAGCGACTCATTTCTTTAGTAACGCTTTAGTTGTAAATGCAGATAGTGAGCAGGCGGCGGCAGCTACCACATGGATTACATGGCTTGCATCCAGTGATGAAGCGGCACAGATAAGAATCGATGCAGGCTGGGACCTTCCGGCAATCAAAAATGAGACGGTACTAAATTCTTATCTTGAAGTAACTCCTCCTGATAACAAGCAGGCAGTATTTACTTCACTGGATTATCTGGTAGTACCTCCAATTATTGAGGATTATAGTTTGATGTCCGATATTATTACGGAGGAGCTTTCGAAGGCAGCCAGTGGGAAAACCACGGTTGAGGATGCATTGAATCAAGCACAGGAAGAATGTGAGACTTTAATTACACTGAACTAATGTAGGAATGGGACGATAAGCATGTCAAAGCAGAAAAGGAAAATAGAAAAAGAGAAAATAGTGCAGGCGCTGCCATTTATGCTTCCAAGCTTTGCAGGAATGTTGATATTCAGCCTTTTTCCGGTACTGATAGCTATATTCTTAAGCTTTACGGACTGGAATGGTCTGGAGCAGCTTACACTGAAGACAATTACAGAACATTTTGTAGGGATACAAAACTATAAGGTAATATTAGGCGGTAAGGAGTTCTGGACAGTCCTTGGACATACGCTTTACTACATTGTCTTGTATATTCCGCTTGTATTCGTAGCTTCCCTTGGAGTCGCAGTATTACTGAACAAAAAGAGGAAGGGAACTATGGTATTCCGTGTACTTTATTATATTCCGGTACTGACTTCGTGGGTGGCGGCAAGTCTTATATGGAAATGGGTATTAAGTCCGAGGTATGGGGTACTCAATCAGCTTTTGGCGCTGATAGGGATCAGTGGGCCGGGATGGCTGACCAGTGAAGTGTGGGCAATGCCCGGTATTGTGCTGGCATCTGTCTGGAAGGATATGGGGTTTTTTGGATTGTTTCTTTTATCCGGCCTACAGGCAATTGATCCGACATATTATGAAGCAGCAAAGGTCGATGGCGCAGGCAGAGGAGTATCTTTTTTCAAAATAACGCTGCCTTTATTGACTCCATCCATCTTTTTTTGCCTGATCATGTCGCTGATCAATGCATTCCAGATGTTTCCTCAGGTTCAGATCATGACGGAAGGCGGGCCGAGTGGTGCGACGGAAGTTATGGTGGAGCGGATTTACACCTATGGATTTAGCTATTTTAAAATGGGCTATGCGTCGGCATATTCATGGTTATTGTTTGTGATTATTTTCGTGTTGACAATGATACAGATGAAATTACAGAATGGATGGGTGCATTATGAATCATAAGGCAAAAGAAATATTGGGCAGTGCGGGATATTATTTCATATCAATTGCAATTTCCCTGATCGTGATGCTTCCGTTTTTCTGGATGCTTTCAACCTCGTTAAAAAGCAAGGGAGCGTTGATGGCGCTCCCTGTACAGTGGATTCCGCAGGAGCCGACGCTGGATGCGTATAGCCAGGTGTTCCAGCGCTTTCCTTTTCTTAAGGCTGTGGGAAACAGTATGCTTATCACAGTATGCTATACGGTGATTACGATTCTTTCGTCATCTATGGCAGCATTTGCATTTACGAAGATCCGCTTTCCGCTGGCAGATGGAATTTTCAAAGTATATCTTGCTTCTATGATGATTCCGACACAAGTCACATTGATACCCTTGTTTATCATTATGAATCATATGGGATTGATCAATTCTTATGGGAGCGTGATTTTTCCATCCCTTTTTAAGGCATTTGGTATATTTCTTCTAGTGCAGAATATGCGCTCCGTGCCGAACGATTACATTGAAGCCGCGCAGATTGATGGGGCGAGCATGTGGTACATTTATTGGAAGATAATGCTTCCGTTGTCGCTTCCGGCAATTGCAACATTGGCGATTACAACGTTCATGGATAGTTGGAACGATTATCTATGGCCTTTGGTAATGTTGTCGGACCGCAATAAAATGACCATAACATTGGCACTCAATAATTTAAACGGGCAGTATGCTACGGAGTATAACGTATTAATGGCAGGCAGCCTGATTTCAATGATACCAATTATCATTGTATATATCGGTGCTAATTCAAAAATGAAATCCGGCATAATGGTCGGTGGAATAAAGGGGTAAGGAGACGAAAATGATGGAAAATAAAATCATTGGACTCGATCAGGAAGTAATAAAGAACTTTCGAGTGAATAGAAAAGGCAGTAAAGTTATCATGGAATATGACTGTAATGCCGGAGCGGTGTATGGATTAGGTGAGCGTTACTGCAGCGTAAACCATATTGGAAAGAAATTAAAGAGTCTTGTTATTGAGAAATTTTGTGAACAGGGAGAATACGCATATCTGCCGATACCTTTTTATCATACAAGCGAGGGGCACGGGGTATTTGTGGATACCGCATATGAGGTGGATTTTGACTTTACGGAAGGATGCTTTCGTATAGAACTTGCGTCAGATGCAGAGTGGACGCTATACTTTTTCTATGGGACGCCCAAGGAGATTATTTCCCAGTTCGTAGAAAAGACAGGAGAGATTGTGCTTCCACCCAAATGGGCATTCGGTGTATGGGCGTCGGCTAACCGCTGGAAATGCCAGAAGGATATTGAAGAGCAGTTAGAGTATGCCCGCAAGTATGATTATCCGATCAGCGTAATTGTGATTGAAGCATGGAGTGACGAGGCAACTTTTTACTTATGGAATGGGTCAAAATACAAACCGGTGGACGGGGCAGAGTATCTTACACAGGAGGATATTAGGTTTACCGAGCCTTGGCCGTCGCCGGACCAAATGATTCGGGCAATTCACGAAAAAGGGATGAAATTGGTTCTCTGGCAGATACCGGCGCTCAAAGAACTCGATCCCGGACAGGAAAGTGAGCAGCATGATAATGACTGTACCTATGCGGTGGAGGAGAAGCTGGTTGGTACTAATCCGGATGGCAGTCCGTATAAGATTCCGAAACAGTGGTTTATTGGTTCGATGCTTCCTGATTTTTCCAACCCAGAGACAAGAAAGTGGTGGTTTTCCAAGAGAAAATATTTGCTGGATATGGGAGTGGATGGATTCAAAACGGATGGCGGAGAATTTATTCATGATGTGGAAACAAACTTTTATCAGAATGTCAGCGGAAAAGAAGTGAAGAATCTTTATCCTGCTCAGTATGAAAAAGCATATGCGGAATTTATCGGTAAAGATCGTATTTTGTTCAGCCGTGCCGGATATGTAGGAGCACAGACAACGCCTATGCACTGGGCAGGTGACCAGATGTCTAAGTTCTCCGAACTGCAGGCTGTCCTACGTGCGGGACTTTCGCTTTCTCTTTGCGGCGTGCCTTTTTGGAGCTTTGACATTGGAGGATTTGCAGGACCGATGCCCACTAAAGAGCTATATCTGCGGGCAACGGCACTTGGAGCCTTTGTACCCGCGATGCAGTGGCATAGTGAACCTGCAAGCGGGCAATTTGCTGAAGTCATGAAAGGAACAGTAGCAGTGAACGACAGAAGTCCGTGGAATATGGCGGCTTTTTATGGAGACGATGAGGAGATTTTACAAACCTCTTGTTATTTTGCAAACCTGCATATGAATTTTTTACCTTATTTTTATGCAGAAGCAGAAAAATGTGCGAAAAACCGGGAGCCCTTCTTAAAGCATCTGTATCTGGAATATCCCGGGGATAAAAACGTACTGGATATTGATGATGCCTACATGATAGGAGATCTTTTGGTGGCTCCGGTTGTAGAGGAAGGTGCTGCAGGAAGAAGTGTATATTTACCGGAGGGAATATGGTATGATTTCTGGGACGGCAGCAGAATGGAAGGAGGAAGAGAGATTTATCAGGAAGTTCCGTTTGGGAAAATAATGCTTTTCGTCCGCGGGAACGCTGCGATCACTTTGAATCTCGGCCCAAATGAGGAAATTGGACAGAAGGTAGGAAATGACGTGAAAAATAATACAAATCTGTGTATAATTAAATTCGGAGACAGTGAGAATCTTCACAGGAAATAAGTAGATGGGGCAGTGGCTGGGATGAGAAAAATAACGATTAAAGATGTTGCGACAGAAACAGGATTGTCTATCGCAACAGTATCTTACGCGATGAGCGGAAAAAAAGTACTTCCGCCGGAAACAGTACAACAGGTAAAAGATGCTATTAAGAAGCTGGGATATGTGAAAAACATATCTGCAAGCAGTCTGGCGAGCAATAAAAGCAGTCTGATAGGAGTCGTTATTCCACAAACAGAGCCGGGTAGTATGATGGTATTCCAGAATCCATTCTATAGTGAAATACTGTCCAGTATTGAATATAATGCCAGAATAAGGGGATATCACGTAATTGTGTCCGGGACGAACGCGGATGAGACATATTTTCATTTGGCACAGCAGAGAAATCTCGATGGCATTATTGTTATTGGTGCGTATTCCGAGGATTTCTACGAAGGTTTGAATGAAAGCAATATACCGGTGGTATTGGTAGATTCCTATATGGACAACCATGCCTATAAGGAAGTGAAGCTGGATGATATTTATGGCGGATACGCGGCAACGAAATATCTGCTGGAGCATGGGCACAAAAAGATTGCTTTTTTGTCGGGCAAATTAAAAACAGGGGGTGTCAGCGCAAAGCGGTATGAAGGTTATAGAAGCGCTTTGGAAGAAGGCGGAGTGCCAGTCAATCCCTCTTATCTTTTTCATGCGAACGTCGATTTTGAAAAGGCCAGAAAAATGGCGAGAAGAATTGTGACTGAGACAGATTGCACAGCGATCTTCTGTACGGCGGATGTGATTGCCATGGGCGCTATTAAGGAACTGAATATAATGCAGATTAAGATTCCTCAGCAGATATCTATCATTGGCTTTGATAATCTTGATATTGCAAACTATTGTACGCCTGGTCTTACAACAATCGGACAGGATATATTTGAGAAGGGAAAAAAAGCGGTGGAAATGCTGTGCTATACAATGGATGAAAAAGTAAAGGAGCCTGAAGAGTATGTGGTTCCCATCCAAATTGTAGAGCGTGAATCCGTTGCTTATATATAAGGTTATGGAACGAAAATGGTGGAAAGAATGTGTTATTTATCAACTGTATCCAAGAAGCTTTATGGACAGTAATCACGATGGAATCGGTGACTTAAACGGGATAATAGGAAAGCTTGATTATTTGAAGGAGCTGGGGGTCGGTGCTGTCTGGCTCAATCCTGTTTATGAATCTCCAAATGATGATATGGGTTATGATATCAGCGACTATCGGCAGATAATGAGAGAATTTGGTACAATGGAAGATTTCGATGTGCTTCTTAGGGAGGCACACGGCCGCGGTATCCGCATCATTATGGATTTGGTGGTGAACCATTCGTCCGACGAGCATTCATGGTTTGCCAAGTCACGTAAAGATAAGGACAATCCATATCGTGATTATTATATTTGGCGCAAAGGGGAAAACGGCAAAGAACCAAATAATTGGGGATCTTTTTTTACACCCTCCGCATGGAAATATGATGAAATCACAGATGAATATTATCTGCACCTGTTCTCAGAAAAACAGCCTGATTTAAACTGGGAGAACAGAAAGCTTCGGGAAGAGATCTATGACATGATTAATTGGTGGCTCGATAAGGGAGTGGATGGTTTCCGCATGGATGTCATTAATCTGATAGCCAAGAAACCGGGGCTTCCCGATGGAACAGGAGAAAAGACGATTTCCGGATACACCTTCTGCCCTGAGAATTTTGCGAATCAGCCGGAGCTCCATGATTACCTTAAGGAAATGCGCGCCGCTTGTTTTGACGGCAGAGATAGCATGTGTGTGGGAGAGACGCCCTTTGTAACGCCGGAAATCGGCAGGCAGCTAATGAACAAAGAGAACCGTGAACTAGACATGATCTTCCAGTTTGAGCTTATGGATATAGATAGCGGGAGAAGCGGAAAGTGGGAGATTGTTCCATATACTCTTGCAGATTTTAAACGTGTTATCAGTCGTTGGCAGGAAGCGACAAAGGAAGGCTGGGGAAGTTTGTTTTGGTCGAATCACGACCAGCCGAGGCCGCTTTCCAGATTCGTGTCACCGGATACGGAAGAGGAGAGAGTACGGGCGGCTAAGATGCTTGCCGCAGCAATGCACTTGTTAAGAGGAACCTCTTTTATTTATCAAGGGGAAGAAATAGGAATGACCAATGCGCCCTTCACCTCGATTATGGAACTGCGGGATATTGAGAGCATCAGGTATTATGAAGAAGCCGAAAAAGCAGGGGTAAAGGAAAAAGCATGGGATGCCATACTGAAAAAAGGAAGAGATAATGCCAGAACCCCTATGCAGTGGGAGGATAGCGTAAATGCAGGATTCTCGGATGCCGCTCCATGGCTGGCGGTTAATGAAAATTATCATAAGATTAACGTGGAAAAGGCACTGGCGGATACCGATTCAATCTGGTACTTCTATCAGAAGCTGATAGCTTTCAAATCCGGAAATGATACGGCTATTTACGGGGATTATAAGGAGCTTTACTCTGAAACGGAAGCCGTGTTTGCATACCGTAGAGAACTGGAGGAAGAAGCCTTTGACGTCATCTGCAATTTCACAAAAAAAGAAGTAGCATTTGACTGGAAGCAGTATAGTGGGAAGGAAATTTATTTCCATAATTATGACAATAGAAGTGAGTCCGTTCTGCGCCCTTATGAGGTTCGTGTAATCAGGATAAAGTGACTTATTTCTTTGCGCAGTCTGCTATAATGATTAGGGTGTCAAAAGGTCCTTTTGCGAACGTCTCTAGGCAATATGCTCAAAACAAAAAGACTCCTGCGCCGAATTCCAATATATAAGAAGTTCTAATTCTCAGTCTATTCGCGCCAAACATACCAGAAAAAAAATATCCAGAGAAAGAACTTCTAAATATTTACATAGGCGCAGTCGTTTTTTTTGTTTTGGTCATATTGACCAGAATGTATTTATAAAGGACCCTTTGACACCCTAATCCTATAATGTAATTGCGTGGAGTCTTTATAGAAGATAGCCTTGACAAAGTCCGTTATTCAATGATATAATATTCAACGTTGAGTAAGTGAGGTGAAATAAAATTGACACGGTTACTTGTACTTGGAATATTAGATGTTCAGCCAATGTCCGGCTACGATATTCAACAGACATTGCAGATGACGGATGCAGAACGGTGGGGCGGTGTTTTGATTGGCTCTATCTACCACGCGCTGAAAAAAATGGAGCAGGAAGGATATGTCATAGTTACCAGTATAGAACAGACAGGACACCGACAAAAAGCGGTTTACTCAATTACAGACACTGGAAGAGCTTATCTCCAAACGTTAATTAAAGACTCGCTAAAGGTTTCTTCTGTACTATATCCCTCCACATTATATTCCGGCTTATCATTTTATGAGAAGTTATCAGTTGATGAATGCCGCAAGGCACTTGAACAACAGCGCATTGCTCTAAAAGATGAATATAATGCTGTGAAATCCGGATTTGAAGCCAAAGACACTGCGATGCAACATAAAATCCCTTCAATGGTTAATCTTATCATGGATAATATGTTTTCCATAATAAAGCAGCAACAGGATTTTGTTGATAATGCTTTGGCACTTTTGGAGAAAGAGCACTAAAAAATCTCCCTCTATCATGAGGGAGAAAAAATAAACCGAATACTCAACATTGAATAAACAATATTAATTATAAGGAGAATTTGAGAATGATTTTAATGGAGGCTAAAGGCATACACAAGCAATTTCATAACCGCGAAGTTGTGAAAGGAATTGATGTAGAAATTCGGCAAAGTGAAATTCTCGCTTTGATAGGAACGAACGGAGCCGGGAAATCAACCACTATGGGAATGCTCTTAGGAATATTACCACCAGATGCAGGAGCAATTACACGATGGAGAGAAGATTATAAAGCACATATTGGAGTTCAATTGCAGTCTACTCCCTTTTTTGAAGGCTACACCACGGAAGAGAATTTACAACTGTTTGCGGCGCTTTACAATTTACGAATGGGTAAAGAGCAAATTCAGAAGAAACTGGAGGAATGCAACTTACAGGAAGCAAGAAAAACTCTTGCATCACGTTTATCTGGCGGACAGCAAAAAAGACTTGCGATTGCCGTTACCACTCTGCATAATCCGGATTTGATTATACTTGACGAACCGGCAGCAGGACTTGACCCCCGTGGCCGGCACGAAGTAAGAACTATGATAAAGCGATTAGCACAAAATAAGGTAACAGTGCTCTTTTCATCACATGATATGGAAGAAGTATCCCGTATTGCTGACCGTATTATTTTAATGCACGAGGGACTTATTGTTGCCCAAGGGGAACCGGAGAGTCTTTTACAGCAATATCATACCGAAAATCTTGAAAGTTTGTATCTTGAATTGACCGACAACACACAAGCGGAAGCGAATAGGTGAAGAAAAAGAGCTTTCAACTATTGATTTTTAGTCCGCCGAAGCGGACATGGAGGTATAAGGTTGAATAAAAATGCGTATTCAACTATTGATTTGAGTGCGCGACGCAACGCGCAGATGGGTATAAAAATGAAAATAATATTCAGTCTTACATTTAAATCTGCAAGCCGGGATCCTTTTTTAATACTATGGTCTATTGTACTGCCAATCGGTGGTGCAATTGGATTAGGAATTTTTATAAAATCTCCGGATTATCCGCAGCATATATTAACTGGGATGATGGCTATCAGTATCTTGTTCTACTCATTTATGACCACTTCTTTTGCTATCTTGATACAACGTCGGAGAGGTGTATATAATCTGCTTCGGGTAACACCTATGCCCCTTTGGAAATATATATGCAGCATATCAGGAGCCTGGACGTTGATTTCGTTTCTATGTGCCATGCTCGTATTACTGTCAGGAGTTTTTGTACTTAAGATAAATATTTCGTTGATGTCCTTCCTTGCATTAATACCTATCATTATTATTGCAACTGCTGGTTATATTTTCTTTAGTTTCTTTATAGCAAGTTTGAGCCGGACAGATAATAACGTAAGCATTTTAACCAATATTATCACTATGCCCCTAATGTTTTGCAGCAGCGCATTTTATTCCCTGAATAACACCCCGGAATTCATTAAAACAGTTAGTTGTTTTAATCCTTTTCAATGGTTTGTCAGTGGCTTGCGCAATGCGCTGGAATTGTCATGGCTTAGTTATTTAATACATCTGGGACTTGTATTATTGGTGGCGATCGTTGCTCTGATATTGGCGTTGAAAACATTTCGATATTCTGAATAAATCGAACAAATTACAAACCTATGTTAACGAACGAAGTTTTTTCCATTTCCGAATTTTACTGCGGAAAGACTTAAACGGTGCAACAGTGTTAATGTGCGTCCATTTCCATATAGGCCAGTTAGATGGGGTAGATGCGGCCCACTTTCTGCCGCCGGGGCGAAAAAGTTCCTCTTCGCTGAAGCCGCTGAGCCATTGGATCAGTTCATCAACGGTAGAAACAAATAATCCGGTTAACTGAGACAGCGATTCGTCTTGATACTGGTCATAAAAACTTTGGTATAACCCTCCTAATTGATTCCATTTATATCCGGGGGACGGTGTGACGACTTCTTTTCCAGCCAGCTCATTACTGTCCCAGCTGAGGAGCAGTTTCATCCAGCCAAGCTGATAGGCAATTATTTCCTGCGGTGTGCGGTCGACTTCTTCAAGACGTACCGCCTTGTCGGATTCGGGTATTCCATCAAATTCGGATATAAACATATTGGCTGTCTTTTTAATTTCAGTTATTAAAGCATCTTTGTCAGCATATTCCTGCATAATTTTATATTCCTCCAGATTTACTGTTTATTTTTATTATAATACACAGAACATGACAACATTATGTCGTATTATAACAGGTTCACTCATTCTTGTTACTGTTCACTCCGTTCCCGGTAACCATCCTTTTATCTCTATAATGATTTGTTACAGTAAACGGTTGTACATAATTGTAAAGATATGGTACAATGTCTGCACTATAATTCTTTTTCTTAGGCAGACAAAAATACAATTCCAGGGTGGATGTAGGAGGAAGTCATGAAATTAGGAGAGGTAGGGTTTTTAACAAATGATGTGATCCGACTGGCAGACTTTTACAAATTTTTGCTGGGAACTGATAACGGAAGTGGTGATGGCGTGCACCAGACTATCATTGCGGAAGAAACGATGCTGACTATCTATAACGATGGGACTGTCAAAAACAACCAGAATCAGAATATTTGTATTGCATTTACAGTAGATAACGTGGATGAGGAATACGAAAGATTGCTGGAAAAAGGTATGAAAATAATAGATAAGCCGATCACCCGTCCTTGGGGAGCAAGAAATATGAGTTTATTGGATCCTGATGGAAATACGGTGTATTTAAGAAGTTTCCCTGAGAATGTGAAAGAAGGATAAGGTTTAAAGGAGCATGGTTGTATAATGAGGATATTGTTAACCGGCGCTAACGGCTTTCTGGCTTCAAGGCTGTGTATAGCATTAAAAAAACATGAGGTTAGGGGACTGACTCGCGGGCAGATGGATTTTACAGATGGTAATGAAGTCGGGAATATAGTAAGTGAGTTTCGTCCGGATATTATGATTCACTGCGGAGCGGTGTCTGATATAGGTGCTTGCGAAAAGGAGCCTGAGCTGTCATATAAGGTAAATGTGCTGGGAACGGAGAACATAGCTAAGGTATGCGGAAGATTCGGTGTAAAATTGATATTCTGCAGCTCGGATCAGGTTTATTTGGGACATGCAGGGACTAGCCCGCATTCAGAAGAAGAAAATCTGTGTCCGCCTCATGTTTATGGTAAGCAGAAGCTTCAGGCGGAGAGGAAATGCCTGGAGTTTAATAAAGACAGCGTAATCTTGCGGCTCAGCTGGATGTATGATAAGGAAATGAGGATAGGAACAGAGCATGGTAGTTTGGTAACAAATGTCCTGCAAGCGGTACAGGAAGGGAAGGAAATCAGATATCCGGTGTTTGATTTCAGAAGCATTACCAATGTTTGGGAGGTTGCCGCTAATATGGAAAAGGCATTTAGTCTTTCTCCCGGGGTATATAATTTTGGAAGCGAAAATGACCTTTGTACCTGCGACGTGGTAAGGCACATGTTAAAGCTGAAAAATATTTCAGGGGTAAGCGTAGTGGAAGACAGGGAGTCGTTTGCGGACAAACACAGAAACCTACGGATGGATTTAAGCAAGATAAGAGAGTCGGGAATCAATTTTCTGAGTACGGCAGAGGGCTTGAAGGAAGCTTTGTCACATAATGCAAGCAGACTATAGCCATCACTTTATATAAAAAATAATTTATATATAGAACACCGTAATAAATGGCAGGCGGTCATTGCTTCTTTTCGGTGTTTTATTATTTATATTCAATGCAGAAGTCTTGTAATACCCCATTTCTTGATATAAAATCAGAATAAGGGATAGCGTTAAGTATAAGAAAGGGAGAATATAAATGAGTGAGAAGAGAAAAGACCGCAGAATGGAGTTGGAATCCAAGCTGATTATGAAACGCCTCGATAAAGACAGAGGAGATAAGGAGGTCGCAATCGACGTGGTGAATGTATCCAAGTCGGGAGTTGGCTTTCGGTGCGGCGAAGAACTGGAGATAGGGGCAGTTTATGAAGGCTTTTTGAGAATATGGACGAAGGAGACTATTCATGCTTTCATTGAAATCATTCGTATGGAAAGAAGCGGAGATAGCATAAATTACGGCGGACTGTTCATAGGAATGCCGGAAATGGAAAGCCATAGAATTGATGTTTACGATGTGGTGACTTCCGTACAGGAGAAGATGAAAAACGAATCCGAAAGCGGCTTGGAGGATAAATAGTGGAATTAGAAGAGATTACAATAGAAGAAGCATGCAGGGACGCTTTCTGGAAGAAGCATGAAGAATATTTAATAAGGGATATTTTCCCTAATGAGTCGATCGGTAGTCCGATTACGCAGGAGGATAAGGAGTATTTTCTTTCGGAGAAATACCGGAATGCGTTAATCGCCATATGCGACAGGACAATCGACAGGGCACATATGATATTTTTTAATAAAGGAGAAGTTCAAATTGGCTTTTGTTCCTATTGTGTTTATGCTTCAGAGGACGGAAAATGTTTTATTTTAGATTTTTGCATTTATCCGGAGTATAGAAGTGCAGGGTATGGAAAAGCCTGTTTTAGGCAGCTCCGGAAGGAAGTACATGATGCGAAATATTTTGAACTGAATTTATCCAATGAGGGAAATCGAAGATTTTGGATGTCCTTGGGATTTGAATATAACGGATATGACGAAGATGGAAGTATTTTATATACGTTAATGCAGGAAGGTACGGAAGCGGTCTTATGCGAGGAATTGAAAAAAGAGGATTATTGGCAGATTCTAAAGCTTCATAACGGATACATGGCCGAAGGAGAGATGGCTTTATTAACCGATGACAAACAGAATGAACTGATAAACAAAATAGAACGGGGTGAGCTTTGTTTCTTTGTGGGAAAGTGCGCGACGAGAGCTGTGGGAATGTATTGTGCGGAAACAAAAATGTTGTTTGTTGAGCCTCTGTTCAGAGATAGAGGAATTGAAAAGCAGCTGATGGATTTTGCGGCGGCTTTCCTGAAAGGAGCGGAGGAGAAGAAACGATGATAATAAGAAGTGCACAGGAAAAAGATGTGGAGGGTATTAAAAGACTTCTTTTGCAGGTGGCCGCGGTACATCACAAGGGACGTCCTGATTTATTCAAGGGTAACAGCAGAAAATATACGGACGAGGAAATCAGGGAGATCATTTGTGACGAAGGAAAGCCGATATTGGTGGCGGCCGACGAAGAGGAATATCTTATGGGTTACGCTTTTTGCGTATTCCAGCAGCATATAGAGGACAATATTCTTACGGATGTAAAAACGCTGTATATCGACGATCTTTGTGTGGATGAGAACATCAGGGGACTCCATGTGGGAAAGCATCTTTATGATGCGGTCATCGAATTTGCAAAAGAAGCGGGATGCTACAACGTTACATTAAATGTATGGAGCTGTAACGAATCAGCAATGAGATTTTATGAAAAATGTGGTTTGAAGCCGCAGAAAATCGGCATGGAGACTATACTTTAGAGAACATTACCAGAGAGTACATAGATGTATACAACTGCTAAAATAGAAAGGCGTTCAAATGAAACAGATAGAATACCGCGAGGAACTGGCGGCTGAAGATTATAACAGACTGCGGGAAATAGTAGGTTGGAAAAGGCTGACAGAGAAGCAGGCGGTAAGAGGTCTTGCAAATACGACTTTTCTTACATCCGCATGGTCTGATGGGAAGGCAGTAGGTATGGGGAGGGCATTGTTCGATTATGGATATACGGTATATATCGGAGATGTTATCATATTGCCGGAATACCAGGGCTGCGGAATCGGCGCTCACATTGTCCAGGACCTTATAAATAAAGTTAAAGAAGCAGCAGAAGAAGGCGACGACCTTATGTTTTGCCTCGTTGCTGCGGAGGGGAAGGAAGAGTTCTATGAACGGCTGGGCTTCCAAAGAAGACCTTGTGAAGGGCTTGGGGCCGGGATGTCTATGAGGGTGGAAGTACACAAGGAGTTATAAAACATCTTGAAACCGGACGGGAGACGAATAAAATGACAAAACAAAAGACAAAACAAATATTAGAAGCCTTGGACAAAGAGTATGGAGTGACTAAGGAGGGTTTTGTTCATGAAGCGGACTGGCAGCTGTTAATAGCGATTATGCTCAGTGCCCAGAGCACGGATAAGCAGGTGGACGAAGCGCTTCCGGGTTTGTGGAAGAATTTTCCGGATATGAAAAAGATTGTGGACGCACCAATTGAAGAAATTGAGAATTCGATAAAGAGTGTCGGATTATATAAGGTAAAGGCGAGAAATATGAAAAAGTGCTGTGAGCAATTGCTGGAGCGGCATGCAGGGAAGGTTCCGGTAACTATTGAAGAGCTTACGGCTCTGGCAGGAGTCGGACGAAAGACGGCGACCTTATTTCTGGCGGATGCTTATGAGATACCGGGGGTAACGGTGGACACACATGTGTTCCGTATTTCCAGGCGAATAGGATGGGCTAAAGGGAAAAATCCGGTTCAGGTAGAGCAGGAATTGATGGAAGCATTGCCGAAGGAGCATTGGAACCGCATTAATTTTCAGCTCATATATCATGGAAGAAGTATATGTACGGCGCGAAAAAGTCATTGTGACAACTGCATTTTAGTAAAATGGTGTGAAAAGCATCTTTAATAAAAACAGGATTATGTTCTTAGTAACATAGTCCTGTTTTTTTGAAAAATAATTTTACATAAAACTTACATATAAATTACCAAAGTATGATATTTGATATTTTTCGTGTGTGTTATGCTCGTATTACAGACATGAGGAAAGGCTTACATACGCCTAAAACGACCTCAAAAGCCATTTTGAAAATAAAAATGGTCTCAACTGTAAAAAATATATAAAGAGGAGAATGAGAAAATGAAGAACAGGACAATGAAGACTTTGGCCCTCATCGGAGCGGCAATATTGACAGTAGGTGCTCTTACAGCTTGCGGCAGTCAGTCAGTTGAGTCCACAGCACCGGAAGCAGACGTACAGACAGAAGCTGCGCCGGCAGAGGAAGCACAGACAGAAGAAGCAGCTCCTGCAGAAGAAGCAGCACCGGCGGAAGAGACAGCAGATTTGAGCGGTACGATTTCCATGTCGGGAAGTACCTCTATGGAGAAACTTGCAAATGCAGTGGCTGAAAGCTTTATGGCTAAATATCCCGGCGTAACGGTAACGCCTGAATTTACAGGTTCATCCGCGGGCATCGAAGCAGTAACCGCAGGCAGCGTAGATATTGGAAATTCTTCCAGAGCATTAAAAGACAGCGAAAAAGAGGCGGGTGTAATTGAAAATATTGTTGCTATTGATGGTATCGCAGTAGTAGTTGATCCTGCAAATACGGTAGCGGGTGTTACCAAGGATCAGTTGATCAGCATCTACAAAGGCGAAACAAAGAATTGGAGTGACGTAGGCGGAGCAGATGCACCTATCGTAGTTGTGGGACGTGAAGCTGGTTCCGGAACGAGAGGAGCTTTCGAAGAACTTCTTGAAATTGAAGATGCTTGTGCATATGCAAGTGAGTTGGACAGCACGGGAGCTGTAATGGCAAAAGTAGCATCAACCCCCGGAGCAATTGGTTATGTGTCTTTGGATGTACTGGATGACACGGTAATCGCACTGGCACTGGACGATGTAGCAGCTACGCCGGAAAATATCAAAGCAGGCAATTATTTACTTAGCAGACCTTTCGTAATGGCTACAAAAGGTGAGATTTCTGAGCAGAATGAACTGGTTCAGGCGCTGTTTGACTTCTTAGGTTCTGACGAAGGTAAAGAGGTAATTACCGGTGCGGGTCTTATCTTACCGGACTAATAATTAACAAAAGATAAAAAGTGATTTATATAATGGGTACGGGGTTTTCCTCGTACCCACAATCCGGTAGAAGATATATAGATCCGACATGCCGGAAAGTCATATAAAATAGGGAGAAGTTATGAGCAATCAGAAATCCTTCACAATTATTGGAAACAATGCAAACAAATCTAAGGTGGAAAAAACAGCGCAAATTATATTTACTATTTGCGCTTTTGTGGCAGTATTGGCCGTGGTGTCCATTACTGCTTATATGATTTTCAACGGAACTCCTGCGCTGTTTAAGGTGGGACTTACGGATATTTTATTCGGAACGGTATGGAAGCCAACGGCCGCAGAAGCGTCATTCGGCATTTTTTATATTATCCTTACTTCCATAGTGGGTACGGCTCTGGCAGTTTTAATCGGAGTTCCTATCGGTGTTTTTACGGCTATTTTTTTGGCAGAAATCGCGCCTAAGAAGTTAGCGGCGACGGTAAAGCCTGCAGTGGAGCTGCTGGCAGGTATTCCTTCGGTAATATATGGACTTTTGGGCCTGATGATTTTGAATCCTCTCATGTATAAATTAGAGCTGAAGCTATTTCAAGGTTCGGATACGCACCAGTTTACCGGTGGCGCTAATCTGGTATCGGCAGTGATAGTTTTAGCGATTATGATTCTTCCTACCGTCATTAACATAAGCGAATCGGCAATTAAATCGGTGCCGGACTATCTGAAAGCAGCATCGCTTGCGGTAGGGGCATCTCAAATACAGACGATATTCAAGGTAATATTGCCCGCAGCAAAATCAGGAATTATTACAGCTATAGTGCTCGGCGTAGGCCGGGCAATCGGTGAAGCGATGGCGATAAGTCTCGTATCGGGAAGCTCGGTAAATATACCCCTTCCGTTCAACTCCGTACGTTTTCTTACTACGGCAATCGTAAGCGAGATGGGATATGCGGCAGATGTACACAGACAAGTATTGTTTACGATAGGCCTGGTACTGTTCGTATTCATTATGCTGATTAACGTAACCCTGACGAGAATCTTGAAAAAGGGAGAGAAAAATAATGAATAGCCTTACGATAAAAAGAAAGAGAATTTCAGATACAGTTCTGCGCATACTAATTTATATTTCCGCATTTTTTTCTGTTCTGCTTTTAATAGGAATCATCGGCTATGTGTTTTTTAAAGGGATAAGGACGGTCAATTGGAGCTTTTTGACATCTGTGACCAGCAGCCTGAAAGGAACGGTGGGCATAGCGGGAAATATCGTAAATACTTTATACATTATCGTGATTACCCTGCTTATTGCAACGCCGCTTGGAATCGGTTCCGCAATCTATCTGAACGAATATGCTAAGCCGGGACGTCTTGTTAGAGCCATAGAATTTACAACAGAAACCCTTTCAGGAATCCCTTCCATTATATTCGGTCTGTTCGGTATGGTATTTTTTGGGAATGCGTTAGGACTGGGGTATTCCGTTTTAACGGGAGCACTTACGCTTACACTGATGATATTGCCTTTGATAACAAGAAATACGCAGGAAGCGTTAAAGACGGTGCCTGACAGCTACCGAAGCGGCGCGCTTGCTATGGGCGCAGCCAAATGGTACATGATAAGAACGATTTTATTGCCATCCGCAATGCCGGGAATTATTACCGGTATCATTTTGGCAATCGGCAGAATCGTAGGAGAATCTGCGGCATTGCTTTTTACGGCGGGAAGCGGGTACTTGCTGCCGAAGGCGGGTATGGGACTGATAGATAAGATCATGCAGTCGGGAGGTACCCTTACGATCCAGTTGTATTTAAGCATGTCCAAAGCCCAATACGATGTGGCGTTCGGCATTGCGGCAGTGCTTTTGATTATTGTGTTAGGCATTAATTTCCTGACCAAATATCTGGCGAAGAGATTCGATGTAAATACCGTTCGATGAGCGTAAGATAAGATTTTGAAAGGATAAAAGGAAGAAATTATGGAGAAAAGTATGGAAAACAGCAAAATCAGTACGAGAAAGCTGAATTTATATTACAGCGATAACCATGCTCTTAAGGACGTAGATATGGATATCAAAGCGAATGCGGTTACCGCTTTTATCGGTCCGTCGGGCTGCGGTAAATCCACATTTTTAAAGAGCCTGAACAGAATGAATGATTTGATAGATAACGTGCGCATTGAAGGGACAGTGACTCTGGACGGAGAGAATATCTATGATCCGAAGGTGGATACAACGCTGCTTCGTAAAAAAATCGGCATGGTATTCCAGCAGCCTAATCCGTTTCCAATGAGTATTTATGATAACATCGCTTACGGGCCGAGAGTACATGGCATTAAGAATAAAGCCAAATTAGATGAAATTGTGGAAAATAGTTTGCGCGGAGCTGCAATTTTTGATGAAGTGAAGGATCGCCTGAAGAAATCAGCACTGGGCTTGTCCGGCGGACAGCAGCAGAGGCTGTGTATTGCGAGGGCATTGGCCGTAGAGCCGGAGATTCTTCTTATGGATGAGCCGACTTCTGCGCTGGACCCTATTTCCACGCTGAAGGTGGAAGAACTGATGGAGGAGCTCAAGAAAAAATATACGGTGGTAGTAGTTACTCATAATATGCAGCAGGCAGCCAGAGTATCGGATTATACCGCGTTTTTTCTTGTAGGAGAAGTGGTGGAATTCGATACAACGGATAATATTTTTTCCAGACCCTCGGATAAGAGGACGGAGGATTATATTACCGGAAGATTCGGTTGATGATAAAGAAGTGAAAAGAAAAGAGAGGATAGCGATATGTCACCTAGAACAGTATTTGAGCATGAGTTAAAGGAATTAAAGGATAATGTAACGGCCATGGGCCTTCGGGTAGAGGAAACCTATGCGGAGCTGTTTCTTGCGCTGGAGTGCAGGAATGAGGAAGAAATATACAGAATTTTAAAAAGCGATCGTGTGGTAAACGAGATGGAAAGGAATATTGAATCCAGATGCCTGTCTCTCATTGCGAAGCAGCAGCCGGTGGCGAGAGATCTTAGGACGATTACGGCCAGCCTTAAGGTGGTTACGGATATTGAAAGAGTAGGAGATCATGTCTCCGATATCGCGGAGCTGCTGCTTCGGCTGAATATGAATCCTCTTTCTTCCTATTCGGGACATTTGGAGCCTATGGTAAAATCGGCGAAGGAAATGATCCGGGCGGCGATAGAGGCTTTTGTGAGCAGAAACGGAGACGCTGCCAAGGATGTCATTGAGAGTGATGATATCGTAGATGACCTTTTTAATAAGGTAAAACAGGATTTGATCGAATATTTGAAAAAAGAAACGAAAACAGCCGACGAATGTATCGATATACTTATGATAGCCAAATATTTGGAAAAAATCGGCGACCATGCGGTTAATATCGCCGAGTGGGAACTATTTCAGGAAACAGGAGAAATAGGGGATATGAGGCTTTTATAAGGATTATTTCCCTTTTGGGATTAAATTTTACATGGATTTTACATAAAGGGGTTTTTAATTTTACGCCGGTATTGTAAAATGATTGTAATAATGAAACAGATGGAGCAGGTGATTGAGATGGCGCTTATTTATGTGGTGGAAGATGATAAAAACATAAGAGAAATCGAAGTATTTGCGTTGAGAAATACGGGATATGAGATCAAAGATTTCGAATGTGCGAAAGAATTTTATCAGGAAATGGAAGAAAAAAAGCCGGATATTATTTTGCTCGATATTATGCTGCCCGATGAAGATGGTCTGGATATCGTAAGGAAGCTGCGTGCGGGTATAGAGACGAAGGACATTCCCATCATTCTCGTAACGGCAAAAACTTCGGAGATAGACAAGGTAAAAGGGCTCGATATCGGTGCGGATGATTATATGGCGAAGCCCTTTGGCGTAATGGAGCTCATATCCAGAGTAAAGGCGCTGCTTAGGAGAAGCAATAAGAACGAGGAGAAGATTCTGTACATCGGGAAAGTCTGTCTGGATGAAGAGAAGCACATGGTAACCAGCGACGGCAATCCCTGCGAGCTGACCTATAAAGAGTATGAGCTGTTAAAGCTTTTGATGAATAATGCAGGTATCGTCACGCCCAGAGATATGATTCTGGAAAAAATATGGGGAACGGATTTTGAAGGCGAATCCAGAACGCTGGATATGCACATCAAGACGCTGCGGCAGAAATTGAAGGAAGCCGGAAGCATGATAAAGACGGTTCGCAACGTAGGCTACATGTTTACGACGTAAGATCATTAAATGCTTGCAGGTATGGATTATGAAGAAAAAAATTAATTTTCAACTGATGTTTATAGCTCTCATTGCTGTTTTTTCCACAATGATTCTGGTGGCCGCCATCTGTTATGATTTATTCAGAAAGCAGATCATGGAGGATCTGGAGACTTATGCCCACCTTTTGGAGGATACCGACGCCTTATCGGACCTTATAGAGAAGAAGTATGATTCTAAGAAGGATAAGGTGAGGATTACCGTAGTGGATGATAATGGCGATGTGCTATACGAAAGCGATGCAGATGCGGAAAAAATGGATAACCATGCGAATCGTCCGGAAATCATCCAGACCTTAGCCGAGGGTGAGGGACAGGCCGTGAGAAAATCCTCAACCATGGGAAAGAGCACCTTTTATTATGCTATTCGGATAGAGGATGGAAACGTAATCCGCGTGGCGAAGGAAGCGGACAGTATATGGAGTATTTTTGCCGGAGCGCTGCCTGCCATTATCGCAATAATAGTGCTCATTATCCTCCTTTGTACGGCAGTCGCTCATGTGCTTACGAAAATATTGATCGAACCGATAGAAAAGGTTGCTAATAACGTGGATAATCTGGAGGCACTGGAGACCTATGAAGAGCTTGCTCCTTTTGTTGCTACGATAAAAGAGCAGCACGAGAATATATTAAAAAATGCCGGAATGAGGCAGGAGTTTACCGCGAATGTTTCCCATGAGCTGAAGACGCCGCTCACTTCCATTCTGGGGTATTCGGAGCTGATAGAAAGCGGCATGGCATCGGATCATGATGTAGAGAGATTTGCCAGAGAGATTCATCGCAATTCCGATCGGCTTCTGACGCTGATCAATGATGTGATACGGTTGTCCGAGTTGGATGTGGTGGACAGAGAAGAACCCTTCGAGGTGCTGAACCTGACTGAAATCGCGAGAACCTGTGTCAATATGCTGCAGATCAACGCGGAGAACCATGAGGTAATCCTGCTGTTTAGAGGCATCCCCTGTATGGTCCGCTCGGAGAAGCAGATGCTTGAGGAGCTGGTATATAACTTATGCGACAACGCTATCCGTTACAACAATAAGGGCGGAAGAGTTATGGTTACGGTAGAGCCGATAGACGGGAAAGCTGTCCTTACGGTTGATGATACTGGAATCGGAATACCTAAGGAGCATCAGGAAAGGATTTTCGAGCGCTTCTACCGGGTGGATAAGAGCCGTTCCAAGTCGACCGGAGGCACGGGACTGGGGCTTGCCATCGTAAAGCATATCGTTGCAAAAAACGAAGCGGAAATGAAATTGGAAAGCGAAGTAGGAAAGGGAACGAGAATATCGGTAGCCTTTGAATGTGTGGAAGCAGGAAAAGCTTAATAAAAATGCGTTTGCCGGGTTGTGAAGACTGCGGCGCAACGCATTTTTTTTATCTTATAGAAAAGCTCTTATGATGATATGCGGTCCTTTAGAAGAAACAGAGCCAGCACGTTGGGAAGCACCATCATAGCATTGATAAGGTCAGTGCATTCCCATACGACGTTTAACGGTATGACTGCGCCTATGTAAATCATAACGATATAGAGGAGCTTGTATAAGGAAATACTTTTTGTACCCCAAAGAAATTCCATCGCTTTTTCCCCGAAATATGACCATCCGATTAAGGTAGTTACGGCAAAAGCGGCGAGAGACAGGGATAAAAAGGTATTTCCGCCTACCGGAAGATAGGAGAATGCGGCGTCGGCAAGCCCTGCTTCGTTTACGCCAATAAGGGATTCCGGGTGTTTTAGCATATTGGCGATTATGACGAGGCCGGTGAGCATGCACATGACTACGGTGTCCCAGAAGACAGCGGTCATAGACACATACGCTTGTCTGGAAGGACTTTCCGAGGCGGAGGAAGCGGCAGCAATAGCAGCGGTTCCGATACCGGCTTCGTTGGTAAACAGCCCTCTTGCGATCCCGTATCTGGCGGCATGCTTTAAGGAATACCCCGCGACGCCGCCCAAAACAGCATTTGGCATGAAGGCGTGCTCCAGGATTACGAGGACAGCATCCCATAGAGCATCTCTATTTATGAACAGCAAGACGAAGCAGCTTCCGATATAAAGAAAACCGAGAGCAGGAACAAGCTTCATACATATGCTTCCGATGGAACGAATACCGCCCAGAATGACCAGTCCTACGACGAAAGCGGCAGCAATTCCTACAATATGAGGTGAAAGCCCCCATGTGGAGGAGGTAGTCTGGGTCAGAGAGTTGGCTTGTGTCGTGCATCCGACTCCAAATGCCGCAAATATTGTACATATTGCGTAAAATTTTGCTAAATATTTATTATGTAAACCATTTTTTAGGACATACATCGGGCCGCCGATATAGATTTGATGCAAATCTTTTTCCCGAAAGAGCATGCTCAGATAGCATTCGGCATAGGAGGTAGCCATGCCCAGGATACCCGTCAGCCAGCACCAGAAAATAGCTCCGGGACCGCCTAAGGCTACCGCGGTGGAGACACCGATGATGTTGCCGGTGCCTAGTGTCGCGGCAAGGGTAGTGGCGAGAGCGCCGAAGGCGGAAAGGTTGTGAGAGGGTTTGGAATCGTCTCTGGTTTCAGTTGAGATGGAAAGGCGGAGCGCTTTTCCTATGTGCCGCTGAGGGATGCGAAGCTTCAGTGTGAAGAATAAATGTGTTCCCATTAAAAGGAACAAAAGGGGATAGCTCCATAAAAAATTGTTAAGGGTAGATATGATTTTCACGCAGGGATACCTTGTTTCTATACTTAATTCTAATATATAAGAGTGGCTTGTAATATATGTTCCATTTTGATATTATGGTAAGATAGTGATAAGATAAAGCAGGAAGGAATATGACTGTAAGTGTTTTACAGGAATAGGCATTTGCAGAATTCAGCAGATAAAAGTTATTGTTGGAGAAACAACAGGTGATAAATAAATGGGTATAATAAACAGCCAGAATGTAATTACGATTATTCGGAAGACCTTGGGCATTTTAAATACCAATATTATTACTCATGGTGAAATCGTAGGCTATATCTTATATAAAATGCTTGAATATGGGCAAGAATATACCGAGCAGGAGATGCTTGAATATACTATGCTTGGGATGCTGCACGATATAGGGCTGTATAGAGTGGACGGTCTGGATAATGTGGCGGATTTTGAACTGAAAAATACATGGTCCCATTCCATATATGGTTTTCTTTTTTTGAAATATCTTTCTCCCATGGAGGACCGCGCGGAGATCGTGCTTTATCATCATTTGGACTACGAGCGCTATGGGCTGATAAAGATGAAATACGAGCGTGTGACGGCGTGTCTGGCGCTGGCGGATAAGATGGACAGCTTTATGCGCCGGGAAAAGATGGAGATGGAAGCGGATTATTTTACGAGGTACCGGGATATTAAGTTTTCGGGGAAGGCTCTGGACATATTTCTCGAGGCGGAAAAGAAGTTTTCGATTACTTCCAAGCTGGTCAGCGGAGAATATCTTGAAGAGCTTAATGCACTGTTGTCCCGTTATATAAGGTCGGAGCGATATAAAAAGAGTTTGTTGGAAATGCTTGTATATACCATCGATTTTAGAAGCGAATACACCGTGCTGCATACGATGGCAACAGTAAATTTCGCGGGACAGTTGGGAAAGCTGATGGGCGTTGGGACGATGGAACTCAAACAGATGTATTATGGAGCACTGCTGCATGATTTGGGCAAGATAGCCATACCACTTGACATTCTGGAGTCTCCCGGAAAGCTTTCGGATGAAGATATGCGCATTATGAAGGCACACGTCAGGATTACGGAGATGATCCTTTCAGGGCTGGTAGAGCCGGATGTATTGGAAATAGCGGCGAGACATCATGAAAAGCTGGATGGCTCAGGGTATCACAAGGGATTAATCGAAAGGGATCTGACCCTGCCCCAGAAAATAGTTGCGGTTGCCGATATGCTCAGCGCTTTATACGGGCAAAGAAGCTATAAGGATTCCTTTGAGAGCGCCGTTATCAAGAAGATACTGAGTGAGGATGCGGATAACTATAAAATCAGCAGGCCGGTAGTTGACTGTCTTATAAAAAATTATGATAAGATTATTATGAATTTCGAGGAACAAAAGGATGAGACCATAGGCCTCTACTTGAAAATTAAAGAACAGTATGAAGAAATTTGGAAAAAATTCGAAGGAATTATGCAGTAGCAGGAGGATATCATGCAGATCATTGTTGTAGGATGCGGCAATGTGGGAGCCACATTAGCGGAAGAGCTCAGTAGGGAAGGACATAATATTACAGTCATCGATATGAAAAGCGATGTGGTACATAATGTAAACAACAATTTCGACGTTATGGGAATCGTAGGCAACGGAGCCAGTTATTCCATACAGAAAAATGCCGGAATTGATGAGGCGGATCTGCTCATTGCAGTCACAGGCTCCGACGAACTCAATTTGTTGTGTTGCCTGATCGCGAAAAAGGCAGGTGACTGTCATACCATAGCGAGGGTTCGAAACCCCGTTTACAGCAGGGAAATAAGTTTTATTAAAGAAGAACTAGGGCTGTCCATGGTTATCAATCCGGAGGATGCGGCGGCGCTTGAAATAGCGAGGGTGCTTAAGTTCCCCTCAGCCATCAAGATAGATACTTTTGCCAAAGGAAGAATCGAGCTGGTAAAATATAAAATAGAAGAGGGCTCGTCGCTATGCGACCAGTCCTTAAAAAGTATATCCGCACAGATGAAATGCGGAGTGCTGATATGTGTAGTGGAAAGAGGCGACGAAGTGTTTATTCCTGCCGGAGATTTTATTCTTCGGGCGAAGGACGAAATCTCAGTAGTGGGCTCGGTGAAAAATACGGTTCTTTTTTTCAAAAAGTTAAAAGTTCCTACCACGCGGGCCAAGGACGCATTCATCGTGGGAGGAGGGGAAACGGCATATTATTTGGCATGCCAGCTTCTTTCCATCGGAATCGATGTTAAAATCGTGGAAAAGGACAAGAAAAGATGCAGCGAACTGAGTGAGCTTCTGCCGCAGGCAACACTGATTTTAGGTGACGGCACCGATAGGGACTTATTAATGGAGGAGGGACTCCCTCAGGCGGAGGCCTTTGTTGCACTTACTAATTTCGATGAGGAAAATATTATGCTTTCTCTTTTCGCTAAGAGTATATCCAGAGCGAAGCTGATTACCAGAGTGCATCGAATCGCCTATGATGAGATCATCGAAGAACTGGATCTTGGAAGCGTTATTTATCCTAAGTATCTTACGGCAGAGATGATTATCAAATATGTAAGGGCGATGCAGAATTCTATCGGAAGCAATATTGAGACCCTATACCGGATGAGTAACGATAAGGTGGAGATTCTGGAGTTTTTAGTGAGAGAGGAATGCCCTGTAGTGGGAATTCCGTTGGTGGAGCTTAACCTGAAACCGAATATCCTGCTGTGCTGCATCAATCATAAGGGAAATATCATCACGCCCGGCGGACAGAGCCGGATTGGTGTAGGAGATACCGTGGTATTGGCCACAACGATAACTGGTTTGCAGGATATAAAGGATATTTTGGTATGAATTATTCGATGATACGTTACATACTATGCAGGGTTTTGGAGTTTGAGGCATTGTTCCTGTCGCTGCCTTGTCTGGTGGGTATAATATACCATGAGAAAAGTGCCGTTTTTTTTGCGGCCGTCATGGCGGCCTGCTTTGCGGTCAGTTTGATAGGAAGGCGGTTTAAGCCGAAGAATAAAGTGTTTTATGCGAAGGAAGGTTTTGTCACCGTATCCTTAAGCTGGATTATATTGAGTCTGGTAGGTGCGATGCCCTTTTATTTAAGCGGGGAGATTCCTTCTTATACGGATGCTTTATTCGAAACGGTTTCGGGCTTAACGACTACGGGGGCAACCATTCTTACGGATGTGGAGGTTTTATCGAGAAGTGCTCAGTTTTGGAGGTGCTTTACCCACTGGATAGGAGGAATGGGTGTCCTGGTATTGATTATGGCAGTTCTGCCCTTGTCCGGGAGCTATAATATGCACCTTCTCAGAGCGGAAAGTCCGGGTCCTAAAGTAGGAAAGCTGGTGCCCAAGGTAAAGAATACGGCGATGATACTTTATGGCATTTATATGGGCATCACGCTTGCAGGAACGATTTCTTTAATGTTAGCCGGGCTGTCTGCTTATGATGCGGTTACGCTGGCTTTTTCTTCGGTGGGAACGGGAGGCTTCGGACTTCTTAATTCCAGTGCGGGAAGCTATTCCGTAGCAGTTCAGGCGGTGCTTACAGCGCTTATGCTTATATGCGGCGTTAATTTTCAGGTGTTTTATCTGCTGCTCATAAGAAAGCCCAAGGAAGCATTTGCCAGTGAAGAAATCCGTTATTATTTTATTATTGTGTTGCTGTCGGCGGTAATGATCACTCTTAATACAGAGAATTTTTTTGATAACATATTTCTTGGTTTTCACCATGCACTGTTTCAAGTGGCGTCGGTAATAACCACTACGGGATTTTCATCTGTGGATTATGATAAATGGCCGGAGTTTTCCAAGACGATCATGTTTCTGCTTTCTATGCTTGGTGCCTGCGCAGGAAGTACCAGCGGAGGCTTCAAGATATCACGGTTTATTATTTCGCTTCGTTCTATTAAGAATGAGATTTCTTATGTCATACATCCCAGAGGGTTTAAAAAGATTTATATGGATGGACATGTGGTGGAGAGTAGCGTGACGAAATCAGTTCAGGTATATGCAATGATTTATATATTTATCTTTTTTGGATCTTTTTTGGTACTTTCTTTGAATGAATTTGATTTTACAACGAATATGGCGGCAGTGGCGGCAACCTTTAATAACGTGGGGGCGGGCTTTAGCTTGGTAGGACCTTCAGGAAACTATTCGATATTTTCGGGGTTATCCAAGTTTGTACTTATATTTGATATGCTTGTGGGAAGACTGGAGCTTTTGCCGATTCTTATACTTTTGTCGCCGGGAACATGGAAGAAATAAAAAGGGACGAAGAAAATATAGAAAGAGTAAGGTAGATAGGAGAGATACGATAGATGATGGTGAAAGAGGATATAAGGATAAAGAAGGTTATATTACATATTTTGGATTCTACGATCGGGATGCCGGTGCTGTCGGATGAGGAGATTGAATTTGGGTCGGAGTTTGCGGATTTTTTGAAGGAGCATATTGCGAAGATTTCTTCGGGGGATGATGGGAAGACTTCTCAGTTCTATAAGGAGGAATCCGAAGTTTACAAGATGCTTGAGCAGTATTCGGATGATTTTTTTGTGGAAATAAGCAAGGATGCGGCGGAGTTGTTATATAGCATTATGAATAGTAATATAGATATTCCTCCGGCAGATCTTGTGGTGGTAAGGTTCAAATATGGCGAAGAGGAGTATCTGGCATTTTTGAAGATGAATTATAAATCGCTTTATACTCATCGGACGCTGTCTTCACAAGAGGGAGGTAATACGAATGAGGTCATGAGGCATAAGTCAATATTGCCCTCGGAGTCACAGAGGCTGAGCGAAGCTGCGATTATTTGCCTGAAAGACTTATCGGTGCAGGTGATAGAAAGAAAATATGAGGTAAACGGAGAAAAAACAAATTATTTTTCATATTTATTTCTTAAATGCAGCAGCCATATGTCACATAAGTCGAAGCTGTCGATCGTGACGAAAGCGGTGGAATCGGTGCAGAAGGAGGCTTATGACGAGCTGGATCAGTATGAGGCCCAGATGAAGGCGAAAAGTATCATACAGGAAGAACTGCAGGAAAACGGCGGTTTTGTGGTGGAGGTGCTTGCGGATAAGATATTTGAAGAGAAACCGGAGTTAAAAGTCGCATTTCAGGATAAAATGGAAAAGTACGATTTGGTAAAGGAAGAAATATTACCCCAAAGTGAGGCGACAACGAGAAAGTACCAGAAGCAGCATTTGTATACGGATACAGGAATCGAAATAAAGATTCCGATGGAGCAGTATAAAAATCCAGGAAGCGTTGAGTTTATTACGAATCCGGATGGCACGGTATCGGTGCTCATTAAGAATATCGGACACTTGGAGGCGCGTTTTTAGAGGAGATGCGGCATGGGAACGATTATTGATTATCTGAAGGAATATGGAGATTATACGTTTGAAAAAAGGCCGATGAATGAAGTGGACAGCCTGGTGCTGTGCCAGTTCAGCTATTTGAAGTTTGACGGTATTGTTCCGGATGTTTCGGATGATAAGCCGTTTGTCACAATAAAATATCTGGATATCTATCAGGATAAGGAGAAGCTTTTCGCGGATGAGAGATATAAGGAGGAGAATATGGCGCTGTTTGCCGGAATGTTAAATAGCGCTCGTTATGGTTCTCTTAAGATGAATTATTATGTAAACTTGATCGAGCCGGAACGGGAAACGCAGTTTTCGGCAATTACTTATATTCTGGAGGATCAGACGGTTTATCTCGCATATCGGGGGACGGATGAGACGATTATCGGCTGGAAGGAGGATTTCAATCTGGCCTTTTCCGAGCCGGTGCAGGGGCAGCTTTACAGTGTAGAATATATGAAGGCGGTTGCCCGGAAATTTTCTAAGGAATTCTATGTGGGAGGGCATTCCAAGGGGGGGAATTTTGCCGTATTTGCGGCGATGAATTGCGGTCCGGAAATACAAAAACGAATCGTCAAGGTGTTCAGCCATGACGGACCGGGCTTCCGCCCGGAAATCAGAGAGAGGGGACAGTACGAAAAAATAGCGGATAAAATAGTGCGGATCATTCCCCACTCGTCGCTGGTAGGGATGCTGTTAGGAGCCCATGAGGACGGCTATATCGTGGTTGAAAGCAAGACTTTCGGTCTGCTGCAGCATGACCCCTATACGTGGCTTGTAAAGGACGATGCCTTTGTAAAGGCAAAGGATATATATAAAAGCAGAAGATTCATGGACGATGCATTGAACGAGTGGATTCTATCCTTAGATGATGAACATATTCATTCCTTTGTGGATACGCTGTACGAGGTGGTATCCGCTTCTCAGGCTACAACATTAATCGATTTTACTGCGGACTGGAAAAAGAGCATGTTGGCGGTAGTAGGAGCAATAAAGGGACTGGACACCGAGACGGCAGGAATGATGAAAAAAATCGTTGTATCTTTATTCGAAGTTGCCGGAGCAAAAGCAAAGGAAGAGCTTCAGGAGCGGGCGGAAAAACGCCGGAGAAGAAAGGAAATTCAAACTCCGGCGGTGTCACATAAGGATAAAAAATAAGAAAACAGCAATCGTCCGTCTACGGTACTGCCAGAGGCCGAGTCATCGAAAAGCCGTTCGGGATGCCATTGAACGCCGATGACAGGAAGGGTATCGTGAACGATTCCTTCGATGATGTTGTCATCGGAGGTCTGGATGACGCTGAGACTGTGTCCTACCTTGCCGATGCCCTGATGATGGGCGCTGTTAACGTTGAAACGCCTTCCGTACAATGAAAAAAGCAGAGAATCGGGGAGGGCGGCAGAGGAATGAACTTTGTCTCCATTATCCCACGCATGATGAGGGGCCTGTTTGAGATCCTGAATGATTGTTCCGTTAAAATAAACGTTGATGATCTGGATGCCCTTGCAAATGCCCAATACGGGATATTCCCGTTTTACGAAGAAATCCAGCGACTGGAGCTGTATGATGTCTAATTCGGTGTCCATATTCCTGGACCCCTGATTTTTTTGTCCGAAAAAGGCAGGAGTAATATCCCCTCCTCCCGGAAGCAGGAGTGCGTCGAACTCTGATAAATGGGCAAGATCCATTGTGGTCAGGCAGGAGACTCCCATTGAGGTCAGAGCTTTTTCATAATTAACGGTATCCTTTGCCCTTCCTACTATTGCCACCTTTAGATCGCCGCGGTAGGGCAATGTATTGTCTTGATACATGATGAAATCCTCTCAGGAGAAAATCTCTTTTGTTAATTTAAATGTATGTGACGAATAAGAAAAGTATACAAAAAATGTCGTAATAATAGTTGAAGAGGGAACTACTTCATTAAAATCTCTGGAAATATATGAATCTGTAAAACGTCTTCTTCAGTTTGGGCCAAAAGTAGAATGGCCTGGTATGCTATAAGGTATAAATCGGATAGGTTTTATTATTCAGCATATTGAAACCACTCAACCTCCACATTCTTTTCTAGAGCATCAAGACCAATGCCACTAAATTGAATGGATGAAATCTTAGTATAATCTTCTGTGTTTAATACAAGTGATACGTCTTCAAGATTCTGAGGAACATAATCCAGTGAAAACCCAGAAGTCATATTCGGAACGATAATTACACCCGAACAACTTGAACCATCTTTATAGTTAATAGTCATGTATGTCATTCCGGTTCTCCAGAAAAAGTCCTTTATTTCTCCATAAAATGAGTATCTTAAATGAATTTTCACATAATCAGCATTTTCTGGACATTTTATAGAATCATTTGTAGAGTAAAGTTCAGAGCGGATTAGCGTAAGTTCACTTTTAATAATATTATCTTGTCTCTCTAATAAACAAAATCCTTCTTGTGTGATGATAGAATTATATCTATCCTTGATTGCCTCCCAAGTCAAAGGATTATCTAAATATTTTATATGAAAATAGATAGTTTCGTCCTCCAGTATAATGTACTTAGGTGCTTGTTCTGAGTAAAAATAATCCGCAACTTTTTGATCAAGCCATGGAATGAATTCATTACAATTTTGAATAGAAGGGCTATAAACCATATTTAAATTAGTATAAACAGCTTTATATCCCACTTCCCATGGATAAGTAGTAACAGTGTCATTACCTATTGTCTCAATAATATTTGATGGAATGTAGGTATTGTCATATAACTCGGGAAGCAGGGAGCTGTCTTTTAAAGTTGCAAATGTAATTACTTTATTTTTTAGACTATCCTTAATTTGTCCCCAATTATTGTGGAGATTTATACATAATAGTGAAGCAATGGATAAGCATCCAACTATTGAAGCGGCATAGTAAAACGCATATTTTTTCTTTGTTCTAATCAGCGAATACATTGCTCTAAAATCAATAGATAGAACAATAGCAGAAAATAGCATGGAAACTAGCCAAATTCCCATAGCAATTCCATGTGCAGTAACGGAATATTTGTATGCAAAAAATAGTGAAACGCTGCAAGAAATTAAAATAGTTGACTTATGATAATCGACTAAAAGAGATATAATTATAAGCATGATATACAACAAAACAATTATAAGCAAATAACGATATTCTTGATTCGTTATTGCATCATCCCATTGTTGTGTTTTCATCCATCCGCTAGATATTCTCAATATTCCCGTAACATATTCGTATAATCCCTTTAAAGAGGGGTTATAAACTAAATATGAGATAGGAGCAATTATTAAAGAAGGAAGCATTAATAAAATGCATTTTTTATCTTTATCAAAGAAAAAACGCAGAATAATGAATATAGTAATGAATGCAACGCCGCTGGTAAAAGTTGAAAATTTACAAAAGAACATTAAACTTAGAAGTAAATTTGTTATTATGATACTTTTACTATTACCTAAGAAATAAATTACAACTGATAATAATAATAAATATAATTGGTAGTTATCTCGTTCAGATTCATACATTGTAGATACGTAAACTAATACAGATAAAACAATAGCAGTCAATGATAATTTGTTTTCTAAGTATAGCTTGTATAGCCAAATTAATAGTATAATATGGATAACGAAAATAATTCCCCAAATCCCAATACCAAACCAGTAGGTTGATGAATTGTCCAAATTCATAAGATAGCATATATAACCTAGCGGTCCATATGTAAAATAAATGTCAGTTCCATATTTCAAATTTAAGGAATTGGCTATATTTAAAAAATAGCGCCATGATGGATCCAAGTTGAATCCCCCTACTTTATAAACAATATTTGGAATTATTAGAAAGAACTGTATGACGAACAAAACTATAACAAGCATTTTTCTTATAGGTATGGAATTATAAGATTTCAAATTATTTAATACAGAACTCCATTTCTTATTTCTTGAAACATTAATGGTAAATAGGATAGTAATAAGTGAGAGAGTAAATAATGATAAAACGACAACATTTATGTAGGTGCTGTTTAATTTCGCGAATTCGTAACTAATTAAAACATTACCATTAAGAAGTTCATTATTTTGATATGCTTCTAAATTGGGAGAGTTTTGATCATACCCTCCCATTACGACTAAATACGGATAATTATTATTCGTACATTTTTCAGCAGAGATGTCTATTCGATATATATGATTTTTTTTCAATGTAAGGGAAAAATAATCAGAGTACCACTCAGCATTTTGAATGTCTGTAAATGGTACTTCTCTATCTAATATTAAATTTCTGTCATTATCCATTATTGATACATGTAAAGAGCCAGTAATTTCTGATTCTCCTTTGATTACATAATATTTTAATCCTTTCAAATGAATATTTTCAGAATTGAAGTTTTGTGAAACAGTGGTATTTTCGTTCAATTCAATTAAAGAATGTTCACTTACAACCGGATAGAAAGCTTCGCTGTCATATCTTAAACCCTGATATGGAAAGAGATAATAACATAATGTAAATATACTTATAAATAAAATTGAAATACAGCAAATTATAAATAATTTGTCCTTAGAATTGAATTTCATTATTTTCTCCTAATTAATATTATTTTCCAAGTAAATATAACATAAATCTCTTTATACGGCAATCAAAGTATAAGGGATTTATCAGAAATCAATTGAAGGAAAAAATATTGACAGGGAGAAGTTTAGTTTCTAGCCTGCAAACAAAAATCAAATCGAATTTGAGAGAGTCGAAAAGCCCTATGTACCCAAAATAAACTAAAGGATTAATTCAATAGCGTAATTAATGAGTCTGTGAAAGTTTTTCTGTAAATAAGATTTTATAAGTTCTTCTATGGTAAAATAAAAAATCATAGGAGGCCTTTTATTATGGCAAGAGAAAAGAAAACAGTACACAAACTACAAATGACAGATGGAAAGCGAAACATCATTCAGCAGCTTCTGCAGGAGTACGACATCCAGTCTGCAGAAGATATCCAGGATGCACTTAAGGATCTGCTTGGCGGCACCATTAAAGAAATGATGGAATCAGAGATGGGGGAACATCTTGGCTACGAAAAATCAGAACGTTCCGACAGCGATGATTACCGCAATGGTTATAAATCAAAACGTATCAACAGTAGCTATGGAAGCATGGACATCCAAGTTCCCCATGACCGCAAATCCACCTTCGAACCAAAGGTAGCCAAGAAACGTCAGAAAGACATTTCTGACATCGACCAGAAAATTATCTCCATGTATTCAAAAGGTATGACCACCAGACAGATTTCTGACACACTGGAGGATATCTATGGATTTGAGGCCTCAGAAGGGATTTATTTCAGATGTTACCGATAAGATCATGCCCCAGATTGAGGACTGGCAGAACCGCCCTTTTTCTGACGTTTACCCCGTGCTCTATATTGATGCGATTCATTACTCTGTGCGGGATAATGGGATCATCCGTAAGCTTGCAGCTTATGTCATTCTTGGCATAAACAAGGATGGCTGTAAAGAAGTACTGACCATTGAAGTGGGAGAAAATGATAGTTCAAAATATTGGATCTCTGTTCTAAATAGTTGAAAGAATCGTGGTGTGAAAGATATTTTAATTATCTGTGCAGATGGATTGAACGGAATAAAAGAGGCCATCACTGCTGCGTTTCCGAAAACAGAATATCAACGCTGTATTGTTCATCAGGTAAGGAATACCATGAAATATGTGGCAGATAAGGACAGAAAACCTTTCTGCGCGGATTTAAAGACCATCTATCAGGCACCAACCGAAGAAAAGGCATTGGATTCCTTGGAGCGTGTCACAGAGAAGTGGAACGAAAAATATCCGAATTCCATGAAAAGCTGGAAGCAGAATTGGGATGCCCTATCTCCCATTTTCAAGTTTTCCACAGAGGTCCGCAAGGTCATTTATACGACAAATGTGATAGAAAGTCTGAATGCCACCTATCGGAAACTGAACCGTCAAAGAAGCGTATTCCCCAGTGACAGTGCATTACTGAAAGCCCTATATTTATCCACCTTTGAGGCCACAAAGAAATGGAGTTTGCCCCTGCGAAATTGGGGACAGGTCTATGGGGAGTTAAGCATTATGTTTGAAGAGCGATTACCAGAATAGGGGGGAGCTTATAGACTTTTTACGGGCGGAATTTCTTGCCCGTACTTGACATGCATAAGCAAGTGCTGTTATATATAACCGGGAGTATCCCAAAGTTTGTGTAAACCTTCAAACTGATGTAAGATAAAACTACTCAGTTTGGAGGTTTATTTATGGCAAGGAAAAATGACACACCACAAAAAGCCGCACTGCGGGTGCATATTCCAGCCAAACAGCATAACCGTCCCGAAGGGACGGCATGCTATTCCGCTTCAAACTGCACGTTGTAGATTTTGTTACTTTCTCATGTCTCTTCCATTGCACTCAAGGCGGTACGCCTTAGATGTCATCCTGCTTAAGCAGGCATCCGCATAGGTGTTATCTTTGAAGAGGTCCCACCACTTGATGACGGGAAGCTGAGATACAATCATTGTTGCCTTTTTACAATCTCTTGTTTCAATGATTTCAAAGAGGTCACGGCACTTATCCATGCTTAGTTCCATAAGACCGAAATCATCAATTACCAGCAAGTCATAAGCTGCCATCTGATTTGTATAATCGTAGGCATGACCAAGTTGACGTGCCTTTTCACTTTCTAGAAGAAGTGCATTGGCTCTGATATATTTTACTGTTCGTAGCTGTTGTAAAGCGGTAATGCATAGTGCATTCGCGATATAAGTTTTGCCTGCCCCAGCGCTACCAGTAATCAATAGATTTTTAGGTTCGTCAATCCATTCACATTTTTGTAGTAACTCAATGGTGTGAGTATCCAGCATACGATCTGATTCGTAAAGACCAGAATCAAAGTCTGCAGTCGGATATTTCAAGGACGCTTTCTTAAGTAGCTTGTTGAACTTTGTGTTCTGACGCTGATCCCATTCATAGTGAATAATCTCAGATATACGGGTATGAAAGTCCTCGAGTGCCGTGTTGGGGTTAAGGAACTGCTTCTCCAATGCCTCCGACATGTGGGACAGGCGGAGTTTAAATAGTTTGTCCAATAACAGATTTTCATCAGTGCTTAGCTTGTCATTGTATGTATAGTTTTTTTGTGTATAAGCCATAATTCTCACCTTACTTATAGAAGCCCTTCTTGCACTAAGTGTCATCTGCTTTAAACTATTGTTATATTTGATATCAGAGTCACGAGCTGCATTTTGTGCTTTTATTACATCTTCTGTGCTTGCTGTCTGAAGAACTGTATTTTTGACAAAATCAATTTGCCATCTTTCATCTTCTTTAAAACCATTAAAATAATTATGCCAAGTTCTTTTTCCTTTTTGAACTTGCATATCTATTTTTTGTAATTGTGATAATATACTATTTGCGTCAAAATTGTTTAGTGGCTTATATAATTCATCCACTTTTATTAATTTATCTTGTATATCATTTTGTGTAACAATGAATTTACTGGATAAATCTTTTTTACTACCTGTATTTTTCCACATATTTGCAATACTAGAAAGAGTATAATTATTAGTTAATAATAATTCATCAGTCATTTTCTTAAAACGGTTTCCAAAATCATCGAATGAAGTTCCCAGTATGCCTACTTTTGATGTCCATTTATCGATATTGCTTTCAAATGTATTAAATATCGTACTATAGTTGAAATACAGACGTTTGGAATCTGTATATACAATTAAGTTGAATGCTTGTTTATTATTATTTTTTATGATAAGATATATAAAAATTAATATGTATATGGGGAGAATTATGGCATTATACTATTGTAAAAAGTGTGGTAGAATAGCACATGAAGTTTTTTCTGAAAAACGGCAAATATGTGATTGTTGTAAATCAATAATGTTTACTGTACCACAAAAGTATTTAGATGATGAACTTGATTTTATGATAAAAAACGATTTATCAGAAGATCTTCTTCGTGAAGAACTCGTCAAAACATCTCTAGAATATGACCAATACCTTTTCGACCATAGGGACGAGATACTTTCAAAACAATCAGCTGAATTGGACGCTAAGCGCGCTATTGGCAGGGCAATATTGGAAGAGCAGAATAGAACCGTAAATTGTTCTTATTGTGGCTCTTCTAATGTAAGAAAAATTGGATTATTTAATCGTGCGGTGTCTACCGAATTATGGGGACTTGCCAGCAAGAAAATCGGCAAGCAATTTCATTGTAATAACTGCGGGGCCGATTTTTAATATATCAAATCATACCATAAACAAAACCAGCTGTGGCCGCAGAGGACCACAGCTTTTAATTTTATTCCTTATGAAGTATAAGTTGACTATGAAATTGAATTACCGAAGCAGCACTTTAGTATCATGCTACATATCAATACTTAATATAGTATAATTATCATTTCTGATATACTTGTCCTTAAACTCATTGATTTTACTCTCTTCATCACATCCAAAGTTCCTTTCATCAATAATCTCGGAGTTAAAATGATCAACCTTAACTACGATTAATTTTAAATATGATTTATAAACGATGTTCATATGCATACCCCTTCTTTCTATAATTAGTTAAATAAGTTCCAATCGCGCGAAAATCAAAACTTATAGAGCTCTATATAAAAAGTATAACAAAAGATGAGTCCCATTGTACGGACTCTGACTCTCAAATAAAAATAAAATTATAAATTGCCATTTCTTATCATAAAACACTCAAATGGCGTGAGTGCCAAACATGCAGCAAAGATAAAGGATAAGTCTTTGTCTAATAATTTCACTGTGCTGCTCAGCGTAGTCCCGAATATCTATTGAATCACAAACGTTGCTGCTAAATGATTCCGGCTATGTTATTACAGTGGGGGTTCACCTGCGAGAGTGTGCTTCCCTGCTGACCACACGAGCTCATACATTGTTACTATAGCCTGATATGTCGCCATAACAGGAGAGTAGTATGAGGTTGACGTGCTTCCCAGAATAGGCTATTTTTACCTATTATCTATTCAGACCATATAAGCCGTTTACCTTTATGTATTTCATAAAGTGTATGGTAGAAACTTTTGTATCCAAAAGAACATCCATACTGTCGTGCATATTTAAATTTTGAGGGCAAACATTCTGGCCCCACCGACGTTTTTAATGCTTAATGCGGCGCCGATACCTGCCGATAGCGTTGGAATAACACCTAGTTTTCCTATATTTGCATCAAAAATATTTATTAGAGATGTACCGGATTCGATAATGTCCTTTAAAAAATCTGAATCGAGTACAGTTGTTGAAAGGCCGATAAATGCGTTCTTAAATTCTTCCGTTTTGCTTGTGAGAGACTCTTGATAAACGGAAAATTTCTCCATGGCCTGCCCCGATGAATCCAAGGAGATTTCCGCATATTTCATTGCGTTATCGTAATTTCCCATGAGAATTGCAAAGTTGTCAGAATGTTCGCTGCCGGCAAAGGCACCGGCGACAGCACTTTGAGAAGCTTCCGAGTAGGAATTCCATTTAGAGCCTACCTCATCCAAGACTTCGCCTAAATCTCTGAAGGAATCGGAGGAATCTCTTAATGATATGTTTTCTTTGCCAAGAACTGCTTCAATTCCAGATAGACTTTCTCCATTATTTTCATAATCCTCCAATTTGGAAAGCTCGATATTTTCCATTCGGGATAATACAGCATTAATGGAACCGCTTAGATTTGTCGTTGCTGCCTGGGAACTATCTCCGACAGCGGCAAAATACCCGATGAGCTTATCGAATGATATACCTGCCGAGTCTGCGTTTTTTGCCACCTCGCTAATGCCTGCGGCAAGTCCGCCGATATTTGCGCCGGAGGCCACGTCAACGGAAGATAATTTATCTACAATGTTCATCGCGCCTTCGGCGGAAATTTTATAACCGTCCATAATGGAAGCAAGATATTTAGTGCTTTCAGCAGAAGATAAATTTCCTATTTTAGATAGTACCATAGCATCTTTAATAAGAGTGGTGGTTTCGGCTACGGTTTTACCGTGCTTTAGCCATTCCGTTCCTAGCTGGGTAATATCGGTTACGGTGGCTTTCAGTTCAGCGCCCAGCTTTGAATAGGAAGAGATTAAAGCCGTCATTTGCGGTTTGGTCATATTGGCGGCCATGGCAAGATCGGTTTCGGCCGTATTTAATTTTATGACCTGATTCGCCATGCTTTTGATAGCTATGTCGGCAACTTTTATTATTTTGGTCATATTGAGCCACTTTGATAGCATGGAAGACTTCTCTTTGCTGTTTTCGCCCAGGGATGCTTCTATTTTTAAGTTTCTTGCGGCTTTGCTTAATTTTTTTTGTATTGTTTCCTGAGAGTCAGTAATTTGTATACTGACATCAATTTTATTATCATTTTTGCTCATGCGACGCCTCTCTATACTGTAAGGAAATGTCTACTGTAAATAAAAGCAAGTCATTCCTTACTCCGTTCCATATTACTTACAATCTGCTCGATAAGCTTTTCCTGCAGCTCTTCCGGGGGTACATCCTTTAAAGCTGTTACCAGATTAACAAATACCTTGAGGATGTCCTCTTTTTCTTTCACAAAATTTAGAGCATAGCTATAAAGCAATGTTTTCAACTCGATTTCTTTCTTCTTCATTTTAAAATATTTGATCATATCTTATCCTTTCTTCTTAGGAAATATATTCCCATGCAAATGCCTTGTGTATAGGCAGAATGTTATAAAAAACGGGGACATAAAATCGAATTTTCACAAATTAGATCTTTACATCCCCGTTTTCCAGTCTTGTCTGTACTCAGATTTTAGTTTATTTCATCTGCCCTTGCTTTTTCCACTTTAGAAAAATATGCCAAGGCGCATTCCTTTGAGCAGGCTACCGTTCTCCAATGAAAAGCGGAAGAGTCACTTTCACAATTATGGCATGGTGTGTATAATTTTCCGCATATCCTGCATGGTTTTTGTATTTTATTTAACAATTTCATACCTCGTTTAAGAAGCTTTACTGAAAGATGATTAAGTCCCAAAGATTGGAAGAACCGGTGCATCCGCCTGCGAGAGATTCGGCTTCAAATGCCTGAGTGGTAGGCTCTGTGCCGATTGCCAAATCGAATGTTCCGTTAAAATCAGCTCTCTGGATAATAAACTGTCCGTGGTATACGTTATCGCAATTGTCCTGAGCTGTAATATCGATATAAAGCTTCAGCGTTTTGCCATATTTTTCGGAATCATTGGAAATCTTTGCCGATTCTACCTCTACATCATAGAAAGCCACAACTTCCTCGCCATTCTTCAAATCTCCGGCGAAGAAAGTGATTTCTTTCGCAGCGGGATCATAAGCGAATTCACCATTCTGGGAGGCAGTAGCATTCTGAGATAATTTTCTTCCCAGAGAGCCGTTCGCATTTTTAATATAGATTGTGCCGATTTCAGCGCCGGCAGTTCCTACTGCGATATCTTTTGTTTCGCCTTTGTCGTTATTTACAACGATAATATCCGTAAAACGGACTTTGTATGTACCGCTTTCTACTTCCGTACCGGTGATAGCAGCAATGGCACCGCCTACGACCAGCGCGTTTGTTCCGGTGATTTTTACCGCCTTATTCTTTTTCAGCGAAGCGATTTTACGGCCGCCCTTACCGGTAATGTCTGTTTTTTCCTCACTGTTGGAAATAGTAGTAGCGGTAAGCTCATCAAGTATGAACTCCAATTCGTTCGCGTTGTTAAAAGCCGTAATCTGATCCACCTGCGTGATAATTAATTTGTTTACATCAATAGCCATTTTTATATTCTCCTTTTAAATAATATTAATCTTCGGAAATCCAACTTAAACTTGCCTTATCGGTAATCTTCGATATATCGATGGTGCCGGCATATATTCCCCGCATAGTATTATGAAAATTAATTCCCGTTCTAATCTGGTTAAAGCTTTGATTGAATTTATATATGGATAAGTCCATGACTTCTTCATAGTTATATTTGAATTCAGCACGGTTTACCAAAGCGATAACTAAATTTTCCAATTGAGATTTATACGGTTTATTCGCATTTCTTTTTAGGCGTTTTCTTTCTTTTTCGAGTAAATATCTTTTTGCCTCATCGTTACCGGGTTTTACAACATGTTTTTTTAATCCATTTATTAATCTTAAAGTATCGGTTATTTGGGAAGTAATAAGGCTATCCAGCATAATACCGGACATTTCGTCATACAGTACCTTTTCCTGCGTTTCGCTGTTAGAGCATATCTGAAAACCGCTCATATCCAGTTTCGGGAAGAGAAGTGAAAAATCCTGAGCCTTATGCATCTGAAATAGCATTAGAAATAACTCATAATCTGTAATTTTAGTATAATCTATTCCTGCGTCATCTAGCTGTACCATGTAATCGGAAGGGGTAGAGCACAGTGAAAACACCAAATTATAATAATATTTCTCATCCTCCAATATTTCCCCCACCGTAGGAATATATAGTTCGATTTGGGGTGTGATGGGAAGGGCGGATGAATTCAATAAGCTTTTCTTATGTTCCATTGCTTATACCGTATTGGAGCTCTTTTACGGCAAAGGATAAGAGCCTTCCCTTGAATTTCTTATTTGGAGCATAAGCTATATTGCTTATGAAAGATGTTTTGCCGATGCCAAGATTGCCTCCTGCAAAAACATTTTCCAGCTCGCAGGATACGCTGTCATACCATAAGCCTTTTGCCGTGCGCACCTCATCGGCATGGCATAGGATAAAAAAGGAAACCGTTATACTTTTAAACAGTTTGTTCCTTTCATCAGTTGTAGCGTGGAGTTCAAAGCTGATGTATTTACCGCTTTCGGCCGCTTCATCGGGTATGTATTCATATGGATAGGCTTTACTATATGGGATGGTATCCTCCGGATGGCCTGTCGGGTCTTCCTCTAAAAGCCTTACCATATTTTCGTTTGATACAATAGCATGCATTATTTTGTTCCGATATTCGGACATATCATAATTTTTTGTGTTTTCCAAACGCTCACCTCCTGACAGTATCGATAGTTTAATGAATTTATAATCTTCAGAATGTCAGCGGCAACACCGCATTTTGGATTTGCAGTGCTGCCGCCGACTAGAAATGAGAAGGACTTTATGAAAAGTAAATGGATTCTCTGTATTTCCATATATGATATATAAGAAAGAAAAATTATCAATAAATAGCTTAAATCTGGGGAGAACTACGATTTTAAAACAGTCTTAATATAATAATTTCGATTAATTCTTTTTCTTATTTCCTTTTTACAAGACTTGCAATATTGTCTGTTTTTACTGTCATTCTCTATGATGCATCGGCATGACCGGCATCTTTTAAGCGGTCTGTGCTGTCTTACTCCATAATATTTCCTTTGGTAATTGCGCATAAGACCGTCTAAGCTGTGATTGATATACCTCACGTAAAAGTGATCTTCGGTCAGGAAATCGAACATGGATGAAACGACTGACTTATCCTCGTAGCTTTCGATTAATTTACAATTATGAAAAGCGGTATGTAAAAATCCCTCCATTACCTTTTTATAATCTTCCCATGATAAGGACATTTTTTCCGATTGCAGCCTTCTTTTGACTTTTAGGGAGTCGTCGATTGCATTATCGATAATGGAAGTAACCCCTTGGGCATCTAATTCAGAGCCGGAGATCCATTCATAATATAAGCGTTTTGGCGTTGTGATCAAATGCAAGTATTCTTTACCGAGAACGATTTCTTTATCAAAATACCTGGTATAAATATTATTTATTTTTTGCCTGATAATACTGCGCCAATTTTCGTCCTTCGTGGTTGCTTTATAATATTTATATTCGATGAGAGACCACGTATTAAAAATCTGCCCGAGCTCGGTATTCAATAAGTCCTTTCTTATTTTGAAGCGGATGCACTTGGTATAGGTTCTTCTTTTGTTGTCACAGGACCAGATGGAAGAGCAGAAAGCGCGGAAAATCTCCTCTTTTTCCTCTTGAGAGGATGCGTCCTTGTAATCTTCTATGATCTCATAAAGATACATTTCATCACAGTTGTAAATAAGTATCACCTTCCTCGAATTCAAAATATTTACCCAGATATTCATAGGTACCTTCCGTTTGGAACGGGACCTCTTTTATGCTAATGTTTCGTTTGATATTTGTGTTTCGCCTCAGATTGTCTGCGATATAATCGCCGTATGCGGACCATGCCAAGGCCTTGCTGATAGACATGCTGCCATAGGAAACCTTGATAACGTAGTTAGCAATAGTTTTCTCTGACAGTCCGGTTTCATCTCGCAGCTTTTTCCTGAATTCTCCGGCAACAGCTTCCATGTTGAATTTATGATCTTCGTTATCCGATTTTTCCCGTTGCATATTTATGTGCTTTTTGATCTCCTGTGCGTAGTCGTTGATGTATCTGCGGCATATTCTCATAATATGCCTATTCTGCAGCTCTAAGGTATGATTGAGAACAATCTCCTTTGTATCTGCCAAGCCGCTTATGTCATTGCTCCATAAAATATTCTTTTTTTCCCAAGCGCATATAAAAGCACATAGTTCATTCATGGGAGAAGGAGAGTGGTAGCAGTTTAATTTCAGTTTGTCGCTTTCTTCTTTTTTATCTTTGTTTTTGAGGCGGACCTTTTGATAGATGTCCATTTTTTTCGGATAGTTAAAAAGCAAGAAATACGGAATTTGCTTTAGGTGTTTTTTAAGGCTGCCGCTCATATTCCAGCGAAGTCCGGTTTTCAAAAAATCTATTTCTTTCCTTGATACCCTCGGTTTCCCGATATTTATAAGGGGAGTAGACCATATCTTTATCCATGGAAAAAATGGATATGCAGCGCTTCCATACAAGGAATTTCACCTTGTATGTACTTCCTCACGGAATGGTCGTTGCACCTTCCTCCCAAGACGGGAGGCTTGGCACAGGATTGCCTTATCTTTTTGGACTTAGGTTTTTCCTGTCAGCCATTCGATTCGTCTTCATTTCCTAAGATTACCGGACGCAGCCGGTTCGAATGACACCCCGGATTTCCAGGTTCACTGCATTTGCAATACACATCGCTGTGTAAAGGGGCCGGTTTTGACCCTGAAAGATTCGTAGAAGACTGGCATAGTCTGAATATAATTTCCTGATATTTCCATCGTCGGTATACTTGTTTTCAATGCTGGTGGCCGCATTTGTGATTTCTCCGATACGGCTGTCCCTTGTCATCAATTCATATTCGATAAGGTTTTCCTTGTTATATTTTTGGGGGATGGCCATTGCTTTGTCGTTTATGTCAATAATGACAGACTTTTCTATTTTCGATGAAACGATGGTGGGATCATTACATAGAAAAACGATATCCCCGTCACAGTCGGCACCTCCCTGCTGAGGTAATGAGAGGTCGTACATGTTGAGCATCACCACGTCCTGATCCTTAAAGTGAGAGAGCCATTTACGGGTAATTTCGTTGGTTACGATTGTTACCTTGTTCACCTCGGACGGATCCACTAAGGGAGAGCGGAAGGATAAGCAATCGCCCTCGGTCATTGTTTCACAAAAAAATTCATGCGCTTTCAAACAACCAATTGGAGATTCTCCGACGGCATATTGCAGATACCCGATCATATCTCCAACAAGCGTATGATAAAATCCGTCGGCATAAATCTTACCTACCTTTGCTTCATCGATAGATTTTTTCAGCTTGCGGTAAATAAATTGTTTTACGGCAGGGTCTTTTAACATAACATCATTGATGAGTACAGCCTCAAGATACTTGCTTTCCGGCTCATAATCCTCGGTATTTTGCACTCCCATAAATTTATAGGTATAGAATTTATCGCCTTTAATTATTTTTTCAAATAAATCGGCGGTATACCTGGCGATAGAAATTATTTTTCCGGCGTTTTCCTTTGCTAAAATATCGTAGGAACCGATTTCACCGTGTTGGTAATAATCGATGTATTTTGGGTTCCATAGATCTAAGCATTGAAGATACTGAAAATTCATACGCGTCTTTTTATTTAGATTTTTAATATGGTGGCTGTACTTGTTGATTCCAAGCTTGTACTCATATTTATCAACCGTTTCCATATATTTCGTCCAGGCCTGATTTCCATATTTTTCCTGAAACTGCTTATGTCCCTTGAACATAGATGTGTTCCAAATACAGTCAATGGTATCGATATTGTGCCTTTTTCCATAAATATCTGTAATATATTCATATCCCCATTCATGCAGCAGTGCCTTGAACGGAATATATACGGAATATCCCTTCATCATGGGCATGCGGATCTGCGAACCGATAGGTGAATAATCTAAACAAAGGGTCTCCTTTACCTTTTCCATAAATTCTTTTTCATGACAGCCGCAGCCGTCAAAGGGAGATAATTTTATATCCTTATAACCTTCCTCGATTTCCCGGCTGTTATAGGTTCCCTTCTTTCCGGTATCTTTATCCGTAAATTCTCTCTGCCTTTCCACAACATATTTAACCAGTTGGCGTTCTAAAACCTTTTCATATTCGCCGATGATGACAATATTTGGCATATAATCGGGAAGAATGGTGCAGGAGCTGAACGGGAGACAGCGCTGGGCCTCGTATTTTGATATAACACAATTATGAATCTCCATGTCCATCTGAGTAATCGTATACAGCTCTTCAAAAATATCATCGCTGACAAATGCGGTGATGCCTTGTTTACCCTGGGAAGCAGATTTCCCAAAGCGGGAATAATGTATTCCGTTATATGTAAAGCCGCCGTATAATAATTGCTTTAATTGATTTGCTTTTTCTTCTTTTTGTTCTTTTTTGGCAACGACCAGTATCAATTCCTTCATATGGTGATTTTGATTCTTGGCGCGCAGCCTTAGTATCTGGTCGAATAGAAGAGAGTACCCCTGGGCAATTAAATATTCATTTTCGATTTCTGCCTCTCTGGTAATCTGCACGTTATAATTTTGCTTTACAATTTCTTTGATAGGTATCTTGATAAGTGTATATTGTGTTTTATCTATGACTGATTACCTTCTTTCATAATTCCAGGCGCCGAACTCCATAAAGCTGACAAGATATTCGTATTTTTTAATAATGGCTGAAAAAAAGCCCTCCTGATATATCCTTAGGATATAATCCGCCACGTCTCTGTTTATACTATCCGATTCCATCCGGTAAACCTCATCGCCGGGCACGCAGTGGTATTGCCCGATATTATTCTGAGATATTTCTAGTGTGAAATCATAGATATTGGGTTTATCAGTATCTGCCTTTAATATGTTGGCTCTGACTGTATAATCCTCATTTACCGGCACCGAAATGGCGAAGCCTTGTTTTATATATTTCATAAGCTATGGTTCCTTTCCTTATTAGTGAAGTTCGAATAATTTATTTTTTTTCTGCATTCATCATTAAATATTAAAACATTAACAGTTTCCTGGATTGCCGAACCTGCCGGACGGTTCGGAGTGAAATCACGAGGACTTATTTCTCCTGCATATGCGCGGTGAAACTCTTCCCGCGTCGGTATATGCAGCATGTTACGTTGTGATTCTTTCATTTATTGTTTTGATGATCCTCCTTTTTTATTTGATTATTATGTAATAGGAAAGTGCTGCCAAAACACTTGGCTGCAGAAGTGTGTGAAGCATACTTTCATTCTATTAAGTTGTCAAAGAGCGTTCGACGTACTGCCATATACAGATAATAACACCCGAACATATGTTCGTCAAGGAATAAATAGATTATGTGAAAGGCAACTGGTCGCGAGTTCAACATAATAAAAATATTCCTTGACACAACTGTCATAAATATAGTATATTTACCTCATATGAGAAAAGAGGTACAACGTATGCTGAGACAATATACCCCTGAAGAATATAAGAAAATGGTTCTGGATTTCATTCAGATCAACAAAGCGGCAGCACAGGCCTTAAATAAGGAGATTGTATGGACCTCAGACGTATTCGGTATGTCCAGAGAGGAATTGGTGAATTTCATTATTTATAAAATCTGTGGGAATCCAAAATCAATCAAGTATGTTTTAAATCAAAAGAATAAACTGAGTCTATTCTTAGATTGGTGCGTCAGCAACGGATATATAAGCAGCAATCATCTTCGAGATGAGGAATTCGATGATGAGGCTTTTATTTTTAAAAGTATTGAAGCGATGGATATTACGGTCTTTTACGATGATACGGTAGAACACCTGATAGCCAGCCTCCAACTTAACAAACTGTTTTATGAGCTACTGATCAGAGGATTTTATGAAGGCATAAGGACGATCGATGATTTTATAAGACTTAAATACAACGATGTAGACTTTGATAATCGCACAATATATACGGGCGGAGTCTGCAAGCAGATGTCAGACAGATTTTTTGAATTGCTGATTCAATATAAAAGCTGTTATACTTGGGAAGTATGCTGGACGAGAAAGGAATTTATCGGAGATAATAATAAAATAAGTGTTCAGGACATGAATCAATATAAAGATTATATTATAAAGATAAAGGAAACAGGAGACCTGACCGATGAACTGTACAAATCCAGAATGGCGGCAATTATCGGGAAGTATTTCATTCGCATATCTCAATATGCGGGTTATAGCGTATCCGCGGATATGCTGTATATTTCGGGCTTTGTTAATTATGTAAAAGAGGTATGCGACAGAGAGAACAAACCGGTTGAATATTATATTAAATTGTTCTATGTGAGGCTGAACCAAAGAGGATTTACGAGAATTAAGGATTTATCTGATGAATATGGGTTTTCTGCGGGAAATACGACACCCTTAGAAATAAGAAGAAAATGCCTGCCATATATAGTGAGAGGAAAATACTATCGTTAAAGCGGATAGTATTTTTTTGTACAAAGAGAAATGCGCAGGGCGCAATACCCAGAGGATACGGTGCATTATTCTTTACTTGCTAACATATTAAGAATATTCCCATATATGTTCTGAACATTAGCTTGAGTTTCCGTAAAATGTAATTTTTAAAAAATATAACTTCTCCTAAAGTACCAATCTGTCTTTTTTTTGAAAAATAAAAGGACAATACTTCGAATAGAGTCACCGAAACAAGCCCCGTGGGAACCGGACTTTGGGAGAAATATTATGTTATCTATTTATGCGATCAGCTTAAAGCAAAGTTGACGGTATGCAGGACGTTTTGTTCTGAACCAAAGCCTGACACCTTCTTTTGCATACGACAGTATACCAGAGATACCTTTCGCTAATCGGTAATAGCAGAATTGAACTTTTTCCTTTATAGGAGCTGCTGTCTGTATGATTGAAACTTTTAGGGCATTTGTTTCTGCTTTCATTGAAACCAGCGCAAGAAATGCCATACACATGGTAATGTAAAAATTTAGAGCATTGATTGCTTTCAGTTTCCGAACTCGGAAGTTTTCGAACTGGAAGACCTGTTTCTTGCAGCGGAAATATTCCTCGATGCGCCAGCGGGAGAAATAAAGTCTTGCAATCCGGATTACATCATCTCTGGATTTTAATTCTTTGTTCGTTGCGAGCATCATCGGATACTCTGTGATGCCATAGACAAGAACCAGAAAAATGTCTTTTCTGGATGCGGTGATCTGAACCTTCACATGGGATAGATAAGCCTCCCGTTTTTTACCTTTATAGAATACAGGTGTCGTGATTTTACCTTTCCGACGATTTCGAAGTTCTGTGGCAGCTACCCATTTGTTATGGAAAAGGAGCTTTCTTTTAGCAGTAAGCCGAATCACATAGTCCTGTTTTAATTCATCAAGCTTAAGGAACATCTTATTATCATCATAGCCCCGGTCCATAACAAAAGTAGCTTTTCCAAACATTGCTTTTCCACGCTCCATGGCATCGAAGGTAACGCTATTGACAGAGGTGAAGGTCTTTTCTTTTGAAGAATGGATTTTGGAGTAAATGCTGACAGGATGATTGTCTTTTGTCATGACACAGGCCTCTGTTACATGGTAGCCTTTCTCGTAGACATTTTTTGTTTTAGTACTTTTGGAACCATCCCTTACCATACCAAGAGCCTCAAACTTATATCCGTCAGGCTTGATGACGTCACTGTCATCGATATGGATTACCGGATCATCGGGCACCCATTTACGAACAGTTTGAAGATAAGAAAGTAAGGCTTGTTTGGAAGTCCCTTTATTTAAATGTCTGGTAAGGCGCTCAACACTGTTGACCTTTTTAGAGTCTTCGTGAAGTTGATCTGCAATATCAGTCAGAAGACAACTACCAGAAGCTAACATGCCATAGGTCATGTCCGAAGTAAACTTTTTGTCCGGTTTGGAAAGCTTACGGGATATTTTGTTTGAAAAAGATAAAATTTCACGTTTCAAAGTGTAGGTTTTTGTAGTAGAATTAAGCATGAGGAATCCCTTTCTTTATTGTTTAGTGTAGATTTTGTTTCGCAACTTAATTCTACTACAAAAGGACTGGTGATTCCTTATATTTTGGGCATTTTCTGAAAGTTGTTCATTGCATTACTAGTGAAACAAGGGGTTTGTGGATAAAACTACGAAAACTCAAGAACATTAGATATTGACAGCCTCTCTTAAATGTAATAACATGGAAAAAGAACAGGTGTTCGAACGGAGGGGAGCATGGAAACGAATGACTTTTTAGATGAACTCGATGAATATATAGGACAAACTCTGGCTGTGAAAATTTTACCCAAAATGACTAACTTTGAGATAAAATCCCGTAAAGCGATATTATATAAAATGCTGCATAAACGAGAAGGCAATCGGCTGCTGTTATATGCCGGAGGGTATTCCTGTGCTGAAGAAATTGATCTATGTACTATTGATAGAATTGTTAAGCTGCAGTACGGCAGCAGGCTGCTTAATACTTACACGGTAAGCTACGAGCTGATATTCGGTGAATACAGCATATTTCTGACGATAAAAGAATGAACATTATGCGGCATACTGCGGGGAACGTAGCACCACTACGCACCCCCAATCACGCCTAGTTTCCCACAAAGTGAAGCGTCTTGCTGGGTACGGGCAGTTTTCAGACACACTATGGGATAATCTGAAGAGATTTATGTAAAAAGAAAAAGAGGTATTGAAATTATGGCAAAAGTAATGATGAAAACGGCAATAGAGGGGAATATAGATAAATTTGACGCATTTAGGGCATTATGCGAAGAACTTGGGCTTAACATGCTGACGGGAAGTGAGCTGAATGATTATGGAGTAGAAGCAGGAGTTTTATACAAATATACAGATTCGGAATGTGAAGGAGAAGATGAAGCGTGTGAGAAGGATAAAGAGCTGGTGAGCAGTGACTATAGAATGGTAACCTTATTTGAGAGCTTGCTTATTGTAAAAAGTTTAATATGATTCGAGGGCCTGTGATTCACCATCCGCTCATTATAAAATGGGATGACGTATTTTCAGGTGCATTTGGATATGTTCTAAAATATTAATTTAACTGTTGACAGAATGCAAAAAAGCATATAAAATAATCTTTGCGTGCAGGAATGGCGGAATTGGCAGACGCGCACGGTTCAGGTCCGTGTGATAGCAATATCATGAGGGTTCAAGTCCCTTTTCCTGCACTTATCGCTTTTATGAAACTTCGCTTTTCATAAAGGCGATTTTTTATTATGGGCTTTAGCCTGTTGAGTGTGACGGAGTTTCTCAAAAGAGAAACGTAGACATACGAAACAAAAATCCCCCTGCTTTGCGGGGGGAGGCAGATTGTTATACAAAAAAATCACCTTTCCGTTATGATAGAGTTGTTCAAGCTACTACAATAACGAAAGGAAAGGTGATTTTAATGGCAAACAAAAGTAATGACATGGCACATACAAAGTGGATGTGCAAGTATCACATTGTTTTCACTCCAAAGTATAGACGAAAAATAATATATAATCAATATAAAGAAAGTATCAGAGATATTCTGAAACAGTTATGTTCTTACAAAGGAGTGGAGATTATCGAAGGGCATCTTATGCCCGATCATATCCATATGTTAGTGAGCATACCGCCTAAGATGAGTATTTCAAGTTTTATGGGATACTTAAAAGGCAAGAGTGCACTTATGATTTTTGATAAGCACGCAAATTTGAAGTATAAATTTGGGAACAGACATTTCTGGTCAGAAGGATACTATGTGAGCACAGTAGGACTTAACGAGGCAACAATAAAAAAGTATATACAGGATCAGGAAAAAGCAGACATACTACAAGATAAAATAAGTGTGAAGGAGTATGAGGACCCCTTTAAGGGGTAGCCGAGTAATACAAGCGCTGCTTCAGCGGCTGCGACGAGTCAATGGCGTAGTGGCTTGAACAAAGTGAAAGCCAGCGTCTTTAGGCGCTGGCCGGTAACAGAGGCTTATAGCCTCAGAGCAAACCACGTCTTTTAGGCGTGGTTCTGATTTTCATAAGAAGGACTTTGTTGCGTTGTAATAGTAAAGTTTCGGTTTCCTATAAAATAAAAGCACTCTGTGCGGGATGCGTTATCATTAAAACAGCGGGCCGGCTTCATTTTGCCGACCCGCTGATGTTATGTACTTGAATCTTTAACGTTACAACAAGCTGTCAAGTAAATTACCTACGGAATAATTGCTGCTGTAAGAACCGGTATAATTGTAAGTATTTGCTTTCAGAGCCTCGCGGCTTGCAGCATAGTCGATATAGGAAGCCTGGGTTGAAATGCTGTAAGCAAATGAAGGAGAATTATTGAATACGGACTTCAGAGTAGAAATATCAGCCGATTCAAAAGCCTCTTTATCGAGTGTAAGTCTATTATCACTTCCTACCGTAATCCCGACTTTCTCCAACGTCTTAGAATATAAACTTGTGATATTGGTCATATTGGACGCGGCCTTTGAAACAGAAGAAGAATCCGATTTCGATACCGAATCAATAAGAGAATTATAGTTGGTAACAAAGGTAGATACGGCTTTATAAATAGCCTCCGTATCATACTGCTTTGTGGTAGTAGTAGTGCCGTCGTCATTTTTTGTAGTTACATTTTTTTCTTTAAATAAAGAATCTGAGCCTTTGTTAATCAAAGAATCGGCGGACTCTTTCAGCTTGCCGGCAGAGCTTTCGATGGCAGTCAGAGTCTTGACGGAGTCTGCGGCCAAAGAAGTAGAAAGCTTCGAGGAATTGCTCGTTGAGGTGCTCGAAGAATCGCTGCCTACTTTATTATAGTATGCTTTTAAAAGTTTTCCATAGCTTCCGTTCTTAATGCTGGCATAGTCGGATAAATAGTTCAGATTACCGAGACTAGAGCTGGAACCGGAAGATGATAAATTGGAAAATAAATAAGAAACATCAGATCTTACATTAATATTCATATAATCACTCCTTTGATAGTTACAGAGGCATCCGTGCCTTCTTTTCGCTTTTGTAAGATGGTTAAATAGGGTATAATATCTCTATGATTGCTTATATTATAGCAGGAGAAGACATGGAATACAATGGTAAAAGTGGATAATTCTCCGATATTTGCGGTTTTTATCTTTTAAAACTTTTATATTATGGTATACTCGTGCGTATGAACCTGAAAGAAAATTATTAGCTTAGAAGGAGAATTCTTACGATGAAAAAATTTTTTAATGAATTCAAAACATTTATTTCAAAAGGAAACGTTATGGATCTGGCTGTCGGTGTTATTATCGGTGCCGCTTTTCAGGGGGTGGTAACAGCTCTGACAGACAACATCCTTTCACCGATTATCGGTCTTTTTGCAGGGCAGAATTTCGATTTGCTGAAGCTGGAGGCTTTCGGGGTAACGATTGCATACGGCGCATTTTTGACCAGCCTTGTAAATTTCATCATAATGGCGTTTGTTATTTTTTTGATTGTCAAATTTATGAACAAGCTCATATCAGCAGGCAAGAATCAGGGGGAACAGGCTCCGGCAATGAAGAAATGTCCGTATTGTTACAGCGATATTCATATGAAAGCAACACGTTGTCCTTCTTGCACTTCCCAGTTGGGAGAATAAGAGGCACAACTGCGCCGTAGGGAAACCTATGGCTTTTTTGTGCCTGCTTTAGCTTATGCGGTATATTATTGCTTTCTTCGTATGTAGTTGGATAAAACAGAGATGAATTCCTTGGGAGGCAGAGGCCCGTGTACCGGATATTTGACCGTATCATAGAAATATTTGGTGTTGTCCTGATTCCAGTATGCGTCCAGAAGAGTTCTCACGCTGTGCTGTATGGAATCCGGAGACACGTTGAAATGCTGGGAAGTATCGGCGTAAAGTCTTTTTAGAGTAAGAAAAGTCCCGTCACCTTCTGATGATGCGAGATAAATGACGTGAATGAGATAAGAATATCCTTTATATGCCGGATTGATTCCTATCTGGGCTAAAAGTTCTGAAATTTGGTTTTTGTTCATGAAGTATCCTCCTTAGTGTATTAACAGTATTATTACTCGTAATAAGAATATATGATTGGAAGAAAAAACCAATAAAAAAGATGAAATTAGAAAAAAATAGAGTAAAAAAGACGATAAAAGACAAAGCGGCATAGAAAATACGCTGTACCAAAGCAATATGGGTATGATTAGGACGGATAATAAATACAAGGCAGAAAAATTAGTGTATTATAACAAAGAATAATTTTTATAAAATTGTTAAAAATATATTGACTTTTTTCTTTCAAAATGATACTATCCTACTTGCGGCGTAAGTAATTGCGCTATGCGGAAGTGTCGGAATTGGCAGACGAGCAAGACTAAGGATCTTGTGATGGTTACATCGTGAGGGTTCAAGTCCCTTCTTCCGCAGTAAGCTATAAGCTATATTTTTATTGGCAGTAAACCAATGAAAATGTAGCTTTTTTATTTCATAGAAAAGACCTTTTTATGTTGCAGTAGTAAAGCTTCTGTTTCCTATGAAATAAATGCACTCCGTGTAGGATGCACAGCTACGTACGCGGAACAAAAACTGTGCTGCCGAAGTATTTTAGCGCGAGAGTGAGCGAAACACACTTTTGTTCTATATAAAATAGTAAATAAAGTTTGAAATCACAAGTAGTTAAAAAGGCGTTTCTTTAGAACAATCTTTAACACTTTATAATACTTAATGTTTCTGATATAATCTTCATAAGCACTTCAAACTTTAAGGCTAAGGAATAAAGGAGGGCATTGGCATTATGTACAATCTTTTGATTGGCGGCGCTGCAGGCCAAGGCGTGGATACTACTGCGGCAATATTGGAACGTTGGATTAAGCAGTCGGGCTGCAGCGTATTTACCGTGCGCGATCTGATGTCGCGTATTCGAGGAGGGCATAACTTTTCGCGTATTCGTTTTGGTGAGCAGGCCCCCCGTTGTCACAGCGAAAGGCTGGATGGCATCGTCGCTCTCAATGAAGAAACCGTCGCTATCCACCGGGAACATTTACGGGACGGCGGATTTATTCTCTGTGACAGTGCCGTCGAAACAGATGATGATTTTGTTATTAAACTGGATATGACAGCTATAGCGAAGGAACTGGGTAACGCGCGTGTGGCGAGCAGTGTGGCTATCGGTGCAGTGTTGAAGCTGTTCGGTATTCCGATGAGTACCGAGCAGGCGGACAGTGTTTTCCGAAAATCTGTGAAAGCGGAATATGTCGATATTAATGTTCAGGCTGCACAGGCCGGATATAATGCCGTGCTTCAGAAATTTGAGCATGCCGGAGGGGATGCATCCGACCACATGATCATTTCCGGCAACCAGGCGCTGGCGCTGGGCGCCCTGACAGCAGGAGTGAAGTTTTATTCGGCATACCCTATGTCACCCTCCACTTCCATTATGGAGTACTTGTCACTGAAATCTGCGGAAACAGGAATTGTTGTGGAGCAGGCTGAGGATGAAATCGGGGCAATTAACATGGCCATCGGAGCTTCTTTTGCAGGCGCGCGAGCAATGACAGGTACCTCTGGCGGTGGCTTCAGCCTGAAGGTGGAGGCCCTTGGTTTAGCCGGCATGGCTGAAATTCCGCTTGTCGTGGTGGATGTGCAGCGCCCTGGTCCTGTTACCGGCTTTCCTACGCGAACGGAGCAGAGCGATTTGAAATTTGTTATTTCTGCTTCGCAAGGGGAGTTCCCACGCATGGTTATCGCGTTGCGTCATCATGAGGATGCGTTTTACCAAACCATTCGTGCTTTCAACATGGCAGAAAAATATCAAATCCCGGTGATTCTGCTCAGTGACCAGTATCTGGCCGACTCTACGGCTGCTATTCCGAAGCTGGATTCTCGAAAGATCGCTCTGTACGAACCGGAAGACGTATCTGCCGGAGGGGATTACGCCCGTTATCGTTTTACGGAAAGCGGCATCTCTCCGCGCAAATTCCCCGGAACGAGCGAAGGGTTTGTTGCCGCTGACACTGACGAACATGATGAGTATGGACACATTGTAGAGGATAGTGAGACTCGTGTCCGTATGATGAAAAAACGTATGGGCAAGCTGGCGCTGATGGAGCAGGAGCTTCTGGAGCCCGAATTACTGGGAGAACAGGATCCCGATGTATTGCTTCTGGGCTGGGGCTCTCTGTACGGTCCGCTGGAGGAAGCCGTACAATTGCTCAACCAAAAAGGTGGAAAGCGTTATAGCGCATTAGTGTTTGGCGACATCTGGCCTCTTCCCCAAAAACTGCTGAAGCAAATGGCAGCATCAGCCAAGTACATTATTCATGTTGAACAGAACTATACCGGTCAGCTTGCATCGCTGATTGCCGAAGTTACAGGGATTAAAACGGATGCCGGAATATTGAAATATGACGGCAGACAGCTAAACGGTGAGGAGATTGCGGCTCGAATCGTAAAGGAGGGATTTTAATGGGAGGACATATATTCGACACCTATGAAACAGCCTGGTGTCCGGGCTGCGGAAACTTCAGTATATTGAATTCTCTCCAAAAGACACTGGAGGAATTGAAAAAGGACCCACATGATGTGCTGATCGTGGGCGGCATTGGGCAAGCCGCAAAAACTCCCCAATATATCGGCGCAAATAGCTTTTGTGGCCTTCACGGACGCGCGGTGCCGCCTGCGGTGGCGGCAAAAATCGTGAACCCCAGACTGACCGTCATTATTGATAGTGGAGATGGTGACAGCTACGGTGAAGGCGGCAATCACTTTATCCACAATATCCGCCGCAATGTAGATATTGCTCATTTCATCCATGACAATCAGGTGTATGGTCTGACAAAGGGGCAGGCTTCGCCTACCGCAGACGAAGGCGCTGTAAACGGCGTACAGGTGGATGGAAACAATAATATTCCGTTCAATCCGGTTCTTATGGCCATCGCATCCGGAGCCGGCTTTGTGGCGCGCAGCTTCAGTGGTAAACCGCAGCATCTGGAAGAGATGATGAAGCGGGCAATTTTGTTTAAAGGCTATGCCATGGTAGATATTTTGCAGCCGTGCGTCAGCTTCAACAAGATCAACACCTTTGCATGGTATAATAAACGTGTTTATGAATTGGATGATACCCATGATGCAGGCAACCGCCTGACAGCTATGGAGAGAGCCATGGAATTCGGTGATCGCATCCCTATTGGTGTATTGTATGAAAAGGAGCAGCCCACCTATCATGAAAAGCACCGTTCATTGAAAGACGGGCAGGTTTTAGTGGGTCAACGCAACAACCTTGCTCTTATCGACAAGTATATGCAGGAAATGGTTTAATAATTGAAAAGACCGCCGACTTTTGTTGGCGGTCTTTAATGTTATTCATATGTCCTCAAGCTTTCGTTTAAATATAATGATTCCAATGAGAATATACGCTTCTCAATATTATGCCGGATGGCAGAAATCTGTTCGTCTTTTTTTCTCCAACTTTTTCTCTTCTTCCCATTTTTTTGTAACATTATAATAAAAGCCTATAGCCAGTTCAAGTTAATCGCTCTAGTCAAATTTGTAAAAATGATTGACAAAGGATAGAGAGATGTTTATATTTATAATTGCTAAAACATACAATGCCTATTAAAAAAGTATGAAATAAAAGGGACGATACATATGTTAAATAATATTATGGAAGGAAAAACGGATATGTTCTGGTGCTGCTGTATGGATTTGAAAAATACAGTTTAGTTTTTGTGTGCATTATAAGCCTGTAAGTGTAAGTGTAGCTTAGAGCAGATGCCAGATGGCAGCTGCTTTTTCTTTCTACATATAAACAGAAAGTAATAAAAAAATAAAACAATAAAGGAGTGAGAAAAAAGAATCATGGTGAAATCTGCAGCAATCAGGAAGTTGTACGAACCATATGAAATTAAGAGCATTCAATTCAAGAATCGGATTACTATGGCACCAATGGTCCCCTTTGGCGTTCCCGGAGGAGAAGAGAATTCCCTTGGCGAAGATGTTTTAGATTATTATAGGGAGAGAATAAAGGGGGATTTGGGATTAGTCGTTACTCATTGCTTTTCCGTTTTGGAACAAGATGTGGGATTAAGAGCCTTTGGCCTTAATAATGAAAAGCAAAAAGCGGATTTGAAAAAGCTTGTAGATATGTGTCATGGTAACGGTACAAAAATTATCGTACAAATCGGTTATCCTTCCAAGGGACATCACAGACATGAAAAAATAAATTCTTGGACGGCAGAGCAGTTGCATCACATCGAAGATTTGTTTGTGGAAAGTGCAAGGGCGGTAAAAGAACAAGGAGCCGATGGGATTGAACTTCATGGTGCTAATATGTTTTTTTTAAATCTGTTCAGCTCACCCATAAGTAATACGAGAACTGATGAATATGGAGGGAATTTAGAAGGGCGGCTCCATTTGGCAGGAAACATCATAAGAAGAATCAAGGAATTTTCTGATGATGACTTCATCATAGGCTACAGATTAGGGTTCAACAAAAATGTCAGGACAGATATTGATACGGCGGCAGCACTTGAAAAGACGGGCGTTGAGTTATTACATGTATCATATGGAATACGGGAAGCAGACAGATATTTGGCTCCGGACTATCCGCCTGTAATTACATACCCGGGCTCCAGCAGGGCTAAAATTGAAGGGCCCGAAAGTTTTGACTTCAATGATGTTGTTTTTACCGGGACTTCTGTTCATACATTTGTAAATATTCCGGTCATTTTAGTGGATGAAATATGGAATTTATCGAGAGGAGAGGAGCTTCTCAATAAGAATGCCGGAGAATTTATAGCGTATGGAAGACCATTCTTAGGAGATCCGGACTTCTTGGAACAGTCAAAAGAGAACCCGCAATATGAAGGCTGTCTAAGGTGCAAGGCCTGTGCATGGTTTCATGATTACAGCAAATGTCCCAAAGTGATAAGAAGAAAAAAAGAAAACATAGGAAAATTTTAAATTAATATAAAAAGAGGAGAAAAGTAAATGAAAAAAAGAATAATAGCAGTGATTTTAGGAGCGGCACTTTTTACGTTAGCAGCATGCGGAAATACAGCAAATACAGAAAGCGCGGAAAATACGGAAAACCCAGCAAATACGGAGGGCACAGCAGATGCTGAAAATACGGAAGAAGCAGAAGCAGCCTCGGCCACGGAACAGAAAGTAATTACCTTCGCATACAGGAATACGGGAAACTGGCCCGTATCAGGAGAAGATGAGAGCGGTAATCCCTCGGGATATGACATTGAGGTGCTTAGAGCAGTGGATGATTTGCTTGAGGATTATACCTTTGAATATGTGGGTACATCTTATGATGATGCGTACATTGGAATCGAAGCAGGCAACTATGATGCGGCACTTACAAATGCTTTCTGGACAGAAGAGAGAGCGGAAAAGTATTTGATTCCGGAAGAGCCTTTGGGAGCATCTGTTCTTGTTCTTGCAGTTCGTGCGGAGGATGCAGATATTAAAAATCTTACTGATTTGTCCAAATCAGGAAAAGAACTTGCACCTATTTTAGCCGGAAATGGCATGTATTATGTGGTAAAACAGTATAATTCTGATAATCCGGATAATCAGGTAGAAATCAAAGTTACTGATGATTCCACCTATGTTGCCGGCTCCGTGGAAGAAATTGTAGCAGGAAAATATGCTGCGGGTATTTTCACAAAGCCGAGTTTTGATAATACGGTAATCGCGGAAGATGGAGATCTTCATCAGTTCCTTACTGAAATTTCCTATTCTGAGTTTACATTGGCGAATACATACCCTATGTTTTCCAAGAATGTCGGGGAGGATTTCGTAAATAAGCTTTCTGATACATTAAAGCAGGTTAAGGACAGCGGGAAAGCTTCCGAAATTTCAGAGCAGTTTTTTGGATATGATATTTGGAATTATGAATTTTAGATAAGAGATTTATTGAAAGCTGCGGTGCGGAGGACAGATGTGTGAAAGCATTTAATTATGATAAGATACCGGAATTTTTTCTAATAATTTTTCCGGCGCTCAAGATAACGCTTGAATATGTATTTTTGGCATTCTTGATAGGCATTGTGCTGGGGACATTATTGGCGTTTGCGAAAATCAGTAAAAATAAATTCATAAAAAAGCTTGCTTATGGATATACAACAGTCATGCGCTGTACTCCATCCATCGTATTGCTATTTATTGTATATTATGGACTTCCCAAATTTATCAACAGTTTATTCGGTATTCAAATGGACACGTTGAATAGAACAAAATATGTGACGATAACGTTAGCTTTGTTTTGTATTTCTTCTTTATCGGAAGTTATCAGAGCTGCCTATGAGTCATTGGACAAGACACAGATTGAAGCGTCAGCCAGTATAGGAATGACCAAAATGCAAAGCTTCTTCCATGTACTGTTACCACAAATGTTTTCCGCAGCAATTCCGAATTTTTGTAATACGATCCTGATGTTGATTAAGGAAGGCGCATTGGCTTACACAATTGGACTTTTGGACTTATTCGGAAAGGGAAATTATGTCATAGGACAGCATCATGGCGGGTATGCCGTAGAGGTATATGCTATACTCATCATTATTTATTGGCTGTTATCACTTTTCATTACATCGCTCTCGCATTATTTTGAAAATGCATTTGATTATAGCAGTGGTGGAAGAAATAAAAGGAGAAGGAAAAATGCTTGACTGGAACTTTATAGGGAAGACCATCATAGCCTGTTCAACAGGCATTCCGGAAACACTTCAATTAGTTATGGTGCCATTGCTCTTCTCCATACCGATAGCTTTTTTTATGGCTATTGTTAACTTAAAGCCAAAGAGACTACTCAGCAAAATAATACAAGTTTATTTTTCGTTTGTCCGGTCAATACCGATGATTGTTATCATTTTTTTGCTATATCATTTTTTGCCATTGTGGATTAAGCAGATATGCATATCATTGAATATACCTTTTAATGTATATGATATAAACGATATGAGCTATGGATATATAGTGTTTACATTTGTATCCATCCCGTCTTTGTCGGAAGTGTTTCGTTCAGGCCTTGTGGCAGTTCCCAAATCCCAGATGGAGGCTTCGCTGACCATCGGAATGACACCGTTTCATGCATATACCAAGATTGTGATTCCACAGGCCATAGATGCTACATTACCAATTATATGTAATTTTGTCACTAGCCTTGTAAAAATGACATCACTGGCCTTCAGTATGTCCATCAGAGAAATAACAGGGGAAGCGAGGGTGGCTGCTGCCGATAGTATAAGATATATTGAGTGCTACATTGTTATTTTTTTCATGTATTTGATTATTAATATTCTGATCGAGCAATTATTTAAGTATTTGGAGCGCGACAGGAAAAAGTATTTGATAAAGACATAGGAATGGAGACGAAATGTTAGAGATAAAGGGAATTCATAAGAGCTTCGGCAAATTGGAAATCTTAAAAGGTGTAGACCTTACCCTCAATAAAGGAGATATTAATGTTGTTCTGGGACAAAGCGGTTCTGGAAAAACAACCCTGTTACGATGTATAGATTTTCTGGAAAAACCTGACGCAGGAGAAATTACTATTGGAGATATTCATGCGGATTATAAAAAGGTAAGTGAAAAGACAATTATTGAAATTCGAAGAAAAATGAGTTTTGTTTTCCAGAATTACGGATTGTTTAGAAATAAAAATGCGCTGGAAAATGTAATGCTGGGACTTACGGCAGTAAGAAAAATTTCTAAAAACGAAGCGAAGGATATGGCAATAGAGGCCATAGAGAAGGTGGGATTGGCAGATCGGCTGGATCATTATCCATCACAGCTATCCGGCGGACAGCAACAGCGGATAGGAATAGCGAGGGCTATTGTTACGAATCCGGATGTCATTCTTATGGATGAACCGACTTCCTCACTCGATCCCGGCCTGGTAGGAGAAGTTCTTCAGACGATTTCGAAGCTTGCTGAAGATGGCGCAACGATGATTATCGTCACCCACGAATTGGAATTTGCAAGAAAAGTTTCTACAAAAGCTACGTTTATGCACCAAGGGCAAATCATAGAAAGTAATGACACAGAGAAGTTTTTCCTCAGTCCAAAAGATGAAAGAGTCTTGAATTTCCTCAGAAATTCAAGTATGGACTACGATTTTAACATTTAACCTATGGAGGTAAACATAATGGGAAATACACAGAAATTATCCGATTTTTTGGCGGCAGTTAAGTATGAAGATCTTCCGACAGAGGTGATAGAACAGGTAAAGAGACTGACAATCCATACCGTTGGAGTCTCCATTGCGTCTGATATTATCGGAACAACGCAAAAAGCTAAAAAATTAGCGGAAAATAAAGGAGGTACTCCTGAAGCGACCGTATGGGGTGGCTCCGGCATAAAGATTAATGCGGAAGATGCGGCATTTGCAAATGCCACGCAGGCAGATGTCCTCGATTGGGAAGATTGCAGCTGGACAGGGCATCCTTCGGCAGGCGTTATTGCGGCAGCATTTTCTACGGCGGAAGCCAGGAATAAATCAGGCAAAGATTTTATTACAGCTGTCGTGGCAGGATATGAAGGATATCAAAGAATTGCCATGGCGGTACAGCCTTCCCCCGTTTATCTCGAAAAACATTCATGGGGATTGAGTAGTTGGCAAATCTTCGGTTCTTCTCTTGCAGCTGCGAAAATATATGGTTTTGACGGGGATAGGTTTAATCAGACGATAGGAGCCACAGTATATGTAACGCCTGTGGCGGTCGGCCTTCATGCAGCAGGGCCCGCCAAATCGGATATTTATCATTTTGCCCATGGAACGGATGCTGCTAACGGTATTTTTGCGGCTAAGATCACGGAGGCAGGATATGACAACGGACGAGACTATCTTGATGGAGAACGCGGTTATTGGAGCATGGTTTCAGATAGTGATGATTCGACTTGGTATACCCTTGATTTAGGCGAAAGATGGCTGATTAATGAAACTTACATCAAACACTGGCCTGCGAATATGTGGGTGCAGACACCGTTAGAAATTATTGATGCAATCTATAAAGAGCATCCGTTTACGGCAGATCAGGTAAAGAAGATTTCCTTGTCTCCATATAATACACTTACAGGTTCCGATTATCTTGCCTCGACAAAAACAACATTGGATGCACAGTTCAATGCGGCATTCTGTATTGCTGCCTATATTTTGAATCCGGTTTCAGATGCAAATTGGTTTGCGGAAGATCAGCTTGAAAGAAAAGAAATATTGGATTTGATTGCCAAATTTGAAGAAGTGGGAGAGACAATCACTCCAAGCACTAATTTTGCGATTTTTCAGAAAGGCAGCTTTCCGGAGATGACGATGAGAGTGGAACTTAATGACAAAACTGTACTTGAAAAAACAATAGTATATCCTAAAGGCCATCCAAGGAACAATACAACACTGGAAGAAGAGTATGAGTTATTTGAGAGAATTACAACTCCTGTAATCGGTAAAGAGAATGCAAAAGCATTTATTCAGGCTGTTGATAATCTGGAGACTCTGGGAAATATAGGCGAGGCTGCTAAATATCTTATAAAGTAATAAATGCGAGCCGGAATAAAGTGTAGAATACAGAAAGAAGGATTTTAATTTGAGTAAAGTTTATCATAACATTATAGAATTAATTGGAAATACTCCGTTATTGGAATATGAGAGAATCGAAAAGGAGTTGGGTACAAAGGGAAGACTGTTTGGTAAGCTGGAATGTTATAATCCTGGTGGAAGTGTCAAAGATCGAATTGCAATAAATATGATTGAAGCTGCTGAGAAAGCAGGAGAACTAAAACCGGGAGGGACAATTATAGAGAGCACGTCGGGCAATACGGGAATTGGTTTAGCAGCCATCGCGGCTGCAAAGGGATACAAATCTATTATCTGCATGCCGGAGAATATGTCAAAAGAAAGAGTCAGCCTACTGAAGGGATATGGTGCTGAGGTAGTTTTAACAAAAGCAGAAGACTATATGCCCGGTTCCAATAAAAAAGCAGAAGAAATACATGCTGAAACAGAAAATTCAGTGTATATCAGACAAGGGGAAAATCCCAATAATCCTGCAAAACATTATTGTACGACAGGTCCTGAAATCTGGGAAGCTTTGGACGGAAAGGTGGATGTGTTTTTAGCAGCAATAGGAACGGGAGGAACAATTACCGGAACGGGACATTTTCTTAAGGAAAAGAATCCCAATATTAAAATTATTGCTGTTGAGCCGGCGGCATCGCCCATCTTATCCGGAGGCAAACCGGGAGTACATAAGATACAGGGAATCGGGCCGGTAGCGCCTCCGGCGGTGCTCGATTTAAATGTATTTGATGAAGTCATTGACGTATCGGATGATGAAGCGTATGAGATGGCAAGATATTGCACCAGGACAGAAGGATTCTCGATTGGAATATCGGCGGGAGCAATCTTGTGGGCGGCTGTTCAAATTGCAAAAAAAGATGAGTATAAAGACAAAAACATAGTGTTTATACAGCCGGATAAAGGAGAAAGATATTTATCAAGCGGTTTGTATGACTAATATTCACTTTACATATCATAATGACAAAGTATATGGTTGATTTCCAGTTCGGCAGGAGATTTTTATAAGATAGTTAACGGTTATAGCGAATCGGCTTAGGCGTCAGGTTGACCTCATCCAGGGAACCACGCCTAAGCTGATTCGCTTTTCCTCATTGGATCACAATAATAAATGCTGGCATGCTGTATTGCTTGTCTGCGCCGAGCGCTGTATGTATTGTTTGACTTTAAGCCTTAAACAGAGCTATAATTTATTCAGTTATTAGTATGAAAAATAAGGAGTAATTAAACTGCTTAGTTATAGAAGGTGAAAGATGAGGCCGATATGGTTAAGCGGGAAGTGTTTCAAACGCTTTATATAAGCATTGATTCACAAGGCATGAGATAAGACTAATAGCTATGCATATCTGCTTGAAAATATAAATTTATGGAGGGAAATACAATGTTGGAATTTAAATATGATACACAGTTATTGATCGAAGGAAAAAATCTCGATGAAGATATCATTACTGATTATTTTACAAACAATTTTAATGGGGATTGTCTCTTGGCAGTGGGAGATGAAGAGCTCATTAAAATACATTTTCATACAAATGAGCCTTGGAAGGTATTGGAGTATTGCTCTTCGTTAGGTGAGATATATGATATTGTCGTTGAGGATATGGATAGACAGTCAAGGGGATTGCAAGGTTAATAGCTGCCGGTTTTATAAAAGTGAGAATAAAAAGGCATGGAAATAACTCAGAGTTGATAAAAAGAAGGTGTAAAGATGCCAGAGGGAATTATTATTTTCGGATCAGCCGGTTCTCCATGCATGAAGACACATAAAGAATGGGCCGATTCACTGCCTTGCAAAGTAATTCGTCTTAACGGAGAAGAGGAGTTAAATAAGAGCGCAGAGATAATAGTCAGGGAATTTTTTCTCATACTAAAATGTTGTCGATGAGGGTGAAATAGAGGCTTATGAAATCGGGATTTTTCCGGAGGAAATCAGGATGAGCTACGAGAAACTTGAAAAAAATATAATTGACATAATAAAAGAGGAGCAAGCCAAATTAGGATACCGGAAGGAAACGGTGCGGCTGTACTATCCGCTGCGCTCATTGAACCATTTTTTTGATGGAGAATACGACATTCGGCGAATGAAAGAATTATTGCAAGACTTTTGTGAGCGGGTAAAAGATAAATTAGGTGATATCCAAGTCACAAATGAAAAGGAAAGATTTTGCTTTGCCATTCCCGAAAAAGGAGTTGAATGCATCCATGATAACATGGGGAAGAACGAGTTTATAAGGGATTTGGTGGAAGCTGTACAAAAACATGGATGTACCATAGAAGATGTCGTACACGTGTTTTATAGCTATTCCCAAGATATTCATTATGAAAAAACGAATAACGGCGAATTCGATTATCTCATTTATTTCAAAGGCCAGCATCCGGACAGCTATTATTATTGCTTTACGGTAGAGGAGAACCATATGATATATCATCGATTTCTGCCGGAGGATTATGAAGATTTTGAATTTTAGACGGAGGATTACCTATGAAGGATGAACTCGAAAAATGTCTGAACGGAGAATGGTACGACTGCCATGCACCTATTTTTTTTGAATATAAGGAAAAAGCAAGGCGGCTGCTGAAGGAGTACAGTATTCTTGAATACAGCCAAAAGAAAGAAAAAAGAGCAGTGTTGGAACAGTTATTTGCCGGTATAGGTGAAAATGTTTCCGTCGGACTGCCGTTTATCTGCGATTACGGGCGTAACATCAGCATAGGAAGTAATGTTTCGATTAACATGAACTGTACCTTTGTCGACTGCAATAGGATAACGATCGGAAGCAATGTACTTATTGCCTCGAACGTTCAGATATATACAGCGTCTCATCCGGTAGAGCTTAGCGATAGGCTCACTCCGGATTGGAGCCCTGAAAGCGAAGAATATTTCTGCCGTACCTATGCACTTCCTGTTATTATCGGCGATGGCTGCTGGATTGGGGGTGGCGTCATTATTTTGCCTGGTGTTACTATCGGAGCGGGAACCGTTATTGGTGCAGGAAGCGTAGTGACAAAAAGCATACCTGATAATTGTGTTGCAGTGGGCAACCCTTGCAGAGTGATACGGAAAATAAATGATGCAACTGAGAGTGATACTAGTGTTGACATTTAATCAGAACTTCATTAGGAATCTATTAGAAAATAGAAATATGAAAGAGACTACAGAATGTGCGAATGTATGGTATGTGAGCGAATCAAGTTGATTTTGCAAGGAAATAATCCTAATTTTGTGCGAGAGCTTCAAACAGGATATGTGGTTATAGGTGATTATCAAAGATTTAAAGGCTATACGCTCTTTCTATGTAAGGAACATGCGACAGAGTTGCATTTCTTAGATCGGAACTTTAGGTATCTGTTTTTGCAGGAAATGTCATTGGTTGCAGAGGCTGTATACAACGCCTTTCATCCCCATAAACTCAACTATGAATTACTAGGCGCGGGGAATGCGGTCCATATGCATTGGCACTTTTTTCCGAGAAGAGGAGGAGACACGCCAGAGGCTGGCCCGGTATGGAAACTAAGTAAAGCGGAAATGTATGGGGAGGAGTATCTGCCGGACGAGCAAGAATTATTTGAGCTGAAAAAGAAGCTGGATGAAGAATTGACCAAGCTGCTCGACAAGCAGTAAATCAACTGAGCTGTTTTAGTTTTGTGTTATCACAATCGATTATGCCTCATATCATGTAGTAGAGGTGTTATTATGAATTCTTGTGAATTGGTTACTTTTATTTCTGCCGCTGCCTGCGCTATAAATAATTGCTGCGACAAGGATGAGGTCACAATGTTAGCGGCCATTTTTTCTCAGCTGGGCGATACGCTGTCCACAATACTTACCCATGATGAAATATGCAGTCAAAAGGAATGATCGGCCTTTTGGGCTGCATTTTTTGTCGAAGGTGTATTTTTGCGTTTTTCTCCGTCCTATGGTAAAATAAATCAAAGAATGACCGCAGAGGCTAATGCGGTCTCAGGGAGGAGAGTATGCGAGAAGGCAATACTCTGATTTAGGGAGTGAAGTAGAGTATGAAAAAGAGAAAATGGATGACACTGGCAATGCTGTTTGTAGGCGTGACATTTGCGGCGTGCGGCAATTCCGATAATTCCGAGGAGGCCGTCCCGGAGGTAATGCAGGCGGAGGATTCCTCTGCTGTGTCACCGGAGGAGGTAGGAGCCGAAGCCGGAATGGGAAGCATCGTGGATGAGCTTATAAGCCTCAGAGAAGATGTTCAGGCACAAGAGCAGGCTGCGGCTTCAGAAATGGAGCAGACAACAGATGAGACGATACCGCAGAACGAAGCGCAAAGCGGAGAAGCTGGACGCAGCGGCAAAGCGGCGGATTTACAAAGTGCGGTCGAATACGAAAATGATGTAACCGACTCACAGAATTTGCAGGAGCTGGTAATTTATTACAGCAACAGCAAGGCGGACGGTTTGGAAACCGAGACAGTACTTGTAGAGGAAGTAACTCCTGATGCCATCATAGGCTATCTGGCGGGACATAACATCGTTTCCATAGATACACGCGTGAACGGCTTTGAGGCGGAGGAGGAAAGCGGTCTCCTTCAGTTGGACCTTTCGAAAGCCTTCGGGGAATATTTAAAGACCATGGGCAGCAGCGGAGAAGCTGTAATTATGGCAGCGCTTACAGATACCTTCTTGCAGGCATATGAAGCGGAATCCATTCGAATCACAGTAGAGGGGGAAACGATAGAGACCGGCCATGCAGTATACGATGAGCCGCTGACATTTACGGAGTCCAAGCTTAGTACATCGTTTTCAAATTAGCTAGACCGATGAAAATTTATCCAAGGAGATAGCAGATGGCAGAAATTACGGAAAGAGAACAGTTGATTTTTGATATTGTACAAATTGAATGGGATATGTTTCAGAATGTCTATAATACCGGAGGAAGGGCTTCCTGCCAGGAGGATCCGGATACATTCTTCCGTATGAGAATGAGCCAGTGGATGGTCTATGCTGACGAAATACTACTGAGTTATATGGAGGATTTGAAAGCAGCTTACGAAGAAGGAAGGAACCTTCTGTTCGAGAAATATGCGAGAATGATGGAGGTTACATATCCGGAGGAATACGAGAGGGTAAAAGAATATATACCGGAAGTTTCCGAAAGCAAAAAGGAGATGGTGGAGGAGATGGTGGCAATCCATCTGGAATGGGATGATTATATGACTTCTCATTATCCTAATCTGAGGGAAAGAGGAAGAGTGGCTAAGACGCAGGAGGATTCTCTGGCAAGCGGTTCTTCCATGGAAAGCTATTTCAGAGGAGAGCTTCTGACCTATTCCGAGGAAACGGTAAGCTTGTTATGTGCCCAGACGAAAGAAGCCTATAAAAAGGGCGAAAATCTGGAGAAGCAGATTATTGAGAACGAAACGAAATTCTATGGTTATAAGAGCATCGAAGAGGCGGAGAAAAAGCATGGATTTTCATAGGAATTCATACGGAATTTCCTATGATATTTAAAAGTGCAGCCTTCTTCTGACCTCATCGCGCAGACGCCTCTTGGATAAAAGCGTAATGAGTGCAATAACAATAATGCTGCATGCGGTCAGAACCACGGCGGACCATGACAAGCCCAGCGGTTTTTGCAGGAGTCCGTCAATGAGAAGTTCGATGCCTGCACATAGAACTGCGACTTCTGCGAAAAAGTATAGCGTCGTAGTAATGAAAGAATTGGGAAATATACGAATCAGGAAAGTAAATATTTCGACCAACAATGTTACTAATGCCGTAATCGGCAAAGCGAGCAGCCAGAACCAGTCCGGAGAGGGGGTAAGGTAGGTAATCATGTACAAATACCCTCCGACAGCAATTCCGTCAAATAAAAGTGATAGATAAATGGGCAGCTTCGTGTATATGACGGCCGGAATAGCGAGTACGAAAAGAATAATACATATACCGATAATCAACAGCGACCACATGCTGCTATTGAATACCAGCAGATTAAGAAGCGCACAGCTTACAGAGGCAGCGCCGAGGACTACCGACAAAAGGATTCCCAAATCCTTTCTTTTTACGACCTCCACCTGCCCTTTTTCATGAGGGTAAGAGGAGGGGCGTTCCATTACCTTCAGCTCGCTTGGGTTGATGACTGGCGTATGGCAGAGCGGGCACTTTGGCAATTCCGCGTCCAATTCCACGCCGCAATTTACACAATATGACATATAATGACCTCCTATCGGTTGCTTTCTATTTTAACATGAATTCCATCCTGAACCAGCTTGCGGAAGAAGTACCTCTCCACGTCCGCCTCGATGATGCTGCTGGCGAAGTTGATAGTAAGGGTATCTTCGAAACTGGAAATAGCGCAGTTGGTACGGGAGGAAAAGGGTTGTCCCATATAAATATCAAACCGCTCGATATGCTGCTTCATATCTTCCGGTACCCTTAAGGCACCCATATTGGTTAGCCCTGCCGAAGAATTCTTATCCTGAATCTTCATGTAAAAAAGGCGGACGGTAAAATCTTTGATAAAAAGAGGAACGACGCGTATTACCGGATTCCGCTGAGTTGCCGCATTCGTGGTAATATCTCCCCTCAAAAATTTCTCATTGATATAATAACGCATATAATTGTGTACATGTACGACGATTTCATCGAAGGTATATTCCCCAAGCCTCGGGTCGATGGAGGGATATACCATGGTTATGAAATTACGCAGGGTCTTGGAAGGGAAAAAGCGCCTTAGATTGACGGGCATGGCGATTTTTACCGGACGCAGCTTCCAGTGCCATTCGTCCGCCTGCTTTTGCAGCAAAGCGTATAAAAGTGCGGAATTCAGATATTCCGTAATCGTAGCATGATATTTGGATGCAACATTCATGACTTCCTTCACGGACATGATACCGTCAATGATATTAAGCGTATAAAAGGGTTCCTTTGTGCCGCGTATCCGGTAAGTCTTTTCTCCGGGACGAGGCGGACATACCTTCGCATTGGCGTAACGCATGTAAGCGTCCTCCAGCTCTTCGGGATCAGGCTCCCCATCCACATCCAGAACGAAGCCGCCGCAGGAAATCTCATGCCCTAACAGACGTAAGTAAACCGCAGTAATGGTCTGCAGTACGCACATGCCGCCGCTGCCGTCCCCTAAGCTGTGATGTGCCTCCAGCGCGATGCGGCATTCGTGATAATAGATTCGGATCAAATAGCGATTATTGGCCTTGAAAGGCATGGGCATGCAGGGATTTTTGATGTCGGGCTGGACGAAGGGTCCAGGCCTGTTGTTCGGCTCCAGGTAGCGCCAGAACAGCCCCTTTCGGATTGCTACCTTGTAGGTGGGAAAGCGTTTCAGAGCAATATCCACCGCCTGCTGCAACACATCGGGACGTATAGTCTCCTTCAGCACCACGGAAAGCCGGTAAACAGAAGAGAAATCCTTACGCTGAAGGGTGGGATATACGATGGCGGACAGATCCAGCTTATACCAGGTCCGTTTCTCGCCTTTTTTATGCAGTGTGGTTTTGTTCTTGCGTACGGTCATACATATCTCCCGAAAATAGTGATAAGATTTATACTCTAATGTATAGAGTATACCACAAAATGCAAATTATGTGATAGAATTGACTTAAAAAAATGATAGATTATGGTTGCTATGAGTTACTGAGAACGGAGTGAACAGTAACAGACTATGAGAAAGGTATGGCGATTCATATGGCAAGGACGGAAAAAAGAAATCAGAATCTGATGAATCTTATCAAGCGTGTTCATAGTGTGGTGGAAAATGCGGATATCGAGAAGCATAGGCAGTCACAGGATTATTTCGGCGCTCTTTTGGGAAACAGTAAGGAAACTACCGTGAAGGCGGTTCGTGTCGGTGAGATGTACGGAGAATGGATTGCTGTAAATAGAACCCATATGAAAAAACATGTGATACTATACTGCCATGGCGGAGGTTACTCTACAGGCAGCAGTCAGTATGCCAGAACCTTGACTACAAAGCTGGCTATGTCAACCTCGATGGATGTGTTCAGCTTTGACTACAGGCTGGCGCCGGAGCACCCTTATCCTGCGGCAGTGGAAGATGCTGTAGCTGCATGGGACTATCTTATGCTCTTAGGTTATGGAGCCCGGGACGTGGTGATAGCGGGAGATTCGGCGGGAGGGAATCTGGCTCTCGCCCTTACCTTTAAATTAAAAGAAGAAGAAAGACTTCTGCCCAGAGGACTTGTTCTGATGTCTCCCTGGACAGACCTTACGTCTTCCGGAAAGTCCTACGAGAATAAAAAAGAGGTAGACCCTGTACTGGGCGAAGAGTATATCGGGCAGATGATACAAAATTATGCCTCCGGCCAGGATTTGGAAAATCCTTTGATTTCTCCGGTTTTTGGAGATTTTGAAGGTTTTCCCTCGACTTATATACAGGTGGGTGATAATGAAATGCTGCTAAACGACGCCACCTTGCTCCATAAGAAGATGGTAAAGGCCAATGTCCCTGTGAAAATCGATATATTCAAAGGGATGTGGCATGTGTTCCAAATGTCGCCCTTTAAGACAGCATATGAAGCTATGGATAAAAATGCGGAATTTATTTATGATATATGCCGTTAAAGTGCAAAACAAAAAAATAACTGTAAAATACAGAAAAAATAAAGGAATTTTTAAACGGGCCGAGAATATTTAATACAGTGGACGTTTTTGGTGTGACAGTGAAAGGTAGAGGTAAAAGCCGGGTGACCATTTTGATTCGAGAGAAAATGGAACAGTGGGAAAAAGAATATTTAAGTCCCTATGCATCATTAAGCATGAATTCCAGAGGCAGGCTGAGGGAGGAGGAGCAGTGTGACATCCGTCCGGTCTATCAGCGGGATAGGGACAGAATACTGCATAGTAAGGCATTCAGGCGTCTGAAAGATAAGACACAGGTCTTTTTAACGCCGGAGGGCGATCATTATAGAACGAGACTGACCCATACACTGGAAGTATCTCAAAATGCCCGCACCATTGCCAAGGCCCTTCGTATGAACGAGGATTTGGCAGAGGCCATTGCTTTAGGCCACGATTTGGGTCATACACCCTTCGGCCATGCGGGAGAGCGTGCCCTTGACAGAGTGTGCCCGTACGGTTTCTGTCACAGTGAACAAAGCGTCCGTACGGTTGACTGCTTAGAAAAGGATGGGCAGGGGCTTAATCTGACGGAGGAGGTCAGAGACGGGATCCGCAACCATCAGACAAAGGGAATGCCCTTTACATTGGAAGGAAAAATTGTCCGATTTTCGGATAAGATTGCATATATCCATCACGATATGGACGATGCTATTCGTGGCGGGATTTTGAAGGAGTCCGATGTTCCCGGGGAAATCGGAGAAGTAATCGGAAAGACCACGGGAGAGCGTCTGGACCATTTCATTCACGATTTGGTAACCACCAGCTATGACAGAGACGATATCATGATGTCGCCTCCGGTAGCCGAGGCTATGAAGAAGCTGAGAGAATTCATGTTTGAACGAGTGTACAAGAACAAGGAAGCTAAGAGCGAGGAGAAGAAAGCAGAGATGCTGATGGAGTCGCTTTATGAATATTATCTTCGTCATATGGAGCTTCTTCCGGGGCATCTTACCGCCCGGATGGAGGAGTATGGGGAGCCTGCTCAGATTATCGTGTGCGATTTCATCGGAGCAATGACGGACCGCTTCGCCATTGCCAAATATGAAGAGTTGTTCATACCGAAATCATGGCATTATTGAGCTTTAAGCGGCGTATAACTTTTTGAGATATATTTACAGATAAGAAGGGAAATGAGCGTGTACTATCCTGATGAGTTAGTTGAAGAAGTACGGTTGAAAAACGATATAGTAGATGTGATTTCCGGTTATGTGCGTTTGCAGAAAAAAGGGAGCAGCCATTTCGGTCTTTGTCCCTTTCATAATGAAAAATCCCCCTCCTTTTCCGTTTCGGGAAGCAAGCAGATGTATTATTGCTTCGGTTGCGGAGCGGGCGGAAATGTATTTACTTTTATTATGGAATATGAGAACTTTACTTTTCCTGAGGCGGTTAAGATGCTGGCGGACAGAGTGAAGGTGGATCTGCCCGAGATAGAATATTCGGAAGAGGTAAAGAAAAAGGAAGGCAAAAGAAATAAGCTGTTAGAAGTGAATAAAGAGGCGGCGAAATACTTTTATTATCAGCTCCGGTCCCAAAGGGGCAGCATAGGTTACCGCTATTTGGCGGACAGGCAGCTTAGCGACGAGATGATGAAAAAGTTCGGACTGGGTTTCTCCAATGTATCCAGCAACGACTTGGTACAATACCTGCGCACCAAGGGTTACCAGGACGAGCTGATACAAGAAGCGGGACTTGCGAGTTTCGATGAGAAATATGGAGTTCACGACAAGTTCTGGAACAGAGTCATGTTCCCCATTCAGGACATCAATCATAGAGTAATAGGCTTCGGCGGACGCGTGATGGGCGATGCCAAGCCGAAATACCTAAACTCGCCGGAGACGATGATTTTTGATAAAAGCCGCAATTTGTACGGTCTGAATTTCGCGAGAACCTCCAGACAGAGCAACATTATTCTTTGCGAAGGCTATATGGATGTTATCGCCATGCACCAAGCCGGATTTACACAGGCGGTAGCCTCCCTTGGAACAGCGTTTACTGCAGGGCAGGCGAATCTTCTGCGCCGTTATACGGAGGAAGTTCTGCTCGCCTATGACAACGACGGAGCAGGAGTGAATGCAGCGCTTCGGGCTATCTCCATATTGAAGGAAGTGGACTTGAGCGGTAAGGTACTCAATCTGGAACCCTATAAGGACCCGGATGAATTCATTAAGAATCTGGGAACGGAAGCGTTTCGGCAGAGGATGGAAGAGGCGGAGAACAGTTTTTTCTTCGAGCTTCGCATCATGGAAAAGGAATATAACCTAAAGGACCCGGAATCCAAGACCAAATTCCATAGGGAGATCGCAAAGAAGCTGTGCGGGTTTCCTGAGGAGGTGGAACGGGAGAATTACATAGAAGCGGTGGCGGATAAATATAACATAGGTTTTGATAATCTCAGGAAGCTGGTAACCTCCTATGCGGCGCAGACAGGGCTGGTAAGTCCGATTGTTCGCCCCAAGTCCGGAATCGTAGAGAAGAAGAATACGCCGGAAGAGAACCGGAAGAAGTCACAGAGGCTTCTTATCACATGGATTGCGGAGGAACCGGAGGTATTTGCGAAAATTGTAAAATATATATCTCCCGAGGATTTTACGGAGGAGCTGTACCGGAAAGTAGCGGACAAGCTGTTCGAGGGCCTGGAGCAGGGGAAGCTGAATCCGGCTTATATCATCAGCCTTTTTACGGATGAAGAGGACCAGCGTGAGGTGGCTGCGCTTTTTAATACCAAGCTGGAGGAGCTGGAGACGAAACAGGAGAGGGAAAAGGCTTTCCACGATATCGTTTATACTGTAAAAAAGAATAGCTATGAATATTATTCCGGCAGGCTTGGTGCCGACGTAAGTTCGTTAAAGCAGGTAATTGCGGGAAAAAAAGCGTTGGAAGAACTTAGCAAAACGCATATTTCTTTAGATTAAAGATAATACTATGACTACATGAGGAAGGATGGAACCTAAAATGGATGAAAACACACAAGCAAAGTTTGATGAGCATTTGAAGGAGCTCTTAGGCGCTGCTAAAAAGAAAAAGAATGTACTGGAGTATCAGGAGATTAATGATTTCTTCGCCGACATGGCGCTGGAAGAGGAACATTTCGATAAAATAATGGAAACTCTGGAACAGAATAACGTGGATGTACTTCGCATCACGGAGGAGGATGACGTGGATGACGAGGAGATTATCCTCACGGAGGAGGATGAGGTCGATGTGGAGAATATCGATCTTACTGTTCCGGATGGCATCAGCATCGAGGATCCTGTCAGAATGTATCTGAAGGAAATCGGTAAGGTTCCCCTTCTGAGCGCAGAGGAGGAAATCGAGCTGGCGAAGAAGATGGAGATGGGTGATGATGAGGCGAAAAAGCGTCTTGCGGAGGCGAATCTTCGTCTCGTTGTCAGCATAGCCAAGAGGTATGTGGGCCGCGGTATGCTTTTTCTCGATTTAATTCAGGAGGGCAATCTTGGCCTTATTAAGGCTGTGGAAAAATTCGATTATAGAAAAGGATACAAATTCTCTACCTATGCGACGTGGTGGATTCGCCAGGCGATTACAAGAGCTATAGCCGATCAGGCGAGAACGATTCGAATTCCTGTCCACATGGTGGAGACAATCAATAAGCTGATTCGTGTCAGCAGACAGCTCCTTCAGGAATTGGGCAGAGAGCCTTCTCCGGAAGAAATAGCTGAGGAAATGAATATGCCGGTGGACAGGGTAAGAGAGATCCTCAAAATTTCCCAGGAACCGGTTTCCTTGGAAACCCCTATCGGCGAAGAAGAAGACAGCCATCTGGGCGATTTCATTCAGGACGATAACGTGCCGGTCCCCGCGGATGCGGCGGCTTTTACTTTATTAAAGGAGCAGCTTGTGGAGGTTCTTGGCACCTTGACGGAAAGAGAACAAAAGGTGCTTCGCCTTCGCTTCGGTTTGGATGACGGACGTGCCAGAACGCTGGAGGAGGTCGGAAAGGAATTCAATGTTACCAGAGAGCGAATCAGACAGATAGAAGCGAAAGCGCTTCGTAAGCTTCGACATCCCAGCAGAAGCCGCAAGCTGAAAGATTACTTGGATTAATCGGATAAAAGCATGAATCTTAAGGGAAATTTAAATGTTGATTTACGGCCCAGGGAAGTCGGGCTGTCGGATAGAATGCTCTGCGTAGCCGGCATGGTGACAAAGGGAAATGTTGTGTGCGACGTAGGCTGCGACCATGGATTCGTACCCATATATCTGGTAAAAAACGGAATTAGCCCGAGGGCATTGGCTATGGATGTGGGAAAAGGCCCCCTGGAGGCTGCAAATGAGCATATAAAAGAGTATGCTTTGACAGACTACATAGAAACCAGATTGTCCGACGGAGTAACGGCTTTGCGCCGGGGAGAAGCGGACACCTTGATTTGTGCGGGAATGGGCGGCAAATTGATGAAGCGGATCATGGAAGAAGGAAAGGACAAGATACGCTTTATGCAGGAGGTGATTTTGCAGCCTCAGTCGGAGATACAAGGCATAAGGGAATTTTTGCGAAAGCAGGACTATCATATAATGGATGAGGACATGATTTTGGAGGACCGCAAATATTATCCGGTCATCAAAGCTTGTCCCGGGACGGGGAAGGACGAAGACTCAGCTTTACAGCCGGTGAACAGGCGGGTGTCAGATAAATATGGTCCTATCCTTTTAGAGAAAAGGAATCCGGTGCTTCACGGATTTCTCATGAAAGAACGTGCGTTATGCGAGGAAATTCTTGCCGGCCTTAAAAAGGCAGCCGGAGGGAATGAACAGCAAAGCAGCAGACGGGATAGAAGGCAGAAAGAAATAGAAGGCAGAATAAAGGATATTGATTCGGCGCTTTCTTATTTTTTATTCTGATTAACAGTATGAATGCCGGTTTATGTGCCGGTATGAATGCCAGAGCCGGAATCTGTATGCAGAAAGCGCACGGGAAAGGCAGCTGTATATGAGATGTGATAAAATCATAGAAAGCCTGGAACGGCTTTCGCCCTCTTCCTTTGCGGAAAGCTGGGATAACGTAGGGCTCCTTGCGGGGAGAGCGGATAAGGAAGTGAGCAGACTATGTATCGCGCTGGATGCTACCGACGAGGTAATAGACGAGGCAGTGCGTGTGGGAGCGGATATGCTTCTGACCCATCATCCGCTTATATTCTCTCCTATGAAAAAAATTACGGCGGAGGATTTCATCGGACGCAGACTGATAAAGCTGCTGCAGAATGATATCAGCTATTATGCCATGCACACGAATTTCGACGTAATGGGAATGGCGGACGCGGCGGCGGACGAGCTTGGACTAAAAGACAGGCAGGTGCTTGACATTACCTATGAGGATGAAATTGCAAAAGAAGGACTGGGCAGGTATGGAAGGCTTATTCAGATTATGACGCTGGAGGAGTGTGCTTCCTTTGTAAAAGAAACCTTTGAACTAGAGCATGTAAAAATATACGGGGAGCAGGATACGCCTATCGAATGGGCGGCAGTGTCACCGGGTTCCGGCAAAACCATGATAAAGCCTGCGGTATCGGCGGGAGTGGAGGTGCTCATTACCGGAGATATCGAGCACCACGAGGGGCTGGATGCGATGGCGCAGGGACTTGCGATCATAGATGCCGGACATTTCGGCTTGGAGAAGATATTTATTCCGTATATGAAGGAATATATTAGAAGAGAGCTGCCGCAGCTTACCGTATTTGCAGCGAAGGAAAAGAATCCGTTTTGGATATTATAGGCAGCAGGATTTTGGAGGACAGCATGGTTACAGTTATGATAGACGGTGAGAAGAGACGATATGAAGAGGGTATCTCGTACGAGGAAATCGCGAAGGAATACCAGAGCCGGTATCAACAAAAGATTGGTCTTATAACCGCCGATGGAAAGATAAGGGAATTGATTAAGGAAGTGAAGAAGGACTGTGAGCTGACCTTCATCACTTTGGGCGATCCGGTAGGACATAAAACCTACGTTCGCACGGCAATCATGCTGCTGATTAAGGCGCTTAGGGATGTTGCGGGACAAGATATGCTTAGGAAAATCAAGGTGGAATTCGCCATCGGTCCCGGTTATTATTGCAGTATTGACGGTGATTTCAAAATAGAATCCGAGTTTATCCGCAGGCTGAACGAGAGAATGCGAAAGCTGGCAGAGGAGAATATACCGATTACAAAGAAGTCTTATCCGATTAACGAAGCCATGGAAATCTTCCGGGGACAGAATATGAAGGATAAGGAAAAGCTGTTCCGTTACCGTAGAAGCTCTTATGTGAACGTATATTGTCTGGACGGTTATTACGACTATTATTACGGTTATATGCTTCCCAGCACCGGCTATGTTAAATATTTTGAGGTGTTTGCTTACGAGGATGGACTGATGCTCCTCCTTCCTGAACAGCAGGTGCCTGATAAGCTTCCGATGATGGAACCCAGAGAAAAGTTGTTCGAGACCTTGAAAAAATCGGATGAATGGGGTATCATGGTGGGTGTCGACACTGTAGGAGACTTAAACGACCAGATTTGCATGGGGAATATCAACGATTTAATACTCGTTCAGGAGGCGCTTCAAGAGCGGAGAATCGGCGAAATAGCCAAGGACATTGTGAAGCGCCAAGGCGTAAAGTTCGTAATGATCGCGGGTCCGTCATCCTCGGGAAAGACGACCTTTTCACACAGACTGTCCATTCAGCTTCGCACATATGGCCTGACTCCTCATCCCATCGGCCTTGATGATTATTTCGTCAACCGGGATAATACGCCTATAGACGAGAATGGAGATTATAATTTCGAATGCCTGGAAGCGATAGATGTCGAGCAGTTCAATGAGGATATGACGAGATTGCTTAGAGGAGAGACGGTGGAACTGCCGAGCTTCAACTTTAAGACGGGGCTGCGGGAATATCGGGGAGACTATAAAAAGCTTGGGCCGGAGGATGTCCTTGTAATAGAAGGAATCCACGGACTGAACGGAGATACGTCTTATTCTCTGCCGGATGAAAGCAAGTACAAGATTTATATCAGTGCCTTGACGAGTATCAATATCGACGAGCACAATAGGATTCCAACCACGGATGGCAGACTTCTGCGGCGTATGGTGAGAGATGCCCGGACGAGGGGAGCTTCGGCAAAGCGAACGATAGAGATGTGGAACTCCGTCAGAAAGGGCGAAGAGAAATATATTTTTCCGTTTCAGGAAAGTGCAGATGCTATGTTTAATTCTGCATTGATTTACGAGCTGGCAATTTTGAAGCAATATGCGGAGCCTCTTTTATTTGGAATAGAAAAGGGTGAACCCGAATATTATGAAGCGAAGAGGCTTTTAAAATTTTTAGAATATTTTATCGGTGTGAGCAGTGAAAACCTCCCGAAGAATTCCATTTGCCGAGAATTCGTAGGAGGGAGCTGTTTCCATGTTTAATGCGTGGAATATGCTATATAAGTTAAGTAATGCTAAGTAGAATAAATGATCGCGGCTGCAATTCCGAAAGGAAGCAGGTGAGGAAAGTCCGGGCTTCATAGGGCAGGATGCCGGATAACGTCCGGTGGAGGTGACTCCAAGGATAGTGCAACAGAAATGAACCGCCCCGCTATGCGGGGTAAGGGTGGAAGGGCAGTGTAAGAGACTACCGTCCGGCTGGTAACAGGCGGAGCCATGTAAACCCCATCCGAAGCAAGACCGAATAGAAAGCGATAGGCCGGCCCGGCCTGCTTTCAGGTGGGTCGCTAGAGATTGCCGGCAACGGCAATCCAAGATAGATGATCATTCACGACATAACCCGGCTTATCGTTCTGCTTAGTATGAAAATAAATAAAAATGTAAAAATCTCTCCATATCGGGGAGATTTTTATGAATATCGCGGACAAACAGCAGTAGAAAACCCGCTAGCCCGATAAATAAAAGAAGGTTGATCGATGAAGTATGTTAGCGCATGTCTTAGGAAGCAATGCTTTTTGAAGCATGGAAATAAAAGGTATGGAAAATGCTGCTGCATAAATATTATGTTCATGAGCTTTATGTTCATAGGCATTGTTTGCTTGTGTCTTTCGGTATTTTGTCCGGGCGATTCTTTGACGGTTCATGCGACCGGAGAGGCGCTTCGCCGCCCGCTTATCCAGACTACCACATTTCAGGATCAGTATGAAGGCATGGTGCGCTATGGCGGAACGGCGCTGCACGCCTTGGAGGAGGCCGATGTAATTTCAGCCTATGAAAATGTAAAGACAGGAATTGTTCAAATAAATGCGGGGAATTTATATGGCAGCGGAGTGATTTGGGAGATGAACGAGAAGGAAATCGTCATCATATCCAATAAGCATCTCCTGGAGGACTGGGGAGAGGATGACAGCATCATATTCTGGAATGGCAGGACTTCCGGGGGGAAGCTGCTCAAGCTGTCGCAGAAGTACGATCTTGGTTTTCTTAAGGTGGAAGTGAATGACCTTGGCTATGAGGAACTCATTTCCTTAAAAGAAGTAAAAAGAGAGGATACGGCATACAGCAGGCTGAAAGCCGGGGATGTTATCTTTACGGCAGGTTCGGCGGACGGAGCGGGGGAGAATATGTATGAGGCATCGGTGGCGTCTCCCTCATGGTACATAGAGGAATTCGATTCCTATATGTTGTACGGCTTTGGTTTTGCCAAACCGGGAATGTCTGGAGGCGGCACATTTGACGCTTACGGTAATTTTGTGGGAATGCTAAGCGGAGGAACGGGCGGAGATGAAACGGTAAGTCTTCCTGTCACAGCGATTTTGGAGGAATATGGGGAGCCCGCCGTAGAATAAATCAGGAAATGGAATGCGAGGAGGAGAATGGAGGAGCTTACGGTAAAAGAGCAAAAAACTTCATATGTGATAGGCGGCTTCATCGTTTGCAGTGCCATATTCCTGTTAGTTATGGAAATCTTGTTTCATGCTGAGGTCATACCGGTGTGGATATATCTGATGATTTTGGCGATTTTTTTATCCGGCATCCTCTTATGTATGGAGGGAAGGAACCGGAGGCTGGAGGTAAAGGGGGAAAGGCTATGTTATGTAAATCTTCTTCGTAAAAGAAAAGAATTTAAGCTTCAGGACATCGGATTTGTAAATGCAGCATGGGATGTGCAAAGAGGGCAGGATTATCTGCGCCTTTATGATAAGAGCGGCCAAAAGATATGCGGGTTGGCCTTCCGAATGAAAAATGCGTATTCCTTTTTTACTTATTTATACGATAACGGAATTACTATCGATACGGCGAAGGATACGGGAACGGCGCTTTCGGATGTAACGTCGCAGCAGCAGATGGAAACAGACGACATTGCGAAGCTGACAGAGAAAATATATGGGGAAACGGCCCTTCAGCTTAAAGAGTGGATGGAAAAAAATCGGAAGTTGGATGCACAATTTCAATATGGCTTTGCCGAATACGCAAGTGCAGGTATGGAAAAAGGGAAAATGCCGCCCGGGTATTCCTGCATGCTGGAAATCTATGTGAAGAAAGAAGGAAGCTTTGTCAGAGACAGAAAAGGCAAGCTCGTTTCTATGACCTTTCCGGTTATTTATATGAGAAGGTCCAGCTCTGTATCGGATAAATATAAGCTGTGCTATAATAAAGATTATAGCAGGAAGATTGCGGAAGCCTTGGATATTCTGGCGGAATATCTGCCACGACATAAATTTACGCTGTCGGAGTCGGGGATTTCTCATGATTTAAAAAATATAGTGGAAAAATGACGTAAAAAGAAATAAAATGGTGAAAGGGAGAATAGATAAAAATAAAAGAAAAAAACGATAGCTTGGAGGATAAGTTATGGACACGAGAATATTGACGGGAATATTGATTCCTTTTTTGGGAACGTCGCTGGGAGCCGCCTGCGTCTTTTTGCTGAAAAAGGAAATGAATGCAGTAGTGCAAAAGACTATGTTAGGATTTGCGGCAGGAGTCATGGTAGCCGCATCCGTATGGTCGCTGCTTATTCCGGCGATGGATATGTCAGGAGAAATGGGAAAGCTGGCATTTATACCGGCGGCCAGCGGTTTCATGGTGGGAATTTTATTTTTGCTTGGATTGGATAAGGTCGTACCTCATCTTCATTTGGACGGAGAAGAACAGGAGGGGCCTAAGAGCAGTTTGAAAAAGTCCACGATGCTCATGCTGGCGGTGACGATTCATAATATACCGGAGGGCGCATCGGTAGGTATCGTGCTGGCGGGAGCATTAAACGGCGACAGCATGATTACGATGGCCGGAGCTATTGTCCTTTCCATAGGTATTGCCATTCAAAATTTCCCGGAGGGAGCCATTATATCTCTTCCCATCAAGGAAGAGGTGGGAAAGAAAAAGGCTTTTGCTATGGGAGTACTTTCAGGAGTTGTAGAGCCTATTGCCGCAGTGTTAACGCTGCTGCTGGCAACCTATGTTACGCCCTTTATCCCATACATGCTGGCATTTGCGGCAGGAGCAATGATTTATGTGGTCGTGGAGGAATTGATTCCCGAATCGGCGGAGGGGGAACATTCCAATATGGGGACCATCGGCTTTGCGATCGGATTCGTGATTATGATGATATTGGATGTTGCACTGGGGTAAGGTCAAAAGTGAGAGAAGTAAAAGACGAATGAAGTAGAAATCGGAAGGAACAGAACACGGAAGAAAGCAAAATTACGAAAGGCGGGAATGAATATGTACGAGATGAAAGATGAGTATTTGACGGGAATTGAGCAGATTGATAACGAACATAAGGTGCTGTTCGAGATTGCAGAGGAAATCTATCAGCTATGCGTGAATGATTTCGTGCCGGACAAGTATGATCATATTGCAAATCTCATTCAGCGGCTGAAAGATTACGCTGCGATGCACTTTAGAAATGAAGAGGCCTACATGGAGAGCATTCAATATAAGAGAATGTTCACGCAGAAGATTCAGCATGACAATTTCATCCGTAAGCTGGACACAATGAATTTGGAAGTTGTGGATGAGAATCAGTCAAAGACCATAGAAGATTTACTGAAATTTGTCACGGACTGGATGATAGAGCACATAATGGAAACGGATAAGCGAATTGCCGAATAAAGAAAAGGAAACCTTACTGATACTCATGGTATAAGTAAGGTTTCCTTAATTATCTAATTATCTGCAATTAAAACAAAGCAAGGATATCTTTTCGAGATCCGGAAAGTGAGCCTTGTACCATTTCCTTGCCGCCGCCCTTGGCATTCAGACTTTGTTTCAGCTTTTCATTTATGGGGCGGACATCCTCATATTTGGAGGCGATGATATAACGGTATCCGTCTCCGTCGTTTCCCACGAATACGCCGCAGATACCGGAGCATTTCTCAGCCAGCATGTTTACATATTTTCGATGGGCCGGAGCATCCATGGATTCCTCGAACAGGCAGCAGTTCTTCGTGCCTTCGGCAATCTGAGAAACCTTAAGCTGTGTTAAAGTTTCCTGCAAGCTGAGAATTTCACCCTTCAATGAAAAGTTCTCGTCTTTCAACCGTTCCACCGCTGAGGCGATAAGTTCCGGCTTGGCGGATAACAGTTTAGAAACGGCGTAAACCTGTTCCTGCTTCTGCTTGAAATCTTCGATAGCGCGGCTTCCGCAGAGAATGCTGATTCGGATGCCGCCTCTGTGCCTGATGGCATCAACGATTTTAATTATGCCGATTTCTCCGGTTCTTTTCACATGAGGCGCGCAGCAGGCACAGACGTCATAACCTGGAATGGTTACAATGCGTACTTCCTCGTTCAGCTCGATTTTGCTGCGATAATTTAAACTTTTCAGCGTTTCCTCTGAGGGGTATTCGGCAAGTACTTCGATATTGCGATATATGGCCTTGTTGGCGAGATCTTCCATCTGGAGGAGCTGTTCTTCCTCCAGAAATCCGTTAAAATCGAGTGTAACTGCCTGAGAACCAAGATGAAAGCCTACATTATCATAGCCAAAATGAGAATGGATCAGACCGGATATAATATGCTCTCCGGAATGCTGTTGCATGTTGGAATAACGGGATTCCCAATGTATTTTCCCTGCTACGGAATCTCCGATGGAGAAGGGCGCATCTGTTACATGTGTTATAACACCGTTTTCTATGCTAACATAGGAGACCGACACCTCGTTCAGCGTACCTGTATCGGAGCTTTGACCGCCTTCTTCGGGAAAGAAAAAAGTCTGGTCCAATATGACCTCATATAAGGGAGAGAAAGTGTTTTTTTCCCCTTCAGTGAACGGTACAGGGCGGCAGGAGATTACTGTCGCGGTGAAATGAGTCTTATATGAATCGGCATCGTAAAGCTTTCGAGTTTTTTCCATAATAAAAATAACCACACTTTCTTGATAAAATTTATCGGATATAGGTATACTTTAAATATCATACCCCGTATTTTAAAAGTGTGCAACCTGTAAAAGGGCTTATGAGGTTACTATGATACTATCCGGCATTCAATGTCAATCCGGTAAAGCTGGTCGGCGGCCAACCCGAAAAACTTGACATAAATAGAATTTTAGAGCAAAATACATAGATAGCAAACAGGAAGGAGAACGATTGTTGACATGACAAAAATTGATATAGTATCCGGTTTTTTGGGCGCCGGTAAAACAACATTAATAAAAAAATTATTGAAGGAGGCTTTGGCGGATACAAAGGTTGTACTCATAGAGAACGAATTCGGTGAAATCGGAGTTGACAGCGGCTTTTTGAAGGAAGCCGGAATTGAAATCAAGGAAATGAATTCCGGTTGTATCTGCTGCTCTTTGGTTGGAGATTTCGGTACCTCTTTGAAGGAAGTATTAAAGACCTATTCGCCGGAGCGGATATTGATTGAGCCTTCGGGTGTAGGCAAGCTATCCGATGTAATGAAGGCTGTCCAGGATGTGACGGACGAAAGCGGGATAGCGCTTAACAGCGCTGTAGCGGTGGTAGATGCATCAAAGTGCAGAATGTATATAAAGAACTTCGGAGAGTTCTTTGTCAATCAGATAGAAAATGCGGGAACGATTATCTTGAGCCGTACGGCAAAAATCAGTGCGGACAAGCTGGATACGGCAGTGAGCATGATTCGGGAATATAACCAGAAGGCGATAATAGTTACGACTCCGTGGGAGGAGTTGGACGGCAAAGCTATTTTGGAGACGATAGAGGGAGCAAAGGATCTGGAAGCCGAACTGATGGAGGAAGTGCGCAAGGCGCATGAGCATAATCATGAACACGGCGAGGATTGCACTTGTGGCTGTCATGGACATCATCACGAGCATGACCATGATGGAGAACACCATCATCATGAGCATGACCATGAATGCGGCGAACACCATCATCATGAGCATGACCATGAATGCGGCGAACACCATCATCACGACCATGACCACGAATGCGGCGAGCACCATCATCACGAGCATGACCACGGTGATGAACACCATCACCACCATCACGATCACGATGGGGAGCATGACCACCACGATCACTCCGGGCATCATCATGCGGATGAGGTATTTACGAGTTGGGGAATGGAGACGGCTTCGGCTTATGCTGCGGCGGATATTGAGGCACTTCTTGGAGAATTGGAGAACGAGGATGAATACGGAATCGTGCTTCGGGCCAAAGGTATGGTTCCTGCCGGAGACGGCACATGGGTATATTTCGATTATGTGCCTGGAGAAAGCGATATACGCGCCGGACGTCCCGATGTAACGGGCAAGATTTGTGTGATAGGCGCACAACTTAAGGAAGAGAATCTGAAGAAGCTGTTTCATAAGTAAAAGATAGATGGATGGAGAGGAAGCATATGAAACCGGTTTATATAATCAATGGTTTTTTAGAGAGCGGGAAGACGGAGTTTATTACCTATACGATGGAGCAGTCTTATTTTCAGGTAAAAGGAAGGACGCTCTTGATTCTGTGCGAAGAAGGAGAAAATGAATACGATGTAAACCTGCTCAAGATGAGCAGAACCGACCTCGAATGGATAGAAGACGAAGAGGATTTCAATCCTTCGCATTTGCTTGAGCTTGAGAAAAAATACAAGCCGGAGCGCATCATTATCGAATATAACGGAATGTGGAATTATAAAAATATGAAGCTGCCGTGGCACTGGAGTATCGAGCAGCAGGTAACGACTATTGACGCTTCCACATTTCCCATGTATTTTAATAACATGAAGTCTTTGTTAGCGGAGATGATAAGAAAGTCAGAGCTTATTATTTTCAACCGCTGTGACGGAGTGGAGGATTTAAACAGCTATAAGAGAAATATTAAGGCGATTAATCAGAAGGCAGAGATCGTCTTTGAGGACTCTAACGGTGAAGTGGATGAAATCATGGAGGACGATCTTCCTTACGATTTGAAAGCAGAGACCATCGGTTTGGATGATAAAGGCTATGGAATCTGGTATCTGGATTCTCTGGATCATTTGGAGCGCTATATAGGGAAAAAGGTACGCTTTACAGCTATGGTGCTGAAGCCAGAGAGCTTTCCCAAGGGATATTTCGTACCGGGAAGAATGGCAATGACCTGCTGTGCGGACGATATGGCCTTTTTGGGCTTCGCCTGTTCTTACGATAAAGCGGATAAGCTTACGGATAAGCAATGGGTTAAGGTAACGGCGGTGGTAAAAAAAGAGTATTTTGCCGAGTATAATGGAGAGGGACCGATACTGTCTGCGTTAAGCGTGGAGCAGACGAAGGCGCCGAAAGAAGAAGTGATAAGCTTTGTATAACGATGATAAAGATTTACAACAATTGAAAAAGCGCATAGCGGAGTTGGCAAGAAAATCCTATGAACATAATATATATACGTATATAGGATTTTTGAGCATGGCGGAGCAGGATGCGTTCTATAGTATCGAACAGGAGATAAGGGGAATCCCATATGTAATGTTCGGCGGTAACGAAGACTGCGAGCGGCAGATGCTCCGGTTCGGGAGTGCAGAAAGTCTGGGATATGAGGAGGAATTCCCTATCGCCTGCCTTTCGGTTAAGCCTCTCATTGAGAAATTCGCAGACGAGCTGAGCCACAGGGATTTTCTTGGAGCGCTCATGAATCTGGGAATTGACCGAAGTACCGTAGGTGACATATTCCTTCAAGGAAAAAATGCTTACTTATTTTGTACGAACAATATCGCCCCCTTTATCATGGAGAATCTGGATAGGGTAAAGCATACCAACGTAAGATGCGTGGCGGAGGATGCGGCCATATGCGTTCCGTCAAAAGAGCCCGAGACGGTAAAAGTTACGGTTTCTTCGGAGCGCGCTGATGCGGTGGCATCAAAAGTATACCATATGTCTAGAAATCAGAGCCTCTTACTCTTTAGAGAAAAACGGATATACATAAACGGCAGGGTAAATGAGAACAACAGTTATCTGCTAAAAAAAGGCGACATTGTTTCCGTGAGGGGCTATGGAAGGTTTATTTACTACGGCTGCGAATATGAAACGAAAAAAGGAAAGCTGAGCGTGCTGGCCGGAGTGTATGGATAGGAAAAGGCGCGGGGAGCTGATTCTTTATGAATGAGGAGGGTTTATGTATTCCTATACGATGGCACAATGGTTATTTTTCTTTTATTTCTATTGTTTTTTCGGGTGGTGTTTTGAATCGGCATTTGTTTCCTTGAAAAAACGAAGCTGCGTTAACCGAGGCTTTATGCGAGGGCCTTTTCTCCCGCTGTATGGAAGCGGTGCGATTATGATGCTGGTAGTATCCATGCCCTTTCAGCACAATGTATTATTAACGTATGTAGCGGGATGTATTGGAGCTACGGTGCTGGAATATATAACGGGCGTGGTTATGGAGGTGCTGTTCAAAGTGAGGTACTGGGACTACTCCAATCAGAAGTTTAATTTCAAAGGGTATATATGCCTGACGTCCACTCTCGCGTGGGGCGGTCTGACCATATTGATGACAAGAATCGTACATAAGCCTATTGAACAATTGGTGGGGGATATTCCTCATAATATCCTTATGTCAATAGTATTCATCCTTACGATATATATCGTAGCGGACTTTACATTATCCTTCAAGGCTGCTATTGATCTGCGTGACATTCTTGTGAAGCTGGAAGCAGCGAAAGAGGAGCTTGAGCGTGTACAGAAACGTCTGGATGTAATTATTGCCGTATCCAATGAAGGCCGTGAAGCGAAGAAACAGGAGAGAGGAGAAAGAGCGGATGAACTGCTCTCCAGCATTGAAGAACGGTTGCTGGGATTAAAAGGGAAGATTCAAAGCGGTGTTTTGACATATCCCGAGAGTATGCGGGAAGAAATTCTGGATTTGTGGATGAAATACAAGATAAATCTGGAAAAGAGCAGACAGCTTAAGAACCTTATGGATATCTATAAGCGACGCTTGATCAAGGGCAATCCTACCATGGTTTCCGCCAAATTTAAGCATGCCTTTCAGGAAATAAAGGATGTTGTATACGATAGATTGAAGAAGTAAAAAATAATTTTTCACAGAAACTTCCGCCATAAATGAAAATGGGGCGGAAGTTTTTTTGTGTAATAGGATCAGGGTGTCAAAAGGTCCTTTTGCGAACGTCTCTAAGCAATATGCTCAAAGCAAAAAGACTCCTGCTCCGAATTCCAATATATAAGAAGTTCTAATTCTCAGTCTATTCGCGCCAAACATACCAGAAAACAAAAAACTCGCTGCGCTCAAACAGTTTTGTTTTCTGTTATGGCTCAAATATCCAGAGAAAGAACTTCTAAATATTTACATAGGCGCAGTCGTTCTTTTTGTTTTGGTCATATTGACCAGAATGTATTTATAAAGGACCTTTTGACACCCTAATCGTAATAGGAAAATGTGAGAGCACATGAAGCATAGCTTTTATTAAATATAAAAAGAATATAAAATATATAAATAATATTTATAGTACTAAAGTAACAGAAAAATACGCCGATATATAATATGAAATAGTACTATAGTACTATTTCGCCCTGTGAAACATGCACTTAGAAGGGAGGCAAATGTATGAGTTATGATACATGGATGGTACAATCGGTTGTTATTGTGCCTAAACTGAGAGATTATAAAACCGGTAAATCCGTAAAGGAAATGAAAAAGGAGAAAAAGGAGACTGCCGGTAAAAAGGATTTTGAAGCGATTCTCAGACAAATGATGAAATGACAGAAGGAGAATCAGAAATTATGGAAGAAAGTTTAAACGGAGGCCCTGACCACGGGCTGCCGCTACAATATATTATGGAAAGTCTGCCGGAAGCCTTTCACATCATTGATGCTGAAGGTGTGATTCTTTATGCTAACCCGAAGTGTCTTGAACTGTATGAAGTTCGTCCGGAGGATATCGGAAAACAGAGTTTTTTCTCCTATTGGGCCGAAGAAAATAAACGCGTCCATTGGTTTGACAATATCATGAATGGTGGACGAAGCGACGGTTTTGAAATGCGGCTTAAGAATCCGTCAGGAAAGGAGATATGGACGGTTGCAAGCAGTATTACAATACAATACCAAGGTCAGACCTGCATCCTGTCTACTGTAAGCGATATAACGGAGAAAAAGCGGCTAGAGGCAGACCTTAAGCGTAACGAGGAGAAATATAGTCTGCTTACAGAATTTACGGCCGATGTAATATGGGTATATAACCTTTGGTCAGAGAGATTTACTTATCTTAGCCCTTCCTATTTCGAATTGACCGGATTTACTGTAGAGGAAGGCCTGGCAAATAAACTTTCGACACATGTAATGCAAGAGTCCTATGCAGCGACGAGGGAATTTCTTGAGAAAAGTCAAAATGATTTTTTGGAGGATCCTTCCGCTCAAAAGAACTGCCTTATGGAAGTATGCCTTCAGTGCAAAGACGGAAATGGAATCTGGGTAGAGATTTCTATTAAAAACAGATACAATAAGGACGGTGAAATCGAGACGGTAGGAGTCAGCCGTAATATTGAGGAGCGGAAGCAGGCGGAAAACGAAATACGCTACTTAAGTTATCATGATCAATTGACGGGACTTTTTAACAGAAGATTTTACGAGGAAGAGCTGGGAAAGATGAAGTTTCAAAAAAATCTTCCATTTGCTCTGATTCTTTGCGATATAAATGTCATAAAGCTGACGAACGACGCTTTTGGGCATATGACAGGAGATGATTTGCTCAAACGCTTTGCAGACGTATTGACAGGGGAACTGCGTTCCGGCGATGTGGCGGCCCGTATAGGAGGAGATGAGTTCGTGCTCCTTCTGTCTAAGACCGACCGAACTGGTGCGGAGAAGCTGGCGGCATGTATCAGAGAGGGAATAGAGCGGTCCAATGCGGAAAATCCCGATTCTCCGATTCTATCGGTTTCCTTCGGATGGGCGGTAAAGGATAATGCAGATGAGAGGTTCGAGGCGATTTTTTTGCAGGCGGAAGAGCGGATGTATAGTCAGAAGCTGAGGGAAGGAGATGCAAGAAAGAAGGAAATGGTTCAGCTTGTATTACAGAAACTGTTTGCCAGAGAACGTTGGGAGCTTGTGCATTCAGAAAATGTAGGACGACTGAGTATGGCTATCGGAGCAGCAATGGGGTTGGAAATCGCTGCGTTAGAACAACTGTGGGCTCTTGGCAGGCTGCATGATATCGGTAAAATAGGAATTTCCGAAAAGATTTTGAATAAGCATGAGGCTTTGAGCCAGGAGGAATGGATGGAGATCAGGAGACATCCCGAAATAGGTTATCAGATACTTCGCTCCGTCGACAAATATGCTCCTATTGCGGAGGCCGTGCTTTCGCATCATGAATGGTACGATGGGAGCGGTTACCCCAGGAAGCTAAAAGGACAGGAGATTCTGCTTGGTGCAAGGATCGTAGCGGTAGCGGAGGCTTATGATAAAATGGTGAGCGGAGACAGCTTCAGTAAGCCCGTAAGCCGCGCAGTCGCGGCAAGCGAGCTTCTGGCGGGCTCCGGAACGCAGTTTGATCCGGAAATCGTAGAGTTGTTTCTTTCCGAGGTCATAGAATGAACCGGCTGCAGTTTGAATTTATAGGTGCTTTTCGTGTCCTGATACAGATTAAGCGCCTTTTTTGTAAGCTTCGTGCCCGTTGCGGTTTGGTGCGTATTCATACAAGTGGCTTTTTAGAATTTCCATGTTACGTTTGTGCCGTTTGAACAATGCGAGAAATTTATTATAAAACCAGAAAGAATATATTAAAACGTTATTTATTTTGCCAATTCTTTGCTTGGTCGTGAACATATATCTCTCACCGCCTGAAGAAATCGCAACGTCGGAGCGGAGGGCATAGATGAAATCTGTTTCATTTTTTATTACGGTTTCAATCATCGTGTAGCCGAAGCCAACACTTTCCTCCCTGTGCGAGTCACTGCCGCCGATTCCCGGTTTTTCGAACCGTTTGGCTAATTCACTTGCGGCCATGTTGGATTGGGGAGATTCACAGGCATTGTAAGTTTCGATGAAATCGAAACGGGTAATGAGGCTGCGGGATTTCTTTCCGCGCCTTGTATTCATCAGACTTAGATATTTCTCTCCGCAGGGATGGGCGGGACCCAGAATTCCTCCGAAATGATGCACGATATCGATCAGCAAGTGGACGGGAAGCCCACGAAGCTCTAAAAGCGGCAGATGAACGTCTGTAGGCATGATAATAATGATATGTCCGGCATCGATGGTGTCGTATTCGATGCCCTTTAGAACGACAAAATCAGGGAACTCTTTGTCCATGTTATTTTTTTTATAATAACGGTATGCCTTGTAGGAGTTATGATCCGTGATGAGCATACCCTGATAACCTTTTTCCTGAAGCAGACAAATCGTGTCTCGTATGGCAATTTTCCCATCTAAAGAACCTTCCTTAGTATGGCAGTGCATGTCGAATTTCAAAAATATACCATCCTTTCGTATGCTTGTGCAAAACAAAATTCGCACCTTCGTTGATGCCATCAATTGAATATCTTGTCAATCGATGGTAAAGTCTCAATATTCACATTGTACCCTAATTGGACAGGAAGTAAATATATTTTTTAAAAATTTTTACCTTTGTTTATCGGTTACTGTTCACTCCATTCTCAGTAATGATATGAAATTTAGGCTTGACAATCATAAAAATTTAGATTAATGTAAATAAAAGAGAAATAAACGACAAACCTATGAGAAAGAGTAGTAGGTATCAGGAACTATTGCAGAGAGCCGTCGGTGGTGGAAGGCGGTATAGGGAATCTTACTGAATGGACTTTCGAGGCCGGGCTGAACTGATAGTAGGTGCCGGCGGGATTCGGACCCGTTATCCATCCGACGTGTATGACAGTACATGAATAAAGTGGTCGATGCCTATGGCATGTCAATTTGAGTGGTACCGCGATAATGAAACTTATACTAAGTTTGCTTATATTAAGTTTATTACCGCCTCAAGCAATTAGCTTGAGGCGGTTTTTTGCGCGCTTGTTTTGTGGAGAACATTTTTCTGCAGTGGGATGCGCTTGACATGCTGTCAGGATGCGTTTTTGGATGGAATACACAGAGAGTAGTTTTTCTTGTAAATGGAGGCATAATAAAAAAAGGAGAGTGGAGATTATGAAACAGAAATTATTATCAGTACTTTTAGCGGCGGTAACTATGACGGCAATGTTCACAGCTTGCGGAGAAAAAGCTTCGGATGGATATACCATCGGTATTTCACAATTTGCGGAGCATGGCTCTTTGGATAATTGTAAGGAAGGCTTTCTGGCCGGACTTGCGGAAGAAGGGATTAAAGAAGGTGAGAATCTGACCGTGCTTTTCGATAATGCGCAGTCCGACACAGGAACGGCCAGTACGATTGCGGATAACTATGTATCTCAGAAGGTGGATATGATTTGTGCCATTGCTACGCCCAGTGCCATGAGTGCTTACAATTCCTGTCTGAATACGGATATTCCAGTTATCTATACGGCAGTATCAGACCCGGTGGAAGCGGGGCTTGCAGGGGAAGACGGAGCACCGACTGGAAATGTGACAGGTACTTCCGATGCGCTGGCAGTATCCGAGCAGCTTGCGATGATTCGCGAGGTTATGCCTGAGGCGACGAAAATAGGTATTATTTATACGACCAGCGAAGTGAATTCCGTCAGTGCCATCGAAGAATATAAGAAATATGCAGGCGAATATGGATTTGAAATCATAGAGACAGGAATCAATACTATTGCTGATGTGGGTATGGCGGCAGCGGATATCGTGACTAAGGTTGACTGTATAACGAATTTGACGGATAATACAGTAGTATCCGCATTACAGACAGTAATCGCAGAGGCAAACAATGCTGGAATCCCGGTATTCGGTTCCGAGGTGGAGCAAGTAAAAGCGGGCTGTGTCGCATCTATGGGGCTGGAATATTATGAGCTCGGCAAGCAGACCGGTAAAATGGCGGCTAAGGTATTAAAAGGAGAAGCGAAGGCTTCCGAAATGAATTTTGAAGTTATTTCGAAGCCCAGCTTGTATGTAAATACGGCAGCAGCAGAAAAAATCGCTCTTGCGCTGGACGATGCGTTTGTAAACGGAGCGTATGAAAAATTCGATGAAATAATCGTAGAATAAAAAATTACCGGAGGAATTACAGTGACTTTATTACTCAGCGTGTTGGAACAAGGTATGATATATGCCATTATGGCTTTGGGAGTATATATAACCTACAAAATATTGGATTTTCCCGATTTGACGGTAGACGGAAGCTTTCCTATGGGAGCTGCGATTACCTGCATGCTGATCTCTTCCGGAATGAATCCGTTAGGAGCGCTGCCCATAACGTTTGCGGCGGGAGCGCTGGTAGGTATATGTACGGGACTTATCCATGTTAAGCTGAAGGTACGGGATCTTTTGTCAGGCATCATCATGATGACTGCTCTCTATACGGTAAACTTAAGGATTGCCGGAAGGGCGAATCTACCGATCTACAACATGGACACGATTTTTGACAATGGCTTTATTAATGCTGTTTTTCCGGAAGGCATGTCGGCGTATAAGACGGTAATCATTATTTTCATTCTTACTATGATCACCAAATATCTGCTGGATGGTTATATGAGTACAAAGTCCGGATTTCTCCTTCGGGCGGTGGGCGACAACGACATTATCGTCACTTCTTTAGGAGTGGACAAAGGGCTGGTGAAGATAGTCGGACTCGCCATCGCCAACGGTTTGGTTGCCTTAAGCGGATGTATATTTGCCCAGCAGCAGAGATATTTCGATATTTCTATGGGAACGGGAACGGTGGTTATCGGACTCGCCAGTGTTATTATTGGAACGAGTCTTTTTAAGAAAGTGACATTTTTCAAGATAACCTCCAGCGTGGTGATCGGTTCCCTTCTATATAAAGGGTGCGTGGCGCTGGCTATCAGGATGGGACTTCCGTCCACGGACCTCAAGCTGATTACCGCGGTGCTGTTCCTCATCATACTGGTGATAGGAATGGAAAGAAAGAGGACGGGAGGCAGATATGTTAGAACTAATTAATATTAATAAAAATTATAACGCCGGTTCCGTCAACGAGCTTTGTCTCTTTCAGGATTTTTGCCTTAAGATAGATGACGGGGATTTTGTGGCGGTGGTAGGCAGCAATGGCTCCGGTAAAACCTCCATGTTGAATATTATCTGCGGCAGCATCGATATCGACAGCGGGAGGATAGAGGTAAACGGAGAGGATATGTCAGGGAAAAAGGATTTCTTCAGACACCGCAAAATCGGCCGCGTGTATCAGGATCCTTCCAAGGGGACCTGCCCCAGCATGAATATTTTGGAAAATATGTCCATTGCCGATAACAAAGGAAAGAAATACGGCTTGGGACGCGGCGTGAACAAGACGAGAACCGACTATTATAGAGAGATGCTTAAGTCTTTGAATCTGGGTCTTGAGGATAAGCTGTATACGCAGGTAGGTTCTCTGTCCGGCGGACAGCGGCAGGCATTGGCTTTACTTATGTCAACCATGTCTCCTATAGAGTTTTTAATATTGGATGAGCATACGGCGGCGCTGGATCCTAAGACAGCGGAAGTCATCATGGAGCTGACCGATAAGATCGTCCGGGAGAAAAAGGTGACCACCATCATGGTAACCCATAATCTACGCTATGCGGTAGAATATGGGGATAGACTTTTGATGATGCACGAGGGCAATGTGATTTTGGATAAAAAAGGTGAAGAGAAGAAGATGCTGCAAACGGAAGAGATCATGAGCCTCTTTAATAAAATCAGTGTAGAATGCGGTAATTAACGATAATTTTATTTTAATAAATATTTCCGGTAGGTTATTTATGGCAGAAGGATATTCTGCAATAAATAACCTACTTTTTTTCTATATTGATGACTTTTTGTACCCAATCTTTGTAGAACGTTTCTTCGTGTGAAACGAGCAGGACAGTACCTGAAAATTCAGATAAAGCTGTCTTAAGCGCTTCCTTCGCCTGAACATCCAGATGGTTAGTTGGTTCGTCCATGATCAGGAAGTTACATGGAGTCAGTGCAAGAAGGCACATTTTTACCTTTGCCTGTTCGCCGCCGCTTAAGGTGCCGATGGGCTGCATCGCATGCTTGCTGGAAATTCCACAGCGTGCAAGGTATTTGCGTATCTCCTTTACGACTAAGCTTGTATAAGCGTCTGACATAATTTGTATCGGTGTATTCGTTTCGTCCATCCATGTTAAGTCCTGTTCGAAGTATCCAATGGTCACCTGTCCGGAGAAGCTATAGCGGCCCTGCATTGCCGGAAGCTGACCGACCAAGGTCTTAAGTAAGGTGGATTTACCGATCCCGTTAAATCCGGTTATCGCTATTTTTGTGCCTCCGGTCACGTTAAAGTTAATGTCGGATAAAACCGGATAGTGATAACCTACCGATAAATGCTTTACCGATAGATGTTCGACATTGGTTGAGGGCAATCCCATGAAATGAAAGTGAGGTGTGATTTCCTTTTGTTCCAGGGCCTCCATTTTATCCATGCGTTCTAGTTGTGTTCTGCGGCCTCTGGCCATTTTCGATTTTCTTCCTGCAATGTTTTTTTGAATGAATTCTTCCGTCTTTTTGATTTCCTTTTGCTGAGCGGTATATTGTCTGATGTAATCCTCCCTTAAAAGCGTCTTTTTTTTCAGGAATTCCGAATAGGTACCGTAGTATTTTGCCAATGTATTATTATCGATATCGCATATACGGTTGGCGATTTTATCCAAAAAAGCATAGTCGTGAGATACGACCATAAAAGCATTTTCCAAGGAAGAGAGGTAATCTGCAAGCCATACAACATGCTCTTTGTCCAGGAAGTTGGTGGGTTCGTCGAGAAGAAGGACATCAGGTTTTTCTAAAAGAAGCTTTGCAAGAATTACTTTTGCTTGCTGGCCGCCGCTCATTTGCCCGATGGGGCGGCTCAGTCCTATAGCGAGCAGTCCTAATCCTGATGCCACTTGATCGATTCTTGTATCTATGGAATAAAAGCCATGAATATCAAGTTGTTCCTGCTTTTTAGCTGCAAGATTTAAGCATTCCATATTGCCGCAAGCCGCTTTTTCGTATAGCATCGACATTTCTTTTTCTATTGCGTAGAGCCTTGAAAAGGCTGACTTTAAAAAGTCTTTTATGGTGGTGAGTCCATTTATTTTAGCATATTGATCCAGATAGCCAATAGATATATTAGGGTGCCAGATAATTCGACCGGAATCAGGAATAATCTGCTCCGTGCAGATCTTGATCAGGGTACTTTTTCCCGCACCGTTTTGCCCTACGATGCCGAGGTGTTCCCCTTTGTTTAGTGATAAGTTAGCATTTTTATAAAGGGAGGTGTCTCCGAATGAATGTGTTAATCCTTCAATTTCTAATAAGCTCATGTTGGGCATAGTCCTTTCTGTTTCTGTATAAGTTCTCAGTTAAAGATGTATTTCTATTACATAAAAAAGACAGAAGACAATAATACACGAGTGTATTTGCCTTCTGCCTTTCCGAGTCTGAAATGGCTGGGATGGAACAACGAACAACACGCTTGGCTAGTTGCTCTTATGTTCGAACAAAAGGCTATGGACAAAAACATTGTCCATAGCCTTATTTACGCATTAACGATATACGGGAAACAAGAAATAAACATACTGTGCTGCGATTGCCGGCGGCGCGGGTATGCGTATTACACTGTTTCCCGATGAAATCCTATTGCGTTATTTTATCGCTATACTCTGCACAATGTTTCATCGGTATGGATTGTACAGAGCTGAGCTTCCTTGTAAGCTGATTTGTTATATAATAGTTCATGATGATTCTCCCTTTCGGGCATTGCCCTTGACACTTATAATACTTCATCAAAAGTCATCTGTCAATCCTCACGAAAAGAGTCTCCTGCCGTTGAAAAATACATCGGTTAATTAAAGAATATAAAGTAAAAAAGCGGGAATTATAGAAATTATAAAGGTATATCGAAAGCCTTTGCATAAATTATAAAGAAAGTGGTAGTGGGAGCAGTCAGCTTCCAATGTGGAATATGAAAAGTTTTCAATATAAAATAAAGGATTATCCGGGGATGATCGAGGGTCCGGCGGGGCAGCTGGTGAGAAAGGCTCTAAAATACGCGTCGGCAATTTCTGTCAGTGTGAACGACAGATTCGGAAATGCAAAGAGGATCCTCAGCGTGATGGCGCTTGGACTTGCGGCAGGAGACGAGGTCCTGGTGGAAGCGGAGGGACCGGATGAGGCGAAAGCCGTAGTTGATCTGGCAGAATTTTTTAAAAATAATTTATAGAGGAAGCCCTTTTATGATAGTAGGGTCAAAAGGTCATTTGTTTCATGCTTGCATGAAAAAACATGACCTTGGGACCCCCGGCATCATTTCGTAATATCTTCGTACTTCTCTTCACAGTATTTACATCGGTAAACTTCCTTCTTCTCATCGGCGAGCACGAAGATGTGAGGAAGTCCCTGCTCGATGGAAGTAATACATCTTGGATTTTTGCATTTGATAATGTTTCTGATTTCCTTAGGGAGCACCAGCTCCTTTTTATCTACGATTTCTCCGTCTTTGATTACATTTACTGTAATGCAGTGATCGATAAAGGCAAGAACATCCAGGTCCAGAGTATCGATATCGCATTCCACCTTGAGAATGTCTTTTTTTCCCATCTTATTGCTTTTCGCATTTTTTATGATGGCCACGGTGCAGTCCAGCTTATCCAGCTGAAGGTGATGATATATGGAAAGGCTCTTGCCGGCCTCGATATGGTCGAGAACGAAGCCTTCCTCGATTCTTCCTACATTTAACATGATATTTTCCTCCCTTCTAATTCTATACTTGGATTTCTAACAATGTAAGTATGAGTGCCATCCGGACGTATACACCGTATTGTACCTGCTTGAAATATGCAGCGCGGGGATCGTCGTCAATTTCCACAGAGATTTCATTGACGCGGGGAAGCGGGTGGAGTACAAGCATATCGCTTTTGGCCAGTTCCATTTTGGGTTTATCCAATATGTAGAAGTCTTTGAGCCTTACATAATCTTCTTCGTTGAAAAAACGCTCCTTTTGTACGCGGGTCATATATAGGAAGTCCAGTCTCGGCATGATTTCCTCCAGGCGAATGACTTCCTCATAAGGGATATTCTTTTCTTTTAGCATATCGGTAAGGTAATCGGGAACCTTCAGCTCCTCAGGCGATATGAAGATGAAATGAATATCAGGATAGCGCATCAAGGCGTGGATAAGAGAATGAACGGTTCGGCCGAATTTCAGATCTCCGCACAGGCCCACGGTAAAGTTTCCGATATTTCCCTTTAAGGAGCGGATAGTCAGCAAATCCGTGAGTGTCTGGGTCGGGTGCTGATGTCCGCCGTCTCCGGCATTGATGACCGGGATCGCGGATTTGCTGGCAGCAACCATGGGAGCGCCCTCCTTGGGGTGACGCATAGCGCAGATGTCCGCGAAACAGGAGATAACGCGTATCGTATCCGAAACGCTTTCTCCCTTGGAAGCGGAAGAGGAGCCGGCATCCGAAAAGCCGATAACACTTCCTCCCAAGTTCAGCATTGCAGATTCAAAACTAAGTCTCGTTCGGGTGCTCGGTTCATAGAAGCAGGTGGCGAGCTTTTTTCCGTCACATGCGTGAGCATATTTAGCCATATTGTGCTCGATATCATTTGCGAGGTCGAAGAGCTTATCCAGCTCCCCGGCTGTAAAGTCGAGAGGGCCCATTAAATGTCTCATAGTGTTATCCGTCCTTTCTGCGGGGTGGTTTACTTGATTTTGTGTCAGGGGGTGTCTGAAATAGTAGCCGTACATACAAAATCGAAGAGAAATAATTCTCTTCGATTCAAAGTTTAATTATGAACGATATGGATAATACGAATAGGAAAAAAATAAACAGCTAAGCGGTATCTGGGAAAATTTGAAACATTCGTTATGCGCTCTTGCTGCCATGGGATACCTCCTTAAATTCGTTCATTTTAAATATGTGCTCTAAAATTTCTTCTATGATACCACAATGATTCTTCTCTTTCAATGTAAAAACTTATAAAAATTTCTAAAATCAATGAAAAGGCTTTGCATTATGATTAGCTATCTAATATAATAAGTAAAGTATAAAATAATGAGGAAAGGAATGGTCATTATTATGGAATATATAGAACGAAAAAGGCTTTTATTTTTTGGACTTCCATGGACGTTTACAAAATATACTGTGGGAGAAGAATACATTGTGGTCAATAGCGGCCTTTTTAAGACCCACGAGAATGACTGTTATATGTATAAGGTTCAGGACGTGGAGCTTCAGGCTACTTTATTAGAGAGAATATTCGGACTTGGAACCGTCATGTGTTTTACCGGAGATACGACGCATCCTAAGCTGCAGCTTATACATATCAAACATGCGAAAGAAATCAAGGATTACATTCTGAAGACCTCGGAGGAAGCGAGACGAAAAAGAAGAACCCTCAACACGCTTGACATAGGCTCAGGACTAAGGGATGATACGGATACGGACATTTTATAAAAAATGCGGCGGTATGGATGAATTTTCATACCGCCTTTTAAAGGTAATTTGAAAGGCTAGTAGAGATATGGAACTGGATATGACGAAGGGAAGCCCTTCCAAGCTAATTGTTAAATTTATTATCCCGCTTATTATAGGAAATATTTTTCAACAGTTATACACCATGGTGGATACGATTATCGTAGGCCGCTTTCTTGGCGTACAGGCGTTGGCGGCAGTAGGCGCTACAGGTACGATCACATTTTTGATTTTCGGTTTTATGCAGGGACTTACTACGGGTTTTACGGTACTCACCGCCCAGCGTTTCGGAGCAGGAGATATTGAGGGGCTAAAAAAAAGCGTGGGCAATGCCGTTTTTTTATCTGTAATAGTTACTATTATTATGACTTTTGTAAGCATCGCCGGTATGGACAAGCTCTTGAGTATTATGAATACGCCGGAAGATATTTTCGAGATGTCAAGGACCTTTGTTGTGATTATGTGTATAGGTATGATGTGCACTGTTTTTTATAATTTACTGGCCAGCTTTTTAAGGGCGGTAGGAAACAGCAAAGTACCTCTTTACTTTTTAATGATCGCAGCGGTGCTCAATATAATATTAGATTTATTCCTGATTCTCGTCATACCATTGGGGATAGCAGGGGCGGCCATAGCTACTGTTATCTCGCAGGGGGTGTCGGGAGTTCTCTGTTTGATCTATATTATGAAAAAGGTACCGATACTATGTATTCGAAAGGAGCATCGGAAGGTGGATTATATCTGTTGTGTCAACCAGCTTAGTATTGGTCTGCCTATGGCGCTTCAATTTTCCATCACTGCAGTAGGAACGATGATGGTGCAGGCGGCGCTTAACCTGTTTGGCTCAACCGTAGTGGCGGCCTATACCGCGGCGTGTAAGGTGGAGCAGTTCGTGACACAGCCGTTTGTTGCTATGGGAATGACGATGGCGACTTACTGTGCGCAGAATAGGGGAGTCAGCGATTTTACGAGAATCCGAAGGGGTGTTAGAATTGCCAATATAATGTCGGCAGTATATGGAATTGTCATTTATGCTGTGATAATGCAGATACTTCCCTATGCGATCGGTCTGTTTGTGAGCGGAGATATTACGGAGGTGCTGGGCTATGCAAGAACCTATGTAATGATTTGCGGATTTTTCTTCATTCCCCTCGGCATGATATTCATTTTCCGAAATGCCATGCAGGGCAGCGGATACTCTGTGCTGCCGGTACTGGGAGGCGTTGTTGAGCTGGTCTGCCGTGCCACTCTTGCCTTCACCTCGGCATATTATCAAAGCTATGTGGGCGTTTGCTTTGGAAATGCCAGTGCGTGGATAATGACAGGTATTTTCTTAGCGATTGCATATATTTTCGTAATGAGGAATGCACAGAGGCGTAACGATGCGCGCGTTTGTGAGCAGAGCTTATGAATCGCCTGACTCGTCACTTTCCTTTATAAGGCGCTCGAAAAGAAGGCCTGCGAATATCCAGCAGGGGAGATAGTCCAGGCGGACGATTTTATTAATGTTCCATTTGGAGCGGCAGTAATCCCAAGGGCATATTTCTTTTCGCATTAAAAGCGAACCGGTGATGAACTCGCCGACAAAAATGAGAAGGGCATAGACAAATCCACGTATGAGAAAATGCTGCTTCTTTACGATTTTGCACACCGGAGCGAGGAAGGATGCCATGCCATATATGGGAAACATCCAAATGGAAGTATTTCCCGTCAGTTTAAATTCTCTGCGCCGGAAGGAACTCAGCGCGGTAAAGGTAATTTCCAGGCACCAGCCAAGGATGCCACAGTGAATAAAGTTATGGATTAGTTTTTTCATGAGGATAATTATTTCCAAATAAAAAAATATTATTCTCTGCGTATTTTTACAGTCAGAAAAATTGTACGTAAAAATAGACAGGAAAGGAGCGGATATGAACTATAAGGAAGCTATGGAATATATGGAGGAAGTAAATCAATACGGGAGTGTACTCGGTCTCGACAATATGAGAGAACTTTGCGGACGGTTAGGAAATCCGCAGAATGATTTACGCTTTATCCATATTGCAGGTACTAACGGAAAGGGTTCTGTTCTTGCATATCTTTCAACGGTTTTTAAAGCGGCAGGATATAAGATAGGAAGATACATATCGCCTGTTATTTTTGAATATAGGGAACGGATACAGGTCAATGGGCGTCCAATTACTAAACAGGCATTGTGCGAATGTCTGGAAGAGATCAAGCAGATGGTTGACGAAATCGTGGAGGAAGGTTTGCCGCATCCAACGCCTTTTGAAATCGAGACGGTTATGGCCTTTTTATACTTCAAAAAAATGAAATGCGACATTGTAATATTGGAAACAGGGATGGGTGGCTTGTCGGATGCGACCAATATCATTTCAAACACTGTAGCGGCAGTGTTCGCATCGATCAGCATGGATCATATGCAGTATCTTGGAAAAACACAGGAAGAGATTGCCGAGAATAAGGCCGGAATCATAAAAAACGGTTGTTATGTAATTAGTGCGGTTCAAAAAACGGAGGTTTTATCTATTTTAATGAAACGGGCAGAAGATAAAAACAGCCCTTTTTTTGTAGTAGAAGAAGAAAGAATTACGCGGGTCAAATATGGTGTGGAAAAGCAGCGGTTTTCTTATGAAGGTTACAAGGATTTGGAAATTGGACTGGCAGGGAAACATCAGATTACGAATGCGGCGCTTGCAGTAAAGGTGATTGATGTATTGGGGCAGGCAGGCTATCCGGTTAAGGAAAAAGCGCTCAGGACGGGGCTTGCGGATACGGTGTGGCGAGGGCGGTTCAGCGTGATAGGAAGAAAACCGCTATTCATTGCTGACGGTGCGCATAACGAGGATGGAGCGAAGAAATTAGCCGATTCTATTCGCTTTTATTTTACAAATAAAAAGATAATTTATATAATGGGAATATTGAGGGACAAGGAATATGATAAAATTATAGGCGAAACCTATGGGTTGGCGCAGGATATCATTACGATCACGCCCCCGGGGAATCCCAGAGCTATGCACGCTTATGACTTGGCTAAGGAGGCGGAGAAGTTCCATCCGAGAGTGACGGCTTCCGACAGCTTGGAGGAAGCCGTGGAACTTAGCTACTTGCTGGCGGATAAGGACAGCGTCATTATTGCCTTCGGCTCCTTGTCTTATCTTGGGGGATTAATTAGAATTATAGAGAATAGAGATAGAATCAGGAGTGATACACATGGTAAATCGGAAAAAAGTTGAAGAAGGTGTCAGATTGCTTTTAGAAGGGATTGGAGAGAATGTTTCGAGAGAAGGACTGATAGATACGCCGGACCGGATGGCGAGGATGTATGAAGAGATATTCGGCGGAATGGGAGAGGATGCTGCAGAACATCTAGCAAAAACCTTTACGGCGGAAAATAATGAAATGGTAATAGAAAAAGATATCGTATTTTATTCTACCTGCGAGCACCATATGATGCCTTTTTATGGAAAGGCCCATGTGGCTTATATTCCTGACGGGAAAGTGGTAGGAATTTCCAAATTGGCGAGGACAGTGGAGGTATATGCGAAACGTCTGCAGATACAGGAGCAAATGACTGCGCAGATAGCGGATGCAATTATGGAATATCTGAATCCTCAGGGGGTAATGGTCATGATAGAGGCGGAGCATATGTGCATGACCATGAGAGGAGTGAAGAAGCCGGGCAGCAAGACGGTAACCTTTGTGACGAGGGGTGCTTTTGCAGAAAATGAGAAACTGCAGAACACCTTTTTCCAGTTGGTTAATTCCCATTGATATGTCTCCGCCAGAAATAATATGTATTGATAGAAGAAGCGAGGTTATGGCCGGATGGAGAATATAAGCAAGGAAAGAGTGAACAAGATATTAGAGCACACATCTTATAAAGAGTATGTATGTAAAAATGAAAAAGCGGAAGCCGGACGCAAGTTCTGCCGTCACGACATGGTTCACTTTCTCGATGTGGCTCGGATTGCCATGATATTGAAGCTTAAGGAGGGGCAGCAGGCCGAGGAAGAACTTATATATGCGGCAGCTCTGCTTCATGATGTCGGAAGGCATGTTCAATATGAGGAAGGAACGCCTCATGAAGAAGCAAGTGCTGTGTTAGCAGCACCTATCCTTGCGGATTGCGGGTTCGATGATAAAGAAACAAGTGTTATTTTAAAGGCGATTGCTTCTCATAGAAACCCGCAGACGGCTTTGGAATCTGGACTTTCCGGTTTGTTGTACCGTGCGGATAAGTTGAGTAGAAGCTGTTTTTGCTGCGAGGCGGAGAAGGAATGTGACTGGAAAAAGGACAAGAAAAATATGCGTTTGATATGGTAGTTCTGACAGAACAGAAAATATATAAAGAGAGAGGACAGCACAAATGCAGACGATGAAAATAGGCAGTAAGGATTTCGAAGTGAATAAGCATACTTACGTAATGGGAATCCTCAATGTAACGCCGGATTCTTTTTCTGACGGCGGGAAATTTAACGACATGGACAAGGCGTTAATGCGTGCGGAAGAAATGATTTCGGAGGGCGCGGATATCATAGACATAGGCGGCGAATCCACCAGACCCGGTTACATACAGCTTTCCGACGAGGAAGAAATCGAACGAACCGCACCCGTGGTAGAGGCGGTAAAGTGCCGTTTCGATATTCCGGTATCGCTGGATACATATAAAAGTAAGGTGGCACTTGCAGGAATAAAGGCCGGAGCCGATCTCATCAATGATATTTGGGGACTGAAATACGATAAAAACATGGCGGCGGTAATAGCAGAAAGCGGGCTTCCCTGTTGTCTCATGCACAATAGGAGCAAGCCGGATTATAACGATTACATGCAGGATGTAGCTGCTGATTTGGCAGAGACAATCCATCTTGCGGGAAAAGCAGGTATTGCAGATGAGAACATCATTCTTGACCCGGGGGTGGGATTCGGCAAGACTTATGAAAACAATCTGGAAATCATCCACTGTCTGGAAGAACTTAGAATATTCGGCTATCCTATACTATTGGGAACGAGCCGAAAGTCGGTAATCGGCCTTACTCTGGATCTTCCTGCGACACAGCGGGTGGAAGGAACGTTGGTAACTACAGTATTTGCGGTAATTAAAGGCTGCTCCTTTGTCAGAGTGCATGACATCAAAGAAAATGTGCGGGCAATCCGTATGGCGGAAGCGATACTTATGCAGGGTAACAGCTGAATAGTGGAAGGAATATCACAATAAATATGGAAAATAGATCATACGATATTATCAAAATAGAAAACCTTGAGGTATTCGCCCATCATGGCGTATATTCGCAGGAGACGGCAGAGGGTCAGAACTTTTATATCAATGCGGCCTTGTACGTGAATACGAGGGGGGCAGGACAAGCTGATAATTTAGAACTATCCGTTAATTACGGTGAGGTATGTCATTTCATGAACGATTATATGAAAAATCATACCTATAAGCTGATAGAAGCGGCAGCGGAGCATTTGGCGGAGGCGGTTCTTCTTTCTTTCCCGCTTTTGAGGCAAATAGAGCTTGAGATTCGAAAGCCTCACGCTCCCATAGGCCTGCCCTTCGAATCCGTATCGGTAAAGATTAGAAGAGGATGGCATACTGTTTATCTCGCCTTGGGATCCAGCGTGGGGAAACGGGAGGAATATATAAGCGGTGCAATAGAGTCCATGGGGGAAGAAGCGAAAATCCGCGTAAAAAGAGTATCGGACATAATTCGGACAGCTCCCTACGGCGGAGCCGCAAAGGAAGAATTTCTAAACGGAGCGCTTAAAGCGGAGACCTTGTTTACGCCTGAGGAGTTGCTTGATTATCTCCATATGTTGGAAGAAAATGCGGGAAGGGAGAGAACGATCCATTGGGGTGACCGTACCTTGGACGTGGATATTATCTTCTATGATGATATTGTTATGTCAACCGACAGCCTCACGATACCCCATAAAGATATGCAGAATCGTGATTTCGTACTGATTCCGCTGATACAAATAGACCCGTACATTCTACACCCTCTGCTGCATAAGACCGTAAGCTCTTTATTAAAGGCGCTGCCAAAATAGCCGTTAATTTACTTGCTATCAAGTAGGTTTTGTTATAAGATAAAATTTGATAAATTATGAGTGATTCCGTAAGCACAAATGAGTGTGAAACGCGGTAAAGTATAAGTAAAATGCAGGTAAAAAGCAGGTTGTGAAAGGAACCCATAGTATGGATTTGACGAAATTAAGGGAACAAATAGACGCTATTGACGGGCAAATCGTAAGGCTGTATGAACAGAGGATGGAGATATCCAGACAAGTAGCGGAATATAAAATCGAGACGGGCAAAAAAGTTTTCGATAAGGATCGGGAAGCGCAGAAGATCCGCAGCGTGAAGTCCATGACCCATAATGAATTCAACAGTCATGGAATCGAGGAGCTGTTCGAGCAGATTATGTCTATGAGCCGTAAGCTGCAATACCAGATGCTGACAGAAAAAGGGAGCATAGGAAGGCTGCCGTTTATTGGGATAGACCGTCTGGATATGGAAAATGCGAGGGTAGTATTTCCCGGCGCCGAGGGGGCCTATACGCAGGCGGCTATGCAGCAGTATTTCGGTAAAGACGTGAATAATTTCCATGTGGAAACTTTCCGAGATGCGATGATAGCCATCGATGAAGGAAGCGCAGATTATGCGGTGCTTCCTATCGAGAATTCCACCGCAGGTATCGTAAGCGAGATTTACGATATGCTCGTTGAATTCGAGAACTATATCGTAGGCGAACAGATCATAAAAATCGAGCATTGTCTGATGGCGGTTCCGGGTACGAGGCTTGAGGATATTAAGACTATCTATTCCCATCCCCAGTCGCTGATGCAAAGCTCCAGATATCTTCAGGAGCATGCGGCATGGAAGCAGATCAGCATGAATAATAACGCTTTTGCGGCCAGAAAGGTATCTGAGGATAAAGACAGCACGCAGGCGGCCATCGCCAGCGCTTATGCAGCAGAAACATATGGGCTTGAGATATTGGAAAAGGGCATCAATCGCTCCAGCACCAATTCAACGCGTTTTATCATTGTGACCAATCAGAAAATATTCTTAAAAGACGCCAAGAAGGTTAGTATCTGCTTCGAGGTGCCTCACGAGAGCGGCTCTCTTTATCATATGCTGTCGCATTTCATTTACAACAATCTCAATATGAATAAAATCGAAAGCCGTCCCACTCCGGATCGCAACTGGGAATATCGGTTCTTTATCGATTTTGACGGTAACCTTGCGGACAGCGCGGTAAAAAATGCGCTGAGGGGTCTGAGGGACGAAGCGAGAAATATGAAAATACTAGGAAATTATTAGAGGTAGGATGACAATGCGGGAAAATGAACTGATTGTATATAAAGACTTCGAGGAAGAAGCGTTGCTTTATGATATGGCATGGCTGATGAGCCATTACGACGACGATTTTTTTAATATAGAGGACAAACGGGCACTTTTATACGAATGTATGCACCATCTCATCGACCTGGCAGGGCATCATGGATTCTACGGGAATCTGTGGCACTGCTATCTGACCAACCTTCTTGTGAATAACGAAAATAGCTACAGCAAGGCATGTGAAATAAGGGGCGAGGTGGGAGGAACCATCAATCAGGCCGTTCTTCATGATATTATAATATTTAAGGAGTTTTACGACTTCGACTTTTCCGGTATGATGGAGCTTTTGGGAGTGGAGGCTTTTTCTCTCATTCTTTCTTATGACGGCTGCGAGCAGGAAAGCAAGGTATATAACGAGCGCATTTGCAAAAGCATCTGTACGCTTGCGGTGAAATTCACGCAGAATGATTCGCCGGAAGAAATGAAGGCAACCCTTACGGAATTCTATAAGGAATATGGAGTAGGGAAGTTTGGTTTACATAAATCATTTCGTGTATCCCATGACGAGGACGGTGTCTCCATTGTTCCGATATTGAACATCGCTCATGTGTATTTGGATGATTTGATAGGCTATGAGCTTCCCAAGCAGAAGCTCATAGAGAATACGGAGGCCTTTGTGGAAGGAAGAAAAGCCAATAACTGCCTGCTCTTCGGTGATGCGGGCACCGGCAAATCCTCCAGCATCAAGGCGATTGCCAATGAATATTATGACAGAGGACTGCGCATTATCGAGGTGTATAAGCATCAGTTTCAGGATTTGAACGATGTCATTGCTCAGATTAAGAACCGGAATTATAAATTCATTATTTACATGGACGACCTTAGTTTCGAGGAATTTGAAATTGAATACAAATACCTAAAGGCGGTAATCGAAGGCGGGCTGGAGAAAAAGCCCGATAACGTGCTTATATATGCTACTTCCAACAGAAGGCATCTGATAAAGGAGACCTTCGCGGATAAGGAGGGGCGCAGGGATCAGCTCCATGCCAGCGATACGGTTCAGGAAAAGCTGTCTCTCGTCTACCGGTTCGGCGTGACGATTTTCTTCTGCTCGCCGGATAAGAAAGAGTTTCAGGAAATTGTCCGAAAACTTGCTATTCGGTATAAGATTACGATGCCGGAGGAAGAGCTTTTGTTGGAGGCAAATAAATGGGAGCTTTCCCATGGCGGGCTTTCAGGACGTACCGCCCAGCAGTTTATCGATTACCTGCTGGGGAAACGTGAAAATAAATTCTAGATCAGAACGCCGCACTGCGGGGGAATTTCTATTTTTACGTCAAAAGATAAAAGGAGGATTGCTATCGGCATGAAAACATTTGCGGCAATAGACGTAGGTTCCTTTGAGTTATCCATGAAAATATTTGAAATATCGGCAAAAGACGGAATGAGGGAAATTGACCATATCAGGCACCGTATCGATTTGGGGTCGGAGACATATGCTGCGGGAAAAATGGCTAACGATAAAGTGGATGAATTGTGCCATTATCTGAATGAATATACGAAAATCATGAAATCCTACAGAGTGTCGGAGTATAAGGCGTATGGTACCAGTGCGATAAGAGAGTCGGAGAATACGATCATCGTTCTCGACCAGATCCGTCAGCGGACGGGCATCGATATTGAGGTGCTGAGCAATTCGGAGCAGCGCTTTCTGGATTATAAATCCATCGCTTTTATGGGAGAGGATTTTAACAAGTTCATTGAGAAGGGGACGGTCATCGCTGATATTGGAGGCGGCAGTATCCAGATTTCCCTTTTTGACAAGGACGCACTTGTGGCGACTCAGAATCTTCGTCTGGGTGTGCTTCGTCTGAGGGATTATATGAATCAGCTGGGAGCAGGAAGCGGGCAGTACGAGGCGCTGATAGAGGAGATGGTGAACGCCCAGCTTTCGGTCTTTAAAAAGCTGTATTTAAAGGAACGCGAAATCAACAACATCATCATCGTGGACGATTATATCTCCGCTCTTGTACAAAAAAGCATCTTTTTGGAAAAAGTAAACGGATACGTGGATGCGAAGAATTTTGAGTACCTTCTCGAAGTATTCCGGGAAAAAACGGTACAGGATCTGACAAAGCTCTTCGATATGCCGGAGGAGAATATCACACTGCTCTATATCTCCTGCATTTTGCTGAAAAGAATGATAGAGGTAATGAATGCGGAACTGCTCTGGGCTCCGGGTGTAACGCTGTGCGACGGCATCGCTTACGAATATGCACAGAGTAATAAAATTGTCCTGCCGGAGCATGATTTTGAACAGGACATCATCGCTTGTGCCAGGAATATCAGCAAGAGGTATATGGGGAGCAGGAAAAGGGGAGAAACCTTAGAAAAAATAGCGCTCACCATATTCGACAGCATGAAGAGAGTGCACGGGCTTGAAAAAAGAGACAGATTACTGCTTAGAATCGCTACGCTTTTGCACGACTGCGGAAAATATATCAGCATGGTGAATCTGGGTGAGTGCTCTTACAGCATCATCATGGCGACGGAGATCATAGGCCTTTCCCATGCGGAGCGGGAAATCGTGGCAAACGTGGTGAAATATAATCATTCGGAGTTCGTATACTACACGGAAATGGGGAGAGAATCGGAGCTTAGCAGAGAGACCTATTTGAAAATGGCCAAGCTGACCGCCATACTCCGGATAGCTAACGGTTTAGACCGAAGTCATAAGCAGAAGTTCAAGGACGTTAAGACGGCCCTCAAGGACAATGTACTAACAATTACAGTAGATACCAACGATGACATTACGCTGGAAAAAGGAATGTTCAGCAGTGGAGCTGAGTTTTTTGAGGAGGTATACAGTGTCAGGCCGATTATCAAGCAGAGAAGAAGCTTAAAAGCGTAAACAGAGTGGAGGATTTTATGAACGGCAAGGAAAGTGAAAAGAAAAAGGTTGCGGATTATAATAACTACACGAACCGGGAACTGAGCTGGATCCTCTTTAACAAGCGGGTGCTCAGCGAAGCGAGGGACAAACAGAATCCACTTTTTGAGAGGCTGAAGTTTTTGAGCATAACGGCCTCTAATTTGGATGAATTTTTTATGGTACGGGTCGCTTCCTTAAAGGATATGGTAAATGCGGGTTATACCAAGCCCGACCTTGCGGGAATGACGCCGGAAGAACAGCTTCAAAGGCTGAACGAGGCGACTCATGAGCTGGTAAACCTTCAATACTCTACATATAAGCGGTTGCTGGTACCCCTGTTATTGCAAAGCGGCCTTCGTATCATAGAGCATCATGAGGACATGACGGTGAAGGAGGCGGAATATGCGGATAAGTATTTTATGGAAAACGTATATCCTGTCCTTACCCCTATGGCAGTGGATTCCTCCAGACCTTTTCCTCTGATTCGTAATAAATCCTTGAATCTGGGAGCTCTGGTAAGAAAAAAAGACGGGGAAGAAGAATTGGAATTCGCCACGGTTCAGGTACCCAGCGTGCTTCCGAGAATCGTGCCGCTTAAGGTGGAGAATGAAAAGGAAAAAGTGGTGATTCTCTTAGAGGAAATCATCGAAAGAAATATAGAGAGGCTGTTCTTGAATTACAATATTGTCTGCGTTTACCCTTTTCGCATTATGCGAAACGCCGATTTGAGCATAGAGGAGGATGAAGCGGAGGATTTATTAAAAGAAATCGAGAAGCAGCTCAAAAAAAGACAATGGGGACAGGCAATCCGTCTGGAGGTGGAAAGCGGTATCGACAAGCGCCTCCTGCGTTTGATTGGCAGTGAGCTTTCCATTATGGAGAAGGACATTTACCAGATAGATGGCCCTTTGGATTTAACGTTCCTCATGAAGATGTACGGTCTCGATGGTTTCGACCATCTGAAGGAGTCCGGATACGAAAAGCCCCAGCCGGTGCCGGAGCTTCCGGCAGAGTGTGATATTTTTGAAAGGATACGGGAGGGAGATATCCTGCTGCATCATCCGTACCAGACCTTCGCTCCGGTGGTGGATTTTATAAGGCAGGCGGCGAGGGACCCTGCGGTTCTTGCCATTAAGCAGACACTTTACCGTGTCAGCGGGAACTCACCTATTATTGCGGCGCTGGCTCAGGCGGCGGAGAATGGAAAGCAGGTGTCTGTTCTGGTAGAGCTGAAGGCGCGTTTTGACGAGGAAAATAACATTGTATGGGCGAAGATGCTGGAAAAAGCGGGATGCCATGTCATCTACGGTCTCGTGGGTTTAAAAACACACAGTAAGATAACCCTTGTGGTAAGGCAGGAGGAAGACGGCATCCGAAGATATGTGCATCTTGGAACGGGTAATTATAACGATGCTACGGCAAAGCTCTATACGGATATGGGCATGTTCACTTGCAGCGAGGATATCGGGCAAGACGCTACTGCTGTATTTAATATGCTGTCAGGCTATTCGGAGCCGCGTACATGGAAAAAATTGTCGTTAGCGCCCCTTTGGCTGAAGGACAGATTCTTATATCTCATAGGCAGAGAAGCGAAATATGCGAGAGAGGGCCGGCCCGCCCGCATTATTGCAAAGATGAATTCCTTGTGCGACAAGGATATTATAGAAGCCTTATACGAGGCTAACGCAGCGGGAGTGCAGATAGAACTCATTATCCGCGGCATTTGCAGTCTTAAGGTGGGAATCCCCGGGATAAGCGATAATATTAGCGTGCGCTCTATCATAGGAAATTTTTTGGAGCACAGCAGAATATTTTATTTTGAAAACGGTGGCAATAAGGAGATTTATTGCGGCAGCGCGGATTGGATGCCCCGTAATCTGGAACGGAGGGTAGAGATTCTCTTTCCGGTGGAACGTCATGAGCTGAAGGAAAAAATAGTGCACATTCTGGAAGGCGAGCTTATGGACACGGTAAAAGCGCATATATTACAGCCTGACGGAAGCTATGAGAAGGTGGATAAGAGGGGAAAAGCGATTTATAATTCTCAGAAGGAATTCGCACTGGAGGCGGTTGCCGAGGCACAGGAAGGAAAAACGGCGGAGGACGATCGTATATTTATACCGGAGACTCATCATGAATAGAATAATATTAGCATCGGCATCGCCGAGAAGAAAAGAACTGTTAAAACAAATTGGTATAGAGTATGAAGTGATTCCATGCCAAAAGGAAGAAAAAATGACCAAAAGTCTGCCCTATGAAATTGTTCAGGAGCTGTCCTATCAGAAAGCGGAGGAGGTCTGCAGCCTCCTTACGAAACAGGGAGAGGAAGCATTTACGGTTATCGGAGCGGACACGGTAGTATCCTTTATGGATATGGTAATGGGAAAACCAAAGAGCGGAGAAGATGCCTGCGAAATGCTGAATAGACTTCAGGGCAACGTACACCAGGTATATACCGGTGTGACCATTTGTTCCAAGGAAAGGAACGAGCCGGCCATATTTTATACTTTTTATGAGAAGACAGATGTTTCCATGTATCCAATGAGTTCAGAAGAAGTTTGTGCATATGTGGAAAGCGGTGAGCCTATGGATAAGGCCGGCGCCTATGGTATTCAGGGAAGATGTGCCGCATATATCCAAGGGATCTGCGGAGACTATAATAACGTAGTGGGATTGCCTGTAGGAAGGCTCTATCAAGAGATGAAAACAAGGAATTTATTGTAAAGGTAAGGTTTGATAATGATAAAATTAATCGCATCAGATATAGATGGAACTTTAATTAAAGACTCTACGCCGGATTTATATCCTGAAATGATGAAGGCCATAAAGTCTTTGATCGGTCAGGGAATCGTTTTCTGTGCAGCAAGCGGCAGGCAGTATGACAGCATCAAGAATGTGTTCCGCCTCGTCGATGAGGATATTGTATTTATAGCCGAGAACGGTGCGCAGATTCGCTATCAGGGAAAGGACATCAGCATAACGCCTATGAACAGGCAATATGCGGAAGAGATTATAAAGCAGTTGCGGGAATATGGCAGGAACTGCGATATCCTCGTATCCACACCCGATGGATCTTTGCTGGAAAGCAGGAATAAAGAGTTCATCGATTTGATAACCTATGGATATCGCAATAAGTTCACTCTCGTCAGAGACGTTCTTGAGGAAGATGTCCAGATTATTAAAGTATCCGTTTATCAGAAGGAGAGTATCAGAGATCTGGGAGAGGGAGTCTTGATCCCCCGCTGGAAGGATAAAGTGAAAGCCTGTATGTCGGGTGAAGAGTGGGTGGATTTCATGGATGCCTCTGTAGACAAAGGGCATGCGCTGGCTTTTGTTCAGGAATACTTTCACATAAAAAGGGAAGAAACAATGGCTTTTGGTGACAATCACAACGACATCGGAATGATGCGTGCCGCGGGAGAGAGCTATGCGGTGGAAACTGCCAGAACAGAGGTGAAAAATGCCGCAAAATACATCTGCCCTTCTTATTTGGAAAAAGGTGTATATCAGGTGGTAAAAGGCTTGATAAATGAGCAGTGACAGTATATAGTAATGGTAATAGATAATGTGTTGTGCCTGTGGAAAAGAGCTTGCAGGCCATAAAGAAAGGAATGATTATTTAGATGCACGAATATGATGATGTTGTACTATCATGCTTTCTAAAGAAGCAAAAACAGTTATTTCCCGAGAATGTAGCGGAGACTCTTGAGGAAGCAGAAGCGTTTCTGGAGGACTGTATGGCGGTAGTAGTGAACTCGGTGCAGGAGGTATGGGAATATTTCGATGAAGAAGGTGTCGATATGGAAGGCGCGGATGAAGAAGAAATTTTAAGTGCACAGGAAGTGTTCGATGTCGGCGACGGAAGATACTTAATTGTGGAGGGGTAAAACCCCTCCGTTTTTTTGTAATAGGACTAGGTGTCAAAAGGTCTTTTTGCGAATATCTTTATAGACAGGACAAAAGGATGGCTGCAAGCCCGTCCTGATTGTTGTCGGCGGCCGTAATGATGTCGGCTGCTTTTTTCACGTCCTCTTTCGCATTCAGCATGGCAATGCCTACCCCTGCAGCCTGAATCATAGAAATATCGTTGGAAGCATCCCCTGCGGCGATAGTGTTTTCTATGGGAATATCCAGCAGCTCGCACAGTTTTACTACTGCGGTTTCCTTGCCGGAGGAAGCAGGAAAAATCTCCAGATATTTATCGTTGGAATAAAGAAGGCTCAGCTCTCCTTCCGTAAAAGGGAGTAATGACTGACGGAAATGCTCCAGCTTTTCCTTATCGTGGATCTCGATAGCGAGGCATTTGCATGGCTCCCTATCGAGGGGCTTCATAATATCTTCGCTTATAATGACGGGACTGTGGATGGATCTTTGATATACATGCAGTTCATCGTTGTCCGCAGGGCTGATAATATGGGTATCGGTATAGGTCTGGCAGTGGATGCCCTGCTCCTTAGCCATCCTCGCTACGATAGCCACCTGCTCCATGGAAAGGGAGATGCGGGAGACTACTTTCTGCGCTTCACAATCGTAGATTTCTCCTCCGTTATATCCGATGAGATACATGCCGGGAAAGTCCAGACCGAGAGAATCTTTTACATCTTTTATGCTGTCGATTGCTCTGCCGGAGGAAAGCGCCAGCTTGTTGCCCGCAGCAGTCCATTTTTTAAGCGCCTCCATAGTAGCAGGGGTTATTTTTTTTTCTTTCGTCAGTAAGGTGCCATCTAAATCGGTAAAAAATATCTTTGGTTTATTATTGTCCATTTGACGTGTCAAATTGTGCTCCATTTCTTTTCTCTTCTTTAAGTTGATCAGTATCTCCTCGGGAATCACCAGCTTTCCGTATCCTGTAGCCATCTCTAGTGAGGGCTTGGTGGAGCCGTGAAAGTCGGAACCGCCGCTGATACATAAATTGTACTTGTCGGCGAGCTTGCGCATCTTCCATTCTTCGGAATGACTATAGGTGCTGTAAACGGCTTCGATGCCCATGAGTCCGGCGGCTTTCAGCTTGCGGGTCAAAGTATCCAGTCTGGCATCACTCATGTGGTAAAGGATGGGATGGGCCAGAATGGGGATGCCGTCCGCCTGTAAAATAAACTGCACGGCCTGTTTCGGTGTGATTTTCTCTCTGGGGACAAAATATTTGGTACGGTCGCCTACATAACGGTCGAAGGCTTCGTTCATGCTCGTTACATAACCGTGCTCCAACAAATATTTCGCATAATGACCTCTGGTAATGACCGAACCGGGAAAGGCCTCCAGCAATTTTTCGTAGGAAATGTCTATGCCCGCACTGTTAAGGTTTTTACACATTTTCTCGTTGCGGGAAAGACGCGAATCTACGAAGGACTTGATGTGCTTCTTGAAAAATGGGGTTTCATAATCGATATACAGTCCTATAATGTGAATATCCTTTCCTTCGTATTCGGTGGATAGCTCGATGCCGGGAATGACCTCCAAAGAGTTTTCTTTTGGCAGCTTTTTGGCTTCCTCCATCGCTTCAGTGAGGCCGTCCGTGGTATCGTGGTCGGTCAGGGCGAAGGCGGACAGGCCTTTTTTTACGGCGAGATGCACGAGAGCGGCGGGAGAGAAGCTTCCGTCGGATTTATTGGAATGTACGTGTAAATCTACGATATTCATGAAAAATCTCCTTATGGTTATGAGGGCAGACAACGAGTAACACGCTTCACGAATTGCTTTTATGTTAAGACAAAGGAGCTGAAATTCCAGCCCCTTTTCTAAACCGAATATACATTCGGCTGCCGGAAATGAATTCCGGCTTTAATTATCGTCTTCTTCGTTTTTATTCGTATATACGGTACGTTTTCTCGCCATTTCATCGCTGGCAAGATATTCGTCGTAGGTAGTGATCTTATCGATGAGCTGTCCGCCCGGAAGGATTTCCATAATGCGGTTAGCGGTGGTCTGTACGAATTGGTGATCGTGGCAGGCGAACAATTCTACGCCCGGGAATTTGATAAGCCCGTTATTGAGTGCGGTGATGGATTCCATGTCCAAATGATTGGTAGGCTCATCTAAAATGAGGCAGTTAGCTCCGCTGATCATCATCTTGGAGAGAAGACACCTTACCTTTTCACCTCCGGAGAGAATTTTCACCTTCTTTACGCCGTCGTCTCCGGCAAAAAGCATACGGCCTAAAAAGCCGCGTACATAAGTTACGTCTTTAACGGGAGAATAGCCGGTCAGCCAGTCCACAATGGTGTAATCGTTGTCGAATTCCTTCGTGCTGTCCTTGGGAAAGTATGCCTGTGAGGTGGTAATGCCCCAGCGATAGGAGCCCTCGTCCGGTTCCAGCTCACCTGTAAGAATCTGGAACAGCGTTGTTTTTGCCAGCTCATTACTGCCTACGAATGCGATTTTATCGCTATGTCCTACAATAAAGGAAATATTGTCGAGCACTTTTTCGCCGTCGATGGTCTTGGAAAGCCCTTCCACCGTCAGTACCTCGTTGCCGATTTCACGGTCGGGACGGAAGTCCACATAAGGATATTTTCTGCTGGAGGGCCTGATGTCATCCAGTTCAATTTTTTCCAATGCGCGCTTTCTGCTGGTAGCCTGTTTGGATTTTGAAGCATTCGCGGAGAAACGGGAGATAAATTCCTGAAGCTCTTTGATTTTCTCTTCTTTTTTCTTATTTGCTTCCTTCATCTGCTTGATGAGGAGCTGGCTGGATTCGTACCAGAAATCGTAGTTGCCGGCATAGAGCTGAATCTTACCGTAGTCGATGTCCGCAGTATGTGTACAGACCTTATTCAGAAAATAGCGGTCGTGGGATACGACGATGACCGTATTCTCAAAGTCGATTAAGAAGTCTTCCAGCCACCCGATAGCATCGAGATCCAAATGGTTGGTAGGCTCATCAAGAAGGAGGATATCCGGGTTGCCGAACAGAGCTTTTGCAAGAAGGACTTTTACCTTTTCATTTCCGTTTAAACTTCCCATGATGGAGTAGTGAAGGCTCGTATCGATGCCGAGGCCGTTTAAGAGCATAGCAGCACCAGATTCGGCTTCCCATCCGTCCATCTCGGCGAATTCCGCTTCTAACTCGCTGGCACGGATGCCGTCCTCTTCCGAAAAATCTTCTTTTGCATAAATAGCATCCTTTTCCTTCATAATCTGATAGAGACGCTCGTTGCCCATGATGACCACATCGGTAACGTTGTATTCGTCATATTTGAAATGGTCCTGCTCTAACACCGACAAACGCTGGCCGGGAGTAATGGCGATATCTCCGTTAGTAGTGTCAAGCCTGCCGGATAATATTTTGAGGAAGGTGGATTTGCCGGAGCCGTTGGCTCCGATAAGTCCGTAGCAGTTTCCTTCGGTAAATTTAATGTTAACGTCTTCGAATAACGCTTTTTTTCCAATACGTAACGTAACGTTGTTTGCACTAATCATTGTTATAAGCCTTTCTGAAAAATATTTGGTAAGAATAGAGGTTTATCTCATCCTTTCTTATTGTACAGAAAATCGAGGATTTTGCAAGGGTTTCTTGGGATTGCGGTATATTTCCGGCGTATTTCACATAAATTTGACATGGATTTATGGATAACTGCATGTTATGATAGGAATAGCATGTAGAAAGGTATAGAATGAGGGAGGAATTTCACATATGAAATTAAATTATAGGAGAACGGTTCTTATTGGACTGGCGTTTCTGTCCATATCCGGTTTCTGGCAGATATATGACAGCATTATCCCGCTGATGCTCCAGAACACATTTCATCTGGGTGAGACACTGACAGGTACGCTGATGGCTATGGATAACGTACTGGCCATCTTTTTACTGCCGTTGTTCGGGCTGCTTTCCGACAAGGCGGATACGAGAATAGGAAAAAGGATGCCGTTTATCGTAGGCGGAACGTTGTTTGCGGTAACCTTTCTCATGATTCTTCCTATAGCGGACAGCGAAGAAAACCTGATTTTATTTCTTGTGATTATGTTTGCACTTCTGCTTTCCATGGGGTTGTATCGTTCTCCCGCAGTAGCGCTCATGCCGGATCTGACGCCAAACCGTTTGCGAAGTAAGGCGAATGCGATCATCAATTTGATGGGGGCCGTAGGTGGTGTCTATGCGCTGCTTATGATAAAGTTTCTCGTGGGTCCAGGCAAACGCCCGGATTATTTTCCGCTGTTTGTCAGCATAGGCGGTCTGATGTTCGTTGCAGTTGCCGTACTGTTTTTCGCCATTAGGGAGAAGAAGGTTGCGGCTTTGGTGGAAGCGGAGGTAGAGGCTTATGAGGCGGAAAGCGGAGAGATTATCGACGCGGCGGTTGGGGAGACGAAAGAGGATGTTGCGAAAGAAGCTATGCCGAAGGATGTTAAGCGAAGCATGGTTTTCCTTTTGGCTTCGATTTTCCTATGGTTTGCAGCTTATAATGCAGTAACCACTGCATTTTCCAGATACACGGGAGTTGTGTGGAATATGGAGGGAGGAGGCTTTGCGGATTGTCTGATGGTAGCGACGGTGGCGGCTATACTCAGCTACATTCCCATCGGAAGTATTGCGAGCAGGATAGGGCGTAAAAAGACGATAATGGGTGGCATTGTTGTGATGAGTGCATGTTATTTCGCGGCGATATTTGCAGGCACCTATCATCCGGCGATCAATATAGCCTTTGCGCTTATCGGTATAGGATGGGCGGCCATCAATGTGAATTCTTACCCTATGATCGTGGAGATGAGCAGGGGAAACGACATCGGCAAATCCACGGGAACCTATTATACCTTTTCTATGGCGGCGCAGATATTTACCCCGATTCTGTCGGGCTTCTTATTAGAGAGCATTTCCTATAGGACATTGTTCCCTTATGCATTTCTATTTTCGGCGGCGGCCTTTCTTACGATGATGCAGGTGCGCCATGGAGATTCCAAGCCGGTGAAAAAGAAGGCAGCATTGGAGAACTTCGATTTAGACGATTAAATTTTAAATGATACGAAGGACAGAAAAATGACAGTGATAATCAGCATTATAATAATTTTAGCGGTACTATATTTATTGGCTATCATGCCCCGTATGGTGCACAAGCCTGATAAGACTCCTTTTATGGGAGTCTTATACGCGCATAGAGGGTTGCACGATAACGAAGGAGACGCTCCTGAAAATTCATTAAAGGCATTAAAAAAGGCGATAGACAGAGGCTTCGGGGTGGAGCTCGACGTGCAGCTTACCAAGGACAAGATACCCGTCGTATTCCATGATTTCACGCTTAAGAGAGTGTGCGGTGAGGAAGGGAAAGTTTCGGACTATACGTATGATGAGCTTCAGCAGTTTCATCTGTACCGTTCCGATGAGAAGATACCGAGGTTCGAGGATTTTCTGAAACTGGCGGACGGTAAGATTCCTTTGATTGTGGAACTTAAAATTGAATGGACGGATGTTTCCGTCTGTGAGCTGGCTGACAGGCTGTTGAAGGAGTATAAGGGAGCCTATTGTATAGAATCCTTTAATCCGCTCGGACTTATCTGGTATAAGAAGCACCGCAAGGAGGTTATGCGGGGGCAACTTTCGGATGTATTTAAGAAGGAAAATGGTCTGAAGGGGCCGCTGTACTTTTCTTTGGAGCATTTGCTCCTGAATTGTGTAACGAAACCGGATTTTATTGCATATAATCATAAATATCATAGAATGCCATCCAGATGGATATGCAGAAGATTGTTTGGGAATCTTGCGGTGGCGTGGACTATAAAGACACAGCAGCAGCTCGATATGAGGAAGAAGGACTTCGATTTATTTATTTTTGATAGCTTCATTCCTGAAAAAAGAGTTAAATGAAAGAAGAGGTAGGAGAGGTAAAAGAAAAGGGAGGGGAATGACGCGGAAAAGCAGGTAATAAATGTTACTTTTGAAGAGAAAACCGAGGAATATACCGCGAAAGATAAGACGGTACTTCTTACTATCAAAGAAACCATACCTACGGTGGATATTGCCGGAAATAAAGAGGCATCACAGGCGATCAACAATTATATCAGAACCTTTAATTTGCATGGAATGTCTGTGGAGGATGCGAAGAAATGGGCAGATGAGGATTATATAACCAGAGGCAGGGACAATTGGTACGGCTATGATATGCAAACGGTCTTTTCCCTGAAAAGGGCCGATGAAAGGGTCATCAGCTTTCTTGTGACTGCATCGTCTTATATGGGCGGAGCTCATCCCAATACGATGGAGGCAGCTTTGAACTTCGATCCAAAGACAGGAAACAGGCTGACGCTTGCGGATGTAACTACGGATGAAAGGATGGCGGTTAAGGAAATTACGAATGCAATTTTGGAGCAGACGAAGCAGGAGAAATATACGGGGATGTTTTTTGAAGGATATGAGAGCAGTGTCGGAGATTTGCTGACGGAGGACACTTGGTATCTGGGAGAGAGAGGCTTTCATGTTATCGGGAATGAGTATATTATTTCGCCTCATGCGGCGGGGATTTTGAATTTTGTGATTCCGTATACGGAGGCGGGATTTTTAAAGGAGAAGTATACCATCATTTGACAAGGTTCTAATAGTTGATTACAGAAGACAAAACAGAGTTATCCGGTGTACGTAATGGAATAGAGGTATTGGATGGAGCGAAGTGTAGATATTAGGAATAGAGCTTTTTATTATATTAGTATAATGACATTCTTCCTTTCTATCATGTGTGTGATCGGGAATGTGATAACGAAGTATCCGATGAGCGCTAATTATAAATGGTTTTATTTGCTTTTTGTTTCAGTTTTATCTATTTTAGGGAGTAAGAGTGTTTATGAGTCTTATTTGCAACTGTTTCTCAGTTTGAATATTATCTTAGTGATTCTTCCTGTTGGCTGGCTGAACGGCGGAAGAGGGAACAGCAGTGCAACGGCATATTTGTTCTTGATTATGATAGGTATTATCCTGCTTTATGAGAATAGGCTCAGAAAAATACTTTTAGTTATTTTGGGACTGACGGTAGCGGTTTTGTTTTATATCGAGTATCGATTTCCTGAGATATTGAAGGTCTATGATTATGATATGCTGTTTATGGATAGGCTCATACAGCTTCCGATAACCTTAGTCGGAGGTTTTCTGATCCTTACTCTGTATTCCGATACATATATCAGGGAGAGGGAGAAGTTGAACGAGTATAGTATACAGCTTCGGGAGGCGAACGAGAAGCTGGAGTATCTGGCGAGTAAAGACGTGCTTACCAATATTAGCAATAGGCGTATCTTTGATATAAAACTGGAAGGGATTATCGATACGAAGGAGCATTTTGAAAAAGAGATTTATATCGTGCTGTTCGATGTGGATTTATTTAAGGAAATAAATGATAGTTACGGTCACAGCACGGGGGACAGGGTGTTGAGCGAGATTGCCAGAGGGCTGAATCCCCTGCTGAATAAAGAATCTCTTCTTTCCAGGTGGGGAGGAGATGAATTTTCTATCATTTATTATGGCACTGAGGAAGGTGTGATCAGTACGGTCGATAAATTGAATAAAATATTAAAGGGAATAAAACTGGACTATGATAAGGAAGTAACGGTAAGCATAGGTATAACCAAGATGCAGGAAACGGATACTATGAGCAAGGTGTTCAAAAGAGTGGATAAGGGACTGTATAAATCGAAGTCGGAGGGCAGGAATAAGTATTCTATCATATAACTTGTAGCTGCTCATCGTTTTTGAAAAGCCTTGGGAGATATTCCGTAGGTCTTTTTGAAAAGTCTGCAGAAATACCCCACATTATCGAAGCCCGTACTCAAAGCGACGGCGGTAACGGTGCTTTTGGTTGTTGACAGCGCTTCCCTGGCCCGGTTTAAGCGGTATTCAATCAAATAATTGACAGGCGTCGTCTGGACGCCAAAGTGGAAGCAGCGAAGTGCCTCGCTCTTGCTTATATTGGCGGAAGCGGCGATATCCTTGAGAGATATCTTCCGGGAATATTCCTCGGATATGAATTGCAGCATCATTTGTAAACGAGGCTGGATGAAAATATTTCCTTCTGCGTTTCTTTGAGACAAAGAGCTTTGTATTTGTACAAATAATTCGGACCACATGGAGCAGACAAGGGTTTGCAGGGTGAGTTCCCGCATCAGTCCCCGAGTCTGCGCTTCTTCATAAATGCGGTGCAGCGTATTCAGAATATCTGCCTGCCATGCCACATTGGACTTTAATAAGACGTAGGAGCAGTTAGAGGATATGATGGGATATACATATTTCTTATATACGAGAGAGGCGCTGGGAGCGATGAACTCGGGGGTAAATAAGATATTAGGCATATGCCCAGTGGCAGGTGATTCGAAACGGTGGATGATGCCGCTGTTAATGAACATACCGTCACCGGCATGGATGCGGATACGCTCATTTCCAATCAGGCAATCGATGGGGCCCCGGTCTACGAAAATGATTTCAATTTCGTTGTGCCAGTGCCATTCCACATACTGTTTATTGAATTTCTTAATATCATCAAAGTAATATTCGAATTGAAAATCTGAGCTTCCATGAGTTCGTGTTTCCCGTAAGGTATCATCCGTAATGATTTCTGTGACCTGCATAATGTATACGTCCTCTCCTTTTGCATTGCTTGAAGATATTTTATCATAAATTGAAGAAATAATGCAAACAATGAAGATGAAGATTGTGATATAATGCAAAAACGTGTGACTGACACGAGATAAAATCGAGAGAGAACGAGGATCAGCTCTATGAAGAACGGCTATAAGAAAACGATCAACGCCTGTTTCATTGCATATATAGTACAGGCGATCGTGAATAATTTTGTTCCGCTGCTATTTCTGACCTTTCAAAATAGCTACGAAATACCCCTTGCGAAAATCACCATGCTCATTACCATCAATTTTGGTATCCAGCTTCTGGTGGACATGCTGTCCGTGGGTTTTGTGGACAAAATTGGCTATAGGGCATCTATGCTGCTTGCCCATATTTTCGTGGCTGCCGGTTTGATATCCCTTACGATATTGCCGGAGTTATTTTTCGACCCGTTTATCGGACTGCTCATGGCGGTAATAATTTATGCGGTAGGAGGCGGGATTCTTGAAGTGCTGGTAAGTCCGGTGATGGAGGCCTGTCCTACGGATAATAAGGAAAAGGCAATGAGTCTGCTGCATTCCTTCTATTGCTGGGGACATGTGGGAGTAGTTCTGATTTCCACGATATTCTTCCGCGCGTTCGGTATCTCTAATTGGAAACTGTTGGCGCTGGTATGGGCGTTTATCCCGGTTATAAACGCAGTGATATTTGCAAAGGCTCCTATCGCCTCGCTTATCGGAGAAGGTGAAACGGGACTGACGATAAAGGAGCTTTTTTCCAAGAAGATATTCTGGGTGCTGATGCTTATGATGGTATGTGCGGGAGCCAGCGAGCAGGCGGTCAGCCAGTGGGCATCCACCTTTGCGGAAAATGGCCTGGGAGTGAGCAAGACAGTGGGAGATTTGGCAGGGCCTATGTCTTTTGCTACAATGATGGGTATATCGAGAGTATTCTATGGAAAATACGGCGAAAAAATTAACCTGGACCGCTTTATGGGATACAGCGTACTGTTGTGTGCAGTGTCCTATCTTGGCATATCGCTCATACCCGTTCCGGCGCTGGGATTGGTAGGATGTGCGTTATGCGGACTTTCGGTGGGAATTCTCTGGCCCGGCACGTTCAGCAAGGCAGCAGCGGCTATCCGCGGCGGAGGAACGGCGATGTTCGCTCTGCTGGCGCTGGCAGGCGACTTGGGCTGCTCGGGCGGGCCAACGGTGGTAGGAATAGTTTCCAGCTATTTCGGAGACAATTTGAAAGTCGGTATTTTGGCTGCGATCGTATTCCCTATTCTGCTGCTTTTTGGAATTGCGGGTAGCAGGAAACTGAAAGAAGCATAATCTTATTTAATTGCAGTCAATATATTGTCTTGCGTTCCCATGGCAGTAGCTGTTATGATGTAGCTATGAACAGATGAGAAACTGGAGGGGAGTGGCGATGTCCGACAATAAAAAATATACGATAAAATATGCGGCTGTCCAAGGATTCTATTGGGCAGCTTTTTGCTCTTTATTAGGATTTACTGCGATATTCCTGCTGGATAGGGGATACACCAATTCGGAGATAGGAATCATTATAGCTTTGTCTAACGTGGCCGCTGTGTTTTTGCAGCCAATGATCGCGAGTCTCGCAGATAAATATGAGAAAATAACCTTGAAGGGAATCATATGGGTGGGGGCAGCGATCATCTTACTGACGTCGGCGGGGCTTACTATTGGCGTCGGGGCGTCGTTTCTGGTGTCGGCTTTTATTACGTTTTCGCTCATAGGTATCATGGTGATCCAGCCTTTTGTGAATACGATGTCCGTACAGCTGGAGGAAAGAGGGATCTTTATCAATTTCGGAGTATGCAGGGCTTGCGGTTCTTTTTGTTATGCAATGGTATCCACCGTGATGGGGGTCTTACTAAAATATAATCCTACCGCCTTGATACCTTTTTCCGCGGCGATTCTCACGCTGGGTCTGTTTGCCAGCGTAGGTGTTCTGGCAGCACACAAAGGGGAATGGAAAGCGGGGAGATTAAATAAGAAAAAAGATGCGCAGGAAAAGAAAGCGCAAGGCCTGGTCTCTTTCTTGGTATCCCATAAGAAATTTTTTGTTTTCCTAATTGGAATCACGTTTATTTTTTATTATCATGTACTTAGCTGTAATTTCTTATATCAGATTATCGAGAATGTAGGCGGCGACAGCGCGAGTATGGGAGTAGCAAGCTCTATTTCAGCAGTAATGGAGCTGCCGGCTATGATATTTTTCATAAAACTGGTGCAGAGGGTAAGCTGCAAGACCTTGCTTCGGATATCCGGCCTCTTTTTTGCTGTGAAAAGTATCCTGTATTTTATGGCAGGGTCAGTCGGCATGATTTATGCAGCTCAGTTATTTCAGGCGGGAGGCTATGCGCTGTTCATTCCGGCCTCTGTTTATTACGTGAGCAAGCTGCTCGACAGGGCGGATATGGTGAAGGGACAGTCTCTCGTGACGACAGCAATCACGCTGGGCGGGGTGTTCGCCAGTGTGGTTGGCGGAAAGATGCTGGATGATTATGGTGCCGGCATGACACTTTTGGTAGGAGCTGTGGTGGCTGTAATAGGAGTTATCAGCATGAGTGTATCGGTGGAAGATGTCTGAGGCCGTTAACTGCCTTCAAAGAAATGTTAATAGATTATCAATATCAACCGATATACATAAGTATAGAAACAAATGAGGTCAAAAAAGGCGAAAATGGAATAGGGGGATAAAATGCAAACCACAGGATTAGAAGGAACCACAGGCTTTGGCATCGGCGTGGAAAAGAGTAAAAATAGTAAGGAAGAGGCGAAAAAGGAGCAGGGAAATAAAAGCGTTATTTTTGCCGGAGATATAGATGCAATAATGTCTGACCGGGTGGAGAGCAAGCGGGCGCAGGCAAGAAAGCAGGCGGCGAAGGTCATCATGGATCAGTTTGAAAGCGACGAGAAAGTGAGCGACAGCTTAAATGAGATTCGCAGTAAGATCGCCGAGCTGAAGGAGCAGAGAAATGAACTGAACCAGCGAAAAGACAACGCGCTGAAGCGACAGGACAAGCTAAAGGAGACTTACGGTATCGAGGATGAAAGTCAGGAACAGCAGGATCTGGAACTGCTTCGCAAGGCCCGCACCGCACAGAGAAACAATGATTTGGGAAGTTTGAGCGAAGAGGAGCTTGAACGGGTTGCAAACATGGGCGAGCTGACGGAATATCAAAGAAAATCTTTGGCATCGGATGATGTAATAGAAAACTGCGATTCTTTGATAGATGTTATGGATATAGCAATCGCGGGATGCGTCAGTGCGCTTACGGATGCCAAGCTGTCTGTGCTAGAGCAAAAAGGCATGGTAGATGCGATGAATGGAGCGGATAGTATCATTAAGGCGGCTTCCGATGCAATTGTCGGCATGCTTAGGGCGGAGGCTAAGGAGCATATCGATGAGGAGATGGATGAGCTGGTAGAGGCAGCGAAGGAAGCAGATGAGAAGAAGAAAGAACAAGAAGAGAAGCTGGAAGATATAAAGGGAGAGAAGGAAGAACAGGAGGAGATCGTAGAGACGATGAACACCAATGCAGCGATTCAGGATGAACTACAGAAGAAGCTGGATAAAATCTTGAAGGATATGGAGCTTCTGGAAGAGGACTTGAAGGGCCTCATTGTGGACGGGCAGCTATAGAAGGTTTGGAAGGAGGAGGTAGTATATCTATGCTAATGAGCATAAATTTAGATAACAGCATAAGGATGAACACACAGCCGATTCCGGCGGATACGGAGGATGTACGGGCAGCTTTCGGGCAGCAGGTTCTGAACTATGTCTATTGTGAAGGCGCAGGACAAAGCGAAGAGGATAAAGCGAAATATGAGGCGAGAATATATGCGAAGCTTCAGGCGGGGAAGGAACTGACCTCTGCGGAGATGAGTTATCTGGCGAAGAATAATCCGATTCTGTACGCCAAGGCCCTGCGGGCACATCTTATGCGAAAAGCGCTGGAGAACAGACTTCAGGCCTGCCGCTCCAAGCAGGAGGCGGAGACGGTTTATCAGACGGCTGTAAATAGCTTAAGTGATAAAGATCCGGATAAAGAGATGATAATTGCCGCACTCACGGATGCCTATAAGGAATTCAAGAAAAGTGATGAATACAAAAGACTTCCGGAGAAGGCAGAGGAGGAAGGCAGCAGTGAAGCAGTGCAGGGAGAAGTCCGTCATATTTTCAACGTAGACGGATATCAGGAAACTTATAAAACGGATGCTGCGGAGATATCTTTTTCGGCATCCAGGTAGAACGGAACCTTAGGCAGAGGGAGGCGCATATACCATGAATTATGATACAGTTTCTTTTGAAAATAGAATAAAGGAAAACATTAAGAGCTATACGGTTAAAAGTTTATTCACTATTGATTATCTTATGGAATTTTTCAGTACGATTGCCGAAGAATTTGGAGTAGAGATATTGCTGACGGACCGGTACGGTGAGAAGGTGCTGGAGATAGGAGACTTTTCGGGATTTAGCCCCGATGTTATAAATGCGCCCGGTATAGATTTGCAAATCTGCGGGTATACGGTGGGATATTGGTATGTCAGGTATAACAAGGTCGCCGGAGAGAAACTGGCAAACGCAGAGAAACTGTTGGATGCAGCGTTTTCCCTTTTGACCAGGCTGGGAACTGAAACATATATGGGCAGAGAAGCTGTTTCCTATATGGAGAGGATGGATAAGAAGTCTGAGAAGGAGCGCTATCAGGGCGGATGCAATATGAAGGAGGATGTCCTGACGGGAGTATGCAGCAAGGCATATATTGAGAGCAGGATGAACGTGTTGGATCGCTCTGAGGTCGTACCGGTTGCGGTTGCACTTATTAATATTAATGACTGGAAGTTTGTATACGATAAATTCGGAGTGGAAAAGAGCGACAGCCTTATACAGCTCGTGGCTTCCATCGTTATGAATGAAGCGAGGGCAGAATACATCATCGGAAGGATCGAGGGCGATGTTTTTCTCGTGTTGATTCCTATGGCAGAAGAAAACGAGGCGGAGGAATATTGCAGGCGGGTGCAGGAGGCATGCTTGGCTTATGAAGGCGATACCGTGCTGGCACCGTCGGTTGCGGTGGGATTTGTTATTAAGACGAATGTGGAGGAACATATTCAGGATTTGATTTCCGATGCGGAATATGAGATGCTTCAGAATAAGATGGAGATAAAGAGTGCCGTGGGGTATCGGGAGAGATTAGAAAGAGGATTATAGAAAGTTGCGGGGGCAAAGTATTTAGTCGCCAGGGTGTGCGAAGCACACATTTGTTATTGCTTAGGGTATAAATATGACTTTATGATGGCATAATTTTGTTGAGCTGCCATCTTAAAAAAAGGGAAGAAAATGTAATTATAAAATAATTATAAAATAGTTAATATATGTAAAAGGTGAGAAAATGAGAGATAAAAAGAGATAATATGAGAAAAGTGAGAAAATAGAGCGTTTGAGTTCTGTGATTACAGTTGCAAATATGTGCATATAAATCTAATATATGGATTAGTGATTAGCACTCGATAGTAAAGAGTGCTAGTAATTCATAAATTACAGAATGAAATTTGATATAAGGAGGCATTAAAATGAAATTAGTACCATTGGGCGACAGAGTAATTTTGAAACAGTTGATTGCAGAAGAAACAACCAAATCGGGTATTGTTCTTCCCGGACAGAATAAGGAGAAGCCCCAGCAGGCAGAAGTAGTTGCGGTGGGACCCGGCGGAATGATCGACGGTAAGGAAGTTAAGATGGAAGTAAAGGTCGGCGATAATGTTATTTATTCCAAATATGCAGGAACGGATGTCAAGATCGAAGAGGAAGAATTTATCATTGTAAAGCAGAGTGATATTTTGGCAGTTATTCAGTAAAATATAAGGACAAATATTCAGGAGGTTTTAAAATCATGGCAAAAGAATTGAAAAATGGTGCAGAAGCCCGTGCAGCTTTGGAAGTCGGCGTTAATAAGCTGGCAAATACGGTAAGAGTAACTTTGGGACCGAAAGGAAGAAATGTAGTTCTCGATAAATCCTTTGGAGCGCCTCTCATCACAAATGACGGCGTTACGATTGCGAAGGAAATTGAGCTGGAGGATGCCTTCGAAAATATGGGCGCACAGCTCGTAAAGGAAGTTGCTACGAAGACGAACGATGTAGCAGGCGATGGTACTACCACAGCGACAGTACTGGCTCAGGCTATGGTAAATGAAGGAATTAAGAATCTTGCGGCGGGTGCTAACCCGATTATCTTGAGAAAAGGTATGAAGAAAGCTACGGAATGTGCGGTAGAAGCTATTGCGAAGATGAGCTCCAAGGTAAACGGAAAAGAGCAGTTTGCCAGAGTAGCAGCAGTTTCCTCCGGCGATGAGGAAGTGGGCCAGATGGTAGCGGACGCTATGGAGAAAGTATCCGGCGACGGAGTTATCACCATCGAGGAGTCCAAGACGATGCTGACAGAACTGGATCTGGTAGAAGGTATGCAGTTCGACAGAGGATATATTTCCGCGTACATGGCGACGGATATGGATAAGATGGAAGCTGTTTTGGATGATCCTTACATTCTTATTACGGATAAAAAGCTTTCCAGCATTCAGGAGATCCTGCCTTTATTAGAGCAGGTGGTACAGTCCGGCGCGAAATTACTTATTGTTGCAGAGGATGTGGAAGGCGAGGCGCTTACGACTTTGATCGTAAATAAGCTGCGCGGCACCTTCAATGTAGTTGCGGTAAAGGCACCGGGATATGGAGACAGAAGAAAAGCGATGCTTGAGGATATCGCGATTCTTACCGGCGGTCAGGTGATCAGCGAAGAGCTGGGATTAGATTTAAAAGAAACTACGATGGCTCAGTTAGGCCGTGCGAAATCTGTTAAGATACAGAAGGAAAATACAGTAATTGTTGACGGCGAAGGCAATAAAGAAGCGATTCAGGCTAGAATTGCTCAGATTAAAAACCAGATTGAAGAAACAACTTCGGACTTTGACAAAGAAAAGTTACAGGAACGTCTGGCAAAACTGGCGGGCGGCGTAGCTGTTATCCGTGTAGGAGCGGCTACGGAAACGGAAATGAAAGAAGCGAAGCTGCGCATGGAGGATGCTCTTAATGCGACGAGAGCGGCTGCGGAGGAAGGTATCATCGCAGGCGGTGGTTCTGCATACATCCACGCTTCTAAGGAAGTTGAAAAGCTTGCGGAGACTTTGGACGGCGACGAGAAGACAGGCGCTAAGATCGTTCTGAAGGCTTTGGATGCTCCTTTATTCCATATTGCTGCAAACGCAGGTCTTGAAGGTGCAGTAATTATCAATAATGTGAGAGAGTCTAAAGTAGGTATAGGCTTTGATGCTTTGAAAGAAAAATATGTGGATATGGTTGCCGAAGGCATCCTCGACCCGGCAAAGGTAACGAGAAGCGCGCTTCAGAACGCTACCAGTGTAGCATCCACACTCCTTACTACCGAATCTGTTGTAGCGAACATCAAGGAAGATGCTCCCGCTATGCCGGCAGGAGGAATGGGCGGAATGATGTAATCCTGCCCGGGTAAAACGACATCGATATATTGTAGATCAGGAAAACTCTCGATACGGACTTTTCTGATTTTAAGTCTGAGGCTGCAATACCAAAAGGGTTGCGGCCTCATTACTATTCCTCAACAAAAGAGTTTATTGGTATTATTCGGTAGTCATACGTCGATTTTTTTGATATAATCTGTACATATTTCGATATGATAGGGAGTCAAAAAGGGAAGAATAATGAAGGTGATGGAAATGCGAAAAGGGAAAATATTGATTTTGAGTGCAGCACTTTTAGCCGGACAGCTTTTTCTGACGGCAGGAACGGTAAAACCGGAGCAGAAGGCTGAAGATATGAAACTCATTGCTGTGGACGCGGGACATCAGGAAAAAGGAAATAACGAAAAGGAGCCTGTCGGACCGGGAGCAAAGGAAAAAAAGGCGAAGGTCGCAGGCGGCACAAGTGGCGTGGTAAGCGGATTGAAAGAGTATGAGCTGACCCTTGCCGTGTCGCTCAAGCTGAAGGAAGAACTGACGTCAAGAGGTTATGAGGTCCTGATGATAAGAGAGACGAATGACGTGGATATCAGCAACGCAGAGCGTGCGCAGATTGCCAATGAGGCGGGAGCTGATGCCTTTATCCGCATTCATGCGGACGGTTCTGCGAACAGTAAGGCAAACGGTGCCATGACGATCTGCCAGACTGCCTCCAATCCTTACAACGGAGAATTGTACGAGGAGAGCAGAAGTCTGTCGGAGCATGTGCTGGACGGTATGACCGGTGCTACTGAAGCGAAGAAGAGGAATGTATGGGAGACGGATACCATGAGCGGAATCAATTGGGCAGCGGTTCCTGTAACCATTTTGGAAATGGGGTTCATGACTAACCCCGGGGAGGACGCGCTCATGGCCACAGAGGAATATCAGGATAAAATAGCGAAAGGTATTGCGGACGGAATCGATGCGTACTTCGAAGCAGAGCATATTGATTGACTTAATAAAAAATTAATAATATAATGGGATTCGACACAAAAAGCGGGAACACTGAAAGGAATAGAGCCAAATATGAAATTTACATTTGCGCATAATAATTTTAACGTAATTGATTTGGAAAAGTCCGTGAATTTTTATAAAGAAGCGTTAGGGCTTGAGGAAATAAGAAGAAAAAAGGCGTCGGACGGCAGCTTTGAGCTTGTTTTTATGGGCGATGGGACTACGGGACACCAGCTGGAACTGACATGGCTTCGCGACTGGGAAAAGGATAATTATGATTTGGGGGATAATGAATTCCATCTTGCCTTCGTGACGGAGGATATGGATGCCGCTCATAAAAAGCATGAGGAAATGGGCTGTATCTGTTTCGAAAATGCGGCGATGGGAATTTATTTCATAAACGATCCAGACAATTACTGGATTGAGATTGTTCCGGCGAAATAAGACGGACTTAAAAATTTTGGATGACGAAAGCAGAAATGGAGACGGAAACGATGAAGCAATTGGAAGAATATGTGAGGAGTATCCCGGATTTTCCGGAGGAGGGCATTATTTTCAGAGATGTGACAAGTGTTCTGCAGGATGCGGACGGACTGCAGCTTGCTGTAGATACCATGCAGGATATGGTAAAGGATTTGGAATTCGACGTGGTAGTAGGACCGGAATCGAGGGGATTTATTTTCGGAACACCCATCGCATATAATTTGAAAAAGCCTTTTGTACTGATTCGGAAAAAAGGAAAGCTTCCTTGTGAAACGGTGTCCATAGAGTACGAATTGGAGTACGGAACGGCAACCATAGAGATGCATAAGGATTCCATCAAACAGGGGCAGAAGATTCTGATCGTGGATGATCTAATCGCTACGGGCGGAACGACGGAGGCCATGATACGTTTGATCGAGTCGTTAGGCGGAGAAGTGGTAGGAATCGTCGTTATGATTGAACTGGCGGGACTTAAGGGCCGGGAAAGATTAAAGAATTACAGATTGGAATCTGCGATTTGTTACGAGGGAAAATAGGGGCTGTTTTAAAAGTATTGGGTGAAAATTGGATATAATTCATTAAGAATATGGCCGGTGATGAATATGACAGAAGAAAAGAAACAGATGACAACCGATATTAGCGAGATGGTTTTCGATGACGGAAGGATTGAAGCCATTCAGGAATTTCAAAGTCCTGAGCAGTTGTTCCAGGACCTTATTTTCCGTGTGCGCAAATATCATCCCTCCGATGATATATCGTTGATTGAGAAGGCTTACAAGGTAGCCTATGATGCCCATAAGGATCAGGTCAGAAAGTCTGGCGAGCCATATATCATTCACCCTTTATGCGTAGCGATCATACTGGCGGATCTGGAGCTGGATAAAGAGACCATCGCCGCAGGGCTGATGCACGATGTGGTAGAAGATACCATTTTGACGGAAGAGGAGATCGAGCGGGAGTTCGGTTCGGACGTAGTGCTTTTGGTAGACGGCGTTACTAAGCTGCAGCAATTGCAGCTTACGGGAGACAATGAAGGCAAGACTCCGGATAAGTTGGAGATTCAGGCGGAAAACTTGCGCAAGATGTTTCTTGCTATGGCAAAAGATATCAGAGTCATTTTGATCAAACTCGCGGATAGGCTGCACAATATGCGTACTCTGAAGCATATGCCTTCCGAGAAGCAGCAGAGGATTGCAAGGGAAACGCTTGATATTTATGCGCCTATTGCGCAAAGGCTTGGTATTTCTAAGATAAAGGTGGAACTGGATGATTTATCCCTGAAATATCTGGAGCCTGAAGTATATTATGACTTAGTGGATAAGATAGCCATTCGCAGAAGCGAGCGGGAAGAATATATCCAGGGTATTGTAAACGAAGTTATGCAGCATATAGAAAACGCCGATATCAAGGCACAGGTGGACGGCCGTATCAAGCATTTTTTCAGCATTTATAAGAAGATGAAGAATCAGGATAAGACCATCGATCAGATCTACGATTTGTTCGCGGTCAGGATTATCGTTGATACCGTGAAGGACTGCTATGCGGCCCTGGGCGTTATTCACGAGATGTATAAGCCCATTCCAGGGCGCTTCAAGGACTATATCGCTATGCCTAAGGCCAATATGTACCAGTCTCTTCATACGACTTTAATCGGTTCCAACGGCCAGCCTTTCGAGATACAGATACGTACCTATGAAATGCACAAGGCGGCGGAGTACGGTATTGCCGCCCATTGGAAATATAAGGAAGCCTCTGACGGGAAGAAGGCGGAGGAGCGGGAAGAAGAGAAGCTCGTATGGCTCAGACAGATTCTGGAGTGGCAAAGGGATATGTCCGACAATATGGAGTTTATGAATCTGTTAAAGAGCGATTTGGATCTGTTCTCTGACAGCGTTTATTGCTTCACACCCACGGGTGATGTTAAGAATCTTCCGGCCGGCTCTACCCCTATTGATTTCGCATACAGCATCCACAGTGCGGTAGGAAACAAGATGATTGGCGCGAGAGTGAACGGTAAGCTTGTAACCATAGATTATGAAATTAAAAACGGTGACCGAATCGAGATTATGACCTCTCAGAATTCCAAGGGTCCCAGCCGCGACTGGCTGAATGTAGTAAAGAGCACGCAGGCGAAGAGCAAGATCAACCAGTGGTTCAAGAATGAGCTTAAGGAAGATAATATCGTTAAGGGCAAGGAACTTTTGTCGGCCTATTGCAAGGCAAAAGCGATTAATACCATAGATATTATGAAGCCTGAATATATGAATGCCATTATGAAAAAGTACGGCTTCAAAGATTGGGATTCCGTCTATGCCGCCGTGGGACACGGCGGCTTGAAGGAAGGTCAGATCATCAACAAGATGCAGGAGCTTTACGATAAGGCGCATAAAAAGGCGCTGACGGACGAAGATGTGCTGGCTTCCGTTGCTGATGGCAATTATCAGAAAAAAGCGCAGGCCAAATCAGGGAGCGGCATCGTAGTAAAAGGAATTCATGACGTGGCCGTGCGTTTTTCCAAATGCTGCAGTCCGGTTCCCGGAGATGAGATCGTCGGCTTTGTCACTCGCGGAAGAGGAGTGTCTATCCATCGGACGGATTGCGTCAATGTTATTAATATGCCCGAGATGGAAAGAGTGAGGCTTATCGATGCGGAGTGGCAGCAGTCCACAGAGGAGATTACCGGCGAGAAATATTTCGCGGAAATCAGGATATTCGCCAATAACAGAAGCGGTCTTCTTGCGGATATATCCCGCGCGCTTACGGAGAAGAACGTGGATATTTTATCTATGAATACAAGAACGAGCAAGCAGGGACTTGCAACCTTATCCACTTCCTTTGAAATAGGAAGCAGGGAAGAATTGAATCGAATTATCGATAAAATAAGAGGCGTTGAAAGTGTTATTGATATTGAAAGGACTACCGGCTGAGCCGCGAAAGGAGAAGGATTAACGGAATGGCGAATTTGAAAATAGGGCGTATGGTGCTCGGTATCTGTCAGACCAATTGTTATTTTTTATACAGGGAAGGCAGCGGCGATGCAATATTTATCGATCCGGCGGATTCCGGAGATTATATTTATGAAACCTTGAAGGAAAAAGGTTTTCAGATAAAGGGAATTCTTCTGACTCACGGACATTTCGATCATATATGGGGAAGTGAAAGGCTGCGGGAGCTAAGCGGAGCGAAAATATATGCCTATAAGGAAGAAAAGGCTCTGTGCGAGAACTCTGTAAATAATGTATCCGAGCAGGCGGGGCGCGCCTATACGGTAGTGCCGGACGAATACTTGGAGGATGGGGCACAGATAACCATAGCGGGGATGACATGCAGGCTTATCGCTACGCCCGGTCATACGATAGGAGGCTGCTGCTATTATTTCGAGGAAGATGGCATACTCATAAGCGGAGATACGCTCTTTCAGGAATCGGTGGGGAGGACTGATCTGCCCACAGGGAGCATGAGTACGCTTACAAGGTCCATAAAAGAAAGGCTGTATGTTCTGCCAGGTGAGGTTAAGGTATATCCGGGGCATGGAGAAACTACGGAAATAGGCTGGGAGAAGAAATATAATCCTTTTTGCCAGTGAGATAAATAGATGGAATAAGAGGAAGAGTCTTGGAACGTTCTGAGGAATGTTTCAAGGCTTTTTTATTATCTTATAGGAAAGTGCTCCTATAAGATAAAAGCCCTTCGGGCAGAATGCGCAGCTTCGCGCGCAGAACAAAAGCCCTCCGGACAGGAGGCGCATGCCGCTTAAGAGGAAGATGTCACTAAAGTGACAGCGCGTCAGCGCTAGAGTCTGACAATCATCCATTATTTTATTATTGACAATAGTGTGTAATATACACTATAATGTAATATACAGGAGGAGAAAGCTATGGGAGAACTGAATGAAATATTATCATCGCTGACTTTGGAACTTAGAAGAGGTACTATCGTACTCAGTGTCCTCAGCCAGCTGAATGAGCCGCAATACGGTTATACCCTTGTTAAAAGCATGGAGGAGAAGGGTGTAAGTATAGATACGAATACGCTGTATCCGTTGCTCAGGAGATTGGAGAAGCAGGAACTGCTCGTAAGCGAGTGGGAAACTGACGGAAACAAGCCGAGGAAATATTATAAGAGAACTGAGTTGGGCAATGTAGTGTATGAGAAGCTGGCGGCACAGTGGAGAGAAATGACGGAAAGCATGAATCGTTTATTGGAGCAGGGAACCATTTAGAGGCAGGAGACGAAATAAGTCTGTGGGAAAGGATGATAGTAATATGGTGAAAGAAAAGGTATCGAATGAATTGATAGAAAGATACTTATACGATGTGGTACGGCGTTTGCCGGAGAAACAGAGAGATGATATCGAACAGGAGCTTAGATCCTTGATCGAGGATATGATAGAGGAACGGGAGGGCAGCGGAGAATTGAGCCGTGAGGAATGCGAAAGAGCGGTACTTACCGGGCTTGGAGATCCGGCCAAGATGGCGAGAAGCTATCGGGGAGACAAAGAAGGGCTGATCAGTGGGGAATATTATGACAGATATTGCTACATTTTAAAAATTGTTCTTATCTGTGCCGGAGCGGCAATTCTTTTTTCGGATATTATTTCTGCGATGGTCCATGTAGTGAGTGATGAAACATTGGATATTATATCGGGAATGGGCTACGCTTTGAATGAAGGTTTATTAAGCAGCAGTACATGGTGGAAGGTATTTGATATAGGAATCACGCTGCCTTCTGCACTTTTGCAGATTTTCGGCGTTATAACACTGATTTTTGCCCTTATGCAAAGATACCATGTGAAGCTGGATTTGTCGGGGGAGGCATGGTCTGTGGAAAAGCTTCCTCAGATTCCGTATAAGAAGGCAATGATAAGCAGAGGCGAGAGTGCGGTAGGAATCGTTTTCGGCGTGCTCGCAATTATTCTCTTTGCTTATAGCCCCCAGCTTATGGGAGCGTGGGTAAGGCAGGGAGAAGAGATGGTATCGATCCCGCTGTTTAATTTATCTATCTGGGGGAAAGTGCTTCCGTTCTTTATTATCAGTGTTATGGCAGGTATCATCAGTGACTTCGTGAAGCTCGTGGCAGGGAGGTATAACTATCGGGTAATGGTGACGACCATTGTAATGGATATTATAGGTTTTATTATGACATTTATCTTCATGAAGGTATTGCCTATATGGAACGTAGATTTCATGCAGGCATTGCAGAGGGAGACCGGAATAGTCTTTTCTTCAGAGGGAGATTTGCTGATTTATTTTAATACAGATTCCCTCATCAACGGAATCGTAATAGTGATTCTCTTCTTTTTTCTGCTGGATATAGCGACTACGGTTTATCATACGGTTAGATATGGTAATAAGAATTGAGTTAAAATGGTAAAAAAATACAAATGTTAAATAAAGTACTTGACAATGAAATTATTTGTAACTATAATAGTTACAAAAGGAGGAGCTTATGTATTCAACTAAGTTATCGGTTAGCATTCATATTCTAAGTATTATTGCATTGATGGGGACAGAGCCTGTAACGTCTGAGTATATTGCATCCAGCATTAATACAAATCCTGCGCTTGTCCGGCGCTTGATGAGTCGGCTGAAGCAGGCAAAGCTGATTGAAACAAGTACAAAGCTCGGTGTTACAGGTCTCGCAAGAGAAAAAGAAGATATTACGCTTTTGGATATATTTCTTGCGGTGGAGGACCATCCCCTTTTATTCGCCATCCATGGTAATACTAATCACCAATGCCCTGTGGGAGCGAAGATTGAGGTTACCCTCAAGCAGTTATACGACAATATACAAAGTGAAACTGAGAAAAAGCTTTCCGCCATTACATTGGCGGAAATCACAAAAGAATTCATATAATTATTTTTAAGGAGGTGCATTAAATGAAACTCGCAATCATTGGCGCAACCGGCATGGCCGGGACTGCTCTGTACAAAGAAAGTGTGTCCCGCGGACATGACGTTACCGCAATTGTGCGAAACAAAGAGAGAGCAGATTCGTTGTTAGGAAGTGATGCAAAAGTGATAAATAAGGATGTGTTTGAATTGACCAAATCTGATTTGGCCGGTTTCGATGTTATCGTCAACGCTTTTGCCACTGCTCCCGATCAAGCCTATCTGCATCTGGACTTAGCGGCAAAGCTAATTGCTTTGTTTCGTGAGACAGAAAGCCCGCGGCTGTTTTTTATACTTGGTGCAGCCAGTCTGCTGGATTCGGAGGGAAATTTATTTCTGGATACCTTAAAGAACGTTCCTGACGCAGCTTCGTGGATTTCTATTCCTATCGAGGCATACAAAACCTTGAACTTTCTACGCAGTGTTGAGAATGTTAACTGGGTTGGCGTATCTCCTTCGGCAGAATTTGTTCCCGGGGAGGCCGTGGTGCCCATCTTGGGCAAGGATGATTTGCTGACTTCCGCTACGGGAGAGTCCATTGTCACCAGCGGGACAATGGCGGTTGCAATTTTGAATGAAATAGAAGCGCCTCAGTTTATCCGGACACGATTTACCGTATGTAACCAGTAATTTTGTAAATGACAAAAACAATATCAGGAGGAAAACAGTATGAGTAAAACAATTGGAATCATTACAGGTAGTTTGAGAAAGGGTTCTTTCTCGGGAAGTATCGCAGATTATATTAAAAATAATGCACCGGCAGGATACGAGATCAAAACCATTGATATCAGTGGACTCCCTCTTTATAATCAGGATTATGATGAAGTGAATCCCAAGGAATACGTTACATTCCGTGATGAGGTAAAGGCTTTGGACGCCGTGCTGTTCATCACACCCGAACATAACCGCTCCATACCGGCAGCGCTGAAGAATGCGCTTGATATCGGTTCACGACCTTATGGACAGAGTGTTTGGAACGGTAAGCCCGGTGCTATAATCAGTCAGTCGCCGGGAGGGATCGGAGGCTTTGGAGCCAATCATCATCTGCGTCAGGTGCTCGCCTTTCTCAATGTCTTGACTCTGGCTCAGCCCGAAGCATATATTGGTGCTTACCACACTCTGATTGATGAGAATGGTGCATTGAGCAATGAGGATACACAAAAATTTATTGATGGGTTCTTATCTGCTTTCGCCGATTGGGTGGAAAAGGTTTCTTGAAGTGAAACCGGCGGATTAACAATATCTACTTAAATTTATCAAAGTTTATTGGAAGAAGCTGATTTAAAAATCGGCTTCTTTCGTTTTTGCCGGGAAAGGGCAAAACGGTTCTTCTAAAACGGATGTGGTTGTGGTAAGATATGAAAAGCGGTTATAACATCAGTTAGGAGAATAAAAATAGATGCTTACAGTCTGGATAAATAAAGCGCAGTTTGAATACGATATACATTCCCTGGTAAAGGCATTTTACCCGGAGGAAGAGGTAAAGGTGCTCCGTGCAGAGGGAGAGAAACAGGATCACAGGATAGCCATTGAGTTTGGCGAGACCTCTATCAAAATGACTCTTAAGAAGGAACCGCAGGCCGAGGTGAGGGTAAGCGAAATATCCCATTCCCCGGATGCGGATAGGCAGACGGTGAAGAATTTGCTAAAACAGCTCATTTATAACAGTCTGTCCAAGCTGCTTGGAAAAAAGCTGCCTTGGGGTACGCTGACGGGAATACGTCCTACGAAGATTCCCATGACGATGCTTGAGGAGGGAAAGGGAGAAGCACAGATCATGAGCTTCATGCAGGATACCTATTTCATCAGCGAAGAAAAAGGCGTTTTGAGCATTGATATAGCCAAGCGGGAAAGGGAGCTTCTCTCCCGCCTTCATTATAAAGACGGCTACAGCCTGTACATTGGGATACCCTTTTGTCCTACCACCTGCCTGTACTGCTCCTTCACTTCCTATCCCATCTGTGCGTGGAAAAACCGGGTAGATGACTATTTGGAGGCGCTGGAAAAGGAGATGGCTTTTACGTCGTCGGCTTTGTCCGATAAGGTGTTGGATACTGTCTATATCGGAGGCGGAACACCTACTACGCTGGAGCCGGAGGAGCTTGAGAGATTGCTTTGCTCTCTGGAGCGCTTTTTTGATTTAAGCCGTCTGCAGGAATTTACGGTAGAAGCGGGGCGGGCGGACAGCATAACGAGGGAAAAGCTGAGGGTATTAAAAAAGCATAATATTACGCGCATATCGGTAAATCCTCAGACGATGAAAGAGGAAACGCTGAAACTGATCGGCAGGCACCATACCGTAGATCAGGTGAAAGTGGCGTTTGAGTCCGCGAGAGAGGAAGGCTTTGACAACATCAATATGGATGTTATCCTGGGACTGCCTGGGGAGACGGTAGAAGATGTAGTTCATACTATGGAGGAAATAAAAAAGCTGCGCCCCGACAGCTTGACAGTACATTCCCTCGCCATTAAGCGCGCCTCGAGAATGAATAGCTGGATTGAGGAGAAGGGACTTTCGACCCTTCGGAATACGGATGAGACTATGGGAATAGCTGAGCGGGCGGCGAGGGTCATGGGAATGGAGCCTTATTATCTGTACAGACAGAAAAATATGTCCGGCAACTTTGAGAATGTAGGTTATGCGGAACCCGGCAAATATGGAATTTATAACATTCTCATTATGGAAGAAATGCAGACGATAGCGGCGCTTGGAGCGGGAAGCATATCGAAGGCGGTACTAGGTGACGGACGGATCGAGCGGATGGACAACGTGAAAGATGTAGCCTTATATATAGAAAGAATTGACGAGATGATAGAACGCAAAAGGAAACTTCTTGAAAAACCGTTAGAAACAGTGTAAAATCGACTAAGTAATAAATGAAGGAATTGAATCGGGAATAGGAGCGTAAATTATGGCACTGAGTAAGAAGCCGGTTACCGGTATGAAAGATATTATGCCTGCGGAAATGCAGCTTCGGGATTATGTAATCGGCGTAATCAAGGAAACCTATGGAAAGTTCGGTTTTTCATCCATCGAGACTCCCTGCGTAGAGAACATTGCGAATCTAAGCAACAAGCAGGGCGGAGAAAATGAGAAGCTGATTTTCAAGATTTTAAAGCGCGGAGAAAAACTGAATCTGGAAGAAGCAAAGAGCGAAGAGGATTTGGTGGACGGAGGTCTTCGTTACGATTTGACGGTTCCGCTGGTGCGGTATTATTCCAACCATGCCAATGAGCTTCCGTCACCGTTTAAAGCCTTGCAGATGGGAAATGTATGGAGGGCTGACAGACCGCAGAAGGGGCGCTACAGACAGTTTATGCAGTGCGATATAGATATACTGGGAGAGCCTTCCAATCTGGCGGAAATCGAGCTCATACTGGCGACCACCACGACGTTAGGTCGTCTGGGCTTTAAGAATTTCCAGATTCGGATCAACGAGAGGCGGATTTTGAAGGCAATGGCGGCTTACAGCGGTTTTGCCGAGGAAGCTTATGATACGGTATTTATCATTTTGGATAAAATGGACAAGATCGGGATCCAGGGAGTGGCCGGAGAATTGCAGGAAAGCGGTTTTGCTGAGGAAAGCATAGAAAAATATCTGGAACTGTTCAAAGGAATGGAAGCGGCGCAGGACGGTCTTTCTTATTTGGCCGAGAAGCTTAATGGGGTACTGGAGCCGGAGGTAGAGCAGAGCCTTCAGGAAATCATAGCAAGCGTAAGGGCGACAAAGGCATCAGATTTCGAAATTGTATTCGATCCTACTCTTGTCAGAGGGATGTCATATTATACGGGAACCATCTTTGAAATTGCGATGCCGGAATTCGGCGGAAGCTGCGGAGGCGGCGGACGTTATGATAAGATGGTAGGCAAATTTACGGGAAACGATGTTCCCGCTTGCGGATTTTCCATAGGTTTCGAACGCATCATACTCATCATGCAGGAAAAAGGCTTCCAGATTCCCAATGAGAGCAGGAAGATCGCATACCTTATAGAAAAAGGGGTAGAAGTAGATGCGCTGTGCGAGATCATCGCGAGAGCTCAGGAGGAACGGCAAAAGGGCATGCAGGTGCTTGTGGCGCGCATGAACAAGAACAAGAAATTCCAGAAAGAGCAGTTGAATGCGGAAGGATATATGGAATTCGAGGAATTCTATAAGGATCCCCTAAAAAAATAGAAATATAGATTACAAAAAATTGCTTTGTCGAAGACAGATTGTGAGGAAATGATAAGATGGCAGAATCAATGAAAGGCTTAAAGAGGACACACCGCTGCGGCGAGTTGTCGGGATCGAACACAGGAGAAACGGTAACAGTCATGGGCTGGGTACAGAAGCAGAGAAATAAGGGCGGCATTATTTTTGTGGATTTAAGAGACCGTTCCGGTCTGCTCCAGATTATCTTCGAGGAGAGCGACTGCGGCGCTGACAACTTTGCGAAGGCAGAAAAGATGAGAAGTGAATTCGTAGTAGCTATCCTCGGCAAGGTAGAGAAAAGAGCGGGCGCAGCAAACGAGAATCTGGCCACGGGAGATATAGAGATACGCGCAAAAGAAACCCGCATTTTATCTGAAGCAGAAACACCTCCCTTCCCCATCGAGGCAGATTCCAAGACGAAGGAAGAGCTTCGCCTGAAATATCGTTATTTGGATTTAAGAAGGCCTGATTTGCAGGGAAATTTGATTTTAAGAAGCAACATTACCGCGTCTATCCGCAGATTTTTGACGGAGGAAGGTTTTTTGGAAATCGAGACGCCGATACTCGGCAAGTCCACTCCGGAAGGAGCAAGGGATTATCTGGTGCCCAGCCGGGTGCATCCGGGGACTTTTTATGGACTGCCCCAGTCTCCCCAGCTTTTTAAGCAGCTTTTGATGTGTTCCGGTTACGATCGTTATTTCCAGATAGCCAAATGCTTCCGCGACGAGGATCTGCGTGCCGATAGACAGCCGGAGTTCACGCAGGTGGATATGGAGCTGTCCTTCGTGGATGTGGAGGACGTAATCGACGTTAACGAGAGATTAATCAAAGAGGTATGCAAGGATGCTATTGGGCTGGAGGTAAACCTTCCGATTCCTCGCATCAAATGGATAGATGCTATGAACCGTTACGGTTCCGACAAGCCGGATACCCGTTTCGGAATGGAACTTACAGACGTATCCGCAGTCGTTTCCGGCAGCGGGTTCGGAGTGTTCACTTCTGCTTTAGAAAACGGCGGCTCCGTAAGAGGCCTTAACGCTAAGGGACAAGGAGCTATGCCCCGTAAGAAAATCGATGCTTTGGTTGACTTCGCCAAAGGCTATGGTGCGAAGGGGCTGGCTTATCTTTGCATAGAAGAGGATGGAAGCTATAAATCTTCCTTTGCCAAATTCATGACTGAAGCGCAGCTTGAGGAACTGGTAAAGGCTATGGATGGAGAAAAGGGCGACCTGCTCTTATTTGCCGCGGATAAGACTAATATCGTCTGGAGCGTTCTGGGAGCTTTACGTCTGGAGCTGGGCAAGCAGATGGGGCTTATTGATGATAACCGGTTCAGCTTCTTATGGGTAACGGAGTTTCCTCTTCTCGAGTGGAACGAGGAGGATGACCGCTTTGTGGCGATGCACCATCCGTTTACCATGCCTATGGACGAGGATCTTCAATATATGGACAGCGACCCGGGAAGGATACGCGCGAAGGCATATGATATCGTACTGAACGGCGTAGAGCTGGGCGGTGGTTCCGTTAGAATTTTCCAAAATGACGTGCAGGAGAAGATGTTCGAGGTGCTTGGCTTTGAAAAAGAAGATGCCTATAATCGTTTCGGTTTCTTGTTAAATGCTTTTAAATACGGAGTGCCTCCTCACGCCGGACTGGCTTACGGATTGGACCGTCTCGTCATGCTTTTGGTAAAAGCAGACAGCATTCGGGATGTAATGGCATTCCCGAAGGTTAAGGACGCGTCCTGCCTCCTTACGAACGCACCGGATGTGGTAGACGAAGTGCAGCTTGAGGAGCTTGGAATTGCTTTGAACTTAAAGGAAGAGATTGCAGAGTAGTAAATCGGAGAAGAAAGTGATCAGATTATATATTGCAGACATTGCAGCACTATCCGATGAAGCAGTTTACCGCAGCTATCTTAAAAAAATAGATGCGGTAAGGCAGGAGAAGGTGCGGCAATGCATAAATGAAGCGGACAAAAAAAGAAGTCTCCTCGCAGGATATTTACTTCAGGCAGGAGTCGTAGATTTAAAAGCGCAGGAAAGCGGTTTGCAGGCGGATGCAATACCGCTTTCTTTCGCATATTCCTTCGGAGAAAACGGAAAGCCTTATTTTGATAATTATCCTGATATTTATTTCAGCCTTTCCCATTCCGGCGATTATGTGATATGCGCCATATCAGAGGAGGAAGTGGGCGCGGACATTCAGGAACACAGAGAGGTGAAGTCCGGCATCGCGGCTCGTTTTTTTTCTGAGGAGGATAAGAAGAACATGGAACAGGCTGGAGCGTCACGAGGAGAAAAGTTTTTTGCTGAATTGTTTTATCGGATGTGGGCGGTAAAGGAAGCGCATATGAAATTGACGGGAATGGGAATGAAACAGGGAATGGACAGTACTGTCATACGCTTTGCAAAGGAGCAGCCCGGAGAAAGGGAATATGTAAGAGGCGGCATTGTTCGTAAGGAGAAAGAAAAAAATATCGCATATTTCCAGATATGTGATAAAATGGAAAAGTACAGTATTGCAGTGTGCAGTTATTCGGAAATTGCCGATATAACTATAAAAGAAATAATGGTGGTCGAATCATAATAAGGGAGATAAGGCCGAAAGGGCAAGGCATAAGATGAAGGGAAGAACGAAGTTAGAAGCGGCATCGGGGAAGGAATACAATGAGAGTATGGTGCGGATGGATTACAATACCGCTCAAATTGTCGGCAATGTCCGATATGGAAGATACTTCATTTTTTATCAGGGGGTCAGTGAATGGCTGTATGTATATTATCAAGACATCGTATGGGTCTATCATAAGATGGAGGATGCCCCGGGAAGACTTAGGCGTGAGCGGGTGGGAGAAGAGACACATAGCATCATGCTCGTGACTAAGGATAAGAAAAGGATAGGAATAGCGGTCGGAAGCGATGAGGATGTCGTGGAAGGGATTGGAGTGATTCAGAAGAACAATGCCTTTGTAGATATCGGTTTCTCGAAAGAAAAAGAGGGTGAATATTTATGATTGAAAGAAGCAGCGGTTTGAATCATTCTTATCAGGCACAGACTCATGAGCATTCGGTAACAGACTGTATCCACGAGGAGGAAGGCTTGTTAAAAAGCGGCGGCGGGGCTAGCATAAACAGCGCAGAAACGGAACAAGCGCAGAGAATGCAGACGCAGGAAGCTTTTTCTTTCTGCAGCTTGTTTACAAATGGATGGAAGAGCGTGATTTCTAAGGCGGTGAGGTTCTGGAACGATTCGGGTGAAGACGGAAAAGATGGTGGGAAGAACATTCTTGCAGCGACTGAGGAAAAAAATACAATTTTTCCTGCCGGGGAATCGATGCCGGCGGCACCTGGAGAGAAGGGTGAGGGCAGCAGGCAGGAAGAGGCGGTTCTTGCCACGTCTATTCTTAAAAATGATAGCCGGAGAAACGAAGAAGCGGATTTCGGAGAGGAAGACGCAAGAAAAGTAAATGATATAGAAGGCGCTGCCAGCAGCGGTCTGAAAAAAGAGCAGGGAAGCCTGCGAAAGTTTCTTCAGAAATTCGAAGAAACCGTGCTGAATGCTACGGGTCTGTGGAAAAAGTCGAAAAGTATCAAAAACTCACCTCAGCCGACAGTGAGCCTCAAGGGTGAAAATCACAGCTATCTGATGGACTCCTACAATAAATCAGGGGAATACAGTACGCTTGCCGGAGATAAGAGCGCGGAAGGGAACTTTAAAGCGAGAGTGTAGAGGGTAAATTTATACCCTTTCCGATTGCCTTACAATCGATAGTAAAATAATAGAAAATAGAGGGTATTTCATATATAATTGTGATTTGTCACAAACATATGAAATACCCTCTTTAACGCAAAAAAAATATACATTATCCTTGTGCGTTCAATGTATCTATAATCCCGTCGGCAATTGCCTGGGCAATCTCCTGAAAACGGCTGTCGAAAAGGATATTGTCCTGATCGTTATTGATGAAGCCCACTTCTACCAACAAGGAGGGCATTTGTGTCTGATTTAAAACAATCAGATTCGTGCGCTCATTAACACCCTGGTTGACAAAGCCGAGTGCTTCAAGATTCTCGTTAATATTTGCTGCCATTTCTGCTGCCGGTCCGTAAAAGCTATAGACCAAGGTCTCGATGCCGGTGTACTGATTAGGGTATACACTGGAATTGCGGTGGATGGATACGAAATAATCGGCTCCTGCCTCATTGGCTTCGGCAGCTTTCCTGGCTGGACTTTCGTATATGTCGGTGGTCCTCGTGTAGACCACATTTATGCCCGCATTTTCGAGCAGCTGGCCAATTGCCAGAGTAAGACGGAGCGCATCGTCTTTCTCCTGCCTTCCATTATAAACTGCGCCGGGATTCGCACCGCCATGCCCGGCGTCTAAAATAACTGTATATGCCATATGATCACCATCAATTTACTTAGTTTTACTATATGCGGATAGGTGAAAAATGGTACGGCAAAGCAGTTATGGATTGCAGTAGGTACAAGGCTGATAACCAGCATTTAAGATCTTCGCGCGGGAGGTTGTCATTTCGGAAAGGTCGTCCGGCTTTATATCCTGAACATAAGGACAATCCGCCTTATGGAAAAGATTGGCACCCATGTCCATGACATAATTACGTTCTATGTTGTCTTCTTCCGAAGTTGTCTCGATTTCGGCAGCGGTTTCTACTGCGGGTTCACCGGCAGAAGGAGCAGAAGCATCCCCGGAAGGAACGTCCGGCACGGAGTCAGCGGTCTCTTGTCCGGTTGTTACTGAGGAATCAGAGCTTTCATCCGGCAGTTCTACGACATTGCCGTTTTCATCGTATACCAGACGGGATTTGTCGTCTTCAATTCCTTCCGCTGTCTGGATGGAACCGGGGGTAAAACGTCTGCCGCTGTATTCAGCGAATAATATGATTCCGACAAGAACGACAGCACCTGTCAAAACAAGGCCAAGCAGTGCATAAATAATTCTCTTAACTATTTTCATATGTGTTCTATCCTTAGTTTTTATAGTATGATTCTGTTTTCTATTCTACCATATATAGAGAACGTTTTTCAATCAGTAAAAATGATTTTTAAGGGATTACTAAGCGATAAAAAGGAGGTTCTTTACAAATCCATGCCGGTATTCTATAATCGTGGGGGATTACCATCGTTCAGGATGCGTAAGACTTTGTCAAATGATGGTATCGGGGCTTTTATTACATCAATTACAAATAAAGAAATAAAGGAGAGATAAAAATGTTAGAAAAAAAAGAATGGGATACCGTTATTTTTGATTTGGACGGTACATTATTGAATACATTGGAGGATTTGAAGGATAGCGTGAATTTCGCCCTGGGCGAGGCGGGTATGCCTCTTCGGAGTATGGAGGAAATCAGACGTTTTGTTGGAAATGGTGTAATGAGGCTGATGGAGCTTTCTGTGCCGGAAGGGAAAGAGAATCCGGAGTTTGATAAGGTGTTTGAGGCCTTTAAGGAATATTATTCCTTGCATTGCAACGATAAGACAGGGCTTTATGACCATGTAGAGGAACTGCTTAGAGAATTGAAGAGCAGGGGGTATAAGATGGCGATCGTTTCGAATAAATACTATGATGCGGTGCAGGAGTTGAAGGAACAGTATTTCGCAGAATATATTCAGGTAGCAATTGGGGAGAAGGCGGGTATTAACAGAAAGCCGGCTCCTGATACGGTAATTGAAGCGTTGAAAATGCTTGAAAGCACCAGAGAATCCGCTGTGTATGTGGGAGATTCTGAGGTGGATATAGCTACGGCCAAGAATGCTTTGATGGATTGCATTTCGGTTACATGGGGGTTCCGGACAAAGGAAGAACAGCAAAAGGCCGGCGGCAAGGTGTTTGTCGACGACCCTTTGGAAATATTAGATTTATTATAGGTATTCGGCAGAGGGCTCTTTTTCTGTCGATTCAAGTTCAGCTGTTTCTGTTTTTGCAGGCAGTGTCATGAGTACTTTTTTAATACGGTTCTGTCCGATTCCTTTTACCTGCAAGGTAATGCCGGTGGCGGTAACGATGGTCTCTTCGTCCGAAGGGAGTCTGTCGAGGGATTCAATAATCAGTCCGCCTATGGAATCATAATCCTCGGATTCCAGATTAGTTTCCAGGGCAACATTGATGTCGTCTAACTTCATTCCTCCTTCTACGAGATAAGTGTTGTCATCGACCTGCTGAATCAGCTCTTCTTCGTCTCCGTCGTATTCATCCCTGATTTCACCGACGATTTCCTCTAATAGATCTTCCATGGTTATCATACCGGCGGTAGCACCGTATTCATTCATGATAAATGCCACGTTGGCTGCAATTTCCCTCATTTCTATCATCAAATCGGAGGTCTTTTTATATTCATAGGTGTAGTAGGCTTCTCTAAGAATATCCTTAACATGGAAGTTTTCTTTATCCGTCAGGAGAATGAAGTCCTTGATATTAATAAGGCCTACTATGTTGTCCTTATGCCCTTCGTAGACTGGAAGCCTGGTATACATGGATTCCTTGAATATATTCAGCACTTCATCATATGTCATATCCAGACCGACGCTGACCATATCTATGCGCGGAATCATGACGTCTTTTGCCATCGTTTCAATAAAATCGAAGACATTATAAATCATTTCCCGCTCCTCCGATTCTATCACACCTTCCTCGTGGCTCGCATCCACGTAGGTCTTGAGCTCATCCTCCGTCATAAATTCCCCTTTTTGGCGGATATCTGCATGAAAAAGCCTGGAAATGCCAAGGGCCGTTTTACCTAAGATATATGTAACAGGAGTAAATAGGTACATAAAAAACAAGACAGGTCCGGAACAAAGCAATGAGTATGCCTCGGGATAAATCATAGCGGTACTTTGAGGGATAATTTCTCCGACGAGCAGAAGCACAAGAACCAGAATGCCGGCGGCAATGGCTATCGCGTAGCTTCCATAGGATGTAAGGACGAGAATTGTAACAAGAGAAGACGCAGTCAGACCTGCGATATATTTTCCGGTAAGAATGGTGTTTGACATTTTGTTGTGATTGTCCAGAAGCTTTAAGACTATGGCGGCACCAGGGCGGCCTTCGTCGGACAAGGCTTTTATGCGTGCTTTGTTTACTGAGGAAAGTGCTGTTCCCGCAGAAGAAAAAAAGGCCGATAATCCGACTGAAATAATGACAACGATAAGTTGTATGACACCAGAGGTATCCAAAATGTAATCACTCCTTATATGGTAATTTATGTTTATTTCTATAATACTTATTTGAAATATTACAATATAGCATAACGGGTGTCAAGTCGGAATAACTTATAATAACCTTATTCCATAGGAAAAGATAAGAAAGCGGAGAAAAAAGAGGAAAGGGGATTTATATGAGAAATATAGGATTGCGGAGGGGGAAAAGCACATATGCAAAAGAGGATGGGGGAGTTAGTTTACATAATATTTTTTTATTGAAATGCCTGCTATTTTCTTATGTTTTAACGGCCGGGCTTCTGCTTTTGCTCGCTTTGATATTGTATCGGTTCAGCCTTCAGGAGAAGGTGGTCAATATTTGTATTATCCTGGTTTACATAGCGGTAACCTTTTTGGCGGGATTCATAGCGGGGAAGCGGATGGGAAGCAGAAAATTCTTATGGGGACTTTTAATGGGAGTGATGTATTTTGCTGTACTGGCGCTGGTTTCGTTAATCGTGAATCATAGTCTGCAGGATGTGGGATCTAACGCCCTGACGGTATTTCTTTTATGCGGTGGAAGCGGGATGTTAGGCGGGATGCTAAGCTAGCATTAAAGAGAACAAACACGAAAAAAAATGCTTTTCCTTATGAATAATTTATGCTATACTACAAGAAGTTTAGGAAACATAAGGAGGCTTTGTTATGAAACATATCAAGACATTAAGCACGAGAGATTATAAAGAGTCTATGAAAAAGGGCGGATGTGGAGAGTGTCAGACCTCTTGCCAGTCAGCTTGTAAGACCTCTTGCACCGTTGGTAATCAGAGTTGCGAAAAGTTGAAATAAGCTGAGAATAGCAACATTACAGGTTTTTGTAAGCAGCGATGTGAATCGCTGCTTATTATACGTTTTATATGAAAAGCGGATAGAAGCAGCTGAAATAAGAAAGGAAATAATGAAGTGATACATCAGTATAAGAACAATGGATACAACATCGTGCTGGATGTGAACAGCGGAGCAGTACATGTGGTGGACGACATTGTTTATGATTTAACGAAAATAGTGGAGAAATTGCTGGAAGAGGGAACGCCGGAGGATGTGGATGTGCTCACAAGCGCAGCGTTGAAGGAGGAGCTTCTTCCTTATGAAGAAGAGGAAATAAAAGAGGCTCTGGAGGAGATTCTGGCTCTGAAGGCGGAAGGAATTTTGTATGCGCCGGATATTTACGAAAAATATATCGGAGATTTTAAGAACCGGGAGACGGTAGTGAAGGCACTTTGCCTGCATATAGCACATGATTGCAATCTCGCCTGCAAATATTGCTTTGCGGAAGAGGGAGAGTATCATGGAAGACGGGCGCTTATGAGCTTTGAGACGGGGAAGAAGGCACTTGACTTTCTGGTGGCGGGTTCGGGGAACCGTATCAATCTGGAAGTAGATTTCTTTGGAGGAGAACCTCTGATGAACTGGCAGGTGGTTAAGGATCTGGTAGCTTACGGACGAAGTCTTGAGGAAGCGAACCATAAGAAATTCCGCTTTACCCTTACGACCAACGGCGTCCTGCTAAATGATAAGGTCATGGAATTTGTCAATAAGGAAATGAGCAACGTGGTGCTCAGTATTGACGGAAGAAAGAGCACGAATGATAAGATGCGCCCCCATAGAGGAGGACAAGGCAGTTACGAGGAGATCGTTCCTAAGTTTAAACGGCTCGCAGAGAGCAGAGACCAGATGAACTACTACGTGAGAGGTACTTTTACCAGAAATAATCAGGATTTTTCCGAAGATGTGGCCCACCTTGCGGATCTGGGCTTTGAGCAAATATCGGTGGAACCGGTAGTGGCGAAGCCGGAGGAGGACTATGCGCTTCGGGAAGAGGATCTGGATAGGCTGTTTGCCGAATATGACAAGCTCGCACTGGATCTGCTGGAGAGAAGAAGGAAGGGAAATCCGGTCAATTTCTTTCATTTCATGGTGGATCTGGAAGGCGGACCGTGCGTAGCGAAGCGATTGTCCGGCTGCGGCTCCGGTACGGAATATTTGGCGGTGACCCCATGGGGAGATTTGTATCCATGCCATCAATTCGTGGGGCAGGAAGAATTTTTGATGGGAAATGTGGATGAAGGTGTTGTTCGCACCGATATTAAAGAAGAATTTAAAACCTGTAACGTATATTCAAAGGATAAGTGTAAGGAATGTTTTGCCAAGTTCTATTGCAGCGGAGGCTGCGCGGCGAATTCTTATAATTTTAAAGGCGATATAAACGACGTCTACGATTTGGGCTGCGAACTGCAAAGAAAGCGCATAGAATGCGCTATTATGATAAAAGCAGCATTGGCTGAGTAAAAAGGAGATAATAAGAAGATGAAAAAGAGAAAAGCGGTCATTATTTTACTTGTAATGTTATTAGCGCTTGTCGGGCTTACCTATGCGGCTGTGGAAGGCATAGGAACCGAAAAGGCCGGAGCAGCCTCGGGAATCAAGCTCGGTCTTGACCTTGCGGGGGGCGTGAGCATAACTTATCAGGTAGTGGGAGATGAAGTTCCCACTGAAGAGGATATGGCGGATACCGTCTACAAATTACAGAAGCGTGTCGAGAACTACAGCACGGAGGCACAGGTATATCAGGAAGGTGCGGACAGAATCAATATTGAGATTCCGGGTGTTTCCGACGAAAATGCCATCTTAGAGGAGCTTGGTAAACCTGGTTCCCTCGTATTTATGAATTCTGCTAATGAAGAAGTTCTGTCCGGTACCGATATTGCCAATGCGGAGGCAGGATCCCAGCAGGACAGTATGGGAAACAGCCAGTTTGTCGTACAGCTCACCATGACGGACGAAGGAAAGCAAAAGTTTGCTGAGGCAACGAAGGCTGCTTATCCTACCAATGATATCATTTATATCATATATGACAATGCGGTTATCAGCGCTCCGGCCGTACAGGCTGAGATTACGGACGGACAAGCGGTCATTACCGGAATGGCTTCCTATGAAGAGGCTGAAAGCCTGGCTTCTACCATCCGTATCGGCGGACTGAAGCTGCAGTTAGAGGAACTTCGTTCTAATGTAGTAGGCGCACAGCTGGGCTCCGAGGCTATCAGCACGAGCTTAAAGGCAGGTGCTGTCGGCTTCGTTATGGTAGTTGTATTTATGGTAGTCGTATATTATGTGATGGGAGCGGCGGCCAGTCTGGCTCTTGCTATTTATACGGCGCTCATCGTAGTGCTTTTGAATGCTTTTGAAATTACTTTGACACTGCCGGGTATCGCAGGCATTATCCTGTCCATCGGTATGGCGGTGGATGCCAACGTTATTATCTTCGCCAGAATCAGAGAAGAGCTGGCTACGGGCAAGACGATTCCGACCTCTATCAAGATCGGTTTTGAAAGAGCTATGCCCGCCATCATCGACAGCAATATTACGACTCTTATTGCAGCCCTCGTTCTTGGGGTAAAGGGTTCGGGTACGGTAAAGGGCTTTGCACATACTTTAGCGTTAGGTATCGTTTTGTCTATGTTTACAGCACTTTTTGTTACGAAGCTGATCATGAATGCATGCTATGCGATAGGGCTTAAGAACGTCAAGCTGTACGGTGTGGGAAAAGAGATAAAGACCATAGACTTCTTATCCAAGAAAGTGATTTTCTTCGCTATTTCCATAGCGATTATCGTAGGAGGCTTTGTCGTAATGGGTGTCAACCATACGACGAAGGGAAGCGCATTTAACTATAGTCTCGAGTTCGTGGGAGGAACGTCGACGAACGTTACCTTCAACGAAGACTTGTCCATTGCCGATATTGACAGCAAGGTCGTTCCGCTGATTGAAGATGTTATAGGTGACGGCGACGTGCAGACTCAGAAGGTTGCGGATACCAATCAGGTTATCTTTAAGACGAGAACTTTGGACTCGGAGGAACGGCAGACTGTCAAGGATTCTTTGGTAGAGAACTTCTCTGTGGATGAAAGTACGATTACGTCCGAAACGATCAGCTCTGCAATCAGTAGTGAAATGCAGTCGGACGCTTTGATCGCGCTGGTGATATCGATGATATGTATTCTCGTTTATATCTGGTTTAGATTCAAGGATATCCGCTTCGGTGCGAGTTCTGTGTTAGCGCTGCTAAACGATGCACTGGTGGTAATCGTGTTCTATGCGGCGGCCAGAATATCCGTAGGCGGCACTTTTATAGCATGTGTGCTCACTATTGTGGGTTTCTCCATCAACTCGACCATCGTTATCTTCGACCGCGTCAGGGAGAATCTGGCCTTGTCAGGAAAGAATACGGATTTGAAGGAGTTAGTCAACAGAAGTATTACCCAGACGTTATCCAGAAGTATCTTTACTAGCTTGACGGTATTTTTGATGATACTGGCTTTGTATGTTTTTGGAGTGACAAGCATCAAGGAGTTCGCACTTCCCCTTATGGTAGGGACCATATGCGGAGCTTATTCCTCTATCTGCCTCTCAGGAGCGATGTGGTATATATTCCGTACTAAAATAGTAAAGAAAGCAAAAGCAAAATAATCCGGCAAAACGGATACTTATGGCGGTATAACTGTTTGGTTGTACCGCCTTTATCGATTGATGGTACCATCGTTTGGCAAGGTCTTACACGTCTGTGTGTGACCTTGTCAAGCAATGGTAATGCTGCCGGCGACGAAGGAGTGGTTTTATGGCACAGTGGTTCATATCAGCGAAAAAAGCTGATTTCAATAAAATTGCAAAAAAGTATAATATCGACCCTGTCTTGGCGAGGATCCTACGAAATAGAGATGTAATTGAAGAGGAAGAGATAAGAAAGTATCTCAAAGGCGGCAGACAGGACTTATATGCTCCGGACCTGCTTAAGGATATGGATAAGGCGGTGAAGCTGCTTTGCCGTAAAATAAAGGAGGGGGAGAGTATCCGTGTGATCGGGGATTACGATGCAGACGGTATATGCTCCTCCTACATCCTTCTGCGGGGGTTAGTTGCCTGCGGCGGAAATGTGGATACGGTGATTCCTCACAGAATAAAGGACGGATACGGGCTGAATGATTCGTTGATCGAAGAAGCACATAGCGATGGCATAGACACGATCGTTACATGTGATAACGGCATTGCGGCAGCGCCGCAGGTGGCCTATGCCAAAGAGCTGGGGATGAGTGTAATTGTTACCGACCACCATGAGATTCCATATGAAGAGGAGAACGGAAAGCGGGTTTACATTCTTCCGGAAGCAGATGCGGTAGTGAATCCAAAGCAAGAGGAGTGCGTTTATCCGTACAAAAATATATGTGGAGGCGTTGTGGCATATAAGGTGGTTCAGTCTTTGTTTTCTTCTCTCCATCCGGAAAATGAAATGGAAATTATCGAAGAGCTTTTGGAAATTGCGGCTTTTGCAACTGTCTGTGACGTGATGGAGCTGAGGGACGAGAACCGTATTATTGTAAAATGCGGACTTGAAAATATGCAGCACACAAGGAATCAAGGCCTAAAGGCCTTAATAGAGGTGTGCGGGCTGGAAGGTAAAATGTTATCTGCCTATCACATAGGCTTTGTGCTTGGGCCCTGCATTAATGCCACAGGACGGCTGGATACTGCAGGGAGGGCGCTTTGCCTTCTTAACAGCAGGAGCCGTTCGGAAGCGGTGCAAATTGCTGCCGAACTGAAGGATTTAAACGACAGCCGGAAGGAAATGACATTAAAGGGAACAGGGGAGGCGATGGAATGTATCGAGAAAAACGACTGGAAGGAAGACAAAGTTCTCGTCGTTTATCTCCCGGAATGTCATGAAAGCCTTGCAGGAATCATAGCGGGACGGCTGCGGGAGAAGTACGGAAGACCCGTCTTTGTGCTCACCAGAGGTGAGGATGGCGTGAAGGGATCGGGGCGCTCCATCGAAGGCTATCACATGTATGAAGAAATGACAGCTTGCAAGGAGTATTTTACAAAATATGGCGGACACAAAATGGCAGCCGGGCTTTCCATGGAGGAAGAAAACGTGGAAAGTTTCCGTAGAAAAATAAACGAAGTTTGCCGTTTGACTGAGGAAGATTACGAGGAGAAGGTGCATATCGATGCGGCGATGCCTTTTTCTTATCTTTCGAAGGAACTCATCGGGGAGCTGGAGCTTTTGGAGCCTTTCGGCGTAGGAAACAGCAAACCGGTTTTTGCACAGAAAAACGTACATATTATAAATGCGAGAGTAATGGGAAAGAATCAGAATGTAGGCAAATACCGAATACACGATGAAGAAGGCGGTTCCTATGAGATGGTATACTTCGGAGACCTGGAGAGGTTTCACGAGTTTCTTGCCGTACAGGCAGGGAAGGGGAACGTAATGCGGATGCTTGAGGGCGCAGCAGTGGACATTACCATAAGCATGACTTATTATCCTTCCATCAACAGTTATGCAGGCAGGGAAAGTATACAAATCGTCCTGCAAAATTACAAATAAGGAAGAATAAGAAGGAGGAAGACTATGATTTTAACAGTAACATTGAATCCGGCAGTGGATAAGACGTATACGACGGGCTCCCTGATTCTTGGACAGGTCAACCGCCTAGAGACGACACAGAACATCGCGGGAGGAAAAGGCGTTAATGTGGCGAAGATACTGAGGCAGTGCGGATATCCCGTTACAACATGCGGGTTGTTGGGCGGTTATACGGGGTTGTTTATTGAAGATTACATGAATAGCATAGGAGCGGACTGCCGCTTTACCAGGGTAGCAGGAGAGACGAGGAGCAACATTAACGTTCTAGCTAAGGACGGCTATGTTACAGAGCTTCTTGAGCCGGGACCGGAGGTCTCTGATGAGGAATTGGAAATATTCGTAAAAGGCTATGAAGAAGCGATAACGAGGTGCGAGCTGATCGTGCTTTCCGGCAGCATAGCCAGAGGAATACGGTCCGATATTTATAAAAGGCTGATTAAACTTGCAAATGACAATCAAAAAATCTGTATACTGGACACAAGTGCAGAAGCGCTTCGCTGCGGCATAGAGGCTCATCCTTATATGATAAAGCCCAACCAAAAGGAACTGGAATATCTGGTAGGGCATAAACTAACAGATATAGAGGATGTTGCGGATGCGGCAGGGAAACTGTGTGAAGAAGGAATCGCGAAGGTTGTAGTTTCCATGGGAAGCAAGGGACTGTTATCCGTTTCCAGGGAAGGAGCGCTGTGGGCCAAAGCTCCTTCTGTAAAAGCGGTAAACACGGTGGGCTGCGGCGATAGCGTAGTAGCTTCCTATGCGATGTCCATGTTAGAGGGGGAGGATGACTTTTCTTCCTTAAAGAGGGCGGCGGCAACGGCGGCTTCCAGTGCGTCTACGTTTCAGAGCGGAGAGATTTCGTTAAGGCTTTCGAAAGAACTGCTCGATAAAGTACAGATTGAGAAGAGAAAGTGAAAAGAGAAAAGGGGAAGGAATCCTAACATGCAAAAAAGTCCGGGGCTGCCGGACCTTTTCGCATTTTCTTATGAGGGGGGGAGATAGTGAGTTTTTCAACTATCTTGATTAATACTATAAGGCTTATATGTGAAGAAAGTGTGTTCAAATTATTTAAAAAAAATAAATTAAGTATAAACCTTTCTGAAAGTATTTTAATAAAGGGGAAGACTTAAGGGTAGAAGTTGAAAAAAGTGGATATCCATGCTATTCTTTTAAAAGAAAAGAGGGAAAAACGATAATGGAATTGAAAAAATTGCTGGAAAAGCTGGAATATGAATGCCGGATGGGGACGACGGACAGAGATGTCAATGCGATAGTTTATGATTCCCGGAAGGTGACGGAAGGGTGCTTGTTTGTCTGCATTACGGGAGCCAAGGCGGACGGTCATGACTTTGCAAAAGAAGTGGCTAAGAAGGGTGCGAAAGTTCTTGTTGTGGAGAAGGATGTGGAATTGCCGGAGGAGATGGGAGTTACCATCATTAAAGTGGCAGATACCCGTTATGCTCTGGCATTTTTATCGGCGGCCTGGTTCGGCAATCCCGCGCAGCAGATGAAAATCATTGGAATTACCGGAACAAAGGGCAAGACCACGACCTCATACCTTGTGAAGGCCATCTTGGAAAATGCGGGGTATAAGGTAGGGCTCATCGGAACCATAGAAGTGATCATAGGAACGAAGAGGCTGCACGCTGTCAATACTACACCGGAATCATATCTGATTCAGGAATATTTCAGGCAAATGGCGGATGCCGGCTGCGATGTTGTTGTCATGGAGGCCTCCTCTCAAGGATTTAAGCTCCATAGAACACAGGGCTTTATTTTCGATTATGGAATATTTACCAATTTGGAGCCGGATCATATCGGTCAGGACGAACATGCGGATTTTGAAGAATACTTGGCGTGTAAGGGACTTCTTTTCAGGCAGTGCCTGGTAGGCATTATAAATAGGGACGACTCACATTGGAGGGAAGTGACGAAGAACCATACCTGCACGATAGAAACCTATGGTTTCGATAAAGAAGCAGATCTGAGTGCACAGAACTTATCACTCATTAAGAGGCCGGGAGAGCTGGGAATACTCTTTGATGTAAAGGGGCTCATGGATTTTACTCTGGAGGTGATCAATCCAGGAAGGTTCAGTGCATACAACGCGCTTACTGCGATTGCCATTTGCAGGCATTTCGGCGTTGGGGTAGAGGCGATAAGAAAAGCTTTTCTGGAAGCGAGGATAAAGGGCAGAATAGAGATGGTAAGGGTGTCTGATGAATTTACGCTTATCATAGATTATGCGCACAATGCCATGAGCCTGGAGAGCCTGTTAAGTACTTTGAAGGAGTATGAACCCAATAGGCTGGTATGTCTGTTTGGCTGCGGCGGTAACCGCTCGAAAATGCGGCGGTATGAAATGGGAGAGGTCAGCGGAAGGCTGGCGGATCTGACTATTATCACTTCGGATAATCCCAGATTTGAAAAGCCCCAGGATATCATAGACGACATTAAGACAGGAATCAAAAGAACCGACGGGAAATATATCGAGGTCTGTGATAGAAAAGAGGCCATCGCATATGCGATCGACCACGGAGAGCCGGGAGATATCATAGTTCTCGCCGGCAAGGGACACGAGGATTATCAGGAGATAGAAGGGATAAAATATCCGATGGACGAGAGGGACCTTATTCGGGATATCCTGAAGGAGCGCGGATGGAAGGAAAATATGCAAACATTATAATCGACATATCCCACGAGAAGGTAGACCGCCCATTCCAGTATGTGATTCCTCCACAGCTGCGGAGTGGACTTGATGTGGGGGCCTGCGTAGCAGTGCCTTTCGGCGCGGGTAATCATTTGAGAAAGGGTTATGTTATTGAAATAACGGATAAGGCAGAGTTTGCGCCGGAGAAGCTGAAAAGTATAGCATATGCGGAGGAAAAGGATGTAACGGCTCAGGACTATTATATTCGTCTGGCGGCATGGATGAAAGAGCAGTACGGCTCCACGATGATTGCGGCTTTAAAGACCGTGCTTCCCGCAAAACAAAAGATAAAAAAGGTGGAAAAGAAAGCATGCAAACTTCTTCTGACGAAGGATGAGGCAATGGCATCTCTTGAGGTCTGCAGTGCAAAGAAACAGGTAGCAAAGGCAAGGGTGCTGGAGGAACTGATAAAGGAAAACGAGATTCCGGTACCGATTCTTACCGGAAAGCTTCATGTTTCCATGAAGACCTTAGAGAGTCTCGAAAAGCAGGGAGCTATTCAGATAACGGTAGAGAGCAGCTACCGAAATCCCGTAGAACTTATGGCGGATAAGGAAGATGTCCGAAACGAGAGTTATGGGGCCAAAAAGGATTTAAGCGAAGAACAGAGCTTCATATACAGGGACATCATGTCCGGATATGAAGCGGGCGTAAGAACTACCTGCCTCATCCATGGAATTACAGGGAGCGGCAAGACAGAGGTCTATCTTAAGCTGATTGAAGATATCGTAAAAAAAGGAAAACAAGCCATTGTCCTGATTCCGGAGATCGCACTGACTTATCAGACGGTACTGCGTTTTTATAAATGCTTCGGCAGCAGAGTATCGGTGATGAATTCTACCTTATCCAAAGGGGAGAAATACGACCAGTGTGAAAGGGCGAAAAAGAGGGAAATTGATGTAATCATCGGACCGAGGTCTGCACTCTTCACCCCTTTTCCTGATCTGGGACTGATTATTATAGATGAAGAACACGAAAGTACATATAAAAGCGAAGCCATGCCGAAATATCATGCGAGGGAGACCGCAATAAAAATTGCCTCCATGCATGGAGCTTTCGTGGTATTGGGTTCCGCGACCCCCTCCTTGGAATCCTATTATAAGGCAAAAAAAGGAGAATATAAGTTATACGAGCTTAAGAAAAGGCAGGCAGGAGGAGAGCTGCCCGCTGTTTATACTGTAGATTTAAGGGAAGAATTAAAGGAGGGAAATCGCTCCATTTTCAGCAGAAGGCTTCACGACCTGATAGGGGAACGTTTAAAAGCGGGAGAGCAGACCATTCTCTTCCTGAACCGGAGAGGTTATGCGGGTTTTGTCTCTTGCCGCGCTTGCGGACACGTGATGAAGTGCCCCCACTGTGACGTTTCGCTGTCGGAGCATAGAAACGGGAAGTTGATTTGTCACTACTGCGGACACGAGGAGCCGTCGGTGAAACTCTGTCCTTCCTGCGGCTCCAAATATATTCTGGGATTTCGGGCGGGAACTCAGCAGATAGAGGAAGTACTTCATAAGGAATTCCCGAGGGCGAGGGTGCTTCGGATGGATGCGGATACTACCCGCACGAAGGATAGCTATGAAGAGATTCTGAGCGGTTTCGCTAACGGGGAAGCCGATGTCTTGGTAGGCACACAAATGATCGTAAAGGGACACGATTTTCCGGATGTGACATTAGTAGGAATTCTGGCAGCGGATTTATCCCTGCATGTGAATGACTACCGGGCGGGTGAGCGTACCTTCCAGTTGCTGACACAGGCAGCAGGGCGGGCCGGAAGAAGCGGCAAGCCGGGAGAAGTAGTCATCCAGACCTATGACCCGGAGCACTATAGCATCGTACATGCAGCGAGTCAGGATTATCGATCCTTTTATGAAGAGGAGATGTTTTTCAGAGAGCTGCTTCACTATCCGCCTGCGGCCCATATGCTGGCCGTGCTCATCGCTTCGCCGAAGGAGGAGTCAGGACTCGAGCTCGCTAAGGCGATGGGAGAGCTGGTAAAGCAAAAGGCAAAGGCTGTTGATGACGGCACCGGTGTCATCGGGCCGGCGCCGGCGTCGGTAGGAAGGGTAAACGATATTTACCGTTATATGCTCTACATTAAGAATACCGAATATCATAATCTGGTAGAAATAAAAAATATGCTGGAAACTTATATCGGAGAGCGGAGAAAAAAGGAGGAGCTGAAAACGGAGACGGTTCAGTTTGATTTCGACCCGATGAGTTCTTATTAGAAAGGATGAAATAACGATGGCAATCAGAAACATAAGAGAAATTGGAGACGATGTATTAACAAAAAAATGTAAAGAGGTAAAGGAAATGACGCCCCGCATCAGAGAGCTGATCGACGACATGTTCGATACCATGTATGAAGCTTACGGCGTAGGACTTGCGGCACCACAGGTGGGTATATTAAAAAGAATCGTTGTAATTGATGTGACGGGAGAGGATCCTTATGTGCTCATCAATCCGCGGATCGTGGAAGTGAGCGGTGAGCAGACGGGCAGCGAGGCGTGTCTTAGTGTTCCAGGCAAGACGGGAATAGTTACGAGGCCAAACTATGTGAAGGCTGTAGCTTTAAATGAGAACATGGAGTCTTATGAAATTGAAGGAACGGAACTTTTGGCACGTGCTATCTGCCATGAGCTGGACCACTTGGACGGTCAGCTCTACGTGGATAAGGTAGAGGGAGAGCTGATGGATGCTTCCGATCTGGATTTGGAGGATGAGGAATGAAAATAGTCTTTATGGGAACCCCGGATTATGCTGTCGGCTCTTTGGAAGCAATCGTGGGCGCAGGTTATCAGGTCGCCGCGGTGGTGACGCAGCCTGATAAGCCTAAGGGGAGAGGGAAGGATAAGAATATTCCGGAATTACAGATGCCGCCGGTAAAACAGTGTGCGCTGAAATATGGCATTCCCGTTTTCCAGCCGGTTAAAGTAAAGGCACCGGAGGCGGTGGAGGAGCTTAGAAAATACGAAGCGGATATTTTCGTGGTAGCCGCATTTGGACAGATATTATCGGAGGAAATATTGAATATGCCAAGATATGGCTGTATCAACATTCATGCTTCCCTTCTTCCCAAGTACCGGGGAGCCGCACCGATTCAAGGGGCGATCCTAAACGGAGAAAATGAAACCGGTATTACGATTATGCAGATGGACAAGGGAATAGATACCGGTGATATGCTTATGAAATGTACGGTACCTATCTCTGAAAAGGAAACCGGAGAATCCTTACACGATAAGTTGTGTGAAGCGGGAGCAAAGCTCATTGTACAGGCGCTTCCTCTGATAGAGGATGGAAAGCTGATTCCGGAAAAGCAGAAGGAGGAAGATGCCACGTATGTGACGGTGCTTAAGAAATCCCAAGGGCACATCGACTGGACAAAAGAGGCTTTGGTTATCGACAGGCTCATCAGAGGACTGAATCCGTGGCCAAGCGCGTATACTTATTATGACAGCAAGACTTTGAAAATATGGGAAGCGGAGCCCGGGGAACTGGAAGAGGGACCGGCGCAGGCGGGTACTGTGACGAAGGTGGAAAAGGACGCTTTTTATGTGAAAACAGGAAAAGGGGAATTGAAGGTAACACAGGTGCAGCTAGAGGGGAAAAAGAGGATGAGTGTAAAGGATTTTTTACTCGGATATGCGCTGAAGCCGGACACAATTCTTGGCAGATAAGAAAGATAGAGTTTGCTTCACCCGGTGAAAATTAATTCACCTTGTGAAGTTCACTTCACTTAAATAGATACGGAGGTTGACATTTATGTATGGATATTACGGATATTATATGGACCCTACTTATATTCTGGTGCTGATTGGAGCGATTTTGTGTATTGCGGCCAGCAGCAGGCTGAACAGCACTTATAATAAATATGAAAAGATACGGAGCAGGAGCGGACTGACCGGAGCCGAAGCGGCGGCGAGAATTCTTAGCTATTCCGGGATTCATGATGTGAGAATCGAACGTGTATCAGGGAATCTCACCGATCATTATGACCCTAAGAATAAGGTTCTCAGGCTGTCGGACCGCACTTATGGATCCGCCTCTATTGCGGCCTTAGGCGTTGCGGCCCACGAATGCGGACACGCCGTGCAGCATAAGGAGGAATATGTGCCGATACGTTTTCGTAATGCGCTTGCCCCTATTGCAAATATCAGTTCTACGCTGAGCATCCCGCTGATTCTTCTGGGCGTGATACTCGGAATGTATTCCACCCTTGTTCAGGTGGGAATATGGGTATTTGCAATAGCGATATTGTTTCAGATCGTTACCCTTCCCGTGGAATACAATGCCTCTTCCAGAGCGCTTGTGATGCTTCAGGACTATGGAATCACCGGAGGAGAGGAAACTGCCAGCTGTAAAAAGGTCTTAAGCGCAGCGGCACTCACCTATGTGGCGGGTGTGGCATCCTCGCTGTTACAGCTTCTTCGTCTGCTTCTTCTGTTCGGAAACAGACGAAGCGATGACTGATAACCGGAAGGACATTTTTTATGAATATAAGAGAACTGATTCTGGATATGCTGTTAGAGATAGAAAAGGAAAAGACCTACAGCCACATTTTAATGCGAAGCGTACTCGATAAATACGATTATCTGACGGCACAGGAAAAAGCGTTTATCAAAAGAGTGACGGAGGGAACGCTTGAAAGACGAATACAGATAGATTATATTCTGGACAGTTATTCCAAAGTTCCGGTAAAAAAAATGAAGCCGCTCATTCGAAACCTTCTTCGCATGAGCGTATATCAAATACTGTTTATGGACGGGGTTCCCGACTCAGCCGTCTGCAACGAGGCGGTAAAGTTAGCTAACAAAAGGAAATTTCAGTCGTTAAAGGGTTTTATCAACGGTGTACTCCGTAACATTGCCAGACAGAAGACAGAAATATCCTATCCCGATAAGGAGAAGAATAAAGCGGAATATTTGTCGGTGTGGTATTCCATGCCTGAATTCCTTATTTCCATGTGGATGGAGGACTACGGCATAGAGCAGACAGAAAGGATGCTTCAGGCGATGCTCGCCGTCCGTCCGGTAACGGTCCGGTTAAAGGAGACCATGAACGAGGCAGAGAAAGAGGCTCTTTTAAAGAGAATCGAAGAGGCAGGAATAAGGATAAGGAAGCATCCGTATCTGTCCTATGCCTATGAACTTGAACACTTGGACGGGGTGAGGAGTATTCCGGGCTTTGAGGAAGGGCTTCTTACCGTACAGGATGTAAGCTCCATGCTCTGTGTGGAGAATGCGGGGATAAAAGAAGGCGATTTCATTCTTGACGTGTGTGCTGCTCCGGGAGGAAAGGCCACCCATGCGGCGCTCAAGCTGAAGGGCAGAGGAAGAGTTCTGGCCAGAGACCTGACGGAGGAGAAGACAGCCCTCATCGAAGAGAATATACAGCGCCAGGGCCTTGCTAATATAACGACAGAGGCTTATGATGCTACGGTTTACGACGAGACGCTGAACGAAAAGGCGGATGTTGTTCTGGCAGATCTGCCTTGTTCGGGGCTGGGCATTGTGGGAAAAAAACGGGACATTAAATATAACATAACGAAAGAAGCACTGGAGGAACTTCCTCTGTTGCAGAAGAAAATACTGAGTGCCGTATGGCAGTACGTAAAGCCAGGCGGGGTACTTATTTATAGCACATGTACGATTCACAAAGAAGAAAACGAAAGGGTAGCGGAGTGGTTCGCCCATAATTATCCTTTTGAATTTATCGATTCCAGGCAGCTTTTACCGGGACTTGAAGAGACGGACGGATTCTTCATTGCGAGATTCAAACGGCATGTATGAAAGATTTTAAAGAGGAAGGGTATGAAGAAAGATATAAAATCGATGACGCTTTCCGAGTTGAAAGAAGATTTGGCAGGCATGGGAGAGAAATCATTCCGTGCCGGACAACTTTATGAATGGATGCATGTAAAGCTCGTTAGACACTTTGACGATATGACAAATATATCCAGAGAATTGAAGAGAAAGTGTGAGGAAAATTATGATTTTACCGATTTAAAAGAAGTGACGGTGCAAGAATCCAAGATTGACGGCACGAAGAAATTTCTTTTTGAGCTGGAAGACGGAAATATGGTAGAGAGCGTATGGATGAAGTACAAGCACGGAAACTCTATCTGCATCTCCTCACAGGTGGGCTGCCGGATGGGCTGTACCTTCTGTGCTTCTACCTTAGATGGGCTGGAACGTTCCCTTACGCCTTCGGAGATGTTAGATCAGATTTATGCCATAACGCGGCTGACGGGAGAAAAGGTCTCTAACGTGGTGGTGATGGGGACGGGGGAGCCCATGGATAACTACGACAACGTGCTGCGATTTATAAGGCTGCTTACAGACGCGGACGGCTTAAATATAAGCCAGAGAAATATTACAGTTTCTACTTGCGGCATCGTGCCCAGGATGCGGGAGCTTGCGGAGGAAAAGCTGCAGATTACGCTGGCGCTGTCCCTTCATGCGACGACTGATGAGAAACGAAAAAGGCTTATGCCCATCGCCAACCGGTATGGGCTGGATGAACTGATAGAGGCTTGTGCATACTATTTTGAGAAGACCGGAAGAAGAATTACTTTTGAATACAGCCTTGTAGGAGGCATAAACGATACGGATGAGGATGCGAGAGAACTAATAGCGCTCATAAGGCACTTAAACTGTCATGTCAATCTCATTCCGGTAAATCCCATAAAAGAACGGGATTATGTGTCCAGTACCCATGAGAAAGCGATGGCATTTAAAAATAAACTTGAAAAAAACGGAATAAATGTTACTATAAGAAGGGAAATGGGCAGAGATATTGATGGAGCCTGCGGGCAGCTTCGCCGAAAGGTCATTCATCAATAGATACAGGAGGTTTTAAGGTGTTAAAGACGTTTTCCGTTACGGATATTGGAAAAAAGAGAAAATTAAATCAGGATTATGTATTTGTATCCGACACTCCCGTAGGAAATCTCCCGAATATATTTATCGTTGCAGACGGAATGGGCGGACATAATGCAGGGGACTACGCATCCAAATATACGGTAGAAACCATGCGGGAAGAAATAGAGCGTTCCTTCGAAAAAAGCCCGGTTAAAATACTAGGTAAAGCCATCGAGGCGGCCAACGAGCATATCAGGAAAAAGGCCGAGGAAGAGGAGGCTCTTGCAGGAATGGGAACTACGGTAGTGGCGGCAACGTGCTTGAACGGCAAATATCTGGAGGTCGCCAATGTAGGAGACAGCAGGCTGTACGTAGTAAGCGACAGAAAAATTGAACAGATTACAAGGGATCATTCCTTGGTAGAGGAGATGGTCCGAATGGGGGGCATCGACAGAGAGTCGGCGAGAAGCCACCCGGATAAAAATATAATCACCAGAGCGATTGGTGCCAAAGATACTGTAGAGGTGGACTTTTTTAACGTAGAGCTCATGCCCGGCGATATTGTGTTAATGTGTTCGGATGGATTGACCAATATGCTGGAGGACGGAGAAATCCGAATGATTCTGGGCTCGCCAAAAAGCGTAGAGGAAAAAGCGGAAGAATTGGTTATGGCGGCCAATAATAACGGCGGTAAGGATAATATTGCGGTAATTATTATCGAACCGTTTGCAGACGAGGTGGAAAATGATTAAAATTGGAATGATAATCGGTGACCGGTATGAAGTACTGGAAAAAATTGGAACCGGCGGAATGTCGGACGTATACAAGGCGAAAGATCATAAGCTGAACAGAAATGTGGCAATTAAGGTACTGAAGCAGGAATTCTCTGAAAATGCGAATTTTGTTTCCAAGTTCCGGGTGGAGGCTCAGGCGGCAGCCGGACTCATGCACCCCAATATCGTAAACGTATACGACGTGGGCGAGGAAAACGGTATTTATTACATCGTTATGGAACTTGTGGAAGGCATTACGTTAAAGCAGTACATCGAAAAGAAAGCGCGCCTCTCCGTAAAAGAGGCTGTTAGTATTGCCATTCAGGTTTCCATGGGAATAGAAGCCGCACATAAAAATCATATTATCCATAGGGATATCAAGCCTCAAAATATTATTATTTCCAAGGAAGGCAAAGTAAAGGTAACAGATTTCGGCATTGCCAAGGCCGCGACCAGCAATACGATCACGTCCAATGTTATGGGCTCCGTTCACTACACTTCACCGGAACAGGCCAGAGGAGGATACAGCGACGAAAAGAGCGATATTTATTCTCTGGGTATTACCATGTTCGAAATGCTTACCGGAAGAGTTCCTTTTAATGGGGAGACAACGGTAGCGATAGCCATCAAGCATATACAGGAGCCGTTGCCGTCACCAAGAGAATATATCTCAGAGATACCGGTCAGCGTCGAGCAGATTGTATTTAAATGCTGCCAGAAAAGCCCGGATAGAAGATATCAGTCCATGGGAAACCTCATTGCGGACTTGAAACAGTCATTGATCAATCCCGATGAGGACTTCGTTAAAATCGTGAACCCAAATGAAGAAGCGTCCACAAGGATGATTACCGATAAGGATATGGTACAAATTAAAAAGCAGTCCGACAGAAGGGATTCCATGGAAGAGGAGCTCCGCCTTAAGAAGAATAAGAACGTCCGTCCAATCTATGAGGAGGAAGAAGAGGACGAGGAGGAAGAAGACGAGGATATCGATGATATGGAGGATGAGGACGATGAAGAGGAAGAATACGATTCCAAGATGGAACGTATTACTACAGTACTTGCCATTGCTGCTGCCCTTCTCATCGGATTTATCGTACTGTTCCTTGTTGGAAAGACTCTGGGAATCCTGCCCTTTGGAGGTTCGGAAGGCGAGGAAACGCAGGAGGAGTCCGGCAAGGTAGAGATGCCTAAAGTAGTGGGACGTCAGATCGAGGAGGTTAAGGCGGAGCTTTTGGGCTTGGGCCTAACACCGGAAATTACTTACAAAGAAGATTCTCAATATGATGAAGGGCTTGTACTGGAATGTAATGTCGGCATCGGTCAGATGGTGGATTCCGGCACAGAAATCATTCTTACGGTCAATTCCGGAACGAGCGGTATAGAAGTGCCGGATATCGTGGGGAAATCCACGGCGGAAGCGGTGGCTAACCTGGAAGGAAAAGGCTTCACCGTAAACAAGACGGAGAGCTACGACGCACAGGTAGCCAAGGGGAATGTCATTTCCCAGACGCCGGAGGGAGGAACGAAAGCGCCCAGCGGTTCAGCGGTTACTATACGTATCAGCCAGGGCCCGGAGGATAACAAGATCAGGGTGCCTAATCTGGTCGGAGTGTCGGAAATGGATGCCATGGCGACGCTGACGGAGGCGGGATTAAAGGTAGGAAGCGTATCTGAGGTAAATAACGATGACGCCTCCTTAACAGGGCTCGTATGCTATCAGAGCTATTCCGTAGGCTCTTATGTGGACAGCGGAACAGCTATCGATTTAAAAGTAAGTCTGGGACCGAAGCAGTCCACTTACAGCTATAGTGGAAGTATCCAAGCGCCTACGGCGGAAGAAGACCCCGAATACAGAGACGGGCTGAGCGTTACGGTTACAGTGGATACGGCAGATGGAATCCAGCTTTTAAATACGAATACGACATCCTTCCCGATATCGGTCAACTATACGGGAATCAAATCGGGAACGGGAACGATTACCTTCACGTATACGGTAACAACCGATTCGCAGACGGTGACGAATCCCGATACGGGAGAAGTGACTACCACAGAAGGAACTTCTACTCAGAAGACGCTAACGAGAGAAATTCAATTTACGCCGGAATCTTAGCCTAAGGAAAGAAGAGTATGCATAGTATACAAGGGAAAATTATTAAGGGTATTGCCGGATTTTATTATGTGTATGTGCAGGACGGGGCCGATACACAAGGTAAAATATATGAGTGCAAGGCGAAAGGAGTTTTTCGTAAGGATAATATAAAGCCGTTAGTCGGCGACAATGTGCTCATGGATGTCCTGGATGAGGAGGCGCTGTTTGGAAATATCGCGCAGATATTGCCCCGCCGCAACGAGCTGATACGGCCTGCGGTAGCGAATATCGATCAGGCGCTTGTAATCTTTGCAATTGTGAAGCCGGAGCCTAATTTCAATCTTCTGGACCGGTTTCTCATCATGATGGAGAAGCAGGGGCTTAACAGCGTTATTTGTTTTAATAAACAGGATATTGCGACAAAAAAGGAAAAACAGGAGCTGCGGCGGGCCTATGAAAGCTGCGGCTACCTCGTGCTGTTTGTCAGTGCCAGAAAAAGGCAAGGGATGAAAGAGCTTAAGCGCTTGCTTGAGGGAAAGACGACGGCGGTGGCAGGTCCCAGCGGCGTGGGTAAGTCTTCTATCATAAACAGACTGAATCCGAAGGCCAATATGGAAATCGGAGATATCAGCAGGAAGATAGAAAGAGGAAAACATACGACCAGACATTCGGAAATCATTGCCTTGCATGGAGATACGTATATTATGGATACGCCGGGATTTACTTCCCTGCAGCTGTTCGATATGGAGAAGGAGGAGCTGAAGGACTACTATCCGGAATTCGAAGAATATGAAGAAGGCTGCAGGTTCGCAGGCTGTGTCCACATAGGTGAGCCGGACTGTAAAGTGAAGGAAGCGCTTGAGGAGGGCAGGATAAGTCCTGTCAGATACCATAATTATAAAATGCTGTACGAAGAACTGCGGGAACAAAAGAAATACTGAGAAACTTCAAAAGGAGATAAAGGAAAGATGAAACTAGGCATAGTAGGTCTTCCCAATGTGGGAAAGAGTACCTTATTTAATTCGTTAACGAAGGCGGGAGCGGAATCCGCAAACTACCCCTTTTGTACGATCGATCCGAATATCGGTATTGTAGCGGTGCCGGATGAAAGGCTGAAATTATTAGGAGATATGTATAAGTCCAAGAAGGTTACTCCTGCGGTTATTGAATTCGTAGATATCGCAGGTCTGGTAAAGGGTGCCTCCAAGGGAGAGGGGCTGGGCAATCAGTTCTTGAGCAACATCAGGGAAGTGGATGCCGTTGTACATGTAGTAAGGTGCTTCGAGGATTCCAACGTAGTTCATGTGGATGGGAGCGTCGATCCTTTAAGGGATATTGAAACCATAAATTTAGAACTTATTTTCTCCGATATGGAGATTCTGGATAGAAGAATAGCCAAAACGGGTAAGGGAGCGAAAATGGATAAGACGCTCGCCAAGGAAGCGGCACTGCTGGAAAGGGTAAAGGCTCATTTGGAAGAAGGCAAGCTTGCCAGCAGCTTCGAGTCTGAGGACGAGGACGAATTGAATCTGCTTGTTTCTTATAATTTGCTTACCTATAAGCCGGTTATCTTCGCAGCCAATGTGGCGGAGGAAGATCTGGCGAATGACGGAGCGGATAATCAGGGAGTTTCGGCGGTGAGAGAATTTGCGGCGAAAAGCGGCAGCGAAGTATTCGTTATCTGTGCCCAGATAGAGCAGGAGATCGCGGAGCTGGATGAGGATGAAAAGGCCATGTTCTTAGAGGACCTGGGACTTAAGGAATCGGGGCTTGAAAAGCTGATCAGGGCCAGCTACCATATTTTGGGCCTGCATAGTTTCTTAACATCAGGAGAGGACGAGACCAGGGCGTGGACCATTAAGATCGGAACGAAAGCACCTCAGGCCGCAGGAAAGATCCATACGGATTTCGAGAGAGGCTTCATCAAGGCCGAGGTGGTGAATTATAAAGACCTTTTAGCGCAGGGCTCACTTTCTGCCGCGAGGGAAAAAGGGCTTGTGGGAATGGAAGGCAAGGAATATGTGGTAAAAGATGGAGATGTTATTTTATTCCGTTTTAATGTATAGGGAATCCATATCTAGTACAAGGAACATTTGTTCACACAATATATTGAAAATGCCGAAAAAATGCACTTTTTAGGGAACTAAAAAGTGCATTTTTTATTGGAAAATATTAAAAGTAGCTTGTCAAACATTAATAATTAGTATAAAATCAAATTAAAAGTGGTAGAAAGTGGTGTGAAGTGGTAGAAAGTGGCAGCATAACACATCGAAAAGTGGCAGACCGCTTTTTAAATGGTATTGGCAGGTGAGCTTTATGTTTATGGGAGAATACAACCATACAATCGATGCGAAAAACCGGCTGATCATTCCTTCAAAATTCCGTGAAACTCTCGGTGAAGAGTTTGTCGTTACGAAGGGGTTGGATGGCTGCTTATTTGTGTACGATAACGAGGAATGGGCTGCATTCGAAGAGAAACTTAAAGGACTGCCGTTAACGAACAAGGATGCGCGAACCTTTGTCCGTTTCTTCCTTGCCGGAGCGGCCAGCGTGGAAGTGGACAAGCAGGGAAGAATCTTGGTTCCATCGGTGCTTAAGGATTTCGCAGGTATTATTAAAGACGTTGTTCTTATTGGTGTAGCCAGCAGAATCGAAATATGGAGCAAAGAAAGATGGGACGGCGAATCCGCTTACGAGGATATGGAAAGTATTGCCGAGCACATGGCGGAGCTGGGACTGGGCATATAAGAACTGGGAGGAAAAAGAATGGAATTTAAGCATGCCTCCGTTTTATTGCAGGAAACAATCGATAATTTGAAGATAAAAAGTACGGGAATTTATGTGGACGGCACGCTGGGCGGCGGCGGGCATTCCTTTGAAATAGCGGGAATACTTACTGAGGGCGGAAGGCTTATCGGAATCGATCAGGATGAAGCTGCCATAAAAGCGGCAGGAGAGAGACTTTCCCCTTATATGGACAAGGTCACTATCGTAAGGAGCAATTACCGAAATGCTCCGGAAGTATTGAAAGAACTGGGAATAGATAGTGTGGACGGCATACTGTTAGATTTGGGAGTTTCTTCCTATCAACTGGATGAGCTGGAGAGAGGATTTTCCTACAAATATGATACGAAGCTGGATATGAGAATGGACACGAGGCAGTCTGTCAGTGCGAGGGATATTGTAAACGGATATTCGGAGGCTGAGTTGTTCCGCATCATAAGAGACTATGGTGAGGACAAATTCGCCAAGAATATAGCGAAACATATCGTGAAGGCGAGACAGGACAGGCCTATAGAAACTACAGGAGAGCTGAGCGAGATTATAAAGGCGGCGATTCCTGCGAAGATGAGGCAGACGGGAGGACATCCTTCCAAGAAGACTTTCCAAGCGATTCGAATTGCCTGCAATAGGGAATTAGAGGTCTTGGAGGAGTCGATAGATTCATTTATCCAGTTACTGAGGCCGGAAGGGCGGCTTTGTATCATAACCTTTCATTCGCTGGAAGATAGAATCGTAAAGTCTTATTTCAGAAAAAATGAGAATCCATGTACTTGTCCGCCGGATTTTCCGGTGTGCATATGCGGGAATAAATCGAAAGGAAAAGTAGTTACAAGAAAGCCAATATTGCCCGGGGAGGATGAATTGGCGGAAAATAAGCGTTCTAAAAGCGCGAAGCTCCGTGTGTTCGAGAGAAGCTAGACAAAACAAATTATGAAAAGTTAAATCAAACAAGAGGGTAAGGGTAGGATGCTATGGCACAGTATAAGGGCAAGGTGCGCAGTGCAGGCAGAAGACAGCAGGCGCATACACAGCAAGGAAGAAATGCGTATGTACAAGGCAGCACAGTAAAAAAACTGGATGAAAAAATATACGCGCCGAGAGAGCCGAAGAGACAGATAAGCAATACCGCGAGGAAGAACCGTGAGAAGGCATATCATATGAGTTTTGGTTATGTACTTTTTTTGGCATGTGCAGTCGTAGCGGCAGGCTTTATTCTGACGGGCTATATCGGATTGCAGGCAGAGCTTACGAACAGCATTAAGAATGTTTCGAGGCTGGAGCGGGAGTTGAATAATCTTAAACTCGATAACGATGAGGAATACAGCAGAATTACGAGCAGCATCGATATGGAGGAAGTGAAGCGGATTGCCATTCAGGAATTAGGTATGAAATATGCGGAAGAAGGGCAGATCGTAACATTTTCCGGAGAGGCAAGCGACTATGTAAAGCAGGTCGCGGATATTCCGGAGTAAGGCAGGGATTGGTTTGAGCAGAGATAGAAAAGGAAGAACGAACAGATTTACAACCGGAATGCAGAAAAAGCTGGCAGTGCTATTTATTTTAGTATTGCTGGCTTTTGTAGGGTTGAGTGCAAGACTTGTGGTAATCAATAAGGAAAATGGCGAGAAATATAAGAAGCAGGTGCTGTCCCAGCAGGAATACGATAGCAAGACGATACCTTTCAGGCGCGGAGATATACTGGACAGCAAGGGGACTAAGCTGGCGGTCAGCGAAAAGGTCTACAATGTTATTTTGGATGCGAAAATCATGCTGGATGATGAGAAGGCGGTGGAGCCTACCATTGCGGCGGTACAATCTGAGCTTGGAATCGATGGCTCCGTCATAAGAGAACGCCTCGCCTCACATCCCGAATCTTCCTATTATGTATTGAAGAAACAGATGACCTATGAAGAAATCAGCGGTTTTAAGGCATTGGAGACAGATAAAGAGCAAGGAACGAATATAAAGGGAATCTGGTTTGAAGAAGAGTATAAGAGAAAATACCCGAATAATACGCTGGCCAGCGATGCGATAGGATTTACGACCAGCGATAACCAGGGACTTTATGGTCTGGAGCAATATTATAACGATGTGCTCAGCGGAACGCCGGGACGGGAATACGGTTATTTGAACGGAGATGCTGCTCTGGAGAGAACGACGATTGCGGCTGTGGACGGTAATTCCATCGTAACGACTATAGACGCCAATATTCAGAGCATAGTGGAAAAATATTTAAAAGAATTCAACGATCAATATAAGAACGATTATTTGGAGAGAAATGGAAGCAATAATACGGGCTGTATTATTATGGATGTAAATACCGGAGAAATTCTCGCTATGGCGAGCTATCCGGTATTCGATTTAAATAACACGAAGAATTCCGAGGATTTGATTGGAATGCCTATGGTGGACGAGCTGGGGAATAGGACCGGAGAATATATTACGGCGGAAAATCTTGCGGCTATGGAGGGAACGGAACAGCTGGATCAGAACTTCAACGCACTTTGGAGAAATTTCTGCATCAATGATACCTATGAGCCGGGCTCCGTAGCAAAGCCCTTTACGGTAGCGGCAGGAATCGATTCGGGAAGCATTACCGGCAACGAGACGTATACATGCAATGGATTTCTGGAAGTAGGAGATTATAAGATAAAATGCCATAATATATATGGTGACGGCCTTCTTACCGTGGCACAGGGCGTGGAGCGCTCATGCAATGTCGTCATGATGTATGTAAATATGGCTACTGGAAAAGATACCTATATCGATTATCAGCATATATTTAATTTCGGGCTGAAGACTAATATCGATCTGGCGGGAGAATCCAGAACTGCCAGCCTTGTATACGATAAAAATTCCCTGGGGCCTACGGAATTAGCCACCAATTCCTTCGGACAAGGCTTTAATACGACTATGATACAGATGATCGCGGGCTTTAGCTCCTTAATCAATGGAGGCAATTATTATGAACCGCATATGGTGAGTAAGATCATCAGCCCCAGCGGGGCTACGGTGCAGAATATCGAACCGAGGATATTGAAGCAGACGATTTCAGAATCTACTTCTGAAATTATTAAAGAGGACTGTAACCTGGTCGTATCAGGAGAAAACGGTACCGGTAAGACGGCGCGCCCGGCAGGATATATGATTGGCGGTAAGACGGGGACTGCGGAGACTCTGCCCCGTGGTAACAACGAATATGTGGTATCCTTTATGGGATATGCGCCTGCGGATGATCCGCAGATCGCAATTTATGTAGTAGTGGACAGACCGAATGTAGCCTATCAGGATGATGCGAAGTACGCGACGAGAATCGTCAGAAAAATTCTTACCGAGGTGCTTCCTTATAAGGGAATCTTCATGACGGAGGAACTGTCGGACGATGAACGTGCGGAATTAGAAGCGCTTCAGATAGAAATAACCACTCCCGTAGCTTCGGAGACAACAGACGAGGAAGGTCAGACAGCAGAGGGTACAGAGGGAGGCACATCAGGGGAGACAACGGGAGAGGAAGCTGCTGCGGGCGAAGCGCAGACCCAGGAGGGCGAAGAAGATAACGCTTATACGGAAGTATGGAAAACCTTCCCCATCGACCCTCAGACCGGATATGCCGTGGATCCGGATACGGGTGAGCTTGTAGACCCGGAAACGGGGCACAGCGTAACCGGCGAGAATTCAACGCCTGCCGGACGGGCGGGTACCAATGGTACGAGCAGCACAGACAGTACACAGGACGACGACAATCCCTTCTAAACACACCGAAGAATACGAAAAGTAGAATAACCTCATAAAAGGGATAATAGATTGTAGTAACACCTTTTTATGAGGTTATTGATACATATGTCATTGAAGAACAAAACATATATACGCAAAAAGATAGTGGTCACTTTTTTTGCATGTGTTCTGGCGTTTCTGCTCCTGGGAGGGCGGCTCGTATATCTTATGGTATTTCAATCGGAATATTACATGGAACAGGCCAAGGAGCTGCATGAAAGGGAGCGGAATATTAAGGCTGCCAGAGGTCGGATCATAGAGGCTACGGGAACTGTATTGGCGGATAACAGGACGGTATGTACGATATCTGTCATCCACAACCAGATTACACAGCCGGAGACCGTAGTTTCGGTGCTATCCAAGGAGCTTGGCCTTTCGGAAGAATATGTAACCAAGAGAGTGGAGAAATATTCCTCCATCGAAAAAATCAAAAGTAATGTAGATAAGGAGACCGGCGACAGAATCAGAGAGTATGATTTGGACGGAGTGAAGGTGGATGAGGACTATAAGAGGTATTATCCTTATGATTCGCTCGCTTCCAAGGTACTGGGCTTTACGGGCGGGGACAATCAGGGAATCATCGGTCTGGAAGTTATATATGAAGAATATTTAAAAGGGAAAGAGGGAACCATTCTTACGGTGACGGACGCCAAAGGTGTGGAAATCGCTGAAGCGGGAGAAGAGAGAGTGGAGCCGATAAGCGGAAACGACTTATACGTGAGTCTTGATGTGAACATTCAAAGCTATGCTACACAGCTGGCGTATCAGGCCATGGAGACCAAGGAGGCGGACAGCGTATCTATTCTTGTCATGAACCCTCAGAGCGGGGAAATAATGGCGATGGTAAACGTTCCGGAGTTCAACTTAAATGATCCTTATACCCTGCCGGAGGGAAGTGTTGAGCCGGTAAATGAGAAAGAAAAGCAAAATGCACTGAACCAAATGTGGAGGAACGGTTGTATCAACGATACCTATGAGCCGGGCTCCACCTTCAAAATAGTAACTGCAGCGGCGGGATTGGAATCCAAGGCAGTGAGCCTTACCGACCAGTTCAGCTGTCCCGGCTTTATTATGGTGGGGGACAGAAGAATAAGGTGTCACAAAGTGGGGGGACACGGAGCGGAGGACTTTGTGCAGGGCATCATGAACTCCTGCAATCCGGTATTTGTCACCGTAGGACTCAGAATTGGTGTGGACCGGTATTATGATTACTTTAAAAAGTTCGGTCTGCTGACGAAAACCGGCGTGGATCTGCCGGGAGAAGCAGCCACCATCATGCACAAGAAAGAGAACATTAAAGAAGTGGAGCTTGCTACCATGTCCTTCGGACAGTCGTTCCAGATCACACCGATACAGCTTGCTACCACTGCTTCGTCCATTATCAATGGGGGAAACAGAGTAACGCCGCATTTTGGAGTAAAAGTAGTAGATGCGCAGGGAGAAACGATAGAGACTTTGAAATATCCCGTAAAACAGAATATTGTCTCTGCCGAGACGTCGGAAACCATGCGGTATTTGTTAGAGCAGGTGGTGGAAAACGGAAGCGGCAAAAACGGTTATGTGGAAGGGTACCGGGTGGGTGGAAAGACGGCTACCAGCCAGACGCTTCCCAGAGGAAGCGGAAAGTATATTTCATCCTTCCTGGGATTTGCGCCTGCTGATGATCCGCAGGTGCTGGCTGTGGCTATCATCAATAATCCTCAGGGCATGTATTATGGAGGGCAGATAGCGGCGCCTATCGTACGGCAGCTTTTTGAAAATATTCTTCCTTATTTGGAAAGAATGGATTATAATGACAAAGGATGACTCGAGGAAAGGATTGGAAGTAAAATGAATCATACGGTTATTATATCTGTGGTAATATCTTTTATAATAAGTGTGGTATTAGGACCTTTTATTATACCTTTTTTAAAAAAACTAAAAGCAGGGCAGACGGTCAGAGATGATGGTCCCCAGACACATCTTAAAAAATCAGGAACCCCTACCATGGGCGGAATCCTTATTTTGATCAGCATTGTGGCCACCTCTATGATTTACATGAAAGACTATCCGAAGATCATGCCCATTCTTTTTTCCACCTTGGGCTTTGGATTGATCGGTTTTCTGGACGATTATATCAAGGTCGTCCTAAAGAGTTCCATGGGACTGCGGGCATGGCAGAAAATGCTGGGGCAGCTGTTGGTGACGGGGATATTCGCCTATTATCTGACGAACAACACGGGTATTTCCTTAGCGATGCGGATACCATTTATGCAGGGTAAATTCTTGGATATGGGCATATTGAATATTCCGATTTTGTTTTTTATTGTGATAGCAACGGTAAACGGTGCAAATTTTACGGACGGTCTGGACGGTCTGGCAAGCAGCGTTACAGTGATGATAGCAACCTTTTTTTCGGTGGTAGCGGTAGGCACCGCCAGCGGAGTAGAGCCGATAACCTGTGCAGTAGTGGGAGCGCTTTTAGGCTTCCTTCTATTCAATGTCTATCCTGCAAGCGTGTTTATGGGAGATACAGGCTCGCTTGCGCTTGGCGGCTTTGTGGCAGCGACGGCGTATATGCTGCAAATGCCCTTATTCATACCTATCGTAGCGCTCATTTATGCGGTAGAGGTGGCTTCCGTTATCATTCAGGTGGGTTATTTCAAGATGAGCGGAGGAAAGCGATTCTTTAAGATGGCGCCTATCCATCATCATTTCGAGCTGTGCGGATGGTCGGAGACGAGAGTCGTTGCGGTATTTTCTATCGCAACTGCCATGCTTTGCCTGATCGCACTTATGGGCATATAAAGACTGTCGGGAAAAGAGGAAATGTTTCATGGATTTACAAGGTAAGAAAGTATTGGTGATAGGAACGGGGATCAGCGGGATTGGAGCGGTAAAGCTGCTCAGCTTTGCGGGAGCGGCACCAATTTTGTATGATGAAAATAAAAAGCTGGAGGAAGCGGCGGTACGAAACAAGCTTCCCGCGGAAGTAAATGCAGAGATAGTAATTGGCAGCCTGCCAAAGGAACTGGAAGAAGAAATTGTTTTGGTGGTACCAAGCCCCGGCGTTCCGGCAGATGCGGCTGTTATAGAAGGCTTTCGAAAGAGAGGAATTCCCGTATGGGGAGAAATAGAGCTGGCTTATGCCTATGCCAAGGGCAGGCTGATTGCGATTACGGGAACCAACGGTAAGACTACTACCACATCTTTGGTAGGAAAGATTATGGAGGACTATTACGAATCCGTTTATATTGTTGGAAATATTGGCAATCCCTATACCGAAATTGCCCCGGAAACAAAGTCGGATACCATAACCGTGGCAGAAATCAGCAGCTTTCAGCTGGAGACTACGCAGACCTTTAGGCCGCAGGTATCAGCCATACTCAATATTACGCCGGACCATTTGGACAGACATTATACGATGGAAAATTATGCGGCGGTAAAGGAAAGAATCGCGAAGAACCAGACAAAGAACGATATTTGCGTATTGAATTACGAAAATGAATATACCAGAGCCTTCGGCGGCAGATGTTCCGCTCATGTTATCTTTTTTTCCTCTGTAAGAAAGCTGGAGAGAGGAATTTATCTGGAAGGGGAAGATATATATATAGCAGGTATCGGCCATGAGCAGGATGATAACAGAAGAAAAATCATGACTGTATACGATATGAACCTTGTAGGACTGTGCAACGTGGAAAACATAATGGCGGCCATCGCCATCGCGTTGAGCATGGAGGTGCCTCTCGAAAATATTTTGAGTACAATAAAGCGTTTTAAAGCGGTAGAGCATAGAATAGAATTTGTTGCTACGAAAAACGGAGTGGACTATTACAACGATTCCAAAGGCACCAACCCGGACGCCGCGATTCAAGGAATCAGAGCGATGTCCAAACCTACCGTTTTGATTGGCGGCGGTTACGATAAGCATAGTGAGTATGACGATTGGATCGAAGCCTTCGAGGGAAAGGTAAAATGCTTTGTACTGATCGGACAGACAGCGGATAAGATTGAGGAATGTGCCATAAAGCATGGCATCAGCAACATCATCCGTGCCGATAGTTTCGACGAAGCGCTGAAGATATGCACAAGAGAAGCGAAATCTGGAGATGCAGTGCTCTTGTCTCCGGCATGCGCGAGCTGGGGAATGTTTCCTAATTATGAGGTGCGCGGAAATATGTTCAAGGACTATGTGAACAACCTTTAAAGAGTTGCAGTTCAGCCTGAGCTGTTATTTTAAAGACATATATAAAAAAGAGAAGGAAGGAGTAGGACATTTCGTGGCGGAAAGAAGAGTAGGAAGACAACGGAAAAAACAATCGGAAAATTTTTTTGATTATAGTTTGTTATTTATTGTGCTGTTTTTGCTCGGATTCGGGTTGATTATGATTTATTCGACCAGTTCCTATGAGTCAAATCTTCAGTTCGGCGACTCCACCTTTTATCTTAAAAAGCAGGTAATAGCCACTGTGATAGGGCTTGCTGCGATGATAGTGGTAGCAAATATTCCTTATCATTTTTGGGAGCGCTTTGCGACTCTCGGTTACATAGGCTCCGGCGTGCTGATACCGCTTGTATTAGTTCCAGGTATTCAGTATTCAGCAAATGGAGCGACCAGATGGATTCGAATCGGCGGCTTTACATTACAGCCTGCCGAAGTGGCGAAGTTAGGTATGATTTTATTTTTGGCGAGTCTCGTCTGCCGGATGGGAAGAGGGATAAGGACGACGAAAGGTTTTTTTACCGTACTCGCTGTGCCGCTGCCGATTTGCTTGATGATTTGGCAGATTACTAACAATTTGAGTTCTGCCATCATTGTATTCGGAATCGCGGCTCTCATGCTGTTTGTGGCCAGCCCTGAGTATAAGAAATTCATACTGCTTGGCCTGGGCGGCGTAGCCGCCGTAGCGGTGCTTATATTCGCCGTGGTAAACGCAGCCTCCTCCGACGGCTTGAATTTCCGTGGGGAGCGTATTCTGGCCTGGCTGGACCCGGAGGCTTACGCAAGCGGGAAAGGCTTTCAGACATTGCAGGCACTTTATGCCATAGGCTCGGGAGGGATTCTGGGCAAAGGGCTGGGGCAAAGCATGCAGAAGCTCGGTTTTCTTCCGGAGGCTCAGAACGATATGATTTTTTCGATTATCTGCGAGGAGCTGGGGTTATTCGGAGCGATAGCTATTATTATTATGTTTTTGCTTTTAATATGGAGATTCATGGTAATCGCCAACAATGCGCCTGATTTATTCGGAGCTCTTCTTGTAGTAGGTGTTCTCGGGCATATTGCGATTCAGGTTATTTTAAATATTGCGGTCGTAACGAACACGATTCCCAGTACGGGTATCTCATTGCCGTTTATCAGCTACGGCGGTTCCTCCGTATTATTTTTAATGATAGAAATAGGTTTGGTCCTTAGCGTGGCGAAGGGAATTCGCCTGAAAGATCTGTAAGAAGGACATGGGCAAAAGCACTAAGGGGAAGTACAAGATACGTTTTTTAGTAAGTACCATATATATAGAATAGGTCAAATTCATAAAATCTGGATTAGAAGGTGAATCATTGGATTCTATTCATATGTATGGTGGAAATTTCTTACGTGGAGAGGTAAAAATACAAGGCTCTAAAAATGCCGTTCTTCCCATTATGGCGGCTTCACTTTTAATAAAAGGCACTTGTGTTATAGAAAACTGTCCGCGGATCGCGGACGTATATCTGATGCAGAACTTGCTTCAAGAATTGGGCTGTTTAGTGACATGGTCTGAGAATACGGTAACGATAAATGCTTCGCATGTCATCGACAACGCGATGTCAGGAGAATCTGTAAGGAGTATGCGCTCCTCGGTGATGCTTTTAGGAGCTATGCTGGGAAGAATCGGAGAGGTGTTTATGGCGTATCCCGGCGGATGCGTCATCGGTAAACGGCCTATCGACCTGCATCTTGCCGCCCTTAAGGAAATGGGAGTGGAGATAACAGAACAGGAGCATTTCTTTACGGCGAAGGTAAGCAGGCTGAAAGCTATGGATTATACGCTTCCATTTCCCAGTGTGGGTGCCACGGAGAACATTATATTGGCGGCGGTCTTGGCGGAAGGAACGACAACGGTACGAGGTGCGGCAAAGGAGCCGGAGATAACGGCGCTGTGCGAGTTCTTAAAGGCTGCAGGAGCCGATATCGAAGGAGCCGGAAAGCAGACGGTGGTCATAAAGGGAGTGAAGGAACTTGGAGAGGCGAGGTATACGGTACCGGGTGACCGTATCGTAGCAGGTACTTATCTCATTGCAGCACTGGCCGTGGGCGGAAACATTTTCCTGGAAAAAGCTCCGGCGGAACATATGACTGCTTTGCTGAAAACTGCTGTGCAGATGGGCGGTAATGTCACTATAAAAGAGAGCGGCGTGGGAGCCGTAGCGATTCGAAGGCTGGAAGCGGTTCCGTATCTCAAAACGGAGGTATACGACGGATTCCCCACCGATTTGCAGTCGCCTATAATGGCGGCCATGGCAGTAGCACGGGGAGACAGTGTGCTGGAGGAGACTATATTTGAAAATCGTTTTCGCATCGTGGATGAGCTTAGGAGAATGGGAGCGGACATTCGAACGGAAAAAAACAAAGCCTACATAAGCGGAATAGAGCGGCTGAAAGGGGCCGTTGTGGAGGCAGAAGAACTGCGGGGGGGAGCAGCGCTTATAGTAGCCGGACTCGAAGCCGAAGGGGAGACGGTTATTAAAAACAGACATTTTATCGAAAGAGGTTATGAGGATATTTGCAGGGATCTTAGAAATCTGGGGGCAGATATAAACATTGGGTAAAATAAATGAGCCAAAATAAGGATAAGGGAAAAAAAGAGAATAAGAACAAAAAGATAAAGTCCGGCAGCGGCGGAAAAGGTGTCTCTAAGTCAAAGAATAGCAATTCAAAGGCTGGAAGTTCGAAGAAAGGCGGTTCGAAAAACGGCAGTTCGAAGAACATCAATGTGAAGAGCAGCAGTTCGAAAGTCGATTATGCAAAAAGCGTTAGCAGTAAGAAAGTTGACTCGGGCAGGATTCTGATGGAAAGTTACTCTTCGAGGAGACCGCGAGGCACGAACCTGCGCCTCGTTAAAAACGGAGATTTGCCGGTGGATCCGCCGGCAAAGAGGTACGAGAGAAACGATGATTGGCTGGCACAGCATAAGAGTCTGGTAATTATAGGAATATCAATATTTGTGCTGGCGGCATTACTGCTTGCGGGATATTATTATATTATCACTACTTATACGGTAACTACTGTGTATGTGGATGGTAATGTACATTATACAAATGAAGAAGTGATGGATATGGTAATGAAGGGCAGATACGGGAACAATTCGCTGTATTTGGCTACGAAATATAAGGATAAGGGGGTAGAGGGTGTTCCTTTTGTGGAGAAGATGGATGTGAATATTCTGTCGCCGAATACGATTAGGATCAATGTATACGAAAAAGCGTTTGCCGGATATGTGGAATACCTCGGTCAGTATATGTATTTTGACAAGGACGGTATCGTAGCGGAAAGCTCTCAGGTAAAGACTGCGGGAGTACCGCAGGTGACGGGGCTTAGCTTCGATTATATCATTCTGAACGAGCCGCTTCCGGTAGAAAATGACACGATATTCAAACAAATACTAAGTATTACTCAGCTTCTTGAAAAATATAGCCTGTCGGCCGATAAGATATATTTCGATGCTTCTTACAGTATTACGTTGTTTTTTGGAGGGGTAAAGGTTACCTTGGGTACGGGAGAGGATATGGATGAAAAAATAATGAAGCTGCAATACATCCTGCCGGAGCTGGAAGGCAAGAACGGAACGATTCCGCTGGAAAATTACACAGAGGATACGAAGAGCATAACTTTTGATCCTGACTAGGCAAATTAACAGTAAGAAAAGCAAAAAAAACGAAAAATAGGTTGCTAATTTAGAAAAATAATTATATGATAACATGTAGGAGTTTAATTGGGAATGATGAAGGAGGAACCACCTTGCTTGAGATTAAGACAAACGATGCTGAGGCTGCAGCAAAGATTATAGTAGTAGGAGTCGGCGGTGCGGGCAATAACGCTGTAAATAGAATGATTGATGAAAATATTGACGGAGTGGAATTCATAGGAATCAACACGGACAAGCAGGCTTTGCAGTTATGTAAGGCTCCTAAGCTTCTGCAAATCGGTGAGAAGCTTACGAAGGGACTTGGCGCGGGAGCGAAGCCGGAGATCGGTGAGAAGGCTGCGCAGGAGAGCGAGGAAGAAGTGACTTCTGCACTTAAGGGTGCCGATATGGTGTTCGTTACATGCGGTATGGGAGGCGGCACTGGAACCGGAGCAGCGCCCGTTGTAGCTAAGATTGCCAAGGATATGGGAATTCTTACCGTAGGTGTTGTAACGAAACCTTTCCGTTTTGAGGCGAAGGCACGTATGGTAAACGCGTTGAACGGTATTGAGAGAATTAAGGATAATGTGGACACGCTTATCGTTATTCCGAATGATAAATTATTAGAAATTGTTGATAGAAGGACAACCATGCCGGATGCCCTTAAGAAGGCAGATGAGGTATTGCAGCAGGCAGTACAGGGAATTACCGACCTCATCAATGTTCCGGCTGTTATCAATCTGGATTTCGCGGATGTACAGACTGTTATGAAGGAAAAGGGAATCGCTCATATCGGTATCGGTTATGGAAAGGGAGACGACAAGGCTAGCGAGGCTGTTAAGATGGCAGTGGAAAGCCCGTTGCTCGAGACGACGATTTCCGGTGCTACTCATGTTATCATCAATGTTTCCGGCGATATTACCCTTGCGGATGCTTCCGATGCAGCAAGCTATGTACAGGAGCTTGCAGGAGATGAAGTGAACATCATCTTCGGTGCGATGTACGATGCGAACAAGGGAGATTCCTGCACGATCACTGTTATTGCTACCGGCCTCGAGGACGCGGGTGCAAAAACGGCTGCATTCAGTACATATAAGCCTGGGTATATCACGCCTTCATCTTTACAGGGTAAAGGTACTCACAGCGCGGGAGCGATGGCTACCGGAGGCTTGAATTCAGGAGGAAGCATTGTGCCGAATATTACGCCGTCGGCAACTCCTTTAAAGACGATTTCCGGGATCAATAAGCCGGGTGACATCAGAAGCTCGGTGGAGGAAAAGACCCTTAAGATTCCTGATTTTCTTCAGAGAAAATAGGAAGTGTTTATATTTGAAGTCGCCAGATTAGAATGTTAATTTGGACAAGCTGTCAGAACCGGATAGTGAATTAAAAACGACGATCTTGAATCTTTATGATTACAAGACCGTCGTTTTTTATCGTATAGGAAAAACTGTCGTTATGTGCGGTAAATAGCATGAATTATCAGCGCCCTTTTGACAAAAAAAGCGGACAATACTTTATATAATGTTTAAATCGAAGGGGACAAATAAGCTCCTTCAAATAGTGAAAAAGGAGGTGACTGCGAAGGGTTACGGGATATGTATGTCTATGAAATAAATATTGATAGTCTGTTTCTCATAAACTTTGTTATGAACCTTTATTTTTATATGCTTGCCGCCAAAACCTTGAAGCGTACTGCCACGCGCATCCGGGTGGGATGCGTAAGCTTTGCGGGATCCGGTTTGTTTTGTCTGCTTTTGCTGATGCCGGGAATACCTGCATTCATAAAAAGGTTTATAGGGCCGTTTACTATCAATATGATAATGACCGCAGTTATTTTTAAGACAAAGCAGGTGAATGAAATACTGCGTTGTACCGGATATATGCTCGTGTACGCTTTTTTGTTCGGAGGGCTTATGAGGTATCTGTTTTCCGGTATCCCATTCTTACATATAAGGCAGGAAAGCATCTGGTGCATATTGGGAACCGGGCTGCTCGGTTATGAAGCGGGGGCCTGGTGGATTGCTCAGATGAAAAAAAGAAAAGCGGATCATATCTATGCGGTAAGATTGTTGGGATATGGAGATGAGATTACGGTAACAGCTCTTTCCGATACCGGAAACAGCTTAAAGGAGCCGGTTAGCGGCAAGCCAGTATCGATCATCGAGGAGGAGGTGCTTAATCGGCTTAGTGCAGTAATGGTGCCGGAGAAGTTTAAGCTGATACCATATCACAGCGTAGGGAAAGAGAACGGTATGCTGGAAGGATATGAAATACCGGAAATAATTGTGGAAGGTGAAAAGGGGAATATACGATGGCAGAAGGTAATTGTGGGTATCAGCAAGACAAAAATATCCGCAAATGGAAAATATCAAATGATATTGCATCCGGATTTATGCGACGAGGCGCCCGGCAAAGCAGGGCAGCATTTGTTAATCAGAAGACTAGGAGGAAAATAAATGGTTTTTAAAGTGGCAATACCGGGGAAGGTTCAGTTCAAGATCATCAGGCGGGAACCGAATTTTTTCATGACAAAGCAAGGGGATATTCACTATATAGGAGGAACGGAGGTGCTGCCGCCGCCGCTGGAGGTTGAGAAAGAAAATGAAATTATCAGCGACCTTGGAACGGAATATGAGGATGAAGCGAAGTCCATTCTTATAGAACACAATTTAAGGTTGGTAGTATATATTGCGAAGAAATTCGATAATACCGGAGTCGGAGTGGAAGATTTGATTTCCATTGGGACGATAGGGCTGATAAAATCCATTAATACATTTAACCCGGAAAAGAACATCAAGCTGGCAACCTATGCTTCCAGATGCATTGAGAATGAAATCTTAATGTATTTGAGAAGAAATAATAAGACGAAGTTAGAGGTGTCCATCGACGAACCCCTGAATGTGGATTGGGACGGGAACGAGCTGCTCTTATCGGATATTCTGGGAACGGATGAAGATGTGATATACCGGGACATTGAAAATGAAGTGGAAAGAAAGCTTTTGCTGAAAGCTATAAATAAATTATCGGATAGGGAAAGAACAATTATTAATCTCAGGTTCGGCCTAGGAACGCCGGACGGTCAGGAAATGACACAGAAGGAGGTGGCTACACTATTAGGGATATCTCAATCGTACATATCGAGGCTGGAGAAAAAGATTATGAAGCGTTTGAAAAAGGAGTTGATAAGAGAAGAGTAGTGCAGTGTAAGTAAAAGGGGTTCATATATAGGGAGGTGTTGAGAAGAAGTTGCCGGAAACGGGATGATTCTTAACACCTCCTCTTAAATATGAGATATTTATTGCTTTGAAACTTTCCTGTCAAGCGATGGTATTAGTGACCGAGGTCAACAATGATGATGTCGGGACCGATTTTTTTAATATCCTTGTAGAGGATTATGAATTCGGGTTCATTGTTAAACCAATTGCAGAGCCTATTGTTGTTCGATACGATAATTTTACAGATTTGCCCGGAACATTCCTCGAATTCTAAATCGATGACTCTCCCAAGACATTTGCAGTCCTTGAGGTTGATGACTTGTTTACATTTTAGTTCGGAAAAGAGCATATGAACACATCCTATCAATACTTACCATAGTATATGCTGCATATGAAAAATGATTCGTTACTATAATGTTTGATCGGACGATGTATAATTTCACCTCTTTCTGTAAATCATTTTATATATAGATTCACAGTCAGAAAGGCCGCGTTGCGTGTTTGTCTGAATCAATCATAAATGCAGGAGGCGTAAAATGATACAAGGAAAAGTGGAAATATGCGGAGTGAATACGTCGAAGCTGCCTCTCCTCAAGAATGCGGAAAAAGAAGCTTTGTTCTCCAGAATTGAGGAAGGTGATAAAGAGGCGAGAGAGCAGTATATCGAAGGAAATCTGCGTTTGGTGTTGAGCGTGATCAAAAGATTTTCTTCCAGTAATGAGAATGTGGATGATTTATTTCAAATCGGCTGTATTGGGCTGATTAAGGCAATTGACAATTTCGATTCTTCTTTAAACGTGAAATTTTCCACCTATGCGGTTCCCATGATTATAGGAGAAATAAGGCGTTTCCTTCGGGACAACAATTCGATAAGGGTCAGTCGTTCCTTGAAGGATACGGCCTATAAGGCGATTTATGCGAAAGAAAATCTGACCAAAAGAAATCTAAAGGAGCCGACCATCAATGAAATCGCCTCGGAAATCGGGGTATCGAAGGAAGATATCGTTTATGCCCTGGATGCCATACAAAATCCGATGAGTCTATACGATCCTATCTTTACTGATGGAGGGGATACGCTTTATGTGATGGATCAGATCAGCGATAAAAAAAATAAAGAGGAGACGTGGGTCGAGCATCTGTCCTTAAGTGAAGCGATGAAAAGGCTGGGCGAAAGGGAAAACGAAATTATCAGCCTGCGCTTTTTCGAAGGAAAGACACAGATGGAGGTGGCGGATATGATAGGCATTTCGCAGGCGCAAGTGTCCAGGCTGGAAAAAAATGCGCTGCGCATTATGAAAAATTATTTGACGGCATGACATCCAAAGGTGGGAGTATTGACAAGAAAGAATGGGATTTGCTATACTAATTATTAGTTGGATGGCAGAAGTCTCCATTTGCACAGAAGTGCAGGATTATTGAAGAAATTATTATGAACTTTTTTAGTAAACAAGTACCAAGAAGGTATGAGCATTCGGAAGAACGCTGTCTTTTTTGGTACTTTTTTGATTTATGAGAAAGGCATGGTTATTAAAATGAAAAAATCGAGAACTTACAAGGTAGTGTGGTCAGGACTGTTTATTGCGCTGGGAGTGGTACTTCCTTTTTTGACGGGACAAATTCAAAGTATTGGGAGTATGCTGCTTCCCATGCATCTGCCGGTACTTCTTTGCGGCTTTATCTGCGGAGGGCCGTATGGACTTGCGGTAGGATTTATCGTACCGCTTCTTAGAAGCGTGCTGTTTGGTATGCCGCCCATGTTTCCGGTAGCGGTTTCCATGGCTTTCGAGCTGGCGGTTTATGGTTTTGTGACAGGTTTTTTATATAATAGGCTGCCTAAGAAGAACAGCATGATCTACATAGCTTTAATTGCAGCAATGATTATTGGACGTATTGTCGCGGGAGCGGTAAATGTGGTATTATATGGTATAGAGGGAAGCGGCTATTCCGTGCAAATGTTTATGGCGGGTATGTTCGTTAACGCGATACCGGGAATCATTTTACAGCTCGTTCTGATTCCTCTGCTTATCATCATATTCAGAAAATCAAAAGTTATGGAGTAATATGTCAATATTAAAGGGTACAAAAGAGGCAATAACAAAAATCAAGAATGAAAATCCGGGAGGTACTATTCTCGTAGCAATAGACGGAAAAAGCGGCAGCGGGAAGAGTACCCTCGCCGCCGGACTCCATGAGGAGTTTGGCGGTAATGTGTTACATATGGACGATTTTTTCCTGCGTCCTAAACAGCGAACCGAAGCACGGCTTGCGGAGATAGGCGGTAATGTGGACTATGAGCGCTTCGGTAAGATACTCCAGGAGGTACGCCGGGGAGAAACTATCATATACCGAGCCTTTGACTGTAAAAAGCAGATTATAGGAAATGGAATAATCATCATGCCCAAGCAGATTAATATCATAGAAGGTTCTTATAGTATGCATCCTTTTTTTGGACGTGTTTATGATTTGAAGATTGCCTTGGATATTGGAAAGGAAGAGCAGCGAAGGCGTATTTTACAAAGAAACGGTGAAAAAATGCTGAAGCGTTTTGAAGAGGAATGGATTCCAAAGGAAGACGCGTATTTGGAGAAGTTTAAAATATACCAGAGGAGCCATTTGGTATTTCATACGGATAAAGAAGAAGGAATGTTAGTCTAACATTCCTTCTTCTTTGTGAACGCCTTCTTCTCATAATTTACTTGGAAGTGAGTCTTGATGGGCTGTTCCGTCTCTTTGGCGCGTTGCCGTCTGATAGATGGAAACCAAAAATACTCCAATTATCCTGATTTTTTCTAAATTGTTGTCATTTCCTCATATATTGGGTATAATTTGTTTATAAACATAAGTTGACAGCAGAGTAATATAACCATTACAGAATGAGAGGAAGGGACGTTTTATGAAAATTGCGTTTTACGATGCCAAAGCATACGATATTGCATATTTTGACCATGAGAATGAAAAATACGGATATAAGCTGAAGTATTTTGATTACCATCTGGGGCCCGAAACAGCCCGGCTGGCGGCAGGGTATGACGCAGTGTGCGCGTTTGTCAACGATGTCATTGACGAGCCGACCATCAACGCGCTGTATGAAGCCGGAATTCGGCATATTGCGCTTCGCTGTGCGGGCTATAATAATGTGGATTTCAAGACGGCGTATGGAAAATGCCATATTACTCGGGTGCCGGCTTATTCGCCCTATGCCGTTGCGGAGCATGCGGCTGCGTTAATGCTTACGTTAAACCGTAAGACACATAGGGCTTATATAAGAACGCGGGACAACAATTTCACCATCAACGGCCTTATGGGCTTTGACCTGCATGGAAAGACTGCCGGTGTTGTCGGTACGGGTAAAATCGGGCGTATATTCATTGATATCTGCCGCGGGTTCGGCATGAATATCGTCGCCTATGATCCTTTTCCGGCCAAGGATACGGATTTTGAATACGCTACGCTGGACGAGCTCTTCCGCCGCAGCGATGTAATTTCTCTGCACTGCCCTCTGACACCGGACACGCATTACATCATTAACGAGGAAAGCATTTCCAAGATGAAGCCGGGGGGATTGATTCTCAACACTTCACGCGGTGCGCTGATTGATACCCGTGCGTTGATCGAGGCGCTCAAGGAGCGAAGAATCGGCGGTGCGGCGCTGGATGTTTATGAGGAGGAAAATGAGTATTTCTTTGAAGATTTTTCAGACAATATCGTTTCAGACGACACGCTTACGCGTCTGATTGCGTTCCCGAATGTGCTTGTGACTTCGCATCAGGCATTTTTTACCAAAGAAGCACTCGAGCAGATTGCGGCGGTAACGCTGCAAAACATTAAGGAATTTGAAGAGGGCGGTCCGCTGCCAAATGAAATCTGCTATAACTGCATGAAAAAGGGCACAAACGATTGCCGAAAGGATTCTAAACGCTGCTTTTAAGGCGTATCTGTCCTCTTTTTTTATTTTACTCTCAAGTACTATAATAATTGTGGAGAAGTCAGATAAGAACAGGTCTCAGTGCGGCGGCTGATCTGATGGCAGGAGTATCGACAGCAGTCCGCCCCTTAACTCTCTGTGATAACTGATTCAGTGCATAATTTTAGTTGACATAAAACGATATTTCGAATATACTGATAATAATAGTACGAAATAGGAGGTTACATCCATGAAATGTCCTTTTTGCGGTCATGAGAACACGCGAGTTATAGATTCAAGACCGGCGGAAGATAATAATTCCATAAGACGCCGCCGTGTGTGTGACGAGTGTGACAAACGCTTTACCACATATGAGAAGATAGAGACGATTCCGCTTATTATAATTAAGAAGGATAATAACAGAGAGACCTATGACCGTTCGAAGATAGAAGCAGGTGTGCTTCGCGCATGTCATAAACGTCCGGTCAGCGCCAATGAAATCACGGGATTGGTAGAGGAAGTGGAGACAGAGGTTTTCAACATGGAGGAAAAAGAGATACCCAGCCAGGTCATCGGAGAGCTTGTTATGAACAAGCTGAAGGATCTGGATGCGGTGGCTTATGTAAGATTTGCTTCTGTTTACAGAGAATTTAAGGACATTAACACATTCATGGATGAGCTTAAGAAGGTTTTGGATAAATAAAACGGTAAAAAGTATATATAATAGATATGGTGGAGGATTGCTCATAAATGAAGAGCAATCCTTTTTATCTTATTGGAGTATAGGATTGTACTGCATTTAGTACTTGCATTTTGAAAAAAAATTTTATACAATAAAACGACAATTAAATATAGACGAAGAAAAGGAAGGAATTGAAACACATGAAAAGAGAAGGAATAACGAAACTTTTTTTGGTGTTTGTGTTGACAACACTGACTATTGCACTGAGCGCGTGCTCGGGTGATAAGACAGGCGAGAATTCTTCTAAGATTACCGTCGGAATACCTCAGGATATAGAGGACAGTCTTGACCCCCATAAAGCAGTGGCGGCAGGAACGAAAGAGGTATTTTTCAACATGTTTGAAGGTCTGGTAAAGCCGGACGCAAACGGTAATTTAGTTCCCGCTGTATCCAGTGCGTACAAAGTCTCTGATGACGGTAAGGTTTACACATTTACATTGAGAAAAGGAATCAAATTTCACGATGGCAGTCTGGTTACGGTAGAGGATATCAAGTATTCGATCGATAAATGCGCCGATACCAGTAACGGAGAACCACTGATAGCGGCGTTTTCTAATATAGAAAGCGTAAATATCATCGACGATGAAACGGTAGAAATCGTGTTAACGGAGTCAAATACGGAGTTTGATGCGGATCTGGCGAGTGTGACGGCAGCGATTATACCGGCATCTAATCAAGAGCCGGATACGAATCCTATCGGAACGGGTCCGTACAAATATGTTTCCCGCTCTCCGCAGGAGAATTTCGTAATGGAGAAATTTAACGATTACTGGGGAGAGGGCGCACATATTGAAGACGTAGTTTTAAAGGTGTGTGCAAATGCAGATTCCTTTGTTATGGATCTGGAAGGCGGCTCCGTGGATATGATTGCCAGAGTGACTGCGACTCAGGCATCGGAATTGTCGGATAAGTTCGATATACTGGAGGGAGAAATGAATCTGGTACAAGCATTGTATTTGAACAATGCAGCAGAGCCGTTTTCCGATGTGCGCGTAAGGCAGGCTCTTTGCTATGCGATCGACCCTCAGGAAATTATGGATTTCGTATCGGGCGGCAAGGGGACGGAGATAGGCAGCAGCATGTTCCCCTCCTTTGAAAAGTATTATATAGAGGAGTTAAACGATACGTATTCCAAGGATACGGAGAAGGCGAAGGCCCTTCTTGCAGAAGCGGGATATCCGGACGGATTTTCTTTTACGATTACAGTGCCATCCAACTATCAGCAGCATATCGATACGGCACAAGTGCTCGTAGAGGAATTCAAGGCTATTGGCGTAACAGCACAGATTCAGCTGATAGAATGGGATAGCTGGCTCAGCGATGTATACGCGGGAAGAAATTTTGAGTCGACCGTAATCGGCGTGGATGCTTCCAGCCTGACGGCAGGGGCACTGCTGGGACGATTCGAATCTACGGCTTCGAATAACTTCATCAATTTCAGCAGTTCTAAATATGATACGGCGTTACAGAATGCAATTTCCAGCACCGACGATGGACAGAAGACAGAATATTACAAGGAATGCGAGCGGATACTGTCAGAAGAGGCGGCAAACGTTTACATTCAGGATTTGCCTGAATTCGTGGCAATCAATAAAAAATACGGTGGTTACCAATTCTATCCGCTATATGTGCAGGATTTTTCCAAGCTTTATATAGTAGAAGAATAAAAAGTACAGGATTAACTTTTTTAGGCAGGAGGACAAGAGGATGAAATATATCGGGAAAAAGGTCATTATGATGGCAGCTACCTTGTTTGCAGTTTCATTTCTTGTCTTTCTGTCTTTTTTTGTGATGTCGGGCGACCCGGTCACCTCCATGCTCGGCACGCAGGCCACACCGGAAAAAGTGGAGGCACTGCGGGAGGAGATGGGATTGAACGACCCATTTCTTACACAGTATTTCAGATGGGCGGGCTCATTTTTAAAGGGAGATATGGGAATCTCCTATAGTTATCGGATACCGGTGGAGTCAATGATTGTGGATAAGCTTCCCGTTACGCTTGTTTTGACCGGTATTGCTTTTCTTTTGATGATCGTTTTGGCGGTGCCTTTGGGAATATATACGGCTAAGCATGAAGGCGGTATTGCGGATAGAGTCATTTATGTCATTAATCAGATCATGATGGCGATTCCGCCTTTTTTTGCAGGGATACTCATTACATTTCTATTCGGACGGATTTTCCGGCTGTTTACGCCGGGAGGCTATGTATCCTATAAAGATGATTTCGTGCAATTTATCGGTTATATGTTTTTCCCGGCCTTGGCGATAGCTCTGCCGAAAACAGCGATGGCGGTGAAACTGCTTCGAAGCTCGGTAATCGGAGAGGTGAAGAAGGACTATGTCAGAACGGCTTTCAGCAGAGGAAACAGAAGCAATCAGGTGTTTTATAATCATATATTAAAAAATGCGGTTATCCCGGTAGTGACCTTTTGGGGGATGGCGCTTGCCGATATGGTGGCGGGCAGTATCATTATCGAGCAGGTGTTCAGCATACCTGGTTTGGGAAGGATTCTTCTGACCTCCATTTCTAACAGGGACTATCCGGTGGTGGAGGCGATTATTGTATGCATTGCCTTTATCGTCGTTTTTATAAATCTGGTGGTGGATATTATATATCAGTTGATCGATCCTCGGATATCGACGCAGGAGCGAGTATAAGTATGAAGAAGAAAAAGAAGAACTATAATTTAATAGTCGGAGGGATACTTACCGGAACAATGCTTCTTCTTATTATGATAGGCATTTTTTATACCCCTTACGATCCCAACGCCATGGATCCTGCGGCGAAGTTCGCCGGAGTTTCCCTCGCGCATCCCATGGGTTGTGATAATTTCGGAAGGGACGTATTCAGCCGTGTGCTTCAGGGAAGCCGGACAACCCTGTTCGTCGCTTTATGCACGGTAGCTATCGGTACCGTTTTCGGTATCGCTTTAGGAGCGGTTACCGGATATTATGGGGGAATTCTGGACGAAATTCTCATGAGAATCAACGATGCTGTTTTTGCGTTCCCAAGCCTTCTTCTTGCGCTTGTCTTTATCAGTATATTAGGCCCGGGCAGGAATAATGTTATCGCCGCGCTTGGAATCGCTTTCGTGCCCAGTTTTGCCCGTATTGTGCGGGGAGAATTTTTAAAGTACCGGAATATGGATTATGTGAAGAGCGCTAAGCTGCAGGGAGCGGGGGATTTGCGCATCATGTTCGTGCATATCCTGCCGGGTACCATGCCGGTGCTGCTTTCTGCAATTATCATCGGATTCAATAATGCGGTGCTGGCGGAAGCCGGAATGAGTTATCTTGGAATCGGCGTGCAGCCTCCTGAAGCGAGTCTGGGGCGCATGTTGTCGGAGGCTCAGTCCTATCTGTTTACAGCGCCGGCATATGCGATATTTCCGGGAGCCGTAATCATATGGATGGTGCTCGGCTTCAGCCTTCTCAGCGAAGGGATAGGAGCTAAAAATGATGGATAAAAAATCGCCCTTACTCGAAGTAATTGATTTGAATATTGAGTTTCACGACCATCTCGTGCCGGAAACGGTCGTATATGATTTCGATTTGACCTTAAATGAAGGAGAAATTGTCGGCATTGTGGGAGAGTCCGGTTCCGGTAAATCGATGACTGCTCTTGCGATAGCCGGACTTTTGAGCCGCCACGATATGGAAAAAAAAGGGCAGATTCTCTATGAAGGGATGGATTTGCTCTCTTGTCCGAGAGCACAGCTTCGTAAGCTTCAGGGCAAGGAAATCGGTATGGTTTTTCAGGAGCCCATGACCTCCTTGAATCCGGTGAAAAGAATCGGATGGCAGGTGGAGGAAAGCCTTCGCATCCATACACAGATGACAAAGGAGGAGCGCAGGGAAACCGCCCTTATGCTGCTAAAAAGTGTAGAGCTTGGGGATGCGGAAAAGATATATAAGATGTATCCCCATGAGCTTTCCGGAGGGATGCGGCAGAGAGCAATGCTGGCAGCGGCTATCATATGCGAGCCTAAATTATTGATTGCGGATGAACCAACTACTGCTTTGGATGTGACGATTCAGGCACAGATCGTGAAATTACTAAAAAAGATAAATAGACAGAAAAAAACGGCGATTCTCTTCATTTCCCATGACTTGAGCCTGGTGAGCAGGCTGTGTGAACGGGTGGTCGTAATGCAGGGCGGTTATATTGTAGAAACCGGAAATTCGAAAGAGGTTTTTGAAAATCCCAAGGAAGAATATACGAAGAAGCTGATAGCGGCGATTCCGAAATGCGAGAGAAAATAGGGAGAATGAGAATGGAAAATAAGAATATTCTTGTCGTCAGCGGCTTAAGCGTATCTTATAAAAAGCATGTGCATGTGCTTGACCATGTTTCCTTTGAAATAGAACGAGGAGAGATTCTTGGACTGGTGGGAGAGAGCGGCTGCGGGAAGTCCACATTAGCTAAGGCAATACTTAGTATGATAAAGCATGAAAGCGGAGAGATAACCTTCGATGTCTCTGCGGACAGTAAGGGCATCCGTCCGCAGATGGTTTTCCAGGACCCATACAGTTCATTGAATCCGGTTAAGAAGGTAGGATGGATATTAGAGGAGCCTCTTAAGTTAAAAGGAGGCATCACCAAGGCGAAGCGTTTGGAAAAAGTAAGTGAGATGCTGAATCGGGTAGGGCTTGGCGACGCTTATGCAGATCGGTATCCAAGACAGCTTTCCGGCGGACAGAGACAAAGAGTCGCTTTGGCGGGAGCCTTGATACTGGAGCCGGAGCTATTGATTGCCGATGAACCGGTATCGGCACTGGATGTGACGATTCAGGCTCAGATCATAGAGCTTTTGCTGAAGCTCCATAGGGATATGAACCTGTCCGTTTTATTTATATCCCATGACCTGCGGGTGGTCTATCAGATGTGCGATCGGGTGATGATTATGAAAAAAGGAGAAATCGTTGAAAAAGGAACGGTGCAGGAGGTGTATTTTGCACCGAAACACGAGTACACGAAGACTCTTTTGGAAGCAGCTGGAATCAGTGAGGATAAAAGCCTGATCGGTTGAGCTATATGTCATCGTTTAAAATTAAAAAATATCTTCGCATTTTGGGAACAATTTTGCTAATCAGAAATAAATTATATATAGGAATTATTGAAGGTGTGTTTTCCTCTTTTGGGAATAAATAGATGTTGTAAAATATGCAAAAAAATAGTACAATGGTACTATAAAAGCTAAAGAAAGTGTAGGTTATGTTCGATAAAACCAACAGATAAGAGGGAATGAATCATGTAAAGTAGAAAGGTGGTGAGAGTTATGAGGATGATAGAAGTGATAGGGATACCCAGGCCCTATGATGCTTTGCAGGTGCAGCCGAAGCCAGCGATTGAAGAAGCGGATCTACAGCCGAAGCCGGAGAAGCAGCCGGATACCTCTGACTACTCTCTGAACGAAGTAAAGCGGACCATTACGGATATAAATAACATTTCACTTACTTTTAATAAAGAAGAAACTTTTGATTACATAGGAAGCGAGAGCAGCCTTGCAAAGCTGGATATCCAACAAGCGATTTCCGATATGCGTAAAGATAAGATACTTGAGGAATATCAGTATTTTGTGGGCGGAAAGCCTGATTTGGAGTATGATGGCGACATCGACGGAACCGTAATTATAAAAAAATAGAGAGTGTAAGGATGTTCCTAACGGAGCATCCTTCTTTTTTGCTTGCTTAGCGAGAGTTACTTTGTTAAGATAGATTTATTAAAATAATGAAAATGAAGGCCTTAAGCCTGTGATTAAAAGGACGGAATGAATATGCTCAAGAGGTTTTACCCTGATGAATATGCAGATTCTACTTATGAAATTGATTTTAATAAGCTATATGAGGAAGGGTATCGTGGAATAATCTTCGATATCGATAATACGCTGGTTCCCCACGGAGCGCCCGCGGATGAGAAAAGTAAGGCATTTATCGGGCGGTTGAAGACATTGGGGTATCGGATTATATTGCTATCCAATAACAAAGAGCCCAGGGTAAAAGGCTTTAACGATGCAGTGGGCACAGAATACATTTATAAAGCAGGGAAACCCTCGGCAGGGAATTATCTGAAGGCCATGGAACGGATGAGCACAACGAAGGATAATACGCTGTTTGTGGGCGATCAGATTTTTACGGACGTATGGGGAGCGAATCGGGCCGGAATCAGGACTTTTTTAGTAAAGCCCATTCATCCCAAGGAAGAGATACAGATCGTTTTAAAAAGGTATTTGGAGAAAATTGTGCTGTTTTTTTATATGAGGAACTCCAGAAAGGAAGAGAAATTCAGGGGGAGGAGCAAAAGATGAGGCGGATAGACGGATATACGAGAACCTGCGGCCTGATTGGTAATCCGGTAGAGCATACCATGTCTCCCCTGATTCATAACACCTTGGCGGAAAGGGAAGGAAGAAATCTGGCATATGTGCCCTTCCATGTGGAGAATGGAAATGTTAAGGCTGCAATAGATGGCGCATATGCGCTGAATATATTAGGCTTGAATGTGACGGTTCCATATAAGAGTGAGGTCATGAAGTATCTTACTGAGACGGACGAGACGGCGCAGGGGATTGGTGCGGTTAACACGTTAGTGCGGACAAAGAAAGGCTACAAGGGGTATAATACCGATATGCCGGGCTTATATCGGGCGATGTGCAGCGAGGGTATTCAACTGAAAGACGAGTACGTCATACTTTTGGGCGCGGGCGGTGCGGCGCGGGCGGTGGCGTTCATGTGTGTCATGGAGGGAGCCAAAAAGGTATATATTCTAAACCGCACGCTGGATAAAGCGAATCAGATAGCCTTGGAGGTGAACCGGCTTCTCGGAACGGACTGTGTCATAGCCATGGAGATGCAGGATTACACCAGCCTTTCGGGAGAAAGAAAATATCTTGCCATACAAGCCACCAGCGTAGGGCTTTATCCTAACATAGAGGATGTGGTAATAGAGGATAAAACTTTTTTTGAAATGCTTCATACCGGCTTCGATTTAATATATAAGCCTGCGAACACAAAGTTCATGTCACTTGTAAAGGAAGCGGGCGGACAGGCCTTTCATGGCCTGAAGATGCTGTTGTATCAAGGAATAATCGCATATGAGCTCTGGAATGATATATCAGTAACAGAGGAAGATGCGCTTATCGTATACGAGAAGATGAAAGCTGAGACGGGAATTGGAGAAACATGAATAATATTATTTTAATCGGTTTTATGGGCTGCGGAAAAACCAGTGTAGGTATTCGGCTGTCGTATCTGTTAAAACAGGCGATGACGGATACGGACAGAATGATCGAGAGGCTGAGCCGGCTGACGGTCTCAGAGATTTTTGATAAATATGGAGAAGAGGAGTTTCGAAGGCTGGAGACGGACTGCCTGAGGAAGCTTTTGCAGGAGCCGGACAATCAGATCATTTCGGTGGGTGGCGGGCTTCCTATGAGGAATGAGAACAGGGAATTGTTAAAGCAGCTTGGCAAAGTAGTTTATTTGAGAGTGACTGCACCCACCGTCTGCGAAAGGTTGTCTGGAGATACGAGCAGACCCCTTTTACAAGGCGGTAATCCGGAGGAGAAGGTAAGAGCGCTTTTAGAAAAACGGTCGCCGGTATATGAAAGCGCTGCCGATGTGGTCATCGATGTGGACGGGAAAGACTTCGATGAAATATTGGATGAAATCATAAAGAAAACGGAGGAAATAAAGGCATGAATCTGCTCGTTATTAACGGACCTAACATTAATTTTCTCGGAATCAGGGAAAAGAGCGTTTACGGAGCGCAGGATTACGACTATCTTCTTGGGCTGATTGCCGGGAAAGGAGAAGAGACGGGCTGTAAAATAGAGGTTTTTCAAAGCAATCACGAGGGAGCGATTATAGATAGGATCCAGGATTCCTATTTTGATCAGACGCAGGCCATCGTCATCAACCCAGGAGCGTATACTCATTACAGCTATGCTATCAGAGACGCCCTCGCCAGTATAACGGTACCAAAAGTGGAGATACATATTTCCGATATAACGAAGCGGGAGGAATTCAGAAAGGTGTCCGTAACGGCTCCGGTCTGTGACAAACAAATATACGGTCATGGACTGGAAGGATATTTGGAGGCAATCGATTACTGTCTATCCCATGCAAAAAGTTTGCATTGCAGAATATCATGCGATGCGGAGAACAGAGTGGACAGTAACGGAAAGTTTAGAAAAAATAGTTGAAATATGTGAGCTTTTAGTATAAACTGTTATAGAATTATAACGTGAAAATTTTAGGAGGAATATTTTATGATTTCTGCAGGTGATTTCAGAAATGGTATTACTATTGAATTAGATAATAATATTTACCAGATTATTGAGTTCCAGCACGTAAAACCGGGTAAAGGGGCAGCGTTCGTAAGAACTAAACTGAAAAATATCAAGAGCGGCGGTGTAATTGAAAAAACATTCAGACCCACCGAGAAATGCCCACAAGCACGTATTGATAGAAAAGATATGCAGTACTTATATTCAGATGGTGATTTATTCCACTTTATGGATGTGGAGAGCTATGAGCAGATTGGACTCGATGAGGCCTCGGTAGGCGATTCTCTGAAATTCGTAAAAGAGAATGAGATGGTTAAGGTATGTTCCCATAACGGAAATGTATTCGCCATCGAACCTCCGCTGTTTGTAGAACTGCAGATTACGGATACAGAACCGGGATTCAAGGGAGATACAGCGACAGGCGCGACAAAACCTGCTGTTGTGGAGACGGGAGCAACCGTTTACGTTCCTTTATTCGTGGATCAGGACGACGTGATCAAGATCGATACCAGAACGGGAGAATATCTCTCCAGGGTATAATCTGTATCAACTATCATTTAAGCTTATAAGGCAATGGAAATATGAATTTTTCCGTTGTCTTTTTTTATTATTCAAATCATAAAATTGGCATCGCATACTTTTTCCGATGCCAAGCAAATCTTCGGCGGGAAATCCGCACAGTCAGGGTACGTCGTTACCACAAATCACAAACTAAAAAATATATTAGAAAGAAAGAGGATTTTACATGAAAATCATGGAATTTTGCGAAAAAGTAAAGGGTGAATTAGAAATTTGTTTAGGAGGAGAGGTAACCGTTGAGCTGAACCGGATCACGAAAAATAACGGGGTAATCTTAAATAGCGTAGTAATAGCCAAGACGGAAAGAAATATATCACCTAATATTTATCTCGATGATTTTTTTGAAGAATATGAGCGGGGAAAACCCATGCAAGATATTATTGAAGAAATAAGGCGGATTTATAAGGAAAACTGTTTTAAAAAAAATCTGGATATGAATTTTTTTTTGGATTATGGAAAACTGAAGGGAAAGGTAGCATATAAAGTAATAGGGTATGAAAAAAATCTTGAGATACTAAAAGAGATTCCCCACTTTCTTTTCCTGGATATGGCGGTAGTGTTCTATTGCAGTGTCGACGAAGAAGAGTTGAGCAAAGCTACTATTTTAATCTATAATAACCACCTTAAGTTGTGGGGTATTACGAAGGAAATATTATATGAGGATGCAAAGGAAAATACGAGACGGCTGCTTCCGGCAAGAGTGCTGCCTATCGAGAGGATGATGCAGGAAATTTTTTCTCAGGATTTGAAAAAGGAATTTATTGCGGGAACCGGCGAGGATGGCTTCATGCCCGACGAAGAATGGTTTGATAATGCGGCTTTGCAATTACTTACCACGGTAACAGATTGTGAAAGCTGTGGACAAATGTTCGTTATGGGAAATGAGAACAAGCTTTTTGGAGCAGCAACGCTGCTATATGATAATGCGTTGCTTGGATTTTCCGATGCAGTTTGTAAAGATTTATTCATTCTCCCCAGCTCCATCCATGAAATCATATTAATACCTGACGACGGAAAGCAGGAGCCCACACAGCTTTGGAGAATGGTCTGTGATATCAATGAAACCCAGGTGGACCCTGAGGATGTTCTGACAGATGCGGTATATCGCTATTCGAGAAAAGAAAACGCAATTACAAAGTTATTCTAAGATATCCAAATTTTTCCTATTGGTATGTTCACAAAAAGTACACTAGACAATAATAAATTGTTATGATATTATATCAGAGTGATGTAACAAATTTGTAATATATTATAATTTTATAAGTACCAATTTTTTATGCACTCGTAGTCTAATGGATAGAACGGAGGCCTCCGACGCCTTTAATGCAGGTTCGATTCCTGCCGGGTGCATTTACATCACTCTGAGTAATAGAAGAAGGGAAGTAAGAACAGAAAGGACAGTTTTATTTTATGAGTAGGCATAGAAAATCATCTATGAACAACAGCATAAAAGACAGATTGGATGATATAAAGGATTGGATATCAGACCATGCGAAAATAGTAATGCCGCTAATTCTCGTAGTATGCGTTCTGTTTACGGTTCTCATAGCGGTCAATGCGAATAAAAAAGCAGCGGCCGAAGAAGAAGCGCAGATGGCGGAGAGCACGGAGGTGGCGGATACCATGGCGGCTTCAGCAGAGGATGCGGAGGCAGTGCCGGAGCTTCCGCTTGAGGAAAATGCATATCCGGCGGTAAACGAACTTATGAGCAGCTATTATGCCGCTTTGGCAGAAGGAAATCTGGATACGGTCTCCTCCATTAACGCATTTGTGGATGATACGGAAAAAATAAGAATTCAGGAAATGAGCAAATATATCGATTCCTATCCACAGCTTGATGTATATACGAAAGCGGGGCCGGTAGAGGACTCCTATCTGGTATATGTTTATTCCAAAGTGAAATTTACCGAGTATGACGAAATGGTACCAGGAATGCAGGCGTTTTACGTTTGCACAGATGAGAATGGGATCTGTTATATTAATGAAGGCGAAGACAATTCCGTTGTAACAAACTATATCAGAGATATTTCTCTTCAGGACGATGTGGTTGATTTGAACAATAAGGTTGCCGTAGAATACAACGAGCTTCTGGAAAGCGATGAGGAGCTGAACGCCTTTCTCGTGGATCTGGCGCAGAGAATCGATGTTTCAGTAGGTGAAGCTCTTGCGAAGGCGGAGGCTGCACAGACGGAAAACGAAACCGCGGCTGCAGATGCAGATAATAGCGAGACGGCAGAAGCGGCGGACACGGAGACGGAACAAGCTGCCGAGGAGACACAGACGAATGTGACAAAGACAGTGCGCGCTACGGATGTAGTCAATGTTCGAAGTTCCGACAGCGAGACCGCCGATAAAGTTGGAAAAGCGCAAATAGGCGATGAATTTACTCTATTGGAAGAAAAAGGCAATGGCTGGAGCAAGATTACTTTCGATGGTAAAGATGCCTTTATTAAGACCGAATATCTGGAGCCCGTAGAAGAAGCTGCCGCAGCAGCCGAAACGGAGCAGGCAGATCAAGATACAGCACAAACTGAAACGAATGAGGGAACACAGACCGCCGCTGCCGGTGACGGTACTACAGTAACGGTAACAGAGAATGTTAACGTCAGAAAGACTGCCAGTGAGACCGGAGAGAAGTTAGGACTCGTATATGTCGGTGAGAAGCTGGAGCTGGTAATGAAGCAGGCGGATGGCTGGACGAAGGTAAAATACAAGGGGCAGACCGCATATGTGAAATCAGATTATGTGGAATAATATGCAAGCGCGAAATACTGCTCAGCAGTATTTTTGTGCATTAACCGTTGCTATGAAGCAGCATGCTGAATAGTGATAAATCTATGATTGAGAGGGAAGAATGGTGCCGGATATGAACTTGAACAATAAGATAAACGTGGCGATCCTGGGAGCCGGAGGTATCGGCGGAACGATGGCGCAGACCTTGATTAAGATGAAGACCGCAAGATGCTACGCGGTAGGTTCCAGAAACAAGGATAAGGCGGCTGAATTTGCTAAAAAATACGGATGTAAGAAGTTCTATGGATCTTACGAAGAGTTGGTTGCGGACAAGAAGGTAGATTTGGTCTATATCGCGACACCTCATTCCGAGCATTATGAACACGCAAGGCTATGTATAGAAAACGGGAAACCTGTGCTTTGCGAAAAGGCTTTCACAGCTAATGCTGCGCAGGCAGAGGAGCTAATTGCCTTAGCAAAGGAAAAGAATGTGCTTATAACAGAAGCAATGTGGACCCGTTATATGCCCATGCTTCAAACGATAAAGGAAGTACTAAACAGCGGCGTGATCGGTGTTCCTACAATGCTGACCGCGAACCTCGGCTATGTAATTAACGGAGTGTCCCGTCTGACAGATCCTGCGCTTGCAGGAGGTGCACTTCTCGATGTAGGAGTGTATACGATTAATTTTGCGTCGATGATATTCGGAACGGAAGTAAAGAAGTTATCTTCCGTCTGTACCTATACAAAGAGCGGTGTGGATGAGCAGAACAGCATAACAATGGTATTCGAAGACGGAAAGATGGCGGTGTTGAACAGCTCTATGCTTTCGTTAAGCGATAGAAAGGGAATCATACACGGGACCAAGGGTTTTGTGGTAATCGAGAATATCAATAACTTTGCGAGCATGACGGTATATGACAGCAGTTATAATAAAGTAGAAAAATACAACCGTCCGAAGCAGATTTCAGGCTATGAATACGAGGTTGAAGCTTGTGTGAGGGCTTTGCAGAACGGAGAGATAGAATGTCCTCAGATGCCCCATGCCGAAACGATTCGCATCATGAAGCTGATGGACGGCCTCAGATATGAGTGGGGAATAAAATATCCCTTTGAATAAAATATAAAAAAGAGCGCATACTCTTAATCAGAGGAAGTGAGGTGTAAGTATAGAAAGCTATACTTACACCTTTTCTATTTAAATTTCTGCTTAAAGGATTCTTAATTGAAATCAATGGAGCCAGCTAGGCTAGGAAGGAAGAGTGCGCGATGAAAAAAGACGATGTGGAAATTCTGCGTGGAGTGCAGAAAAATACGGAAATGGCAATAAAAGCTATCAATACGATAAGCGAAAAAGTTTTGGACGATAGTCTGGCGGTACAACTGTCCAAGCAGGCTTTAAAATATTCGGAAATCCATAATAAGGCGCTGGATAAGATTCTGGAAGGGAAATCGGAACCGTATCACACGAATAATGTAAGTCAGATGATGTTAGTAGGAGGTATCCATTCCAATACGCTGTTCGATACGAGCACGAGCCATATTGCGGAGATGATGATTCAGGGAAGTAACCGGGGGATAACGGATATGTGCAAGCATTTGAACCACCATGAGCATGCGGAGAACACTTCACTGGAAATCGCAAAGGAATTAATGGATTTTGAGGAAAAGAATATTGAACGGCTGAAGAAATATTTATGACTGTATACACGTATTATTGTACAAAGTGTATAAAAAAACAGTTAAATATGTTATAAAACTTTTACAGTTTAATATCCTAAAGTGTCTTGTGAAATCGGAATCAGCATTATATAATAATACGTGGACAAAGACGTCTTGGCACAGAAGCTTGTTCTTTTGTGCTTTTTTTTAAGTAAAAGAGCAATTCGCGAAGCGAATCGCTCATTGTTTACATAAGGATTATACATTCAAACTAAAGGAGGACACGTAGATGTCATATGTTGATGAGGTATTTGACTTGGTAGTAGCAAAGAACCCGGCACAGCCGGAATTCATTCAGGCGGTAAAAGAGGTTCTGGAGTCCCTTCGTGTGGTAATCGAAGCGAATGAAGAAGTGTACAAAAAAGATGCTTTACTGGAAAGATTAGTTACACCGGAAAGAATCGTTATGTTCCGCGTTCCCTGGGTGGATGATAAAGGACAGGTTCAGGTGAATAATGGTTTCCGCGTACAGTTCAACAGCGCTATCGGACCTTACAAGGGCGGATTGAGATTTCATCCGTCTGTTAATCTTGGCATTATCAAGTTCCTGGGTTTTGAGCAGATTTTCAAAAACTCCCTTACCGGACTTCCTATCGGCGGCGGTAAAGGCGGTTCCGATTTCGATCCTAAGGGCAAATCGGATAGAGAAGTTATGGCATTCTGCCAAAGCTTTATGACGGAGCTTTATAGACATATTGGCGCGGATACGGACGTACCGGCAGGAGATATCGGCGTAGGAGGCAGAGAAATCGGCTTCATGTACGGGCAGTATAAGAGAATCCGCAACAGCTACGAAGGAGTTCTTACGGGAAAGGGGCTTACCTATGGAGGTTCTCTTGCAAGAACGCAGGCTACGGGTTACGGTTTGTTGTATTTGGTAGAAGAAATGCTAAAGTGCAACGGTAAAGACATCGCGGGCAAGACGATCGCGGTTTCCGGTGCGGGCAACGTAGCTATTTATGCTATTGAAAAAGCGCAGCAGCTCGGTGCAAAACCGGTTACCTGCTCAGATTCTACAGGCTGGATTTATGACTCCGAAGGAATAGATTTGGATTTATTAAAAGAAATAAAAGAAGTGAAACGTGCAAGACTGACGGATTATGCAGCGGCCAGATCCAGCGCACAGTATCATGAAGGAATAGGCGTTTGGAGCGTAAAATGTGATATCGCGCTTCCCTGTGCAACGCAGAACGAGCTTAACCTCGATGATGCGAAGGCTCTTGTTGCGAACGGCTGCTTTGCAGTTGCAGAAGGCGCAAATATGCCTACCACCTTGGAAGCAACCGATTATTTTCTGCAGAATAAAGTTCTGTTCTGCCCCGGCAAAGCATCCAACGCAGGCGGCGTAGCTACTTCCGCACTTGAAATGAGCCAGAACAGCGAAAGACTTAGCTGGACCTTCGAAGAAGTTGACAGCAGGTTAAATCGCATTATGGTAGATATCTTCCATAACCTAGATGCAGCTTCCAAGAAATACAATATGGAAGGCAATTATGTGGCAGGAGCTAATATTGCAGGCTTCCTTAAGGTTGCAGAAGCAATGACGGCTCAGGGCATTGTATAAAATGTATTTACTATTGTACGTATGTTGTGATAATATATTAAGCATGAAAAAGATCAGAGAAAATAAAGATTTGATGCTGAACGAAGAAGTTTGGATAAGGTGTATTGCCTTGCCCAGACTTTTTTATTTCATAGGAAAGACCTTGTTACGTTGCAGTGATAATGTTTCGGTTTCCTATGAAATAAAAGCACTCCGTGCAGGATGCGCAGCTTTGCGCGGAACAAAAGCTGGGCTGCGGGAGTATATGATTGCGAGAGTGAGCAAAGCACACTTTTGTTCTGAAATAGGAAGGTGTATTTTATCTGATTTAAATTAAGAAGGAGAAGAAGCCATGATGAGTAAAAGAAGCATGTACAGACAATTGGAGAAGGATTGTGAGGCAATCAGGAAGCAGACGAACCGGCTTGCGAAAGGCAATCTGGATATCGATAAAATTGAGGCCGGGGAGGAGCATCTTCAAAGAGTGAGCGAGGATATTAACGAGATTGCTAACCTATTGAACGAATACATAGCGGAGATATCCGGAGTGCTTTCTCACCTGTCGGTAGGCGATTTGCTCGTTCAGATGTCGGATACTGCGAAATTTTACGGAGATTTTATTCCGATAAAAGCGGCTCTTACCAAAATAACCGTATCGCTTTCAGAGACGTTTGTTAAAATTAACGATATAATGAATCAGATCAACAAGATTGGGGAGCAGGCTAATCAAACCACTGTGCTTTTGGCGGAAAATGAAACGCAGATAGCGGAGGAGATGAATCTGGTAACGGTGAAAGCCGACAGCGTATATGAGGAGACTGAGAGAAATTATAATAACGTAAATAAAATATGCGCAGGTATGACGGAACTGATGGCGCACGCGAAAGAGGGACATGCCGACGCAGTGCAAATGGTGGATGCCATGGAGCAGGTAAACATAGCCTCAGGCAACATTTCCAAGGTGGCTGATATGATTTATTCTATCTCCTCTCAGACTAAGCTCTTATCCTTGAATGCATCTATCGAAGCGGCGCGGGCCGGCGAACACGGAAGGGGCTTCGCAGTGGTAGCGCAGGAGATAGGAGAACTGGCACACCAAACAACGAAGGCGGTGGAGCAGACAGGAAGGCTTATAGAAGAGAGCGTGTCTAAGGTAGGAGAATGTCAGACGGTAGTAAATTTGACGGCAGACCGTTTTGCACAGATGAAGGATTCCCTCGGGGAAATAAATGGGGATAGTCTGGAAATTGCGACAAATACGGCAAGACAAAAAGAAAATATAAAGGAAATGGTAGATACTATTGCGAGAATATCCTCTACGATTCAAAACAATGCTGCGCTGGCACAGGAAAATGCGAGTACAAATGCTTGCCTTTATGAGGAGACCGCGAGATTGAAGGAGGTCCTGGACACCTTTATTGTGGATCCTGCCAAAAGAATCGTTCTTGAGAAGAAACTCGTTGACAACGAGGCGGAAGTCTTTATGAAGAAAGCTTTGAATGCGTTAAAGGGCTGCGCAGAAAATAAAATAGATGAAACGCTGAAGAACTGTTTAAAGGAAGAAGCGCATATTGAATGTGCCTATGTGATTGGCAGCGACGGCAGGCAGACGAGCCATACGGTGATGAGCGGTCTGGTGGAAATAAGGACAGCAGGAGGATTTAAACCGGCGGAGCCCGGAGACGATCATAGGGCGAAACGTTATTTCAGTCAGGCGGATAGACAAAGAGATGAAATGTATGTGTCCCATGAATACATATCAAGCGCCACGGGAAATTTATGCTCCACATATTCCCAGGCATATGAAACGAGCTTCGGAAAGTCTTATGTATTATGTGTGGATATGAAATATATGTGATAACTTTGGCCTCATGATGCAGTAAAAGAAAATTAACAGCATGGATATAAAGCTGTTAGATATTGTGAAAATGTGATACAATAAATAAGACAAACTAAGATGCGGAATTCGCCTCGGACAGAGGTGAATTCTTTTCTAATAATAGGAAAGATAATGGCGGAAAAGACTAATATGGAACGTTTAAATAAATATTTGGCGGCGTGTGGTGTATGCTCCAGACGAGATGCGGATAAGCTGATTGAGGAAGGGCGTGTGACAGTAAATGGAAAAGCAGCCGCTATCGGCAGTATGGTAAGCGATTCGGATACGATTGCCGTAAACGGAAAAACCATAGGCGGGAAGAATAAAAAGGTGGTTTTGGCCTATTATAAGCAAGTAGGAGTCACTTGTACGCAGCGGGATAAATATGCGGAGAAGAAGATCAGCGATCAGCTAAAGTATCCGGTCCGACTGACTTATGCGGGCAGACTGGATAAGGATTCCGAGGGGCTTATCATTATGACTAATGACGGAATGCTGATTGATGCGATGATGCGTGGAGCCAACCGTCACGAAAAGGAGTATGTGGTGAAGGTGGCTAAAGAGATCTCGCAGGAGTTTTTAGAATCGATGGCGAGAGGTGTTCGTCTGGAAGAGCTGGATATTACAACAAGGCCGTGTGACATTAAGAAGCTTGGAAAGTATACCTTTGATATAATACTGACCCAAGGAGTCAATAGACAGATTCGGAGAATGTCGAAAACTTTGGGCTACGAGGTAAAAGAAATAAAAAGAACACGTGTTATGAATGTCGAGCTTGCAAGCTTAAAGCCCGGAGAGTATCGCAGACTCCAGGGAGAAGAATTGCAGCAGTTATATGAAACATGCGGGATGCGGGCCGCAGCAATTGGAAATTAGTATTTGAAAGTATGGGAGCGGAATGATAATATAGTAAGAAACAGATTGAGGGAAGAGTTGCCGGACATGAATAAAAGAGACGATAAAACAAAAAGAATGAGAGAATTAACGGAGTTGCTCAATCGGGCTTCTAAAGCGTATTATGCAGAAAATACGGAATTCATGAGCAATTTCGAATACGATAAATTGTATGACGAGCTGGCACAGTTGGAGGAAGAAACAGGAACAGTTCTGGCTAACAGCCCCACGATACATGTAGGCTATGCGGCTGTGGAGGAACTGCCGAAGGAGCGTCATGAAAGACAGATGTTATCTTTGGGAAAGACGAAGAGCAGAGAAGAGCTTCGGGATTGGGTGCAGGAACAAACTGCATTATTATCGTGGAAATTAGACGGATTAACCGTTGTTTTGACATATTTTGACGGAAAACTTGCAAAAGCGATTACCAGAGGGAACGGAGAAGTGGGAGAAGTTGTTACAAATAATGCCAAGACTTTCCGCAATCTGCCGGTATCCATTCCTTATAAAGGAGAATTGATACTTCGTGGCGAGGCAGTAATAACATATTCCGATTTCGACAAAATAAATGCAGGAATAGAAGAGGTAGCGGCAAAATACAAAAATCCTCGCAATCTTTGCAGCGGTTCTGTAAGACAGCTGAACAATGAAATAACTGCAAAGCGGAATGTGAATTTTTTTGCATTTGCTCTTGTAAAAGCGGATGGAGTTGATTTTCATAATTCCAGGGAAGAACAGTTTTTATTTTTGCAGGAGCAGGGATTTCAGACCGTAGAATTTAAAAAAGTAGATAAGAATACTATTATCCCCGTTATTGAAGATTTTGAAAAAAAGATTGAAAACTACGATGTACCGTCGGACGGATTGGTCATCGTTTATAATGACATTGCTTATGGGCAATCTTTAGGGACCACCGCAAAATTTCCCAGAGATTCTATCGCTTTTAAATGGGAGGATGAAGTAAGGGAAACAATGCTGAAGGAGATCGAATGGAGTCCGAGCAGAACCGGCCTCATCAATCCCGTAGCGATTTTCGAGCCGGTAGAACTGGAAGGAACCACTGTGAGCCGTGCGTCGGTTCATAACATAAGTATTCTGCGCGGGCTGAAGCTGGGAATCGGCGACCGCATTACTGTATATAAGGCCAATATGATCATCCCGCAAATCGCTGAGAATCTGACAAAAAGCGATAATGTGGAGCTTCCCAAGGAATGTCCGGCGTGCGGAGGAAATACTGAGGTCAGAAAGGTGAATGAGGTACAATCGCTATATTGCATTAATCCATTTTGCAGCGCGAAGAAAATAAAGGCGTTTACCTTATTTGTAAGCAGGGATGCCATGAACATCGAGGGGCTTTCGGAGGCTACGCTAGAGAAATTCATAGCCAGGGGATATATTCATGAATATGCGGATATTTTTCATCTGGAGAAATATAAGGATGAAATCATAGAGATAGAGGGATTTGGGGAAAAATCGTATACAAACCTTATAAACAGTATTGAGACCGCAAGAAAGACGACTTTGCCCCGCCTGATTTATAGTCTTGGAATTGCCAATATAGGCCTGGCGAATGCGAAGATGATATGCAGATATTACCGCTATGATCTTAATGCTATGATAGAGGCAGATACGGAGGATTTAAACGGAATTGACGGAATTGGCGGGGTAATAGCCGCTGCCTTTTATCAATATTTCAGAGAAGAAAACAACAAAGCGAATCTGGAGAACCTGTTAAAAGAAATAGAAATAGAAGTGGAAGAGGCACAGGAGGGCAGCGAAATGCTGACCGGAAAGGTATTTGTCGTCACCGGAAGCCTTAATATTTACGCCAGCCGCAATGATTTGAAGGAAGCGATTGAGAAGATGGGCGGAAAAGTGACCGGGAGCGTGACATCAAAAACCGATTGCCTGATCAACAACGATATTGCCTCTTCTTCATCGAAAAATAAGAAGGCTAAGGAACTGCAAGTACCGATTCTTACGGAGCAGCAATTTATAGAACAGTTTTTAGGAGGAGAAAATCATGCCAATTAAGACACAGAATGATTTGCCTGCAAAAGGGATACTGGAAAACGAAAATATATTTGTGGTGGACGAAAACAGAGCACTTCATCAGGACATTCGTCCGCTGCAAATCTGTATTTTGAATCTTATGCCCATCAAGCAGGATACGGAACTTCAATTGTTAAGGGCGCTGTCGAACAGCCCTCTTCAAGTGGATGTATCGTTCATGAAAATGAACAGCCACCGCTCACTCAATACATCTATGAACCATTTGAATAAATTCTATAATACCTTCGATGAATTGAGGGAAAACAAATACGACGGTTTGATTATTACCGGAGCGCCGGTGGAGCAGATTGCCTTTGAAGAGGTGGATTATTGGGATGAACTGTGCGAAATCATGGAATGGTCCAAGCGAAATGTGACCTCTACTTTACATATCTGCTGGGGAGCACAGGCCGGACTTTACTATCATTACGGACTGAACAAGGAACTTCTTCCGGAAAAGCTTTTCGGCATATATGAGCATAAGATAATGAACCGGAAGATTCCTCTCGTAAGGGGATTTGACGATTACTTTCTCGTTCCTCACAGCCGGCATACGACGGTATCCGCAGATGAAGTACACGCATGCAAAGAGCTGATGGTACTGGCGGAATCGCAGGAAGCCGGAGTGACGCTCTGTATGGCAGGGGAAGGAAAGCAAATATTTGTCATGGGACATCCGGAGTACGACCGCATGACGCTTCATAACGAATATGTGCGCGATAAGGAAAAGGGGCTGCCCATAGACATCCCGCAAAATTACTACCCGAACAATGACCCTGAACAAAAGCCGAGTCTCCAGTGGAGAGCTCATTGCAACTGCTTGTATGTGAACTGGCTGAATTATTATGTATATCAGGTTACGCCGTATGAGTTGTAGGAAAGTGGTGTAAAAGCCCATATTTCATGCGGTTCCAACGATTTTGAAGTTATTTTTCTTATCGTAAAATATCGTATGTTTTGGAGTCAAAAGGTGTCAAAATTGGAGTCAAAAACGGATGAAAAAGGTGTCAGAAATTTAGGGTGTCAATTGGATTTAAAATGAGCTTGGTGGTGTCGGTATTTTGGGTGCTAATTGGGTTTAGAATCTAAATTTGTATTAGGTCTTTTGACTGTAATGTGTAAAAATTAAAAATGAATTGTAACGATGAAAATGATTGTAGAAGATAATCTGTGATATGGGAATCGGTACATGGAATGTATGTAAAGCAGTGTGTTTTGAAGTTGTCTGTAAAGGGCGATTTTGACATGCTGCTTTTGGTTTTATTAAGTTTTTCTTTTATCTGTATTTGAAGGATTGGAATTAGGATCGTTTTATTTGCCTTAGTTGTCATGAGAAAGGATGATTATTATGAATGGAATATATGCAAGGTATAATGAACAGAAAAATTATATTGATGTAACGGTATATGAAGCAGGATATGTATTACGGATAGATTGTGGGAAGTGGGAAGATGGAATTAAGACCACTATGAATTCACAGGGTAGACTGGATGCATTGGCAATTGATGATCCGCTGGAATATGTAAGATTGGCATTGGATGAGGAATTGCAGGTATGGGTGGAGGCTATGGATGATGATAGTGTGTGGTAGTTAGATGATAATAAAATTGATGTTGTATTAGAATGTTCCCCGTGGAAATTCCATGGGAAAATGATCTTTTGATGGGGAATTTCCAATGAGAATTGCTAATCTATGGGGAAATTCTATGGGGAATATAAATTATCAGGGGTTTTAGGGGAATTAACTCCACTAACAGGTGTCAAAAAGCCAGAGATGGCTTAGTGGCGTATCCTGCGATGTCGGTGGGGAGTGTTTTGTTTGCAAGGCAAGGAGACATGGATAAAAAAATGACGGATAAAGATAATAAAAAGTGGTTATTGGAAATGTATTAGGCGATGAGATGAGTGCTGTTATTGGAACTAATTTTGCAGTTAGTATTAAGCAAAGTCCTAGGGGGTCCATTGCTAGATACGCATAAGAGACAGCTCCAGTCTCTGATGCATCTAGTTAGGGGGAAATCCCCTAAAACCCCTGAAATAATATAATGATAGCACTTTTTGCTATCAATTTGGAAGGTGAGTGCACAAAATGCTATCATAGGGAAATTATGAGTGCATAAAATGCTATCACTTTTTTGAAGTAATTATACTGGTGTGGATAAGGTGGTTAAAGTGAGTGCACTTTTTACTATTACTTTTGGAAAGTGAGTGCACAAAATACTATCACGGGGGATTTTGATTGCATTTTATGCTATCACATATTTTTGTAAATTTAAGGGTTATTTGTTGTAAACTGTAAAACGTAGTTGTATAATTAAAATATTGTGTATACAATTAGAAATTATATATAGTGGGGGCGACTAATGAGTAGAAAATATCGAATTATTTTATTAACACTTTCGTGTATAGTATTAATTGGTGTAGGTTACGTATTAGAAAGAAATTTTGAAAATTTATTGAAGAGTTTTTGGTTTACTTCAGGTTTTTTGCTATTGATATTGTTATCTTTGGTTGACCAACCATTCTTTTCTAAAGATTCAAATATATTTGTAAATGCTATAACAGCAGGTTTATCTTTATTAGTTATACCTATTGAAAATAGAGATGCTGTATTTTTCTTTTTTTTAGTTTTAATTGTATATTTGTGCGTATCAAGTTATTCATTGATGATTATTAGAAAGAATTCGTTAAAAGATGAAAATAAAGCTGTGCAGTTTTTTTCACGTATAAATCGTATTCTAGGGAAACCAGATGTACTTTTTTCGGCTTTTTTCATATGGGGAGCACTAACTCAATATGCATCTTCTTCAACAAAGTTAAATTCGTTATTACTTTTCTGGGCATTATTCATGTTACTTAACTTACCAGAATTAGCTAAAGTAATAGAGATGTTATTTTCTCGAAAAGAAAGTACTCATTTTACAGGGATTGGGACGATAATGGGTATTCAATCAACAAATATTTTTTTAGTTAAATTAGATTGTACATATAAGAAAAATGAACTTTTTAGTTTTGTTGAGTTTAAGTGCTCTTCAGATGGTGAATATAAGAGGGGACTGATATTTGAATCAATGTTATTGGACCAAGAACAGTGGATAAAAGTTATTTCAAATCAAGATTTTAGCTCACTATGCTGTAACATTCCACAAATAGAAAAACCAATTGAAGACATTGTTTATTTATTGGATAGTATTTCTGATGATTGTATTGTAAATAAGTTTATTGGCTTAATTACAGATGGAAGTAAAATCGGGAAAATAAAATTTTTATATGCATCAAAAGTATGTGTTGCCGAAGGAAGTATGTTAGAAGTAAATGTAAATGAAAATAAAGTGTTATATCAGATTGTAGATGGAATAACACACACTGAGTCTTTGGCAAATAAAAATGAAACAGGATATATTATTGGAGAAGCTATACAATTAGGAACTTGGAATAAAGAAAAATTTCAATTTGAAAAATATGGTTGGGTACCAAATATGAATAGCCCTGTTTATCTTGCATCAGACATTGATGAAACAACAACGACTTCAAATGAAATTATATTAGGAAATTTACCAGGAACAAATTATCCAGTAATTCTTGATAAGAAGGTCGCTATTACGCATCATACTGCTATTATCGGTGTTACTGGTACAGGTAAATCAATATTTTCAAGAAATATAATTAGAGAGTATATTAAGGATGAGAACGTAAAAGTTATATGTGTTGATTTTACAGGAGAATATAAAGAAAAATTTGCTGATTTAAAACCGAAATCTATAATTGATGATGAAACATCAAGAAAATTATTTAACGATATCGACTTTATTGAAAATGAGATGGCTAATAATTATAATAAAGATACTGCAAATTCAAGAAAGAAAAAAATTGAGGTATATGATAAGGTAATTTCTTCTGTCAAAGAATTTATTGTTTCAGATGATGAGAAGTTAAGTATTTTTGAACTTCCCGAGGTACAAAATACTTCAGGGGTTATGAAGTATACACAAACGTTTTTTAAAGCTTTATTCAAGATAGCGAAAGAGCAAGAAAATTATGGCAAGTGTATTTGTTTGGTACTTGAAGAAGCGCATACAATAATTCCAGAATCAAACTTTGCTGGAATTTCGGATAAAGTATCACAACCTCTGATTAATTCGATTGCTCAAATTGCCTTACAAGGAAGAAAATATAATATTGGTCTTTTAGTAATTGCACAAAGAACAGCAAATGTTTCAAAGACGATTCTTACACAATGCAATTCAATTATTTCATTTCAAGAATATGATAAAACTAGTATAGATTTTTTGTCTAATTATTTTGGACAAGAAATCTCCAGTGCACTAAATAAACTTCAGTTTCGACAAGCAGTAGCAGCAGGGAAGGCTTTCAAATCGAGTGTCCCAATGATATTTGAAGTGCCTGAGATTAAAGAGATGGATTCAGAACATTAATTGCTTAGGAATGTTATAATAAGTTAATTACATGCATGTTAACAATTGGGATAAAGTGAGGTTTTTGAAGGGGGTAAGTTTTTGAAAATAAATGATTTGAAGGGAAAATTTATTGCAATAGATGGACCAAATGGAGTTGGAAAATCAACATTATTAGCAGGTGTAAAATCAAAATTAGAAGAATTAGGGTATGAAGTATACTTTACAAAAGAACCATCAGAAACGCAATTAGGTAATTACACTAGAGAGTATGCTGAAAATCATGGAGGATTAGAATTAGCTTGTTTAGTAGCTGCAAATAGGTATGAGCATTTGAGTATAGAAATCATTCCAAATTTAGAAAATGGAAAAATCGTGGTTTCAGATAGATATTTATTGTCTTCCTTAATTCTCCAAAGAATGGATGGTGTTAGTGAAGAATTTATATTAAGTGTAAATCATGATGTGATATTGCCTGATTTACAAATTACAATATGTGCAGATGAAGATATCATTCAAAAAAGGTTATCTGAACGCTCTATTTTAACAAGATTTGAAGAAGGAAATCAGACATTAAAAGAACTTAACTATATGAAACTAGGAGTTCAGACATTAATAAAAATAGGTGTAAATGTATTAAGTGTTGTAAATAATGACCGACCAGATGTGAACATTGAAACAATTGTTAACCACATAATAAATCTGAAGGAGAAACAATGAAGAGTGTAGTGATTTTGAATTCGCCTATTTTTAAAAATACAACAGATGAACATGAAGAATATTTAGCTCCTCTTGGCTTAGGATATATTGCCACATATTTAGAATATAATGGATTTAAGGTTGAACTAATAGATTGTGTAAAAGAAAGATTGGGTGTAGATGATATTGTTAATACAATTGTCCATATAGCTCCAGATTATGTCGGTATAAATGTTTTTACCCAAAATTATCATTTAGTTAAGAACATACTTGAGAACATAGAGATTAACTGCGAATATTTTATTGGAGGACCGGCAGTTAAAAGTATATATGAAGAAATATTGTTGTGGAATATAAATAATAATTTAAGTATAGTAATTGGTGAAGGAGAACTTATTTTACCTGATATCCTTAATGGACAATGCAAAGAGTCTCCAATAAAGGAATTAAAAAATAAAAAAGTATATAGAGTAGATAATAATTCGGATTATTTGCCTAAGGATATTTCCTCAATTCATTTAAATAGAAAGTACTTTAAGAAAGAGATAATAACAAATCACTATGGAGATAATGAAGCATCAATTATTACATCTCGGGGTTGCGCGTTTGACTGTGCATTTTGTGGTGGAGCAAGAAGCCTAAATAATAACGTTGATATTCGAATTAGAACAGAACAAAGTGTTATTGAAGAGATAAATGAATTGTTAGTATTATATACTGGTATTAAAAGTATAAGGATTTTAGATGATCTATTTTTAAGGAATAGTAAAAGTATAGATATGGCAAGTAGAATATTCGGTCATTATCCAAGTATAGAGTGGAGGGGAATGGTTCATGCTATTTCATTAGTCAATTCACTAGATAAAGTAGAATTACTAAAACAAAGTAATTGTAAAGAATTATTTATGGGGATTGAATCAGGCTCTCAAAAAATAAGAAATAAAATTAACAAAATTGGAACTTTGAATGATATAATAAGTGTTGCAACCGAGATATTAAGAAATGGGATTGACTTAAAAGGATATTTTATCTATGGTTTTCCAGACGAAACAATAGAAGATTTTGAAGCTACATACGAATTAGCATGTAAGATTATGGATATATCTAGAAATTTTAAGGGAGTATTTAGGACAAGTGTTTTTAAATTTCGTCCTTACCATGGAACTTTATTATATAAAGAAATAGTTGCAAAAAAGGGAGAAATTCCCACATGTATACAAGATGAAATTACTAATACATTACTTGATAGAAATCAGTTTAATTTTAGTTCTGGAAATTACAGTGAAGTTAATGATGATGTATTAAATGAATTTATAATAAAAACGCAAAATTTAGTGGAGTAAAATATGATTGATCAAATAAAAAAATGTCAAAAATGCGGATTATGCAATAATCAGAAACCTTTAATGGATTGCAAAAAAGAGTGTCAAATTGTATGGGTTGGATTGTCCGCAAAAAAAATAGAATCAGATGATGAGATACCGTTATCAGTAAATACTAATACGGGAATGCTAATAAATAACATTGAATTGAAAATTGGAGATGTGTCTACATACAAGACCAATTTAGTTAAATGCTTGCCATTGAATGAAGAAGAAAAACTACGGTACCCCAATAAAAAGGAGATTGACAGTTGTATTGGGAACTTAAAAAAAGAAATAAACCAGTTATCACCTAAAATTGTTTTTCTTCTTGGAGAAAAAGTTTATTCATCTGTGGGAAAACACTTTGATATAAAATTTGATAAATGGAAAGAGTTTGATTATTTTTATAAGGAAAATAATGGAGTATATTACGTTCCGATACACCATCCGTCATATATTTATGTGTACAAAAGAAAAAAAGTAGATCAATATATTCAAAGTATTCAAAATATAGTTAATAATCTATTGGAAACTTCGTTATAACGGGTTATTGTGGATGATTTGTTTCCCAACTCCCCACATGTGGAGATGGTTGTATTTATTGAAATGAATATGTTTTGCACAGTAATTTTTAGAGGAGTATATATGATAAAAAGTATTATAGAGTTATTATCAGGCTTGAAAGAAAATGGAATAAAAGATATTGAAAAATATCTATGTATTAAGCATGGTCCGACTATTGGTGACATGTATGAAGGATTAACAAAAGAGCTAATTAATAAAGCTATATTTGATAATTTGGAATTGGAGGTATGTTCTGGGTTTATTAAAAACTCAAAAGGTGATTACAGTAGACAAATCGATTGTATGATTGTTGTTGGTGAGGGAGAAAAAATACCCGAAACAAGTAAAAAAGTATATAGTATTGATAAAGTTATCGCAGTTATAGAGGTAAAGAAAGACTTGTTTTCAGATGATTTGGCTTCAGCATATAATAATCTATTAAGTGTTAAGTCACTTTCTGAACCTACTAGAGATATGAAGATAGATATGTTGGAAATGGCATATAAACAAATTGTTGGAAATGCATTGCCTAATCCCGAACAAATTATTGAGCTGAGTGAAGAATTACAGTATACATACCATGCTTTGGTTTTGGAAGCATATTTACCTTTGCGAATAGCATTTGGATATGATGGATTTAAAAGTGAAGAGAGTCTAAGAAAATCTTTTGTTAATCATATAGATAATATGAAAGGTAAAAAAGGAGGAGGAATCGTCAGTTTTCCAAATCTAATTATATCTGGTGAATTTTCATTAATAAAAACAAATGGAATGCCTTTTGCTTTAGCAACAGATTCTAATGCATGGATTTCCTATGGATCTTACAATGGAAATCCATTAACATTGTTAATAGAATTAATTTGGACAAGATTGTATTATATGTATGATGAGATATCATATGAAATTTTTGGAGAAGAAGATAAAGTTGAAGGCATTAATCCGTTTTTAATAGCTAGAGGAAATGCTAATGGATGGATATATAATGTTCTTAATGCAAAGTTAGCAAAAGGAGATGATATCTGGAAGCCAAATGAAGTGACTGATATTGAATATGGAATAGTTCATCTACTTTGTAATGGCAAAGATATATCAGTATTTGATCAAGGATTTAATGATTACTGTGAAGAAAATAATACTACTGTTAACAAAATATGCAAAAATTTAAATGAGGCTAGAATAACCACAGTGGAAAATGGAAACTTGAAATTACTAACAACTAATTGTGTCTGTGCTATTTATAATGGAAAGTTTTATGTTGGTGAAGATAGTAATGGACAAATGACAAGGTGGTTGGGAAGAGTACAAAAAATATAATAAGTAAGAAAAATAACTTTAAGCCCTAATTTTCTGGGGCTATTATTTTGCCCTAAAATAACAAAAGTACACGGTAAATAACCAGTACCGTGTCAATTAGTTACATCCATGAGATAATGCCTCCAAAGAATCAAGGAGGTCTATTGAATGGACAAGATCACTCACAAGATGAGATTGGCCCGTTGGAGCAAGCTCATCCAGAAATGTAATGTAAGCGGATTATCAAAAAAACAGTGGTGCGAACAAAATCAGGTCGACGAGAAACAGTTTTACTACTGGCAGCGTAGGGTTCGGGAAGAGGCCTATACCATACAGGCAAGTATGGCTCCCACGGATCTCTCAACTGGTTTTGTTGAAGTTCCTAACGTAATTAAGACTGCGGAACCAAAATACGAATGCGGAAGTTCTTCCGCTACCATCCATGTAAATGGATGTATGATTGAAATTGCAGATTCTGCATCGGATGCATTTCTCCGCCGGTTGATAGGAGCACTATCTTATGTTCAATGATTCATCTGGATTTCGGAAGATATATCTTGCCACCGGCTACACGGACTTACGACGTGGAATTGACGGGTTAGCATCCATTGTAAAATATAATTTCAATCTTGATCCGTTCCAGAAGAATATTTTGTTTCTTTTTTGCGGCAAACGGACAGACCGTGTGAAAGGACTTCTTTGGGAAGGTGATGGTTTCCTGCTACTATATAAGCGACTTGAAATTGGAGGCTTCAACTGGCCTCGTACTACCGAAGAAGCACTGGAGATTACGCAGGAACAGTACCAACGGTTAATGGAAGGTATCGAAGTCATTGCAAAGAAACCGATCCAGGAAGTTGATCGTACAGATCTACTCTGATTTTGTGCATTTCGTAGAAATTGAAAATGTTAAATCTGACAGGATTCGCCGCATCCGGATAGTTATCCACCAGAACAAGCTAGTAAAGTGAATTAGTTCTCCCTGCAAAACCCGGAAAACTAATTCAAGTGGATAAAACTTTGAAAAACCAAGAAAACCAGCCATTTCTTAGAGGTTTCAGAGTAGTTATACACCGTCAAAATGCCGATGACCCGAATTACCCGGATTCGCTTTTTCCCTGCATTTATCGTATAATAGATGACAGTTAAAGGAGCGGCGAAATGGCTAAAAAATACACGGTTGATGAACTGAATGGCTTAAGCAAAGAGAGCATGATGGTTGTCATCCTGTCCATGCAGGAACAATTAGAGCAGCTGAACCAGAACATGGAACGTCTCATCGAGCAGATTGCAGTTGCAAACAATCAGCGGTATGGCCGCTCTTCGGAAAAGCTTGAGGTAATGGATGGGCAGCTGAATCTTGACTTCATATTTAATGAGGCAGAAGCACTCACGGAAACCCTCTATGTGGTTGAACCGGCTGAAGATGATGTACTTCCTGCAAAGAAGAAAAAGCAGGTCGGAAAACGAGATAAGGATTTAGCAGGCCTTCCAGTTGTCGAAATCCCTCATGTATTATCCGAGGAAGAACTGACAGAAATCTTTGGAGTGAACGGATGGAAACAATTGCCTGACGAAGTATATAAAAGAGTCAAGGTGGAACCAGCTGTCTATACCGTAGAAGAGCATCACGTGGCAGTCTATGCAGGCAGGGACAATCAAACGATTGTAAAAGCAGACCGTCCAAAGAGCCTTCTTCGAAACAGTATTGCAACACCATCACTTGTTGCGAGTATCTATAATGCAAAGTACGTAAACGGAATGCCGTTGGAACGTATCAATAAAGAGTATTTACGAAACGATATCCATATATCCAAGCAGGTCCTGGCAAACTGGGTAATCCAATGTGCGGAACGTTATCTGGGGATCATGTTCGATTATCTGCAGAAGGAGCTGCTTACATTCCGCATTCTTCAGGCAGATGAAACACCAGTATTCGTAACAAAGGATGGACGTCCTGCGAATAGCAAGAGTTACATGTGGGTATACCGCACAGGAAAGGGTTATAAGGATACTCCTATCATTCTTTACGAGTATCAAAAGACTCGAAAGACGGAGCACCCGCAAGAGTTCTTAAAGAACTTTCATGGAACCTTAGTGACCGATGCATACGCTGTATATGATTCACTAGATCGAAAGAATCCGGATATCATATTTGCAGGATGCTGGGCTCACGGCAGGCGGCGATTTGCCGAAGCAATCAAAGCGATTCCCAAGAATAGACGGGAATCCGCACAGGATACGGTCGCATATCAGGCATTGAAGCAGATCGCAGCCATATATCATCTGGATAATGGATTATCCGGGCTATCTCCTGAGCGAAGAAGGCAGGAGAGACAGCTCACCGTAAAGCCACTGGTAGAGGCCTTCTTCGCATGGGCAAAAGATGTTCAAATGAGTAACCGCCTATCAAAAGGCAAAACATTGGAAGGCATCAGCTACTGTATCAATCATGAAAAGAATCTTAAAGTGTTCCTGGATGACGGGGATGTACCTCTGGATAACAATGCAACAGAGTCAGCACTTCGCACCTTCTGTGTCCATAAACATACCTGGCGCTTAATCGATACGATTGACGGAGCAAAGGCTAGTGCCATAGCCTACAGCATTACTGAAACAGCCAAGGCAAACAATCTGAATCCATTCCGCTATCTGGAGTTTTTACTCACAGAATTGATGGAACATCAAGAAGATACCGATCAGGATTTCCTGAAAGATCTACTTCCCTGGTCAGATAAAATCCCGGAGAACTGCCGGATAAAAACAAAAGATTAATCCAGGCCGCCAAAATGGCGGTCAAAATTCAAGGCGGTACTCATGGTTTACCGTATACTAACAAAAGGAGGTCCCACATGAATAAACAACCCGAAAAAGCCCTATTAAACTTAGAAGAATTCTGCTCATATCTAGGCATAGGCAAAACCAAAGCAAGAGAATTATTGAAAGACCCATCAAGCACATATACCTTTAAAATCGGCAACCGATATTACGCCAACAAGAGGAGATTAGATCAATGGCTTGATCGATACAGCGGGAATTAGCTTATGATGATTTTAGCGATAATCCTTGAAACGGTAATTCAACAGACGGTGTCTGTTATATTAAGCAAGTTTATGGCAACTACAGATAAAAAATTAAATAATATAATCCAACCAGCCTGTTTTATAGTATAATAAGTCCATATATTGCTATGTACTTACGATTCCTATAACGCAGGTTGTTTTCGTTTACGAAAGGAGCCTGTTTATGGGAAAAGATTTAAGTAGCAAAGAACTGGGCACAGGAATTATGCAGAGAAAAGATGGAAGATATGTTGGACGATTTACCAATCGTTTTGGTCAGCGGCAGGAAGTAAAGAGCCGTGATCTTAAGGAACTGAAGACGTTATTAAACACAGCAATTTATGAAGATACGAATCATATGAATCTGTGTAAAACGTCAATTACCTTAGACAAATGGTTCAAAACATGGATGGAGCACTACAAGGAAAATACCATTTGTGCCAATACCAAACGACGTTATATGGAAATCTATCGGATGCACATTTCACCAGTTCTTGGAAAAATGAAACTGCTGGACATTACACAATTACAGATTTTGCAGCTCCTAAAAAAGATGGATGCAAAGGGATTACAGTTTGAGAGTCGGAATAAGGTTCGTATTTTGCTTCAGGATATGTTTGATAAAGCTATGATTAATGACATGCTTTACAAGAATCCAGCAAAAGGAATCAAATTAGGCGCTCATGATAAGAAAGAACCAAGAGTACTTACACCAGAAGAACAGGCAAGTTTTTTTGAATGTTCCAAGGGCACCTTTTATGACAATCTTTTTGTGGTTGCCGTATCTACAGGTCTAAGACCTGGCGAGGTATGTGCCTTAACCCTGAAGGATATTGATTTTAAAGATTCTCTTATCCGCGTAAATAAGACCCTTGTTTATCAGACCTTTGAAGGAGACGAGAAAAAGACATTTCATTTTGATGATCCAAAAACCAAATCAAGCAAAAGAGAAATTCCGATGAATCAGCAATGTGCATTGGCATTTAAGAAACAGCTCATGCAACGAAACGTTGTCATGGGAAGAATGACTGCCAAGCCAATTGCAGGATTTGAAGAACTCTTATTCACCACCAAATTTGGAACACCAATTAATACACAGACCTATTCCGATGCCATTAAGGCAGTTTTGGAAAACGTGAACCTATGCAGGGATGAACTGGAGAAAATTGAATATTTTAGTCCCCATTGTTTCAGACATACTTTTGCGACCAGATGTTTTGAAGCAGGGATCAAGTCAAAAACAGTGCAACAGTATCTGGGGCATGCCACGTTACAGATGACCATGGACTTATACACTCATGTATTAAAGGAACATTCGCAGGAAGAGATGACTAAGTTAGAAAAGGTTCTGGACAATACACTGGATGTTTCAGATTCCACAATTCAGGAACGATTTGATAAGTTTAATCATACGTTTCAAAAGTCAGCGAAAGATATAGAAAAAGACGTAAATGCAAACGAAATCGAAGATACTACCAAGCATACAAGTAAAAGAAAGAAGAACATCGTCTATCTGGCTTCCGTAGGTACCTGAGAGAGCCAAAAGCTCTTTAAGAAAATGCTCAAAAATCTTCAGGTGCCAAAATTGGAGTCAAATTCAACGAAATTGGTGTTGGTGGTCTAAGAACCTAGATTCTATAAGCCCTCACGAGTTAATAAGAACAAATGTTTGCACGTCTTACTATGTGTATCAGGTGACCCCTTATGAGTTGTAGTGGGAGTGTGGAAGAATGGCATATTCATAGGTGTTTGCGGGGTTTGAGAGGAAAATAAAAATCTATGTAAATCCATGTTATTTGATGCGAAAATGGTGTAGTAATGGTGTAGTAAATGGTGTAGTAAAAATTCAAATGGTGTAGTAGTCTTGATACAGTGATGAGAGCGAGGAGAGCATACGACTTCCGGTTACTTGAAATAGGTGGTCAGATTTACCCAGTTGTCACTCCATGATTTTGCTATTTTGGGGTATTTCCCGCTCCATTTTCCATCAAAGGAAACGTCTACACAAGCGATCAGGACATCCTTTATTCCATTCAGATCAATCCCGATGGTACTGTCGGATATATCCATATTGTACAGTTCTCGCATATGACTTTCAATGTCATTGGTAATCATGCCCTTTGCGTACATAGAGATGATTTTTTCTTCCATTTTCCTTGCCATAATAAACCTCCAAACTGAGTATTTTTATCTTACATCAGTTTGGAGGTTTATACAAACTTTGGGATACTCCCTTTTATATTTTTTGCACGCCGCGATCCTTTCATATAGTAAAAACAATTTTTATTAGAATTGTATTAGTTGAGTAATGTACTGGCGGCGCTTTTTCCAATTTCATTAATTACAATGGAGTGAAGTTTCCTTTCCGACCATTGCGGGTTCTTCCTGTTTGGATTGTGTGTTTAACACCTTTTCAGCTTTCCTATCACGCTGTGGCTTATTATAACACTCGTTTATGATTGAAATCGTAATATTCCCTTCACTTTGGGTTGTATAGGATAAGTAAAGAAATGCATAATTTGTTTGGTTTAGTCACTGATGGGTTGGGAGACGGATATATATTGAACAAGATTACAACAGAAAAAACATGTAGAAAAAGAAGGCTAACTGCTTTCGAATGATTTTCAATTAGGTTTTCTCCATAAGTATTTTGCTTAATTATACTTTGGCAAGTAGCAAGTTGCTGTAAGTTTATCAATATTTTGAGATATCCTATCAAAAACATGTGTCTGTTATATGATAAATCATCGAAAGGGGATTATATAAACAAATAAATATCAAATTTTTTTGTTTTTTTACAAAAAATGCCAAATAATTTCATAAACATTGTAATTTGAAAGCCGCTATGATAATATTTTAACGAACAAATATTATACAAGAGAGGATTATTATGAAAAGTATTAAATCAAAAATGATAGTTTCAATTACAGCTTTAGTAATAGGAATTATTGTAGCAATGACTTTGGTAACGAAATTTTATTCGACCCAGGCACTAAATGATACCACGAATTCCATGTTAGTTTCTTTAGCTGATCGGTCTGCGGACTTAATAGCCAACAAGGTGGAGTCAAACCTGGAGTATGTTAGCGCAATTGCGTCTCGTTCTGAAATATTAAATAATAGTTTAACAATTGAGCGGAAACTAAAAAGTCTTGCAAATGTAATTGAAGAAAGAGACTATATCAAAATAGGCATTTCAGATATCAATGGACATATAATATTTAGTAATAGTACCAATGCAGACATATCTGAAAGGGATTATTTTAAATTGGCTGTTAATGGAACTGCGAATGTTTCAGATCCTTTGATGAGTTCAACAGAAGGTATTATCGTTGTCGTATATGCTGTTCCTATCATAAATGATGGAAAAGTAGTTGGTGTACTTACCGCGACCAAAGATAGTAATGAAATCAGTAATATGATTAATGAGATAACGGTTGGTCAATCGGGCAAAGCATTTATGCTTAATGCTGAAGGAGTAAAAATCGCTCATTATAATAATGAATTAGTTGAAAAAATGGACAATGATTTAGAAAACGTTAAAAATGACAGTGAATTGCTTGAGCTGGCCACACTGGAAGAAAAAATGATAAGGGGAGAGCAGGGAATTGGGGAGTACACTTATAACGGAGAGGATAAAGAATTGGCATATGCTCCTGTGAGCGGGACAAGCTGGTCTTTGGCAGTTAGTGTACTTAAAAGTGAGGTCTTATCACAGGTTGATCAATTGGTAAATATTCTGGTTACTCTGGCAGTAGTATCAATTATTGTTTCTGTTATTATAGTGTATGTAATAGCTAATCAATTTGCAAAGAATCTTCGTATGGTAACACAGTATATGATTCCAATGTCTGAGGGCGATTTTACGCAGGTAATTGAAGAAAATAAGCTAAAGACAAAGGATGAGATTGGACAAATGATGCGTGCCTTTAACACTATGCAGAATTCGTTAAGCGACATGTTTAAGCTGGTGGTTGATAATTCTGAGAAAGTTGATGAAAATGCGGAGAATTTATCTCAGGTTTCAGGTCAGATGAATGAAGCTGTGGGCATGGTGAACGATGCTATTCAAGACGTTGCACAAGGAAGCGCGGTACAAGCGGAGTCAATATCATCTATTGCAAGGGATATGAATACTTTTTCTGGAAATATGGAACAAATTGTGTTAGATATTAAGGATGTAAATACAAGTACTTACGGAATTAAGACCTTATCAGAAAATAGTAATCAAAACATGGAAAGCTTATCTGAGTCAGTGAAAAATACGAATAATACCTTCGGTATATTCCGTGATAGAATAATTATATTAGGTCAGAATTTAGAACAAATAAATGATATTACTAAATTAATTAATGGTATCTCGGAACAGACAAATCTCCTTTCACTTAATGCGACTATTGAAGCCGCCAGAGCAGGAGATGCGGGAAAGGGCTTTGCGGTGGTTGCTGATGAAATCAGAAAGCTTTCGGAACAGTCTAAAAATTCTGCGGAAAGAATTAACGATTTAATTAGCAAAATCAGTGCAGGGAATGTTGAAATCGAGGAATCTACTAAATTATTGGACAAAGAATTTATGGATCAGACAGACGTAATAGATATTACACTTGAATCATTCAATGAAATAGTTGTTTCTGTACAGAATATTCTTCCTAAGATTAAAAATGTTAATGATTCTGCAGAAAGAATTAACGAGAAAACAAATTCCATTATGGGAGAATTGGATCAGATTTCAGCAATTTCAGAGGAATCATCTGCGGCAACGGAAGAGATAAGTGCTTCGATGGAACAGTTGTTCAGTTCCTCTGAGCAAATAGCTGAATCAGCTTCTAATTTACGTGATCGCATGGAGGAAATGATAAAAGAAACAAGAAAGTTTAAGCTTTAAAATTGAGCATATAAGGCTGTGATAATTGTCGAAAACGGTATAAGATGATGTATGTAAAAGCGGACGCCGCACCTGTGGACAAGCCGACATGAGCAGCGGAATATTTAGGCAAGTCGGGCATTCTTTTCTATCCTCTATTCAAGGTTATGTCATTAGATGTAATTGGTAATCGTGGTTTTTTTTTACCCGCACAGGAAAGGCAACGCAATGCAGGTATACCCCGGGCGCTGCCTTTTTCTGTATCCGCGACCTTTTCAAGATCCATTGTGGAAGGTCCATTCTTCCTTTGTCCTGAAAACAACATTGTAGGAATGAAGAGCCGGAGAATAGATGGCATACATTTTTAAGTCGGAATTGCCGGTGTTAACTACATTATTCCAGGTACCAGCCGGAATAATTATTGCATGGCCTGCATACACATGTGTTTGAATATCAAGGCATTCTTCGCAGAAACCCATGATTACTAATGCTTCTCCCTGCTCAATGTAAAGAAATAACGTTGAATTATAATATACATCCAACCCGGTTTCTACGCCGACTGGTACGGACATATGCGCAAATTGAATAGTTCTGGTAGTCCATCTTGTGGCAAAGAAATGTGTGTTATTAAGAACTTCTTGTCTTAAATTAATTATGTAGGGAATTGAGCCCTCACCAAAAGTGTTTTGGCTATCGGGTGACTCACAGGTGTTAAAGTCCATGTAGTTACTCCTTGATAGATTTGATAATAGTATTATATGAGTCGGTTGCACTAAGTTATGTAGGTTATTGATAACTATGACAGGCATTATTTAGATATGTATATACCACACATGACCAAGTTGCAAAATCTGTCGAATTGAATAATATAGTATTGGGCTAATGATTATGCTTAATACAATAATTATTGTTTCATCATAAACCCCTCATACTATGGAGAAAGGCGGCGTAACGTTCCTTTATTGCGCTGCCTTTTTGTGCTGTTATAGATATTATTCTGCAGTCAATTAATCTTTTTATATAAATTTCGTTATATTATATTTACTATTGATAAAAATGAACGCATATTGGAATTATTGTTAACACATGTAGGGGAACGACGTTTACGGAAAACCAACATTTTACGATTTTTAGTGTTAGCAGTTTCCAATTAGAGTGGCTACTGTCTGTACTTGGCATCTATTAAATATAAAGAAAGAATTCAACGGGTATTTTGCCATAATAATATGGAAGAATACCTGATTTTTTTTATGCAAAAAACATGAAAAATAAAAATCGAATCGGGATGATTCTCACATAGTGAACAAAGAGTGTTATATAAATCCAAATAATGTTAGGTTGTTTGCCCAAAAGGACTGTGTTACATTATTTTAAGGATAAGAAACAAGAAGGGAACAAACAAAGCATGGTAAGAAAGAGCGGATTTTTTTATAATCTGAAAAAGTATAAATGCCAGTATATTATGATAATGTTTGGACTAGTGTGTCTGATATTATTTAATTATATTCCGATGATTGGCCTCCAGATTGCCTTTAGAGATTTTAGACCGGGAAATACTATCTGGAATGCTGCCTGGGTGGGGTTAGATAATTTTTGGTTTTTAAGGGACAATGAATTCTGGAGAGTGGTAAAAAATACTATGTTGCTGACCGTTTCCAGATTTGCAGTTACATTTCCTGCCCCTATTATTCTGGCACTGCTTATTAACGAGGTACGAAGCGTCTGGTTCAAACGGATTGTACAGTCAATAACTTATATTCCTCATTTTATTTCTTGGGTGGTGGTAGTATATATGCTAAATTCCTTTTTGTCCCCCTACGATGGACTGATTAATGAGCTTATAGTGAAACTGGGCGGCTCGCCGATTTATTTTATGGGAGAGAACAAATGGTTTGTCCCTATGGTCGTAATTGCCAGTGTATGGAAAGAAGTTGGCTGGGGGACTATCATCTATCTGGCAGCAATAACCGGGATTAGTCAGGAAATGTACGAAGCAGCCAAACTGGATGGAGCGGGAAGATGGAATCAGATGAGGTATATTACCCTGCCTTCCATTCGTCCGACCATTGTGCTTTTATTGATACTTGGAATTCCGGGTATTATCAATGCAGGTGTGGATGCGGTATATCCGCTGATGAATAATGCCAATCTGGAGGTGTCCACCGTGTTGGATACTTATGTATTGATGAACGGTCTGCAGCAAGGAAGATACAGCTTTGCTACCGCAGTGGGCATGGTATCTTCGGTAATCAGTTTTCTGCTTATTGTTACAGCAAATAAGATTGCTAATGCGGTCAACGGAGAAGGGCTTTGGTAGGGTAAAAAGGCTGAAAGGAGAATGACATAAAAATGAAGGCAGGCTTAGGAGAAAGAATATTCAGAGTGTTTAATACGGCTTTTTTAGCGGTATTGTGCGTGATTACATTATACCCTCTATATTATATCATTGTGTATTCCCTGAACGAGGGATTGGATTCTTTGAAAGGCGGCTTGTATTTGCTGCCCAGAATATTTACAACATTCAATTATGAATATGTGCTGGGAAACGGAGTGATACAGCGTGCGTATCTAATTACGATAGGGCGTACCGTTTTGGGTACTTTACTGGGATTGGTGGTAACAGGTATTACCGCATATGGTTTTTCCTTTAAAGAATTGCCCTACCGGAAGAAATTAATGTACTTGATTTTAATTCCTATGCTGTTTAACGGAGGGATCATCCCATACTATATTCAATTGTCCCGATTGAGATTGGTGGATACCTTCTGGGTATATGTGATTCCCAATATGTTTAATATTTGGAATATGTTTGTTATGATGAAATTCTTTTCGGAAATTCCGACAAGCCTTAGGGAAGCAGCATTAATGGACGGGGCGGGAGAAGTCAAAATATTTTTAAAGCTCATACTTCCTCTTTCCAAGCCTGTACTGGCAGCGATAGGTTTGTTTATCGCAGTATATCATTGGAATGACTGGTATTCGGGAGCGTTTTATGTGAATTCAACCGGACTGCTTCCGGTACAGACCTACCTTCAACGGTTGTTCGAAGCGGATAATCTTGGGCTGATGTCCAGTAACAATGCTATTGTTGCGGAGGCGGCGGTCAGAGCTTCTCAGACATCCAAGATGACAGCTACTTCTGTGAAAATGGCGGCGGTAATCATCGGTACGGTACCCATACTGTGTGTTTATCCGTTTGTTCAAAAACACTTTGTGAAGGGTATGATGATTGGATCTGTAAAGGAGTAAAAAACACCGCAAACCGGTGTATAAATATAAAGGAGGATACTATGAAACAAAAAAAGGGTTTAGCATTATTGCTTGTGTTAGTTATGCTGCTGTCTCTTACGGCATGTGCCGGAAACGGCGGGGAAGCACAAACAGAAAGTACCGTGGGGGAAACAAATGCGGCCGGAGACGCTTCCGGAACCGAAACGGCAGAAGGATTCTATGTGCCTGAGAGCGAGGGCGGTAAGACTACGGACCAGTTTACCATACTGGCCGGATGGACTTCCGAAAGTCCGAATAACACCAAGGTTCAGCAGGTCATGAAAGATGAGCTGGGAATTGATTATCAGGTTGAGTATATGCAGAGCAATGATTACATGACCACACTCAACTTGAAGCTCAGCAGCGGAGCCAATCTTCCGGATATTATGATTTTTCCATATGATAAATCCGTAGAGAGCGCTTTGACTACGGCAGACCGAGTCATGAATCTGAATGATATCTACACGAATGAAAAGCTGAATAATATTCCTAATATTGATTCCCAGGTGCAGGATTACATAAAGACCAGTTCCGGTGATTTATGGTGGATTCCCGGATATTATGCTTTAGAGTATGATGAGCCTTGGGGAGGCTGGACGGTAGATGCATGGTGGGTCAGGATAGATCTTCTGAAACAGGCGGGTAAAACCAAGGAGGATTTGAAAACGATAGAAGGAATGGAGGAAACATTGCGTGCCTTTGCTAAATTAAAGAATGAAAACGGCAGCAACATTATTCCGTTATCCTTTGCCCAGTCCTATGGACAGAGCAAGAGCCAGAGTCCGGAAGAGAGAATCATTCTGTCTACTTTTGGCGTAGATACTGCTAATGGTGTCAGCGGAATGCCGGCGGTCATGGATAACAATGGAGAAAAGGTATTTTTATATGATAATCCCAACTATAAAGAAGCATATTTCTGGATGAATAAAATGTATCGGGAAGGCCTGATAGATATGGAGACCACCACGATGTCTCAGGAAAGATTTAAAGAGAAAATCACAAGCGGACAGATTGGTATGTTTACAACAGATTTATGGGTATCGGGGCTGAATGAAACCTGGAAGAATTATGACAGCGGCGATGACAGCGTAACCTTCTATTATGAGCCGGTTGCCAATCCGGAGGTGGAAGGAGTGGAAAAAGCTTATACCTCCTATGTCAATCCCAATCCGGGATATATGGTGTATATTAATAAGGACACCGCTCATTTGAACGCAGTACTGAATTTTTTGGAATGGGTCAATGAACCAAGCCCTTATATAGGACAGGAAGTGAATGAAGGTCCCAGAGGCGTTTTATGGGACTTTGTGGATGAGGATGCGGGCACTTGGGATTTCGAGGCGAGTTATAAGGTGGAAAGAGATTCCGGCGACAGTGCAAGAGTCGCGGCTTGTACTCATCAGCTTTGGCAGTTTGCCAGCTACAGCAATCAATGGTATGCATGGTGGAATCAGAATACCGGCGGCAATAAGGCGGGGGCGAATCTGGTGTCTCAGTGGTGCAAATACATTAGCGGCGATATTGTAAATCACCGAGCCATCAACGATATGGATTCCGTAAAGGCCGATGTGGACAGTGTAATTGCAAAAAGTCTGGAATCCCTTCATAATGTTGTAGATGAGTATACGGCCAAGCTTATTATGGCGGATTCGGATGACAAGTTCCAAGAGGTATACGATGAATTTAAGGAACAGCTTGAGTTAAGGGCTAACTGGTCCCAGATGAAAGCGGAATGGATGACCTTATATCAGGAACAGAGTCAAAACTAGTTTCTCCCTGAATTTATGCTCTGATAAAGTTTCCCGTACCGTTTGGTATGGGGAACTTTTGGTGCTGTTATCGTTGATTTCTCAGAGGGGGATTTCAAAGGAATGATGAAAAAGCTGCTTTTCCATATAAAAAACTCAATTAAAATAAAAATTATTTTGATTTACATAGCATCCTTGATTATTGTATATTTAGTGACTTGGATGGTGCTGTCCGCATTTCTCTTCCGTTCTCTGGAAGATGAAAGAGTACAGAATATGAGGTCCAATTCCGAGAAAATAGTGGAGGATGTTCAGGTGATAAAGGAGAATTACGGAAATATCCTATATCGATTAAGCAATAACCATATTATTTACAAATCCTTATCTAATCGGTGCAAACAATATGAGCAGGTATGGGAGGCACTGACCAGCATAAAATATACGCTCAGCGAGGACATGGCGCGTTCCTCCATTATTAAGCGGCTGGAAGTGTATCAGCAGGGAAGCGATATTGGGGAGGACGGAAAATATGTTTTTAATGACAGATTCGACAGCGCTGTGCTTGAGAATACCGGCTGGATTACAGAATTGGATGACAAAACAGCCTTGCTGTGCAGATATCAGAAAATATCCGCTCTTTATAATAATGTGGAGGCGTATATAAGAATAGGCATAGACAGTCAGGAAGCATTTGGACCGGTAACCGAAATCAAAGGAGATATTGCCGGTCTTGTCTATCTCACAGATGAAGAAAATGTAATAATAGCTTCTTCCGAAACCGATGCAGTGGGAAAGCACATGAGTAATATTTTGCCGGATACCCGTTTGGATTATGAGGAAGGAAGTATCGCGGAGCAAAATAATATTATGGTTATGAAGAACTCTGTGGATGAAAAGTGGAATGTTTGGGTTTTCATATCCTCCAGCCATTTTGAGAATCAGGTAAAGCATGCAAAGCTTGTGGTAGGGCTTATCCTTTTAAGCTATGGAATATTTTCGGGAATGGCTCTTAGTATTTTGCTGAACCATGTATTTAAACGGCTGCATAAGCTGGGAGAGAAAATGGAGCAGATTCAGGGAGATATCAGCTATATTGCCGTTCATGAAACAGGGGATGAGGTCGCCGTATTGGAAGCGCAGTACAATAGTATGCTGAAAAAACTGGAAAACGTAATTGATGAAATGGCGGAGGTCAAGAGCCAAAAGCAAAAGTTCGAATTTAAGAGTCTGGAATCCCAAATCAATCCCCATTTCCTGTATAATACACTTGGGGTAATGCGATGGGAAGCATTGGAATCCCAAAATCCCAAGCTAGTCACTATGCTTGATGATTTAACTGCTTTTTACAGGCTGTCTCTGAATAAGGGACGGGGCCTGCTGAGCGTAGAACAGGAATTAAATCTGGTAAGGGCGTATATTAATATTCAGCAAATGCGCTGGGATCATGTGGTTGAAGTTAAGCTTACTATGGACTCTGAATTGAAGGATATTACCGTTCCGAAAATGATTTTGCAGCCTTTAGTAGAAAACATATGGCTCCATGGAAATATAACGGCTCCGGGGAACCGGAAAGTTGAAATTAATGCGAAGGATTGCGGCATAAATGTAGAATTTAAAATTTGGGATAACGGAGATGGGATTCCGGAGGAAGTGCTTCAAAAGTTCAGAATGAACAGGGAGACGGATGGAGACTCCTTTGGTATCGGAATACAATTTATCGGCAATATATTGAATTATTATTACGGAAATCATTTTGTTTATGAGATAACGAGCAATAGGCAATCGGGAACCTTGATTCGTATCCGACTGCCTAAAGAAATGGGGGGAATGAAATGAAGGTTATGGTTATTGATGACGAACCGGTTCACGTGCGGGGAATTATGAAATATGTAAACTGGAGTAAGCTGGGCGTCGATCAGGTAGTCGGAGCATACAGCGTAAAGGAGGCTCTTAGGAAATTCAGGGAAGAGGTTTTTGAGTTGGTCATTACAGATATCAATATGCCTGAAATCAACGGCTTGGAACTGATTCAGAGAATATATTTGCGGGGAAAACGGCCGGATATCATCATTGTCAGCGGGTATAACGAATTTGCATATGCTCAGGAAGCCATACGTCTGGGCGTCAGTGCCTATATCCTGAAGCCGGTCAAACCGGAAGAGATTGAGGAAAATATTCGGATACTGAGTGAGAAGAGAAAATGGGAAACAGAAAAGCAAGATGAGGAAGGCGCGGCACAGCTGCTGAACGAAATCTGGACGGGGAAAGAGACTGCATCCGATGTGGGCCGGGGAAAACAGATTCATCCGGCTATTCAGAGGGTAATGATTTATATCAGTAAAAATTATGCGGAGGAAATTACCCTTTGCGAAATTGCGGAGCAGTTTAAAATGAATGAGAGTTATTTAAGCACACTTTTTAAAAAAGAAATTGGCATTACAATTACCAATTATCTTAAGCGTTATCGCCTGCATCGGGCTATGGAGCTGTTAAAGCACTCGGAACTAAGAATCAATGAAATCGCCTACCGGGTAGGTTATCAGAATCCATGCTACTTTACGGAGCAGTTTAAAAATTTATTTGATATTACACCAAGCGAAATAAGAAAGAATTTTACAACGGTATAATCCCCATACTGTCAATGGACGGAGGAATGAAAATGAAGAAAATAGATTTGAAGGGAGTTTGGAACTTCTGCCTCGATAAAGAGAAAGAGGGAATTAAAAAGCAGTATTATAACAGAACGCTCGAGGATATCATCGACCTTCCGGCTACCGTATCGACGGCAGGGAAAGGAACGCCTTCCGGAGAAGAGAATACAGGGCATTTAACCGATCCATGGTTGTTTGAGGGATATACGTGGTATTCCAGAGAGGTGGACTTTTCAGAGGCAGAGGGAAAAGAATTCTTTCTTGTATTGGAGCGGACCAGAATATCTCATGTGTGGATAGACGAAGATTATGTGGGAAGCGCAGATAGTCTGTGTACCTCACATCGGTACCGAGTCACGCCTTATGGGAAGACTTGCAGAAAAATCACCATTATGATTGATAATACGTCCTATCCGGTAACGGGAGGACATATGACCTCACCGGATACTCAGAGCAACTGGAATGGAATTACCGGAGGAATCTATATAGAAGAATACGGCCATAGCTATCTGGACAAGGTCAGAATATATCCAAACGGGGCAGGGCGGTATATCGACGTGCGACTGGAGCTGGAAGGTACAAAAGAGGAGGATTTAACCATTTTTGTATCCGGCGGCGACCATACCTATCCGACGGTTCGGCATACGTTATATCGGGGCGAGAACCGGTTTCGCTATTCGTTGGAGGAGACGGCGCAGCTGTGGAGTGAGCATACCCCCAACCTATATCGGCTGCATATGGAATTGTCACAGGCGGCCGGCGCAGAAGACCGGGAGCTTTATTCTTATGTCTATTCCTTTGGATTGAGGGATTTTGAGGCGGCGGGAAATTATTTTGAAATAAATGGTATGCGGACCTTTCTCAGAGGAAAGCATGACGGCATGATTTTCCCCTTGACCGGACATGCGCCTGCCGATGTGTCAAGCTGGCTCAAAGTGCTTGAAACAGCGAAACAGTACGGCATTAACCATTACCGGTTTCATACATGCTGTCCTCCGGAGGCGGCTTTTACGGCTGCGGATATGCTAGGCATATATATGGAACCGGAGCTGCCTTTCTGGGGGACGGTTACGGAGCCGGGAGAAGAAAGCCACGACGAGAGAGGGCAGAAGTATTTGATGGAAGAGGGCTTTCGTATTCTGGATGAGTTCGGAAACCATCCCTCCTTTGTTATGATGTCTTTGGGGAATGAATTATGGGGCAGTAAGAGCAGATTGAATAGAATATTGGGAGATTATAAGAAATATGATTCCAGACATTTGTATACTCAAGGCTCCAATAATTTCCAGTTTATGCCCTGCATATTGGAAAATGAAGATTTCTTTTGCGGAGTACGCTTTTCTAAAACACGGCTGTTCAGAGGTTCTTATGCCATGTGCGATGCACCTCAGGGGCATATTCAGACGATGCCTCCGGATACGGTATATGATTATGATTCGGTAATACGCCCGCCTGAAATAGAACAAGGGGACGGAGGGGAGAACTATGTGACCATTCAGTTCGGAACCGGAATAAAGACGGTAAAAATGGAAGAAGAGAAAGAGCTGATTCCCCGGGTTCCGGTGGTATCCCATGAAATAGGACAGTATGCTATGTATCCGGATTTTTCGGAAATCGACCGGTATACCGGTGTCCTAAAGGCAAGAAATCTGGAAGTGTTTAAAAGGAATATGGAGAAAAAAGGAATGCTTCCTATGGCCGAACGTTTTTTCCGGGCTTCGGGAAGATTTGCGGCAGATTGCTATAAGCTGGAGCTGGAGACGGCACTTCGCAGTAAGGAACTGGCAGGATTTCAGATTTTGGATCTTCAGGATTTTACTGGTCAGGGAACAGCGTGCATCGGTATCTTGAATGCTTTTATGGAGAGTAAAGGAATCATCACACCTAAAGAGTGGCGGCAATTCTGCTCGGAGCGGGTAATTCTGGCCATGCTGCCGGGACTGGTATATGAAGGGGGCGAGCAGATTGATTTAGGGATAACGCTAGCGATATTTCATCCACAGCCGGTTGTGGACCCTCAGGTGGAGCTTTGCATTTACAAAGAAGAAAAAAGCCTTGTCTCACGGAAAGAGGTCTCGTGGGGCGAATTTTTAAACGGAGTGTATGAGCTGGGCCGCATGACTGTTACCTTGCCGGAACTTGCGCAGCCGGAGAAATGGTCGATTCATATACGGCTGGCGGGAACAGAGATTGAGAACCGGTATGATATATGGGTCTACCCCAAGGAAGTACCGGCGCTTTCCGATAAAAAAGGGGATTCGGCTGTCATCGTTACAGGGAGTACAGAGGAAGCAAAACAGTATTTTGAGCAGGGACGAAAGGTTCTTTTATATCCGGAACATCTGGACGATACTAATTCCGTGTCCGGCACCTATTGCACAGATTTTTGGTGTTATCCGATGTTCCGCTCCATATCGGAAAGCATGGGCAAGCCGTTACCCGTTGGAACACATGGCCTTTATATCGAGAAAGACCATAAGGTATTTCAGTATTTTCCTACGGAATTCTATACAACGCCCCAATGGTATGACATGGTGTCTCATTCCCGGGCGCTGATACTGGATGCCAGTCCCGTGGAACCGATTGTGTGGACCATTGATAATTCCACAAGAAACCACAAGCTGGGCAATATGTTTGAACGGAAGGCAGGAGAGGGAAGACTGTTCGTATGTACCTGGGATTTGCGCAGGCAAAGAGACAGTGCTCCTGCCAGATGGCTGGAATACAGTATTATGAACTATATGGCAGGTACTGATTAATTTTCGAAGAAAGTGAGTGAAAATCCCGTGCAGATATCAGCAGGAGGTATGCATATGGCTATCAGAGAGATTAGAATGTTTGATGATTAATTTTACACAAAATAAGCAAACCGGTTGATAAGGTCGATGATCATATCAGAGAAATCCTTAATGATATGGCGGAGACAATGTATAGTACAGAAAATGGAGGCGGATTAGCCGCGTGTCAAGTTGGAATATTGCGTCGTTTAGTTGTTGCTAATATGGGACAGGGGTTATTAAAGTTGATAAATCCTCAAATTGTTGAATCCGAAGGAGAAGAACTTGTTATTGAGGGCTGCCTAAGCTATCCTGGTATATGGGGCAAAGTGTCTTTGTCATGAAACTGACCATTTAGATGGGATATTGTTTAGGGATAAAATAATTGAGTATGTGGATTATGTACCGGGAGATTAATCTTCTCCCGGTCTGTCTTTTTGAAGGGATTCGGGCCCTGGCAATGGTTCGGCAGGATAACCGTTGTTTTGCAGATCGGTTGTTAAAGATCCTGGGTTTTTAATATTTTGTTTGGATGGTGTGGCCTCCCAGATGCCGTGAGGTATGGTAGAGATGGATTTATCTTTATCAGTTGCTTTCATTTGAGTGACCTCCTGTTTTCTTGTTAGTATGTGCGGGAAAAGAAAAATTATGAGCATTTGAAACCCGTTATTATCCGCAACAAAAATATCAGGAAATTAATTGGAAACTTAGATATGATTATTCTGGAAGGAGGAATTAAGGATGAATGTATTGACTCAATTTAATGAAGCTATGGGGTATATTGAAAGGAATTTGATGTGTAATATTGAGTTAAATCAGATTTAGCACATTGCCGGTTGTTCAGAATACCATTTTCGCAGAATGTTTTCTTTTCTTGCAGGAATGCCGTTAGGGGAATATATTCGCCGCAGACGCCTGTCAGTAGCGGGGATATTATTGCAAACTGAACCGGTAAAAGTCATTGATTTAGCGTTACAACTTGGCTATGAATCACCTGAAGCTTTTAGTAAAGCCTTTCAAGCGATGCATGGAGTAACACCATCTCAGGCAAAAAACAAAAATATCGTCCTTAAAGTCTTGCCCCCAATGACTTTCCAATTAACAATTAAAGGAGGAATTGAAATGAATTATCGTATTGTCGAAAAGAACGCATTTTATATTGTAGGGTTTAAAAAGAGGATTACAATACAATTCAAAGGTATCAATCCGCATATGAACTCGCTGATACAGAAACTGACCCCACAAATTATTGCTGATCTGAAAAGCTTATGTGACATGGAGCCAAAAGGTATACTTAGCGTTTCTGCAAATTTTCAAGAGCGTACCGCAGAAGGCTCCGAGCTTGACCAGTATATTGGAGTTGCAACTTCCAAAACCGCTTCAAACGACTTTGACATCCTGCATGTCGAAGCCTCCACCTGGGCAGTATTCAAAGTGGTTGGTACTTTTCTGGATGCTATTCAGGATACATGGGCAAAAATATACGCCGAATGGTTCCCGACATCAGGATATGAATTGACAGGGGGACCTGAATTATTGTGGAACGAAAGTCCTGATACAAGCAGACCGGATTATAAAAGCGAGATATGGATTCCTGTTTGTAGAATGAATTGAGAAGTAAAGTTTCTTTTAATGTACACCGCATGAATTTAGATATCTGCCAAATTCACTTGATTCAATTAAAATATGATTAAACAGAAATGTTTGCAAATCTTCTTTCAGCCTGGTAAGAGCTATTTGCGGTGTTCTTCCAAGTTCATTTATGTCAATGGAAAGAATGCTTTCCTGTAAAGTATACAAAGATTTACGTTGGATATATGTTTTGGGATATCTGTATTCTTTCATCAATGCTTCTTTAGTGTATATCTGATAAGAAGCATAGTCTCTTAATGAACACACAATATTTAAAAGCTGGCTATCGGAGACATTAATACACTCATTCATTAATAATTGCTCTATGTCTCTGCCAATATGAAAAAACTCACGGTGCAACGCATCGATAATTTCAACCCCGCACTCAACTTCCTTGCTCCAATCAAATTTAAAATCGAACATTTCCTCTCCCATATTTTATGTATAACTAAAGTAACAGCATAATTATATATTACTAAAGTACTAGGAACAATAGTAAAAACGTAGAAGTTTAAGATAAATAAAGCGATAAAATTTATCAATACAGCATTTTGATAAAAATTGGGTCACATTATATCAGGAGCGAACATGGTTAACATAATATAATAATTGGAAGCGGAATAAGCTTTCAAAGTTAGATGAGGGCGTAATAAATGGAACAAAAAAAGACCACTTAGAAAGTGATCTTTTAGGATACTACTTATGCAATGACAACATTGATAGCTTGTAATCCGCGTGCACCTTTTGTAACATCAAATGTTACAGACTGTCCTTCGTCTAATGTTTTATATCCATCCATTGCAAGACCTGAGTAATGTACGAATACATCATCACCCTGCTCATCAGAGATGAACCCAAAACCTTTTTGTCCGTTGAACCATTTTACTGTACCTTTATTCATAAAAGATACCTCCTTTAATTTAATTATATTTTAAATAAAAAATCACATATCTTTTGTAAATCATCAATACAATAATGACTTACAAAAAATATGTGAAATCAAAACTTTATCAAAATACTATTATAATATAACACACTAGAGTTTAAATGTCAAATGATTTATTTTATATATTTAAACAATCACATGCATAAGAAAAAAGAGATAAAAGAAAATTATGGATTATATTATTTTATGGGAAAATCTTAATTTGCTTACCCAACCTCAATGGAATAAGGTTGACATGTCAACTAATTTGATTTAATATTTAGCTATTCTCAATATGTAATAAAAAAACATAGAGGAGAGCAAAATGATAATTAAGAAGAAAAACCCAAGGCCGTGAGTTTTGATCAAATGATGGAATGCATTAAGGAAAAATGAAAAGGAGTTAACATGCAGAAAGCAAGAATTCCTATTACGAAATTAACGGGAGGTATATATCGTAATACTTTGGAATACACCAATGAAGTTTTTAAAAAATATTCGCTGGGCAGCGGTACTTATCCCTATCTGATGATTCTATATAATAAAGAAGGAATCAGTCAGAATCAGATCAGTAAAGAGCTGGCAGTAGATAAAGCTCTATCGGCAAGAGTTATAAAAAAGCTAATTGATTTAGGTTATGTAAGAAAAGAAACCAATTCAAAAGATTCCAGGGCTTACTGTCTTTATTTAACGGACAAAGCAAAACTTATTATTCCTTCCATGAAGGAAGAATTAGCTAAATGGAATGGGATTATGACACAGAACCTTACGGAAGAAGAAAAAGATGATATTACAGATCTTTTGAGCAAGGTTTTGGGAAATATAAAAATATACAGATTAGAAAACGAGGAAAGTGACTAAATGGATCAGGCATACGATAAAGTTTATATGAAAAGAAATGTTATTTTATTTAATATTGCATTAATGACTTTTATGGCAACGTTAGATGGCAGTATCGTTAACGTTGCATTACCTACTATGGCAAAAAAAATGTCTATAAGTACGGAAGCAATTTCCTGGGTAGTTTCTATTTATCTGCTGGTAATTGCAGGTACCATATTAATTTTCGGCAGACTGGGCGATATCATAGGAAAAACCAAGATTTTTAACTTTGGTATTATAATTTTTACCATGGGCTCACTTATCTGCGGTATTGCAGGATCTTTTCCTTTTCTGCTCTTCGCAAGAGTCGTACAGGCTATCGGTGCCGCTGGAACCATGTCTGCTAATCAGGGTATTATAACACAGGTATTCCCTCCTCAGGAAAGGGGAAGGGCCCTTGGTATTAACGGCACCTTTGTAGCACTTGGTTCTTTGGCAGGTCCGCCTATAGGAGGTTTCATCGTAGGTTCTCTGGATTGGAATTATATCTTTTTGATTAATGTTCCTATCGGTATCATTGTATATTTCCTCTCATTCCGATTGCTTCCTAAATCAGTTGAAAATTCGGATGAAAAACTGGATATTAAAGGTGCAATACTCTTTGCCGTTGCCATCGTATCCTTATTCGGGTCCCTGTTAATAGGTGAAGATTATGGTTATAGACATCCATATATCATTGGCGGATTTATTTTATTTGTGTTATCATTTGTTACATTCATTATTGTTGAGAATAGGATGGAAGTACCTCTTTTGCAACTAAAACTGTTTCAGAATAAGCTATTTTCTCTCAGTATATTCTGCGGCTTTATATCCTTTATCGCCATCAACAGTTTAACGATTATTCAGCCCTTTTATCTTCAAAATACCCTGAAATTTTCACCCAGTTTTACCGGACTGATTATGATGGTATTTCCGGTAGTATTGGCTGTAGTGGCTCCTTTAAGCGGAGCATTATCTGATAAAATAGGTTCGGAAATTTTAACCTTTATAGGATTGTTGATAAACAGTGTCGGTTTATTTTTAATGTCTACTTTAACGGAACACACCAGTTTGTATATTCTGATTATTTATATTGTTATTATGTCCATTGGAAACGGCTTGTTTCAATCTCCTAATAATTCCTTGATTTTATCCAATGCTCCAAAGAACATGCTGGGTATTGTAGGCAGTGTAAATGCGCTGGTTAGAAATCTTGGAATGATTACTGGCATTGCCATGGCTATTCTTATTCTCTATGGCAGAATGAGCAGTATAATCGGTTATGATGTCTCAACTTATATTGAAGGCAGGGATGATGTATTTATCTATGGTATGAAAGGTGCTTATATTGCAGCTGCGAGTGTTTGTGCCGTTGGTGCTGTTCTAACAGCCATTCGCTTAGTCAAAAGGAAAAATGAAAAAAAATAAGCACTCTGTTAGAATGGCGGTCTGACAGAGTACTTATTTAATACAAACATGGAGTAATGGATAAACCAAATTACATACTTATTATATCAATCTAAAGTGGTCTGTTCAAGCCGGTTATTCTATAAAAAATATCAATAAAACTGCTTATGTTAATAATACTATATTCGGAAGGTTATACTCCTTTGAAAGAAGGGTTGTATTAATGTAAAAATATTGATTGAACCTAGTATCCCATAAATACCTCCAGATATGATTTCGTGCAAATATTATTGTTAATATGTTATATTTATGAATTCAAATAAATGAACGGAAGGGACTCCCATATGGTATCATTAAAAGAAATAAACGAAAATAATTTTAGAATAGTCGTGGGGATGAAAGTAAATGAAGAACAAAGTAAGTATGTAGCCTCTAATGTATATTCGTTAGCGCAGGCTTGGCTTTATCCTGAGGAAGCAAAACCGTATGCCATATATAACGATGAAGACATCATAGGGTTTATGATGTTTGATTGGAATGAAAAAGAACGAGAATGTGGCATATGGCGATTTATGATAGCTAGTAATCAACAAGGTAAGGGGTATGGCAGAAAAGCTTTGGCGTACGCTCTTAAGTTAATCAAAGAAACTGGTAAGTTTGACTATGTATCTTTAGATTATGTTCCTGATAATGTTGTTGGAAAGCATTTATACGAAAGTATGGGTTTTATAGAAACAGGAGAAATTGAAGATGGTGAAATTATTATGAAGTTAGATATAATTTCTTGATTAATACTAAAGTGTATTTTACGATGATAAATATAGAGATAAAATGGGCATTATATTTAGAATAAATAAATGGTGTTTTATGAAGATGAAGGGGTTAAAAGAATGCTGATTGAATTATTTTTAGACAGAGATGGAAATCAAATTGATACAGAAAAAGTTTATAAAGATATATGGAATGAAGTTTCTAATGTTAAGATTATAGAGTCAGAGGGAGTTTATTATGCTAGGCCAGATGGGTTTAATGCCGAACCACTAAGTCGTGTATGCGGTGGTCTGGTAGAACAGGCAAGAATGAAAGATTGATTACATGCCGATAGAATGGTATTGTATATAGTAAGACTTTATTATAATATGTCTTTAGGAGATAATATTATATATGATTGAAAAGATAACTTTAAATAAATTACAGAAAAATCTGGATTTTTTTCATAAGATGTATGATGTAGTTCGGCTTGTAGATCCAATCCATAAAAGAGTGATAGATTATCGCAGTAACGGCACAGAGCATACATGTGAAGCTTGTTATGATTACTGGGGGAATGGGCAGATTTGTGAAAACTGCGTTTCAATGAGAGCATACCGTGAACAGAAGAGTTTTATAAAATTGGAGCACAGTCCCGAAGCGGTTATGCTGGTTACGGCTTTACCGATAGATTCTGATCAGGAGCCTGTAGTTTTGGAACTTTTAAAAAATGCGACAGACACTATGATGATTGGCTCGGGTGACTATAACAAGGGGGAAATATTTTTTAATGCCATTCAGGACATAAGCAACATGATAATCCGCGATGAATTGACATCCCTTTACAACCGTAGATTTCTGGACGAACGTCTGCCCGCAGACATTGTAAATGCTGTAACCAGACAAAGGCCATTGTCTTTGATTTTTATCGATATTGATAATATGAAAACGGTAAATGATACGTTAGGTCATGCGGCTGGTGACAAACTTTTGGAGAGGGCATCGAAATTAATTCAGGGAAGTATCCGGACCGAAACGGATTGGGTAGCCCGCTACGGAGGAGATGAGTTCGTAGTATGTCTGAATAATGCCGACAAGGAAGCCGCACTTCGTATTTCTGAACAGATTGAGAATAATTTTAGCAACGAAGTATTTTCTGTACAGGATACTGAAATTACGATTAAAGCATCACTTGGTGTAATGACAATGCCGGATTCCGGATTGACGGCGGAAGAACTGATTGATTTGGCTGATGAAAATATGTATGTCTCCAAAAAACGGCACAAAAAAAATAAATAGCAGATGTAAGGTTGATTGCATATGTATATTTTCTCGAACCTGTCCATATATTATATAATAATTGAATTTATTATTGGAGGTAGAATATGGCAGGGAGACCGAAAAAACCGCTGGAGGATAGAATTGCGGAAAAAGAAGCATTAATATCGAGTTTACAGACAAGAATCAAGTCCGAGCAAAGTGAGTTAGAAGCCTTGTATAATGAAAAGAAGCTGAAGGATTTGGAAAGCCTGAGCGACCTACTTAATACGTCGGGCTTGAGCCCTGATGAAATAACGGAGGCGATTGAATCCTACATATCCCAGAAAAAGTAAATATGATAGATGTGCAATGTAAAACACACCTGGCACATCACATAAAAGTGAGCGAAAGCAGTATATCTGCTTTCGCTCATTTAATATCTACTTGACAAAGCGTGGGGCTATGTTTTAATCTTAAAGCCGACTAAGAATATAATGACAATATAGAAAGTAGATAAATAGAATGTTAAATCAATTTTCAAGAACACAATTATTATTGGGCGAAGAGGCGATGAATAAGCTGCAAAATGCCAGGGTTGCCATATTCGGTATTGGAGGAGTCGGAGGCTTTGCAGTGGAGGCCCTGGTTCGAAGCGGCATAAAGAGCTTCGACTTAATTGATGATGACAAGGTTTGTCTTACCAACCTGAACAGACAGCTTATTGCAACCTATAAGACGGTAGGACAATATAAGGTGGACGTGATGAAGGCGCGCATATTGGAAATCAATCCGAAGGCGGAAGTAAATGTACATAAATGTTTTTATCTTCCGGAGAATGCCGGTGACTTCGATTTCACGTCTTATTCGTACGTAATCGACGCTGTGGATACCGTGACGGCCAAGCTTGACCTTGTGGTTCGTGCCAACGAGTCGGGGATTCCGATTATAAGCTGTATGGGAGCAGGGAACAAACTGGATGCGACGAAATTCGAGGTGGATGATATCTATAATACATCCATGTGTCCCCTTGCCAAAGTAATGAGACGGGAACTGAAAAAAAGAGGAATCGGACGGCTGAAAGTAGTTTATTCCAAGGAAAAGCCCGTACGGCCAATAGAAGATATGGCGATCAGCTGCAGGACTCAGTGTATCTGTCCTCCCGGAGCAGCCCATAAATGCACGGAAAGGCGGGATATTCCGGGAAGCGTAGCTTTCGTGCCTTCTGTAGCCGGGTTAATCCTTGCGGGAGAAGTCATAAAAGATATATGCGGGATGGAAGCTTAGAAAGGCATGATTATTAATATGGGACAAGGATTAGATATCACAATCGCACAGCTGGAAGAAATGGAGAAGCAAGAGTATGTGTTGATTGACGTCAGGGATGAAATATCCTTTGGACACGGCTATATACCGGGAGCGGTAAATATCGGTATGAGTCAGATAGAACAGGGAGATTATGAGCTGCCGAAGGATAAAAAGATTATATTATACTGCGGAAAGGGAGTTATCAGCGCAGACGCAGCAGGTCTTCTGAATGCACGCGGCTTTGAAGCGTACAACCTTCAAAGCGGCTACGGCGCATGGCTTCTGTCCTCTTTAGAAAAAGAAGCGGACAGAGAAGGTGCGGAGGAAGTCAGATGTGAAGAAATTGAAAAAAGCATTAAAAAGAAATTCCACAAAGCGCTTTTTTCCAGATTTGCCAAAGCAATAAACACCTATGAGCTCGTAAAAGAAGGCGATAAAATTGCCGTATGTATATCCGGAGGCAAAGACTCCATGCTTATGGCTAAGCTGTTTCAGGAGTTGAAGAGGCATAATAAATTTCCCTTTGAGCTGGTATTTCTTGTTATGGACCCGGGATACAATGAGACGAATCGTAAAGTGATCGAGAACAACGCCGGATTGTTAAAGGTGCCTGTTACCGTTTTTGAAACGAATATTTTTGAATCCGTCTATGAAGTGGAGAAATCCCCCTGCTATCTTTGTGCGAGAATGCGCAGAGGTTATCTTTACAGCAAGGCGAAGGAGCTAGGCTGCAATAAAATTGCTTTGGGACATCACTATGACGATGTCATAGAGACGATATTGATGGGAATGCTGTACGGCGGTCAGGTGCAGACTATGATGCCGAAGCTTCACAGTACCAACTTCGAAGGCATGGAGCTGATACGTCCGATGTATCTCATTCGCGAGGATGACATTAAGCACTGGAGAGATTATAATAATCTGCACTTCATTCAATGCGCCTGCCGCTTTACGGACAATTGTACCACCTGTCGAAGCGACGGAAGCATGGGCTCGAAGCGAATGGAAATCAAGGAGCTGATTAAGCAGCTTAAGAAAGTAAATCCATATGTAGAGGGTAATATTTTTAAAAGTATGGAAAATGTAAACCTAAGTACGATCGTTGCATATAAAGAAAACGGCATTGTCCACAATTTCTTGGAAAATTATGATAAAATAGAGGAATAACGGTTACTGTCTCAGGAAAGGAGCTGCCTCATGTCGCAAACGACGAAACGGGCTCTGGAAGCATCGCTTAAAAACCTGCTTTTGAAGAAGCCTTTGGATAAAATTACGATTAACGACATTGCTGAGGACTGCGGTATAAACCGCATGACCTTTTACTATCATTTTAAGGATATTTACGACCTTGTGGAGTGGTCCTGCGTGGAGGATGCTGCTAAGGCATTGGAAGGGAAGAAGACCTATGACACTTGGCAGCAGGGCTTTTTGCAGATTTTTGAAGCTGTCTTAGCCAACAAGCCGTTTATTATGAATGTTTATCACTCCGTCAGCAGAGAGCAGGTGGAAATCTATTTATACAGACTGACCTATGATTTGATGATTGGCGTTGTGGAAGAAAAGGCTGACGGGATGGCTGTTCGGGATGAGGATAAGAAATTTATCGCCGATTTCTATAAATTTGCATTTGTTGGCCTTATGTTAGATTGGATCAAAAAAGATATGCGGGAGGGGCCGCAGACCATTATCGACCGTTTGGCGACTCTCGTACATGGAAATATTTCTTCCGCCCTGGAAAGCTACCGTACGGACAAAAATGCATCAAAGTCTGAAAAATGATAAAACTTTTTACAAATGATCCCTCTGTGATAAAAATCTTATCACGGAGGGATTTCTGTTTATTGTGAGATTGAAAAAGAATTGTTAGCATATAACTATCAAAAGGAAATAAAACATATAGGAGGTTATGATCATGTATTATTCAAGTGGTAATTATGAAGCGTTCGCCCGCCCGCTGAAGCCGGAGGGAGTCGACGGGAAATCGGCGTATATTGTTGGCAGCGGTCTTGCAGCCCTTGCAGCAGCCTGCTTTCTTGTCAGAGACGGACAGATGGCAGGAAAGCATGTCCATGTTCTGGAGAAAGACCCTATTCCCGGCGGCGCTTGCGACGGTTATCAGTATGAAAATGTCGGTTATGTCATGCGAGGCGGCCGGGAGATGGACAACCATTTCGAGTGTATGTGGGACTTGTTCCGTTCCATTCCATCCATTGAAACAGAGGGGATATCCGTTCTGGATGAATACTACTGGCTGAATAAAGCAGACCCTAATTATTCCCTTTGCCGGGCTACGCTAAACCGCGGAGAGGATGCCCATACCGAAGGGAAATTCGATATTTCGGATAAGGGCGCCATGGAGATCATGAAGTTGTTTTTCACGGCGAATGAAGAACTTCAGGATAAGCGCATTACCGATGTGTTCGACGACGAAGTGCTGGATTCTAATTTCTGGATGTATTGGCGTACTATGTTTGCCTTTGAAAACTGGCACAGCGCCCTGGAGATGAAGCTCTATATTCAGCGCTTTATCCATCATATTGGTGGTCTGCCAGACTTTAAGGCTCTGCGTTTTACCAAGTACAACCAGTATGAATCCATGATTCTTCCTATGGTAAAATATTTGGAAGGCTTTGGCGTACAGTTTCACTACGGTGTCAAGGTTGTAAATGTGAAATTTAACTGTGCCGGGAGTAAAAAGCAGGCTGCGAGTATAGAGGTAATTAGAGACGGCAAGGAAGAAAGCATAGATCTTACTGAAAACGATCTCGTATTTATCACTAACGGCGGCTGTGTGGAGAACTCCACCATCGGTGACCAGAATACACCGGCAATCTTTCAGTCCGAGATCAAAGCCGGCGGCGGATGGGATATGTGGCGTAAGATTGCGGCTCAAGACAAGTCTTTCGGCCATCCTGACAAATTTTGTTATGATCCTGAGCAGTCCAACTGGATGAGTGCTACTGTCAATACCCTCGACCAGCGCGTCGTTCCTTATATTCAGAATATTTGTAAGCGAGACCCCTTCTCAGGCAAAGTGGTTACCGGAGGTATTGTCACCGTAAAGGATTCCTCATGGCTCTTGAGCTGGACCATTAACCGTCAGCCCCAGTTTCGTAATCAGCCTAAGGATCAGCTCCTCGTCTGGGTGTACGGTTTATTTTCCGATCAGCCCGGCGATTATGTGAAGAAACCCATGCGGGATTGCACCGGCAAAGAAATATGTATGGAGTGGCTGTACCATATCGGTGTGCCCGAAAGTGAAATTGAGGATATTGCTGAAAACAGCGCAAACACCGTGCCCTGTATGATGCCGTATATCACTGCGTTCTTCATGCCCCGCGCATATGGAGACAGACCGGACGTAGTTCCGCAGGGAGCCGTTAACTTTGCCTTTCTCGGACAGTTTGCGGAAACGAAGCGTGATACCATCTTTACCACTGAGTATTCTATCCGTACCGGAATGGAGGCAGTTTATACTTTGTTGGATATCGATCGCGGCGTACCTGAGGTATGGGGAAGCGTATACGATGTCCGGGATCTGTTAAATGCTACTGTGCAGCTTCGCGACGGCAAAAAAGCCACCGACATGAAGCTGGGATTTGTGGAAAAGATAGTAGTTAAAGAAGTACTTAAAAAAATTGGAGGCACGGATATAGAAAAGTTATTGAAGGAATATCATGTGATTTGATAAAGAGAAAAACAGCGGCTTTGATTTTATTTATCGACAGCGCTGTTTTTTTCTTTTTTGACGGCGTTATCTCTGCGCTCTCTCATGCAGTATGGTTTTGATTTTTTTCTGGAATGCCGCACAATACACAGCTTACAATCAGAATGATTTTTGCATTTGACTTTTGGACACGGGCAACTATCGAATTCATTATTTATCATCTTGTGGTCTCCTTGCTATAGAGCAGTACGCCTTTGTCAATTCCCAGGATATTAGCCGTTATTTCAGGCAGTAACTGGAGATTCCCCGGTATGTTATCGATAGGGGCCTCTGCACCTGAACTCAATGAGCCTAATGCTCCGCTTATAATAAAGCTTGCATAAAAATGCGGATCATCCAAAGAAAACAAATCTTCTTCCATTCCCATTTTTAAAACTTCTTCCAAATAAGGAGTTATAACGGTGGCTATTCTTTTTGTCAGTTTATAAATCATAACACCGTTTGAGGGGTGAAAAAATGCTTCCATTCCCAATGTCTTACTTGACATTTGTTTAATTAAGTCCATCATTTTTGAAAACTTATCAACAAAAGTGCTATTAGCACTGTCCAGTATCTCAATGATAGCTTTTTCATAATCATCTGCCCATTTTTCAACAAGCGTTTCCAATAACAATTCTTTACTTTCAAAAAATTGATAAAATGTACCCTTCGCACCTTTTACGGCATCCATTATGTCACTTATGGAAGTTTCATCATAACCATTGGCAGTAAAAAGATTTTGGGCCGCATTTATGATTTCTTGTGTCCACTGTTCAGATGATTTTTTTGCAGGACGAGCCATAGAATTCACCTCACAAAATATTATTGACTTTAAGTCATTAATAATTATAATGCTCGCTTCAAATGATGTCAATAAATTAATGACCTTTGTTCAATAATTTTTTATTTATATTAAAATTTTCTATCTCCATAACTTCTACAAATTTGTTTCATATACTCATGCCATAAGATTAAAAGGAGGACGCCAAATGAAATCAGGTATAAAATCCAAAACATTGCGAATCGGCGGCATGACTTGTGTTAACTGTCAGAATAAAATCGAAAAAAAACTGCGAAATACCGCAGGCATACAATCCGCTACGGTAAGTTATAATGCAGGGACTGCCGACGTCACATATGATACGGACATTATTTCTTTAAAAGATATTATTTCAGTAATTGAACGACTGGATTATGAGGTGTTGATGGGAAATGATAAGGGGGCATCGGGAAACAGCCGCACAGTAGGGCTGCTTCTTATAATTTTTTCCCTCTATATTTTCATACAGCAGTTTGGTCTTTTGAATATGCTCGTTCCAAGCCAGCTCGCGGAAGCAAATATGGGATATGGGATGCTTTTTGTTATAGGCCTGATTACATCTGTGCACTGTGTGGCCATGTGCGGCGGCATTAATCTGTCTCAGTGTATTCCGGGGAGGCCTCTTGAAGAGGAAAGCAGTCGTTTCGCTTTTCTCAGACCGGCATTTTTATATAATTTCGGACGAGTAATCTCATATACAATAGTAGGATTTATTGTCGGAGCACTGGGATCGGTGTTTACTTTTTCCAATACGATGCAGGGAGCCTTGAAGCTGGCGGCTGGAGTCTTCATGGTAATTATGGGAATCAATATGCTGGGAATTTTTCCATGGCTTCGCAGACTCAATCCGAGAATGCCCAGGGTATTTGCCCGAAAAATCAATGCGGAAAAGGGAAAAAGTAAAAGTCCTCTTATTGTAGGTCTTTTAAACGGATTAATGCCTTGCGGTCCTTTGCAGGCGATGCAGATTTATGCCCTTTCCACCGGAAACGCTTTTGCGGGAGCGATGTCGATGTTCTTGTTCAGCATGGGAACCGTACCTTTGATGTTCGGACTTGGTGCGGTAGGAACGGCACTTGGCAAAAAGTTCACTAATAAGATAATGCCTGCCGGAGCGGTGCTGGTGGTGGTGTTAGGTTTGTCCATGTTTTCCCAAGGTGTGAATCTGGCGGGAATTTATCAGCCCTTGTCCTTTGCCAAGGAAGGCGGCAGCGAACAAACAGACGTCGTGGGCGAGAAAACAGAGGATGGAGAGCAGGTAGTAAACAGTACGCTTTCCTCCGGCAGGTATCCCGATATCACTGTTCAGGCAGGGATGCCGGTAAAATGGGTTATTGACGCACCACAGGGCAGTATCAACGGATGCAACAACGAAATATATATTCGGGAATATGGTATTCAGCACAAATTTACAGAGGGTGAAAACATTATAGAATTTACCCCTGAAGAAACGGGAACCTTCCAGTATACCTGCTGGATGGGGATGATCCGCGGTACCATTACTGTTGTGGAGGGAGGGGATGATGATTCTTCGGAACCCATCGCTTTTGACAGTACTCCGCCCGCCCCTGAGCCGGAAGTCTCCGACTATGTGATACCTGTAGAAAATATTGTCATAGCGGAGCCCATAATAGACGACTCAGGCAACGATATGCAGCAAATAACCATAACTTTGACGGACGACGGTTTTCAGCCGGCAGTTGCAATTGTTCAGACAGGCATGAATGTATTATGGAACATTGACAATCAGTCCGCGAGCGGACAGGGATTGGATCAAATAATTGCTCCGGCATATTACGCCCAGCTTTCATTAGCAAAGGGTGAGAATTCCTTGTACTTTTTGCCTTCGGCGGATTTCGAGTTCTATGACGGAAGCAATCAGTTCTTTGGATATATAAAGGTAGTGGACAGTCTGGATAATATTGATCTGGAAGCTGTAAAGGCGGAGGTCTCTTCTTACGAGACGCTTGTGTATCCGCAGGAATACTTTACGCAGGCGGCGGGTGCATCATGTTGTCAATGAGAATAGATGTAGCAGCTCTGATGACTGAACTGTTACGAATAGATACCACGGTAGAAAGGAGTTGACAGCATGGATTTATTATTGAGCCACTGGCACTGTATCGTACCGGCAGCAGCGATTTTAATCGGGATACTTCTGGTAGGACGCAATAAAAAGCAAGGCGATGACGAGACAACTTTAAAATGACAAAATAAGAAGTCAAAAGGAGAAAAGAGAATGTTTTCATTTAACAGGAAAGTAGCTATGAAATCCAACAGAAAAAATAATGAAATAACGGAAGAAAAAAAAGAAAAGAAATTCAGAAAAGGTGCAGCATGTATAGTTTTGATACTTTTACCCACACTTTTATTGGCGGCTTGCGGACAGAAAAATAATGCGGTTTCTGAAACCGAAACGGCAAAAGCGCAGCAGTCTGTAGAAGAAAGTACTCCGCAGGCTGTAGAAGAAAGCACTTCGCAGTCTGAAGAAACGGAAGCATCGACGGGTGAGGATTTGATCATTCCCGTGTCAGATATTACGGAGGAAGCTTCTTTTTACCCGGTTACGGTGGACGGAATCGACATGGAGATCATAGCGGTCAAGGCCTCTGACGGAAGCATCCGTACGGCTTTTAATACTTGTCAGATATGTTACAATTCCGGCAGAGGCTATTATAAGCAGGATGGTGACAAGCTGGTATGCCAAAACTGCGGTAATCAGTTCCCGATGGAGCAAGTGGAAGTAGAAGCCGGCGGATGCAACCCATGGCCGATTTTCGATGAAAACAAAACGGTAACGGATGACTCCATTACTATATCGTACAGCTTTTTGCAAGAATCAGAGCAAATATTCGCTAACTGGAAATAAGAATAATATTTCACTTTTTTTACAAAAGATTAAGGTTGAATGTGCATGGAACAGTTTACCTCAATACCGTTGTTTTTAAGATAATCGGAGCCCCAGCCATACATGGCCAGTAAAATAGGGCGAATGCTCATACCCAGTTCGGTAAGGGAATATTCCACTTTAGGAGGCACAACCGGATATACCTTGCGGCATATCAAATCGTCTTCCTCCAATTCCCGAAGCTGCTGGGTGAGCATTTTAGGCGTAGCCTGCGGAATAAGTTTACGCAGTTCCCCAAAGCGAAGCGTGGAATCGATCAAATGCCAGAGAATAAGAGCTTTATATTTTCCCCCAATCATTTTAAGGGTAATTTCTACGGGACAATTATAAACCATAACAGCATACCTCCTTTATTATTTAAATATAAACAATTATTTGAATTATGATACAACGCCGGCAAACAAAGGTCAAGTGCCGGAAAGCTGAAAAAAACATTACAGTACCTTTTTAGGTACTATTATACAATAAAGTGCGTAGTTGCAAAAAGAATTATTTGCGTTAAAATGAAATTATGATAAAAGCAACTGCCAAATGGTAATCCTGCAAATGCATGATAATTATGGGCTTTGTAATAGTCAAAAGTCTAAGATATGCAGATATGGATATAGAAAGGAGATAAATACAAGATGGAAAGTCGAGTATTAGACATACGTGGCATGACCTGTGCGGCTTGTGCCGGGAGAATTGAAAAAACTGTCCGCAAGCTGGACGGCATCGGTCAGGCGAATGTAAATCTTGCCAGCGAGAAGTTGTTTGTTGAGTATGACAACGCTTTGATCGAACTGGATGACATTAAGAACAGAGTGACGAAAATAGGCTATGAGGTGGTGGAAAAAGCCGCCAGCCAGAATGTAACAATCCCTATTGGAGGGATGTCCTGCGCAGCCTGCGCAAAGAGAGTGGAAAAGGCAGTTGGAAAGCTGGAGGGTATAGAAAGCGTATCGGTAAACTATGCCACCGAAAAAGCTTCTGTGTCCTATTTTCCCCATCAGGTACGGCTTTCCGCTATTCGTGAAGCTATTGAAAAAGCCGGATATCAGGCTTTGGAAGTGAATAAGGCGGATGCGGCCGACGAGGACAGAATACGAAAGCAGAAGGAGATACGTACTCTTTGGACGAAGTTCATCGTTTCTGCAGTGTTTTCTCTTCCGCTGTTATATATAGCGATGGCTCCCATGATTCAGTTCGTGCGCCTTCCATTTCCTGCAGCGCTGAACCCCATGCAGTTTCCTTTGATTTATGCGATGCTGCAAATCATACTGGTCGCTCCGGTCATCGGCGTGGGTTACAAATTTTATGTGATAGGATTTAAGGCTCTCTGGCAGAGAAGTCCGAATATGGACTCTCTTATCGCGGTAGGAACTACATCTGCAGTTATTTACAGCGCTTATAATGTATTTCTGATTGCAAAAGGAAATTCGCATGCGGTAGAGTCCCTCTATTTCGAGACAGCAGGGGTCATCATAACCCTGATTCTTCTTGGAAAATCGTTGGAAGCGGTATCCAAGGGACGTACCGGAGAGGCCATTAAGAAGCTGATGGGGCTGGCTCCCAAGACGGCGATTATTATTCATAATGGCGTAGAAAAGGAAATACCGATCGATGAAGTGGAAGTAGGAGACATCATTGTTGTAAAGCCCGGTGCGAAGATACCTGTTGACGGAACGGTAATCGAGGGTAACACAGCAATTGATGAATCGATGCTTACCGGCGAGAGTATGCCGGTTGATAAAAAGGCGAACGATGAGGTCTATGCCGCATCCATCAACACAACCGGAACCATTCGCTTCCGTGCGGAAAAGGTCGGAAGCAATACGGTGCTGGCACAGATCATCAAGCTGGTGGAGGATGCGCAGGGATCAAAGGCGCCCATCGCTCAGATGGCGGATATTGTATCCGGCTATTTCGTGCCGGTAGTCTGCCTCATTGCCCTTCTGGCAGGAACGGCATGGTTCTTTGGAACGGGCGGAGATGTGAAGTTTGCGCTGACCATTTTCATTTCGGTGCTGGTAATTGCGTGCCCTTGTGCGCTGGGTCTTGCGACACCGACGGCCATTATGGTCGGCACGGGAAAGGGTGCGGAGAACGGTATTTTGATAAAGGGCGGCGAAGCGTTGGAAATCGCTCATAAAATCAATACCATCGTATTCGATAAGACGGGTACGATTACGGAAGGAAAGCCCACCGTTACGGATATACTGGCGGCGGCGGGAACGAAAGAAGAGCAGCTTCTTCAAATCGCAGCTTCGGCGGAAAAAAGCTCCGAGCATCCTCTTGGGCAAGCGATTGTGTCCAAGGCAGAAGCAAAAGGGTATGATATTCTTAAAGTGGATAACTTTACGTCTATTACGGGGCGCGGCATCGAGGCACTGATAAGTGGCCAGACCGTTTTGGCAGGCAACCGTAAGCTGATGGAGGAAAAAAATATAGACTTAAAGGATTTCGAATCTGTTTCCGACCGTCTGGCTGAGGAAGGCAAGACTCCGATGTATATAGCGCTTGACGGTGAATTAGCAGGTATTATCGCCGTGGCGGACGTAGTAAAGCAAAGCAGCAGGGCAGCCATTGACAGCCTTCATAAAATGGGCATCGAGGTAGCGATGATTACCGGCGACAACAAGAGAACCGCTGCAGCCATCGCCCGTCAGGTAGGTATTGACCGCGTCCTTGCGGAGGTACTTCCTCAGGATAAGGCCAGCGAGGTGAAGAAGCTTCAGGAAATGGGGCGTAAGGTTGCTATGGTAGGTGACGGAATCAATGATGCTCCGGCATTAGCTCAGGCGGACATTGGTATTGCGATCGGCTCCGGTACGGACGTGGCGATGGAAAGCGCAGATATCGTGCTCATGCGCTCCGATCTTATGGATGTTCCTACTGCAATTCATTTGAGTAAAAAGACAATTTTAAATATAAAGGAAAATCTTTTCTGGGCCTTTGGTTATAACGTAATCGGTATTCCGGTTGCCGCCGGCTTACTCTACTTGTTCGGCGGTCCGCTACTTAACCCGATTTTTGCAGCAGCGGCCATGAGCTTAAGCTCAGTTTCCGTATTGACTAATGCCTTGCGATTAAAGCGATTCAAGCCGGTTACGGTGAAAGGAGAAGTGAATTAATATGAAGAAAAATGTAAAAATTATTATTGCAGCAGCGGTTGCTGTGGTGGTTGTAGCGGCCTTCCTGCTCGTTCTTGTTAACACGGCAGACAGCAGTCTGGATGTGATCGGAAAGGGCTCCAGCACTTCTTTTGCAGAGGTTTTGCAAAAGATACCGGAGCGTGTTAAAATAGATGATGAGAACAGCGGCTATAGTCTGGAAGCACCGGATGATACGGTACGTTTTATATGGAGCGGAGATTACAGCAGGAGTCCTCTCTACGATGCAATGCTTGAATTCGATGTACAGCCTTTTCTCGATGCGGGACTGGATGCAGGAAAGCTGCCGGACAATTATACCTTGTCCGGAGATAAGCTACTGGCCGGAGTGAAGTTCGAGGACGGGAACGTTAAGGAAGGCGCAGCGGCTACTCCCCTTGCTGCCTATGAGAGGATCGTGGATCAGCATAGAGACAGAATAAACTATCATTCCGCCATGGACCACTTCGGTGTGAAGCTGGATGGAGGAAATATGTTCGAGTGGGCGAAGGATATGGATACGAATACGGTAACGGGCGATGTTCAGGATAAGGATATTGTATTCGTATTGGATCCCGAGGCGCTGATAGAGGCAGGCGTTTCTCCTGAAAAAGTGGAAGGCTGGGCGTATGCTACGGTAAAGGTCGAAGAAAACGGGAAGATGGTAGAAGTGTACAAATTTTTAAAACCCTTTGACTTAAATGAATAAAAGCAAACTGAAAATAAACGAACTAAAAATGTACTGAAGTAAACAAATAGGAGGTTTTCCAAGATGGAAAAAGTGATTTTGAATGTGGATGGTATGTCCTGCGAGCATTGCGTAAAGGCTGTTAACGGCGCGGTAGGCGCTTTGCCGGGTGTATCCGGTGTAGTTGTGGATTTGGAAGGCAAGACGGTAGCGGTAGAATTCGATGCTTCCAAGGTGTCCGTAGATGAAATTAAAGCAGAAATCGAAGACCAGGGCTACGATGTAGTCGCATAATCGATTTGAGAAATGGAGCTGTTATGCCGGGCGCGAGCAAAAATATATTGGTTGTAGACGATGAACCTAAGATACTCGAGGTGATTTCCGCACTTTTGGAGAGCAAGGGCTTTCATGTATTTCCCGCCGAGAGCGGCGGGAAGGCCCTCGAGATATTCGATAGGGAGAATATTACGCTGGTAGTTTTGGATTTGATGCTGCCCGATATTTCGGGCGAGGAGGTCTGCAGGGCGATACGAAGGAAGTCGAGAGTACCGGTCCTGATGCTTACTGCCAAGGCGGAAGAGAATGATTTGCTGTATGGCTTGGAAATCGGCGCTGACGATTATATCACCAAGCCTTTCAGCTTAAAGGAATTATATGCGCGCATGGAGGCCATTTTGCGAAGGACGCAGAATGACCTTATGCCGTTAAACGTGAGAAATTCGTTTCATAACGGCGATTTCATTGTGGATTTTGAAAAAAATTTTTTTCAGAAGTCGGGACATACAGTCAGCCTGACGCCCAATGAAATCAAAATATTGTCGGCCCTCATCAAATATCCCGGGAAGGTATTTACCAGAGAAGAACTCATTGGAATTGCATTGGGCAGCGAGTTCGAGGGCTATGACAGGGCTATCGACAGTCATGTCAAAAACCTGCGCCAGAAGATCGAGGATGACCCGAAAAAGCCGGTATATGTCCTGACCGTTCACGGACTGGGCTACAAATTTGGAGGCGATTAGAATTATGCGGAGTTTAAGAACCCAGCTGTCTTTATCCATACTGCTGATCGTGTTGGTTACTGTGGCGCTCACCAGTGTATTTTCCAATTGGTTCATCAACCAGGAGTTCGAGGACTACATCGCCAGGCAGGAGCAGGTACGAAGCGAGAATATCGTAAGCGATCTGGGTGCCCAGTACAATGGGCTCACGCGCAGTTGGAATCAGGACTTCCTGCATACCATAGGTATGTATGCTTTATATGAAAGCTATATTTTAAAAATTTATGATGTGGACGGAAAGCTGCTTTGGGATGCGGAGAATCATGACATGTCCAAATGCTGGCAGGTTATGGATGAGATTTCTGCACGAATGGAGAAGCTGAAGAAGGACGGAGGCTTTGTATCCCATACCTATGATATCGAACAGGGCGGGGAGAAGGTGGGCTCTGTTTCCGTTACCTATTACGGACCTTTCTTTTTCAGCGAGAATGACTTCCGCTTCATTAAGACACTAAATATCCTCCTGCTCATAATCGGCGCTCTGGCAGGATTTTTTTCTATTGTGGTGGGAAGTCTGATGGCTCGCCGGATAGCGAGGCCTGTGACGAAGACCGCCTATATCGCCAAGGAGATTTCAGAAGGAAACTACGATATCCGCTTTGAAAGCGAGACGAATACCAGAGAGCTTAACGATTTGGTAACCGCTATCAACCAGCTTGCAGATGCGTTAAATGAACAGGAGAATCTGAGAAAGAGACTGACTACGGATATCGCCCATGAGCTTCGTACTCCTCTTACCGCAGTAGGATCCCATCTGGAGGCAATGCTGGAAGGAGTATGGGAGCCTACGCCGGAACGGCTTTCCGGCTGTCATGAGGAGATACTTCGCCTTGGTAATCTGGTTGCAGATCTGGGGCGCCTGGCCAAGGTGGAGGGAGATAACCTGAAGCTGCAAAAGCAGCAGACAGACCTACTGGAAATTGCTAAGGCGGCCTTCGAAACATTGGAGGCGGAAGGAGCAAAGAAGGAACTTACCATGTCTGTAGGGGGAGAATCCTCTGTGATATCTGCGGATAGAAGCAGAATGCTTCAAGTGATGATAAACCTCTTATCCAACGCCGTTAAATATACGCCGGAGGGCGGAAGTATTTCCATACAAGTGTCGGATGCTCCGGGAGAGGGCTGTATTCGGGTGAAGGATAACGGCATCGGGATTCCGGAGAAGGAGCTGGCTCTCATTTTCGAACGATTTTACCGGACAGACAAGTCACGCAGCCGCAAAACGGGCGGCGCAGGAATCGGCCTGACTATTGCCAAATCTATCGTTGCAGCTCATGGCGGTACGATAACTGTAAGCAGTAAGGTGAATGAAGGAAGCTGTTTTACGGTGACTATTCCAAAAAAATAAAAGTGCATACGGCATGTAAAAAATCTGCGAAGGCAGATTTTTTTTGTAATAGGATTAGAGCGTCAAAAGTACCTTTTGACACCCTAACGATAATAAGAAAAGTACTCTTATTACACAAAAATCAAGGTGGATTTTTTCCATAAAATATATAAAATTTAATTTCATAAAAAGTGTTGACAATATAAATGATCAATAATATACTAAACCTATAGAATTGATAGGAATTGATTTCAATCGTGCGGCATCGCTTAGAAGCGCCGAAGGATGGGAAGCAGGTACGAGCGTATATATGCTTCTTTTTTTGCGCCGAAACGAAAGGGAGAAGGAGAGAGACGGATGGATTTGGAATTTATGAGAACACATTTGCAGCTTTATACCGAGGCGGCGTGGTTGACATTAAGAATAGCTGCTGTGGGAATTCTGCTGGCATTTCTGATCGGTCTGGTAACGAGCATAGTAAAATATTTGAAGATACCGGTACTGACACAGATAGCGAATACTTATATAGAACTGTCGAGAAATACTCCGCTTTTAATACAGCTTTTTTTTCTATATTTTGGCCTTCCCAAGCTGGGAGTGGTGCTTAGCTCAGAAAGCTGCGGGATTATTGGACTGGCGTTTTTAGGAGGCAGCTACATGTCGGAGGCGTTTCGTTCGGGACTAGATAATGTGGCGCAGATACAGACGCAGTCGGGATTAAGTCTGGGTTTTACAAACAGCCAGATATTCCGGCATATCGTACTTCCGCAGGCAGTATCAACCTCTGTTCCTCTGTTTTGTGCCAATGTTATTTTTTTGATAAAAGAAACTTCGGTGTTCAGCGCGGTGGCGCTGGCGGATCTGATGTTTGTCGCAAAGGATTTGATCGGCATTTATTACAAGACGGATGAAGCGTTGTTTATGCTGGTGTCGGCTTATCTGGTGATTCTGCTTCCGATATCCGTCCTTGCATCACTCATAGAAAGGAGAGTGCGCTATGCAGGATTTGGGGATACAAGTGCTGTTTCAGGGTAGGAATTTTATAAGGCTGTGGGAAGGCTTGTGGGTAACCCTCCGCATCGCGGTAATTGCTATGGCGCTTTCTATTTTGCTTGGTTTCCTTTTAGGAATGGTCATGACGATGCACAATAGGGCGGTGCGATGTATTACGAGGCTTTATCTGGAAACTGTCAGAATCTTACCTCAGTTGGTTCTGCTTTTCCTCGTATATTTCGGCGCGGCGAAGCATTTGGGAATCAACATGTCGGGTGAGACAGCGGCTATTATCGTATTCACTTTTTGGGGCACAGCGGAAATGGGCGATTTGGTGCGAGGCGCTCTCATCTCCACACCGAAACACCAATACGAAAGCGCAGGCGGCTTGGGGATGAATAAGCTGCAGACCTATTTTTATGTAATCATCCCCCAAACGATAAGGAGATTGCTGCCTCCTGCCGTGAATCTGCTTACAAGAATGATAAAGACTACATCTCTGGTGGTGCTCATAGGCGTGGTTGAAGTAGTAAAAGTGGGAAAACAGATCATAGACGCCTCGAGGTATCAGACGCCCACCGCCGCGCTTTGGATATATGGAGTGATATTTATCATGTATTTTATCGTTTGTTATCCGTTTTCGAGGTTGTCGCTATGGCTGGAAAAGAAATACGAAATTTAGAGAGGCAAAATGAAAAATGAATGAAGTTTTACAGGTAAAGCATTTGACGAAATCATATGAAAAAAACGAGCCGGTTTTGAAGGATATCAATTTTAACCTGCAAAAAGGAGAGGTTGTAGTCATTGTAGGGCCATCGGGATGCGGTAAGAGCACTTTTTTAAGGTGCCTGAATCTGTTGGAACCTATCGATGAGGGAAGTATCGTTCTAGGCGGTGAGACCATAGACAGAAAGGATAAGAACGTTCATCAGCACAGACAGAAAATAGGTATGGTCTTTCAAAGCTATGAATTGTTTCCTCATCTTAGCATTATGAATAACATTCTGCTGGCACCGATAAAGGTACAGAAGAGAGACCGGAAGGAAGCGGAACGGGAGGCATCAGCCCTGTTAGAGAGGGTGGGTCTGTCTGATAAAAAGGATGCGTTCCCAAGGCAGCTGTCCGGCGGGCAGAAGCAGAGAGTTGCCATAGTACGTGCCCTTATCATGAATCCGGAGGTACTGCTTCTGGATGAAATCACCGCGGCGCTGGACCCGGAAATGGTCCGCGAGGTGCTTCAGGTAGTGCTGAAACTGGCACAGGAGGGTATGACGATGGCAATCGTAACCCATGAAATGGAATTTGCAAAGGCGGTGGCGGACAGAGTCATATTTATGGATCAGGGAGTCATCGTAGAGGAGAATACGGCGAAGGAATTTTTCGCCTATCCTAAGACGGAAAGAGCAAAGCAGTTTCTAAATACGTTTCATTATGAAGCGTTAGAAATATAAACAAAATGAAGGAGGATTATTATGAAGAAGAAATTATTAGGAGTTATCTTGACGGCAGGTCTGTTAGCAGGTGTACTGGCAGGCTGCGGACAGACACAGGAGGCGGCTTCCACGGCTGCGCCGACAGCGGAAGAAACAGCACCGGCAGCAGAAAGCGAAGCGGCGGAGGAAGAAAGTGCTGCAGAGCCGGTTGCCGCAGAATCGGAAGACGCTTCCGCTTCGGCGCAGGCGAGAAGTTTAGAGGACATTAAAGCGGACGGAAAGCTGGTAATTGGCGTATTCAGTGACAAAAACCCTTTTGGCTACGTAGATGCCAACGGTGATGTACAAGGATATGATGTGTATTTTGCAAAGCGCCTTGCATTGGATCTATTCGGCAGTGAGGATGCGGTAGAATTCGTATATGTAGAGGCAGCCAGCCGCGTTGAGTATTTGAAATCCGCAAAGGTAGACATTATCCTGGCTAACTTTACCGTGACGGATGAAAGAAGCGAGCAGGTAGATTTCGCATTACCTTATATGAAGGTAGCCCTGGGCGTAGTTTCTCCGGAGGGCAGTCTGATAACGGATGTAGAGCAGTTGCAGGGAAAGACGCTTATCGTAGTAAAAGGAACTACGGCAGAAACTTATTTCCAGGAGAACTATCCTGAGATCAATCTTTTGAAATTTGATGAGTATCAGGAAGCGTATGACGCTCTGGCAGACGGAAGAGGAGATGCTTTCTCCACGGATAATACGGAAGTATTGGCTTGGGCTTTGCAGAACAAAGGCTTTGCGGTAGGTATTGAATCTATTGGAAATCTGGATACGATCGCTCCGGCGGTACAGAAGGGCAATACGGAGCTGCTTAACTGGATCAATGAAGAAATTGAGGGCTTGGCAGCAGAGCAGTTCTTCCACAAGGATTTCGAAGAAACCCTGAAGCCGGTATACGGAGACAGCGTGGATGCTGACAGCTTGGTAGTAGAGGGCGGAATTGTAGATTAATGAAGCATATTCATAAAAAATAGGACCGAAAGGTCCTATTTTTTTAAGTTCTTCTGTGCGGTGGAAAGCATCAGTTTTATTCTGTTCAACTGGTTTACCTCACTGGCGCCCGGGTCATAATCGATGGCAACGATGTTGGAAAGCGGATATTGCTTCCGAAGCTCCTTTATGACACCTTTTCCTACCACATGGTTAGGAAGGCAGCCAAAAGGCTGGGTACATACGATATTGTTAACATCCCCGTGTATCAGTTCCACCATTTCGCCGGTTAAGAACCAGCCTTCGCCGGTCTGATTGCCGATGGATACGATAGATTTCGCATAATTCACGATTTTGTATATGCTTACCGGAGGATGGAAGTGTTTGCTCTTCTCAAAGGCTCTCCTTGCAGAAGCGCGCAGGAATTCGATGCCGTCGATACCCAGTTTGGAAACGATGGCTGCTTTCTTGCTCATGCCAAGTTCCTCCGCTTTATATATTTGGTTATAGAAGCAGTAAAGCATGAAATCGATCAAATCAGGAACCACAGCTTCCGCACCCTCGGACTCCAAAAGCTCCACAAGATGATTGTTGGCGGCAGGAGCAAATTTCACAAGGATCTCGCCTACGATGCCGACCTTCGGCTTCACCTCTTCTGTAATGGGAATCGCGTCGAAGTCCTCCACGATTAAGCGGCACATCTTCCTGAATTTAAAATAATTCATATGCTTTGCGGATACGAAGTCCTGACACTGCTTCAGCCATTTCGCATGCACCTTCTCCACCGAGCCGGGCTCTTTTTCATAAGGACGCATACGGTAGATGCAGCGCATGAAAATGTCCCCGAAGATAGCCCCGTAGGCGGCACGCATAAGCAAATCCGCATTCAGGCTAAAGCCCGGATTGGTTTCGATGCCAGCCATGTTGAGAGATATAACAGGAATCTGAGGCATACCGGCCTTTTCGAAAGCCCTTCGTATAAAACCTACGTAGTTGGTAGCGCGGCATCCGCCTCCGGTTTGTGACATGATGACAGCTACTTTATTTAAGTCATATTTTCCTGACAAGAGAGCATCCATAATCTGCCCTACGACCATCAGGGACGGATAACAAGCGTCGTTATTTACATATTTAAGCCCTACGTCTACGGCATGCTTGTTGTCGTTAGACAATACCTCGAAGTTATAGCCGCAGGATCTGAAGGCCGGTTCTAATATTTCGAAATGAATAGGTGACATTTGGGGGCAGAGAATTGTATATTCCTCGCGCATTTTTTCCGTAAACTGAACCTTACGGATAGCAGAGGAGCGAATTTCCCGCTCCTGCTTTTTGCTATCTCTGACACGGATCGCAGAGAGCAGGGAACGGACACGAATTCTCGCCGCTCCAAGGTTGTTTACCTCGTCAATTTTTAAGCAGGTATAAATCTTACCCGAACCGGAAAGGATGTCGCTTACCTGATCGGTGGTAACAGCGTCCAGACCGCAGCCGAAGGAATTCAGCTGGATCAGGTCCAAATCCTCCCGTGTTTTTACATAGCTTGCCGCAGCATACAATCTTGAATGGTACATCCACTGGTCGGATACGATGAGGGGACGCTCCGGGTTCGCTAAATGGGAAACAGAATCCTCTGTCAGAACAGCAACGCCATAGGAGGTAATCAGCTCGGGGATACCGTGGTTGATCTCAGGGTCGATATGGTAAGGACGCCCGGCAAGGACGATACCATGCCTGCCGTTTTCTTCCAGATACTTTATCGTTTCTTCGCCCTTTTTCATCATATCGAGCCTTGCCTGATTCATTTCCTTCCATCCGGCATCCACTGCGTCGATAATCTCCCCAGCAGGAATCTCCGTAAATTCCTTGATTAAAGCTTCCGATATGGTCTTTACATCGCGGAAGGACATGAAGGGATTTCTTAAAACAGCTTCACCGCGTCCGATTTCTTCAACATTATTTTTTATATTCTCCGAATAAGAGGTTACAATAGGACAGTTATAGTGATTGTTGGCCTCCTCGAACTCATTGCGCTCATAAAAAAGAGCGGGATAGAAGATGAAATCCACACCCTCGTGAATGAGCCAGCTCACATGGCCGTGGGCCAGCTTAGCCGGATAGCACTCGGATTCACTTGGAATGGATTCGATGCCGAGAGAATAAATGTTGTGGTTGGAAAGAGGAGAGAGGACCACCTGATAGCCCAGCTTCGTAAAGAACATATGCCAGAACGGATAGTTCTCGTACATGTTGAGTACTCTTGGAATTCCCACCCGTCCTCTTTTTGCCTCGTCGGCAGGAAGGGGCTCGTAGCCGAATATTCTTTTTAATTTATACTCGAAGAGATTGGGGATCCCGTCCTCATTTTTTGTTTTTCCAAGTCCTCGTTCGCAGCGGTTGCCGGAAATATATTGCCTACCACCGCTGAATTTGTTAATGGTCAGACGGCAGTTGTTCGTGCAGCCCTTGCATTTCGCCATGCTTGTTTCGAATTGGAGCGCTTCTATCTGCTCGATAGAGAGCATGGAGGTATCGTAGTCCTGAGTATAGCGTTCGCGGGCGATGAGAGCGGCTCCGAAAGCGCCCATGATGCCGGCGATGTCGGGACGAATTGCCTTGCAGTCAGCAATTTTCTCAAAGCCTCGAAGGATTGCATCGTTATAAAAGGTGCCGCCCTGTACCACGATGTGCTTGCCCAGTTCCGAAGCGTCTGCTACTTTTATTACCTTGAACAGTGCGTTTTTAATAACGGAATATGCAAGTCCGGCAGAGATGTCTGCCACTTTGGCGCCTTCCTTTTGTGCCTGCTTTACTTTGGAATTCATAAATACGGTACAACGGGTACCGAGATCGATAGGGTGCTCTGCGAACAATGCGGCCTGAGCGAAGTCCTCTACGCTGTAGTTCAGCGATTTCGCGAAGGTTTCTATGAATGAGCCGCAGCCCGCAGAGCATGCTTCATTAAGCTGTACGCTGTCCACGGTCTGATTTTTGATTTTGATGCACTTCATGTCCTGACCGCCGATGTCGAGAATACAATCCACGGAAGGGTCGAAAAAGGCAGCGGCATAGTAGTGTGCCACCGTCTCCACTTCGCCGTCATCCAGCAAAAATGCAGCCTTCATCAGCGCCTCTCCGTATCCGGTAGAACAGGAGCGCACGATGTTTACATCCTCAGGCAGCAGTGTGTAAATCTCCTTGATGGAGCGGATTGCCGTCTTCAGAGGGCTTCCATCGTTACTGCTGTAGAAGGAATACAGGAGAGAGCCGTCTTCGGCTACGAGAGCCACTTTGGTGGTAGTGCTTCCGGCATCGATGCCGAGAAAGCAATTTCCATGATAGGATGCCAGATCCGAGGTGGCTACGTGATGTACGGAATGTCTGCTCTTGAATTCCATGTAGGATGCTTCGTTTTCAAAAAGCGGTTCCATACGTTCCACTTCGAAGTCCATTTTTATGTCGGAGGAAAGCTTTAAAACCATCTCCTCCATGGAGTAAAACACCTCTTCCTTTGCATTCAAGGCGGAGCCGATAGCGGCAAAAAGATGAGAATGTTCTGTATTGACAATGTGATCTTCATCCAGTTTCAGCGTGCGGATAAAGGATTCCTTCAGCTCGGATAGAAAGTATAGAGGGCCTCCTAAGAAAGCTACATGTCCCCTGATCGGCTTACCGCAGGCGAGGCCGGAGATCGTCTGGTTTACAACCGCCTGGAAGATAGAAGCGGAAAGGTCCTCTTTGGTGGCACCTTCATTGATGAGAGGCTGAATGTCCGATTTGGCAAATACACCGCATCTCGCGGCGATGGTATATAGGGAATGATACTCCTTGGCATATTCGTTCAGGCCCGAGGCGTCCGTCTGTAATAAAGACGCCATCTGGTCGATAAAGGAGCCGGTACCTCCGGCACAGATACCGTTCATACGCTGCTCCACATTTCCTCCTTCGAAATAAATGATCTTCGCATCCTCTCCGCCCAGTTCTATCGCTACGTCGGTCTGAGGAGCCAGCTCCTGCAATGTGGTGGAGACAGCAATGACCTCCTGTACGAAGGGAACCTTCAGATGATTGGATAAGGTAAGTCCTCCCGAGCCGGTGATCATTGGATGCAGCTCGATATTTCCAAGCTGATCGTATGCCTTTTGCAATAAGCCTGACAGAGTTTCACGGATGTTTGCAAAATGCCTTTCGTAATCTGAAAACAATATTTCATGGGCATCGTTCAAAATAGCTATTTTTACAGTGGTTGAACCGATATCAATTCCCAAAGTATAGCGTAATTCACTCATAGTATCCGCCCTTTCCTTTTTTGATATTTAGGCATGTTAAAACCGGAGCTTTCCTATTTATAATATATAGCGGATAGTCCTCAGACATGCCCAATCATTATACGACACGTAACTACAAAATGCAATGTTGATGCCGGAATATTTTCATTATATTTTTTAGAACATTTTGTAAAAAAACTGGATAAGAAAGTTAAATTTTTATTATATCTCGTGAAACCTTCTCCAGTTTATTTACTTTTACAGATGGGAATGTTAGAATATACTCGCATGTTTTTAGGCATAGAATGGAGGAATACACAAAAATGAGTAATTTTGAAAGAAAGTTCGGCAAGTATGCGATTAAGAACATTTCGCTGATGCTGATCATGTGTTATGCGGTAGGGTATTTGATCAATTTGATAAACCCTTTGTTTTTATCTTATCTGACCTTGAACCCCTATGAGATTCTGCATGGACAGATTTGGAGAATCCTTACTTGGATCATCGTGCCGCCGGATACTTCCAATTTGTTTTTCGTGTTAATTATGCTTTACTTTTATTATTCTATCGGAACGACCCTGGAGCGGTCCTGGGGAACCTACAGATATAACGTCTATCTGCTTTCGGGAATGCTTTTTACGGTAATTGGAAGCTTCCTTCTGATGGGCTATTGCTATATATTTAACGGGGATCTGATGGCGGCTTATGGAGCGAAGGATTTCTTCAGCGCGATTTCCTTTTACTTCAGCACATATTATGTAAATATGTCCATTTTTCTCGCGTTTGCAGCGACTTTTCCTGAGGCTCAGGTACTTCTTATGTTCATCATTCCGGTTCGCATCAAGTGGCTGGGAATTATATACGCGGTGATGCTGGGAGCACAGTTCCTTACGGGTAGCGTTTACAGCAGATTTGCGATGGGAGCGTCCTTGCTTAACTTCCTTGTCTTCTGGTTCACCTCGAGAAACCATATCCATATGTCGCCGAGGCAGGTAAAGCGTCGTCAGGAGTTTAAAAAAGAAGTGAAAAGAAGTACGGGAGTGACAAAGCATAAATGCGCGATTTGCGGCAGAACAGAAGTGGACAGTCCGGGGTTGGAATTCCGTTTCTGTTCCAAGTGTGACGGTAATTATGAATACTGCCAGGAGCATTTATTCACCCATGAGCATGTGAAACTATACTAAGCGGCAGGAGACAGAAGGTTGAAAGGAGTATGGGTATAAAGATGAACAAGGAGATTCTGTTCGCAAATACTTTGGAGGGACTGAAGCGGACTGCGAAGGAGCAGGGGAATTGTATATCGCAGGAGCAGATAACGTCTGCTTTTAAGGAGATGGAACTATCCCCGGAGCAGATGGAACTGGTCACCGATTATTTAAAAAAGCAGAGGATAGGGATAGGGCAGCCGGCGGAAGCGGAGGAATACCTGACGAAAGAGGAAACCGATTATCTGGAAGCCTACCTGGAGGAACTTAAACTCCTTGAACAAGCCACGGCAGGAGAGAGGGATGCGGTTATCTTGTCTGCCATGGCGGGAGATGTCCAGGCGCAGTCCCGACTTGTTGAGATTTACCTTCCCGAGGTAGTGGAAATCGCCAAACTGTACGGCGGACAAGGAGTCTATCTGGAGGATTTGATTGGAGAAGGCAATCTGGCTCTGGCGACGGGTGTAACAATGCTTGGATGCATGGAGCACTCTGATGAAGCGCAGGGAATGCTGGGTAAAATGATCATGGATGCCATGGAGGAGCATATTGCAGGAACTCTCCAGGAAAAGCAGACGGATAAATTGGTATTGGATAAGGTCAATGAGGTGACCGACCATGCCAGGGAGCTCGCAGAGGTACTGCAAAGAAAGGTGACGGTGGCAGAGCTTTCGCAGGAGAGCAAGCTATCGGAAGAGATTATTCTGGAAGCAATTCGCATGAGCGGAGACAATATCGAATATATTGAAAAGCGGTAAAATATGCGGATCTTAGACAATCGACCGCTCTCTGTCTACTTAGCAGAGAGCGGTTGTTATATTACAAATGAGTTTTGTTCTGCATATGTTTTTCTATTTTGCTAAAAATGATAGAGTATGATATGATAAAATTGCTGTTAATATATTGAAAATGGAGAAAATAACGATAAAAGAAGTTGGCGGGAAAAGGAGAACGACATTTAGTATGAGAGATATAGAAGAACTGAAGCGAAATATAAAGGATTTGGAAAGCTATGAAATTATAGAGGCGAGAGAGGTAAAGGATTTGAATTCCCACGGAGTACTTCTTCGCCATAAGAAGACGAGAGCGAGAATTACCGTATTGTCAAATGAGGATGATAACAAAGTTTTTTATATCGGCTTTCGCACTCCGCCTGAAGACAGTACCGGAGTGGCGCATATCGTAGAGCATACTGTGCTTTGCGGCTCCAGAAATTTTCCGGCAAAGGACCCGTTTATAGAATTAGTGAAGGGTTCTTTGAATACATTTTTAAATGCGATGACCTATCCCGATAAGACCGTTTATCCGGTAGCGAGCTGCAATGACAAGGATTTTCAGAATTTAATGCACATTTATCTGGATGCGGTATTTTATCCTAATATTTACAAAGAGGAGAAGATATTCAGACAGGAGGGGTGGCACTATGAGATGGAAAGCGCAGAGGATGAGCTGACGCTTAACGGAGTGGTTTACAACGAGATGAAGGGAACCTTTTCCTCGCCGGACGACGTTCTGGACAGAGAGGTTCTTAATTCCCTTTTTCCGGATACGCCTTACGGCACTGAATCGGGAGGAGACCCGGATGTGATTCCATCTCTTACTTATGAGGATTTTCTGGATTTCCACAGAAAGTATTATCATCCTTCCAACAGCTATATTTATTTATATGGTGATATGGATATGGCGCAGAAGCTGCGTTTTATCGACGAGGAATATTTGTCCCGCTTTGAAGCGCTTAACATAGACTCCCAGATTAAGCTTCAGGAGTTTTTCGAAGCACCCAGAGAAATATTCAAGGAATATTCGATTATGGAAGATGAGTCGGAGAAGGAAAATACTTACCTGACCTATAATACCGTAGTCGGTGATAATCTGGACAGAAAGCTGTATATCGCCTTTCAGGTGCTGGATTATGCTCTTTGCTCCGCACCGGGCGCGCCCTTGAAGCAGGCGCTGACAGATAAGGGAATCGGCAAGGAAATATACAGTACCTATGATAATGGGATTATGCAGCCATTCTTTTCCGTAGTGGCTAAGAATACGGACCTTTCCCGTAAGGAGGAGTTCGTGCGGACTATTGAGGAGGTGCTGGAGCGGCAGGCAGAAAACGGAATAGATAAAAAGGCGCTGGCAGCAGGCCTTAACTACTTTGAATTCAAATATAGAGAATCGGATTTCGGCTCTTACCCGAAAGGGCTTATTCTGGGACTTCAGGTACTTGACAGCTGGCTTTATGACGAGAGAAAGCCGTTGATCCATGTGGAGGCGAACGATACTTTTGCGGCACTCAAAAAAGAAATAGAAACCGGATATTTTGAAGAACTGGTAAAAAAATATCTCCTTAACAACACTCATAAGACGGTGCTGGTGCTCTCACCCCAGAAGGGCCTGACCTCCAAAAAGGAGGCCGCACTGCAAAAGGAGCTTCAGGAATACAGGGAAACCTTAAGTGAACGGGATTTGGAGAGAATCATAGAGGAGACGAAGGCGCTGGAGCGCTATCAGGAGGAACCCAGTTCCAAGGAGGATTTGGAGAAGATACCTCTTTTAACGAGAGCGGATATGAAAAAGGAAGCGGAGGACTTTGTCAACGAGGAGCGGTATTCGGACGGCACCCTGATATTGTTCCACAATATATTTACAAATGGCATTGGCTATCTGCGGTTCGTCTTTGACATCGGCAGCGTACCGGAGGAGCTGTTCCCTTATATCGGCATATTGAAGCAGGTGTTGGGCATGGTGGATACGTTAAATTACAGCTACGGCGATTTATACCACGAGACGAATATAAAGACCGGCGGCATTGACATGGTAGTGAATACTTATTCCAATGCGCTGAATCTGGATGATTACAGTATGAAACTCGAAATCAAAGCAAAAGTACTGTATGAAAATTTGGAGGAGGCTTTCAAGCTGGTAGAAGAAATCGCACTCCATTCCAAGTTCGACGATACCAAGCGCCTGTATGAAATCATTGCAGAGGTACAGTCCAGAATGCAGGCTACTATGACCTCATCAGGCCATTCTCTGGCGGCAATAAGAGCATTGTCTTACATCTCGGGTACGGCGGCGGTGGCGGAACAGATAAGCGGCATTCCGCAGTATCGTTTGTTAGAAAAGCTGGAATCGCAGTTCGAAGATGAGAAAGACGATTTGATCGAGAAATTAAAGCAGCTTGCGGTATATATCTTCCGGCCGGAGAACCTCATGGTGGATTACACTGCAACTGAAAAAGAATATCCTGGAATTGAAACGATGGTGAGAGAATTTAAAAAAGGTCTGTATACTTTTCCTGTGGAGAAAAAGAAATTTGAGCCTAAGCTTGTAAGGAAGAACGAAGGGTACCTTACCTCCGCACAGATACAGTTCGTATGCCGTGCGGGCAACTTCATTCACGAAGGGCTTCCCTACACCGGTGCGCTTAAAGTGCTTAAGGTGATGATGGGTTACGATTTCCTCTGGAACAGAGTGAGGGTAAAGGGCGGCGCTTACGGCTGCATGTGCAATTTCAGTAAATCGGGAGACAGCTATTTCGTATCTTACAGAGATCCCAATTTGGAGAAAACAGTGGAAGTATATGAGAATGCGGCGGATTATATAAGCACCTTCGAAGCGGACGAAAGGACGATCACCCAGTTTATCATCGGAGCCATCAGCGATTTGGACGTACCAATGACACCGGCCACCAAAGGAATTTATTCCATGGGAGGTTATCTGACTAATTTGTCTTTCGACAGGGTGCAGCAGGAAAGGGATGAGTTGCTTGCCACGACGGCAGAAACCATAAGAGGGTTGTCGGAATATATCAGAGCTTTTATGAAAGAGGACTGCTTATGTGTGGTGGGAAATGAAGAGAAACTTAAAGAGAATGAAGCGATGTTCATGAATATCGAGCCTCTTTTTCATTAATTGATCATTGCAGCGATGGAAGGATAGGGGATTATTATGGAAAAATTACGGATAAAGAACTGGAAATATAAGCTGTGGGCAGCGATAATAGGTGTAGCTGTGCTCGGTTTTTCAGGCTGTGGAAGTGTAAGCTCTTCCACGGCGGACAGTGCGGCGGTGCCCCAGGAAGCCAGTGATGCCGATTATGGGGGATACGCCTCTGATGAAGTGTATGTGCAAGAATATGAAGTGGCCAGCGAGGAGTCTGCACCCGCAGAGGCAGGGGGAACTTCCGCAGAAATTTCCGTGAAATCCAATCGTAAATTGATTGAGACAGTGAGCATGGACGTAGAGACGGAGGTTTTCGACGAACTTCTTCCCAAGGTGGAAAGTAAGGTGTCGGAGCTTGGCGGCTATATGGAGAATCTGAATGTCTATAATGGAAGCAGCAGATACGGGCAAAACAACAGGTCTGCCAACCTTACTATTCGAATTCCGAGGGAGAGACTGAATGATTTTGTGACGGCGGTATCAGACATATCCAACGTAACAAGCCGCTCCGAGAGTACGCAGGACATCACCCTTCAGTATGTGGACACAGAAAGCCATAAAAAGGCTTTGGAGGTGGAGCAGGAGCGGCTGTTAGAACTGCTTGAAAAAGCGGAAAGTATGGAGGATATTATCGCTATAGAAGCACGGCTGTCGGAAGTGCGCTATCAGCTTCAGAGTATGGAATCTCAGCTTCGTACTTACGATAATCTGGTAGATTATTCTACCGTGTACTTAAATATCCGCGAGGTAGAGGTGCTGACGCCCTCCCTTCAGGTTTCTGCATGGGAAAAAATATCTGTGGGATTCATAAGCTCCATGAACAATGTAGGAAACGGAATCAAAAATTTCTTTATCTATTTCATTATCTGGTTGCCATATATTGTCTTATGGGCGATAGTTATTATACTGGCTGTGTTGCTTATTCGGCATTTCATTAGGAAAAAGGATAACAAAAGCAGCGGCTCCCTCTTTCACAGGTATAAGCAAAAGAAAGAGGATAAGACGGAGAGAATCGAGTCAAACAAAGCGGAAGCGAACGAAAGCAAAAGTGAGGAATAAAATGTGAACGATAATTATAAATCAGGATTTGTTACCTTAATAGGCAGGCCCAATGTAGGGAAATCAACGCTGATGAACCACCTGATCGGACAGAAAATTGCGATTACAAGTAATAAGCCCCAGACCACAAGAAACAGGATACAGACGGTCTACACCTCTAAGGAAGGCCAGATCGTCTTTGTGGATACGCCGGGAATCCATAAGGCGAAGAATAAGCTGGGAGACTATATGGTGCGTGTTGCGGAACGGACTATGTCCGAGGTGGACGTCATTCTCTGGCTGGTAGAGCCCACTGCTTATATCGGAGCGGGCGAGCGGCATATCATCGAGCAGCTGAAAAAGGTCCGGACTCCGGTCATTCTCGTCATTAACAAAACGGATACGGTGAAAAAGCCTGAGATATTGAATTTTATCGATGTTTATCGAAAAGAGATGGATTTTGCGGAAATCGTGCCGGTATCGGCGCTTAAGGGCGACAACACGGATGCGCTCATAAGCTGTATTATGAAATATCTGCCCTATGGACCGGCATTTTATGATGAGGACACCGTAACTGACCAGCCGGAACGCCAGATCGTGGCGGAGCTTATAAGAGAAAAAGCACTCAGGTGCTTAGAGGATGAGATACCTCACGGAATCGCGGTATCCATAGAAAGCATCAAATACCGGAGGAGCAGCAAGGAATCGATTGCCGATATTGAGGCCACCATCGTTTGTGAAAGAGAATCTCACAAAGGAATCGTCATAGGAAAGCAAGGCGCCATGCTTAAAAAGATAGGCAGCAAGGCGCGGCCTGAAATCGAAGATATGCTGGAATGCCGCGTGAATCTGCAGCTTTGGGTAAAGGTAAAAAAAGATTGGCGGGACAGCGATTTCCTTATGAAAAATTTTGGCTACAATCCAAAAGAATCCGAATAGGAAATCCAAAAAAAGCGAACCCTAATATTAATACTGAAAGTGAAACTAAAGTATAGCTTTTTAGTATCATTACGTTAGGGGGCACAAGATGAAAGAACGAAACTACTGGCAACAATTTTTTAATACCGGAAAAATTGAGGATTACTTAAGTTTTAAGAATGCACAGGAGGAAACGACGGCGTCCGGTTCGTCCGAAGGCTATGTACCGGACGGCAGTGCGACCATAGGAGATAATCCATATGCAGGAATTTGTGAAACTAACAGGAATGGTTTTGAAGACAGTGCCTATCGGGGAATACGATAGGCGCGTCGTTATTTTGACGAAAGAGAGGGGAAAGGTGTCAGCCTTCGCCAAAGGGGCGAGAAAGCCTAACAGCAGGCTTGTGGCTGCCGCCTCCCCCTTTTCCTTCGGAGAATTCAAAATGTATGAGGGTCGTTCTTCTTACAATATCGTGGAGGCGGATATATCCAATTATTTTGAAAAGCTCAGGGAAGATTTTGAAGCGGCATGCTATGGAATGTATTTTTTGGAAGTCATGGATTATTACACCAGAGAGAACAACGATGAGAAGGAAATGCTAAAGCTTTTGTACCAGTCACTCAGGGCCTTGCAGCTTTCCTCGCTGAATAAAAATCTGGTGCGCTGCATATTTGAAATAAAGGCGCTCGTTTTAAACGGGGAATATCCGGGAATACCGAATAAGAACAATTTCGTGGAATCCACCGTTTATACTATGAGCTACATAGAACACAGCCCGGTGGAGAAGCTATATACTTTTACTGTGACCGATGAGGTGCTTGGGGAACTTAGGGCGATTGCGGATATTTTTAAGAAAGAATACATGGATAGGGAATTCAAAAGCCTGACCATATTGAAGGACTTGACCGTATGAAATGCTTTGGCGTAATTTATATATTGAAAAACGAACTTAAGTCAGCTATAATATTGTGAATGTAAATGTAACGAGGAAAGAAAAGGACATGAAGAAAGATGTCCGGTGTCGGAGGACGAAGATAATGCGTAAAATAGGAGCGATAGCGGGAGTTCTTTTTGCGGGGCTCTCTTTATGGGGATGTGGGGAAAGCGATACAGACAGCAGGGCACAGGCGGCAGCCTCATCCAATACGGTGATGGAAGTCCTAAAAGACGGCAGCATAATGGAGACGATAACGGAGGATTTTTCCGCCGATTATTATAATGAAGATGATTTGCGAAGTATGATTCTTTCGGAGGTCGCGGAGTATAACCGGGATTCGGAGCGGGACATATCCGTAGATAAATTCGAAAATAAGAATGGAGTCATTACGGTAACGATGAAATATCCGTCTGCGGAGGCATATACGGACTACAATTCCAACCAATTTGACAGCAGGCAGCTATTTATCGGGACAGTGAAGGAAGCCTATGACGGGGGGCATTCGCTGGATGTAACCTTAACAAGCGCGGAGAATGAAGAGGAAAGCATAGGAAAACAAGAGCTTCTTGGCATGGGAGAAAATCACATATTGATTTCTGAGGTACCGTTTCGCGTGGAGACTTTCGGGAAAATCTTGTATTCCGGCGACAATGTAGTTTCCTTAGGCAGGAACGAGGCAGCTATGCAGACGGACGAAAATGGGGAAAGTTTGGGAAAGTATTATATAGTTTTTAAATAAAAAAGTACCGTAAAAACGGGCAGGAGGGTGTAATCATGGAAAAAACAATGGAGAAAATAGTAGCACTGGCGAAAGCGAGAGGATTTGTATATCCCGGCTCTGAGATTTACGGCGGGCTTGCCAATACATGGGATTATGGTAACCTTGGTGTGGAACTGAAGAACAACGTGAAACGCGCGTGGTGGCAGAAATTCATCATGGAGAACCAGTATAATGTGGGTGTGGACTGCGCAATACTTATGAATCCCCAGACTTGGGTGGCTTCGGGACATCTGGGAGGTTTCTCGGATCCTTTGATGGACTGCAAGGAATGTCACGAGCGGTTCCGGGCAGATAAAATTATCGAGGATTATGCGGCAGAATATAATGTTGCTTTGGATGGCTCCGTAGACGGTTGGTCTCAAGAGAAAATGAAGCAGTTTATCGAAGACAACAACATTCCCTGTCCTACCTGCGGCAAACATAATTTCACAGATATCCGCCAGTTCAATCTGATGTTCAAGACGTTTCAGGGAGTGACGGAGGATGCGAAGAACACAGTTTACTTAAGACCGGAAACCGCACAGGGCATCTTTGTGAACTTTAAGAACGTACAGAGAACATCCAGAAAGAAGATTCCCTTCGGTATCGGTCAGGTAGGGAAATCCTTCCGCAACGAAATTACACCGGGCAATTTCACTTTCCGCACAAGAGAATTCGAGCAGATGGAACTGGAATTTTTCTGTGAGCCGGATACGGATCTTGAGTGGTTCGCATACTGGAAGCAGTTCTGTATCGACTGGCTGAAGACACTCGGCATGAAGGACGAAGAGATGCGCGTCAGAGATCACGATAAGGAAGAGCTTTCCTTCTACTCCAAGGCTACCACGGATATCGAGTTTTTATTCCCCTTCGGTTGGGGCGAGTTGTGGGGAATTGCAGATAGGACCGATTATGATCTTACCCAGCACCAGAACACCTCGGGGCAGGATTTGACTTATTTTGATGATCAGAAGAACATAAGATACGTACCGTATGTTATTGAGCCGTCTCTCGGCGCGGACCGCGTAGTTTTGGCTTTTCTTTGTGCGGCCTACGATGAAGAGGAAATCGGAGAAGGCGATGTACGAACCGTACTTCATTTCCATCCGGCGCTGGCCCCGGTTAAGATCGGAGTGCTTCCACTGTCCAAGAAGTTAAACGAAGGTGCAGAGAAAATATTCATGGAGTTGTCAAAGAAATATAACTGTGAATTTGACGACAGAGGAAATATCGGAAAAAGATACCGCAGACAGGATGAGATAGGAACTCCGTTTTGTATTACTTATGATTTCGAATCCGAGACAGACAATTGCGTTACCGTACGCTTCCGTGATTCTATGGATCAGGAGCGTGTGGCCATTGCTGACCTCGACGCATATTTTGCGGATAAATTTACCTTTTAAGGACGAAAGAAAGGATTATGGAAATGAAACAGTATGGAGTAAACGAACTTAGAAAGATGTTTCTCGAATTTTTTGAAGGGAAAGAACATCTGGCGATGAAAAGTTTTTCCCTGGTGCCCCATAACGACAATAGTTTGTTGTTGATCAATTCCGGTATGGCGCCCTTAAAACCGTATTTTACGGGACAGGAGATTCCTCCGAGGAAAAGGGTGACGACCTGCCAGAAATGTATCCGTACCGGAGATATTGAAAATATAGGAAAAACTGCCCGCCACGGAACCTTTTTCGAGATGTTGGGCAATTTCTCCTTTGGCGACTACTTTAAGCATGAAGCTATTGCCTGGAGCTGGGAGTTTCTCACAGAGGTAGTAGGTTTGGAAGCGGATAGGCTATATCCTTCCGTATACATGGAGGACGATGAGGCATTCGATATATGGAACAAGGAAATCGGAATCCCGGCGGAGAACATTTACCGCTTTGGCAAGGAAGATAATTTCTGGGAGCACGGTTCCGGTCCCTGTGGTCCCTGCTCTGAAATTTATTATGACCGCGGAGAAAAATACGGCTGCGGAAAGCCTGACTGTAAGGTGGGCTGTGAGTGCGACCGCTATATCGAGGTGTGGAACAACGTGTTTACCCAGTTCGAAAGCGACGGTAAAGGCAATTATACGGAGCTTGAACAGAAAAATATCGATACGGGAATGGGACTGGAAAGACTGGCAACAGTTGTGCAGGATGTGGACTCTATTTTCGATATAGATACCATTCAGGCACTTAGCAGCAAGGTATGCGAGATTTCGGGCAAGGAATATAAGAAGAAATACGATTGGGACGTATCTATCCGTATCGTTACCGACCATATCCGTTCCGCGTCGTTTATGATTTCTGACGGAATTATGCCCACCAACGAAGGACGGGGCTATGTGCTGCGGCGTATTATCCGCCGTGCGGCAAGACATGGACGGCTTTTGGGAATTGAAGGACAGTTTCTTGCTGATTTAAGCAAGACGGTAATCGAGGGAAGCAAGGACGGCTATCCTGAATTGGAAGAGAAGAAAGATTTTATTTTCAATGTGCTCACACAGGAGGAAGCGAAATTTAACAAGACCATCGATCAGGGCCTTGTCATACTCGGAGAGATGCAGGCTTCCATGGAAAAGGACGGTGTGAAGGAGCTTGCCGGGGAAGATGCGTTCAAGTTATATGACACTTACGGTTTTCCTCTCGATCTGACGAAGGAAATCTTAGAAGAAAAAGGTTTTACCGTGGATGAAAAAAGCTTTGCGGAGGCGATGCAGGAACAGAAGGTAAAGGCTCGTGCGGCGCGCAAGGTTACTAACTATATGGGAGCCGACGTTACGGTATACGAGTCCATAGATCCTGCAGTTACGACTCAGTTCGTAGGCTACGACGGACTGGTGCACGATTCCAGGATTACCGTGCTTACCACGGAGGCAGAGCTGGCAGAGGCCCTGACGGACGGTGAGATGGGAACTATATTCGTGGAAGAGACGCCCTTCTATGCGACCATGGGCGGCCAGAGTGCAGATATCGGCATGATCTATGCCGGAGACTCCGAATTCGAAGTAGTGGATACGGTGAAGCTGTTTGGCGGTAAGGTAGGACATATCGGCAAAGTAAAAAAAGGCATGTTCAAAATAGGGGATAAAGTGACTTTATCTGTGGATGAGCAAAGAAGAGCGGATACATGCAAAAACCACAGCGCCACCCATCTGCTCCAGAAGGCTTTGCGAACGGTGTTAGGCACTCATGTAGAACAGGCTGGTTCTTTTGTGGACGGGGACAGACTCCGTTTCGATTTCAGCCATTTTTCCGCCATGACTGAGGAAGAAATCGCCAAGGTAGAGCAGCTTGTAAATGAGAAAATCGAACAGTCACTGCCCGTACTTACGAGCATCATGACGATAGAGGAAGCGAAGAAGAGCGGAGCGATGGCTTTGTTCGGCGAAAAATACGGAGAAACGGTGCGCGTTGTTAAAATGGGTGATTTCTCCACTGAATTATGCGGTGGTACTCATGTAGCTAACACAGGAGCGATATCTGCATTTAAAATCATATCCGAAAGCGGCGTTGCAGCGGGTGTAAGAAGAATCGAAGCGCTGACGGGAGCCGGTGTGTTCCATTATTATGCGGAGTTAGAAAAGACTTTGGAGGAGGCAGCAAAAGCAGTAAAGGCAACACCTGCTTCCCTTGTGGAAAAGCTGGAGCATCTGATGGCAGATATAAAAGCGCTGCAAAGCGAAAATGAATCCTTGAAGAGCAAGGCTGCCAAGGAAGCCCTTGGCGATGTCATGGATCAGGTGAAAGAAATTAAGGGTGTGAAGCTTCTGTCTGCCAGGGTGTCCGGTGTGGATATGAACGGTCTGCGCGATCTTGGCGACCAGCTGAAGACGAAGCTTAAGGAAGGCGTTGTTGTTCTCTTATCCGATGAAGCGGGCAAGGTGAATCTGGTAGCTATGGCGACGGAAGGTGCGGTAGCGAAGGGAGCACATGCGGGCAATCTGATAAAAGGAATCGCAGCCTTAGTTGGCGGTGGTGGTGGTGGTCGTCCGAACATGGCTCAGGCAGGCGGCAAGAATCCGGGAGGCATCGATGCGGCGATTGCAGAGTCCGAAAAAGTGTTGGAAACGCAAATAATTTAAAAAAATAGGTTGACTGCTCAAAAATATGTGATATAATCATTATTGTGCATAAGGATATGTAAGCATATTTATGCGTAAATAGAATAAACCCAATCAGTCGTGTTGCTAGGAAGGGACTGAAGGGAGGTCGGGTGTAGGAATGTCAAACGTAATCGTAAAAGAAAACGAGACTTTGGATAGCGCTTTACGTCGCTTCAAAAGAAGTTGTGCAAAAGCTGGAATTCAGCAGGAAATTCGTAAGAGAGAGCATTACGAGAAGCCAAGCGTAAAACGTAAGAAGAAATCCGAAGCAGCAAGAAAACGTAAATATAATTAATTGTGTGAACGGCAAGTCCTTGGTTTTTTAATCAAGGACTTTGTTATATAATAAGAAAATGATCCTATTATATAACAATGGATGCGTACGAATGCAAAAGGAAGATGTCACTGTGTGACTGCATTCGGCGCTAAAAAAGCAGCCAAGTCCCTTATGAGTGAGGGATTAGGGAGTTGATGCGGACTTGTCCGCTTTTTTATACTATGATATATCTTATAGCGGGGAATTCGATATGTGGACAAGAGAAATACTGGGAACGGATATTTATCATTTTGTTTCGGCATTCGTAATCTACAGCATGCTGGGCTGGCTGGTAGAATCCATTTACATGTCTTTTTGCAACAGAAGGCTGACGAACAGAGGGTTCGCGAAGAGTCCTTTTTGTCCGATTTACGGCTTTGGAGCGGTGATAGGATATACCATACTCCATCCTTTAAACGGCCATTTCTTCGGATTGTATCTGGCGGGAGCTGTTATGGCTACTATTTTTGAATTTTTAGTAGGAAAGCTCATGCTTAAGCTGTTCGGAGAAGTTTGGTGGGATTATAACGATAAGCCATGTAATTACAAAGGCATCATATGCTTGGAAAGTACGGCCGCATGGGGGTTGTATGCGGTATTCATCATAACTTTTTTGCATTCGAGAGTGATAGGTTTTATCGACAGCCTGAGCTTTTCCATGGGAAGCCGGGTATGCGGACTGATACTCGCTGTCGTTACTGTGGATTATATTATTCAGCTGACCCGCGCGTTTCGTATTGATATACGCGGACAGAAGGACAGATGGATGGATAAATATCAGAACTTTAAAACAAGATGGTATTAAAAAGCGGTTCTAAACAGAATCGCTTTTTTATATTTATAGTAGTAGAACACCTGACAGGAGTGTGTATTGTGAAGAAATTGGTGAAAGCTGCTATTTGCTACGGGTTCAGTATCTGCTTGTTTTTCTCCTCCATACTTTACGCGAGGGCGGTGCCGGAGGTATCCGCGCCTTCTTACATATTGATAGAAGCTTCTACAGGGCAGATCATCTGCGAACAAGAGGCAGATGCGGAAAAGAGTCCTGCCAGCATAACGAAGATTATGACGCTGTTGATTATTTTCGATCATCTGGGGTCGGGAAGAATACATTTGGATGATCAGATCATGACCAGCGCATATGCCAAATCCATGGGCGGTTCCCAAGTGTTCCTGGAGGAAGGAGAGGTACAGACCTTAGAGACCCTGATAAAGTGTATCGCTGTGGCATCGGGAAACGATGCCTGTGTGGCGGTGGCGGAGTACATTGCAGGAAGCGAGTCCGAATTTGTGAAGCTGATGAACCAGAGGGCGGAAGAACTGCGTATGGATCATACGCATTTTGAGGACAGCTGCGGACTTTCGGATTCGGATACTCATTATACTTCGGCCAGAGACGTGGCGATTATGTCGAGGGAACTGATAACCAAGTATCCCGAGGTACTGGATTATACGCAGATTTGGATGGAGGATATTTCTCATGTAACGAGACAGGGAACCTCGACTTTTACTCTGTCCAGCACTAACAAGCTTTTAAAGCAGTACGAATGGGCTACGGGACTGAAAACAGGTTCCACAAACAAGGCGAAATACTGTCTTTCCGCGACTGCCAATAAGGACGGGATCGAACTGATAGCGGTAGTCATGGCGGCTCCGGACAATAAGGTAAGATTTCAGGATGCGATGTCGCTGCTCAACTATGGCTATAGTGTGAGCAACATTTATGTGGATGAGAATAAAGATGCCCTGCCTGCACAGGTTATCAAGGGCGGTGTGGATGATACTGTCAACTTAAGCTATGCCGGAGAGTTCAGATATTTGGATACCAAGGGAAATAACCTGACGGAAATAGAAAAAACTATCAGCCTTCCGGCCCAGATAGAAGCTCCGATAGAGGAGGGGCAGGCAATCGGTGAGGCGGTATACCAGTTGGGCGGACAGAGAATAGGAAGCATATCCATCGTTGCAGCCAAGGCAGTGGATAAAGCCGGATATAAAGACTATGTGATAAAGACGATTCGGTATTTCCTTTTATAATTTGAGAAAATGTGGTACACTAAAGAATAGCTGGTATGAAAATGCCGGCAAAAAGGTCTGGTGGATGGAGGAATAAGATGCCGGAGATGGGATCAACTGTTATACGGGTGCTTGAAATAGCGCTTCTCGTGGCGTTTGTCATATCGATTATTTATGACAGCACTCGTTTTGTGAAGAGAGAATATGTGATACGTTCAGAGAAAATCTTAAAAAACACCAGGATTGTCTTACTGTCGGATCTGCATAATAAATGCTTCGGACATAAGAATGAAGATTTGATAAAGGCGGTGGAGGAGGCTTCGCCAGATTTTATTCTGATTGCCGGAGATATGGTGACGGCCGCTGAAAAGAAGACGAAATACGAGGAGCCGATAGAGCTTTTGAGATATCTGGCATCGAAACACCCTGTTTTTTATGCGAACGGGAATCATGAGTACCGTATTAAGACATATAAAGAGGCTTACGGGGATTTGTATGAGGAATACAAGGAAAAGCTGATCAGGTGCGGCGTCCGCCTTTTGGAAAATGACAAAGTCTATCTTTCTGATACCAACATCGAAATTTTCGGGTTGGAGATAGGGAAAAAATACTATAAGCGGTTTCAGCAAAGCACCATGGAGGAAGGTTATATTGACAATCTTTTGGGAAAAAAGGAAGATAGGGCTTTTAGGCTTCTGATTGCCCACAACCCGGATTATTTTAAAGAATATGTAAAATGGGGAGCGGACCTTACTGTGGCAGGACATTTGCACGGCGGAGTGATGAGACTTCCATGGCTCGGAGGAGTGATTTCTCCGATGGTCCGTTTTTTCCCTAAGTATGACGGCGGTATGTTCGTGGAGGATGATTCCGTAATGGTGGTGAGCAGGGGACTTGGAATGCATACGATTCCCATTAGGATATTTAATCCGGGAGAGCTTATTATCATCGATTTGTGCCGAAGATAGGAGTGGGATGGTTACTGCGAACGGAGTGAACAGTAACGCGGCATGCCGGGCGGGCATGCGGTATAAAATGATTACTTGAGTTTCCGTAAAATGTAATTTTTAAAAAATATAACTTCTCCTAAAGTACCAATCTGTCTTTTTTTTGAAAAATAAAAGGACAATACTTCGAATAGAGTCACCGAAACAAGCCCCGTGGGAACCGGACTTTGGGAGAAATATTATGTTATCTATTTATGCGATCAGCTTAAAGCAAAGTTGACGGTATGCAGGACGTTTTGTTCTGAACCAAAGCCTGACACCTTCTTTTGCATACGACAGTATACCAGAGATACCTTTCGCTAATCGGTAATAGCAGAATTGAACTTTTTCCTTTATAGGAGCTGCTGTCTGTATGATTGAAACTTTTAGGGCATTTGTTTCTGCTTTCATTGAAACCAGCGCAAGAAATGCCATACACATGGTAATGTAAAAATTTAGAGCATTGATTGCTTTCAGTTTCCGAACTCGGAAGTTTTCGAACTGGAAGACCTGTTTCTTGCAGCGGAAATATTCCTCGATGCGCCAGCGGGAGAAATAAAGTCTTGCAATCCGGATTACATCATCTCTGGATTTTAATTCTTTGTTCGTTGCGAGCATCATCGGATACTCTGTGATGCCATAGACAAGAACCAGAAAAATGTCTTTTCTGGATGCGGTGATCTGAACCTTCACATGGGATAGATAAGCCTCCCGTTTTTTACCTTTATAGAATACAGGTGTCGTGATTTTACCTTTCCGACGATTTCGAAGTTCTGTGGCAGCTACCCATTTGTTATGGAAAAGGAGCTTTCTTTTAGCAGTAAGCCGAATCACATAGTCCTGTTTTAATTCATCAAGCTTAAGGAACATCTTATTATCATCATAGCCCCGGTCCATAACAAAAGTAGCTTTTCCAAACATTGCTTTTCCACGCTCCATGGCATCGAAGGTAACGCTATTGACAGAGGTGAAGGTCTTTTCTTTTGAAGAATGGATTTTGGAGTAAATGCTGACAGGATGATTGTCTTTTGTCATGACACAGGCCTCTGTTACATGGTAGCCTTTCTCGTAGACATTTTTTGTTTTAGTACTTTTGGAACCATCCCTTACCATACCAAGAGCCTCAAACTTATATCCGTCAGGCTTGATGACGTCACTGTCATCGATATGGATTACCGGATCATCGGGCACCCATTTACGAACAGTTTGAAGATAAGAAAGTAAGGCTTGTTTGGAAGTCCCTTTATTTAAATGTCTGGTAAGGCGCTCAACACTGTTGACCTTTTTAGAGTCTTCGTGAAGTTGATCTGCAATATCAGTCAGAAGACAACTACCAGAAGCTAACATGCCATAGGTCATGTCCGAAGTAAACTTTTTGTCCGGTTTGGAAAGCTTACGGGATATTTTGTTTGAAAAAGATAAAATTTCACGTTTCAAAGTGTAGGTTTTTGTAGTAGAATTAAGCATGAGGAATCCCTTTCTTTATTGTTTAGTGTAGATTTTGTTTCGCAACTTAATTCTACTACAAAAGGACTGGTGATTCCTTATATTTTGGGCATTTTCTGAAAGTTGTTCATTGCATTACTAGTGAAACAAGGGGTTTGTGGATAAAACTACGAAAACTCAAGAAATGATTATGCTTGAAATTATTGGAATTTTTATGTAGAATTATAAATACGGTTTTTGAACGGACAAGATTTGTTACTGTTTACACAGTAACCATGATTTATAAGGTTGGGGTGGAATATGGCAATTCCGGTTAAGCTGCAAGTATTTGAAGGTCCTCTGGACCTGCTTTTGCATTTAATTGATAAGAATAAGGTGGACATATACGATATACCCATTGTGGAGATAACAGCCCAGTATTTGGATTATATCAAGAATATGGAAACCGAGGATATGAACATAATGAGCGAATTCCTCGTTATGGCTGCGACTTTGATAGACATTAAGTGCAGGATGCTCCTGCCTAAGGAAATCAACGAGGAAGGCGAGGAGGAGGACCCCCGTGAGGAGCTGGTCCAGAAGCTGTTAGAATATAAGATGTATAAATATATGTCCTTCGAATTGAAGGACAGACAGATGGACGCCCAGCGTGCGCTTTACAGACAGCAGCATCTGCCCAGGGAAGTGGCGGACTACAGACAGCCGGTGGACTATGAGTCGCTCCTTGCAGATGTCAATTTGAATAAGCTGCACGAGATTTTTCGGTTTATGATAAAGCGGCAGGAGGATAAGATTGATCCTGTCAGAAGTACCTTCGGGAAAATCGAAAAAGATGAGATCGATATGGATATTAAAACCGGATATGTGATCGAATACGTGAAAAACCATAAGCGCTTCGGATTCAGACAGCTTTTGGAGAAGCAAGGGAGCAAGATGGAAATCATAGTGACCTTTCTGGTCATACTGGAAATGATGAAACTGGGACAGATTGACATTGAGCAGCAGGATATATGCGACGATATCGTTATTACGTCCAAGCTGTTGGCAGAGGCCATGTAATACATAAAAATGAAGGCAGCGTTATACGATATAAGGGAAATTGTGAAAGACAGGGATGAACATTGGAGAGACAAAGTGCGCAAGCGATTATAGAAGCCATTCTTTTTACGATGGGAGATTCGGTGGAGATAGTGAGGCTCGCCGAGACCATAGAAGAGGATGTTAAGACAACGAAAGAGATTCTGACAGGAATGCAGGAGGGATATGAGAAGGATAACAGAGGGATTATGCTCCTAGAGCTGGAGGATTCCATTCAGCTTTGCACGAAGCCCGATATGTATGAATACCTCATTAAGATAGCCAAGACACCGAGGAAGTTCGTTCTTACGGACACCCTCCTTGAAACCTTGTCGATCATCGCTTATAAACAGCCGGTGACCAAACTGGAAATAGAGAAAATCAGGGGAGTGAGCTGTGACCATGCGGTGAACCGTCTCGTGGAGTTCAATCTGGTGACGGAGGTTGGAAGGCTGGATGCGCCGGGAAGGCCTCTTTTATTCGGCACCACGGAGGAATTCCTAAGAAGCTTCGGGGTGAAGTCATTGGGAGAACTTCCGGAGTTGAACTCAGTGCAAATGGAAGAGTTCAAACAGCAGGCGGAAGCGGAGGTGCAGCTTCAGCTGGATATTTAAGTGCGTTTCTATTTTCCGCTTGGATGGCATATATTTAAACGATGAAGGTTTATCGGGAAATCATATGAAGAAAGTGGAGAGGAAATATAGACGGATAGTATATCTTGTGATAGCGGTGCTTTATCTAAGTTCCGCGGTATTCGCGGGTGGAAGCCATGCCCTCGCAAAGGAAGGGAACGAAGAAGAAAATAGTACAAACATAAAGTTATACGCCCGTTCGGCAGTCCTTATGGATGCGGATTCCGGGCGTGTTTTATTTGGCAAGAACGAAGATGAAGCAATGCCGATGGCAAGCACCACCAAAATCATGACCTGTATTATTGCTCTTGAAAACGGCAATCCTGAAGATATCGTTACAGTATCCGACTATGCGGCGGCTCAGCCGAAGGTTCATCTCGGGATGCGGGCCGAGCAGCATTTCAGGCTGGAAGATTTATTGTATTCCCTGATGCTGGAATCCCATAACGATTCGGCAGTAGCCATAGCAGAGCACATCGGAGGCAGTGTGGAGGGATTTGCCAAGCTCATGAATAAAAAAGCGAGGGACATAGGCTGTGAGACAACTTTTTTTATTACGCCGAACGGGCTGGATGCTACGTCGACGAATGAGGCAGGGGAGGTGAAGGTCCATTCCACTTCGGCCGCAGACTTGGCTCGTATTATGAAATACTGCATCGGAGAGTCGAAAAAGACCGAGGAATTTCTGCGGATAACGAGGACCCAGAGCCATTCCTTTTCCGATGTGGAAGGGAAGAGGAGCTATTCCTGTGCAAATCATAACGCCTTTCTTTCCATGATGGACGGTGCTCTTTCGGGAAAGACCGGATTTACCAACAATGCGGGCTACTGTTATGTAGGAGCGCTGAAAAAAGACGGAAAGACCTTTATCGTAGCTCTTTTAGCTTGTGGCTGGCCTAATAACAAGAGCTACAAATGGAGCGATACGAAAAAACTCATGTCTTATGGATTGGAAAACTATGAATATCGCAACGTATATGAGCCGGTTACTTTTGAGCCTCTTTGGGTGGAAGGCGGAGTTCCTGAAAACGGAAAGCCCTATGGAAAGGCATACACAGAGGTGGAAATAAAGGGGGATGATTCAAAGGAGCTGAACCTCCTACTCCGGGCGGACGAAGAAGTAGAAGTAAAACAGACGTTGCCAAAGGAGCTTGAGGCACCTGTTACAGAAGGAATAAAGGTAGGAGCGGTAAGCTATTATCTTGGAGAAGAGCTTATAAGGGAATACCCCATCGTGGTAAAATCTGAAGTTATGGATATGGATTTTCCGTGGATACTGCGATATGTATTGACTTTATATGCAATATAAAATTACTGTAAATTTTCAAAATTATTCTAGGATAAATTTCCTTTTTGTGTTATACTACTACAGTATGATTATAGGGAGGGACTTCCCTGCTAAATTGTTTTTTTTTATTTAATATAAAATGGAGGACTGAAAAGATGAGTACTACTTCACAAGCGAGTCAAAGAATCAAAGCTTTACTCGATGAAAACAGTTTCGTTGAAATCGGAGCACTTGTAACAGCAAGAGCAACAGATTTCAATCTGAAACAGACAGAAACTCCTTCTGACGGTGTTATTACCGGTTACGGAGTAATTGACAGCAATCTTGTGTATGTTTACAGTCAGGATGTTTCCGTGTTAAACGGAACGGTTGGCGAGATGCATGCGAAGAAAATTGCTAACCTCTATGATCTGGCAATGAAGACAGGTGCGCCTGTTATCGGTTTGATTAATTCTGCCGGACTTAGATTGCAGGAGGCCACGGATGCTTTAAACGGTTTTGGTGAGATTTACATGAAGCAGGTGGATGCATCTGGAGTAATCCCTCAGATCACCGCTATTTTTGGCACTTGCGGCGGTGGACTCGCACTGGTTCCTACGTTGACCGATTTCACCTTTATGGAGGAGAAGAGCGCAAAATTATTCGTGAATGCTCCTAATGCAATCGACGGCAATGAAATTTCTAAATGTGACACTTCTTCCGCAGCATTCCAGAGCAAAGAAGTCGGTATCGTGGATGTGGTTTCCGACGAAGCGAGCGTTCTTGCACAAATCAGAGAACTTGTTTCTATCCTTCCTGCGAATAATGAAGACAACATGTCTTTCGACGAGTGTATGGACGACTTGAACAGAACATGTGAAGAGCTTGTAAACTGTGCGGGCGATACTTCTATCGCTCTTTCCCAGATTTCAGATAATGGTATTTTCTTCGAAACGAAGAGAAATTATGCAAAGGATATGGTGACCGGCTTCATTAAATTGAACGGAGCTACCGTAGGTGCTGTTGCCAACCGCACAGAGGTTTTTGATGCGGAAGGAAAGGCAGTGGAGAACTTCGATGCGGTATTATCTGCAAAGGGCTGTGAAAAAGCGGCAGATTTCGTTAATTTCTGCGATGCTTTCGATATTCCGGTGATGACCCTTACGAATGTAAAGGGCTTTGCTTCCAGTGAATGTGAAGAGAAAAAGATTGCAAAAGCAGCGGCGCGCCTTACATACGCGTTTGCAAATGCAACCGTACCTAAGGTAAACGTTATAACGAAGAAGGCTTTCGGAAGCGCATATGTTACGATGAATTCCAAGGCTCTCGGTGCAGATATCACGATAGCTTGGCCGGATGCTGAAATTGGAACGATGGATGCGAAACTGGCAGCTAAGATTATCTGTGATGGACAAGGCTCCGAGGCGATCGATGCTTGTGCGCAGGAATATGCGAAGCTTCAGACCAGCGCAGCAGGCGCAGCTGCCAGAGGATATGTGGATCAGATCGTTGAACCTTCCGAGACGAGAAAATATATAATCGGCGCTTTCGAAATGTTATATACAAAACATGAAGATCGTCCGGCTAAAAAACATGGTACAGTTTAGAAAGGATGATACTTAATATGAAAAAATGGTTATTAGTATTAGGTATGATTACCTGCATCTTTGGCGTGAGCTTATCGGCTGAGGCGGCGGAGACCACAGCAGCGGTTCCTGAAGTATCGGAAGAAGAGGTTCTGGCATATGGGGATCAGCTTGTGGAGTCCATTGCTACGGTCTGTGCTCAGAATATGCAGTCCCAGTATGCGTCGAACTCGGTAATTGCTGCGGCTCTCGACAGCTGGACGGTTGCGCTTGAGGATATGGGTAATTATGTAAAGATAGTGGAGCATACGGCAGACCTGACCGGTAACGGTGCTGTTGCGAACGTTAAGGTAGAAGGAACGAAGAGCGATGCGATGGTAAAAATCGTTATGGACGAAACGTATAACCTTGTAAGCATTACCACAACTCCAATCAGCCCCGTAGGCGAATGGGTCAAGACCGGTGCTATTATTGTATTGGCCGTTCTTGGAGTGGCATTCATAGTTCTTGTGATTGCTGGTTTTGCCAAATCCCGTTCCGGCTTCGTTCCGAAGATTAAAGCGGCGTTCTCAGACCAGCCGGAAGCGGACAGACAGCCGGATAATGCGATTGCTCAGATTGTAAGAAAAGAAGAATACTACGATGACCGCGAACTGGTGGCGGCTATAGCGGCAGCGATCGCTGCTTCATCGGGAGCTTCTTCTACAGATGGCTTCGTTGTCAGGTCAATCAGGAAAAGACGGGTATACTAAACAAAAATTTGATTTTTATTATAAGCTTATTGTATAAGTAGGAGGAAGATTGAAATGAAAAATTATACCATTACCGTTAATGGAAACGTATATGATGTAGTAGTAGAAGAAGGAAGAACCGCAGGCGCGTATGCAGCTCCCAGAGCAGCAGCACCCGTAGCGGCACCTGCTCCCGCGCCTGTAGCAGTGGCACCTGCTGCAGCACCTGCACCTGTGGCAGCACCGGCACCCGCAGCGGCACCTGCTCCCGCAGCAGCACCCTCCGGTACAGCTGGAAGCGTAAGGATCGAAGCTGGCGCAGCCGGTAAGGTTTGCGGCATCGAGGCGAAGGTTGGGCAAGCAGTTAAGGCCGGTGATCCGGTAGTTATTATTGAAGCTATGAAAATGGAAATTCCGGTTGTTGCACCTCAGGACGGCGTTGTTGCCAGCATCGATGCAACAGTAGGCTCACCTGTAGAGGCGGGAACCTTACTTGCAACCTTGAACTAATTGCAGGAATTCGAAGTAAGACAGCTAAAATAATAGGAGGAATAGAAAATGTCAGAACAGGTTAAAAAACCGATTGGAATTGTGGAAACCGTTCTTCGTGATGCGCATCAGTCCTTAATTGCGACGAGAATGCCTACCGAAATGATGCTTCCAATCATCGATACAATGGATAAAGTAGGCTATCACGCAGTGGAATGCTGGGGCGGCGCTACTTTTGATGCTTCTCTTCGTTTCCTGAAGGAAGATCCATGGGAAAGACTGAGAAAATTAAGAGACGGATTTAAGAATACGAAGCTGCAAATGCTGTTTCGTGGACAGAATATTTTGGGATACCGCCCTTATGCGGACGATGTAGTTGATTACTTCGTAGAAAAATCTATCGCAAACGGTATTGACATCATTAGAATTTTCGACTGCTTCAACGACCTTAGAAATCTGCAGGAGGCGGTCAGCGCTACCAGCAAAGTAAAGGCGAGAGAAGGCAGAGGACATGCGCAGGTTGCTCTTTCCTATACGTTAGGCGATGCTTATACGCTTGATTACTGGGTGGACATGGCGAAAAAGGTTGAGGAAATGGGCGCGGATTCCATTTGTATCAAGGATATGGCAGGCCTTTTGCTTCCTTATGAGGCTACGAAGATGATCTCTGCGATGAAGGGAGCTACCTCTCTTCCGATAGAGCTGCATACGCACTATACCTCTGGTGTAGCCAGCATGACATATATGAAAGCGGTAGAAGCGGGGGCAGACATTATCGACTGTGCAATCTCTCCGATGGCTATGGGTACATCACAGCCTGCAACGGAGGTTATGGTTGAGACCTTCAAGGGAACTCCTTATGATACGGGTTATGACCAGAACGTTCTTGCACAGATTGCAGATTACTTCAGACCTCACAGAGACGAGTGGCTGGCAAGCGGTCTTCTCAATCCGAAGGTTATGGGCGTTGATATCAAGACTTTATTATATCAGGTACCGGGCGGTATGTTATCCAACATGGTTAGCCAGTTGAAAGAGCAGAACGCAGAAGATAAGTACTACGATGTGCTTAGAGAGATTCCTGAGGTTCGTAAAGACCTCGGCGAGCCGCCTCTTGTTACTCCTTCATCTCAGATCGTTGGTACACAGGCTGTATTCAACGTACTTATGGGAGAACGCTACAAGATGGCTACGAAGGAGACGAAAGCTGTACTTCGCGGTGAATACGGCCAGACGGTAAAACCGATGAATCAGGCTGTAATCGATAAGGTTATTCCAGGTGAAGAAAGAATTACCTGCCGTCCTGCCGATTTAATCGAGAACGAGCTGGATAAATTGGAATCGGAAATGAAAGAATGGAAACAGCAGGATGAAGACGTATTATCCTATGCGCTTTTCCCTCAGGTTGCTGTTGACTTCTTCAAATACCGTCAAGCTCAGCAGGAAAAGGTCGATATGACTCAGGCTGACACGAAAAATGCAGCTTATCCTGTATAATATTTAAAAGTAATAAAGGGATTGCCGTTTTACGGCAGTCCCTTTTATTAGCATATAATACGTTTTTGTTCACTTGATTGACAGAGAAAGCAATCCATAGTAAGATAATAACGGTTGTTATTAACTAATGGGGGATGCGTTATGGCAAGAAAAGAGACGATTATACAAAGCGATATTTTGCAGGCAGCATTTGAAATGGTCAAAGAAGAAGGCTATGAGAACGTGACTGCGAGGAAACTGGCGGCGAGGGCAGGATGCTCCACACAGCCGATTTTTCGCATTTACCGCAATATGGAAGAGCTTATGGAAGAGCTTTTTGTCATGGCGGTGGATTATTTCGAGACCTACTACGAAAGCTTTCCGAAATATAATGATATTCCTTTTGTGGATTTGGGACTTACCTATATACGTTTTGCTGAAGAGAATAAGAATATTTTCCGCCTGCTCTTTTTGTCTGAACAAAGGCATGGAAGAAGCCTTTATGATTTATTGAACGGGAAAAAGGGTGCGGTAGTGAGAGAAATCAATTATGCTAAAGAATACGGCTGTATGTCCTCAGAGGAAATGTTCACCAAGATGTGGATATTTATTCATGGGGCGGCTTGTATGGCATTGACAGGGGATTATGATTTGCCGGAAAGCGAGACTGTGAATCTGCTGGAGGATTCTTTCCGGTCCTTTTTGAAATAAGTATAAATAATGATATGGGAAGTCAGAACGTAAAGGGAAAAAATAGATGGAGAAGCAAATAGGCGGCAAAAATGATAGTAGCATGAGCATCATATCGAGAATAGAGGAAGGTTATGGAAAGATGAGCAAGAGCCATAAGGCTATTGCGGCTTTTATTACAGACCATTATGAGCAGGCGGTATTTATGACTGCGGCTAAGCTTGGAGAGACGGTAGGTGTCAGCGAATCTACCGTAGTACGGTTCGCTTCGGGCATCGGCTACGACGGATACCCGGAATTCCAGAAGGAGCTAGAAGACTGGGTTAAGGACAAGCTGAATACTGTACAGAAAATTGGAGCGAAATATGGGAAGAGCACTCAGTCGGAGATACTGACTTCCGTGCTGCACGCTGACATAGAAAAAATTCAAGATACCATAGAGCATTTGGACGGCACTTTTTTTGAAATGGCGGTAGATACCATTTTAGAGGCCGAAACGATATATGTTCTTGGAATGAGAAGCTGTGAGCCATTGGCCAGCTTTCTTCATTTTTATTTGAATATGATAAGGGGAAACGTAGTCCTTCTAAGCAGTACCAGCATCAGCGAGATTTTTGAGCAGATGATCCGGATTGGCGAGAGGGATGCGATTGTGGGAATCAGCTTTCCCAGATATTCCATGAGGACTTTGAAGGCGATGGAATTCGCTAACGACAGAAATGCTAAGGTAATCGCCATTACCGACAGCGTGCATTCCCCTATGAACTTATATTCTTCCTGTAATCTGTTCGCCAGAAGCGACATGGTTTCCATCGTGGATTCTCTGGTAGCACCCTTAAGCGTTATTAATGCGCTGGTGGTAGCTCTCTGTCTGAAACGTCCGAAAGATGTGAAGAACAATTTGGAGCAGTTGGAGCAGGCGTGGAATAATTATCAGGTATATCTGAATGATGAGATCAATTTTATTGATGAGGAGCCTATGTTAAATAATCCTCTTATGAAGGAATAAATTTATGACCGGAGAAAAAACTATGAGCAGGATAATCGTAATCGGGGGAGGAGCCGCCGGGATGATGGCGGCCGTCGCCGCTGCGGAAAACGGAGGGCAGGTACTTCTTTTTGAAAAAAATGAGAAGCTCGGAAAAAAAGTATATATAACGGGAAAGGGCAGATGTAACCTGACCAATGCCTGTGACATGGAAAGTTTATTCGGTAACGTGGTGACTAACGGGAAATTCTTATACAGTGCTTTTTATGGTTTCGACAATCAGGCCGTCATCCGCTTTTTCGAGGAGGCGGGGTGTAAGACGAAGATAGAGAGGGGCGAGAGGGTATTTCCTGTCTCCGACCATTCTTCGGATGTGATTGCTGCATTGCACAGACAGATGAAGGGATTAGGTGTGGATATAAGGCTGAATACCTCTGTAAAGACGTTAGTGACCGAGGAAGACAGGGTAATCGGAGTGGTAACGCAGGACGGCGGGACGGAACTTGCGGAGGCGGTTATTGTAGCGGCGGGAGGGCTGTCTTATCCGGTCACGGGTTCCACAGGAGACGGCTACCGGATGGCTGAGGAAAAAGGACATTCCACAAAACCCTGTTATCCTTCCTTGGTGCCGCTTATAGTAAAGGAGGATTGGTGCAAAGAGCTTCAGGGACTTTCGTTAAAGAATGTAACTGTAGCCTTATGCCAGAATGGGAAAAAGGTATTCTATGAGGGCTTCGGAGAAATGCTCTTTACTCATTTCGGAGTGAGCGGACCGCTGATTCTTAGTGCCAGCAGTTATTATACGGGGAGAAAGAGCAAAGAAAACGTTTCTTTATATCTGGATTTAAAGCCGGCGCTTAGCGAAGAGCAGTTGGATAAGCGGGTGCTTAGAGACTTTGAGGAGAATAAGAATAAGCAATTTAAGAATTCCCTCGGCTCATTATTTCCGGCGAAGTTGATTCCGGTTATCATACGCTTATCGGGAATCGACGGAGAAAAGAAGATTCATGAAGTAACGAAGGAAGAAAGATTTCGTTTCGTTCATTTAATAAAACATATAGAAATGACTATAACGGGAACAAGGGAGTTCCAGGAGGCGATTATCACAAAGGGAGGAATCTCGGTGAAAGAAGTAAACCCCTCTACGATGGAATCCAAGCTGGTAAAGGGGCTGTATTTTGCCGGAGAGGTTCTGGATGTGGACGCACTGACGGGTGGATTCAATTTACAGATTGCTTGGTCTACGGGGTATCTGGCAGGGAGCAGTGCGGCAAAGATCTGAATAGGATAGGAGATGATTACGATGGGCTACAGCATAGCGATAGATGGTCCTGCAGGAGCGGGGAAAAGTACGATAGCGAAGATGGTGGCTAAAAGGAAAGGCTTTATTTATATCGATACGGGTGCGATGTATCGGGCTATGGCGCTTTATCTTCTGAGGAGAGGAATCGGAGAAGGAGAACAGGAGAAGATAAGCGAAAAATGTAAGGAAGCGGATATTACCATCCGGCATGAAAACGGAGAGCAGGTCATCCTTTTAAACGGGGAAAACGTAAGCCCTCTGATTCGCACGGAGGAAGTGGGAAATATGGCTTCTGCAAGCAGCGTCAATAAAGACGTGAGGGAAAAGCTGGTGGAGCTCCAGCGCAGACTCGCGGATAGTGCGGATGTGGTAATGGACGGAAGGGATATCGGTACTATCGTCCTGCCGGGAGCCGATGTAAAGGTGTATCTGACGGCGGATAGTTCGGTTCGAGCCAAGAGGCGCTTCGACGAGCTGACAGCAAAGGGAGAGCACTGCGATTTGGCAAAGATAGAAAGGGATATTGTGGAGAGGGATAAACGGGATATGAGCAGGGAGATTTCCCCCCTGCGCCAGGCCGAGGATGCGGTGCTTGTGGATTCTTCTTCTATGACGACAGAAGAAGTGGCGAAAGCTATTTTAGAGCTGTGTGAACCTTTTTCACTTCATGGGAAAGAATTTGTTACGTTGCAGTAGTAAAGTTTCGATTTCCTATGATATGGAATGAAAGCACTCCGTGCAGAATGCGCAGCACACTTTTGTTCGATGCGGAAAGGAAAGGATAAAAAGATGGAAGTGATTATGGCTAAAAGCGCCGGCTTCTGCTTCGGAGTGAAGCGGGCGGTGGAAAGCGTTTATGAGCAAATAGAAACGGGCAAGAAGATATATACTTTCGGGCCTATCATTCATAATGAAGAGGTCGTAAAAGACCTGGAGGAAAAAGGCGTTCAGGTAATTGAAAATATGGACGAGCTTGGAAGGATAACGGAAGGAACTGTTATCATACGCTCTCACGGAGTTTCCAAGGAGGTCTATGAGCTCATCGATAAGCAAGGTCTGGAGTGTGTGGATGCCACCTGTCCTTTTGTAAAGCGGATACATAGAATCGTGGAGAAGGAAAGCGGCGAAGGAAAGAAAATCATCATCATAGGAAATCCCGGACATCCCGAAGTAGAGGGAATCAGAGGCTGGGCGGTTACAGAAACTATCGTCATGGAGTCTGAGAAAGAGGTGGAGGATTTCCTGAACGATAAAAATAATGGTGTATTGAAAAACGAAGAATTATGTATTGTTTCTCAAACGACATTTAACTACAACAAATTTAAAGATTTAGTTGAAATTTTCTCAAAAAGAGGTTACAATGTTAGTGTTGTTAACACCATATGTAATGCAACAGAAGAACGGCAGACTGAGGCAAAACAGATTGCATCTCAGGTTCAAACCATGATTGTAATAGGGGGGACTCACAGCTCTAATACAAGAAAACTGTATGAAATATGCAAAAAAGAATGTGAGAACACTCATTTTATACAGACACTGGATGACTTGCATTTAGAACTACTTAAAGCTGCTTCACCGGTCGGTATTACTGCCGGGGCATCGACCCCAAATAATATAATTGAGGAGGTTCAAAATTATGTCAGAATTAACTTTTGAACAAATGTTAGAGGAATCATTTAAGACAATACATTCAGGAGAGGTAGTAGAGGGTACGGTCATCGATGTAAAGCCTGAAGAGATTATTCTCAATATCGGTTATAAATCAGATGGTATTTTAACGAGATATGAGTACACCAACGAACCAAACGTGGATTTGACAACAATCGCTAAGCAGGGCGATAAGATGGAAGTGAAGATACTAAAAGTAAATGACGGAGAGGGACAAGTTCTTTTAACCTATAAGAGACTTGCTGCTGACAGAGGCAATAAGAGAATCGAGGAAGCGTTTAATAACAAGGAGGTGCTCACCGCAAAGGTTGCCCAGGTTTTGGACGGTGGTTTGAGCGTAGTAGTGGAAGAAGTAAGAATCTTTATTCCGGCAAGCCTTGTATCGGATGTCTATGAAAAAGATTTGTCCAAATATGCAGGTCAGGAAATTCAGTTTGTTATCAGCGAATATAATCCTAAGAGAAGAAGATATATCGGTGACCGCAAGCAGTTAATCGCTGCTGAAAAAGCGGAGTTGCAGAAGAAGCTTTTCGAGACGATCAAAGAAGGCGACGTAGTGGAAGGCACGGTAAAGAATGTGACCGATTTCGGTGCATTTATCGATTTGGGCGGCGCAGACGGACTCCTCCATATTTCCGAGATGTCATGGGGCAGAGTGGAGAATCCGAAGAAGGTATTCAAAGTTGGTGATGTTGTAAAGGTATTGATCAAAGAAATTTCTGGAAATAAAATTGCATTGAGCCTTAAATTTGACGATGCAAATCCTTGGAAGGCAGCTGCACAGAAGTATGCGGTAGGCAACGTAGTAACCGGAAAAGTAGCCAGAATGACTGATTTTGGTGCGTTTATCGAATTAGAGCCCGGTGTGGATGCACTGCTTCACGTATCTCAGATTTCCAAGGATCATATCGAAAAGCCCTCCGATGTGCTTAAGGTAGGCGAAGAGGTGACGGCTAAGGTGGTCGACTTCAACGATGAGGAGAAGAAAATCAGCCTGAGCGTTAAAGCGATGTTTGCACCTGAACCGAAGGAAGAAGAGAAAGAGTCCGATGAGGATGTGGTATCTGTGGATATCGAGGCGGTGATTGCCGGCGAACAGGGAGAGACTTCCGAGGAATAAAAGAATAAATTACGGTAGGTAAGGCTATGGCTTATGACTATGAATGGTTCAAGACTGCAGTTTATAATTTAACTAAAATTGATTTGAGCTCTTATAAAGAAAAGCAGATGAAACGCCGTATCGATACGCTGATAGCCAAAAATAATGTGGTCGGATATGATAAGTATATCGCATATATCAAGGAGAATCATGTCAAGTTCGAAGAATTTGTCAACTATCTTACGATTAATGTATCGGAATTCTATCGCAATCCCGATCAATGGCAGGTCTTGGAGAAGGAGATTATTCCTGAGTTGATAACTAAGTTCGGCAGGAACCTGAAGATATGGAGCGCAGCGTGTTCTACCGGAGATGAACCCTATTCTCTCGTAATGGCTCTTTCCAGACATATTCCGTTAGAGCAGATAAAAGTGTATGCGACGGACTTGGACAAGCAGGTTATCGCTAAGGCAAAGATGGGCTTGTATTCGGACAAGAGTATATCCAATGTGCCGGAGGACCTGAAGAAGAAATATTTTACGAAGGTTGGTTTATCCTATCAAATATCGGAGGATATCAAGAAACGAGTGGAATTCGGTGAGCACAATTTGCTGAAGGACTCGTATCGCGAAGGATGGCATATGATTATTTGCCGCAATGTTCTCATATATTTTACGGAGGAAGCGAAGGACGAGGTATTCGTGAAGTTTCAACGGGCGTTGGCGAGTAAGGGGATTTTGTTTATTGGCAGTACAGAGCAGATTATCAATTATAAGGATATGGGATACGGCAGAAGGAATTCTTTCTTTTACGAAAAACCATAAAGATAAAACTACTGAATTAGCGGGAAGACATTGTTAATTCAGTAGTTTTTTATGTAAGCAGGAAAGTGCACCTATTATAAGATTAATGGATGAGCAGCGCACTTTTATTCATTTTAGTAAGACTGCGCAATCATATTAAGTATGTGGGAAGCATATTTCTCAAACAGCGGACGCTCCTTTTTCATTTCCTCGGTCAGCTCGAAAAAGGTTTCTTTGTCCTTATAATCTCTCTTGAAGAATGGTTCAAATATAATATCCCACTGGGGAAGATAAGAGGAAAGCTTGCGGGTATAGCAAGTTGCTGCGGTGGCTTGCACGCGGTGATTTTTGTCCACGAAGGAAGCCACGGATTTATGGATAGCGGTATCCTCTTCTGGAAGGTAGTAATAATTCTTATAATTGGAATAGTAATATTTCATCTCCTCTTCATAGAGAGGTATGCGAAGGGTGCCCTCCAAGCCTTCCCCCTTGAAATAGCAGCCTTTAGAGGTGCCGGAAAGAGCGTCTGGAAGAGGAGACGGCAGAGTCAGCTTCATAAGGATTTCCTGATGTTGCTTGCCGTTTATATCCCGGTAATAATTCGCCTGTACCTTTTTCGGCGTTATGGGCGAATGAAAGAGGTCGTAATAGGAAAGAATCGGGAGAATGCGGAGCATGCCCTTCATGTCATCGGCGTTGTGAAGCGTAAGGGCCTGCAAGGCATAGTCGGTAGGATTCTTTACATAGTTATGGTACACGCTTATCAGCTCTCCTCCGTCGAAGGTGTCTTCTCTGCCGACGCCAAGGTATTGCTCCAGCGTCTTCAATTTGCAGTTGGGCAGCTTTAAAATCCCCTTATAAGGAGAAACTCTTCTATAAATATCGATACCATCGAAATGATTAAAATGATAAGGCAAATGGTGCTGCTTGCATTTTTGCAGCAGATAAGGGAGGTCAAAATTATTCCCGTTAAAATGGATCAGATGGGTATACCTCCCGGCATGTTGAAAAAAGGCGGACAGAATATCCGCTTCCTCTTCGTAGGTATTAGCGAACCACTGTTTTACATACCAGCTTCCCGCTTCGTAATAGGCGGCGCCTATGAGGTAAAGTGAAGAACTTTTGACCGTGAAGCCGGTGGTTTCTATATCGATGAAAAGTATTTTTTCAAGGGGAGCGATTTTTTCGAGAGGATAATTAAAAGTATCGAAGTGAATAGTTTGACGTAAAATTCTCATATAGCTCCTTTCGTCTGAAAAGGATAGATTACTTATCTTCCTTTGGTTATAATAACATGTTTTTGCAAAATGCAGTAGCATTTTTTGTAGAAAAATAGTATATTTATAAGTGTCGGGAATGCGGTTTGAAAAAGCAGTCCTGCGAATTTAAGAGAAAGAAGGGTGACAAATGGCGAAATTAACATTTTCGGGTGGTATACATCCCTACGACGGTAAAGACATGTCCAAGGATAAACCGATGAAAGCGATATTGCCTAAGGGGGATTTGGTATATCCCTTATCCCAGCATATCGGAGCGCCGGCGGTGGCTATCGTGGAAAAAGGTGATAGAGTGCTTGCGGGGCAGAAAATCGCGGAGGCGTCCGGCTACGTGTCTGCTCCCGTTTATGCGACAGTTTCGGGTACAGTCAAAGTGATTGAGCCTAGACGGGTAGTGACCGGGGACAGCGTAATGAGCATCATAGTAGAAAATGATGAAAAATATGAAGAGATAGAATATTCTACAGTCGATTCCTACAAGGAATTGACGAAAGAAGAAATCGTTGAGCGGATAAAAGAAGCAGGAGTGGTCGGCATGGGAGGGGCGGGCTTTCCCACCTTCATAAAGCTTTCGCCGGGGGAGCCGGAGAAGATAGATTATATCATTGCCAATTGTGCTGAATGTGAGCCGTATCTTACCTCCGATTACCGGAGGATGATAGAGGAACCGGAAAAAATCGTAGAGGGGCTTAAAATCATATTGAGTCTGTTCGATAATGCACGGGCTATTCTGGCAGTGGAGGACAATAAAACGGACTGTATCGATATATTAAAGAAACTGACCAAAAACGAAAATCGTATCAGTGTAAAGGCTTTAAAAACAAAATATCCACAGGGTGCAGAACGTCAGATCATTTATGCGACTACCGGAAGGAGCATTAATTCCAAGATGCTTCCAGCGGATGCAGGCTGTATCGTAGACAACGTGGATACTATTGTTGCGGTTTACCATGCAGTCATGTGGGGAATGCCTCTGATGCATAGGATAGTAACGGTAACAGGAGATGCTGTTTCAGATCCGCGCAATTTCCTTGTGCGGATAGGGACGAGCTATAGGGAGCTGGTTGATGAGGCAGGAGGTTTTAAGAAGCTGCCGGCAAAGATCATCTCTGGCGGACCTATGATGGGATTTAGCATTTTTAATTTGGATGTACCTACTACCAAAACGGCCTCAGCTCTGCTCTGTATGACGCAGGACGAGGTTTCCCAGATGGAGCCAAGTGCGTGTATCAATTGCGGAAAATGTGTGGAGGTATGTCCCGGCAGGATTGTGCCCAAAATGTTGTCGGATTACGCGGAGCATTACAGCGAGGACGCATTTCTAAAGCATCAGGGAATGGAATGCTGCGAATGCGGCTGTTGCAGTTATGTATGCCCGGCCAGAAGGCCGCTTACTCAGACGATAAAGTCTATGCGTAAGATACAGCTTGCTAAGAAATCAGGAAAAGCAAATGAGAAAAAGAAAAAGCAGGAGGTAGGATAAGTGAGTGATTTGATGAAGGTATCCTCCAATCCCCATGTTAGGTCCAAGGTAACAACGAGCAGTATTATGCTCTCCGTATTAATTGCGCTGCTACCTGCCGCGGGCTTCGGTATCTATAATTTTGGAATGGACGCGCTGATTTTGATAGGTGTGACGGTGGGGTCTGCTGTTCTTACGGAATATACATACGAAAAACTGATGAATAAACCAGTGACAATAGGTGACTATTCCGCTGTGGTTACCGGACTTTTACTGGCACTTAACCTGCCTTCTTCCGTTCCTTGGTGGATTGGCATGATTGGTGGGATATTCGCTATTTTGGTGGTAAAGGTGCTGTTTGGGGGTCTGGGGCAAAACTTCATGAACCCTGCGTTGGCGGCGAGATGTTTTTTACTCATATCCTTTACTCCCATCATGAACAACTTCGAGGTGGATGCTTATAGCGGAGCTACTCCGCTTGCCCTGATAGAAAATGGAGAAGCCGTGAACATTCTGGATATGATTATCGGTAGGACAGCAGGAACCATTGGAGAAACCTCTATGATAGCTATTATAGCCGGCGCCTGTCTTTTAATTCTGCTGGGAATTATTGATTTAAGGGTGCCCGGCAGCTATATCATAAGCTTCGTGATATTTCTATGTTTATTTGGCAGCCATGGAGCAGATCCGGCATATATCAGCGCACAGCTTGCAGGAGGAGGCTTAATGCTGGGTGCATTTTTCATGGCGACGGACTATGTGACCCGTCCGATTACCAAGAAAGGACAGTATATTTACGGAATTATTCTGGGCGTTCTTACGGGCATCTTCCGTTCGTTCGGACCGTCGGCGGAGGGTGTTTCCTATGCGATTATTATAGGTAATCTCCTCGTTCCGCTTATTGAAAAAATGACCTTTCCTAAGGCGTTCGGTACAAAAGGAGGGAAAGTGCATGAATGATCATATAAAAGGAATGTTGAAAGACGCTCTTATACTCTTCGTCATTACGCTGTCGGCAGGCCTTATTCTGGGTGTGGTTTATCAGGTGACGAAGGAACCTATTGCTACGCAGAAGGCAAAGGTAAAACAAGAGGCCTGCAAAGAGGTCTTTTCCGAGGCGGAAAGCTTCGAAATCGTCCAGACAGCACAGGCGGAGGATGAATGGGTGTTACAAAAGAGCGAGCTCGGCTTTGAAGCCGTGGATATCGATGAGGTTATGAAGGCTTTGGATGCCGATAACAATATGTTAGGTTATGTCATTACAGTAACCGACCATGAAGGCTACAGCGGGGACATCCAGTTCATGCTGGGTATAGGAGAAGGTGGTACATTGAATGGAATCTCCATCTTGTCAATATCGGAGACTGCCGGACTCGGTATGCGTGCGGAGGAAGTGCTGAAACCACAATTTGCGGATAAGCAGGTGGATTTCTTCGAATATACGAAATCGGGTGCTCAGAGAGATAACCAGATTGATGCGATCAGTGGAGCGACGATTACGACCAATGCGGTTACGAATGGTGTAAATGCCGGACTTTATTATTTCCGTACGTTTCTTAATACGAACATCATGGAAGGAGGGAGCGGCAATGAATAGTGTAAATGAAAGGCTTTTTAACGGTCTGGTAAAAGAAAACCCAACCTTCGTGCTGATGCTTGGAATGTGTCCAACCTTAGCGGTGACGACTTCGGCGGTTAATGGTCTGGGCATGGGATTGACAACGATGGTGGTGCTGGCGCTCAGCAATATGTTTATTTCCCTGCTTAGGAACATTATCCCGGACAAAGTTAGGATTCCTGCGTTCATCGTTGTAATAGCTTCCTTCGTCACGATGATGGAGCTTCTTTTGGAGGGCTTTCTTCCGTCTTTATACGATGCGCTCGGAATATACATACCGCTCATTGTAGTTAACTGCATTATTTTGGGAAGGGCTGAGGCTTACGCCTCGAAAAACTCTGTTATTCCGTCTTTTTTTGACGGTGTGGGAATGGGACTGGGCTTTTCCTTTGCCCTCACTTGTATCGGTGCGGTGAGGGAGATCATAGGAGCAGGAGAACTGTTCGGATATCATATCATGCCGGAAGCCTATGTACCATGCACTATTTTCATCATGGCACCCGGAGCGTTCTTTGTTCTTGCGGCTCTTACGGCTATTCAGAATAAGATCAAGATAAAAGGTAAGAGAAAGGGCAGAGATGTTTCTAAGATTCAGTCGGGCTGCAGCGAAGACTGTATGAATTGTTCTGATACTGGCTGCGGTCACCGGTTTTACGATACCAGTAAGCGTGCTGAAAAGGAAAAAATAAAGGAGATAGAAATTACTGAAATAACGGATGATACTGCTGGAAAGGAGGATGAAGTGAATGATTATTGATATAAATATCAAGGATTTACTTACTATTCTGGTGGGCTCTTCCCTTGTGAGCAATGTTGTCCTTAGCCAGTTCTTGGGCTTGTGTCCGTTTTTAGGAGTTTCAAAGAAGACGGAGACGGCCGCAGGAATGGGAATATCGGTTATTTTCGTCATAACGCTGGCCTCTGCAGTATCGGGAGTGATTTATAAGTATGTTCTTCAGGCGCTTAATATTACGTATTTGCAAACCATCGTATTTATTCTTGTTATAGCGGCGCTGGTTCAGTTTGTGGAGATGTTCCTTAAGAAATTCATACCTTCCCTTTATCAGTCGCTTGGCGTATATTTGCCGCTGATTACGACAAATTGTGCGGTGCTCGGTATCGCCCTCGTGAACGTTCAGAAGAAATACGATATCGTTACCGGCATTGTCAATGGCTTTGCAACCTCGGTAGGATTTACAATTGCAATTCTGATATTGGCGGGCATACGAGAGAAGATGGAATATAATGATATACCGGAATCCTTTAAAGGAATGCCTATTGTGCTCGTAACGGCGGGGCTTATGGCAATTGCTTTTTGTGGATTTTCGGGTTTGCTGTAGGAGGTATGCGGGATGAGTACAGTAGGTGTTGTAATTGCTATGGCGATTGTGGGAGGAATCGGACTTTTTATCGGTCTGTTTCTAGGCATCGCGGCAATCAAGTTCAGGGTAGACGTAGATGAAAGAGAAGAAGCGGTGCTGGCAGCACTGCCCGGAAATAACTGCGGAGGCTGCGGCTTTCCCGGTTGCTCCGGTCTGGCTTCGGCCATTGTCAGGGGAGAAGCTGCAGTGGGTGCCTGTCCGGTAGGCGGAGAGGCGGTGGGCAAGGTCATCGCCGGAATCATGGGAGTGAAAGCTGAGGAAGCGGTTAGAAAGACGGCCTTCGTGAAATGTCAGGGCGACTTCGATAAAACTTCGGTGGATTACGAATATTTTGGAGTACAGGACTGCCGCATGCTGGCCTTTGTACCAAATGGAGGTCCTAAGTCATGTAACTATGGCTGCCTCGGCGGCGGAAGCTGCGTTACGGCCTGCCCTTTCGACGCGATTCATGTAGTGAAAGGGGTGGCGGTAGTCGACAAGGAGGCATGCAAAGCCTGCGGAAAATGCGTGGAGGTATGCCCGAAATCTTTGATTGAGCTGATACCTTACGATGCCCAATATATGGTGGCATGTAACTCCAAGGACAAGGGGCAGCAGACCACCAAGAACTGTACGGTGGGCTGTATCGGTTGCCAGCTTTGTAAGAGAAACTGCCCTTCGGAGGCGGTGGACGTTGTAGACTTTAACGCTGCTATCGATTACGAAAAGTGTATCGAATGTGGTGTCTGCATGGAAAAGTGTCCGAAAAAGACTATTTTGAAGAGAGCATAGGCTTCATCAGCTGACAAGGTCACACACGATGGGATATGGGAAACGTGCAGAGACTTGCGAACAGACCGATTTCATGTTAAATTGTTAGTGAAGCAAATGACGGAAGATATCAATGATATAAAATCATGGAAAAGAAGTGAAGCGATGAGATTACCGGGAGAAAATGACGATATAGGGGCGAAGCTTTCTGCGAAATACGTGGTGATAGGCGTCAGCCTAAGTGCTCTATTGATTCTTGGAGTAGTGTTTTTTGCGAAGCAGGAGCAGGCATCTTCAGCGAAGCTTAGGGCAGAGAAAGCACAGAATACAACTGTTATGGCGGTGGAGCACGGGGATTCAAGTGTAACGGGAGACAGTGCGCCGGTCGCTTCCGAGGGGGAGCAGGACCTTGCGGTGAACGGCAGCGCCAGCAGGATGAGGAATATCGAGAGGCTGTATGAGGAGAATAAGCTCACGGCTTCGGACTTGGATTTTTGGGATATGTATCCGAACGATGAGCCGAAATCTGTAAGCGGATCGGAGGACGAGACGTCTGAATTGAAGGATTTAGGGGACGCGCAGACAGAAGGCGATAAGTATTCCCAATATGACAGGGAACAGCAGGAATTGCCTGAAAACGATGGAAAGCATACATTGATTACATATGCCAACGGTTCAGAGGAATGGGTGCTGATCAATCCATATCTGGAGAAGAATATTTATGATTTTACAAATCTTACAATGAAATCTGACAAGATGGCTTATTATCAGGAAGGAAAAAGCGTTTCCTATTTGGGAGCGGATGTGTCCAAATATAACGAGGAGATAGATTTCGCCAGCCTAAAGGGGGCAGGAATCGATTTTGTTATGATACGCCTGGGAGCCAGGGGATATGGTAGCGGCCAGATCGTATTGGATGAGAAGTTCGCGGATAATATTGTGAAGGCTTCGGAAGCAGGGCTGGACATTGGTATTTACTTTTTCTCGCAGGCTATTACGTCGGACGAGGCGATAGAAGAGGCTAATTTCGTCATTCAGAATTTGCAGAATCTAAGCAATTATAAGATAACCTACCCTATCGCCTTCGATATGGAATATGTGAAGAATGATACTGCGAGGATAGAAGCGTTGTCCAGAGACCAGAAGACTACTATAGCCAAGGCCTTTTTGGACACTATAAAAAATGCAGGATATAAACCGATGGTTTATGGAACTAAGGAATGGCTGATTAAACAGGTTGATTTGACAAAACTGACCGGCTATGATATCTGGCTGTCTCAGCAGGAGGACGTGCCGGATTATCCGTATCAGTTCCAGATGTGGCAGTATACTCTGGAGGGCAAGGTAAGCGGAATAACAGGTGATATTGATTTGAATATCAGTTTTATTGACTATTCTGAGAAATAAGGTTACTATAGGTTGAAGAAAGCGCAGTTAATTTTGGAGAAATTTTAAGTTTTGAATATATATCGGCATAGACAGCAGGAGAAAGCCCTTCGATGTAGTTAAGGGAATAATTGCGGTCTATGCCGTTTCTTTTTAATACATCCACTGCCTTATTATAGGCGATAGCGGCTTCCTCCTCCGTATGATAGACACCCACGACATAATTGCCCTTCACATGGATGCGCACTTTGTATCTCATGCCTTTTGCGGAGGGAATATGGCTGATTCCATGAAATCGATTGAGGATTTCAATATTTTCATAACGGAAATCGGTAGGATCCCCATTGATAAACCGGTAATCTTTATCGGCCACCGCGTAATTTTTTATACCGTATCGGTTGAGTATATTGACCTGCATCCCGTAGTCGGCAACGAAAAGATGGCTTCCTCTCCGCATAATTTTGCGGGAGGAATAGTAGAATAAATCGTCGATATCGAATTTTAGAATGTAGGTAAGAGAATAGTAGTATAAAAAATATTTCTTCCGCATGTAGATAGGTGTTGCAAAATAAAGTCCGTTATCCCGGAAATTCAGCAGGCTGACCCATTTCCCGAAGGCTAAAAGGGAATCCGGAGAGTAATCCTCTACGTTTATGGAGTCGGATTTGATGAGAAACTGAGCCTCCTTATAGGCGAGGTGGGCTGTTTCTTCGAGGTCATAGCTTCCAAGGCTTATATGCTTTTCTCTGAAAGTGATAGAAGCACGGTAATAAATGGAGTTATTTTTTTTCTTTGCAGCATATACGCCGGGAAGTTTTTTATCCATGGCACCCCTCGTTTTATAGAATAAAAAATAATATTTTCTCAAATTTTGTCATTATTTTATCCTAAGTATAACATTTTAGAAAAAAGAATACAAATTTAGAAATATTTTCAGCACTCTTTGTATAAAATATTAAAGAACTGTTACATTTGTATGACAAAAATAAAGGTCATGAATCTTGGCAACTGAAGATTCATGAAAATAAAAAGAGGACTTGAAAATATGAAGACGTACAAAAAGAATATGACCATATTGTTGTTGTGTAATGTGATCCTCGCCGTCACGTGGTTTAATGTGAAGGAACTGCAGATTAACAGAATTGCTGCTACCCCGGCGTTTCAAATCCGTTTTATGGAGGATCAGGCGCGTCTGGACGCGGCCACATTTATCCGGTTGGTAACGCGAGCGTCGTCAGGACAGAGGGTAGTAGACTACAATGTCATCGAGAAAAAAGCGAAATACACGCTGGCCAAGGAAGATTATGAGGTACTTTTAAGAATCGTGGAAGCGGAAGCGGGAGGAGAGGATATTACAGGCAAGATGCTGGTTGCCGGAGTGGTAATGAATCGGGTGGAAAGCAATAAATTCCCTGATACCGTAAAGGAGGTCGTATTCCAGAGAGAGAATGGGGTCGCCCAGTTCTCCCCTATTTCGGACGGAAGGTATGAGAAGGTGAGCGTCAGTGAGGAAACGAAGGAAGCGGTGGACAAGGTACTGTATGGAGAGGACATTACGAAGGGTGCTCTTTATTTTGCATCGCGAAAGTATGCGGACCCCGAGAAAATGAAATGGTTCGATAACAGCCTGACTTTGCTGTTTTCTTATGGCGGACATGAATTTTTCTCATGACATGGCGTTGCACGGATATAAAATATATGTTATACTTATTAACCGATAACAGCGTCTCACGCAAGGGACTCTAAGATAAAAAGAGCTGAGAGGTGGCACAATGGAAGTATTATATAACAGTACGAGAAATAACGGTATACGGGTAAGGGCATCGGAGGCCATTTTAAAAGGTATATCCGAGGATGGAGGATTATTCGTTCCCGACCACGTTCCGGCACTTGACAAGAGCCTGAAGGAACTGGCAGGCATGACCTATCAGGAAGTGGCCTATGAAGTCATGAAGCTGTACCTGACGGATTTTACGGAGGAAGAACTGAAAAACTGCATCGGACGTGCTTATGATTCGAAATTCGATACGGAATCTATTGCTCCTTTAGTAAGCGCGGACAAGGCTTATTACCTCGAACTGTTTCATGGAGCTACCATTGCTTTTAAGGATATGGCATTGTCCATCCTGCCTCATTTAATGACCACGGCAGCGAAAAAGAACAATGTAACGAATGAAATCGTCATTCTCACAGCGACCTCGGGCGATACGGGCAAGGCGGCACTTGCGGGCTTTGCAGGCGTAGAAGGTACGAGGATTATCGTATTTTACCCTAAAAACGGTGTAAGTCCAATTCAGGAGAAGCAAATGGTTACACAGAAGGGCGATAATACATATGTAGTTGGTATCCACGGGAACTTCGACGATGCTCAGACCGGAGTGAAGTGCATCTTCGCGGATAAGGAGCTTGCAAAGAGGATGGACGGGCAGGGCTACCAGTTTTCTTCTGCTAATTCCATCAATATCGGCCGTCTCGTTCCTCAGATCGTATATTACGTGTATGCTTACGCAACACTGCTTGCGGAAGAGAAAATAACAGAGGGGGAGAAGATCAACGTAGTGGTTCCTACGGGCAATTTCGGCAATATTCTGGCAGCGTTTTATGCGAAGAACATGGGACTTCCTATCGATAAACTGATTTGCGCTTCTAATGACAATAAGGTGCTTTATGATTTCTTTAGGACCGGTGTATATGATAGAAACAGAGAATTTGTTCTGACCAGCTCTCCTTCGATGGATATTCTTATTTCCAGCAATTTGGAGCGGTTAATATATAAAATAGCGGAAAGTGACGGAGATAAGACGGCACAGCTTATGAAGGCTTTGGGCGGAGACGGCAAATATGAGATTACGGAGCCAATGAGAGCACTTCTTGCAGATTTCTACGGAAATTACGCTTCCGAGCAGGAGACGGCGGCCACCATCAAGGCCTTGTATGAGGAGACTGGATATGTCATCGATACGCACACTGCGGTTGCGGCCTGCGTATACGGCAAGTATAAGGAGGAGACCAAGGACGAGACGCCTACGGTCATCGCTTCTACTGCAAGTCCCTTCAAGTTTACGAGAAGCGTGATGAATGCAATCGATGAGAAATACGATAGAATGTCGGATTTCGAACTGGTGGATGAGCTGTCTGCACTGGCTAACGTAGCCGTACCCGAAGCTATTGAGGAAATAAAATCAGCACCGGTAATTCACGACTATATCTGCGATAAAGAAGCGATGCAAAAAACAGTGGAAGAGTTCTTAAAGCTTAAGTAAGGAGCAGAATACTATGGATACATCAAATATGTTTGACCTATTAATTATTATCAGCGGGATATACCTGATTTATTCCGCTATTACTATGAGGACGACAGGAAATATATCGGGCGGAGCGCTGGTCAGCAAAGACGTGGATGTGAATAAGATCCGCGATAAGGAAGGTTTTATTACTTATATGTTCCCCAAAGCGCTGTTCATGGGAATTCTTACATGTGCAATCGGTCTGATGGGCATTATAACCACTGAGTACGGCGGTCCCGCCTATATATCGCTCATAGCCTTCGGCGGCTTCATTATCGTTTTAGTCTTATTCGCGGTAGCTTCCAATAGGGCGAAAAAGATGTTCATAGACGGAGTAGATACGAAAAAAAAATAATTGTTCAAAAAAACCAGCAGACCAGTAATCTGTTGGTTTTTATATTTGCAACTTCTAAGATGATCCCTTTCTATCCGAAACTTCCGTATAGCTGCGGTTTTCGCCGATGGGTTTGTAGGCGGGACGGATAATCTTCCCGTTGTTGGCAAGTTCCTCCATGCGGTGAGCGCACCAGCCTGAAATGCGTGCGATAGCGAAAATTGGCGTATACAATTCCATAGGAAGGCCGAGCATGTGATATACGAAGCCGGAATAGAAGTCCACATTGATGCTGACGCCTTTGTATATCTGTCTTTCCCTTGCGATGACCTCCGGTGCCAGTTTTTCTACGAGAGAATAGAGCGCGAATTCTTTCTGCAGCCCTTTTTCTTCGGAAAGTTTTTCTACGAAAGATTTAAAAATGACAGCGCGAGGATCTGATTTGGAATAAACGGCGTGGCCGACACCGTAGATCAAGCCGGCATGGTCGAATGTGTCCTTATGCAGCAATCTTGTAAGATAGGCAGACACCTGTTCCTCGTCCTCCCAGTCGGAGATTTCTTTTTTCATATCTTCAAACATCTGTACTACCTTTATATTGGCGCCGCCATGGCGGGGACCCTTTAAGGAGCCGATAGCTGCCGCGATAACGGAATAAGTATCTGTCAGTGAAGACGTGACGACATGTGTGGTAAAGGTGGAATTGTTTCCGCCGCCGTGTTCCATATGTAATACGAGAGCAATATCCAGTATCCGTGCCTCTAAAGGAGTGTAGGAGCTATCCGGTCTCAAAATATGCAATATATTTTCAGCGGTAGATAATTCCGGCTTAGATGAATGAATATACAGGCTCTTGCCGTCATGATAGTGACTGTATGCCTGATAGCCGTAAATGGTTAGCAGAGGAAACAGGCTGATGAGCTGCAGGCTCTGTCTGAGCACATTTGGAAGAGTAGTATCGTCAGCCCTGTCGTCATAGGAATATAGCGTCAGAACGCTTCTTGCCAAAGTATTCATCATATCCTTGCTGGGAGCCTTCATGATGATATCGCGGACGAAGCTTGTGGGCAAGCTTCTGTAATAGGCGAGCAGAGCTGTAAAATCTGCCAGTTCTTTTTCTGTAGGCAATTTATCGAACAATAAGAGATAAGTTGTCTCTTCGAAACCGAAGCGGTTGTCTTTTGTAAATCCGGCAACGAGGTCTTTTACATTGTAGCCGCGATAAAACAGATCTCCGTGAATCGGCACCTGAACGCCGTCCACCATTTTGCTGGCACGCACGTCGGAAATCCGCGTGAGTCCGGCAAGCACCCCTTTTCCATTTAAATCACGAAGTCCTCTCTTTACATCATATTTCGTAAAAAGCTCGGTCTCGATAATGTCGGCTTTTTCGCTTAGCTTCGCCAACTGTACGATTTCCGGTGTAACTTCGGAATAAACATTGTGATCCATAAGATAGTCCTCCTTTCGCTGATACTCAATACCCCCCGCAAATGAGAGGCTGGAATTATAAACTGTCAACAGGTCAATAATATCATAAAAATACTTATAAAAATAGATAAAATGAAATATTTAACTAAAAAGTTGAAAAAAATCTATCTATTAACAGTATATTAAAAAACTGAAAAACAGATGCATCTTTCTTTTTTTTTCATTTCATATTAGAATAAGATTTATAGAAGAAAATGGAGGAAAGTTTTATGACGAACGAAGAAATCCTGCGGCATATAGATCATACGCAGCTAAAGGCATTTGCAACATGGAAGGATATCGAGACTTTATGCGAGGAGGCGCTGGAATACAAGACCGCTTCTGTGTGTGTTCCTCCTGCTTACGTGAAACGCATTCACGACGCATATGGAGAAAAAATCAATATTTGCACGGTTATCGGATTTCCCTTGGGCTACAGCGTGACGGCGGCGAAAGTGACGGAGGCTGAGGAGGCCGTAAAGGACGGTGCTCGTGAAATCGATATGGTGGTAAATATCAGCGATGTGAAAAACGGTCTGTTCGATAAGGTGGAGGGTGAAATCCGCACGATAAAGAAGGCTTGCGGTGAGAATATTCTGAAAGTAATTATCGAAACATGCTATTTGACTGAAGAGGAGAAAATCGCACTATGCAAGGCGGTGACAGCAGCGGGCGCAGATTACATCAAGACCTCTACGGGCTTCGGAACGGGCGGTGCGACGCTTGAGGATGTAAGGTTGTTCAAGGATCATATCGGAGCAGAGGTAAAAATAAAGGCAGCGGGCGGGGTAAAGACGAGAGAAGATTTGGAAGCATTCCTAAATGAGGGGTGTGAGCGAATCGGAACTTCCTCCGCAGTAGGAATATTAAATGCCGGAAAGGCAGAGAGCTATTGATGGTTCAGGACAGACTTACAAAACTACGCTACTGTATGAAGGAGAAGGGAATTGATTTTTATATGATTCCGACCTCGGATTTTCACGGTTCCGAGTACGTGGATGATTATTTTAAGGTAAGGGAATACTTTTCCGGCTTTACAGGTTCTAACGGCACCCTTGTAGTAGGGCACGACATGGCGGGGCTGTGGACGGACGGAAGATATTTCATTCAGGCCGAAAACGAGCTTGCAGGAAGCGGAATCGAGCTTTTCCGGATGATGGAAGAAGGTGTGCCTGATATTCCCGATTTTCTTAAGGAAAATATAAAGAACGGACAGACCCTCGGCTTCGACGGGCGGACGGTGAGCTGCAAAGAAGGAAAAGAGCTGGAACGGAAGCTGAAAGGTATGAATATCCGTATTTCCTACGAGGAGGATGTTGCAGGAAACTTATGGCAGGAGAGACCCTTTCTGCCGGCACACGAGGTCATAGTCCTTCCGGAGGAAATAAGCGGACAGAGCATGGAGGAGAAGCTTCTTACGGTCAGGGAAAAGATGAAAACATCCGGAGCAGCATACCTCATGCTGAGTAAGCTCGACGATTTGATGTGGCTTATGAATATAAGGGGTAATGATGTTGCTTGCAATCCCGTGGCACTTTCCTACGGCTTTCTTACGCCGGAGGAGCTGTATCTTTTCATACAGCCCCAGGAGATTACAGCAAAGTTCACAGAATATGCATCGAAAAACCATATCGTAATCGAGGACTATGAAAATACTGAAAGATTCCTCGGCGGTTATGACTATGAAGGGAAAGTGCTTCTGGACGAAGGGAATATCAATTATACTTTATATAAGATTTTGTCGGACAAAGCGGAATGTGTTTTTGAAAGCAATCCTACGGAAGCCCTGAAGGCAGTAAAAAATAAGATCGAGCTTTCCCGAATGGAAGAGATATATCTTAAGGACAGTGCAGCTGTTATAAAATTTATCTGCTGGCTTAAGAAAAACGCGGGAAAAGAGAAAATTACGGAGCTTACTGCGGCGGAATATTTAGACGGTCTGCGAAGAGAAATCCCTGGATTTCTCGATCTGTCCTTTCCGACCATCAGTGCTTATAAGGAAAACGCCGCTATGATGCATTATGAGGCGTTGCCTGAGAGCGCGAAGGAAATAAAGGCGGAGGGAATGCTGCTGGTTGATTCCGGCGGACAGTATATGGGCGGAACTACCGACGTGACGAGAACTGTCGTCTTAGGGGAAATCAGCCCCGAAATAAAGAAGCACTTCACCAAGGTCACTATCGGCATGTTACAGCTTACGCAGGCTCGATTTCTCTATGGCTGTACAGGAAGAAATCTGGACATATTGGCGAGACAGCCGTTATGGGATATCGGAATCGATTATAAATGCGGAACCGGACATGGAATCGGCTATATACTCAATGTACATGAAGGCCCTCAGAGTATTCGCTGGCGTTTTGCAAAGGGAGCAGCGGAAGCGATCATTGAGGAGGGGATGGTCATTTCTAACGAACCGGGTGTCTATATCGAAGGCAGCCATGGGATACGTACGGAGAATGTCATTGTGGCTAAGAAAGGAGAAAAGAATGCGGACGGTCAGTTCATGTGTTTTGATACCCTTACTTTTGTGCCTATCGACAGAGACGCTATCGATACGGAGTTTATGCAGCCGATAGATGTGGAACGACTAAACAGTTACCATGCAGAAGTTTATAAAAGAATGAAAAAGTATCTGACGGAAGAGGAGGAGGCGTGGCTGAAAGAGGCTACAAGGCCTATGGAAATATAAATATTTAAGATTAATAGCTTAAGAGAAGTTTCTCAACAAAGAAAGAGGGGGGGATCCCAAGTCATGTAATGGCTTGGAATACCCTTTCTTTTTATGTATCTAGAAAATATAATTTTAAATGCCGGTTGACAATAAGCATCTGTTTATAGTAAGCTATAATGAGTTAGTCCGGACTAACTTTTGTTTCTTCAAACTAAAAGTTGGAACTCGCTAATCTTAATTACATAGTAATTTTATATTGTATTTTATCATAGCGAGGAAAGCGAGCATATATACAAGGAGATTATATATGAAAAAATTAAATTTACTTAAAATAACTGTATTTACAACAGCTTTTGCCATGATGCTCATGGGCTGTGCAAATTCAAGCAATGAAACCGCCGCTCCAGAAACCAGCCAGGAGGAAAGTGAAACCGCCGCTCCTGAGGCAAGTCAGGAGGAAAGTGAAACTACTGCTCCCGAAACCAGTCAGGAGGAAAGTGAGCCTGCCGAAGTCACGACAGTTGAAATCACAGATGTTCATGGAACGGTTACTGTTCCCATAAATCCCAAGAATGTAGTGGCTTTGGATAATAGAACCTTTGAAACTTTAGCAGATTGGGGAATTGAATTAGCGGCGGTTCCAAAGGGAGTAATGCCTGCGGATTCGTCATATGTAAGTGATGATTCTGTTCAGGATATTGGGAATCACAGCGAACCAAATCTTGAAATTATAGCGGCGGTAGACCCTGAACTTGTTATTGTAGGTCAAAGATTTGCCGGTTATTATGAAGACATAAAAGCGTTAGTGCCAAATGCTGCTGTTATTGACCTTAATTTTGATGTCTCCGAGGAAGCGGAGGCACCGGGAGATAACTTAATAAACGGACTTAAGGACTCTACCATTGCATTGGGAAAAATTTTTGATAAAAATGATGAAGCTGAACAATTGGTAGCCGATTTTGATAAAGCTATTGAAGATGCAAAGTCTGCGTATAATGGCACAGACACCGTTATCAGTGTTGTAGTTTCCGGCGGAGAGATTGGTTTTTCTGCTCCTCGTTCCGGACGTGTCTGGGGGCCGATGTATGAAGTTTTTGGATGGGTCTCAGCATTAGAGGTTGACGGCGCTACTTCAGATCATCAAGGTGATGATATTTCTGTTGAAGCTATCGCGCAAAGTAATCCGGACTGGATTTTCGTACTGGATCGTGACGCGGCAATATCTTCTGCAGAGGATGCAGTTCCTGCTCAGGATGTGATCGATAATTCTCCTGCCCTTCAAAACACAACTGCCGTTACGGAGGGACAGATAATATACGCACCGAACGATACCTATACAAATGAGTCAATACAAACTTATTTAGAGTTATTTGGAGATCTTGCAAGCGCTTTGGCAAAGTAGTATAAAGGAGTGTAACAAAGTGCCTAAAAACACAGTACATAAATTCACAGGGGCTGAGATTTCTCAGCCCCAGCATTATAATTACAATAAAATATGGACAAAGCCTTTTATACTAGCAGTTATTATTGTTTTTATTTTAGGTATTATATCATTGTTTACCGGAGTTTATGATATACAAGGACAAGAAGATGGGATGGATATGTTTTTCATAACCCGTGTTCCAAGAACAGCGTCATTAATGCTTACCGGCGCAGCAATGTCGATGTCAGGACTGGTAACGCAGCTTATCACCCAGAATCGCCTGGTGGAACCTACCACAACCGGAACAATTGAATGGGCAGGCCTGGGACTTGTTTTTGTTTATTTGGTATTTCCTGCGCCGACTTTGGTTTTAAGAATGACGGGGGCGATTGTTTTTTCTTTTATAGGGACTATGATCTTCTTTTTGTTTTTAAGAAGGGTTAAACTTCGTTCGTCTTTAATTGTCCCGATTATAGGAATGATGCTTGGAGCAGTCATTTCTGCAATTTCCACTTTTATCGGACTCGTTTTTCAAATGACGCAAAATATTGAAACCTGGTTTGTAGGTTCTTTTGCGCCGGTTCAAATCGGAAGATATGAATATCTATGGTTAATCGTGATAGTTACTTTTTTTATTTTTATTTATGCGGATAGATTGACTCTGGCCGGATTAGGGGAAGATGTTGCAACAAGCCTTGGGGTAAATTATAACAAGATTGTTATTTGGGGCACCGGTCTTATTTCCTTTGCAGTTGGGATTGTTGCGGCTGTTATCGGAAACTTGCCTTTTTTAGGACTAATTGTACCGAATATTATTTCAATGTACCGAGGCGATGATCTTAGGAGTAATCTGCCTTGGGTATGTGTATTGGGAATGGGGGCCATCACCCTTTGTGACATCATTTCCCGCACGATCATAATGCCCTTTGAAGTTCCTGTCTCTTTGATACTTGGAACTGTGGGAGCGGTTATATTTATTGTTATTTTGTTGAAACAAAGGAGGCTGAGATGAGCGGGTTTGTTTATAATAAAAATAGATCGGCCAGAGCTTTTCGTTCTAAGAAAGAGGAAAAACGTTATTGGATTTTGCTGATAACGTTGATTGCGTTAGGGGTACTTGCTTCCTACGGGCTTTTGGTTTATGGGAACCCTGTGCCGTTAGATTCCCCTTCTTTTATTCCGGTTGTGAAGAGAAGGATGGTAGCGATTACAGCAATGATTATTTCTGCAATTTGTCAAAGTTTAGCTACAGTTGCCTTCCAATCGAGTACGAATAACAGGATTATAACACCTTCACTTCTAGGGTTTGAAGCACTTTATGGGGCAATAAATACCAGTACAATGTTTTTCTTCGGTGCCAGTGTATTTGTGAATTTCAGCGGCATTGAATCATTTCTATTTAAAGTTGCCATTATGATTTTGATGTGCCTGATGCTTTATGGATGGCTGCTTTCCGGAAAGTATGGAAATTTACAGCTCATGCTTCTGGTCGGAGTTATTATTGGAACCGGTCTGAAGTCTGTGTCATCTTTTATGAGAAGACTTCTGGCGCCATCTGAATTTGATGTTTTACAGGCGAGATTGTTCGGCTCTGTCAATAATGCGGAGGCTGAGTACTTTCCCGTTGCAATTCCCATTGTAATAATCGCGGCATTACTTATCCTTGCCTATTCTAAAAAACTAAATGTATTGTCACTTGGAAAAAATGCCAGTACTTCTTTGGGGGTTAATCATCAATTTGGGGTAATATATACCCTTGTATTAGTTTCTGTTCTGATGTCAATTTCAACCTCTTTAGTCGGTCCGCTTACTTTTTATGGATTTTTAGTTGCGACTTTAACTTATCAGGCAGCGCCGACTTATGACCACAGATATATTTTCCCAATGGCGCTTGCGATAGGATTTTTGATAATAACAGGCTCATATTTTTTTATGTATCATATTTTCAGGGCGCAAGGTGTTGTTTCCGTCATTATTGAAATGTTTGGGGGAATTGTATTTCTGATTGTAATGTTAAGGAAGGGAACTTTATGATAAAGATTCTTAATGCGAGAAAGCAGTATACGGATGAGGTGGAAATTGGCCCTTTAAATATCCAAATACCGAAGGCTGGCCTTACTTCTTTGATCGGCCCCAATGGCGCAGGAAAATCTACGGCCCTTTTGATGATCGGAAGACTTCTGAATATGGACGAGGGGCAAATAGAGATAGCCAATATGGATGTTTCTAAATCGAAATCAGAAGATTTGGCAAAAGTTCTGACTATTTTACGGCAAGAAAATCATTTTGTAACAAGACTTACTGTCAGACAATTAGCTGGCTTTGGACGGTTTCCTTATTCAAAGGGCAGATTAACAAAAGAGGATGAGTCGATTATTTCTAAATATATTGATTTTTTGGATCTGACTGATTTAGAAAATAGGTATTTAGACGAGCTTTCCGGCGGTCAAAGGCAAAGAGCGTATGTGGCAATGGTTTTGTGTCAGGAGACGGAATATGTATTGTTGGATGAGCCTCTGAACAACCTTGATGTTGCCCGTTCCGTTCAAATGATGGAGCATTTGAGGCATGCTGCCAATGAATTTGGGCGGACCATTCTCACGGTAATGCATGATATAAATTTTGCAGCCAAATATTCTGACAGGATCTGTGCTATGAAAGCAGGACGGATTGCTGCTTTCGGAACGGTTGAAGATATTATGGATCCGGAACTTTTGACAAATATTTTTGAAACAAAAATAGAAATCATCGATGGTCCTTATGGACCAATAGCGATTTATTGACATTCTTATATTTTTTATAGAGCGGATTGCAGGTCAGGTCAAAAAAGAGTATCAAAAAATTAACAGTTGTATTTTATATGTAGGTTGGATATAATAATAGTAGCCTGAAATGTTCGATAACTCTTGTTATTTTGAACCTACAGATACTTTAAACGGGATTCCTACATTGCCTTATCGCTGTCAAGCCCCCACTCGAAAGAGGATTGGAGGGGAAGGCAAAAGTAAGGTTGCGGTCACCCACCTAGCTTTGCTAGGAGTCAAAGTACAAGAACCGGCATTTTGGGGATTTATGTAGTATGCTACGAAGGAAAAAAGCAGCCGTATTGGCTGCTTTTTTCCAATAGAAAATTATGATTTATGAGGCGTCGTATTCCGGCGTTGCCGCGTGAAAATAGAAGACCGGGAGATTTTTAATGAATAAAAATGTCAGAATGTTTCTGAAAATGCTGTTTTGTATCGTTGGCCTGCTTATTATTGTTTACATATTGGCTGTAAGTATCCGCATGGGGAGGATAAAACAGCCCGAAGGAGAATACATAAGGCTTCAGGATGTGCTGCTTCTCAGCGAGGCACTGGAGGCAGGAGACGGGTTGGAAACGGCTCTTGCTGAGCTTAAGGGGGAGTTGGCTGCGAATCCGGAAGCAGTCTTAACCTACGAACAGTTTTTAAGCATATTTTCTGCAGCTATGCCGCAGGATGCCGCATCCGGGTATGAGAAGGAATATGAAGAGAAGTATAAAGACGGCTTCTTTTTTTTGAAAGAGGATTGGTATCGTCTTTACGACAGCCTGCTCACCTATTATGATATGAGAGAGAGAATCGCTTTTGAGAATATAGTTATATTGGGGACGGGGCTGGAGGTATGGGACGAAGAAGGAAATGCGTTTGCAGAGAAAGAAATGCTGACGGAGAAGGGGAGATTTTTTTATGCCTCGGATTCGTTTCCTCAATACAAATACCAGGTAATCAAGGCATATAAGAAGGATGATATATTCCTTGCCGTCTATCAGGCGGTGAGCCGCGGATATAGTCTGCATAATACATGGTTAGTAGAAGCGCAGGACGGTACGCTGCGGGCGTTCGTGCAAGGATACGAAATAGAAATTCCATATGAGAAGGCTGAGCAAGCGCAGAGGGAGCAGATTGCCGATATGGAATTTGCAGACGGAATCCTGCAATCGGTAAAAATCAAGAATGAAAAGATAAACGGGAAGTTATTAAGCTTCGGAGATGGCAGTATCGAAATCGAAGGATATGGAAAATATCCTTATGATGAAGGGCTGAAGATTTATAAACTGTACGGGACACTGAGCGAGTGCGGACAGGAAGACCTGCGGATCGGCTATAATTTTACGGATTTCGTTTTGGAGGATGGGATTGTATGTGCGGGACTTATCACCAGAGACGAAGCCATGGAAAATATCCGAGTGGTCATAAAAAATACGGATTTTGCCAGCGCTTATCATGAAAAGCTGGAATTTACGGCGGACACGGATTTTACGGTAAGCTATGGCAATTACAATGACTTGAAGAGAGAAGAACATAAGGCAGGAGAAAAAGTTGTTATCGATAGAGACAGCGAATTTTTTGCAGGAGAAAGGGTTTATATAGAGCCCACAGCTTTGACGGGAAGAATTCAGCTATTGTCCATAGGGCGTGCGCAGGGAACGCCTGCTTATCGGGGAAAGCTGGAGATATCCCGTACTTCGGAAGGCTTGGTGGCCGTGAATGAAGTCTTGTTAGAGGAGTATTTGTATTCCGTGGTTCCGAGCGAGATGCCGGCCTCTTATCCGTTAGAAGCGTTGAAGGCGCAGGCGATATGCGCCAGAACCTACGCCTACAGGCATATGTCCCATTCGGGTATCGCCCAGTTCGGAGCGCATGTGGATGACAGCGCAGGATATCAAGTATATAATAATATCGCTGAGAACGCCCAGACCACCAAGGCGGTGAAGGATACGGCGGGAGAACTGCTGTACTACGGCGAAGAGTTGTGCGGTTCCTATTATTATTCCACCTCCTGTGGTTTCGGTTCGGACACCAATATATGGAAATCAGATTCCGAAGAGGATACTTCCTATCTAGTAGCAAAGCGGATAGGAGAAGGTGGTGAGCAATATAGCGGAGAAGAAATGACGAAGGAGGATGTATTCGCTTCCTTCATCGGCAGGTCCTTCGATTCTGATTACGAAAAAGAAGAGGCTTGGTACCGGTGGAAATATGAAGTGGAACATGTGGACTCAGAGAAAATCCTTGCTTCAATTCAAAAGCGCTATGAAGCGAATGAAAAACTCGTTCTGACAAAGATAAAGGACGGAAGCTTTTCAAGTGAGCCCGTAAAAAAACTGGGAGAGATAAAGAATATCTATATCGAAAAAAGAAACAGCGGTGGCGCGGCGGATGAACTCATCATAGAAGGGACAAAAAATACATATAAAATCATATCAGAGCACAATATAAGATATGTGCTAAGCGATGGAGAGAGTATGGTAATCAGACAGGATGGAAGTGAGGTGGCGACACCCACGCTGCTTCCCAGCGCCTATATGACAATTACGACTAGCAAAGAAGGAAGCGTTGTGGTAGGATATACCTTAGTCGGGGGAGGATACGGACACGGCGTAGGAATGTCTCAGAACGGCGCGAAAGCTATGGCGAATACGGGCTTTGATGCGCAGGGTATTCTATCATTTTTTTACCAGACCTGCGAAATAAAAAATGCATATTAACAGGTGGAAGGGAGACGGTGAGTGTTTAAAAGAATCCTTTATATCTTCAATGACTTCAATAGACAGACGAACAGAAAAAATATCAGCGCTTTTGCAGCAAGTACGGCATTTTTCCTTTTTTTGTCGTTAATTCCCATGCTGATTTTGCTTTGCTCCATCATTCCGTATACGACCATCACGGAAGCGAATCTCATGACCTTTATGACGGATATGACGCCGGATATGGTGGATTCCCTTGTAGTATCGATTATAGAAGATGTGTATGATAAATCGGCGGGAGTCATTTCCATAGCGGCAATCGCTACGCTCTGGTCGGCGGCGAAGGGAATGCTGGCCCTTATCCGGGGATTGAATGAGATCAACGACGTAGATGAGGATAGAAATTATGTGGTGCTTCGGGGAATCGCCGCTTTCTATACGATACTCATGCTCTTAGTCTTGCTATTATCCCTGGTAGTAATGGTATTTGGAAATGCTTTGGTAAACGGCGTGATCAGAAATGTGCCGGAGACAAAAAAGATATTCGATTTTTTAATGAATTTCCGATTGTTGTTTTCCTTTGTAATTATGATTTTAGGGTTTACCATGATTTATGCCTATATACCCAATAAGAAACTGAAATTCACGCTGCAGATACCAGGGGCTGTTTTCTCCGCAATCGTTTGGAACTTGTTTTCATGGGCCTTTTCCATCTATGTGGGAGGAGTGAATGATTTCAGCACTTACGGCAATTTGGCGACTATCGTTGTTATCATGCTTTGGCTGTACATGTGCATTTATATCATTATGATAGGAGCTTATATCAACAGATATTTTGGGCCGGCCTATAAATTTCTGTTCGGCGTACGGCTTCATAACAACAATTGATGTACAGAAAAGAAGAGACTTGACATTTGAAAAAAGATTCACTACAATGGGAATCAGTTAGAATGCTATAAAATAAATATATAACAAGAAATGCTATGAAGGTGTTAGTAGAGTTACATTTTCTGTCAGAGAGAGGAAGTCACCGGCTGAAAGCTTCCCCCAGTTCAGATGTCGCTTGAGATTCCCACCGGAGCATCCTGAATGAAATATATTGCTTGGCCGTTTTGTGATTTTGGGAAGCATAAATTAGTTCAGGACGTAGATCACACGTTACGTGAGAAGAGAGTCTGTTATCTAACAGGAATTCGGGTGGTACCGCGGAATAAATTTCGTCCCTGACATTATGAGAGTAGTGTCAGGGATTTTTTATTTCAATAGGAAAGTGCTCCTAATAACCGCTTCCCTGACAGTTAGAAGAAAGGAAAAGCAATGAAAGAAAAATTAAACCAGATTAAAGAAGAAGCCATCAGACAGATAGAAGCCAGCGATGCGCTTGAGAAATTGAATGAGATTCGCGTGAATTACTTGGGAAAAAAAGGGGAACTTACGGCGGTTCTGAAAAGTATGAAGGATGTAGCACCGGAAGATAGACCCAAGGTAGGGCAGTTTGTCAACGAGACGAGAGAAGAGATAGAAAAAGTATTGGAAGAATACAGAGTGAAAATGGAACGTTCCCTGCGGGAGACCAGGATGAAAGCGGAGGTCATCGATGTGACTCTTCCTGCCGGGAAGAATAATATGGGACACCGTCATCCGAATACGATAGCGTTGGAGGAAGTGGAGAGGATCTTCGTAGGCATGGGGTACGAAGTTGTAGAAGGACCGGAAATTGAAAAGGATTACTACAATTTTGAGGCGCTGAATATTCCTGAGGGACATCCTGCGAAAGATGAGCAGGATACCTTTTATATCACCGGAGATATTCTGCTAAGGTCACAGACTTCGCCCACTCAGGTACACGAGATGGAAAAAGGACATCTGCCTATCCGCATGCTGGCTCCTGGAAGAGTGTTCCGCTCTGATGAAGTGGATGCCACCCACTCTCCGTCCTTCCATCAGATTGAAGGCCTGGTAATCGATAAAAATATTACTTTCGCTGATTTGAAAGGAACGCTTGCAGTGTTTGCAAAAGAATTATTCGGGGAAAGCACCGAAGTAAAATTCAGACCTCATCATTTCCAATTTACGGAGCCCAGCGCAGAAATGGATGTTTCCTGCTATAAATGCGGCGGCAAAGGCTGCCGGTTCTGTAAAGGCTCCGGCTGGATTGAAATATTGGGCTGCGGGATGGTACATCCTCATGTGCTTCGGATGAGCGGCATCGACCCCGAGAAATATACCGGCTTTGCTTTCGGCATAGGTTTGGAGCGCATTGCACTTTTGAAATATGAAATCGATGACATGCGTCTGCTTTACGAGAACGATATTCGTTTCCTGAAACAATTTTAACGGCGGCTTTTTTTAAAAGGCAGGAAAAAAGACGGCATACGTGTGTATAATGAAGGAGAATAAAAGATGAACACAGCATTATCATGGATCAAAGCATATGTACCGGAACTGGAATGTACCGATCAGGAATATTGTGATGCGATGACACTGTCGGGAACGAAGGTGGAAGGTTATGAAAGATTGGATAAGAATCTGGAAAAAATAGTAGTAGGTCAGATTGAAAAAATAGAGAGGCATCCCGATGCGGATAAACTGATCGTATGTCAGGTGAACGTAGGAAGAGAAGTGATACAGATCGTTACGGGCGCTCCTAATGTCAAAGAAGGAGATAAAGTACCGGTGGTATTAGACGGAGGTAAAGTGGCGGGAGGACATGACGGCGGTCCGCTTCCTGAAAATGGGATCGAAATCAAGGCAGGCAAGCTTCGCGGCGTTCCCTCTTACGGTATGATGTGCTCTATCGAGGAGCTTGGAACTACGAGAGAAATGTATCCGGAGGCACCCGAATACGGTATTTATATTTTCGGAAACGATGTGCAGGTAGGCTCCGATGCAGCAGAAGCCTTGGGGCTCAAGGATACTGTATTTGAATACGAGATCACCTCCAACCGCGTGGACTGTTACAGTGTGCTTGGCATTGCGCGCGAGGCGGCGGCAACTTTTAGAAAGCCTTTCGTCGTTCCGGCAGTGGAAGTGAAAGAAAATGACGAAAGGGTTGAGAACTATATTTCTGTGGATGTAAAGGACCCGGACTTGTGCTCCAGATATATTGCGAGAGTATGTACCAATATTAAAATAGGACCTTCTCCTAAATGGATGCAGAGACGCCTGGCGGCCAGCGGTATCCGCCCAATCAACAATTTGGTTGACATAACTAACTACGTGATGGAGGAATATGGGCAGCCGATGCACGCCTTTGATTTGGATACGATAGCGGGGCATAAAATTATAGTTCGCCGTGCGAAGGATGGAGATGAGTTCCAGACGTTGGACGGACAGATGAGAAAGCTGGACAAAGAAATGCTTATGATATGCGACGCTGAAAAGGAAATCGGCATTGCAGGAATCATGGGCGGCGAGAATTCTAAGATTACGGATGACGTAAAGACCGTTTTATTCGAGGCAGCAACTTTCAACGGCACGAACATCCGTAAATCGGCTAAGAGAATCGGACTTCGCACCGATGCTTCCGGCAAGTTCGAAAAGGGTTTGGACCCTCATAATGCGGAGGCGGCAATCAATAGAGCCTGCCAATTAATACAAGAGCTAGGCTGCGGAGAAGTAGTGGGCGGAATGGTAGATGTGTGCGTTCCGATGAAAGAGGATGTTCAGATACGTTTCGATCCGGAGAGGATCAATAAGCTTCTAGGGACTGATATTTCAAAAGACGAGATGCTTCGTATCTTCGAGATGCTAGAGCTTAAGTATGAGAAGGAAACGGATATGCTTGTAGTGCCGTCTTTCCGTCAGGATATTGTGTGTGGTGCGGACGTGGCGGAAGAAGTGGCTAGATTCTACGGATACGATAAGATTCCGGTATCACTTCCAAGCGGCGAAGCGACGACGGGAAAGCTTCCCTTCAAACTGCGAATCGAGCAGAAAGCGAGGGATATAGCACAGTTTAGCGGGTTCTCGCAGGGAATGTGTTATTCCTTCGAAAGTCCCAAAGTGTTCGATAAATTGCTGCTTCCTCTGGACAGCGATTTGAGGAAGGCGATTACGATAGCTAATCCCTTGGGCGAAGACTTTTCCATTATGAGGACGATTTCCCTTAATGGAATGCTAACGAGCCTCGCTACGAATTACAATAGAAGAAATAAAGATGTAAGGTTGTATGAGCTTGGAAATATCTATATTCCCAAGGCGTTGCCGCTTACTGAGCTGCCTGATGAGAGAATGCAGTTTACGTTTGGTATGTACGGTGAGGGAGATTTCTTCACGATGAAGGGTGTTGTAGAGGAATTCTTTGACAGCATTGGTCTGAGGAAGAAGCCTGTTTACGATCCGGAGGCTGGGAAGCCTTTCCTTCATCCGGGACGTCAGGCGGGAATAGTATATGAGGGCACATTGGTAGGCTATCTGGGTGAGGTGCATCCTGAGGTATGTGATAACTACGATATAGGAACAAAGGTGTATATCGCTGTTCTGGATATGCCGCAGATAGAGCCATTTGCTACCTTTGACAGAAAATACGAGGGTATTGCGAAGTATCCTGCGGTATCCCGCGATATTAGTATGGTGGTACCGAAGAATATTCTCGTAGGACAGATAGAAACGATGATCGAACAGCGCGGAGGAAATATTCTGGAGGCTTATAATCTGTTCGATATTTATGAAGGAGCGCAGATCAAAGCGGGTTATAAGTCGGTGGCTTATTCTATTACATTCAGGGCGAAGGATAGGACGTTAGAAGAGAACGATGTTGCTTCGGCTATGAAGAAGATATTGAATGGATTGGAGAGCATGGGAATAGAACTGCGTCAATAGACAAAAAAAGAAAGGAGAGGCCGCATATGCGGCTGGGATCGGTTATGGAGAATAAGAATATTTGGGGGACATATAGTGCAGAACAGCTTATAGAGCTTGAGGAGCACGCGAAGGAGTATATGGATTTTTTGGATAATGGGAAGACGGAGAGGGAGTGTATCGATACTATTGTCAACATGATTGAGAAAGAAGGGTATCAGGAGCTGCAATCTCTGATTAAGAAGAACAAGGCGCTGAAGGAGGGGGATAGGGTTTATTCGGTCTGGATGAATAAGTCTATCGTTATGTTCCAGATGGGAAAGAAACCGATGGCCGAGGGGATGAATATTCTCGGGGCGCATTTGGATTCCCCGAGGCTTGATATTAAGCAGAATCCGGTATATGAAGAGGGCGGATTCGCTTATTTAGATACGCATTATTACGGCGGCGTGAAGAAGTATCAGTGGGTGACGATTCCGCTTTCCATTCATGGCGTAGTGATTAAAAAAGATGGGACGACTGTAGAGATCAATGTGGGAGAGAATGAGGATGATCCGGTATTTTTTGTGTCGGATCTTCTCATTCACCTTGCGGCAGAGCAGCTTGAAAAGAAGGCTTCCAAGGTTATTGAAGGTGAGGCCTTGGATATTATTGTGGGAAATAAGCCTCTTGTAATAGAGAAAAAGGGAGAAAAAGGGGAAAAAAATAAAGGAAAGGATGGTAAGGATGCGGTGAAGAGGGGTATCCTTGCTATTCTGAAGGAAAGCTATGATATAGAGGAAGAGGATTTTATTTCTGCCGAGTTGGAGGTCGTTCCTGCCGGGAAGGCGAGGGAAGCGGGCTTTGATAGGAGTATGATTCTGGCATATGGGCAGGATGACAGGATATGCGCATTTTCCTCATTGAAAGCAATGCTTGAGGTGAAGGAAACGGAGAGGACTACCTGCTGTATTTTAGTGGATAAGGAAGAGATAGGCAGCGTGGGAGCTACGGGTATGCAGTCTAAATTCTTCGAGAATGCAGTTGCGGAAGTGATGAATCTGGCGGGAGATTACAGTGAGCTTAAGGTGAGAAGGTGTCTGGCATCCTCCTGCATGCTGTCTTCCGATGTGAGCAGTGCATTTGATCCGGCTTTCGCTTCCTGTTTTGATAAGAAGAACGTAGCATATCTGGGGAATGGAATGGTATTCAATAAATTTACCGGTTCCCGGGGAAAGTCCGGATCCAACGATGCCAATGCGGAATATATGGGACATATCAGAGCGATTTTGGATAAGGAAAAGGTACATTTTCAGACGGCGGAGCTGGGAAAAGTGGATGTTGGCGGCGGCGGAACCATTGCATATATTCTCGCACTGTACGGCATGAACGTTATCGACAGCGGGGTGGCTGTGATGAATATGCATGCTCCCTGGGAGGCGACCAGCAAGGCGGATGTATATGAATCCAAACGGGGATATGTGGCATTTCTGAACAATGCATCCCTGTAAATGAGATAAGCGGATATGAAAGAAAGATATGTGAAATATTATGGAAGAGTTTAAAAAATCGGATTTCTATTTTGATTTGCCTCAGGAACTTATTGCACAGGATCCGCTTGAGGATCGTTCCGGCTCCAGACTTCTTATGCTGAATAAGGATACGGGAGAGGTGATGCACCGGATTTTCCGGGATATTACAGATTATTTGGAACCGGGAGATTGCCTTGTGCTGAACGATACGAAGGTAATTCCGGCAAGACTGTTAGGTACGAAGGCGGATACCGGAGCTGCAATCGAGGTACTGCTCTTAAAGAGGCAGGAAAACGACATATGGGAAGCATTGGTAAAGCCCGGCAAGAAGGCGAGACCGGGAACGGTTATCAGCTTTGGCGATGGTATTTTGACAGGAGAGGTCTTGGATGTGGTGGATGAAGGCAACCGGCTGATTCAGTTTTGCTACGAAGGTATCTTTGAGGAGGTGCTAGACAGACTGGGAGAGATGCCTCTGCCTCCATATATCACTCATAAGCTTCAGGATAAGAACCGCTACCAGACGGTATATGCCAAATATGAAGGCTCTGCGGCGGCGCCGACTGCAGGTTTGCATTTCACGAAAGAGCTGATTGGTAAAATAGAAGAAAAAGGCGTGAAAATCGCCTATGTAACCCTGCATGTAGGCCTGGGCACATTTCGACCGGTAAAGGCGGATAATATATTGGAGCACCATATGCACTCGGAATATTATCAGGTGACGAAGGAAGCGGCGGATATGATAAATGGTACGAAGCGGAATGGAAAAAGGGTCATTTGTGTCGGGACTACCAGCTGCCGCACGGTGGAAAGCGCCGCGGATGAAAATGGTGTGCTGCACCCCGGCTGCGACAACACGGAGATATTTATTTATCCGGGATATCGCTTTAAGATATTGGATGGACTTATCACTAACTTCCATTTACCGGAGTCTACGTTAGTCATGCTCGTATCTGCTCTTGCCGGAAGAGAGCATGTACTAGGGGCATATGAGGAAGCAATAAGGGAAAAATATCGCTTTTTTAGCTTCGGAGACGCAATGTTTATTACAGATTCCTTTACAAAATCAATATAATGTTATATTGTTATATATAATATAGTTGTATATTTATAGTATACAATCATATTGATTTTTTACGAAAGGGAAAATGTGCCAAGGATATGGCGCAGGAGGACGGAAGACATGGATGTTGAAAAGCTGAGAAAGTGCAGACGTATGGATTTGAATTCGAATATTGTTGTTAAGAGGATCGACAATGGCGAGCATGAGTTGATTACTATTAATGTTTTTGATATTTCCAAATCCGGGATGGGATTTCATTGTCCGAAGATACTGGAAATGGATGCCGTGTACGATTCTCATATTATGATCTGGACGAAAGAAGTGATTCATGTTCTTCTTAGAATTGTTCGAATAGAAAAGCTTGAAACGGAATATGAGTATGGTGCAATATTTATGGGACTCTCGGAAGTGGATGCATTTAGAATCGAAGTATGGGATGCGATGGAGCAGGCAGCAGGCAAGTGCTGAACAATTATATAAGAAAAATAAAAAGGCACTTCACAGATAAATATCACGTGAAGTGCTTTTTTAATCAGTAAATCTCGAATTCAAAATCTTTATGACAGTTAATCGAGGGTAAAATTATTTACCATCTCCTTCAGCTTGTCCGATTGTGCGAGCGTTGTCTCAACCATATGATAAGTGTCCGCCGTGAGAACTGCCGTCTGAGCATTATTGGAAGCGACTACACCGACACCTTGACTGGTTTCGTTGATGGCAATATTAATTTGATGGATAGAATCGGCTATCTTTATCATCGTATTATTCAGCTCATCGATGGATAAATCGATATCGGACATCGTTCTGTTAATAAATCCGGCATCCTCCGAATATTGCTCGCTGACAGTAACGAAGCTTTGATAGTCCGCAAGCACCGTCTGATTCAGGAAATCTAAAGTCGCCGTTAGGCTGGAAGTCATCCTGTCGATTGCGGTATTGACCTCGGCCACTATAGCTGTGATGCTGGTAACTGTCTTGGAGGACTGGTCCGCAAGCTTTCCTATTTCACTCGCTACAACAGAGAAGCCTCTGCCCGCTTCGCCCGCTCTTGCAGCTTCGATGGAAGCATTTAAAGAGAGGAGACTGGTCTGACTTGAAATTTCCATGATTGTTTTAGTCATTTCGTTAATTTTTGAAACGGATTTGGAGCTGTCGATAGCCGACTGCGTATCCGTTCTTACCGTTTCATACATTGCTTTTGTCTTTTCAGTAGCTGCCAGAGTGCTTTCGCGAAGTGCGATGGCACGTTTCATGATCTCATCCGAAAAACCTACTCCCTGTGTTGCCTTTTCATTGATAGAAGCAGTATTTCCGCCCATAGCTTGAATCTGTCTGCTGATGGATTCCGTGTTCCGGGCAGTGGATTCCATGCTGGAAGAAAGCTGTTCTGCTGCACTGGAAGTAGTACTGGCGTTATCGTTCATCGTATTCGCTATTTCTAACAACCTCGATGAATTGGTATTGATTACGTCTGAGGTGGAAGAAATATCGTGCATCATGCTGCTGAAAGCCCGTCTCATCTTAGATACGGCGCGTCCCATAGATCCCGTCTCATCCTTCTTTTTCAAAAGGTAATGGTAGGAGTCGTCCTGTGAGATATCGAGATCTGCCGTCTTACGAACAATCCTGGTGATGACCTTGATGGGCGTTGTAATCGTAGTGGCAAATATATATCCCAGCACGGACATGATAATGACGATGATAATGCTGATATTTACCGAACTTTGACGCATCTCATCGATCGGGGCAAGTACGGAATCCTGATGAACGGCAATACAGAGAATCCAGTGGTTCAGATTGGAAATATTGTAAGCGATATACTGGCCTGTAGAGTTGTCGGTCACTACCTTAGCATCGGGAATCGTTCCTTTTTCGATGTCGGCTACAAGCTGATCGATCAGGGGCGTGTCCGCACGCTTGCCGATAAGCGCCTTGTCGGGATGATAAATATAAGTCCCGTTGGTATCGAGAAGATAAGCGTAGCTTGTATCGGAATTGAACACTCTGATATCGGATAAAGTATCCGAGAGGAGAGAAGCTTTAACGTTTGTAAACATCACTCCCGACAGGGTATTCTCATCGATATGGCTGGCTTGCGGCACTCCGATGGAAATAAGAGGTTCTCCCGTAGCGTCGTCCAAGAAGACATTGCTTTGCGCAGGCTTATGGTTTTCCATTATGTAACTGATAAATGCCTCGCCCGAATAATCGGCGCCTTCCTTATCGGTATCGGTACTCCCTAAAAGAGATAAGGTCTCGGCGTCCACGAAATTGATGCTTTCATGGGTGGGATTCTGGGTCATGTACTTGTTCAGGGCAGCATGAACTTCCTTGTAATACTTACTGCCGTGATTGGTGTTGTACACATAGAAATTTTCCGAACCGTTCAGGTAAGTGAGCGTAGAATTATATTTTTCGATGGACTGCTCGATATAATTATTCTGCGCTTCGACGATTTCCAGCAAGGTCGCTTCTGTGTAGCTCGTTAAAGTATCCTTCGAAAGGTTACTGAGATAATTGTAGTTAACAGAAACGGATAAAAGGATAAAAATAACGAGGATAAAAGTTATTTTTGTTCTGATGGAAAGAAAAAAATCTCGTTTTCTTTTTTTGCTTTCCGGCTGTTTTGTTTGGACATTCCTTTCTTTTTTTGCTCTTGTTTTAAGTTTCATTTTTGTAGTACCCCCTGTTCTAAAAGCATGATCAAGTTGTTCTACACCTATTATTATGTTGATTGTAGCATTCTTTGTCGAAAAAAACAATTATCCTAAACAAAATGAGCAAGTTGTACATGAAAACTGGAAAATAGTGGTGAATATGAACAAAGCCCCGCTGATCCTTTATTCGTACAGATTCCGTAAATCGGAGTAAAAGGATGGATAGCTGATAGATACGACATCACTGTTTAAAATCTCAGTTTCACCCTCTGCTATGAGAGAAGCAACGGCAAAGCTCATGGCGATGCGGTGGTCTGCATGAGGGTCGATAATGCTGCCCGTTAAGCGGCCGCCGCCCTCGATAACCATCCCGTCCTCAGTTCCTGTTATGTGACAGCCCATGGAGGAAAGCTGTTCCACTACGACGTCAATGCGATTGGATTCTTTAACTTTAAGTTCAGAGGCATCTTTTATCACAGTGGTGCCCTGAGCGGCAGCAGCCATGACAGCGATAACGGGAAGCTCGTCGATTAATGTAGGAATAATATCCCCTTCAATGGTAATTCCATGCAGCTGACTGTAGGTAACGTGAAGGTCAGCCGTGGGTTCGCCTACGTGGCTGACGTTCAGAAGCTCGATATTTCCGCCCATAGCCTTCGCTGCCTTCAGTATGCCGTCACGGGTAGGATTGATGCCCACATTTTTAATGAGGATATCGGAGCCTGGAACGATAAGTCCGGCAGCGATGAAATAAGCGGCGGAAGAAATATCGCCGGGAACGTTGATCTTCGCACCTTTCAAAGAAGGGCGGGGCTCGATGGAGGCAGTAGTGCCCGTTGTCCATACTTTCGCGCCGAAGGTGCCCAGCATGATCTCAGAATGATTCCGGCTGATTACGGGCTCTGTCACCTCGGTGACTGCGTCGGCGTAGAGTCCGGCCAGAAGGACAGCCGATTTTACCTGAGCAGAGGCAACTTTAGAGCGGTAGTGGATGCCGTGCAGTTTTTGGCCTGTAATCCGAAGAGGGGCACAGTCATTGCCGTTTAAGCTTATGATATCCGCTCCCATCATGGTCAAAGGCTCCATAATGCGTCTCATAGGACGACTCTTTATGGAATCGTCTCCGGTAAGTATACTTTCGAAGGGCTGCGCAGCCAGGATACCGGAGATAAGCCGGGTAGTAGTGCCGCTGTTACCTGCATCCAAAATAGAAGAGGGAGCGGACAGCCCGTCCAGTCCCTTTCCGTGTATTATGATCTTATCGGGTTCATTATTAATTTCGATGCCGAGACGGCGGAAGCAGTCGATGGTGGAAAGGCAATCCGCTCCTTGCAGAAAGTTGGTTATTTCTGTAGTGCCAAGAGCGAGAGAACCGAACATGACCGCCCTATGGGAAATGGATTTATCGCCGGGTACCGCAAGCTCTCCTTTTAGGCCCTTTGTTGTATGGAATTTCATGACTGGAATCCTCCTTATTTTTTTTCATAGATAACATAGCCGCGGCTTTTTAAAATTTCTCCGGCGGTTTGAATTGCGGCTTCTTCATAGAATTCTATGCGAAGGGCGCCCTCCTCCAGCTCTCTGTTGTGTACGATGCCGATATTCTTGATACTGATATTCTTGAGAGCGAGCATAGTGGCAATGGAAGCCAAAGCTCCTGCTTCATCAGCGATATCGATGGTGAGGGAATAGGATTTCTTAATGGGACCGCTTGAAGTCTCGATAAAGGAATCACGATATATACGGGCCTCATCGAAGAAGCGGTAAAGAAACTGCGCGTCCTTCTTGCTCAGCTGTTCTTTGATCCGTATGAGAGCCGCTACATAGTCCTCCAGCAAAGATGCGATGTTTTCCGTATTGGTCAGGCATATTTGCTGCCACATATCGGGAGAAGAGGAGGCTATTCTCGTGATGTCCTTGAATCCCCCTGCCGCTATCAGCTTCATGATACCGTCTTTTGAGTCGGAATCTCTGACTAGATTCACAAGAGAGGAAGCGATGATATGAGGAAGGTGACTGATTGCAGCAGTTACATAATCGTGCTGCTCGTCGTTCAGAACTAAGGGAATGGCACCCATAGCAGCGACCAGCTGTCTAAAGTCTTCCACTCTTTTCTCAGAAACAGAAGGAGCGGGAGTAAGGATATAGTAAGCATTTTCCAAAAGGATAGCTTTGGAATTAGTATATCCAAAGCGCTCGCTGCCTGCCATGGGATGACCGCCGATAAACTGGCCGGACAACCCTGCTTCCTCGATATGGCGGTGAATGTCTCCCTTTACGCTGCCTACATCCGTAAGGGTGCAGGCAGGCGAAAGGTATTGCTTTAATACTTTTAGATTCACATCGTTTTCGGCAACCGGCGCGCATAAAAAGATATAATCGCAGGCTGAAAAAGAGGCGTCGATAGAGGATGAGATGCGGTTCGTGATTCCTTCCTCCATGGCGAGAGCCAGAGTACTGCCGTTTACGTCATATGCGATTATGGAGGTCTCAGGGCATGCCGCCTTCATAGCCTTGGCGATGGAACCGCCGATAAGGCCCAGACCGATAAAGCCCAAGGTCAGTTGTTTCATAAAGTTATCCCCGCAAATTCCCGCCCCATTAAATCACAGAGCGGCTTGAGTTCCTTTGTCAGTTTGTCGAATTTCTTGAAGGTCAGGGACTGAGGACCGTCCGAAAGTGCGCAGGAGGGATTGTCATGTACTTCTATCATCAGTCCGTCTGCGCCGCATGCAACTGCCGCTTTCGCCATGGGCGGTACATACTTGTAAGCGCCTGTGGAATGAGAGGGGTCTGCGATAACCGGAAGGTGTGTTTTTTCTTTCAGAACTGGGACAGCACTTAAATCCAAGGTATTCCTCGTTGCAGTTTCGAAGGTACGGATACCTCTTTCACACAGTACTACGTCCGGATTGCCCTCTGCGATAATGTATTCCGCAGCATTAAGCCATTCATCGATGGTAGCGCATAACCCCCTTTTAAGCAAGACGGGAAGACCGGAACGTCCCGCTTCCTTAAGCAGGATAAAATTCTGCATATTTCTTGCGCCGATCTGAATCATGTCTACGTATTTGACGGCGGCTTCTATCGCTTCGTTGCTCACCACTTCGCAGATAGTTGAAAGGCCGGTTTCTTTTTTGGCTGTCTGCATGTAACGCAGGCCTTCCTCCTCCAGCCCCTGGAAGGAGTAAGGGGAGGTTCTTGGTTTGTAGGCACCTCCGCGCAGGATAGTGGCACCGGACTTTTTCACCGCCCGGGCAATACACATGAGCTGTTCCTCTGTTTCCACGGCGCAGGGACCGGCCATAATGGTCATATTTCCGGGACCGATATGAGTGTTGCCAACCTTTACAGTGGTGGGCTCGGGATGAAACTTCCGGTTACTCAACTTGTAGCTTTCCGTAACCGGTACGATACGGTCTACATCCTTGAAACTGATCAGGTTTTCCGTAGGAAGCTTCGTCTTATCCCCGACAATGCCGATAATGGTAACCTCCTCTCCCTTGGAGAGATGAGTTTGCAAGCCATTATTTTTGATATAAGAAACAACCGACTCGATACTTTCCGTCGCGGCATTCGGTTTCATTACAATAATCATATTTTTTTCCTCTTTTTTTTAAATTTTTATATTAATATCTGCATGCCCCGCATATACTTTTACCATGTATTTCGCACGTGGACATATACAGTATTTACATTGATAATATAACACTTCAACGTATGAAAGTCAACGCGGCGATCTGATATATTGAAGCGTAATTTTGCTGGATTTTGAAATATAATAAAAAACATGTGCAGAATGTTTAAATTGACTTGTAATATTTATGAGCTTTTAGTAAAATATACACATGGGAGTAAAAGGGCAGTGTATGACTCAAATTACGGCCTAGGGAAAATGCCCAAAAACTGCGAAAATTGGAGGAAATTATATGAATGTTTACACAACTGACAAGATTAGAAACGTAGTATTGCTCGGACACGGGGGAAGCGGCAAGACAAGTCTGGTTGAAGCAATGGCATATTTATCAGGTATTACCTCGAGAATGGGCAAGGTAACCGATGGAAATACAGTAAGTGATTTCGGAAAAGAAGAGCAGAAAAGACAAATATCCATTTCTTCTTCGGTAGTTCCTATCGAATGGGAAGGGATTAAGATAAATATATTGGATACGCCGGGATTTTTTGATTTCGTAGGAGAGGTGGAGGAAGCGGTCAGCGCGGCGGATGCGGCCATCATCGTAGTATCGGGTAAGGCCGGAGTGGAAGTCGGAGCGGAAAAGGCATGGGAGCTGTGCGATAAATATAAGCTGCCCCGTTTTGTTTTCGTAACGGATATGGATGTGGATAATGCTTCTTTCCGTCAGGTAGTAGAGGATATGACGAATACATATGGCAAGAAGATGGCGCCTTTCCATCTGCCCATTCGTGAAAATGAGAAGTTCGTAGGTTATGTTAATGTTATTACCGAGACCGGCTACCGCTGGCAGGGGAAGGATGTTGTGGAATGTGAGGTGCCGGAATACAGCAAGGCTAATCTCCAGCTTTACAGAGATACTCTGTTAGAAGCAGTAGCTGAGACGAGCGAGGAATTCATGGAGAGATATTTCGGAGGAGATACCTTCTCGGAGGCGGAAATAAGGGCAGCGCTTCGTACGAATGTCATTGACGGAACGATTGTTCCCATGACTATGGGCTCCAGCCTTTTATGTCAGGGAATCTACACCTTGCTGGATGACATTGTGAAATATATGCCCAGTCCGGAGAACAAGGAAATCGCCGGAATTAATTTGAAGACCAACGAGATTTTTCAGGCGAACTTCGATTTCTCAAAAGCGAAATCCGCATATATCTTTAAAACTATTGTGGACCCGTTTATCGGAAAGTATTCCCTGGTGAAGATATGCTCGGGTGTATTAAAGACCGATGATCTCATATATAACAGCGATAAGGATGTGGAGGAGAAGGTGGGCAAGCTCTATGTTCTTCAAGGAAGCAAGCCTTTGGAGGTAAACGAGCTCCATGCAGGAGATATCGGAGCGATCGCTAAGCTCACCGCGGCCAGAACGGGAAATACGCTCTCCACTAAGGCGACCACCATTAAATATGGTAAAGCAGATATTTCCGTTCCTTATACCTATATGAGATATCATGCGAAAAACAAAGGTGATATCGATAAGATATCCCAGTCCTTGCAGAAAATGATGCACGAGGATCAGACGCTCAAGGTAGTGAATGACGCGGAAAACAGACAGATGCTCCTATACGGAATGGGCGATTTGCATCTTGAGGTGGTTACCAGCAGGCTGCAGAACGAATACAAGGTAGAGATAGAGCTGACACAGCCTAAGGTAGCTTTCCGCGAGACGATCAAGAAGACCTCAGACGTAGAATATAAATATAAAAAGCAGTCCGGCGGACACGGTCAGTATGGCCATGTTAAAATGAGATTTTCGCCTTCGGGAGATTTACAGACTCCTTATGAGTTCTCACAGGAGGTCGTGGGCGGCGCTGTGCCGAAGAACTTCTTCCCTGCGGTAGAGAAGGGCTTGCAGGAATCTGTTCTGAAAGGACCTCTTGCGGCATACCCGGTGGTGGGAGTAAAGGGAGTTCTGTACGACGGGTCCTATCATCCGGTAGATTCTTCTGAAATGGCGTTTAAGATGGCGACCATTCAGGCGTTCAAGAAAGGTTTTATGGAAGCCGGCCCCATTTTGTTAGAGCCAATCGCATCCTTGAAGGTAACGGTTCCCGACGCTTATACCGGTGATGTTATGGGCGATCTGAACAAGAGACGCGGGCGTGTACTCGGCATGAATCCGGTAGGAGGCAAGCAGGTGATCGAAGCGGATATTCCTATGACAGGATTGTTCGGATATTGTACGGATTTGCGCTCCATGACAGGGGGAAGAGGTAACTTCGCCTATGAATTTGTCAGATATGAGCAGGCGCCCAGCGATGTCCAGGAGAAGGAGGTTGCTGCAAGAGCAGCCAAGGTAGCGGAAGGCAGCGAAGAATAAGACATGAAAAAGGGTTGATAATAAAAACGGGGTGTCGTTATGTGTAAAGCATGCGGCATCCCGTTTTATATAGAAAAGGGGGAGGAAACCTTGACATGACAAGGGAAAAAGTATAAAATTATCGGTGTTTTATAAAATAATGTATTTAAAATGTGTTTTGCGCCTTCTGGCGTGAAATTTTTGAAAAATGTGAGGAAGAGAAGATGGCACAACCGTATAACCACAGAGAGATTGAAGAAAAATGGCGCAAGGAGTGGGAAAATAAGCCTGTGAACGTAGACGATGGGAAGAAGCCTAAATATTACTGTCTGGATATGTTCCCGTATCCGTCGGGAAACGGACTTCACGTAGGGCATTGGAGAGGATATGTGATTTCTGATGTGTGGAGCCGTTATAAGATGATGAACGGCGGGCACTATATCGTTCATCCCATGGGCTGGGACGCTTTCGGCCTTCCGGCAGAGAATTATGCGATTAAGATGGGTGTGCATCCTGCGAAGTCTACGGCACAAAACGTGTCTAATATCAAGAAGCAGATTAATCAGATAGCGGCGCTTTATGACTGGGATATGGAGGTCAATACGACGGATCCTGATTTCTACAAGTGGACGCAGTGGATATTTGTGAAGATGTTCAAAGCGGGGCTGGCTTATCAGAAGGAAATGCCGATCAATTGGTGTCCTTCCTGTAAGACAGGACTCGCTAATGAAGAAGTGGTAAATGGCCAGTGCGAGCGCTGTGGTGCGGAGGTGACTAAGAAGAATCTGAATCAGTGGATGTTACGCATTACCAAATATGCGGATCGTCTTCTTGAGGATCTCGACAAGCTTGATTGGCCGGAGAAGGTAAAGAAGATGCAGTCCGAATGGATCGGGCGTTCATACGGTGCGGAAGTGGATTTTAAGGTAGATGGAAGTGACGAAGCGATCACTGTTTATACCACGAGACCGGATACTCTTTACGGAGCGACATTTATGGTGCTGGCGCCGGAACACAAGCTGGCAGCAGGCTTATCAACGCCGGAGACAAAGGCTGCTGTAGAAAAGTATATTCAGGATGCAGCCAACAAATCCAATGTGGACAGACTTCAGGATAAAGAAAAAACGGGCGTATTTACGGGATCTTATGCCGTGAACCCTCTAAACGGTGCCAAGACGCCGATCTGGCTCTCGGATTATGTGCTGGCAGATTACGGAACGGGCGCTATTATGTGCGTACCCGCTCACGATGACCGCGATTTCGAATTTGCAACTAAATTCAATATCCCGATTATTCAGGTTATTGCCAAGGGTGGAAAAGAAATTGAAAATATGACCGAGGCGTATACCGAAGCGGCGGGAACGATGATCAATTCCGGCGAATGGAATGGCATGGAATCCGCTGTTTTGAAGAAGGAAGCTCCGGCGATGATCGAAAAGCTCGGCTTTGGTCATAAGACGACGAATTATAAGCTTCGCGACTGGGTATTTTCACGCCAGCGTTATTGGGGAGAGCCGATACCGATCGTGCACTGTCCTAAGTGCGGCTGTGTGCCGGTACCGGAGGACGAACTGCCGCTGCTTCTGCCGGAGGTGGAGTCCTACCAGCCGACAGGAACCGGAGAATCTCCTCTTGCGGGCATTGACGAGTGGGTGAATACCGCATGTCCTGTCTGCGGCGAGCCTGCTAAAAGAGAGACTAACACCATGCCTCAGTGGGCAGGATCCTCATGGTATTTCCTGCGTTATGTGGACAGTAAGAATGATAAAGAGTTGGTGAGCAGGGAAAAAGCTGACAAATTTCTTCCGGTAGATATGTATATCGGAGGAGTGGAGCATGCGGTTCTCCATTTGCTCTATTCCAGATTTTATACGAAGTTTTTGTGCGATATCGGAGTCGTTGATTTTGACGAACCCTTTACCAAATTGTTCAATCAAGGAATGATTACAGGAAAGAACGGTATTAAGATGAGTAAATCCAAGGGGAATGTAGTGTCGCCTGACGATTTGGTGAATGACTACGGCTGCGATTCCTTAAGGCTATATGAGCTTTTTGTAGGACCGCCCGAATTGGATTCGGAATGGGACGACAGAGGAATCGACGGAGTTTACCGCTTTATTACGCGCTTGTGGAATCTCGTAACGGAAAATAAGGATAAAAACGTGGAAGCGACCAAAGAAATGCTGAAGGTACGCAATAAGATGATTGCCGACATTTCACAGCGCCTGGAAAGTTTCAGCTTGAATACAGTAGTATCCGGCTTTATGGAATACAACAATAAGATGATAGACATGGCGAGAAACGAAGGAATTGACAAGGATACGTTAAAGACAGCAGTTATCCTCCTGTCCCCCTTTGCACCTCATATCGGTGAGGAACTGTGGCATCAGTTGGGCGAAACAGATTCCGTATTTCATGCGGTGTGGCCTGTGGCGGATGAAAGCGCGATGGCGGATGACGAAAAGGAAATAGCCGTTCAGATGAACGGGAAGACGAAGATTGTTATTAAGGTGCCTGTAGACATCACGAAGGAAGCGGCGATTGCGGCTGGCAGGGAGGCACTGGGAGCGAAGCTTGCGGGGGAAATTGTAAAGGAAATCTATGTTCCCGGAAAAATCGTCAATATCGTAGTGAAGCCATAAATTAATAAATCAGGAGAAGCGCGCGTAGCTGCGCATCGTTTTCCGGAGGGCTTTTTATATTAAAGAAAACAGCGTATGCAGGAGATAAGGCCCGCATACGCTGTTTTCTAACGTTTTCTCTTTAAAGCCATGAGCTTACTTATCTTCTCAGCCTCCTCGGGGGAAGAGTATTTGCGAAGCGCGGCGGCTATGGCAGCGATTTCTTCATCGTCGAATAAAATATTATTCATCCTTCCCTTTTGCGATACATTCATAAGAAATGGAATTAACTGTTCGCGGGAGAGGTTCCGGCTCTCGAAGACGAGTGTCTGCAAGAATTGAAGCTTATTTCTATCGATGCCGGCAACGAGGGGATCATCCATCCATTCGTTCTGATTCATAGTTGTTACCTCCAAACATTTCGAACATCGCCTTCTGCTCGGGAGAAAGCATGTTCATGAGCATGTCGGCCATATTCATAGTCGCTTGATTATTCGCGGAATAACCGCCGGAATCCGGGTCAGGCTGAGGGGGTGCCCCAAAGGGGAAGCCGCCCTCGAAGCTTTCCGGAAACAGTTCTTTCATTACTTCAAAGGTACTGAACATTTCTTTATACATATCCATGGAGCGGAAAAGACCTGCGATTTGTTCTACCTTTTGTTTTTCTTCCTGCGTGCAGTAGGGAAGAATCTCGGAGCATATTTTACCGATATTTAATTCTTCTTTTTTAATGGCGCAGCTGCGCAGTTCATAAGAATGTGACTGATAATAAGAAAGGGTGTGCTGCAGTTCCAGAAATTTCACATAAATTGCTAATTGTTTCTGTATCTGGCTGTCGAAATAAGGGATAATAATTTTTAACATCTGTATATGATTGTTTGTAGATAGGACATCAAAAGCCGTTATTTTGTCTTGCTTTTTTTCTTCCATAAGATCCCTTACCCCTTTGTTATCATAAAATCTTATGTACATAAAAGTGAAAATATACGTATTTCCATGCTATTATGATAGCATTGCTATATGACAGCATTGTTATATAAATAATAGATTGCTATTACATAGCATACACACCGGTGCCGCGGGAGGTAAGTCCCTGGCGGACAAGAGAAAATAGGCTCGGGAGAGCCTATCTTCAAGATGTGTAGTTGAAATCAGAAAAGCTCTAACTTTGTATTTTTATCTGATTCCGTAGGGGCTTTAGCAGAAGGAATTTCCTCCGCAGCAGCAAAGGATAAGCAGGATAAATACGATGCTATCGCAGCCGCTTCCGCTATTTCCGCCAAAGATGCCGTTATTGCCACAGCCACTATTGTTTCCGCCGCATACGCAGAGCAAAAGAATTATCAAAAGTATAGAATTACATCCGGAGTTACTATCGCTTACTCCGCCACAGCCACATCCTGTTGCTGTTAAATCACTCATAAATTTTCCTCCAAAAAAAATTTTTTTATTTATGGTTTATACTATGATGGATAGCATGTTTTTGTTTCCTGAATTATAGAAAAGAAATATAGAAATTTTTAAAAATTTAGTACAATAAATCGACAAAATACTTGAATTAATTGCAAGGTATTAGTAATATGTTAATATATGTTGTTTTATAATTCAGGGAATATATGGCATAACGGATAATTGATACAAAGGAGACAGGTAAATGGCAGCGGAAAGGCAGACAGTTTCGGGCAGGCAATTCCGTACGAAAGCAGATTATGAAGCTGCACTCAGGGATAAGAAGAAGATAGACATCATTAGGTCCAAGACAGATTTGAAAAATCCAAAGGAGGTATTCGCCCTGTATGAACAGATGCGGGGAGGGACCTACCGGTTCGAGACAGCGGTCGGTAATGACTTCGACGATGAAGTATATGAACTGGTGGAGCGTTACAAGAGGCAGGAAAATAATGGAAAGGGGAAAAGTAAAAATAAAAAGAAAAGAAATAAAAGCCATAAAGCGATTAAGGGCGGCAAGAAAATTTCGCTGGAGGACTTCGATGAGGACATGCGCCGTGAGATAGAAGACCAGTTAAAGGCGGTGGAAAAGCGCAGGAAGTTGACAGTGATGTTATGCTCTCTATGTGCGGCGGCCTGTTTTGGATATTTCTTCGTATATTATTTTTTTGCGGAGAGAACCGGCGCAAATTATGCGCAGTTAGCAGAGCTTAAGGACAGTCAGGCGCTTGCGGACTTAGGAGAAAGGGTGATCGTAGTTCGGGGCGAGCAGGAAGCGGTTGAACTTCCGGATGTTCTTGCTAAATATAAAACTTTATATAATAAGAATAAAAAGCTAATCGGATGGCTTAAAATTGACGATACAATAATAGATTATCCTGTAATGCAGACATCCAACAACGAATATTATCTTACGTATAACTTTAATCAAGAATATGATAAGAATGGCAGTATTTTCATGGATTACCAGTGCGAGGCGTTTCCTCGCTCCCAGAACCTGATACTGTATGGACATCATATGAAGTCCGGCAAGATGTTCGGAGATTTGGAAAAATATGTGAAAGAGTCTTACTATAAAGAACATAGTGTGATACAATTTGATACGATATATGAAAAAGGCACCTACCAGATCATGTATGTGTTCAGGGCAAAGGTCTTGAAGGAGAACGATGTCTCTTTTAAATATTATCAATTCATAAACGCGAATTCAGTGGAAGAATTCAATTCTTATATGAAAGAGATGGCGGAAATGTCTCTGTACGATACCGGGGTAACCGCTGAGTACGGCGACGAATTACTGACGCTGTCGACTTGTGACAACTCGCAGACGGACGGGAGGTTCGCGGTGGTTGCCAAGAGGATTCAATAAAATCGTTTTACGGCGGAGGAGAGTAGCGATGGCTAAGGGTAAGGATACAAAGAAGAAGAATTTAAAATTACGGAGGCAGCTTAGGAAGACGCTGGGATGTTTGTTTATGGTTTCGGCGATCATTGTGACGACGATTCCGGTGACGCCGGCAGAGGCTGCGGGTGAGTGGGATACGGTAGGTAATCCGTGGGCTAAGTCTTTGACCAGTACGAAGAACGGGGGAGCAGTTCCTTTTTTGGATGCGAATGACCGGATATATCAGACGGAAGACGGTACCTTTCAGTTTGCTTATGTAGATGATAAAGGTGACAGCGAAAGTATCAATTCTAATAAATTTGCTGTCATTACGGGATATTTAAAAACGCAGTCTCTGACAGGCGGAAAGCTGACGATTCCCAATACCGTAGACGCTTATGTAAAGTATACGGATACGTTGGGAACTACTGGAGGTTATGCAGCGGCCGGTAAGAATGGAAAACCCTTGTATTATAAATCCACCAAGACGGTGTATGTGAATACAGAAAATCCTACTGACGTGTATCAAGCAGATGGAACATGGGCAAAAGAGGTTACGACGACTCCGAAGCAAGTGTTTGATAAATTAAATCCATGTAGTAAAGAATCCAAAGGGATATGGAGCCCGGACGGGGAACAGGATGTTGACTTATTTTATTACACGGGTAACACGACCGGGATTCCTGCCAGTGATGCAGATTTAACGGATGAGACTAAATGGGAACTCGCTTCGGGAAATACTACAGGCCGGATCATGGATGCTAAGGTTTCTTATATAGGAAATGAGTATTCGGCTTATGATTCCTCAAAAGGGGATTGGAAAATTCAAGGTTCTTCCACCAGTGCGGAGAGCGTATTTGGAGGAACCGGTGAAGGTAAAGTGGCGGCGAATATTACAAGCTTGATTATAGGCAGTAACTTATTAGGAATTGGTGATTACGCTTTTTATAATTGCTTCAATATTGAAGCTATATCCTTTTCCAATGGATTAAATACGTTGGGCAACTGGTCCTTTGCCAACTGCGGGAATCTGATTTCGGTGGAAATGCCTTATAATGCGATGATTGCTACAATAGGACATCACGCGTTTTACAATTGCGGAAACCTGAAGTCCTTTGCATTACCTACGGTCACGAATACGATAGGAGATTCGGCATTTGAGAACTGTACAAGCTTAACAACCATGGAACTGATAAGAACGGAAGAAGGAACCGATAAGAATTCTAACCTTCAGAAAATCGGATATAAGGCGTTCAAGAATTGCACCTCCCTGCAGTCCCTGACACTCCCCAAAAGCTATAATGGATTGGACGACAACGGCAATCCGTATTTTCATTTATCTACGGTGCAGGGCTGTAAAAGTCTTAAATTTATATCCACCCAGAGCGAAACGATGGACTTCGTAACGGATAAGGAGGAGTCTGATGGCGATATTGACGGAGCATATGGATTTAAGGAGTTTAAAGCTGATGTAGGAGAAACCTTCTATATCGAAGCACCGGGGTATGTGTCCGGATCGAACAATACGACAAAGACTCCTTCCCATAAGACCGCCAATACGACGAAAACAGAGGCGGGCAGTACGGTAAACCCTATTGCCTTTAAATATTATGGCGAGGATAAATATGAAATAGTAGTACCTTCGACGGGCACTAAGGATGGGACGCCCGTAGCTGTTGGACTTGTTTATGCCGTGAATTCAGGGGGAGATCTCATTGTATTCCGAGTGGAAGATGTTGATGGAAATTCTACAACAGGAATAAAAGTTCCGGAGCTTACCATGCCGGAGCAAATTGGACCATATGGGATTTATACCATTGCATACGGCAGCTTTAATGATAATTGCTGGGTAGAAAAGGTCACGATACCGGCATCGGTAAAAACGATCGCTGCCAAGGCATTCCAAGGCAGCCATAACCTGAAACATGTTATTTTTACAGAGGCGGCTAATATAGAGAGTATCGGTGCCGACGCATTTGCAACTCAGGAGATAAGAACTACTGCGCCTGCTCATTTAACAGGCGGACAAGATGGTTATTCTTGTAAGGATGAAGAATTTTTGGATGGAACGCCCTTCCTTAGTTTTTCGGGAACGGTTGAAAACTCTAAGGGAACCAATACGGCACCTTTTAAATATGCGATGAAGGCCGATGCCAATATTAATGAAGGAAGACAGCCGATTACATATATAACCTATTACAGCGGATTTCCCTCTAATTTGACGATTAAGTATAATCCGAATATAAGCGCTGCGGAATTGCAGGGATTTCCTACGAAGGCAGAGGTCGAGGGTGGATATAAAAATACAGACGGAACTGGAACGGGCACCGTTAGTGGAAATAGTAGCATAGAAGAATATTTATATCCTTATATTACCAGCGCAATAAGCTCTGAAGCAGAAAACGCTTTTACAGGTTCAAATCCTACGGAAAATCAGGTGAATATGAAAAATTCCGTATACAATGTTGTAATACCGACAGGAGTTACTGCGATTAAAGAAGGTTTGTTTTCTGGGCTGGATACGAATGGAAATACTCTAGGAACGACAACTACGCCGGCGAGTGATATTAAGAGCATAACGACAAAGAGTATTGCTACGATTGAGTCTTATACTTTCGCACAAATGCCGGAGTTGACCAGCGCTTATATAAGCGGAGCATCCGTCATAAGTGACTATGCTTTTGATGAAAGTGCCAAGCTTACATCGGCAGACATCGGTCCTGATACGGCCACCCTTGGGTTACGTCCGTTTAGAGGCTGTACCAGTCTGACAAATGTGACATTTACGGACAGCCAGTATTTTGCTTACAGCAACGGAATTATTTATGGCTTGACGAGCGGAGTGAAAACGAAGATCGTAGAATGCCTGGAGAGCAGGGGAAATGCGATAGGCTCCGGTTTGGTAGGACCCGATGAATTTTCCGGAATAAAAGAGATTGCAAAAGAAGCATTCATGGATTGTGACGATATCGGTGAAGTGGATTTGACTAAATCTTCAGTTGTCGAAATTCCGGAAAGATGTTTTGCGGAAAGTAAATTATTATATAAGGTAACATTGCCCGGTACCGCCAGAGCGATTAGGGGCGGTGCGTTTTGGAATACGCCGATACTTAAATTTGTGCAAATACCCAATGGTGTACAGCAGATTGCGGCTAATGCTTTTGCATATACTCCTTTCGAGGATGGAACCGGCGTGTACGGATCCGATTTCTGGCCGCAGAACGATCAGGCTGCTAAGCATAAGGTTGAAATTGTCTGTGATCCAACAAGTAATGCAGCACTATATGCAGCAGATTACAGCTATCTCATGCAGACGGACAGCGTTGACCTTTTAACGAAGTGGTCGGTAATGTTCTTCGATGCATCGGATGAAAGTAACCTTGTGCTTATCAAGGATACTCAGGTTACACACGGTCAGAATGTTGAATTGCCCACACCTCCGGATCATACTGCAAAGGGATTGACCTTCGATAGATGGTCGCCGAGTGAGACTATATTCAACCCGGTTACTCAGGATAGAGAAATATTAGCGCTCTATAAAGCGAAGGACGCTACGACTTATACGGTAAGATTTTTCGACTATAATAAAGCTGTAATGAGTGATTATACGCAGGAAGTAGTATCGGGCAAGGATGCCGTTCCGCCCTCAGCGGATAAGATGGCGGTAGACGGAAAGGTATTTACCGGCTGGGACAGAGCTTATACCAATATCACGGCGGCAGTAGATATTTATGCTACTTATACGGATAAGGTTGAGGGAACCTACACAGTAACATTCTGGGCTGATTCAGAAATGACGACCATGATAGGAAAGCCTCAGCAGGTGACGGCAGGGGAAAGTGCGATTGAACCGGCTCACCCGACCAAGACGGGATATAAATTCAGCGGGTGGTTCCCGGCAACATCTTGGCAGAATGTGACAAAGGATCTGGATGTAGTCGCGATGTTTACATCGGGCAGCAGTGACGATGATGACGATAACGGTAACAACAACGGTAATAACAATAATAATGGTAATAACGGGAGCAATGGAAGCAATGGAAGCAGCAGCGACAATTCGGTTTCCGGCAATACCACAAAATATACGGTTGTAGTGCACGGAGGAAGTGGAAGCGGTGATTATACACCCGGTACAATCGTTAACATCAATGCATATGCGACGGCCGATGGAAAAGTATTTGATAAATGGACGAGTTCTTCTGCCGGAGTAGGATTTGTAGATGCAAGTGCTATTTCCACTACCTTTACGATGCCTTCAAACAATGTAGATATTACAGCAAATTTAAAGACGGGAAGTTCCTCTTCCGTATCGAGCAATTCGAGAAATACGCTTCGCAATTCGACGACAAGCGTGGATGTGACAAAGAGCGGAATATCCAATACGGATCTGGCGTCGGCAAATGTGAACGGTTCTTCGGACAACTATGTAATCAGGATAACGGAGGACGCACAGGCGACGGCGGCTGTTATAGCGGCTTTGGAGGCGAAATACGGCGATCTCAGTAATATTGCTTATTGGCCGATGGATATCAGCTTGTACGATTCTACGGGGCAGACTAAGATAACGGATGTGAGCGGAATAACTGTAGATATTACGCTGCCTCTGCCGGACGAACTGGTTCAGTATGCCGGCAACAACAAAGCTGCAAGCGTGGTTAATTCCCAACTGGAGGAATTAGGAGCGAAGTTCACGACGATTGACGGAGTACCTTGTATTCAGTTTACGGCAACGCATTTTTCACCGTACACGATTTATGTAGATAAAGCGAACCTTACGGAAGGTCTGATCGATGCGACACCTAAGACAGGGGATCCGATTCATCCGAAGTGGTTCCTTGCAATAGGACTTGCATGCATTTCTGTTATTTTATTTGCGAAGAAGGATAAAGTACAGCCAAAAGTAAAAACGGCTTAATCGCAGGGGGACCTATGAATAAAAAATGTAAGATTCTTTTTGGCGTGTTGCTCCTTGTTGCAATAGCAGCACTCCGGCTTCCCCTGCTTCAGGTGGAAGCAGAATCATCATCAGCTTCCGATTTCCAGATGAAGGGTGATACGCTGGTAAATTATACGGGTACGGCTAGTGCCGTGTCTATTCCGGTATCGGTGAAACACATTGGAAAAGAAGCTTTTTCGGGACATACGGAACTTAAAAAGATCGAGATTCCGGGATATGTGGAAAGTATTGATTATAATGCGTTCAGCGGATGCAGTTCGTTGGAAAATGTAGTTATACCCGATACTGTTACGAAAATCGGCAACGGAGCGTTCAGCGGATGCAGCAGTCTGAAATCCGTAACAATAGGAAAGAAGTTAGATACTCTCGGCAATGGGGTGTTCGTGAATTGTACGGCTCTTAGCGAAATTAAGCTGAGCAAAAATAATACGGAGTTTGCCTACGATTCCGGTGTGATTTACAGTAAGGATAAGACCGTCGTGTACGCCATGATTCCGGGATATGCGCAGGAAACCTATAAGATGCCTTCCACAGTGAAGGAAATTAAGAATAATGCTTTTTGGGGATGTATGAATCTCAAAAAAGTAGAAATAGGAAGTAATGTTAAGAAGATACCGGATTATGCATTTGCCAATTGTCAGAATCTGGAAAAAATTTTGTTCCCGTATTCTGTTACCGCTATAGGAATTAAGGCTTTTTCGGATTGTATTAACTTGGGCGGCATCGAAATACCGGTATCCGTTTCCTCCATACATGAGACGGCTTTCGATGGTTGTCCGAAGCTTGTCATTACTGCAGAAGAAGGTTCCTATGCGGCGGAATATGAAGCTAAGCGCGATAAATCCCAGGTGGCCCAAAGCGAGTATCAGGAGGTGACTAAGACCTCAGATGAAAGAGGGCAGGATGGAGCTGACAGCTCGGATAATTCAGATACCGGGACTACATTGGGACAAAGTACAATTGTGGGCGGCAATGCGGTAGTGTTTATAGATAACAGCCGTTCCAAGGTGCTGTCTGGAAATGTGCAGACGGAAGATGAACAGAGCAGTGCCGCATCCTCAGAGGTGATGGGAGACGGACAGACTTCCGGCGGCTATTCCAAGTATACGATTGTAAACGGTAAGAAAATTGCGGCTCAGGCATATTATGGCAACACAGCTTTGACGGAATATGAGATGCCGGGGACGATAGAGGAAATAGGAGATTTCTCCTTTGCAAGGACGGGACTAACCTATGTTACGATACCTGAGGGTGTTACGACTATCGGATACGGAGCGTTTTACCATGCGGATAATCTGGCTTCCGTGTCCATTCCGGACACGGTAACGACGATAGAACCTTCGGCTTTCGATAAGACGAAGTGGATGGAGGATTGCCTGGTCAATAGAAGAGATCCGTTCACAGTAGTTGGAGACGGTATTTTGATTGCTTATGGCGGAGTCGGCGATAAGGTGGAAGTGCCGGAAGGGGTAAAGCAGATCGGTGCGGAAGTATTTAAAGGACACACCGAGATAACGGCGGTTACCCTGCCAGATACTTGTACCATTGTGGGAGAGGACGCTTTTGCCGGATGCAGTAATCTTACCGTCATATCCGGCGGCGATAATTTAAAGGAAATAAAGGACAGGGCATTTTCTGGATGTCCGATCAGTACCATAAAGATTCCCGCCTCTGTGGAGAAAATAGGTTTAAAGGCCTATGATATAACCGATACGATAAAAGAGGATGGAAGCGAGGTCGCTGTTTTCTTAGGCAAGAGCATACCTGGCGTATCTTATGAGAAAACGGCAACCAGATTGATAAATGAAGAGGATAGAGACTCCGTGCTAAAAGGCGTGAATGTTGCTATTGTAAATGACAGCGTGACGCCTGAGGCAGTGAGAGGTACCGCTTTGGACTATGATGGTGGATTCCGGGGACTTGTCTGCAGTGTTGAGAAGGCTGCAGAAGATGGCACGCAGGGACGGTTAAGAATTAAGTTTATCGTCATGCGCCAAGAGGATGTGAATGACAATACGATTCCAAGTGAGGTAACGGTATATGGTAAGCGCTATAAAATATCCAATCCGAGAGAAGCTGTAGAGTATGTTTCAGGCAGCAAAGCGGAGGTATCAGGACAAGGGACAGTATCTGTGGAAGTAAATAGCGCTACTTTATCAGGGACACCGGCAGCAACAGCGCAGCTATCAGGAATCAATGCAAATTATGTTTTAAATATCAGTGATAATGCCGGCGCCGGAAGTACCATAAGCGCTGCATATAAAAAGGCGGTGTCGGGCGGCAAGATTGTAAGCCTGCAGGTTTACGACCTCGCGCTGTACGATGCGGAGACGCTGATTCCTATCAGCAAGACGGGAAAACAGCAAATGACGGTAACTATTCCCAAGCCCATGGGAGTAGCGCAGGATGCTCTTCAGGTCGCATGCTTGGATGAGGATGGGCAGTTAGAAAAGGTGGATTTCCGTTTGGTAACAATAAACGGTGCAACCTGCGTACAGTTCAGTGCTCAGCGTTTTACCGTATATGGATTTTTTAATTGAAAGAGAATACCAGAATGGCAGGACCTGCAGGACAGGGTGAGGGCTTGCAGCTTGGAATATCTTCTGACAAAAAGTAACGAATAACGACTCCCGGCATAAATTAATTAAAAAGCCGGGAGCGTTTTATGTTTAGAGTCAGACAGCAAGTGGGCTGTACGGATGAGCTCGTAGCATCCTGCAATATTGGAAGAAATGGTGAGGTAGATGATATAAGGGTGGCGGTGCTGGATACCGGAGTAGGCAGTCATCCGGATTTAGAAGGCAGAGTAGAGGCTTTTTATGATTTTCTTCACGGGGGAAGGACTGCTTATGACGACAGCGGTCATGGAACCCACGTTATCGGCAGTATCGGAGGAAGCGGAAAAGCTTCCGGCGGAATGTATAAAGGGATTGCTCCTTATTGCCGTCTGATCGTAGGAAAAGTATTAGATGAGAACGGTGACGGTAATATAGATAATATGAGGAAGGGAATAGAGTGGGTACTGGATAATAGGGAGAGATATAAAATAAGAGTGCTTAATATTTCCATCGGAATAGGGCATATCGACGATAAAAGCAGAATGAACGAACTGATCCACACAGTAGATGCGGCCTGGGACAGCGGAATCGTGGTGGTCTGCGCCGCAGGCAATATGGGACCGGAACCTATGACAATATCGCCGCTTGGCGCCAGCAAAAAAGTAATAACGGTGGGATGTCACGAAGGAGGGTTCTTCAGCGGGAAGAGCTCGCTGTGCGAAGATTATTCGGGCAGAGGGCCGTCACCCTATGCGGTAAAGAAACCGGATGTAGTCGCTCCCGGCACGGACATCATATCCTGCAACGTAGCCTGCCGCTCCACGTTTCGGGGGTATAAGAACGCTTATACGAAAAAAAGCGGAACATCTATGGCCACCCCTATCGTTTCGGGGGCGGCAGCCTTGCTTTTGCAGAAATATCCTTTCCTGACCAATGAGCAGGTAAAGAGAAAAATCAATTACAGCGCTACGGATTTACATGAACCTTGGACGAAGCAGGGCTGGGGAATGGTAAATGTAGGAAGAATGCTCTCACTTTAATACAATTTATATATTGACATGAATCGTATGATTGTATACAATAATACCTAGCGTTTCAAAGAGGAAGCGGCTTGCCGTATGTTAGGGCAGAATGGAGGTACTATGAGAGAAAATAACAGCACATTTGAAAACCGTCCTGTGACGATGAATGAAAAAAATAATCTTCTTCAAATAGAGGAGCATATGTATATTTTGGATGACGTGGAAAAGCCCAATGTCTTCCGCAACATGTTCCCTTATTCGGAAATCCCCAAGATTCCGTTCAACGACAGAATCGTACCGCATAATGTACCCAAAGAAATATGGATTACGGATACAACATTTCGTGATGGACAGCAATCCAGAGCGCCCTATACGACGGAGCAAATTGTAACAATTTATGACTACCTCCACAAGCTCGGCGGCCCTAACGGATTGATTCGTGCCAGCGAATTTTTCTTATATAGCAAGAAGGATAGAGATGCTGTTTACAAATGTATGGAGCGGGGATATCAATTCCCCGAGGTAACCAGCTGGATACGGGCGAGTAAGGAAGACTTTAAGCTGGTAAAGGAAATAGGAATGAAGGAGACGGGGATTCTCGTAAGCTGCTCAGATTATCATATTTTCTTAAAGCTCAAGATGACGAGAAGACAGGCAATGGAACATTACTTAAGTGTTATCCGAGAGTGTCTGGAGGAGGGAATCAGCCCCAGATGCCATTTAGAGGATATTACGAGGGCTGATATTTACGGCTTTGTAGTGCCGTTTTGTGTGGAACTCATGAAATTGATGGAGGAATATAATATTCCTATTAAAATACGGGCTTGCGATACGATGGGATATGGTGTAAACTATGCGGGGGCAGTAATACCCAGAAGCGTGCAAGGTATCATCTATGCGATTCATACACATGCGGGCGTTCCGCATGCGCTGATCGAATGGCACGGACACAACGACTTTTATAAAGCGGTAGCAAATTCTACTACAGCATGGCTGTACGGATGTGCGGGCGTGAATACGTCGTTGTTTGGTATTGGCGAGCGTACCGGCAACACTCCGTTAGAAGCGATGGTATTCGAGTATGCACAGCTGAAAGGTACCTTAGACGGCATGGATACAACTGTTATCACGGAACTGGCGGATTATTTCGAGAAAGAAATCGGATACGAGATACCTCCGAGAACGCCGTTTGTCGGTAAGAATTTTAACGTTACCAGAGCAGGCATCCATGCGGACGGTTTACTCAAAAATGAAGAAATATATAATATATTTGATACGGAGAAGTTTTTAAACAGGCCAGTGCTCTGTGCGGTAAGCGATACCTCCGGTCTGGCGGGAATCGCTCACTGGATGAATACGTATTTCAAGCTGCACGATGATAAGCAGGTGGATAAGAACTCCGTGCTGGTGCAGGAAGTGAAGAAGTGGGTGGATGAAGAATATGCCGGCGGACGGATTACGGTGCTGACGGACGAAGAGTTGATCGACCAAATCAATGCGGCATGTGAAAAACTGAACCTTACAATCGGCTGATAAATTGTTTATAAGCTACGAGAAAGGCATGGTTAAAGAATGGCAGGTTATGATGTAAAGCAGGAGGTCACTGATAAGTATTCCTTGAGGGGACGGGTATTCAATAAAATACGGGAAGATATATTAAACGGAAAATATAAAGACCACGAGGAACTTAAAGAAATAGCTATCGGTGAGGAGCTGGGAGTAAGCAGGACTCCGGTGAGGGAGGCGTTCCGCCAGCTGGAGCTGGAGGGACTGATTCAGATTGTACCGAACAAGGGAGCTTACGTTACCGGAATTACTGCTAAGGATGTCCAGGATATTTATATGATTCGTTCTCTTTTGGAGGGGCTTTGCGCCAAATGGGCAACAGAAAACATTACCAAGGAACAGCTTGAGGAGCTGGAGGAGAATGTATATCTGGCCGATTTTCATGCGTCAAAAGGGCATCTGGATCAGATGGCAGATTTAGATAACCGCTTTCATCATATTTTATATGAGGCATGTAACAGCAAGCAGTTAGAACGCTTGCTCGTTGACTTTCACGAATATGTGCTGAGGGTCAGGAAGAAGACGTTGACCAACGGGGGAAGAGGAAAGACCTCCAATAACGAGCACAGGAGCATTATGGAAGCGATTAAGGAGAAGGATAAGGACAAGGCGCAGGAGCTTGCGAACAGGCATATCATCAATGCTTATGACAATATGGTAAAGAACGGACTGTACAATATCTACGGCACCAGTGAAAATTGACGGGACAAGGATGCCGGCAGATAGTAAGATAACAGGTGGAAAGATTAGTGTACCGTCCCGTTCATAATCAGCATAGCTAAAGATGAACTAGACAGCACATTAGATATAAGGAGTGTAGGAATGGACAAGATTAAAATGGTAACTCCCCTTGTAGAAATGGACGGGGACGAGATGACGAGAATCCTCTGGCAGATCATTAAAGAGGAGCTTCTGCTTCCCTTCATCGATTTGAAGACGGAGTACTACGACCTTGGTTTGGAACACCGCAATGAAACAGACGATCAGGTAACGGTGGATTCTGCGGAAGCTACAAAGAAATACGGAGTGGCGGTAAAGTGTGCAACGATTACTCCCAATGCGGCCAGAATGACAGAATACCAGCTGAAAGAAATGTGGAAAAGCCCTAACGGAACGATTCGTTCTATTTTGGATGGTACGGTATTTCGTGCACCTATTGTAGTAAAAGGCATCGAGCCTTGTGTAAAGAACTGGGAGGAGCCCATTACCATAGCGCGTCATGCGTATGGCGATATTTATAAAAATGTAGAAATGAAGATACCGGGAGCAGGTAAAGCGGAGTTAGTCTTTACGGCTGTCGATGGAACGGTAACGAGTGAAGTGATTCATGATTTTAAAGGCGAAGGCGTTTTACAGGGCGTACATAATACGGATGCTTCCATAGCAAGCTTTGCGAAGGCGTGTTTTAACTATGCGCTCGATACGAAACAGGACCTTTGGTTCGGAGCAAAGGATACAATTTCGAAAAAATATGATCATGATTTCAAGGATATTTTTCAGGAAATATATGAAAAGGAATATAAAGAGAAATTTGAATCGGCAGGAATCGAATATTTTTACAGTCTAATTGACGATATCGTAGCCCGCGTTATGAAGGCTAAAGGCGGATTTATATGGGCGTGCAAGAATTATGATGGTGATGTGATGAGCGATATGGTATCCTCGGCATTCGGTTCTCTTGCTATGATGACCTCCGTACTCGTATCTCCAACCGGAGTATACGAATACGAAGCGGCTCACGGTACGGTGCAAAGACATTATTACAAGCATTTAAAGGGGGAAGAGACATCCACCAATTCCGTAGCGACTATTTTCGCATGGACGGGAGCGCTCAGGAAAAGAGGAGAGCTGGACGGAACAAGGGAACTGGTAACTTTTGCAGATAAGCTGGAGAGAGCGACTCTTTCCACCATCGAAGAGGGTAAGATGACGAAGGATCTTGCGCTGATTACGACGCTTAAGGACGTAACGGTGTTAAACAGCGGGGACTTTATCAAAGCGGTTCGAAAGACATACGAAGCTATGTAATTGCAAAAAGGACGATAAAAGCCGGCATGCCTTGTTGTTGAGTGAAGCATGCTGGCTTTTTTATACACGATACAATCAGTCCTCGGACTCAAGTTCCTCCCAGCGGTTCAGCAGGCCTTCGATTTCCGCAGAGATGCTTTCCTTTTCCCTGGAAAGCTCTTGAAGCTTGACTACGTTCGTACAGACATCAGGAAGAACCATGAGCTCATCGATTTCGGCCTCGCGGTTTTCCAAAACCTCAATTCTGTATTCGATGCGTTTCAGCTCGTTTTCTTTTCTGCGCTGCTTCGCCTGCTGTTCTTTTTGCTCCTTCCAATCCTGCTTGGAGACGGAATTGTTCTCCATAGAAGGTGAAGGAGAGACGGCAGCGTATGCGGAGGATAGCTGAGGCTTCTTTTCCAAATAATAGTCGTAGTTTCCCAGATAGTTGATGAGTGTGCCGTTTGCCAGTTCCAGAATACGGGAGGCGGTTCTGTTGATGAAATAACGGTCATGGGATACGTAGAGAACCGTGCCCGTATAGTTATTTATGGCGTCCTCTAAAATCTCCTTGGAAGCAATGTCCAAATGGTTGGTAGGCTCGTCGAGGATGAGGAAATTAGATTCCGAAAGCATTAATTTAGCAAGAGAAACCCGACCTCTTTCTCCGCCGCTCAAGTCACAGATACGCTTGAACACATCATCGCCGGTAAAAAGAAAGGCAGCGAGAGTATTTCGGATTTCCGTATTGTTTAGGGTCGAATAATCGTCGGAAATTTCCTCGAATAAAGTCTTTTCCTTATGCAGCACGTTGTGCTCCTGATCATAATAGCCGATGTGAACGTTGCTGCCGGTTTTAATGGTGCCGGAATCGGCAGGGACCAGACCGTTAATGATTTTCAGGATAGTGGTTTTTCCCGTACCGTTATCGCCGATGACAGCAACATGCTCCCCGCGCTTTATATCGAAACTGATGTCACGAAACAGCGAGAGAGGGCCGAAGGCTTTGGAGAGGTTCTCTCCGTGAAGAACGTCGTTGCCGCTTATATATTTGGGCTCTAAGCGGATGTTCATATCCGTAGGAGCTTCCGTGGGCTTTTCCAGAACCTCGATTTTATCTAACATCTTTTCACGGCTTTCGGCGCGTTTAATGGATTTTTCGCGGTTGAATGACTTTAACTTCTGGATGACTTCCTCCTGGTGCCGGATTTCCTGCTGCTGGTTCATGTAAGCTTTCAGGGCGGCGGTGCGAATCAACTCCTTTTTCACAGCATAATCGCTGTAATTGCCGGAAAATACGGAGGCTTTTGTCTGGTCGATTTCAATGATTTTATTGGAAATACGATCGAGAAAATAGCGGTCGTGGGATACGATGATAACCGCACCTTTATAGTTTAATAGATAAGTTTCCAGCCATGTAATGGAAGACATATCCAAGTGGTTGGTGGGCTCATCCAGCATGATCAAATCCGGCTTTAATAAAAGAAGTTTGCCCAGGGCAACACGTGTCTTCTGTCCTCCGGAGAGGGTGGAGACTGATTTGGTAAAATCGCTTTCCGCAAAGCCTAAGCCTTTTAAGACTCCGATGAGTTCACTGCGATATGCATAGCCGCCGCCCTGCTCGAACTGATGGGTGAGCAGAGAATAGGATTCCATCAACTTTTCCAATTCTGTTCCGGAGGAAGCCTTCATTTGCAGTTCCGTCTGACGGAGCTGTGACTCGATAAGAATCAGCTCCTTTTTGACAGATAAGAGCTCGTCATAAATCGTGCCGCCGCTGTCTACAGACTGATGCTGGGACAGATAGCCGAAGGTTTTATCCTTGGAAAAAACGACAATACCCTCGTCGGCTGTCATTTCTCCGACGATGATCCTAAGAAGCGTGGTTTTTCCTGCTCCGTTAATGCCGACGATTGCGGCCTTATCATAGTCTTCTATGTGAAAGGATATGTTTTTTAATATGCTTTTTTCATTGAATGCTTTGCTAATATTTTGACAAGATAATATCATGTTTATACTCCTCAAACAAAAACTGCCTGATAGAAACGGCAGAATATATTTATTACTGTCCACACAGTAGCTTAACACTTGCTGTTAAGCTGCGTAAGAACGTGGTTCAAGAGATGATTTCTGCTTCGCGAAGCGAATTTAAATGCAGAAATCATGCGTTACTGCGAACGAAGTGAACAGCAACATTTATTTTACATAGGATAAAAGACTCTGTCAATTCATTGACATTATTTTATCAGTTTTATATAATAAGAGATAATTATCGAATAGGGGGAAGTGTAGTGGAAGAAAAAGAAATTTCTCAAGCTGTAATAAGCCGTCTACCCAGATATTTTAGATATCTGAGCGAACTTAAGTATGCGGGAATCGAAAGAGTTTCTTCGCAGGAGCTAAGCGATATCATGAAGGTGACCGCTTCGCAGATTAGACAGGATTTTAATAATTTCGGTGGATTTGGACAGCAGGGATATGGATATAACGTTGAATTTCTCCATAATGAAATCGGAAAAATACTAGGATTGGACAGAACACATCATCTGATTATTATCGGAGCAGGGAATCTTGGACAAGCACTTGCCAATTATGTGAACTTCGAGAGGAGAGGCTTTTTGTTCCGTGGGCTTTTCGACAACAATCCCGATCTTCACGGCAAGAAGATACGAGGGATTGAGGTGCAGCCCATGGAGAGCATGGAGATGTTCGTCAAAGATAACGATATAGATATAGCAGTTCTTACCATACCGAAGACAGAGGCGGTTACGGTGGCGGAGCAGCTTGTGAATTACGGTATCAAGGGTATCTGGAATTTTGCTCATGTGGATTTGAATGTGCCGGAGAATATTCAGGTGGAAAATGTCCATCTGTCGGACAGTCTGATGAAGCTGTCTTATAATATCAGCCGGTTTGAATTGGATAATACGAAATAGGGGTGAAGGGTATGGCACGTTCAGAGGACGTATACAAGGTGGCGTTAGCGGGAAAGGAAATTCCGCTTTTAACGCTGGATAATAAATGGCATCAGCTTTTTACACAAGCGCAGACTGAGATTTCAGGGGAGATCAAGCGCAACGAGGAAAAGCTGAACGAACTGGTCAAGAGGCAGGGCAAGCTGAATACTGAGTCTAAGGAAATCAGACGACTGAAGAAGAAGCTGATGGGAGAGATCATGGAGATGGCAGAGTCATTGGGAGACAATCCCGACGCCAAAACAGAGAAGAAAATGGATGAGAACAGGCGCCTTATCAATGACTGTAATGAGAAGCTGGAGGCTTATCAGGAGGAACTGCGCACTTTGCCCGAAGAAATAAACAATGTAAACTATATGCTCATGCTTGATACTATGGATGTCTGCTATAAGAAAATTGCGCAGAATACAAGGGAAATTGAAGCGATAGGCGAATGGGTGAAGAACGTCCGTGTAGAGATCAAAAAGAATCTCGTCCATAAAGAGGAAAGTGAGAAAGCGAATTTTGATTTATATTCCTATATGCATGATATTTTTGGGGCAGATGTAATCGAGATCTTTGACATGAAATATAATCCGGAAGAAAGAAAAAAGGCTCAGGAAGAACGGGCGGCGAAGAAGGAAGCCGCTTCTCCTAAGACCATTATAGTAGATAAGGGAGAATAAACGGCAAACGAGAATGCGTCAGAACGAATGTTTTTGGCGCATTTATGCTTAATCAGGCAGGTATGTCTGCATATAAAAGGAGCACTGGTATAAGGTTGAAAGGAGCATTGGTATATATGGAAAAAAAGTATTTCGTATCCTCAGCAGAAATGAAAAAATACGACAGAGCCACCATAAATGACTTCCAAGTACCATCTTTAGTGCTTATGGAACGTGCCGCTCTGGAGACGGTAGGAGAAATCGAGAAGAGATTCGGAAAAGGGAGCAGGGTTCTGGTTGTCTCGGGCACGGGAAATAATGGCGGAGACGGTATTGCAGTCGGACGGATTCTTATGCAGCGGGGATATGAGGTGGACTTTGTCCTTATAGGGGCGGAAGAAAAATACAGCGAGGAGACAAGACATCAGTTAGTCATTATCGCAAAATATGGATGTACTTTGAAAAGCAAAATCGAAAGTATGGAATATGATATAATTATAGATGCGTTATTTGGAATCGGATTGTCTAGAAACGTGGAAGGAATATATAAAAAATGTATCGAGACGATGAACAGTATAAGCGGCTTCATCGTCTCTGTAGATATTCCGTCCGGAATAAACGCCGATACGGGTGCAGTGATGAATGCGGCGGTGAAAGCGGATATCACCGTTACCTTCGCGTTTGAAAAACTGGGGCATATCCTGTATCCGGGCTGCGAATACTGTGGTGAAGTGCTTTGTAAGGATATCGGGATTACGAAGGAGAGCTTTCGCGGGGAAGAAGGCCCCCGGGTATATTCCTATGCCGACCGTTATAGGGAGCAGGCGGCGGCACTTATGCCGGCAAGAAGCCGGGGAGGAAATAAGGGAACCTTCGGCAAGGCGTTGGTAATCGCAGGAAGCAGAAATATGAGCGGAGCCTGCGAGCTGTGCGCAAGGAGCGCTTATCGAATCGGTGCAGGCATGGTTAAGGTGGTTACCCCGGAGGAGAATCGGGAAATCATACAGAAAAATCTGCCGGAAGCGCTGCTTTCTACTTACACAGATGCGGAGAAGACTGAGTCATGGAAGGAATTTTTACAGGACTTAAAAGAAAGTATGAAATGGGCGGATTGTATCGTGATCGGGCCGGGAATAGGCAAGAGCGGCACGGCCAGCATACTGTTTAAATATGTTGTGAAGGAATCTGCAAAGCCTCTGGTCATCGATGCGGACGGACTGAATCTTCTGGCTGAGTCGGAAGAGCTGCAGGAGCTCCTGCGGACTTTGTCGCTAAAGGAAAGCAGGCAGATTATCGTAACTCCTCATGTGGCGGAATTCGCCAGGCTTTACGGTTGCAGACCGGAGGAGGTAAAGAAGGATATTATAAGCAAGACCAAAGAACTGGCCGATAGATTATGCTGTACTGTGGTATGCAAGGATGCGAGAACGGCAGTGGCTGATTACATGAAAAGGGATGTTTACTTAAACGCCACGGGCAATGACGGTATGGCTACTGCGGGTTCCGGAGATGTGCTGGCAGGCATTATCGGCGGACTTCTGACACAGGGGGTAAGGTGCAGGGAGGCTGCGGAGGCAGGAGTCTTTCTTCACGGGAGACTGGGCGATCTGGCGGCAGAGAGGACCGGGCGGTACGCGGTGATGGCAGGAGACTTAACGGAGCAGCTAAAGTACATTTTAAGCGATGAAGGGAAACGAAGATGATAGAAAAGTACAGCAGGGTTTATGCGTCAGTGGATCTGGACGCCATACATTCCAACATGAATCATATGAAGGCGAATATTGAGCCTGAGACGAAAATAGTAAGCGTCATCAAAGCGGACGGATACGGTCACGGAGCAGTGCCGATCGCGAGAGAGCTGGAACCGCTTGACTATATCTTTGGATTCGCCACGGCAACGGTGGAAGAGGCTTTGATACTGCGCCACAGCGGGATTACCAAGCCGATTTTAATATTGGGATATACGTTTCCTTATTGCTATGAGGAAATGATAAAAGAAAAAATTACCCCGGCGGTGTTCCGCTGCGATACGTTGGAGGAGCTTTCGCTCAGCGTTCGGAAAATAAAGAAAGAAGCGGAGGAGGCCGGCCGAATACTTGATGATGTTCGCATTAAGATTCATATCAAGGTGGATACCGGAATGTCAAGAATTGGGGTATCTCCTGATGAGGAGGGCCTTATGTTGGTGAAAAAGGCGCTTTCCATGCCGGAGATCGAGGTGGAAGGAATCTTTACACACTTTGCCAGAGCAGACGAAGCCGATAAAACGGCGGCGAAACGGCAAATGAACACGTTCAGGACTTTTGTAGAAAAAGTTAAGAAGGAAACCGGATATCAGATACCGGTATGTCATTGCTCCAACAGTGCGGGAATCATTGGACTAAGGGAAGCAAATATGAATGTTGTCCGTGCCGGGGTGACCACATACGGACTATGGCCGTCGGGCGAGGTGGAAAGGAATATTGTCCGCCTGACACCCGCGATGGAGCTTAAGAGCCGTATCGTATATATCAAGCAGCTGGAAGCTGGAGCGGCGATAAGTTACGGTGGAACCTTTATAACGAAGAGAACAACAAAGGCAGCAACTATACCGGTAGGGTATGGAGATGGTTATCCAAGGGGATTATCCAATAAAGGATATATTTTGGTGCGCGGACAGCGGGCGCCGATTATCGGGCGCATTTGCATGGACCAATTTATGGTGGATGTAACGGATATTCCGGAAGTGACTGAGGGTGACGAGGTGACCTTGATAGGAAGGGACGGAGGGGAGAGCATCACGATGGAGCTTATAGGAGAGCTGTCAGGTAGATTTAACTATGAACTCGCCTGCTTAATCGGCAAAAGAGTACCAAGAATTTATTTGAAAGAGGGAAAGGTCGTGTTAACGAGGGATTATTTTCTCGATTTTGAGTAACAATTGAATACCTTCGGATAAACTGGCAATAATGTAACCTATAAAAGGTTTGCCATATAGAAGTTTAAATGAAGGGTGAGAACTATGAAGCGTGGAGACATATATTATGCGGACTTGCGGCCGGTGATTGGTTCAGAACAGGGCGGAGTGAGACCGGTACTTATCATACAGAACGATATAGGGAATAAGTATAGTCCCACTGTAATCTGTGCGGCGATTACATCCAAGATGAATAAGGCGAAGCTGCCTACACATATTGAACTGAATGCAGAGAGATGTGATATGATGAAAGACTCGGTCATCTTGCTAGAACAGCTAAGGACGATAGACAAGAAAAGACTGAAAGACAAGGTGTGTCATTTGGACGATGAAGTTATGAATAAAGTGAACGAAGGACTTCTTATCAGCCTCGATTTGAATACATAAGAAAGGGCTTAAACTTGACGATAAGAAAGTAAAATGATATAGTTTAGTGTGATATTTTATGAAGTACAAAAGGAGATGGAATGTTATGGATGATGCTGGGCCTACTGCCAGTATAATTATTTTTGTCGTATTATTATTGATCGATATGTTTTTTTATGGATTCGGTTCGGCAATTCACTGTCTGAATATAAAGGATGTGGAAAAGAGAGCGAAAGAGGATAAGGACAAATTGTCCTCTGACAAAAGGGCTAGACGTCTTTGGTCTATTATGGAGGCTCCTGCGAAGTATGTGAACACGGTGCAGCTGGTATCCATATTGATACACATCCTCATGGGAAGTTTTTTCCTGAAAATATGGATACGTGGCATAAGCCGGTTTATGGACGCTTCTCTGGGATTGGAATCGCCGGGGATATATTTGCTTGGAGCAATCTTAATGACGGCAGCTTTGATCTACATATTGCTGACCTTCGGCGTGCTGCTTCCTAAGAGGCTGGGAGCGAGATATCCTGAGAAATGGGCATATTTATGTATCAATCTTGTCTATTATGTGACAGGGGCGCTATCCCCCTTTACAGGTCTGGCAACGGTAACGGCCGATGGTATACTGCGTTTGTTCGGGCTGAAGGCGGATAAGGATGTAAGCGACGTGACGGAAGAAGAAATCATATCCATGGTGAATGAAGGTCACGAACAGGGCGTTCTGCAGGCGACGGAAGCGGAAATGATTACAAATATTTTCGAATTCGGCGATAAAGAGGCGCAGGATATTATGACACACAGAAAGAATATTGTCGCGGTAGAGGGCACTATGTCCTTAAAAGAAGCGATAAGCTTCATGATGGATGCCCATAACAGCAGATTTCCGGTATATGAAGACAATATCGATCATATTATCGGAATCGTTCATATGCGGGATGCGATGAGACTGCATAATTCCCGTGCAAAGGCGAATATTCCAATTAAGGAAATCAAAGGGCTTTTGCGGGCACCGGTATTCATTCCGGGCACGAAAAACATCGACGGGCTGTTTCAGATGATGCAATCCACAAAGACGCAGATGGTCATAATTGTGGACGAGTACGGGCAGACGTCGGGGCTGCTTGCGATGGAGGACATCCTGGAAGAAATCGTGGGGAACATCCTGGATGAATACGACGAGGACGAGGAATATATAGAAGAGACGGACAATGAAGACGAGTACATCATAGACGGGCAGACTCCTTTAGAGGAATTGGAGGATCTGTTCGATATTTCCTTCGAAGAGGAGGAATTCGATACGCTGAACGGCTTTATGATTTCTAAGTTGGACAAGATTCCGGAAGAGGGCGAAGCGTTTGATATAGATGTCGGAGGCTATAATTTTAGAATATTGTCTGTGGAAAGCAAGATGATTTTAAGTGTTCTGGTAACGAAAATAAAGGAGCCGGAGCAGGAAGTTGTTTTTGAAGATGATGAAAAGGGAAAAAAGGAGAAAAGTTAAATGTCAGGACATTCAAAGTTTGCAAATATAAAGCATAAGAAGGAAAAGAACGACGCGGCGAAAGGAAAGATTTTTACCATTCTTGGAAGAGAAATTGCAGTAGCAGTAAAGGAGGGAGGCCCGGACCCGTCGAACAACTTTAAACTGTCGCAGGTTATTGCAAAAGCGAAGGCAAATAATATGCCTAACGATACGATCGACAGAGGAATTAAAAAGGCTGCCGGAGATGTGGGAAATGTAAACTATAAATACGTTACTTATGAAGGCTACGGTCCTAACGGCATTGCGATTATCGTAGATGCCCTCACCGACAACCAGAATCGTACGGCAGCTAATATAAGAAATGCGTTTACGAAGGGGCAGGGAAATATCGGAACACCGGGATGTGTATCATTCATGTTCGATCAAAAGGGACAGATTATTATTGATAAAGAGGAATGTGAGATGGAAGCGGACGATCTCATGATGATTGCCCTCGATGCGGGGGCGGAGGATTTCTCCGAAGAAGAGGACAGTTACGAGATATTGACGGATCCGGACAGTTTCGATGCGGTGAACAAGGCGCTTGCGGAAGCAGGAGTCACAATGATATCCGCTGAAGTGACCATGATACCTCAAAACTATGTGGACCTTACAGATGAAACTGCCCTTAAGAATCTTCAAAAGACCTTGGACCTTCTCGACGAAGACGATGATGTACAGGCTGTTTATCACAACTGGAACGAATAATGTTACAGTTTAGCCAATGGCTGAACTGTTACCGAATAATTGCTGTAAAGAGGATAGAAAAGTATGAATGAAATGCTGAAAAATATAGCACCGCTTTTTGAAGAGATGGAAGTCCAGATCCGTGGATTTAAAAAGGATACATATGGAGATTTGCTGAACACATATCTGGAGAAGAACCATGATTTTTTTGAGGAACTGAATCAGATGCTCGTTTCCGAAGATGAGGAAGATGCCATAGGAAAATTTGCGGATTTTCTCGTTTCCTATGTGGCAGGTGTTCTGGATGAAGAGAAGAATAAGGTCAAAAAAAGCAATCGACAGTTAAACTTTAACATGTTCATGGCGGTTTATTTCATGCCTGCCGTTTTGGAAGGAAAGCAGTTGAAGGCACAGCTCCTTACAGATACCATATGCGAAAGATGGGCAGCCAGGTTCAAAGGAAACAATATAAAGACTGCGGATGCAGCCAGCATTCAAGCGGGCTTTAAGAGCAAGCTATGTTATGTGACTACTGCCGTATGCAGAAGTCTGAACAAGCCGGAGGATTGTTATGAGCTGAATCTTTTAAGAGATTATAGAGACAATTATCTTGCACTGACTGAAAATGGAGAGTCGTTGGTAAACAGATATTATGATATTGCGCCTACCATCGTAAAGAGAATCGACAAATCTGCCGATGCGGAGGGAAAATACCGTTATATATGGGAGAGATATTTAAAACTGTGTATCGCTTATATCGAAATGGGCGAGAAGGAACAGTGCGGCAGAGAATATATAAAAATGATGGAAGAATTGCAGGAACAATATATAATAACGGCGAAAGATAAGAAATAGATGATGCAGTACGGGAGGGTATAAAATGAGCGGCGAATACGCAAAGGAAACGATATGTATCCAATCAGGATGGAAGCCTAAGAACGGAGAGCCCAGAATACTGCCAATCTATCAAAGCACTACATATAAATACGAAAGCTCTGAGCAGATGGGAAGGCTGTTTGATTTGGAGGAAAGTGGTTTCTTCTATTCAAGGCTGCAGAATCCTACCAACGAATTCGTAGCTCAGAAAATCTGCGAGCTGGAAGGCGGTGTAGCGGCTATGCTGACATCCTCCGGCCAGGCGGCGAACTATTATGCGATATTCAATATATGTGAGGCTGGATCTCACATAGTACTTTCTTCCAAGGTTTATGGAGGAACATTTAACCTTTTGACCGTTACCATGAAAAAGATGGGTATCGAATGCACTGTGGTAGATCCCGATGCTTCGGAAGAGGAGTTAAATCAGGCATTTAAGGAGAATACGAGGTGCGTGCTGGCAGAAACGATTGCCAATCCGGCTTTGGTTGTTTTGGACATCGAGAAATTTGCCCGCTTGGCGCATTCTCATCAGGTTCCTTTGATTATAGATAATACATTTGCTACCCCAATTAACTGTAACCCGTTTCAGTGGGGGGCGGATATCGTGACTCATTCCACGACCAAATATATGGATGGACATGCCATGTGCCTGGGCGGGGCGATTGTGGACTCCGGTAATTTCGATTGGAGCAAGTATCCGGACAAATATCCCGGACTCTGTCAGCCGGATGAGTCCTATCACGGTATCACATATACCGAGAAGTTCGGCAAGCTGGCGTATATTACTAAGGCGACTTCGCAGCTCATGCGCGACTTGGGGTCTGCCCAGTCTCCGCAGAACTCCTTTTTACTGAATATAGGGCTGGAAACGCTGCATCTTAGAGTCCCCAGACATTGTGAGAACGCCCGGAAGGTGGCCGAGTACCTGGAAAGGCATGAAAAGGTGGCCTGGGTAAATTATCCGGGACTTAAAGGAAACAAATATTATGAGCTGGCACAGAAGTACATGCCGAAGGGAACCTGCGGCGTCATCTCCTTTGGGCCAAAGGGCGGACGCAGCGCAGCTTCGGGAATGATGGATCACCTGAAGCTGGCAGCTATTGTGACTCATGTGGCGGATGCCAGAACCTGCGTGCTGCATCCTGCCAGTCATACCCATAGACAGATGACGGATGCTCAGCTTGTGGAATCGGGAGTTGCTCCTGATTTGATTCGTTTCTCGGTAGGAATCGAAAATGCGGACGATATTATAGCGGATTTGGAACAGGCGCTTAGGAAAATATAAGGAATACCTTTTTAGCGGAAAGTATAAAATGGTATAAACCGTAAGGAAACGAAAGAACATGAAGATGAAGAAAACATGGTTTAGTTATCTGCTATGGTTGCTTTATATGGCGATAACAGGTGTTTTGCTCGCGACCTGCATAATTACTATAAGCATATATACGTGGGGGATGAGCAATTATTTGGCGGCAGGGTGTGTGTGCCTGCTTTTTGCCGGCGTGGTCGGACTGTGGTTTGCCGGATCAAAGATAGTGGCATATGCGGCCGAAAGGATACCGAAGGATAAGCATTTTGCAAATATGTGGGAATGTTTTCTTGCTATGTGTATATTTGCCGGTGCTGTTTTATATCGTATTTATTATCTGCTGCATGCCGGCGGGACTGTGGAGCGGAATATGTTTTATGAGATGGCGCAGGTGACGGACGGCGGAGGAATCCCCAATATCACTCACGGCGCTTCCTATGTATATACGACGCTTTTGTCCGCTGTATTTTCTTTTATGGGAAATAAGGCGGAGGCAGGAGTGTGGTTACAGCTCGTTTTGCAGCTGCTTTCGATGTTTCTTCTTTATTTTGGGATACGATTGTTGTCGGGCAGGGTAACGGCTCTTTGTGCGGTAGCGTTCATGGCGGTTTCTCCGGCGTTCATGGAGAATATGTTCAGCCTTACCCCTCAAGGTTTATATCTCCTTTTATATGCGGCAGGGCTTTGGCTGACGGGGTTATATATGCGCGGACTGGTAAAGGGCGGCTACACAAAGAAGAGGAGTTATTTCGCTTTTTTGCTGTTAGGAATTTACATAGGAATAATATCCTATCTAGATATTTTGGGAATTACTCTTTTCTTTTTTGCAGGCATGGGCTTCGTGGTGATAAAAGAAACAAGAAGGACTTCGAAGGAAAGAAAAAATATTAGAGTAGGAATACAATTTGCCGTAATCCTTGCATCGGCATTGTTTGCGGCAGCGGGGCTTACCTGGCTGGATGGGATATATTCGGGGCAGAGCTTTATGGATATTGCATCGGCATGGGGTTTACAGTATGGAAATAACATCCGTCCCCGCTATTTAATTCCGGCACCGGATGCTCAGCCGGTGGTCGGCACGGTCATTTGTTTTATTGCGGCGCTTGGTGCAGTAGGATTTTTGATGCGCAAACGTCAACGGCTGGACGCATGGGTACTGTTTCTCGCTGCGCTTACTGCTATAAGCTTTTCCGGAATCGGACGGATGGATTACGGAATTTTTGCAGTCGTTATATGGGGGACATTAGCGGGACTGGGACTTTGCTCTATGGGAGTAGAAGCGGAAGAAAAAGCGGCGGCTTCTCCGGCAGGAAAGATGCAGATTAACGACATAGAGGTTGAAGATATACAGATAGATGATGCGCCGGAAAGTGATACACAAGTACAAGCGGCACAGGCGAAAGATTTACAGAAAAGTGATGTGCAAGCAGAAGCCGTACTGGAAGAAACTGTGCGGGAAAATGACATACTTTTAGGACCTGAAGATGCAAATAAGGAAGTTGTAAGCAGAGAAGAAGTTAAGAAAGAAATAAAATTTATAGAAAATCCGATGCCCCTTCCGAAAAAGCATGTAAAGAAGGATATGGATTATGCCGTAGAGGTTTCACCCGAACAGATGGATTACGATATTTCCGCTAAGGAAAATGATGATTTTGATATTTGATTAATAGTTTTACTGATTTCCAGACCGCTTTTCGTCCCTGGCATATGCCGGATCGAAAGCGGTCTTATTTATTTAATAGGAAAGAACTCCTATTTTGTGCTATCGAAGAGCCTGGCCGCAAGAGTTATGTGAAGAACACTTTTGTTCTATGTATAAAAAAATGAATTCCATGCAAACTAAGGACAGAAATTGTAAAACTGGAGGCAACCATGGGAAATCAAAAGTCAAAGGATATCGAAAAGGAAGAAAAAGATGTGGACAAAAAGGCGGAGAGTGAAAAGCACCGCGATGAAAGGATCGAAAGGAGCGGTCAGCTCACGCTGGATAAAAATGATAAGAAGCATAAGATCCATCTGATTACTATTATTGGAGAAATAGAAGGACATGACAATCTGAACGGCACCTCCAAAACGACCAAATATGAGCACATTTTACCTGAACTGGCAGCAATTGAGGATAGCAACGAAATCGACGGAGTATTAGTTCTGCTCAATACGATGGGAGGAGATGTTGAGGCGGGCTTGGCTATAGCGGAGATGATAGCCTCTTTGAGCAAACCTAGCGTATCTCTGGTCTTGGGAGGAAGTCATTCCATCGGCGTACCGATTTCGGTGAGCACCAATTATTCTTATATAGTTCCCACAGGAACGATGGTCATTCATCCTGTGAGGATGAACGGGATGGTCATCGGCGTGCCTCAAACCTTCGATTATTTCAAACAGATTCAAAACCGGATAACCGGATTCGTATGCAGCCATTGCAGAATCAGCAAATCTAGGTTCGAGGAGCTGATGATGGAGACCGGAGTGCTGACAAAGGATGTAGGGACAATTCTCGTCGGACAGGAAGCGGTGAACGAAGGAATTATCAACGAGGTGGGCGGAGTAAAGGAGGCTATGGAGCATTTGCACAGCATCATTGATAAAGAAAAAAGCAAAAACGCCGATAAGGCCGAGAATAAAAAAAGAAATGTATGAGGATGACAACTTTCATTTTAGATGCTATACTATATAAGTTCAGTAAATTACGCAGGCTTAGGGGGCATATAGTATGGCATCCGGACAAGGAAATAGAAAGGGAAACGCTAAGAAAAGCTATTCCCGCAATACGTCTTCGCGAAAACGAAAGGCGACGAATTCAAAATCCTCCAGACAAAGTGAACCTATGGACAGCGCGATTAAAAATGAAGTAATACTGATAGGTGTGTTTGCGCTGGCAGTCTTTTTATTTTTGTGTAATTTCGGTGTCGTCGGCGTATTCGGAGACTCTATCAGCAGCATGCTGTTCGGTCTCTTCGGGTTGACGGCTTACATAGCGCCGGTGGTGCTGTTCTTAACCGTTGCCTTCGGCATTTCCAATCGGGGAAATAGGATTGCGACGAGAAAATTAGTGGCGGCGGTACTTCTTTTTCTCTTAATCGGTATGTCCTGCGATTTATTCGCAGGAGCATGGACACAGGATTCGCTTTATAACGTAAAGGAAATATATGAAAGATGCAGTGAAAGCAAGAACGGCGGAGGAGTAATAGCGGGAACACTTACCTTTCTTAGCTATCATTTTTTGTCCATGGTGGGCACAGCGCTTATGCTCATTGTGTTGGCAGTAATCTGTCTGGTCATACTTACGGAGAAATCTCTGGTGGGCAGTATGCGAAGCGGCGGGCAGAGAGTATATGAGAGGACGAAGGAAGACGCTTATGTAAGAAAAGCGCGGGTCCAGGAAAGACGGGCCAGGCAGGAAGAGCTGCGAAGGATGAAGGAAGAAGAACGCAGACTTCGTGCGCAGGAGAGCGAGGACGAGAAGATTCTGCGTATGGATAAAAAGGTTACCGGTGTTATGCTGGATACGGCGCTTGCCTCCAAGGAAGAGGAGCTGGAAAAGGAAGGCGCTCTCAGCGACGATATTCATGAAATTACATGGACGGATTTCGATACTAACGATATAAAAGAGGTGGATGTGACCGTGAAGAATTCCGGTGAAAACGTTCACGCCATCGATTTCGACAAAATACATATTACTTCGGCACAGCAAATGGATATGTTCGAGGAAGAGGATGAGGAAGAAATGCCTCCGGAGCCGGTACGGGTTTCGTCTGGTGTGACAGACCCGCTTCGAGCTACGGATTCAGTGAAAAAAGACGACATATCTCAGAATATGGAGAGCATTATAAAGGCGCAGGAAAAGGGCGGCGTGAAAAAGTATGTCTTTCCCCCGCTTAAGCTTCTGCAAAAAGGGGCCTCCAAAGGGACTGCTGATTCCGCCGTCCAATTGAAGGAGACGGCGATGCATTTGCAGCAGACTTTGGCTACCTTCGGCGTAAAGGTTACTATTACCGACATCAGTCAGGGGCCGGCGGTAACCAGATATGAAATGCAGCCCGAGCAGGGCGTAAAGGTAAGCAGAATCGTAGGGCTTTCGGACGACATAAAGCTTAATCTGGCAGCCACGGACATCCGAATCGAGGCACCGATTCCCGGAAAAGCGGCGGTGGGCATAGAAGTGCCTAACAAAGAAAACTCGGCGGTAGCGCTCAGAGATTTATTGGAATCGAAGGAGTTCAAGGAATTCCCCTCTAAGCTGGCATTTGCGGTGGGTAAGGATATCGGCGGCAAGACGGTGGTTGCGGATATCGCGAGGATGCCTCATATGCTTATCGCGGGAGCGACCGGTTCCGGTAAGTCAGTCTGCATCAATACACTTATCATGAGCATTTTATATAAGGCTCATCCCGATGAGGTCAAGCTCATTATGGTGGACCCCAAGGTTGTAGAGCTTAGCGTGTATAACGGGATTCCCCATCTGCTCATTCCGGTGGTGACTGATCCGAAGAAAGCGGCGGCGGCGCTTCACTGGGGTGTTGCGGAGATGACTGAAAGATATAAGCAGTTTGCGGATTACAACGTACGTGATTTAAAGGGCTTTAACAGAGCCGCAGAAGAAAGAAGGGCAAGGGGAGAGGCGGATGCACCTGCTCCAATGCCTCAAATTGTGATTATTGTAGACGAGCTTGCGGATCTTATGATGGTGGCGCCCGGTGAAGTGGAGGAATCTATCTGCCGATTGGCACAGCTTGCGAGGGCGGCGGGTATTCATCTGATCATAGCGACGCAGCGGCCTTCGGTAGACGTTATTACCGGTCTGATTAAAGCGAATATGCCAAGCCGTGTGGCATTTGCTGTATCCAGCGGCGTGGATTCCCGTACTATTTTGGATATGAACGGCGCGGAGAAGCTGTTAGGAAAGGGGGATATGCTCTTTTATCCTCAGGGGTATCCCAAGCCGGCGAGAATACAAGGCGCCTTTGTCTCGGACAAAGAGGTGTCGGATGTGGTGGATTACTTGAAAAATCAGGCGATTGGCAATATTTACAGCGAAGATGTGGAAGAGAAGATACAAAATATGGGTTCGGCAAGCCAGGGTTCTGCCGGCGCAGGAGAAGACGGCACGAGCAGCAGAGATCAATATTTTGTAGAGGCAGGAAGATTTATTATCGACAAGGACAAGGCTTCTATCGGAATGTTGCAAAGAGTTTTTAAAATCGGCTTTAACCGGGCGGCACGCATTATGGATCAACTGTGCGATGCGGGTGTTGTAGGCGAAGAGGAAGGCACCAAGCCGAGGAAAGTGTTGATGAGCATGGAAGAGTTCGAACAGCTTATCGAAGAAGAGATATAGGCGTATGGCTCATAAGGAAAGGATAGGTCATCGGGATGAAAACTGATATTCAAATAGCGCAGGAGGCCGTTATGAAGCCTATCGCAGAGGTGGCGGCAGGATTACATATCGATGCGGAGGAATTGGAACTATACGGAAAATATAAAGCGAAGATTTCCGACGAATACTTGGAAAAGATAAAGGGCAATCCGGACGGAAAGCTCATACTGGTAACAGCAATTAATCCCACGCCTGCGGGGGAAGGAAAGACTACTACCAGCGTAGGATTAGGTCAGGCCTTTGGAAAGCTGGGTGAAAAGGCGATTATCGCCCTTAGAGAGCCGTCTCTAGGCCCCTGCTTCGGAGTAAAAGGCGGCGCCGCAGGCGGCGGTTATGCGCAGGTAGTTCCCATGGAGGATTTAAATCTTCATTTTACGGGAGATTTTCATGCCATAACTTCTGCGAATAATCTTTTGGCGGCGATGCTGGACAACCATATCCAGCAGGGGAATGAACTTGGCATCGACACGAGACAGGTGGTCTGGAAGAGATGTCTGGATATGAACGACAGAGTACTTAGAAATATAGTAGTGGGCCTTGGAAGCAAGGCGGACGGAACGGTGAGAGAGGATCATTTTGTTATTACGGTGGCTTCGGAAATCATGGCGGTGCTCTGCCTTGCGTCCGATATGGAGGATTTAAAGGCGCGGCTTGGAAGAATGGTGGTTGCTTATAACTTTTCGGGTGAGCCGGTGACGGCGGAGGCTTTGCAAGCCACGGGAGCGATGGCAGCTTTGCTTAAGGATGCCCTAAAGCCTAATCTCATTCAGACGTTGGAACATACACCGGCGCTCATTCACGGAGGACCTTTTGCCAATATCGCTCACGGCTGCAATTCTGTAAGAGCTACGAGAGCGGCGCTCAAGATGGCGGATTATGTTATTACGGAAGCGGGGTTCGGAGCGGATTTAGGAGCCGAGAAGTTCTTTGACATTAAATGTAGAATGGCGGGATTAAAGCCGGATGCGGTCGTGCTGGTTGCGACGGTCCGTGCGCTTAAATACAATGGCGGTGTTGCCAAGGCAGATCTGAACGGAGAAAATCTGGCCGCTTTAGAAAAAGGTGTCATCAATTTGGAAAAGCATATAGAGAATCTGCAAAAATACGGAGTGCCTGTAGTGGTGACCCTGAATTCCTTCATTACGGATACTCAGGCGGAGATTTCTTATGTGAAGAGATTTTGTGAAGAGAGGGACTGCGAATTCGCCATTTCCGAAGTATGGGAAAAGGGCGGTGAGGGCGGTGTCGCTCTTGCGAAAAAGGTAATCGAAACCCTGCGCACGAAGGAAAGTAATTTTAAAGTACTGTATGAGGACGAGCTGCCCCTTGAAGGGAAAATCGAAGCAGTGGCAAGGGAGATATACGGTGCGAAGGATGTGAGTTATTCTCCTGCTGCGGTAAAGCAGTTAGAAAAGCTGGGACAGTTGGGTTTCGGAAAGTTTCCGGTATGTATGGCTAAGACCCAGTATTCCTTATCGGACGATCCGGTTCTTCTTGGAAGGCCGGAGGGCTTCACGCTGAATGTGCGTGAGGTCTATGTATCGGCGGGAGCCGGATTCGTGGTAGTACTTACCGGAGCGGTAATGACGATGCCGGGACTGCCGTGTTCACCTGCGGCCTGCCGCATCGATGTGACGAAGGATGGAATGATTACGGGATTGTTCTAAATTAGAAGCTTGGAATTTGGAGAGAAGAAAGGCAAAGATGCATATGACACAGATAATTGATGGAAAATCGATTTCAGCACAGATAAAAGATGAATTAAAAACAAAAGTGGCAGCGATGAAGGCGGGAGGAAAGCAGGTGACTCTGGCAGTCATTCAGGTGGGAAACGATCCCGCTTCCAGTGTCTATGTAGGAAATAAGAAAAAAGCCTGCGAATACATAGGAATTAAATCCCTGGCCTACGAACTGCCGGAGGAAACCTCGGAGAAGGAGTTGCTTTCTCTTATAGACGAGCTTAACAAAAAAGCGGATGTAAACGGCATTCTCGTACAGCTGCCGCTGCCGGAGCATATCGATGAGGATAAGGTGATTTCTGCCATTAGCCCTAAAAAGGATGTAGATGGCTTTCATCCTCAGAGCGTTGGCGCTTTATGTATCGGACAGCCCGGCTTTGTGTCGTGTACGCCGGCGGGAATTATTCAGCTTCTTAAGCGTTCGGGAATTGAAATAGCAGGAAAGGAATGTGTGATAATCGGAAGGAGCAATATTGTGGGAAAGCCCATGGCGATTTTAATGCTTCGCGAAAATGCCACAGTAACGGTAACACATTCCAGGACAAAAGATTTGAAAGAGGTAGCCAAGCGTGCCGATATTTTGATCGTAGCGATTGGAAAGCCGAAGATGATAACAAAGGAATATGTAAAAGAAGGAGCCGTGGTCATCGACGTAGGCATCCACCGCGATGAAAACAATAAATTGTGTGGGGATGTGGACTATGAAGATGTAGCGGCAGTTTGCAGCTGGGTTACGCCTGTTCCGGGAGGAGTGGGACCTATGACGATCGCGATGCTGATGAATAACTGCGTGGAGTCTGCGGAACTAGAGGCGAAGTAGAAAGGTATTTGCTTATGAAATGTCCAAAATGCGGATATGAGCTGGCAGAAGGTTATTTATATTGCGATAATTGCGGGGAAGAAATCAGAATCGTACCAGATTTCGAGCCCGAAATCGAACAAGAAATAAATGAGACTTTATCCACGCTTTTTGTCGAACTGGCAAAAGAAGAAATGCCCGAAATACCAATGGATGAAGATAAGATAAAGGAAAGCAAAAAGGAAGAGCCTTTAGGCGAACTGCAAAATAAGCCGGGACGCGGACGGAAGATAGGTATGTTACTGACAGCGGTCATTGCCAGCCTGATATTGTGTGTGACAGGATATTCCATGTACTGTAGCTATTCGGTTCCTTATCAGTTGGCAAAGGCAAAGGAATATGCGGAGCAGGGGAAATATACGCAGGCAATCGGATATCTGGAGAAGGTACACGATTTGGAAGCGGATAATGCTGATGTCATGTTTCTGATGGCAGATTATTATTATATTCAGGAAAAATATGATTTTGCGGTATATACGCTGCAGCAGATCATAGAAGAAGCGGATTTATACAAGGAAGTAGATTTGGAAGACGCTTACGACAAAATCATATCCATATACAAAACGCAGGAGAATTATCAGGCAATTAACGAATTGCTGCTTTCCTGTCCCGATGAAAATATCGTCAATACGTTTCAAAGGTATATTGCTAAGCCGCCGGAATTCAGCTATGTAGAAGGAAATTACGAGGAGGTCATCCCTCTTAAGCTGAGTGCAAACACTTCCGGGAAGATTTATTATACCCTGGACGGCGAAGAACCGGATGCGGATAGTGACGTATATACGGCCCCGATTTTTCTGGAGACCGGGGATTATACAGTAAAGGCCTATTTTGTCAATGATTACGGAATTAAGAGCGATGTGGTGAGCAACACCTACCGGATTGATCTGGTAGAACCTGCGGCACCGGAGGTTTCGGTTTACAGCGGAGACTATTATGAGCCTAATATGATCGAGGTGAGTGCGGCGGAGGACTGCCGCATCTATTATACTACGGACAGCACGGATCCTACCGAGGACAGTCTGTTGTATACATCGGCGATTCCGATGCCCCTTGGCAAATCTGTGTATAAGTTCATTGCTCTAAGCCCCGAGGGCGTGGCAAGTGATGTCATCATGCGTACATATAAGCTGACGTTGAATACGGAAATATCCACGGATATTGCTATTATGAATGTAGTGCATGCTTTGATGCGTGCGGACGTGCTTTTGGATGAACAGGGAAGTCTGCGCGGAATGAGCGGACATAACGCTTACAAGTTCGGCGCGGTATCGAGAATTGACGGTGGAGATTATTATGTTGTTTATGAGTATTACGAAGATGCTCCGGGGATGCAGACGAAGACTGACAGAATCTATGGAGTGAATATTCAGGACGGAAGTGTTTTCCGTATTACCTATGATGACGCTGGGAAAATTATACTAATACCTTTGGAATAAAAGCATTGCACTTTGTGAGTTTTTCCAGTATCATTATTAAGATAGCTTTCATACAGTAAAGTGCTATACAGGAGGGATAAGATGTACAAGATTTTAGAAGCAAGAGAGCTGACTACCAATATTTATCTCATGGAAGTTGAGGCGAGACGTGTTGCGAAAAGATGTCAGCCGGGACAATTTGTTATTGTCAGAATGGATGCAGAAGGGGAAAGAATACCGCTTACAATTTGCGATTACAACAGAGAAAGAGGGTCGGTCACCATTGTTTTCCAGACTGTGGGAGCAGGCACTAAGAAAATGGGAGAATTGAAAGCAGGAGACAGTCTTCATGATTTTGTGGGACCGTTAGGATGTCCTTCCGAGCTCGTAGATGAGCCGGTTGAGGAACTGAAGGAAAAGAGTATATTGTTCGTTGCCGGAGGCGTGGGAACGGCACCGGTTTATCCTCAGGTGAAATGGCTGCAGAAACGTGGAGTGAATGCGGATGTCATAGTGGGTGCGAAGACGAAAGATATTATTATTTTGGAAAAAGAGATGGAAGCGGTTGCCGGAAATCTCTATATAACGACGGATGACGGGTCTTACGGAAGAAGCGGCATGGTTACGCAGACGATCAAAGATCTGGTAGAGGAAGGAAAGCATTACGACGTATGTATTGCGATCGGACCGATGATTATGATGAAGTTCGTATGCAAGATGACGGAGGAATTAGGCATTCCTACGGTTGTGAGCTTGAACCCTATTATGGTGGACGGTACCGGAATGTGCGGCGCATGCCGTGTGACAGTAGGCGGAGAAGTGAAGTTCGCCTGCGTGGACGGACCGGAATTCGACGGACACAAGGTAGACTTCGATCAGGCGATGAAGCGTCAGCAGCTATATCAGACGATTGAGGGCAGAGCTCTGCTGAAGGAGCAGGAGGGCGCCACTCATCATGGCGGATGCGGTAACTGCACCGACAACAATTAGCAGCAGGTACGTAAGTAGGATTGCGAATAGAGAAATGGAACGGAGGATATTATGGACGTATTGAAGAAGGTTCCTGTACGCGAACAGGATGCAAAGGTGCGCGCGACCAACTTTGAGGAAGTGTGCTTTGGATATAATGAAGAAGAAGCGAGAGAAGAAGCGCTAAGATGTATTAACTGCAAGAATGCGAGATGTATCGTAGGATGTCCCGTATCGATTAATATTCCCGCTTTTATAGAGAAAGTTAAGGATGGGGATGTGGAGGCAGCATACCACATCATCAATGAGTCGTCTTCCCTTCCGGCGGTATGCGGTCGCGTATGCCCGCAGGAGAGTCAGTGTGAAGGCGTATGTATCAGAGGAATCAAGGGTGAGCCCGTATCTATTGGCAAATTGGAGCGTTTTGTTGCGGACTGGGCTTGTGAAAAAGGAGTGAAACCGGAAGCTGCTAAGGAGAAGAACGGTAAAAAGGTAGCGGTCATCGGTTCCGGCCCGGCAGGACTTACCTGCGCAGGAGATTTGGCGAAGTTAGGGTATGATGTCACCATCTTCGAGGCGCTGCACGAGCCGGGCGGCGTGCTCGTATACGGCATTCCTGAATTCCGTCTGCCTAAGGAAAAGGTTGTGGCGAAGGAAATCGAGAACGTAAAATCTCTCGGCGTAAAAATAGAGACCAACGTGGTGGTAGGAAAAGCTGTTACCATTGATGAGCTTATGGATGAAGAGGGATTTGACGCAGTATTTATCGGTTCCGGCGCGGGGCTTCCCAAGTTCATGGGAATTCCGGGCGAGCAAGCCAACGGCGTATTCTCCGCCAATGAATATCTGACGAGAAGCAATTTGATGAAAGCGTTTCAGGAGGACTCTACTACACCGATTATGAAGGGGAATAAGGTGGCAGTAGTAGGCGGCGGAAACGTAGCCATGGACGCAGCCAGAACGGCACTCAGACTGGGTGCCGAGGTACATGTAGTATACAGAAGAAGCGAGGAGGAGCTTCCTGCCAGAGTGGAGGAAGTGCATCACGCGAAGGAGGAAGGAATCATTTTCGACCTTCTGACCAATCCCGTAGAAATTCTTACCAATGAAAAGGGTTGGGTAAACGGTATCAAATGTGTAAAGATGGAGTTGGGTGAGCCCGATGAGTCCGGCAGAAGAAGGCCGGTGGTGAAACCTGATTCCGAATTTATCATTGAGGTTGACACGGTAATCATGTCTCTTGGAACTTCTCCCAATCCGCTTATTTCCTCCACTACAGAAGGTTTGGAGACAAATAAGTGGAAATGTATTGTTGCGGATGAGAATTCCGGCAAGACTACAAAGGAAGGCGTGTACGCAGGCGGTGATGCCGTAACAGGGGCAGCAACCGTTATTCTGGCGATGGGAGCGGGTAAGGCAGCAGCCAAAGGAATCGATGAATATTTAAGAAATAAATAGTTGTGTGTAAGATTGATTAGGCAAAATAAAGCATGAAAGATCCCCGGACCGTGAAAATCGTTGTCCGGGGATTTTTATATAAATCATTTACTTTTATTCAATATATCTGGCTGGTTTAATATTCAAGAATCAGCCGAACAGAGAAAGTAAAATACCAGCAGCCACTGCCGACCCAATTACACCGGAAACATTTGGACCAATGGCGTGCATTAGAAGGAAATTGCTGGGATTGGCTTTTTGGCCTTCCAGCTGAGAAATTCGTGCGGCCATTGGAACTGCTGAAACACCTGCCGATCCAATTAAAGGATTGATTTTTCCCTTTGTCAGAAAGCACATAAGTTTGCCGATTAAGAGTCCGCCTATCGTACTGAAAGCAAAGGCAACCAGACCAAGTGCGATAATTCCCAAGGTTCCAGGTTTTAAAAATTCACTGCCTGTGGCAGTTGCGCCTACGGTAAGACCGAGAAAAATGGTTACTATATTGATCAATGCATTCTGAGCCGTATCGGAAAGCCTATCTACTACACCGGATTCTTTGAAAAGATTTCCAAGCATGAGCATGCCGATTAGCGGGGCAACAGAGGGTAACAACAGAATGCAAAGAACTGATACTAAAATGGGAAAACATACTTTTTCCAGCTTGGATACTTTTCTAAGCTGATCCATCTTGATAACACGTTCTTTTTCTGTGGTAAGAAGTCTCATAAGAGGGGGTTGGATTATAGGGATCAGTGCCATGTAAGAATAGGCGGCAACCGCAATGGGGGCCAAGAGATGAGGCGCTAATCTCGTCGTAAGATAAATTGCTGTAGGGCCGTCCGCGCCTCCGATAATGCCGATAGATGCCGCTTCTGCGGGAGTAAATCCTAAAAGACCTGCGACTACGAAAGCAATCGCAATGCCAAACTGCGCACCTGCTCCGATAAGCATACTGCTCGGTCTTGCAATCAACGGCCCGAAATCCGTCATTGCTCCTATCCCGAGAAAAATTAGGGAAGGATATATTCCCATTTTAACTCCCTGATATAAGTAATAAAGAAGTCCCGCAGTTTCCCCGGTGACAGAGCCATCACTCATAAGGCCGGTCAAAGGCAGATTGGCTAACAGCATACCAAATGCGATTGGGAGCAGCAGAAGCGGCTCAAACTTTTTAGCAATGGCAAGATAAATCAGTATGAATGATACAAGAATCATAATAATCGACTGCCAGGTGAGTGACATAAAACCTGAATCGTTCCATAAATTAATAAGTGAATCTACAAACATAATTTCCTCCTAAATTGATATCCGTATTGGTGTTATATGTAAGGTGAAGCAGGATTCACCTTTCAGGAACATTTACATTATGTGTGGGATTTTGGATTTTTCCGATTATATGGGAAAACAGCGATATCAATCCCCATAATATAAAAAGTACAGAAAATACGAGCACCATGCAGAATAATGCAGTCAATACACTTTGAATAAAAGACATAAATTCACCTCCTTGATATTATAAAGTAAAAAAGGTGGGGAGCTTTGAAAAGCTCTCCACCCAACAAGCTTGATATCTTGAACAGTCTGTTTAACTGCCAACCGGATTCTAATCTATATATTTTTTCGACCAAGTTGATGTTAACATAAGGGGTAGAAGCTGTCAACTATTTTATCTATATTTTGTACATCGGATTATCTATATTATGTACCGGCTAAAATGTTTTCTGTAAAGCATATATTATTCATAATAGATAAAGCCTTATATAATTCTTAATAAACTATTAAAAAAATTATTGCTTACCATTCATTATTACTGTGGTATAATTGCATAGTAGTGTTAGGAAATAAAAACCAAAAGTAAACGGAGGCTGAGACGACAAAATGGTACATCATATTGTATTTTGGAATTTGAATGAAGAATTATCCGAGAAGGAAAAAAAGGAGGCAGCAAAAGCTGTTAAGAAGCAGTTAGAGGGTGTAAAATCCGAGGTGTCGGGAGTACTTTCCCTGGAAGTAGTGATCGATGAACTGCCTTCGAGCAATAGGGATATAGCGTTGATTTCTGCTTTTGAATCGGTGGAGGCCTTGAATGCTTATCAGAAACATCCGGCACATGTTAAAGCGGCTTCGTATGTGGGAAGCGTTACATACAATAGGTCATGTTTTGATTATGAAGAGAGATAAGAGAGGTTAAATGTGAAGGATAGCAGCAATAAAGTGAAGTTAATAACGATAGGAATTGCAGTGGTGCTCATCGTTATCATCTGCGGCATCAGCTTTATCGTACACGAAATCGACAGACGGGAAATGCTGGACACGAACAGTAAGCTTCAGACGGATATTATGGAATATGCCAATAGTACGCAGGGTAAAGATGCGCAGAATATTGATGATTCCGAGATAAAGGAGCAGGAAGAGGAGAGCGAAACGGAAGGCGAAGAAGCAACTGGGGAGCCGGCTGTGGTGATAGAGGAAGATGAGGACATCCCGGAGGAAAGCATTATTGATGAGGAGCAGGCCGCTGGAAGAGACAATGGGAAGACAACCGCGAAATGGCAGAAGGAGGCTTCTGAGAATTTATCCACAGTAGAAATCGATATGTCCAGACAGATGTCTGAAATGAGGGGATATTGGGAAGACGGAAATATGGAGGCGGTGGAGGATCTGGCATATCTGCCCAGATATAGAGCCGCGTCACAGAAGCTTTCCGGCTCCGTTAAGTATTATTATTTCGGAGATACGGATGAAAATAACCGACCAAGCGGTAAAGGACTTGCAATATATGCTGATAATCAGTATTATTATGGTGAGTGGAAAAATGGCGTCAGAAGCGGAGACGGAATGTGGATCAAGTATTATGTGTACGATCAGAACGTAAAAGCGAAGGATAGTTTGTATTTGCAGCATAGCTATTCTGGAAGCTGGAGCAATGACCTGCCGAATGGAGAAGGTGCTGAGCACTATGATTTCATTGTGGAAAACATGGAGGCGAACGTAGGCTACAACCGAAATTTTATAGGCAATTTTAAGGATGGTCTTTATGACGGGGAGATTTATATTACCAATTACTATAAAGACAATAACATCAAAGAGTGGAGCGGTACGGCGAAGAACGGCGTATGGCAGTCCTTGGGCGAGAAAGATAAGAAAGGACAGTATCCGGTAATCGTTGAATTGACAGATAAAGACAACTATCAATGGGTAACCGAAAAAGAGAACGTAAATCAAGGGGTAAACGGATTGATATCCGCGGCGAAACAATAATTTGCCGGACAAAAAAAGAGTGCGGGAGGGGTAACAATGCCTTGGTGTCCGAAATGTAAAAACGAATATAGAGAAGGCGTAACGGTATGCGCCGATTGCGGGGTAGAGCTTAAAGACACGTTAGAAGGAAGTGTGGACGAGCCTCTTACCTTTGGAGAGAAGGAGCAGATGGAGAGGCTGAAAGAATTTCTGCATTTTAACCAGATAAAGTCGGCATATACATCCTTCGATTTGAAAGATGAGGTGTACGAGCTGTTCGTAAGCGGTGAGGAACGGCGTAAAGCGGCGCTTGCAGTCGATGTGTTTTTTAAAGAGGAAAAGGAAAAAGAGAAAGCGGAAGGGGGAGAGCCCGCCGCAGACGGCGATGTGGTGCCGCTTTCCTTAACCGGTCGGGGGAAAGGGGTTTACCAAAATAGTGCCAAGAAGGCGGAGGAGAATCGTTCTTCTGCGTATTTGCTGTTGATTCTGGGAAGCGTTGGGCTGATCGCGATTATCCTGATTTTTGCAGGAATTATTCCGGTATCCATCAATATCATGAACCGGTATATGATCTGCGGTGTGATGGGTGTTCTATTCGTGTTGTTCGTGGTGATGGGAGTCGTATCCATGAAGTCCTCGAAGATACTGGCGCAAAAGGCGGAATCGGAAAACAATCTGACCAGCGAAATCACGAAATGGTGTTCGGAGAACCTGACTGCAGAAAGCGTGGATGCAGGACTTTTTGAGGACGTGGAAGAAGAAAGTGAGGAAAGCCGGTATTTCAAACGGGTGGATAAGATGAAGAAGCAGATCTCCTATCAGTTTATGAATTTGGACGAAGGCTTTTTGGATTCCTTTACCGACGATTATTATCAGAATATTTTCGAATAGGATTCCGAGGATCTATGAAAATAACGATTATAGCAGTAGGAAAAGTAAAAGAGAAATATTATCGGGACGCAGTTTATGAATATGCGAAGCGGCTTAACAAGTACTGCCGTTTTGAAGTGATAGAGGTGGACGACGAGAAAACGCCTGACAAAGCGAGCGAAGCCGTGGAGGAGCAGATCAGGGAGAAGGAATCCGAACGCATTATGAAATATATAAAGGATGATGCATATGTCATTACTTTGGAGATTCGCGGGAACAAATTGGATTCGGTGGCTTTTGCCGATAAGCTGAATAAGCTCGCTGTTTATGGGAGAAGCCATATACAGTTTGTCATAGGCGGCTCGCTCGGACTATATAAGAAAGTATCTGACCGTGCGGATGAGAAACTCAGCTTTTCGGATATGACATTTCCGCATCAGCTCATGCGCGTGATATTGGCGGAGCAGATATATAGGGCTTACCGCATTATAAGCGGGGAACCCTATCATAAATAAAAAGCTATGATACGCTTGGTACGAAAAAGGAGAAGCCGGAAAGCTATGAGAATGTATGATTTGATCATGAAGAAAAGAAACGGGGGCAAGCTGGCCAAAGAGGAAATCGAATATATGGTAGGCGGTTTTACCGATGGGCAGATTCCTGATTACCAAATGTCCGCGATGATGATGGCGATTTACTTTGTAGGTATGGATAAGGAAGAGACCCTGCACCTTACGATGGCAATGGCTAACAGCGGCGATATGCTGGATTTATCCCTAATTGAAGGAATCAAGGTGGATAAGCACAGTACGGGAGGGGTGGGAGACAAGACCTCTCTTGCTTTGACGCCCATGGTTGCGGCTTGCGGCATCAAAGTGGCCAAAATGAGCGGACGGGGTTTAGGACATACCGGAGGGACCATTGACAAGCTGGAGAGTTTTGAAGGATTTTCAACGGGGATTTCGGAGCGTCAGTTTATTGATAATGTGAACAAAATAGGCATCGCTATTATGGGGCAGACTGCAGATCTGGCTCCTGCGGATAAGAAGCTGTATGGCCTTCGGGATGTGACGGCTACGGTGGATAACATGTCCTTGATTGCCAGTTCCATTATGAGCAAGAAGCTGGCATCGGGTGCGGATGCGATCGTGTTGGATGTAAAAACGGGAAGCGGCGCATTTATGAAGGAGGAGAAGGATGCCTTTTCTTTGGCGAAGGAGATGGTGGAGCTCGGCAAAAATGCGGGCAGAAAAGCGGTAGCGGTTGTGTCCGATATGGACCAGCCGCTTGGATATGCGGTGGGAAACTCTCTGGAGGTGAAGGAGGCAATCGATACTCTGAAAGGAAATGGTCCTGCGGATTTCCTGGAGCTATGTCTGACGCTTGGTTCTTATATGGTCGAGCTTGGCGGTCTCGCGGCGGATGAAAAGGATGCAAGGAAGATGCTCGAGCAGACCATCGCAGACGGTTCGGCGCTGAAGAAGCTTGCACAGTTCATAGAGGCACAGGGCGGAGACCCGAAAGCGGTATACGAATCCGATTTACTTCCCAAGGCAGATTTCGTAGAGGAAATTGCTTCTCCCAGAGAAGGATATATTAAAAAAATCGTATGCGATGAAATCGGCATCTGCTCGCTCATTTTAGGAGGGGGCAGAGAGACGAAGGAAAGCGACATCGATTTGGCGGTAGGGCTTGTACTTAAGAAAAAGGCAGGGGATTATGTGAAAGCGGGAGAATCTCTTGCAGTTATTCATGGAAATGACAGGGAGAAGATGGAGGCGGCGAAGGTGCGTTTCATAAACGCCTATTCCTTCTCTGAGAAGCCGGTAGAGAAGCAACCGTTCATTAAAGGTATTATTAGATAAAATGAAACATATATTATTCCATGATGAGAAACCATAAGCAAAGCGGAAAGCAAAAATTGGAAAGAAAAAAAGAAGTCATTGTGGAGTCTCTCAAGCTACCGAAGGATTCTGTGCTTGGAGCTTCCATAGTAACGATAACGGGAAATACGGATGCCTTTGTGGAAAACTACAGAGGCATCTTGGAGTATTCCGAGGAATTGATCCTGTTGCAGGGCAAGACCTGTCAGATCAGCATTATAGGCAAGAGAATGTCCATCGATTATTATACCAATGAAGATATGAAGATAAGCGGATATATCGAATGTATCCGTTACCATAATTCCTACTGACGATGAAACGGCACCGGCGGCAATATAAAAGAATGAGGGAGTTATCGCGTATATGCTTCAGCTGATACAATATTTAAAAGGATATGTCTGTATTAAGGTATGGGGATATTCCCCGGAACGGTTTATGAATTTGTGCAGTAATCACGATATATTTCTATGGAATATCGTAAACCATGGAGATTATTACACGATGTGCATTACCATAAGCGGATTTCGTATGCTGAAATCCATCGTAAAAAAGACAGGAACAAGGGTAGCCATACAAAAGCGTTGTGGACTACCTTTTTTTGTGCCGAAAATGAAGAAAAGAAAGATATTCCTGTTCGGGCTTTTGGGAAGTATCGTCTTTTGGATATGGATGTCCACCTTCATATGGGCAGTAGACCTAAATGGGAATCATACCATTACTGACGACATATTCTTTGACTTTCTGGAAACGAATAATATATACGTTGGCATGAAGCGTAAAAATGTAGACATAGAAGAGCTGGAGAAGAAAATCAGGCAGGACTTTGAAATCGTCACGTGGACCTCTGCTAAAATCGAGGGAACGCGGCTGGAAATTCAGATAAAAGAAAACGAGGTAGATACGAAAGAGAACGATGAGGAGGATGACAACCCGTTCGGTTCGGATCTGGTGGCGGAGAACGATGGTGTCATTGTCAGCATGGTGACGAGAAAGGGTATCCCCAAGGTGGCGGTGCAGACAGAAATTAAAAAAGGAGATGTTCTTGTCTCGGGCAGCGTGCCGGTATATAACGAGGACGCTACTGTTAAGAAATACCAGTATTATAAAGCAGATGCAGATATTTTTATTCAAAGAACGCTGCAGGAAAAGGAAGAGCTGCCCCTCACATATGAACAGAAAAATTATACGGGGGAAATTAAAAAGGAATATTTTATGTCCGTACTTACGAAGGATATCGTTTTTCGAATAGGAAAGGTGAAATATGTAAAATATGATAAGGTGACGGATAAAAAGCAGGTAAAACTACTGGAAAACTTTTATCTGCCCCTCTATTATGGAAGCAGTATAAATAGAGAATACGTATTGGAAAATAATATTTATGAAAAAGAAGAGATAAAAAGTATTTTTTCTGAGAAATTAGAGAAATTTATCGGAAGTTTAGAGGAAAAAGGGGTTCAAATAATCGAAAAAAATGTTACAATAAGTAAGAAAAACAAAAAATGGCAGATGGATATGAATTTTCAAATTGTAGAGAAGACGGGAAAGAGCGTTCCTATCGTGCCTGAAGCGACCCAGCCGGAGGGTGAAACGCCTGAGGACGAGACGACAAACGAGGTTTTGGATTAGATAGGAAGAGGCAGAGGATTTGTGCATGGAACATTATGAGAGCCGGATGGAATTACCGGTGGAGCATATGCGTAATATATTCGGGAATTATGATAATTATATTAAGAAGATAGAAAATGATTTTCATGTAACGATTATAGACAGAGATGGAGCGGTCAAGGTATCCGGCGGCGAGAAAGACGTAAGAAAAGCGGAAAGTATCGTAAAGCAGCTGATTGAATTATCGAAGAGAGGAAATATAATCCAGGAACAGAATGTGGATTATGCAATAACGATGGGAATGGAAGATAAAGAAGATGTACTGATAGAAATGGATAACGACTGCATATGCCATACGGTGAGCGGAAAGCCCATCAAGCCGAAGACTCTTGGGCAGAAGCAATATGTGGATGCTATCCGCAATAACATGATTGTATTCGGCCTTGGCCCCGCTGGAACGGGCAAGACTTATCTGGCTATGGCAATGGCTATTACAGCCTTTAAGAACGAAGAGGTTAGCCGCATCATATTAACCCGTCCGGCCATAGAGGCGGGGGAGAAGCTGGGCTTTCTTCCTGGAGATTTGCAGAGCAAGGTGGATCCTTATTTAAGGCCTCTGTACGACGCATTGTATCAGATTATGGGAGCGGAAAGCTTTGCGAAGAATATGGAAAAGGGGCTGATAGAGGTAGCACCTCTCGCCTACATGAGGGGACGGACACTGGATAACGCCTATATCATTTTGGACGAAGCGCAGAACACTACACCGGCTCAGATGAAGATGTTTCTGACGAGAATCGGCTTTGGTTCCAAGGTAATCATAACGGGTGACGCTTCTCAGAAGGACTTAGCACCGGGGGATAAATCAGGGCTCGATGTGGCGGTAAGGGTGCTTTCCAAAATAAATGACATCGCCTTCTGCAATCTGACCAGCAGAGACGTGGTAAGGCATCCGCTTGTACAGAAAATCGTAAAGGCGTATGAGGACTTCGAAAAGGTAGCGGAACGTGGTAAGGCAAAAGACAGCGGTATGCGTGAAAAGCGGGGAAATAGGAACAGCGGGTATGGAAGAAAATAAAAAGACAAAAGGGTTTGTCCTCATATTTTTTCTGGTGGGAATTGTAACGGCGGGGGCCGGATATTTTTATGGTAAAGAATATTTAGAGGTGGCCCGCAACGTGATCTTATCACTGCTGGGGATGGGAACCATTTTATATTTACTGGAATACGAAGGGCAGACTAAGGGACTTGACTATGATAATGCAGAGCATAAGGAACGCTTTTTTCTGATGTTTTTCATATCGTTGCTTTGTGCGGTGGTATTTCCTCTTATTCCTGCGGCAGGCTGGCCTTATCTGGCGATTTTTATCGTGCTTTCCTTATTCAGCGATTCTCTTGTGGGACTCGTGGCGGGAGCGCTGCTTTTAATGATTACGCTCATGCATGGAAATGGAACGGGAATTGCCGACTTTTTTATATATTTTATCACAGGAGCGGCAGGAATCATTCTTTTCAGACAGTTGGACGAGACTTATAAAGTAGGGGCGAGGGTGTTTTTGTCTCTGCTTACCTTGTTCGTAGCGCTGAGTGCAGGTTATGTCCTTTTGGTAAATGAGGTTTTTTCTCCGCAGTTGTTTTTGATACCGGTCATAAATTTTTTCATGAACCTTCTTCTCATCATGGTGATTTTGAAATATTTCAGCTTTGCCGTAATACATAAATACAGAGAGCGGTATATGGATTTGAACGATCAGGAGTGCCCTTTACTCTCTTCTTTGAAGGAGGAGAACATAGAAGAGTATTTTCATGCGGTACATACGGCATATTTGTGCGATCAGGCAGCAAAGCGGCTGGGGTTAGATGAAGTTCTTTTGAAGGCGGGAGGATATTACCATCGCATCGGAGTACTGAAAGGGGAAAACACGTGGGAAAATATAGAAGAAATCTGCAAAGAATATAAGTTCCCTCCGAAGCTTGCGATGCTGCTTAGAGAATATAATCATAAAGAGGAAGTACTGGTATCTAAGGAAGCTGTGGTACTGAAGCTTTCGGATACGGTAATTTCTGTAGTGGGGAGCATGTTTAAGAAGGATGCGAATGTTATTCTCAATTATCCGCTTTTGATGGATGCCATATTCCGAAAGAAGATAGAAAGCAGTGTGCTGGACGGAAGTGAAATTACCATGCAGGAAATGAACCGGATAAAAAAGGTATTTTTGGAGGAAAAATTATATTATGACTTCTTACGTTGAAAATGAAACGGATGTGATCTTTACTTTTCCGGTGGAAGAGACGGTGAATCGAGTAATGGAGGCGGTATTAGACAGTGAGGGCTGTCCCTATGAAGCCTCCGTAAGTGTTCTTCTTACCGATGATGAAGGGATTCGCATGTTCAATAAGGAATATAGGAATATGGACAAGGCCACGGACGTACTTTCTTTTCCGAACGTGTCTTATGAGGAACCGTCTATGTTCGACGGACTGGAGGATGAGGAGGCGGACTGCTTCGACCCCGACAGCGGCGAACTGGTCTTGGGGGATATTATCATCTCAGTGGACAAGGTAAGGTCACAGGCCGAAAGCTATGGGCACAGTGAGTTTCGGGAATTTGCTTTTTTAGTAGTACACAGTATGTTCCATCTGTGCGGCTACGACCATATGGAGGAAGAAGAGGCTGCCGTTATGGAGAAAAAGCAGAAGACAATAATGGATATTCTTAATATTACGAGAGACTAGAAAACAGGATTTATGAAAGAAAAAAGATAGAGGAACGGCAGACATGAAACATTTACCTAAACGTAAAAGCGGCGAGATGAAAAGCAAAGAGCGGAAAAAAAAGCGGGAGTGGATAACAACGATAGGGCTGGTCGCCTACTTAATTGGATTGCTCATGCGTATACCGCTTGGCCGCATAATAGGAGATAAGGGAATCGGTTTTTTTGCGGCCGGAATGGAAGTATTTATTATAAGCACTATAATATTGTCGTACGGTTTGTCGAAAACGGTAACTATTTCAATTAAGTACAGGATCAAGAGAGAAATGTATAGAAGCGCCGGAAGGGTGTTTCGAAGCGCTTTGTTTTTAGCGGTCATATCCGGAGCGGTGGCGGCTTGCGGAATCTTCTTTTTCTCCACAGGGATCGCGCAGGTGGTCGTACTTGAGGACATGAGCTACTTGGCGATTGCAGCGGCAGCTCCCGCGGTATTCCTGGCGGCGGTTATGGGCGTATTGAAGGGATATTTTCAGGGAATGGGCACAATGATGCCTACCGTACATTCCAAGCTGCTTGAGAAGGTAATTATGTGCGCATCCAGCCTGATTCTGGGAGCTGTATTGTATACTTATGGGCTTAAGGTAGCCGCCTTGCTTAAAAATGGAGAATATGCGTCGGCCTATGGGGCGTTCGGAGCTTCTTTGGGAATCGGGATAGCCTGCTTGTTCGGTACGCTGCATTTGCTCTTTATCTATGCAGTTTATTCGGGCAGTTTCAAACAGCAGATAGGAAAAGATGGAGGAAAGTATGCGGAATCGAGAGCGGAGATATTGATCATGCTCATTACCACCTCACTGCCTTATACCATATGCGCATTGCTTTATAGTATGAATTATCTGGTGGACCAAAGGCTGTTTAATTATGCGATGAACATAAAGGGACAAGGATCTCTTAGGGTTCTTCACTGGGGAATATACTACGGAAAATATAGTGTAGTGATAGGCGGTGCGGCGATATTGTGTACGCTTTCGGTGATAGGAGCAGTTCCGAGAATTGCACAGCTTTTTGACAGGCAGGATTATCGGGCAGTACAAGAGGAAATGGGAAGAAATATTCATCAGTTGGCCGTGATATCCATTCCTTGTGCCGTTCTTATAGCGGTGCTGGCGGAACCGATTGCAGAACTCCTTTTTATAGAAGAGATTAAGACGGCGGTCAAGCTGATTCAGGCAGGAACCGCAGTGGTTGTTCTGTTTTCCTTCACTTATTTTCTTGCCGGGATATTACAGCGTATACGAAAGATCCAGATCGTCATCCTGGGAGGGCTTGCCGCATTTATTTTGCATTTAATAGTGACGGTGCTGCTGCTTGGAAACACCGGGCTCGGTATAACGGCAGTGGTATGCGGCAATATTGTTTTTTACTTAACGGCATGCGGCGTGTGTTTCTTCGGCGTGACAAGATATATGAAATATTCTCAGGAATGGCTTCGTACTTTTGCGATAACGTTGATTGCAGCAGGAGTATCGGGACTTATCGGAATGCTGCTCAACAAAGCGCTGCTATCCCTTGCGGGAGCAGCAGCTACGTTGATAATTGGTGTGGTAGCATGCTTTATTGTCTATAATGTCCTGCTCATTGTGTTAAGAGGTGTGCGCAAAGAGGAGCTTAACGAAATGCCCGGAGGAAAGCTGATAGTATCCATAGCGGCAAGGGTGCGTTTGATGTGATGAATTGAATGGAATAAAGGAATAAGATTGAAGAATTTGGCTGATACTGTTTACAAAGGAGAAATGCGAAATGAAATTTGTAAAACGTATCAGTCTTTTTTTTATCATACCTATGGGAATGTTTTCATTCGGGTTTTATTCCCATATGAAATTGGAGGAGACTTTTTATCCGAAGAAATTCGAAGCCGAACTGGTAAAGCAAAAAAATGTCGAGGTTCAGGAGGAGCCGCAGGTGATACCTACCGCAGTGGGGGAGGAACAAATCATAAGTGCGGATACTCAGTATATTATAGAAGAGGTAGATTTGAAAAAGGATACCTCCGTGGAAACGAAGTGGAAGGTGCCGGAGAAATATATCGGGATGAACAGAGAACGCTTCGTGAAGGAAATGGAGCTATATCAGCAGTCTCCTTCCCTGACGGATCAGGAGCTGGGCTTTGTAAGCGTGGAAGTAGTCTCCTTTTCCAAAGCGAAGGTGGTCATCCGCAAAAATTATATATACAAGGAAGTGAGCACCAGCTTTTATCTGGTAAATGAGAAAAATTTCGTGGTAGTTTATTGCGACGATCTGCGTACGGTATACATGAACACTAACATTTCGCTTGATTCGCTGCCGGATGATCTGAAGCAGGAAATTATAAAGAAGAGATATGTAGCTACGGAGGAAGAACTGTATAATTTTCTGGAGTCTTATTCCAGTTAATGATAAAAAATATTATAACCAGCATTTTGCGGTGTAAGGTCTAATGATTACAGACTTTACACCGTTTATATATTTATTGTATTCAAAAGGGCATAAAGCTTTTCACGGCCATAACAGGAACCGAATATCGGTGTAATGCTAACAGGGCTTGCAATAATGAAGCTGAAATGAGATTGTTAAGCTAAGAAAATTGATGTATAATAGGAATGCAGCGAAATGGCCGGAGAGGTATGGTAAGGTGAAGAAGATAGCGATAATCGGAGGAGGAGCTTCCGGGATGATGGCTGCCATAACGGCAGCGCAGTGTGGAGCTCAGGTGACGATTTTTGAAAAGAATGACCGGATAGGTAAGAAAATACTAGCTACGGGAAACGGGAAATGTAATTATTCCAACAGAGATTTTCGTATGGAGCATTATTACGGAACGTACAGGGATAGACTGCCGCAGCTTTTTGAGCAGTTCTCCGTGGCGGATGCTGTTTCGTTTTTTCATGAGGCGGGGATGCTTAGCAAAGAAAGAAACGGGTATTTATACCCGTTGTCGGAGCAGGCTTCGACGGTATTGGACATCCTCAGGCTTAAGCTTAAGCAGCTGGGAGTCAGGACGGAAGTCTCCGCAGAGGTAAAAAGCCTGCAAAAAAGCGGCAAAGATGGAATGTTTGTCATAGAGGCGGAAGGAAGAACGGAAAAGTTTCATTCGGCAGTTCTGGCTTGCGGAGGATGTGCGGCCCCGAAAACGGGCTCAGACGGAAGCGGTTACCGTCTGGCGGTCGGTATTGGACACCATCTGATAGATACGGTACCGGCATTGGTGCAGCTTAAGTGCAGGGAGGATTTGTTTAAGATGGCAGCAGGAGTCCGGTGTGACGCTTTATTGAAGCTGGGCCAGGAGACCTCTCCTGTTCAGGAAGAGAGAGGCGAAGTGCAGTTTACGGACTATGGAATTTCGGGTATTCCGGTTTTCCAGTTAAGCCGGACTGCGGCATATATGCTGAAGGAGAAAAAAGAAGTTCCCGTTTATATAGATTTCTTTCCTGATAGCGGAGACGAGGAATATGAGAAACTCTGCCGGATGAGAATTGATGATTGTGAAGGAAAGACTGCAGAAGAATTTCTGCTTGGAATGGCAAATAAAAAGATAAATATGGCTATGCTTAAGCTTAAGGGAATAAAACCCTCTGAGGAGTCTGCACGGATAGGGAAAGAGGCTTTGAAGAAGCTGCTCTATTCCTATAGAAGGCTGTGCGTGCATGTGATGAGCACCAATTCTTTCGAGAATGCGCAAGTAAGTGCGGGAGGAGTGGATATGCGGGAAGTTACACTGCAAATGGAGTCCGTATTCGTTCCGGGGCTGTACTTTGCAGGGGAGCTTCTGGATGTGGATGGAAGATGCGGAGGCTACAACCTGCAATGGGCGTGGACAAGCGGATATATTGCGGGCAAAAATGCGGCTATGCAGAATATTAAGAAACAATAGGATGGGAAAATGATTCGTATCAACCAATTAAAGCTCTCTCCCGGACATACGGAAGGCGAACTTAGAGATAAAATAAGAAGGATGTTGAGGCTGCCCGAAGGGGAGAGCTTTTGTTATGAAATTGTAAGACAGTCCATTGATGCGCGGAAAAAGCCGGATATCTATTACAGCTATACGGTAGATGTGAGACTGCAAAAGGAACAGTCGGCAGCTAAGAGGAGCAGGAGCGATCAGGTGAGCGTTGTATCCCCTGTTCAGTATCGGTTTCCACCGTGTGGGCAGAGACGGCTGAAGCATCGCCCCATCGTCATAGGAACCGGACCGGCAGGTTTATTCTGCGGCTATATGCTTGCCCGGCACGGATATAACCCCATTTTGCTGGAGCGGGGCAAGGATGTGGATTCCCGAAAAAAAGAGGTGGACAGATACTGGGAAGGCGGCAGTCTGAATCCGGAATGCAATGTGCAGTTCGGCGAAGGGGGGGCAGGAACCTTTTCGGACGGAAAGCTGAATACCTTGGTAAAGGATAAGGATGGCCTGAATAAGGAGGTGCTTTCTATTTTTGCGGCAGCAGGTGCGCAGGAGTCGATTCTATATGACGGAAAGCCACATATCGGAACAGATATTCTTATGGACGTGGTCAAAAATATACGTCAGGCAATCGTCGATAACGGAGGAGAAGTACGGTTCGATACAAAGGTATCGGATATTGTGGTGTCGGATGATAGGATACGTGCGGTCATTACGGAATCCGGAGGGGAATTCCTGCGGCTGGAGGCGGAGGCTGTAGTGTTCGCCATAGGTCACAGCGCCAGAGATACGTTCGATATGCTGTATAAACGGCAGATTCCCATGGAGGCGAAGTCCTTTGCGGTAGGAGTGAGGGTGGAGCATCCTCAGAAAATGATTGACGTTTCCCAATACGGGGAAGGAGAGCATAAGCTGCCGCCCGCTTCCTATAAGCTGACGGCACGGACGAAGGAAGGAAGAGGAGTATATTCTTTTTGTATGTGCCCCGGCGGTTATGTAGTGAACGCTTCCTCGGAGGAAGGACGACTGGCGGTAAACGGAATGAGCTACAGCGAAAGAAACGGTAAAAATGCCAACAGTGCAATTATCGTCTCTGTTACGCCGGAGGATTACGAAAGTCAGCATCCCCTTGCTGGGATAGCCTTTCAGCGAAGACTGGAAGAAAGAGCCTTTGCTTTAGGACAAGGGAAGGTTCCGGTGGAATATTACGGCAATTTCAAAGCCCATACGAAGAAGGAAGAAAAAACGCCTGCAATAGAGGGCGGGTATCCGCCACAGATAAAGGGGCAGTGGAAATTTGCTGAAGTGCACGACATCATGCCAGAGTCCTTAAATCGGGCGTTTGTGGAGGGGATGGAGCAGTTTGAGCGTATCATTCCCGGCTATGCGCAGGACAGCGTACTGCTGTCAGGTGTTGAGAGCCGTACTTCCTCTCCGGTACGAATCACCAGAGGAGGAAATGGACAATCGGTCATAAGCGGTCTATATCCGTGTGGAGAAGGAGCAGGCTATGCGGGCGGCATCATGTCGGCGGCTATGGACGGAATAAAGATTGCGGAGCACATTGCGAGAGAATATATGCCATTTGAGAATAAAAAGAAATAATTTATTAAATTAAGGATAGGCGGAGGAAATAAAGATCCCATGGAGACGAAGAAGAAAGTGGAAGAAACAAAAGACGGCGCAGACATAAAGCGCTTCAGGGAGAGAATAAAGGATAAGAAGAGGATCGTAGTGAAGATAGGTTCCTCCTCCTTACAGCATCCGGAAACGGGAGATTTGGATTATACCAAGCTGGATGTTCTCGTAAGGGAACTCTGTGATATGCGCAACAGGGGAAAAGACGTTGTGCTGGTTACCTCCGGTGCTATCGCGGTAGGAAAAAAAGCAGTACATATCAAGGATATAAAGAATACGGGAGAAGACAGCCCGATCGCGGTAAAGCAGGCGTGTGCAGCGGTAGGCCAGGCGAGACTTATGATGACATACCAGAAGATATTTGCGGAATATAATCAGGTGGCAGCGCAAATACTTATGACAAAGAATACGATAGTAGATAATTTGAACCGTTACAATGCTCACAATACTTTTTCCGAACTGTTCAAATTGGGAGTCATTCCTATTGTGAACGAAAATGACACGGTAGCCACGTATGAGATAGAAATCGGCGATAACGATACGTTGTCGGCTATCGTAGCAGCTTTGGTGGATGCGGACCTTTTGATACTGCTTTCCGACATCGACGGCTTATATACGGATGATCCGAGACGGAATAAGAATGCGCAGTTTGTCGAGGTGGTAGAGGAACTTACCGACGAGCTGATGGATATGGGAAAGGCTTCTACGGGGAGCAGCGTTGGAACGGGCGGAATGAATACGAAATTGATTGCGGCGAAGATTGCTACCAGTTCCAACATCGATATGATTATCGCCAACAGCAAGGATATTAAGGTGCTGCATCGTATCTTGGACGGGAAAAATATAGGTACCTTATTTGTTGGGAACAAAGAGACCTATTTCGATTTGCCGGAATTTGTAGCTAATATGCATACCACCGACTGACGAGGTCGGATAAGTCCTTGTCATTTGATGATAATGAATGAAAACGTATGAAACGAAAGGTTAACATAATATGGAAAACATGGACAAAAAAATTGCCCGAATCAATGAATTGTACCGTAAATCACAGGCAGAGGGATTGACTGAGGAAGAAAAAGGGGAGCAGGCGAGCCTTCGCAGCGAATATATAGCCAATGTAAGGGCCAATCTTCGCGGACAGCTGAATAATATCAATATTCAGGAGAAGGATGGCTCCATTACGAATTTGGGAGAAAAGCATGGAAACAAAAAGACACATTAGAAAGAGTGTACTTAAGCTAAGAGATGAGCTGCCACAGAGCACCAGACAGTCTATGAGCCGCCGGATTATAGGAAGCCTTATGGATACTGACGCTTATAAAGCGGCGGAGGCTATTCTATCCTATGTGAACTTTAAAAGCGAAGTGGAGACGGAACTGCTGATTGCAGAGGCGCTAAAATGCGGGAAAAAGGTTTACTGTCCCAGAATAGATGAAGAGGATATGGATTTTTACCGTATTACGAGTATGGATGATTTGTCGGAGGGCTATAAAGGAATACGGGAGCCCGTACCGGAAGGGGAAAGACTCTTAAGCGGCAGGGACATCAGCCTGCAGAAATGTCTGATGATTATGCCGGGAAGTGTCTTCGATAAAGAGAGAAACCGGATTGGGTACGGCAAAGGATATTATGACAGGTATCTGGAGAGATACCCGCAGCTTCCAACCATTGCTGTATGTTTTGAATGCCAGATTGTGGAGCATGTTCCGGCAGAGGAATACGACAGAAAGCCTGCTATGATACTGACGGAGGAAGCAATATATACATAAATTCTCTGCAGCCGGTTTTATTTATGTTTCGTCTGGGTATTACCAAGATAGGAAAGATACTTGACAACTTCCTGACGATTTGCCTTATTCAGTTTTTCCAGATTGTTAATGACCTCTTTTAAGGAAATGTCATGTACATATTTGGAGTTCAAATCGTAGGAGCCGACGTACCCGGGTTCCACGCCGAGAATATAATCGGCGCTGACTTTATAGAGCTTAGCCAGATTGATGACATGACGGGAGGGAAGCTCGCGCTTATCCAGTTCATAATAAGAATAAGCCTGCTGGGATATGCCCAGATAATCGGCTACCTGCCTCTGTTTGAGATGATTGTTTTCTCTTAAGCTCTTTATCATAACACTTACGTCTGCCATATGAATACCCCTACTTCGTTTTGTTGTGGAAATAATAGCATACGACATAAAATAGTATGTGGAATAACCACGAAATTATGTTGATAAATGTAGTTTTACAACATAATGTTGTAAAAAATAACAAATTTAAATGCAAAAATAATGCGTTATCGGGAACGGAGTGAACAGTAACGGCAAGTGAAATAAAAACGTGGTTGAAATAAATGGAATTTTCTTATATAATTAATAAAATTTCAGACAATGAAAAACCGAAAGAGAGGGCTTATAGATGACGGATTTAGAAAGCATGGGACAAAGAGCGGCGGCGGCGAAATTCGAGCTGCAAAGGCTCTCTGCGGAGAAGAAAAATGAAGCGCTTAGTAAGGCGGCGGAGGAATTGCTCGCTGATACGAAGCATATTTTAGAGGAAAATAAAAGAGATATTATAAAAGGCGAGAAAAATGGCATGCACCCCGGTATGATAGACAGACTTCGCCTGACAGAGGATAGAATAAAAGGGATGGCAGAGGGGCTGAATCAGATTATCGCGCTGGATGATCCCGTAGGCGAAGTATTGGAGGCTTTTACCCGACCCAACGGCCTGCACATTCATAAGCGCAGGGTTCCCTTGGGAGTCATCGGAATTATATATGAATCCAGACCTAACGTGACAGCAGATGCTTTCGGGCTTTGTTTCAAGGCTGGCAATGCGGTCATTTTAAAAGGGGGAAGCGACGCTGTTTGCTCGAATATAGCGATAACGGCTGCCATAAGAAGGGCGCTTAGCGCCTGCAGCGTATGCGAGGATGCCATTCAGCTCATTGAGAGTACGGACAGAGAAGTGACGGCACAGTTCATGAAGCTGAACCGTTATGTGGATGTACTCATTCCCAGAGGCAGTTCTGGACTGATTCAGAGCGTTGTTACCAACAGCACTATTCCGGTAATCGAGACAGGGACGGGAAACTGCCATATTTTTGTGGATGAAACCGCAGACCTCGAAAAGGCGCTTCCTATTATTATCAATGCGAAGACGCAGCGTATCGGCGTATGCAACGCCTGCGAGTCGCTGCTCGTTCATGAGGCGGTGAAAGAAAACTTCCTTCCTGCGTTAGCGAAGGCTTTTAGGGAGCATTCGGTGGAAATGCGTGCTGATGAGCAGATAAGGGAAATTATAACGGATGCGATTCCCGCCACAGATGAGGATTACGGCACGGAGTATCTGGACTATATCATTTCCATGAAGACGGTGTCCTCTGTGGACGAGGCGATTGCTCATATTAATAAGTATGGCACCAGGCATTCCGAGGCGATTCTTACTCAGAATAAAGAAAATGCAGATAAATTTTTACGGGAAGTGGATGCAGCCTGCGTTTATGTAAATGCTTCCACACGGTTCAGCGATGGCTTTGAATTCGGTTTTGGAGCGGAAATAGGAATCAGCAATCAGAAGCTTCATGCCAGAGGCCCTATGGGACTTAAGGAGCTGACTTCCTATAAATATACGATTGAAGGTGACGGGCAGGTACGCCCTTAAGTGCTCGGTTCATAGAGCATTGTAAAAGGAGGACTTGTGTGAAGGCATTTTGTATTATTGGAAGTCCAAGAAATAATGGAACGACCGCTTGTGTGGTCGATAAAATTATTGAAGGAATGAAACAAAACGAAATAGACGTAGAAAAAACTGTATTAGGCCAAATGGACATACATTATTGCACGGGCTGTAAATCATGCTATACAAGTAAAACCTGTAAACAGCATGATGACATGGATGTAATAATAAAACGTTTATTTGAAGCTGATATTATATTAATTGCATCTCCATCTTATTGGGGAGATGTTACAGGTCAATTGAAAGTGTTTTTTGACAGATCTACGCCATTATGTGATGCTAATGGAGGTACCTTGGTTCCAAAAGGTAAGGTGGGAATTTCAGTTGCAGTCAGGACGGGACAGAGGGTAGAGGAAAATTTGCATATCATCCATACAATCGAGCATTATTTCTGCCATTTAGGAATAAAGCCGATTAAAAGTTTTACCGTAGAGGGTGTACCTTATAAAGAGAATTTTGAATTCAGACAAGATAAAGTCGAAGAAGCATATACTATAGGTACTGATATTTTAAACTATTTAGAAATATAAAGGAGTAGGAAGCATGTTGGAATTATTATTTATTCAAAACTGCACCTCACGAATAATCCAGGCTGTCCTGTATGCTGTGTAGTAGAGTTAACATTACTTGCTCTAATTCTGATCTTTGGCGGATTACCGATTAGTAACGAAAAGACTGATTACTATATTACCGACACGTTCTGCGGTGCAGGTATCGGCTTTGTACTTACAGGAATAGTACAATTTATCCGTTCTGTAAAAAAAGATCATAACGTAGAAGTCTCTGCGAAATAATTGACTGGCTTCCGGAAGCTATAAGCAACGCATATATAAACATAACTGATAAGGAGAAAATCATGACATTGTTGGGTGCCAAAAAAAGATAAATGAATTTATATACAAAAAAGGTATAAGTTCAAGAATTGATGTTAGAGTAATGGATCTCACTTCAGAAGTGGGAGAGTTGTCAAAGGAAGTATTAACAGGCAGTGACTATGGCAGGAACCCTTTTCCGCTACAAAGGGCTGAAAAAATGAACTGGGTGATGTTCTATTTGCCCTTATTTGCATTGCGAATGGAACAAGGTGTTGATTTAGAAATTTGCTTGAAAAAACACTCGAAAAGCTAGAACAAAGATTTACCGCAAAGGTTGATTTAAGTTCGGGAAGATAGACTGGTATTTATGATCAATATTGGAGGAGTATTTATGATTTTAAAAATAGCTGATAAACAAGATTTGTGTGCCATTCTTAACCTTCAATACCTTGCGTATCAGAGTGAAGCGATGCTGTGTAATAATCCTAAAATACCACCACTTACACAAACTTTGCAAGAGGTAGAACAGGAATTTATAAAGGGGATTTTTTTGAAGGCTTTAAATGAAAAAGACGAAATAGTGGGATCTGTACGCGCATATTCTGCAAACGGCACCTTGTACATTGGTAAGCTTATTGTTCGCCCGGATTTACAGGGGCAAGGCATCGGCACGATACTTTTAAAGGAAATGGAAGGAAGGTTTCCGCATAAAAGGTACGAGTTATTCACAAGTTCAAAAAGTGCACGTAATATTAAGTTATATGAGCGGTTAGGATATTTGGCATTTAAGGAACAGGAAATTACGACGGATTTAAAATTTATTTACTTGGAAAAATGGACTCCGTCTTAGTAAAAAGGCAGTAGTCTTTCGCCCAACATTGGAAATATAAAGAGTGTTCAAGAAATTATTGGTCCCTACTTGACAGCATCTTACAATGAAATCGGACTGCTGGTACCGGCTACCATAGACGCCTTTACGGGATACCGGTATTACAGCGAAGCGCAGCTTCCGTTAGCAGAACGAATCCGTGTGTTAAGAAATATGGGGTTTGGACTTGCCGTCATCCAGGAGATTCTGGAAAAATTTGATGATGCATATGAAATGGAAAAATTTTTGCAGATAAAGCGAAGGGAGCTAGAGGAAGAGGAAAATGTCATGAGACAGCGGATTTTACTTCTTGACAATGCGATAAATTGGCTGAGAAAAGATGGTAATTTTATGGATTATACAGTATCGTTAAAGACATTGCCTGAAAGATATGTGGCCAGCATACGTCAGATTATCCCCAGCTATGACAGTGAAGGAATGCTCTGGGGGATGCTCGGAGAGGAGGGCGGTCCTCAGGATATTCAGGCGGACAACCCGTGCTACGGCATGGCAATCTTTCCTGATGGGGGGTTATAAAGAGAAGGATGTGGATGTGTAGATCCAGATTTCCGTAGTGGGGAAATATAAAGATACGGAGCATGTGAAGTTCAAGACAGTAAATTCTGTTCAGATAGCTTCCGCTACATATAAGGGAAGTTATGAGCAGATTACGAGGGTAAATGAAGCGGTAGCCCATTGGATACTGGAAAACGGATATGATTTTGACGGAGTGTCCTTTTGCATTTATCATGTGAGTCCGCACGATGCGGCGACAGATGATGATTTGGTCACGGAGGTCTGCTATCCGGTAAAGAAAAAATAGTCATATAATTCAATAACAAAAAAGCGGGTTCAGTTTTGAATCCGCTTTTTCTAAATATAAAACATATTTTAGTTCGATTTTACTTCTTTCCACAGATTGTTATAAACAGCATCGCCGTCATCTCCCAAGTACTGGAAGGTTTCCAGATTGGAATATTGAGATAAATCAGGAAACGCGATAGGAGAGTTTTTAATTTCTTCATCTTCGATAAGCTCTCTTGCAGCATCGTTGGGAGTAGAATAAGTAATATATTCGAAGTTTTTCAATGCAATATCCGGGCGGCACATGAAATCGATGAATTTTTCCGCATTTTCTTTATTCTGAGAATTCTTCGTCACTACCCAAGAGTCGATCCATACGTTAGTACCTTCTTTGGGAATTACATATTCCAAATCAGGATTCTCGCGCTGTGTGAAAATTGCTTCGCCGGAGTAGATGACCCCGATAGCCGCTTCGCCTCCGATCATTTTGTCACGAACCTGATCGATGACATATGCCTGAACGAGGGGCTTCTGTTCGATTAAGGAATTTTTTGCCGCATCCAACTCGGCGGCATCCGTGGAATTCATGGAATAACCGTTTAATTTGAGAGCTACCATAAATGCGTCGCGGACAGAATCCTGCATTAAAATATTGTCCTTATATTTTTCGTTCCATAATATGCTCCAGCTGTCCACAGGTTCATCTACCATGGTCTTGTTGTAGAGAATGCCTACGGTTCCCCAGCAATAGGGAACGGAATATTTGTTTTCGGGATCGAACTGCCTTGCCTGCTCCCAATATTGCTCTCCGATGTTGGCTTTTGCGTTAGGCATATTATCGAAGTTCAGCTCAGCTAACAAATCGTTTTCGATCATTTTCTGAATCATATAATCAGAAGGGCAGATAACGTCGTATTCGGAGGCTCCTGCTTCGATTTTGGGATACATGATCTCGTTAGTCTCGAACTCGTCATAGACAACTTTGATTCCGGTTTCTTCTTCGAACATATCCAATACATCAGGGTCCATATATTCGCCCCAGTTGTATACGATAACCTCACCGTTTGCACCGGAGGAACCGGTGCCGCAGCCTGCGAGAGATAAGAGAACTGCCGTAGACATACATAAAATAGATAAGTGTTTTTTCATTGCGGTAATATCCTCCTTAGATGTTAATTTATTGTTACTATGAAGCCATAGGCCAAAGAGTAACGATTCATGTTTTTTCTTTCGGTGCTTTATTGACAAGGAACAGAAGCAGCAGTACCGTTACAAAAATAATAGTAGACAACGCGTACATCTCCGGTTTGATTCCTTTTTTTACTTCGGTATAAATCTTGGTGGACAGAGTATCGACACCGGCACCTTTGGTAAAGTGCGTGATGATGAAATCGTCCAGGGACATAGTGAAAGCCATCAAAAATCCGGACAATACCCCGGGCAGTATATCGGGAAAGACCACCTTGAAAAAAGCCCGTATGGGAGATGCGCCCAAATCCAGGGCAGCCTCATAGGTACTGGGACTTATCTGTTTCATTCGCGGCATGACACACAGGATCACATAAGGAATGTTGAAGGTAATATGGGCCAGCAGAATCGTTCCCAATCCGAATTTAAGCCCTAAGCTGATAAAGAGCAGCATAAGGGAAATACCTGTAACGATATCCGCGTTCAGCATGGGAATATTGGTAACACCCATGATAATTGTGCGGTTTCTCTTGCTCATGTCATTGATAGCTATGCAGGCGATTGTTCCGATGATAACGGCAATGAAAGAGGATACGAAGGCGATCAGAAGAGTGTTCCAGAGGGCCTGCATAATTTCCCTGTTTTCAAAAAGGGAAAAATACCATTTAGTCGTAAATCCTCCCCATTTCGCCCTCGTGCGGCTGGCGTTAAAGGACAGTACCATAAGCGTAGCGATAGGAGCGTAGAGAAAAATAAAGATTAAAGCGATATATATCTTCTTTGCAGTTGTTCTGATCATAGTGCGGAGCCCTCCCCATCTTTATCGAAGATAGCGGAAGCGACCATATTGACGATGATAAAGATCATGAGCACAATGGAAAGTCCGCTTCCCAGATGCCAGTTACCCGCCTGCGTAAAGGATTCTTCAATTACGTTGCCGATGAGAAGAATCTTGCTTCCGCCTAAAAGGTTGCTGATGACGAAGGTCGTAAGCGCCGGGATGAACACCATGGTGATTCCGCTGATGACGCCCGGAACCGACAGAGGAAATGTGATCTTGAAAAAGGTCTGCAATTTGTTAGCTCCCAAGTCCTTGGCTGCATTGATAACGTTGGAGTCTATTTTAACTAATGCGTTATAAAGGGGCAGCACCATAAAGGGCAGAAAGTTATAGACCATGCCAAGCACAATGGCGTAGGGCGTATTTATAATATTTAAGGACGGCAGATGAAGAATTGCCAGTACGTTGTTGATGACGCCCGTCTTTTCTAAAAGGGTCTGCCACGCGAGAGTACGGAGTAAAAAGTTCATCCACATGGGAAGAATAAAAATGAGAACGATGAAGCTGTGCTGGTTCACGTTCATATTTGCCAGAATCATTGCCAGAGGATAAGCGATGAAAAAGCATATCACAGTGCTGATAAGGGATAATCCCAATGAGAGCCAGAGAGCTTTTGCATGCTCCGCGGACATAATCTCCGTCACATTTTCCAAAGTGAAAGTACCGGTCTTATCGGTCAGACCATAGTAAAACACCATACACAAGGGAACGATAATAAAAATAACAGCCCATGCGATGTAGGGGGAGGATAAAAGCCTTTGGGATGATTTGCTATTCTTCAACGCCTACCGCCTCCTCGTCTTCCGATGCCGGTTTGTTCATGATCTGGATGTTGAACGGATCCACCTTAATGCCTACCGGCGTACCAACAGGAAACATACCGGTAGAATGAACCAGCCATTCGAACCCGTTTGCGGTAACCTCCATTTCGTAATGAACACCTTTAAATATCAAATGAGTGACAGTCCCCTGAATCGTACCTTCCTCCGGCTTGGTAAGCTCCACATCCTCAGGACGAATAACCACATCCACCGGTTTGTTATGGCCGAAGCCCGTATCCACGCAGGCAAATTTCGCTCCGAGAATTGACACCAGCTTATCCTCTAACATCATCGAGGCGATGATGTTGCTGTCTCCGATAAAGTCGGCAACAAAGGCGTTTTCCGGCTCATTGTAGATCGTTTCTGGTGTTCCGATCTGCTGGATATAGCCCTGATTCATAACAACGATGGTATCTGACATGGTAAGGGCTTCCTCCTGATCGTGAGTAACGTAAATAAAGGTAATCCCTAATTCGTTCTTCAAACGGATCAGCTCATACTGCATATCCTGGCGAAGCTTCAAATCCAATGCGCCCAGAGGCTCATCCAAAAGCAGCACCTTGGGTTCATTTACGATGGCGCGTGCGATGGCGATACGCTGCTGCTGGCCGCCGCTTAAAGAATCGGGCATACGCTTTTCATAGCCTTCAAGATTTACCAGTTTTAGGGCATACTTAATTTTATCATCAATATAGTTTTTACTTTTATTCTTGATTTTAAGCCCGAAAGCAATATTTTCGGCAATATTTATATGGGTAAAAAGCGCATATTTTTGAAATACGGTATTAAGCTGGCGCTTGTTGGGGGGAGTGTTCGTGATATCCTGCCCGTCAAAAACGACTCTGCCCTTATCCGGGGTAATAAAACCGCCGAGTATGCGCAAAGTAGTAGTTTTCCCGCATCCGCTCGGACCGAGCAGAGTGAGAAATTCGTTCTCGTGAATATTCAGATGCAGCTCATCCAAGACCATTTCTCCATCAAAGGATTTCGATATATCGATTAGATTAATTAATTCTTTATTCATAGAAGAGATCCTCCGGTACGTAAAAGTTAAAAACTGGGCGGAGAGCTGATCCACAGGATGACTGCTCCGGTTTTATTATTTGCTGTAATATAATGTGTCGTATTCGGTGTGAAGTAAAAAGTTTCCCCTTTTTTGGCACGAATTGTTTTCTTTCCCAGGGTAATGGCGATACTTCCGGATAAAACGTAGCCGAATTCCTCCCCTTCATGAGGGTTATCCGGATATGTGGAACCGCCCGGAGCCAGGGTCAGGCGAATCGGTTCCATATTGTTCTTCTGGGCATTGGGAATAATCCACTCAATTTTGTTGCCAAGTTCTTCATCGACTTTTTCGAAGTAATCCGTATCGTGAAAAACAATCTGTTCCTCTTGCGGATTCTCCGAGAAAAACTCCTGTAAATCCGTTCCAAGACATTGCAAAATATCCATAAGGGTAGCGATAGAAGGAGAGGTCAGATCACGCTCGAGCTGCGAAATAAATCCCTTCGACAACTCACAACGCGCTCCAAGTTCTTCCTGCGTCAGCCCTTTCTGTATTCGTAGTTCCTTTAATTTGTTTCCTATTTCCATATTTTACCGCTTTTTTTCGTGATGTGTCCGTTCCTTTTGTAAAGAAAAGGTAAACACAAAGTTTACTGATACTAAACAAACGCTGATAACAATTATACTAGGAGTTAATGCATTGTCAATAGGTAAAATTAAGATTTTACATTTGTAATTTCAAAACAAATTCAAACAGCCCCGTGCAGAAATTACTTTATAATGTAGTTAACAAAAAATAAGGGCTGTGGTATAATGTCCGAAAAGGGCAGAGTCGGGTAATCGTTCCCTCAGCTCAATTATCGTGCTTGCACGGATAATTGAGCTGAGGGAACGATTACCCGACGAGCGAAGCGAACTCAAAAACGTAGTTTTTGAGTCTCTGCCCGCCTATCGGTATCCGAAATATAACCTCTTACATAGGATTAATCTTACGTAGGATCAATTCTTACGTAGGCGCAATATTTACGTAAGATCAATCCTTACGTAAGATCTCTCTTTACGAAACCCAAGGATACAATAAGGCGGCGCTCAAGTTCAAATATCCCAATAGCACAGTACAAGGAGAATAATCTCATGGAAAACGAAAAATACGTTGCATACGTCTCTACCTACACTACCGGAATAGGAGACAAGCATGGAATAAAAATTTATGACGTGGATATGAAGCAGGGAAGGATGACGGAAAAGGATCAGGTAGAAATCAGCAACTCTTCCTATATTACAATCTCTCACAACCAGAAGTATCTCTATTCTATTACCGACTTCGGAGTAGAAGCCTATAAAATACTGGAAAACGGAGAACTTTCTCTCATTAACTTCGAATCGATCAATGGCATGAGAGGCTGCTATCTGTCCACCGATTATTGTGACGAATACCTCTTCGTGGCAGGCTATCACGACGGCAAGATTACGGTGCTCAGGCTGAAGGAAAACGGTGGCATCGGCGGTATAACCGATGAAGTGTTCCACAAAGGTTTAGGAAGCGTCGCGGAGAGAAATTTCCGCCCCCATGTCAACTGTGTGAAGATGACAAGAGACAACAAGTATTTGTGTGCGGCTGACCTTGGAATGGATCATGTCAAGGTATATGTGTTGGATAGAGAGAAAGGAACGCTGAAGCTTGCGGATGTTATCAGAAGCGACCAGGAGTCGGCACCGAGGCACTTGAAGTTTTCCAAGGACGGAAGATTTCTTTATATCGTACACGAGCTGAAAAACTGCGTGGATGTCTACAGCTATGAAGTGAAAAACGGCAACCCGTATTTCGAAAGGATTCAGGAGATTTCTACCTTAAACGATTATCATGCGAGCAATTCTGCGGCCAGCGCCCTTAATTTTTCTGTGGATTTCAAATATCTGGTCAGCTCCAATGCGGGAGACAACAGCGTGGTCATTTATAAGATAGATGCAGATACCGGACTGCTTACAAAGGTGTTCTGCCTTCCGGTGAGCGGAGATTATCCGAAGGATGCAGCTCTTTTTCCGGATAACAAGAATCTGGTCTCTCTCAACCATGAATCCGACAGTATGACATTCTTTAAGGTGGACTTGAAAAAGGGACTGCTCATCATGAACGGACCGGAGATAAAGGTTGAACAGCCCAACTGCATCATATTCCATAAGCTGGGTAACTTTATGTAAATATTATTCCCTCTCGCTGCAGAAAGAAGCGAAAATCGCTATCAGGTCGGAGAACATCTCCAAAATCGGGAAAATAGAGGGTTTATTTTGAAAAAATAGTGTACAAATAAAATAAATGTGTTATCATATATTGTAGAAATTTATGTTAATTTGTAAATTTTTACAAATGTTATGTAAATCCTCAAATTCGTGCGGTGGAGATGTGAGCATCTTATGGAGAATGAATTTAGAGAAAAAGTACGACAAATTTTTCTTAAAGTAGTCAAAAAAAATAAGTATTTAAAAGAGCCGATGCTGTTTTGTATGACAATAGTGTTGATGGGTTATTATGCCTTACGGCACCTTGAGGATAACGGAAAACGATATGCAGGCATAGGCTTTGTTATCATATTTTTTCTGCTCAACAGCAGTTTTGCCTTTCCTATTGTGGCAGGCATGAGTGGTTTTGTTTCTTCGGGAGCCATCGAAGCGAAGACGGAAATGGCAGATTCGTCATCAGCTGTCGTTGCGGAGGAAAGCGGTGCAGTTTTAGCCAAGGAGCCGGCGGCAGAGAATGAAATGGAGATTTTGGACGATGAGGACGTGATGGACGATTATGAGGACGCAGAGCATCACGGACTGGAGGACGAAGACCAGTATACGTTAGATGAGATTTTGGAAGAAAATAAAGATTACCGGACAGAGGCCGGCTTGGCGACAGACGGGCAGCCCGGAGAAGAAGCCACTTTTTCTGCAGATGACTGGAGGCTCGTGCTCATCAACAAGCAGCATCCCATACCGGAGGGCTATCATTTCGAACTGGTGACAATAAAGGGCTGTATGCAGTGTGACGGAAGGATTAAGGAGGATCTTCTCGCCATGCTCCAAGGAGCGAAGAACGACGGAGTCAATCTCGTTATTCGTTCTCCGTATCGGGATATGAGCAGGCAGGAGTATCTTTTCAACCGCAAAATCAAGGTCTATATGCAAAATGGAATGTCTTATATGGAAGCTTATAAGACCGTATCCCAGACGGTAACCGTGCCGGGAGCCAGCGAGCATCAGATCGGTCTGGCCATAGATATTACCAGCGATAATTATGCGGCGCTGGACGCAGGCTTTGGAGATACACAGGCCGGAGAATGGCTGGCAAAGTACGGCTGCGAGTATGGCTTTATACTTCGTTATCCATTGGGGAAAGAATATATTACCGGTATAGAATACGAGCCTTGGCATTTCCGTTATGTAGGCAAAGAAGCAGCGGAGATCATTATGGAAAAAGGGATTACCCTTGAAGAATTTGTGGAAAGCTATTTATGAATATTGTAAAGAAAGCGAAAGATCGTTATGTATAAATTGATCAAGCAGGAGGGCAGAGCCAAAAGAGGCGAGCTGCACACTGTGCACGGAGTTATTCAGACCCCGGTATTTATGAATGTTGGAACTGCTGCTGCGATAAAAGGAGCGGTGGCTTCGGACGACTTAGAAGGAATAAAGACGCAGGTAGAGCTGTCTAACACCTATCATTTGCACGTCAGGCCCGGGGACGAAGTGATAAAGAAGATGGGCGGGCTGCACAAGTTCATGTCATGGGACAAACCCATTTTGACTGATTCGGGCGGATTTCAAGTATTTTCACTGGCTTCCTTAAGGAAAATCAAAGAAGAGGGCGTTTATTTTCAGTCCCACATCGACGGTCGGAAGATATTTATGGGGCCGGAGGAAAGCATGAGAATACAGTCTAATTTGGCGTCCACCATAGCGATGGCCTTCGACGAATGCCCCTCCAGCAAGGCAGAACGCAAATATGTGCAGGCTTCGGTGGAGAGAACAACCAGATGGCTGGAACGCTGCCTGAGAGAGCTGAGTCGTCTGAATGCGGCAGAAGGGACCATTAATAAGAAGCAAATGCTGTTTGGGATCAATCAGGGAGCCATTTTTCCGGATATTCGGATAGAGCATGCCAAGATTCTTTCCCAGATGGAGCTGGACGGATTTGCCGTGGGCGGACTTGCCGTGGGTGAGAGTCATGATGAAATGTATTATATATTGGAAGAAACGGTTCCGTACCTTCCGGCGGATAAGCCTACTTACTTAATGGGAGTAGGGACACCTGCCAATATTCTCGAAAGCGTGGAGCGGGGAGTGGACTTTTTTGACTGTGTATATCCGAGTAGAAACGGACGGCACGGACATTTATATACGAACCAGGGTAAAATTAATTTATTTAATGCGAAATATGAGCTGGATGAGCGTCCGATCGAAGAGGGCTGCGGCTGTCCGGCCTGCCGCAGATATTCCAGAGGCTATATCAGACATCTGTTAAAGGCGAAGGAAATGCTGGGAATGCGGCTTTGTGTGCTTCATAACCTCTATTTCTATAATACGATGATGGAAGAAATCAGGAACGCTCTCGATGAAGGCAATTTTGCGGCATATAAGAAAAGGAAACTGGAAGGAATGTCTGCGTCACTGTGAAGCTGCGCATCCTGCACTGAGTGCTTTTATTTCATAGGAAACCGAAACTTTACTACTGCAACGTAACAAGCTCTTTCTTATGAAATAAAAAATATATAAAACTACTTGTTTTATATATTGAATTTGTGTATGATACTTTGTAGTAAACGATGAAAGAAGAGATATTAGGAGGAATTACGAATGGGTATTTTGTTAACAGATGCGGCAGGCGGTACGGGAGCCGGTATGATTATGGTTGTTTATATCGTATTGATTGTTGGTTTCATTTATTTTTTCATGCTTCGTCCCCAGAAGAAGGAGCAGAAGAAAATGTCCGCGATGCTGTCTTCTCTTGAGATAGGCGATAGCATACTGACCAACAGCGGTTTTTATGGTATAGTGATTGACATTACGGAAGATACGGTTATCGTAGAATTCGGAAATAACAAAAATTGCCGTATACCGATGCAGAAATCTGCGATTTCCGCGGTGGAAAAACCGGAGGCGTAAAAGCACCTGTTTTTAAGTAAAGGATGGATGATATATTTTAATAAAAAACGAAGAGATCATAATAATCTCTTCGTTTTTTTCTAAAATGTACCGGCGGATTTTCCTATATTTTATAACGGGGTTGAAATTTGCTATATTTTAATATATTATGAAGTGAGTAGGCTTTTGTACTGTACTACGGCAAAGAATGAAATCAAGGGAGTGGAATTGGTATGGAATTGAAGATTACATGTATTCCCGGCGATGGTATTGGACCGGAAATCGTAAGAGAAGCAAGGAAAGTGCTCGACAGCGTCGCGAAGAGTTACGGGCATCGAATACAATATACGGATATATTGATGGGAGGGGCTTCCATAGATGTGCACGGTATTCCGCTTACGGAGGAAGCTGTGGAAACAGCGAAGGCTGCCGATGCGGTGCTTATGGGTTCCATAGGCGGCGATACGACGACATCCCCCTGGTATAAACTGCCGCCTAATCTGCGGCCGGAAGCCGGACTTCTTGCCATTCGGAAGGCACTTAATCTTTTCGCCAATTTAAGACCGGCCATTTTATATGAAGAGCTCGCGAAGGCATGTCCCCTTAGGGAAGAAATCAGTGCACAGGGCTTTGATATGTTGATTATGAGAGAACTTACCGGAGGCCTTTACTTCGGAGATAGAAAGACTATAGAAGAAAACGGGATTCGAAAAGCGACAGATACTCTTGTCTATGATGAGAATGAAATACGCCGCATTGCGATTAAGGGCTTCGATATCGCGAAGAAAAGGAGTAAAAAGGTAACCAGCGTGGATAAGGCTAACGTGCTGGATTCCTCCAGACTTTGGAGAAGTGTGGTGGAGGAGGTTGCTAAGAACTATCCGGACGTGACCTTGGAGCATATGCTGGTGGACAACTGTGCGATGCAGCTTGTAAAGGATCCGGCACAATTCGATGTAATACTTACGGAGAACATGTTCGGTGATATTCTTTCGGACGAGGCAAGCATGGTAACCGGCTCTATCGGCATGCTGGCGTCGGCGTCCCTGAATGATACGAAATTCGGTCTCTATGAGCCCAGTCATGGTTCTGCCCCGGATATTGCGGGAAAAGACATCGCGAATCCTATCGCTACCGTCTTGTCGGCGGCAATGATGCTCCGATTTACCTTCGACCTGGATAAAGAAGCAGATGCCGTAGAAGCGGCGGTGAAGCATGTGTTGAAAGAAGGATACCGCACGGCAGATATTATGTCGGAGGGCTGTAAAAAAGTATCGTGCACGCAGATGGGTAATCTGCTGGTGGAAAGAATTGGCTAAAGATATATAGACGATGATTATAATAATATTGAAATAATAGAAATTAAGACAGGAGAGACGAATATGAGAAGTGATTCCGTTAAGGCGGGTACCCAGCAGGCACCGCACAGAAGTTTGTTCAATGCACTCGGCTATACCGAGGAGGAAAGAAGACGTCCGATGATCGGTATTGTAAGCTCTTATAATGAAATCGTTCCGGGACATATGAATCTGGATAAAATAGTGGAGGCTGTTAAGATGGGAGTGGCGATGGCGGGAGGAATGCCGGTGGTATTTCCGGCAATCGCAGTTTGCGACGGCATTGCTATGGGGCACATCGGCATGAAATATTCCCTTGTTACGAGAGACCTGATAGCGGACAGCACCGAGGCCGTAGCGATGGCTCACGGCTTTGACGGGCTGGTTATGGTACCCAACTGTGACAAGAATGTTCCCGGCCTTTTGATGGCGGCGGCAAGAATCAATATCCCTACAGTATTCGTTTCCGGCGGACCGATGCTGGCAGGACGGGTAAAGGGAGAAAAAAAGAGCCTTTCCGCTATGTTCGAAGCAGTAGGAAGCGTTGCGGCAGGAACGATGTCGATGGAAGAACTTTGCGAATTCGAGGAGAAGGTTTGCCCTACCTGCGGCTCCTGCTCCGGCATGTATACGGCCAATTCCATGAATTGTCTGACCGAAGTGCTGGGCATGGGACTGAAAGGCAACGGTACGATTCCGGCCGTTTATTCCGAGAGGATCCGTCTGGCGAAGCATGCCGGCATGAAGATCATGGAGCTTGTAGAAAGGGATATCAAGCCCCGCGACATCATGACGGAGAAAGCTTTTACCAATGCGCTTCGCATGGACATGGCACTTGGCTGTTCCACCAACTCTATGCTGCATTTACCCGCAATCGCGCATGAAGCTGGAGTAGATCTGAATGTGGATATCGCCAATAAGCTTTCGGAAGAGACGCCGAATCTTTGTCATCTTGCTCCGGCAGGCCCTACCTACATGGAGGACTTGAACGAGGCAGGCGGCGTTTATGCGGTGATGAACGAACTTAATAAGAAGAACCTTTTATATACGGATTTGATCACGGCTACCGGAAAGACTGTAGGTGAAAATATCACAGGATGTATCAATAAGGATCCTGAGGTTATTCGCCCCATCGATAACCCTTACAGCAAGACCGGCGGCATCGCTGTGCTCAAAGGAAATCTGGCGCCGGATTCCTGTGTGGTGAAGCGTTCGGCAGTAGTGGCGGAAATGATGGTGCACGAAGGCCCTGCCAGAGTATTCGACTGCGAAGAAGACGCTATTGATGCGATCAAAGGAGGCAAAATCGTCGCAGGCGATGTTGTAGTTATCCGCTATGAAGGCCCTAAGGGAGGACCGGGGATGCGCGAGATGTTAAATCCCACCTCTGCAATCGCAGGTATGGGACTGGGCTCCAGCGTGGCGCTCATCACGGACGGCCGTTTTTCAGGAGCGTCCAGAGGCGCTTCCATTGGCCATGTATCTCCGGAGGCAGCGGTAGGAGGACCTATTGCGCTTGTCAGGGAAGGTGATATCATCAGTATCAATATACCGGCTAATACGATAGATATGAAAGTTTCCGACGAGGAGCTTGCGGGAAGAAAAGCCCTTTGGCAGCCGAGAGAACCTAAGATAACAACGGGATATCTGGCGCGTTACAGGGAAATGGTAACCAGCGGCAATAGAGGCGCAATTTTGGAGATCCCAAGAAAATAGAATCCGGTCATATGGAGGAGAGACAAATGCAGCTTACAGGTGCGGAAATCGTAGTAGAATGTTTGAAGGAACAAGGAGTAGATACCGTTTTCGGTTATCCGGGCGGGACTATTTTGAATGTATATGACGCGTTATACAAGCATAGTAATGAAATCAGACATATTTTGACCTCTCACGAGCAGGGGGCGGCACATGCGGCGGACGGCTATGCAAGAGCCACCGGAAAGACAGGCGTATGTCTGGCTACCAGCGGTCCGGGCGCTACCAATCTGGTAACGGGAATTGCGACGGCACAGATGGATTCCGTGCCTATGGTGGCTATTACATGTAACGTGACGCTTCCCTGTCTCGGAAAGGATTCCTTTCAGGAAGTGGATATCGCGGGCGTGACGATGCCGATTACGAAGCACGGCTATATTGTGAAGGATATAACTATATTGGCGGATACGCTGCGCAAGGCGTTCCGCATTGCGAAAAGCGGCAGGCCGGGACCGGTATTGGTAGACATTACGAAAGATGTGACCGCGATGCTCGGGGAATATGAGCCGGCAGTACCGGAACCTGAACAGCTTCCTAAAAGCTACACGCAGGAGGATATTGAGAGGGTATTACAGCTCATAAAGGAAGCGAAAAAGCCATATATATATGTAGGCGGCGGAACGATTATTTCAGATGCTTTTCCGGAGGTAATGGAATTTGCGAAGAAGCTGGATGCGCCGGTTTGCGACACCCTTATGGGCAAGGGGGCTTTTGATGGAAATGACCCTCTTTATACCGGAATGATAGGAATGCATGGAACGAAGACCTCGAATCTGGGAGTCAGCAGCTGCGATTTACTGGTAGCTCTGGGTGCGAGATTTTCAGACCGGGTGGTAGGTGATCCGAAGAAGTTCGCAAGCAATGCAAAGATTGTGCAGATAGATATCGATGCGGCGGAAATCAATAAGAATATCAAGACGGAGGCCTCCATCGTAGGTGATTTAAAAGAAGTGCTTTCCATTGTTAATAAGCAGATGCCTCAGATGGAACACATGGAGTGGGTTGCTTATATAAAGGATCTAAAAGAAAAATATCCATTGAATTATAATAAGGAAGGTTTGTCCTGCCCCTTCGTCATGGAGGAGCTGGACCGTATTACAAAAGGAGATGCGATTATCAGTACGGATGTAGGACAGCATCAGATGTGGGCATCTCAGTATTATAAGTACACCAGGCCGCGTACTTTCATAAGCTCTGGAGGATTGGGAACGATGGGCTACGGCCTCGGAGCATGTATCGGTGCGAAGGTGGGAATGCCGGATAAGATTTGTGTGAACATTGCAGGAGACGGATGCTTTCGCATGAACATGAATGAACTGGCTACGGCCAGCCGATACGACATTCCTATTATCCAGATCGTGATCAACAATCATGTTCTGGGTATGGTTCGTCAGTGGCAGACTTTGTTTTACGAGGGACGTTATTCCCAAACCGTTCTGAAAGATAAGGTGGACTTCTGTATGGTAGCGAGAGGACTGGGCTGCGAAGCGATTCGTGTAACCAGCAAGGAGGAAGTTGGACCGGCAATCGAAAAGGCGATTTCCCTTAAGAAGCCGGTACTCATCGAGTGTATTATCCAAGAGGATGATAAGGTATTCCCCATGGTTCCGGCAGGCTCTGCTATCGACGAAGTGTTTGATGAGAAGGACTTGGCAAAATCGAAATGAGGAAATCTGGTGCGAATAAGAAGGCGGCAAGGGGAATCACAGCCGCACTGCTGACCGTTATTTTTCTGCTTCTGGCTTCTTATGTGGGCCTGGCGGAATATTATAAAGGCGGCTTCAGCTACGGTACGTGGATTAACGGTATCTACTGTACCGGAAAAACGGTGGAAGAAGTGAACGAGGAACTGTTAAAAAGCTGTTCCTATGAGGGTTTGCATATTTTTGACAAGGAGGGGTATTCCTATGAAATTTCTGCGAAGGACATCGGCTTTGCCTTTGACTTCGAGGAGGCACTGCGGACTTACCTGAACAAGCAAAACCCTTACCTTTGGATCGATAACCTCCTGGTATCCAAGGAGCGTACGCTGATCCCCGTTATTTCTTATGATCCGGAACAGTTGGAAAAGACGCTTCTTCGTATCTCTATTTTCGCTGACGAAACGGAGAAGGTGAATAGGGATGTTTATATCATTAAGACCTATCAGGGTTATGAACTGGTCGATGAACGGGCCGGAGTGCTGAATAAGCAAAAGGCCAAGGAGGTCATAGAAACAGCTCTTAACAGCTTTTCACAGGAAGTATATCTGGAAGAGCAGGGTTGTTATGAGGACTTACCTCTTACGCAGCAGATGAGCGAGAACCTCTCTTTATGGGAGAAGATAAAGGAGTTTCAGTCCTGTCTCATCATATATAAGTTCGGAGATGAGCAGGTACCGATAGATGCATCTGTAGTCTGTGACTGGATTGCGGCAAAAGAGGACGGAAGCTTTTTTCTGAACGATGAGGGCAATTTGGAAGCTGACGATGCCAGGATAGAGGAATTTGTTGAGCGCCTTGCGGATGAATATGATACGGTAGGAGGAATCAGGCACTTCAAAGCGACCAGAGGAGAGACCGTAACGGTGGAGGGCGGCATCTATGGCAATAAATTAGACCGGAGGGCGGAGAAGGAATATCTAAAAAAGGCTTTCCGGGATAAATCGAGTGAGATACATACACCTCAGTATGTGCAGAAGGCATGGCAGCAGGGGAAAGACGACATTGGCACGACCTATATTGAGATAGATATGACGAAGCAGATGATGTATTATTATAAAGAGGGCAGACTGGAAATAGAGACGGCAGTGGTCACCGGCAATACAGGAAGAAGGATGGGAACGCCATCAGGAGTGAACTACGTATATGCGAAACAGGAAAACCGCACCTTACGGGGACCGGGATATGCAGCTCATGTGAACTTCTGGATGCCCGTAAAGGGGAACATCGGAATACACGATGCGTCGTGGAGAAGCGAATACGGCGGGGAAATCTATCAAACGAACGGTTCCCATGGCTGCATCAATACCCCATATGACAAAATGAGTGAGCTGTATGAAACGGCGGAGGTAGGAACGCCCGTAGTCATGTTCTATTAATTTTACAAGAATCGTCGCTTATATAAACTTGCATAAATATGCAAATATGATCTAACTTGCGGTTGACGAATATAGGCAATAAATGTAAAATGATTTGTGACTGTTCAGCCTTAAGTTATTCAGCGCCAGAATGTGGATTTACACACATTTTGTGTGCATCGCGAAGCGGTGGATGTGAAGGCACTGAGCAGTTATAATGATTTTTATGTATAAAATAGGAGGATGGAGAAGTGTCCAGAGTTTATAATTTTTCAGCAGGTCCGGCAGTGCTACCTGAAGAAGTATTAAAAGAGGCTGCAGATGAAATGTTAGATTACAGAGGAACAGGAATGTCCGTGATGGAGATGAGTCACCGTTCCAAGCCCTATGATACGATTATCAAGGAGGCGGAGGCAGATCTGCGCGAGCTTATGAATATACCGGATAATTATAAGGTATTATTTTTGCAGGGCGGTGCGAGCCAGCAGTTTGCCATGATTCCCATGAACCTGATGAAGAATAGGAAAGCGGCATATATTCTTACGGGACAGTGGGCGAAGAAGGCTTATCAGGAAGGCAAGATATACGGAGAAGCGATAGAAGTAGCTTCTTCCGCAGACAAGATGTTTTCCTATATTCCCGATTGTTCCGATCTGGACATACCCGAGGATGTAGATTATGTATACATATGCGAGAATAACACTATCTACGGAACGAAATTCAAGACTCTTCCCAATACAAAAGGGCATACGCTAGTGGCCGACGTATCCTCTTGCTTTTTGTCCGAGCCTGTGGATGTGACAAAATATGGTGTGATTTACGGCGGAGTACAGAAGAATGTAGGACCTGCGGGAGTTGTCATCGTGATCATCAGAGAAGATTTGATTACGGAGGACTGCTTACCCGGTACGCCTACCATGTTAAAATACAAGATTCATGCGGACGAAGGCTCCCTTTACAATACTCCTCCGGCATATGGCATCTATATTTGCGGAAAAGTGTTTAAGTGGCTGAAAAAGCAGGGCGGCTTGAGTGCGATGAAGGAATATAACGAAAAGAAGGCGAAGGTTCTTTACGATTTCCTCGATGAAAGCAAATTGTTCAAAGGAACCGTGAGAAAGGAAGACCGTTCACTGATGAATGTTCCTTTTGTGACCGGGAACGAGGAGCTTGACGCTAAATTTATAAAAGAATCTAAGGAAGCCGGATTCGAGAACTTAAAGGGACATAGAAGTGTGGGCGGTATGCGCGCCAGCATTTACAATGCTATGCCTATCGAAGGCGTGGAAAAGCTTGTGGAGTTTATGAAAGCCTTCGAAGAAAAAAATGCTCGATAACGCCGGAAGTGTAGCGACGTATCGATAAAACGAGGATGAGAGGAAGGATGTAGAGATGTTTAAATATCATTGCCTGAATCCGATTGCAGATATCGGATTGAACAAATTTACGGGGAATTATGAAAAAACGGAAAATGTAAACGAGGCCGACGGAATCTTGGTCCGCAGTGCTGCCATGCATGATATGGAACTGCCCGATAAGCTGTTGGCGGTGGCGAGAGCAGGTGCGGGAGTGAACAATATTCCATTAGATAAATGTGCGGAAAAGGGTATTGTCGTATTTAATACGCCGGGTGCCAATGCCAACGGTGTAAAAGAGTTGGTAATAGCAGGCATGCTTTTGGCTTCCCGCGATATCGTAGCAGGCATCAACTGGGTGGAAGCCAATAAAGATGACAAGAACATCGCAAAAACGGCGGAAAAAGTAAAAAAGAATTTTGCCGGTACTGAAATTCAGGATAAAAGGCTGGGACTGATCGGTCTGGGCGCTATCGGCATCAAGGTTGCCAACGTGGCAAGGCATTTGGGCATGGAGGTGTACGGCTATGATCCTTATTTATCCGTAGATGCGGCATGGAATTTGAGCCGGGATGTAAAACACGTTCTGAACGTGGATGAGATTTATGAAAACTGCGATTTTATTTCCATACATGTGCCGCTAGTGGAGAGTACGAGAGGAATGCTCAATAAGGATGCGATTTCGAAGATGAAGGACGGAGTTGTCCTGCTCAATTTTGCGAGAGATCTGCTTGCTAATGAAGCAGATGTCATCCAAGGAATAAAGTCCGGCAAGGTGCGCAGGTACGTAACAGATTTCCCGAATACGATTACGGCCGGACAAGAAGGATGTATCGTTGTTCCTCATCTGGGTGCGTCTACGGAGGAATCCGAGGATAACTGCGCGAAGATGGCGGTTAAGGAAATGATGGATTACTTAGAAAATGGTAATGTCATAAACAGCGTGAACTATCCCGACTGTGATATGGGCATATGTACTCAGGCTGGCCGTGTGGCGATTTTCCATAAGAATAAGGCAAATATGATTACGAGATTTACTGCTTGTTTTGGGGATGAGGGCATCAATATTACCGATATGATGAACAAGTCCAAGGGAGAAGTTGCGTATACGATGATCGATTTGGAAAATGCTGCGACCGGGGAGATGGTAGATAAACTGAAGGCAATTGATGGAGTATTCCGTGTGCGTGTAGTTAAATAAACGTTACTATTCATCTTTCGGATACAACTCCGGCAATAATAAAAAGAAAAGGATATTTCTGGCCTGCGGCCCTCTGAACGGGGAGCGGGTCGGAAATATCCTTTTTGTTGCAGCTAGGGCATGTCTGAAAACTCATTGCACCGTTCTGAACGCCCTGGTTATTTGAGAGAGTTTGCAACGTTGGAAAAACCACTCATACCGTCTTCTTCAAGCTCTGATTTAAGATTGGCTTCTGCCTGAACGCCTGCTTGGCTGGCGAGGTCCATATACAGGATAAATACGTCCTCAAGGGCCATGCTTTTTTCCTTTGCAATTTGTTCCATTATCGGCTTTAAAGCCTCTAGCTGAGTGGAGATTTTTATCTTCTGTGGATCGATATCTCCCAAAACCTCTTCGGCATATTTGCTGATTCTTTCCCATATGTCAATGTGTTCAACAGTCATTTTATTTCCTCCATTTACTCTTTACTGACTTTTATTTTATCACTTGATGCTTGTGCTGCATAGGTTAATTTGTTAGAATAATTGTATATAAAACAATACTTGTGAGGATAAAAGAATGGCAGAGATAAAACCCTTTAAAGCGATAAGGCCGAAAAGTGGGCTGGAGGAGCATATAGCGGCTCTTCCCTATGACGTATATAACAGAGAAGAGGCGAAGCGGGAAGTGGAGAGGGAGCCACTTTCTTTTTTGAGAGTGGATCGTGCGGAGACTCAATTTGGCAGTGAGGTGGATACTTATGCTGATTGTGTTTATGAGAAGGCACATGATTTGTTGTGGAAGATGGTAGAGGATGGCGAGCTTGTGGAAGAGGAGAAAGACTGTTACTATGTGTATGAGCTGGTAATGGAAGGACGATCGCAGATAGGAATTGTGGCTTGCGCGTCGGTGGACGACTACCTTTCCCATAAGATAAAGAAGCATGAGAATACGAGAGAGGATAAGGAGATAGACCGCATCCGCCATGTGGATACGTGTAAGGCACAGACGGGCCCTATCTTCCTGGCTTATCGTTCCCATCCCGTTATTCGGGAGGAAATAAAAAGAGCGAGGGAGAGTGCTCCCCTTTACAGCTTTACTGCGGTTGATGGTATCGCGCATAAGGCGTGGAAAATAGAGGATGAGGAAGCAGTAGGCAGAATTAGGGGAGCATTCGAAGATGTAGAAAGCATTTATATCGCTGACGGACATCATCGCTGTGCTTCTGCGGTAAAGGTTTCTCTTAAAAGAAGGGCAGAGAATCCGGATTATTCGGGCGAGGAGGAATTTAATTATTTTCTTTCGGTCTTATTTTCCGATGATCAGCTTATGATTATGGACTATAACCGCGTAGTTATGGATTTAAATGGGCTTAGTGCCGAAGAATATTTGGAAAAAACAGGACAGTATTTTCACATTGAGAAGCGCGGGGAGGCTCCCTATAAGCCTGAAGAAAAGGGGACTTTCGGCATGTATCTGGAAGATGTATGGTATAAGCTTAAGGCAAAGGAACCATATAGTGGTGAAGACCCGGTAGCGGCTTTGGATGTTACTGTCATTCAGAACAGCCTGTTGTGTCCCGTGCTGGGAATAGGCGATGCGAAGACAGATAAAAGAATCGATTTCGTAGGGGGGATCCGTGGGATGGAGGAACTGGAGCGAAGAGTACATACCGATGCGAAGGTGGCATTTTCCATGTGCCCCACTTCTATCGGAGAATTGTTTGCGGTATCCGACGCGGGCATGCTGATGCCTCCCAAGTCCACCTGGTTTGAGCCCAAACTCAGGAGCGGCCTGTTTATTCATAAAATTTGACGGAAGAAAGATTAACGTGAAAGCGAGGCATGGTGTCTATGAACAATAAACTGTATAAGCTAATGAACTGGCCGAAAATAGAAGCTGTAATTTATTCGGAGTCGGATAATCCCCACGAGATTCTGGGAGCACATGCTGTAGGGAATCATACGCTTGTTCAGGCATTTTTTCCCGGGGCAAAGAGTGTTCTTCTTGAAGACAAAAAGGATAAGAAGAGCTATGAAATGGAGATGGCCGATGACGAGGGCTTTTTTGCGGCGCTGATACCGGGAAAGATACCCATGCAGTATGAATATATCGTAGAGGATAAAACTGGAAATTTAAAGAGGGTGAAGGACGCTTATAACTTTGCTCCTCAGATAGAAAAAAGGGATATGGATAAATTCGCGGCGGGTATTCATTATACCATTTATGAAAAGCTGGGAGCACATCCGAAGAGATTAGATGGAATAAATGGTGTTTATTTTGCCGTATGGGCACCGGGAGCGGTGCGAGTGAGTGCGGTGGGAGATTTCAATGATTGGGACGGAAGAGTCCATCAGATGCGAAGGCTTGGAGATTCCGGTATTTTTGAAATATTTGTTCCCGACGCGAAAGAAGGGCAGAATTACAAATATGAATTAAAAATAAAGGGTGGCCTGACTTATTTAAAGGCGGACCCTTACGCCTTCGGGCAGCAGCTTCGTCCCGATACGGCGTCCGTGATCCGGGAGGGCATGGGCTCTGAAAAGGGAACGTTCCAATGGGAGGACGACCGGTGGCTTGAGGAGAGGAAGGAAAGGCAAGGGCAGGATAAGCCCATCAGCATTTATGAGCTGTATCTTGGTTCCTTTAGGGTAGGAGAGGAAGGGGGCTATCTGAATTATAAGGAGCTGGCGCCTCTTATCATCGATTACGTGAAGCAGATGGGGTATACTCATATCGAGCTCATGCCGGTAATGGAACATCCCCTCGACGGTTCGTGGGGGTATCAGGTGATCGGATATTATTCACCCACCGCCAGATACGGGAACAATGAGGACTTTATGTATTTTATGAACGAAATGCACAAGGCTGGCATCGGCGTGATTCTAGATTGGGTTCCGGCACATTTCCCGAGAGATATTCACGGGCTTTCCAATTTTGACGGTACCTGTCTCTATGAGCATCAGGACCCAAGAAGAGGAGCCCATCCCCATTGGGGAACGCTCATCTATAATTATGGCAGGCCGCAGGTGTCCAATTATCTGATCGCTAATGCCCTGTTTTGGATAGAACGATATCATGCGGACGGCATCCGGATGGATGCGGTGGCTTCCATGCTATATCTGGATTACGGAAAGAATGACGGGGAGTGGATTCCCAATATTTACGGAGGACACGAGAATCTGGAAGCAATAGAATTTTTAAAGCATTTGAATTCCATCGTGAAAAAAAGAGATGACGGAGTGCTGATGATAGCGGAGGAATCCACCGCGTGGCCTAAAGTAACGGGTGAGGTGGAGGATAATGGACTTGGCTTCGACATAAAATGGAATATGGGATGGATGAACGACTATCTGGGTTATATCGCTTACGATCCATATTTTAGGGTTCACCACCACAATGAACTCACCTTCAGTATGATTTATGCTTACAGCGAAAAGTTTATGCTTGTGTTCTCCCATGATGAAGTTGTGCATGGAAAGGCCACAATAATAGGAAAAATGCCCGGAGAGCTTAAGGATAAGTTTGCCAACCTGAGGCTGACCTATGCCTATATGATGGCTCATCCCGGTAAAAAGCTTTTGTTCATGGGGCAGGATATTGCTGAATTCGATGAATGGAACGAGAAGCGAGAGGTAGAATGGGGGCTGCTGCAGTATGATAATCATAAAGGTATTCAAAATTTAGTAAAGGCCTTAAATGAGCTGTATAGAAATTATCCTGCATTCTACAAGTATGATACTTCATGGGATGGTTTCGAATGGATTAACTGCATTTCCTCGAGTGACTGCATGCTCGTCTTCATGCGTAAGACGGATATGCCTGAGGACACCTTGGTAGTGGTGGCTAATTTCGCCAATGTGCATAAGGAATTTACTATCGGTGTTTCCCTTGAAGGGAAATATAAAGAGATATTGAATACAGACGATTTGATCTTCGGCGGAGAGGGTATGGTCAATGAGGGATTAATCTGTTCGGAGCAGGAGGAATTCGACGGCAAACCCTATTCCATCCAAGTAATAAGTGCGCAGCTGTCATTAAGTGTGTTCAGCTATATTTCTTATACGCCGGAAGAGAAGAAGGACGCGACGAGGAGAAAAGAAGAGAAAATCCGTAAGGAAAAAGCGGCGGCCCTTAAAAGGGAGCGTCAGGAGAGGATAGCCGCTCTGGAAAAAGAACGTCAGGAAAAGCAGGCGGAGGCCGAAAGGGCCTTAGAGGAGGCCGAGGAAGCCAAGGCGCGTGCTAAGAGGATGTTGAAAGCGGCGGAAGAAGTGCGTCTGGAAGCGGAAAGAGTTCTTAGTGAGGGCAAAGGGCAGGCCGCTTCCGAGGAGACGACATCAGGAAAGAGAAATAGGTAGGAAATGCATATGTATATGGATTATTTGAAGATCTTGACATCTTTTACGACAGAGGAGACCATCAACATAGGTCTGATTGAGAAATACCTTCAGGAACTGCCGGAAAAGGCATTACACTTGGGCACCAGAGTGCTTCTCTCCATTGTATTTCTGCTTGTGGGAATACAGCTTATTAAGCTGATCCGCAAGCTCATAAAGAAGTCGCTGCGGAGGGGGAGTGTGGATATCGGCGTAGTCCAGTTTATCGATTCCTTCTTAAAGGTGTCCCTGTACGCTGTGCTGGTCATAACCATAGCATCGGGCTTCGGGCTTGATGCAGCGAGTATACTGGCACTGTTAGGTTCGGCCGGCGTGGCTATCGGTCTCGCCATTCAGGGAAGCCTGTCCAATTTTGTGGGAGGCGTGCTTATTTTATTGCTGAAGCCTTTTAAGGTGGGAGACTATATCAAAGAAGACTCCAAGGGAAATGAGGGCGTCGTAAAGGAAATAGAATTGTTCTATACGAAACTCACCACTGTGGATAACAAAGTGATCGTACTTCCGAACGGGACGCTTGCTAATTCCAGTCTGACGAATGTAACTGCATGCGATAACCGCAGAATGGATATTATTGTAAAAATATCCTATGATGCGGACATTAGAAAGGCGAAAGAGGTATTGCAGAAGGTTTTGGATGAAGATGAGGCGGTCTTAAAAGCGGAAGAGCATTTTGTCTATATTGATGAGCTGGGAGACTCCAGCGTAAATGTAGGAATAAGATGCTGGTTTTCAATGGACGATTTCTGGCCTGGAAAGTGGCGGATAACGGAAATGGTCAAATATGCACTGGATGAAGCAGGCATCAGTATACCTTCTTCTCAGATGGACGTGTATTTGAAGGAGGAAATCACCTCCAAGAGTGAGCTGAAAAAACAATAGAAAAAAGTCGTAAAAACAAAAAGAATCAAAAATGGATAATTTTATCTTGCCAAAAATGTAAATAGCCTTTATAATAGCATTTGTCGGTATCGCAGGTACCGGATTGCTTCCGTGGCTCAGCTGGTAGAGCGACGCATTCGTAATGCGTAGGTCAGGGGTTCGAATCCCCTCGGGAGCTTGGATTAAGAAATCCAGGAACAGGCATATTTCTCAGATGAGAGGTATGCTTTTTTCTATGGAGTTGGCAGGTGATAAACAATGAAGTTTAAATTTTCAAGTCAAAATTTGGAGCAGCGAAGAGATCTGATATTGAGGGGAAATGTAGTTTCTACGATTTTAATGTTATCTCTTCCCTCGCTTATGATGGGCTTAGTACAGTCGCTGATACCGGTTATTGACGGGCTGTTTTTAAATAATCTGGTAGGTACCACGGCCGCCAGCGCCGTAACCTATTGTACTCCGGTGGTAAATATGACTACGGCTCTTTCGCAGGGACTCAGCGTTGCAGGGATGGCGATTATCGGTCAGTCCAACGGCAGAGGCGATTTTAAAGAGAGCAGGAACACTACGATACAGTTGATTATTTTCGCTTTTATACTGGGAGTTGTGCTGGCGCCGCTGCTGGTAGTAGTTGCTTTTGGGTTGTCCGGTCATGTAAATCAGGAAATTGCACATGATGTATTCGTATACATATCCTTAAATGCGCTCGTTATCCCCTTTTCTTTTTTGGAAGCAATCTATAACGCCATTAAAAATGCCAATGGCAGGCCGGAAGATTCCTTTATACGTATGATTATTATGCTGATTCTCAAGATCGTGTTCAACACTTTCTTTATCTACGTATTGCATTGGGGGCTTGTGGGCTCAGTGATCGCATCTTTGGTTTCTAATGTTTTGATCACCTTCTGGATGTTTTATGAACTGTTTCTTAAGAAAAACGGCGACAGATTGGAAATGAGGGGATTTCATTTCAACCACAGAATCATCAAGAAGCTGCTTTATATTGGCTTTCCTTCCATGCTTTCGAGCCTGATGCTTAACTTTGGATTCTTTCTGATTAACAACGAGGTAGAGAAATACGGTTCCATTGTGCTGAACGGGCAGGGGATTGCGAATAACATTACCGCAGTCTGCTTTATTCTTCCGTCTTCCTTCGCCTCGGCAGTCACAACTATGGTAAGCATGAATGTAGGAGCAAAGCAGGTAAGGAGAGCGAAGTATTCCTGTCTGATCGGCTGTATTGTCAGCGCCATAACTGCGGCTGCGCTTATTGCCGTAGTCGTACCGTTGTCTTCGTATTTGACGATATTGTTTACCAGAGAAGCACAGGTGGTTGAGGTGGCGAACAAAGCGCTTCACATCTATACATATTCTGTCATAGGCTTTGGGGTCTGTATGGTGGAGCAGGGAGCCTTCATCGGTCTGGGCAAGACGAAGATTACTCTTGTAATGAGTATTTTGAGAATATGGCTGCTGCGCTATATTTTCATACTCGCCACAGAATCGTATTTAAGCTATTATTCCGTATTCTGGGGAAATCTTTTTTCTAATTATATGGCCGCTCTCATTACTACCATACTGATATTTAGAGTGAGCTGGGAGTCAGATATTTAGAGGCTCGCAGCTTTGCCTCTTCAACAAATACGCGCACAAATTGATATACTAAGCTTATGGCCTTACGGCAGCAGAATATGCAAACCATTTACGCGAGCGCTTGACAAAATAAGATAATAAACATATAATTTTAAAATGCGAAAGATTTGCATTTTGAGGTAAAGAGCCATGCAAAAAAATTATAATACGAAATGTAAAACCGCAATTATGGAGTATCTACAGGATAATAAGGAACATGGCTTTTGTGCTGCTGATATATATTCTTATATGAAGAAGAATGATATATTGGTAAATCTGGCTACTATATACAGAAACCTGGATAAGCTGACCGATAGGGGAATGGTGCTGAAATATAAAACGGCTGAGAATGAGAGCAGCTTGTATCAATATGCAGAACCGCGTGCAAACTGTCTTTCACATATTCATATGCAGTGCAGAGGCTGCGGTAAGATTCTCCACTTGGAATGTGATTTTATGAGTGAGATTACGGAGCATTTACTGGAACATCATGGATTTAAATTGGAATGTGCGGGTTCAGTATTAATAGGATCATGTAACGAATGTACCATCGATTGATTTAGGAATGGAGGCAGAATGATGAAGACAAGAAATAGAGTATTTTCTATAATTTGTACTCTGGCTTTATTGATTTGCCTGATTTTTTCTTATGAATATATTGTTTCCAACACACAGCACAATTGTTCCGGTAAGGACTGTACTGTATGTATACAGTTAGAGGCGGCTGTGCACTTTATTTCAAACATAAAGATTCTTCCGATCCTATCGTTTATTGCGATAGTTCTTTGCGTATTCACGCGAATTTACGCAGTTGCAGAAAGGTCCGTCTGCGTAAAAAACACCCTTGTTTTACTGAAGGTAGAATTACTGAATTGACTCCATAAGGAAGAGAAACCTCACCAAGATAGCTTGGTGTTATTTGTGTATCGATTTTTTAGCGTGTGCCAAAGCACACAGATAGGAGTTAGTGTGAAAAATGGATTTTTCACACCATAATTTATTATGCTTGCAAATATTGTACCTAATATGTGCGAGCACATATGGACCAAAGTTTGCAGGCTTTGAGAAAGGCATGGTAATTATTATGAAAAACAATAAAATATTGATGGTTAGTTTGGCTATTATACTAAGCATGGGGCTTATTTCAGGCTGTGGTAACAAAGCGGTCGAGAGCCAGGCAACAGCAAAAAGTAAGCTTAGCGTGGTATGTACTACCTTTCCTTCCTATGACTGGGCAAAGGAGATTATGGGAGAAAAGACGGAAGATTTTGATCTGACACTTTTGCTGGATAACGGGGTGGACTTGCACAGCTATCAGCCTACGGCAGAGGATATCGCTAAGATAGCTGAGTGTGATTTATTCATTTATGTAGGAGGCGAATCGGATGAGTGGGTAGAGGATGCCTTAAAAGAGGCAACGAATAAGGATATGCGGGTAATCGACCTGATGGACGCACTTGGAAGTGAGGTAAAAGAAGAGGAACTTGTTGAAGGAATGGAAGAGGAAGAGCATGAGCACGAAGGCGAGGACGAACATGACGATGAAGGCGAGGATGCACATGACCATGAAGAGGCCGAAGAGGTTGAATATGATGAACATGTATGGCTTTCGCTTAAAAATACACAAGCCCTGGTTGAAGTAATTGAGGGTACACTCTCCGAAATTGACAGCGGTAATGCAGAAATTTATAAGAACAATAGTAACAATTATATAACAGAACTGAAAGCTTTGGATGATGAATACGAAGCAGCTGTCCTCTCGGCAAAAACGAATACGGTGCTGTTCGGCGACCGTTTTCCTTTCCGATATCTGGTAGATGATTATGGGCTGGATTATTATGCAGCATTTGTCGGATGCAGTGCGGAGACAGAAGCCAGCTTTGAAACGATCGCTTTTCTGGCGGGTAAGGTAGACGAATTGAAATTGCCTGCAATCCTCGTGATTGAAAATTCCGATGAAAAAATCTCAGAAGCGATTAAGAGCAACACGGCAGGTAAGGACCAGAAGATATTGGTGATGAATTCCCTGCAGTCAGTTACAAATTCAGATATAGAAGCTGGTTTTTCGTATGTTTCTGCGATGAAGGATAACTTGGAAATATTGAAGCAAGCTTTGAATTAGGAGGATACTATGGCTTATATCGCCTGTGAGGATTTGATGCTCGGCTATGACGGGAATGTAATAGCTAAGAATATTCGATTTGAAGTAAATAAAGAAGATTATTTATGTATTGTGGGAGAAAACGGAGCCGGAAAAAGTACGCTGATAAAAACTCTTCTGCATTTAATGGAGCCGTTAGGCGGAAAATTCATCATAGGAGACGGATTAAAGCCCTATGAAATCGGCTATCTCCCGCAGCAGACAGCGGTGCAGAAAGATTTTCCGGCATCTGTATGGGAAATTGTTTTGTCGGGTACTCTGCCCAAATGCGGGATAAGGCCGTTTTATGGAAAAGCGCAGAAACAGCTTGCGGAAGAACACATGAAAAGTATGGCTGTATGGGAACTTCGAAAGCAATGCTATCGTAATTTGTCCGGCGGACAGCAGCAGCGTGTATTGCTGGCGCGTGCGCTATGTGCTACGACGAAGGTGCTGCTGTTGGATGAGCCGGTTACCGGACTGGATCCGAAGATGGCGGCGGAATTTTACCGCATCATACAGCAATTGAATTCAGACGGCATTGCCGTTATTATGGTATCTCATGATATTCAGGCGGCAATCCGTTATGCCAGCCATATCCTGCATGTAGAAAGGGAGGGGTCGTTCTTTGGAAGTAAAGAGGAATATTTAAAGAGTGATGAATGGAAGGGATTCCAGTATGCGGGAGGGGAGGTTGAAAGAAAAGCGCTTTCAGCTATTGATTCCACGTCCGCTAAAGCGGACAGGGGGTATGAGGATGAATGATATTATTTTGAAGCTGCAGTATTATATGGATTATCCGTTTGTGCGTTATGCGCTGATCGTAGGGACACTGATCGCTTTATGCTCCTCGCTGCTCGGGGTAACTCTTGTCCTGAAAAGATTTTCCTTTATAGGAGACGGATTATCCCATGTGGCGTTCGGAGCAATGGCAGTCGCGACGATTTTCAAGTTGTCAAACGATACGATATTTGTTATGCCGGTTACAATTGCTACCGCCGTTTTACTTTTAAGAACAGGACAGAATACGAAAATCAAAGGAGATGCGGCGATAGCGATGTTATCTGTCGGCTCGCTTGCTATCGGATATTTAATCATGAATCTTTTTTCCACATCCGCAAATATATCGGGGGATGTATGCAGCACCTTGTTCGGGTCGACGTCTATATTGACATTGACCAAAGGGGAAGTCTGGATATGTGTGATAATGTCTATACTGGTGGTGGCTTTATTCTGTTTCTTCTATAATAAAATATTTACGGTTACCTTCGATGAAAGCTTTGCAAAAGCGACAGGGACAAATGCCGATGGCTATAATCTTCTCATTGCGGTGGTGACTGCGATTATCATTGTTCTGGCGATGAATCTGGTAGGCTCTCTGCTCATATCGGCGCTGGTTATATTTCCGGCGTTGTCGGCGATGCGGATGATTCGGAATTTTAAAGGTGTGGTTATCTGTTCCGCGGTCATCTCTGTTGGCTGTGCCGTAGTTGGGATGCTTATATCGATACTGTTTTCGACTCCGGTTGGATCTACGATAGTAGTTGCGGATATTGCAGTGTTCTTCGGGAGCTGTGTCATAGGAAAAATATTGAGGAGATAGTAGAGTTGAAGGGAGCATGGTTATAAAAATGAGATTCAGAAAATATTTGATTTTAGTAATGGGCACACTGATTTGCTTGAGTGGATGCTCGGGGAATACAGATAAATTATCAGGCGGAAAAAATAATGTCGATAAAGTGCTTGAGGAGCAGGTAAGTGCTGTGGATGATGTTCCGGAGGCGGAACAGAGCAGGCAAACGGAAGAAACAGCGGATGCGGCAAAAGATGTAACAAAGGACACGGAACAGCAGGAGAGCAGTCAGGAAAAAGATACGGAAGAACTGACGCAGGAACCAGCAAATGATCAAGAGAACATTGACTATGATCTGACCGCCATGGGAAGCGATATGGTATATGCCACCGTATACCAGCTGATGATAAATCCTGAAGAATATGTAGGCAAAACAATAAAGATGGAGGGGACATATTATGCTACATACTATGAGCCTACCGCTAAGTACTACCATTATGTAATCATACAGGATGCGACTGCGTGCTGTGCGCAGGGATTAGAATTTATCTGGGAGGATGGAAGTCATGCTTACCCTGAGGAATACCCGGAGGATGAGGCTGACGTGACGGTAACCGGAATTTTTGAGACCTATACGGAGGAGGGAGACGAGAACCTTTACTGCCGGCTGAAGGATGCATCTTTAGAAATTGGTAAATAATGACCTATAAATATAGTTATTACCTTGAATAATAATGTTATAAAAGTCAATATCGGCCTAAAAATAAGTCATAATAGAAGATAGTACATCGAATGAGGCTATGGTACTATGAGATAGAAAAATGAAGTCGATGTATTTTAGCGAAGCGGAGATGGTATAACGCTTTGCCCAAGACTATTTGATAGCATAAAGAAAGAGGTAATAAAATGAACGGCAAGATATTTGACTTGAATGAATATGCAGCGAAGGCCAGAGAAGCAGCGGCCGAAGGAATCGTAATGCTTAAAAATGACGACCATCTGCTCCCGCTTTCAAAGGGGATGAAAGTTGCAATCTTCGGAAGGTCACAGTTTCACTATTACAAAAGCGGAACGGGCTCAGGAGGAATGGTAAATACGAGATATGTCACCGGAATATTGGAGGCGCTGGAGGCAGAAAAATGCTTTGTGGTAAATCCGAGGGTAAAAGAGGTTTATGAGAGCTGGATTGAGGAGCATCCCTTTGAGGTGGGCGATGGTTGGGCGAAGGAACCATGGTTTCAGGAAGAGATGCCTTTTAAGCCCGGTTTCGTGGAAGCAGCCAGTGAGGATTCGGACGCAGCTATCGTCGTAATCGGGCGCACGGCGGGAGAAGATCAGGATAACAAGGCAGAGGAAGGAAGCTATCTTCTTACAAAGACGGAATTAAATATGATAAGCGACGTGTGCAGAGTATTCAAACACACTATTGTCTTATTGAACGTAGGAAATATCATCGATATGAAATGGGTAGAGGAAAGCAATCCTTCATCGGTGCTGTATGTATGGCAGGGAGGACAAGAGGGGGGAAGCGGAATCGCAGACGTTCTTAGCGGTAAGGTAACGCCTTCCGGCAGGCTTACGGACACGATTGCAAGAAATATCGAGGATTATCCGTCTACCGTCAATTATGGAGATGATAAGCTCAATTTTTATGCGGAGGACATTTATGTAGGATACCGGTACTTCGAAACCTTCGCGAAAGAAAAGGTGCTTTATCCCTTCGGGTTCGGTATGTCCTATACCTCCTTTGAAAGAAAGCTTAAGAAACTGGAGGAGACGAAGGATCGGGTCGATGTTCTGGTGGAGGTTACGAATACCGGAAAATATACGGGAAAAGAAGTTGTTCAAGTGTATTGTGAGGCGCCCCAGGGCAGACTTGGAAAGCCGTCCAGGGTATTGTGCGGATTTACCAAAACTCAGAGTCTAAGCCCGGAGGAAAGCGTTGTAGTCAAAATTTCCTGTCCTAAATATTTGTTTTCCTCCTATGATGACAGTGGAGCCACGGGACATAGATACAGCTATGTATTGGAGGCAGGAAGTTATAGTATTTATATAGGCGGAGATGTAAGGCAGGCGGAATACGCAGGAAGTATCGATGTAGCGGAGCTCATCGTGATAGAAGCCCTGAAGGAGGCGATGGCGCCTTCTGTATCATACCGGAGAATGAAGCCCGCAGCAGAAGAAAACGGACAGCTTTCTGTGACGTATGAAAAGGCGCCTACAGGTACTATGGATCCTATGAAAAGAAGAGGCGGAAACCTCCCGGGGGAAATCGCTTATACAGGTGATAAAGGATTAAAATTGGAAGATGTTTCCGAAGGAAGGGCTTCGATGGAGGATTTTATCGCACAGCTTTCGGATGAAGATTTGTGCTGTATTGTGAGGGGAGAGGGAATGTGTTCCCCTAAGGTAACATCGGGTACAGCGGGAGCTTTTGGCGGTGTCACAGAACGCCTGGCAGCTTTCGGCATCCCGTTGGGATGTTGTGCGGACGGCCCCAGCGGAATACGCCTGGATAGCGGAATATATGCTTTCGCTATGCCAAACGGTACTTGTCTCGCATGCTCCTTTAACGAAGAACTGCTGAAGGAACTATATGAGTTTGAGGGCTTGGAGCTTCGCAAGAATAATATCGACACTTTACTCGGCCCGGGAATGAACATCCATAGGAACCCTTTGAACGGGCGAAACTTCGAATATTTTTCGGAGGACCCTCTGGTAACAGGGAAAATGGCAGCTGCTCAGCTAAAGGGCATGGACAAATACGGAGTAACGGGAACGATAAAGCATTTTGCATGCAATAATCAGGAGCATAGCCGGAATGAAGCAGAAGCGATAGTTTCGGAAAGAGCTTTAAGAGAGATATATCTAAAGGGCTTCGAAATTGCGGTAAAGGAAGGCGGTGCCTACAGTATCATGAGTACCTATGGCCCGGTAAACGGCTTCTGGACGGCCACCAATTACGACCTTTTGACGACTATTCTGCGCGGAGAATGGAGATTTCAGGGAATCGTCATGACTGACTGGTGGGCGAAAGGAAATGAACCCGGCGGGCCGGCAGACGCGAAAAATACTTCGGCAATGGTACGCTGCCAGAACGATTTGTTCATGGTAACGACGAATTCAGAGAAAAATGCACTGCAGGATAATTCTATGGAAGGTATCTTAAATGGAAAAACGACGAGAGCGGAGTTCCAGAGAAGTGCTATAAATATATGCGGTGCGCTCATGCATATGCCTGCTTTTTTGCGAAGCAGGGGAATAGAGACGGAATTGGATAAGCAGCTGAAGGAATGCATAGAGGAGGATGAAAAGGAACAGCTCGACATGAGGATTCTTACGGTGGAGAAGGAAGCTGAAATTCCGTCGGAGTGGATTGATACCCAAAAGGGAAAGAGCACATTGCTGCAGGTGGTTCTGGCGGAAGGGGACGCGTCCAGACTTTCTTTCTCTTGCAGAGTTCCATCGGCAGGAGAACTCTCCCAGATACCTCTTTCTATTTTTCGGGATAAACAGTTATTAAAGACGATTACACTGACCGGTAAGGATAGTGAATGGAGAACGGAAGTGCTCGATTTGGAACCTGCTTTTTGCAGCACATACTTTTTGAAATTCTATTTCGGACAGAGTGGGATGGAAATTAAGGAGTGCAAGATCGAGGAAGTTTATGAAGGCAGCCAACGATTGACAAGAGTACACACGGTGGTATAAGCCTTTGTCAATCGATGGTACATTTATTTGGAGCAGATAAGAGAGAATGAGGATGCCCCTTGCTATGAGTTTGAGATTCATAGCTTGAGAACATCCTCATTTAATTTGTTATAGTGAAGTGCGCTGCCCGCTGTTTATGATCTGCTATAGGGCATTTGAGCTGTAAGCTTTATCGACCTGCATCACTGCAATATATGTCTCGTCGATGAGGCGGATTTGCTCGCTGATATAATTGGTGATTTCTTCATCGCTCTTCTTATAATGAAAGGGAACAACGATATCGAAAATAATATTTGTGTGGGTTGGGCCTTTTACTACCCGAAAATCATGAAAACAAACTTCCGGATAGGCCGTAGCAATTATTTCTGAAATGCGGCTTTTTAAGGCGTTGGTCTGTTCATCTTCCGTGACGACAGGGTCCATATGTATGACTGCTTCACAGTGCAGCTCGTCGTGCAGCCTATGCTCGATATTATCGATCGTATCGTGGAGCATAAGGATATCACCGTCTGCAGGGACCTCCGCATGCAGAGAGAGCATGACTCGGCCGGGACCGTAATCATGTACGATCATATCATGAATGCCGAGAATATGTTCATAGCTCATGACGATTGTTTCCACATTTTTTACGAAATCCGGGTGCGGGGGCTGACCCAATAGAGGACTGACGGTCTCCTTCGCCGCACAATAGCCCGCATAGAGGATGAAAAGGGCGACTATGACGCCGCAGTATCCGTCGATTTTAAGACCGGTAAATTTGCCAACCAAAGAAGCGATAAGAACCACTGTGGTAGCCATGGTATCGCTTAAGCTGTCCATGGCAGTAGCGCTCATGGCTGTACTGTCTATTTTCTTGCTTATACTTTTGTTATAAAAAGACATATAGAGCTTCACGCCGATGGAGACGATCAGAATGATTACAGTAATCAGACTGAATTCCACCGCCTGCGGATGAAAAATTTTATCAATAGAGGAACGGGCAAGTTCAAAGGCCATGATCAAAATGGCAATGGAAACGAGAAGTCCGGACAAATATTCAATGCGTCCATGACCGAACGGGTGGTTAGGGTCCGGCTTTTGTCCCGCCATTTTAAAACCGATGAGGGTAATCAAAGAAGACCCTGCATCGGATAAATTGTTGAAGGCATCCGCCGTTACCGCAATGGAATTACTGATGATTCCTGCGAGGAATTTGCCCATAAAAAGCAGTATATTAAGAACGATTCCTACCGTGCCGCACAGGATGCCGTATGCCTGACGAACCCGGGGAGACGAAGTATTCTCTCTATCCTTAATGAATATTTTTGCAAGTAATGATACCATAAACCTTCTCCTGAAAAATGATGGACTAATAGTATTTATTTTATCTCTTTTTCCTATAAATGACAAATACTTTGTGGCGATATCAGTGTATGCACTTCGTGAATTAGCCCATTCCTTATTTACAATCGCGGGAAAAACATGTATAATTGCAGACGGATTGAACATAAATAGATGCATTCATAATATATATGCTATGTATAAAAAATTATGATAGATTTTAAGGCAATTCTATTAGCTTTACAATTACAATCTATAAAGGCAAAAAGCCATAAATGTTATAAACTGCAAGAGGAACAGAATACAAAGATAATGAATTGCGAAAGTAACGATTTATACACGGGTAATTTATAATATTATGAAATTGCTTTCGCAATTTAAGAAAAGGAGAATGAAAAATGAGTAAAAAACCAACAGTTTTGATGATTTTAGACGGCTACGGATTGAATGAGAGAACAGATGGAAACGCCGTAGCGGAAGCGAATACACCAGTTATGGATAAGCTGATGAAGGAATATCCCTTTGTAAAGGGCTATGCCAGCGGTATGGCAGTAGGACTTCCGGAGGGACAGATGGGTAACTCCGAGGTAGGGCACCTCAATATGGGAGCAGGACGTATCGTATATCAGGAACTTACCAGAATCACGAAAGAAATCCAGGAAGGAATTTTCTTTGAGAATCCTGCCCTTTTGAAAGCGATAAAGAATTGTAAGGACAATGATTCTGCTCTTCACATGTTCGGTCTCGTTTCCGACGGCGGAGTGCACAGCCATAATACACATATTTACGGAATCCTTGAGCTTGCCAAGAGAAACGGGCTGTCCAAGGTATACGTACATTGCTTCCTGGACGGAAGAGATACGCCTCCGGAAAGCGGTAAGAACTTTGTAGAGCAGTTAGAAGAGAAGATGAAAGAAATTGGCGTAGGCGAGGTCGCTTCCGTATCGGGGCGTTACTATGCAATGGACAGAGATAATAACTACGACAGAGTGAAGCTGGCATACGATGTGCTTACAAAGGGGGAAGGTTTAACGTCAGCAGGTGGTCCTGCGGCTATTCAGGAATCCTATGACAGAAGAGAGACGGATGAGTTCGTAAAACCTACGGTTGTTGTAAAGAACGGTGCTCCGGTAGCTGTCATTAAGGATAAGGATTCAGTGATATTCTTCAACTTCAGACCGGACCGTGCCAGAGAGATTACGAGATGCTTCTGCGATGACGAATTTACGGCATTTGACAGAGGCGCGAGGGTGGATACCACCTTTGTATGCTTTTCCGATTATGACCCGACGATACCTAATAAAGAAGTAGCTTTCCATAAAATTGCAGTAACGAACACCTTCGGAGAGTGGCTTGCGGCAAACCATATGACGCAGGCGAGAATTGCGGAGACAGAGAAATATGCTCACGTTACCTTTTTCTTTAACGGCGGTGTGGAGACACCCAACGAAGGAGAGGACAGAATTCTTGTAAATTCTCCTAAAGATGTAGCCACCTACGATTTGAAGCCTCAGATGAGTGCGTATGAGGTATGCGATAAACTGGTAGGTGCGATCAAATCTGACAAATACGATGTGATTGTTATCAATTTTGCCAACCCTGATATGGTAGGACATACGGGCGTGGAGTCTGCGGCTATAAAGGCCATAGAGGCAGTGGATGAATGCGTAGGCAAGGCAGTAGACGCGATAAAGGAAGTGGGCGGAGCCATGTTTATCTGTGCTGACCACGGCAATGCGGAACAGCTTGTGGACTATGTGACAGGAGAGCCGTTTACCGCACACACCATTAATCCGGTACCTTTCATTCTCGTAAACTATGACGAGGCTTATACATTGAGAGAGGGCGGATGTCTTGCTGACATCATCCCGACGATGATCGAGATGATGGGAATGAAGCAGCCTCAGGAAATGACCGGGAAGTCCTTGCTGTTAAAAAAATAAGGTCATTGACAACGAATGGAAATTAAAAAAGGATAATACAACCGGAAAAGAGCGGCAAGATGTTAGGAACGATAGTAAATGCTGCGGCCATCGTAGCCGGCGCAATAATCGGTATAGCGTTAAAGAAGGGACTGCCTGAGAGAATGGCGGATACCTTAATGAAGGGGGTCGGGCTGTGTACTATGTTTCTCGGCATCAGCGGCTCTCTGCAAGGAGAGAATTCCTTGATTCTTATTCTGTCCATGGTAATTGGAACTTTAATCGGGGAAGGAATCGACTTGGAGGATAAGGTTGGCCGGCTTGGCTTATGGGTGGAAGGAAGAGTAAAGAAGAGTCAGGATGGAAAGGTATCGATTGCGGAAGGCTTTGTGACAGCCAGCTTGCTTTTCTGTGTGGGAGCGATGGCGATTGTCGGCTCTTTGCAGAGCGGACTCATGGGTCATCACGAGATGCTTTTTGGAAAATCCATTCTCGATTTTATCGTAGCAGTAGTATTTTCCTCTACGTTGGGAATAGGCGTTGCCTTTTCCGCCGGGCTGGTCTTTCTTTATCAGGGGTCCATTACCCTGCTCGCCCAGTGGATATCTCCTTATCTGACGGATATGGTAATTGCTGAGATGACCTGCGTGGGTTCCGTAGTTATGATCGGACTGGGTCTGAATATTATTGGGATCACGAAGCTGAGAGTGATGAACTATGTGCCCGCGATCTTCATTCCGATTATTCTTTGCAGATTTATATAAAATATTATTAAAGATCAGTTTCTAAATAACGAAGTATGTGAAAGCCCTGGGAAGTTCGAAAAATGAGCCTCCCGGGGCTTTTTATGTAATAGGATTAGGGTGTCAAAGGGCCCTTTTTAAAAATATTAGAGTCAATATGCCCAAAACACAGCTTTGTTCTTGTGAAATGCATAGTTCTCTTGACAACATGTAAATAATTGTATATCATGTGTATTAGTAGTGATAGTACAGTTGAAACACTGAGAAGCAAAGAAACAGTGGATGCAGCAGAAGGAAGGTGGATATATGATAATCCTGGATTACAAGGATGCCAGACCTATATATGAACAGATAGTGGAGAAGTTCAAGCTGTTGATTTTAAAAGGAATCCTGCAGAAGGATGAGCAGATGCCCTCTGTCAGAAGCCTTGCGGTGGAACTCGCAATCAATCCCAATACGATACAAAAAGCCTATATGGAGCTGGAGCGGCAGGGATATATTTACACGATAAAGGGCAGAGGTAACTTTGTAGCGGAGAATGAGAATCTTCTCGACGAGAGAAGAGAAGAACTGAAAATGAGGATGTTTATTTTATACAAGGAGGGCAAGGAGCTCGGCATGACGAAAGCCGACTTTATAGACGGCCTTCGTGAAATAAAAGAGTGAGAGCCTGACGGGCAGACAGGAGGAGAAGATGATTGAAATAAATAGTGTCAGCAAAGCCTTCGAAGACATTCTGGCAGTGGATGATGTCAGCGTGACGATGAAGGAAGATACTGTATTCGGCCTGATAGGAACCAATGGGGCGGGAAAAAGTACGGTACTGCGAATGATTGCAGGAGTTTTGAAAGCGGATAAGGGAACGATTTCGGTGGACGGTATGTCGGTATACGATAATATAGGAGCCAAGGAAAGAGTATTTTTTATCGCGGACGAACCATATTTCTTTGCTAATTCCAATGCGATGGATATGGAAAAATATTTTTCTACTATATATAAAGAATTTAATGGAAGTGATTTTTATACATATATGGAGAACTTCGGACTTGACAAGAAAAGGAAGATAAACACTTTTTCTAAGGGAATGAAAAAGCAGCTCGCTCTGCTATGCGGTATCTGTTCCCGGTCGAAATACCTGTTATGTGACGAGACCTTCGACGGCCTGGACCCGGTAATGCGGCAGGGAATAAAGAGTATTTTCGCGAAGGAGATGGAGAGCAGAGGACTTACTCCCGTCATTGCTTCCCACAATTTAAGGGAGCTTGAGGACATTTGCGACCACGTGGGACTTTTGCATAAGGGAGGTGTGCTTTTATCCAAGGATTTGGAGGACATGAAATGCAACATCCAGAAGGTCCAATGTGTATTTAAGGATGAAGGAGCGGAGCGGAAAGGGCTGGAAGGCCTTCAGATTATGAAGGAAGAAAAGCGAGGCTCTTTGTATACGCTTACGGTAAGAGGAAACAGAGAGGAAATCATTTCTCACTTTTCTACTGTGGATACGATATTTTTTGAGGCGCTTCCTCTTTCCTTAGAGGAGATATTTATCAGCGAGACGGAGGTGGTAGGTTATGATATCAAAAAACTCATTCTTAGCTAGTATGGTGGAAAACAATAAAAGGCGCGCGTGGGTGTGGGTTACATCCGTGTTGTTTTGGTTCTTTTACTATCCGGTTGCTATGCAGATGATTATGAGCCGGAAAAAAGGGCACAACATTATAGATAAACTGACGGGAACAGCTGCCAGAAACAGACTGGCAGAGGCGGCAGGCGATTGGCTTAGGGCGGATGGCGTGGTCGTTTTATTCGTGAGCATATTCGCAGTGATATGCGCTATTCAGGGATTTTCTTACCTATACAGCAGAAAAAAAGTGGATTTATATCATAGTGTGCCGGTATCCAAGGGACGCAGATTTGCAATCATATACATCAACGGAGTGCTGATATTTTTTATCCCTTATCTTTTGAATCTTCTGCTTGCGGTGGCGGTGGCGGGAGCGAACGGCGGCATGAACTTTGCGAATGCAAGGGCGGCGGTGATTTCCCTATTTATGAATCTTATATTATTTTTGGGTACGTATGGGCTTACTATTATAGCGGTTATGATGACGGGCAGCATTATTATGACCTTGTTTGGTACAGCAATTTTTCTTCTTTATGAAGTGGCGGTAAGGCTATTGGTGTCTGAATACCAAAGTGAATTTTTTGAATACTTTTCTTACAATTCCTATAGTTATATTGGTACCATTAAGGCATTTACTTCACCGCTTGGGTATCATCAAAATGCGGTGGATGCGATATATACGTATATCGGCGGTGCAGGGCTGTCCTTTGCCTCGACGGTGTTTCCTATAATGCAATGCCTGCTGGCGGCTGTATTTTTTGGACTCATCGCTTACTTTTGTTATAGAAAGCGTCCTTCTGAGGCGGCCGGAAAGACTATGGCATTTCCTATGTCGAAGGGTATTGTGAAGATTTTCCTTACGGTCCCCGTTACGCTGTTTGCGGGCCTGATCGTATTGGAAACGGTAGGTACGGGATACGAAGGGCAAAACTGTACGGTACTTCTACTGTTCGTTATGACGGCAGCGGCGATTATAAGCTGCTGTGCAATCGAAGTTGTTTATGAATTTGATATCCGTGCAGCTTTAAGGAAAAAATATCAGATATTAATCACAGGTGTGTGTACTGCGGCGATTTATTGCATCTTCCAGTTCGATCTTATCGGCTTTGATGCATGGGTACCAGACCCGAATAAGCTGGAAGAGGCAGACATTATGATTTCGTCTATAGCATACAGGCAGTCTTATTTGAATAATAATCTTGAAGGTATTTCCAGTATGGAGCATTATTTAAATGAGCAGGGCCTGACGGATATTGCTACTATCAGTGAGCTGTCAGAGAAGAAGCTGCATAGAGAAGATATGAAGGACGAAGGCTCCTATATTTGGCTTGAGGTGGCCTACCAGATGAAGGGCGGAAAGACTGTATGGAGGGAGTTCGCGGTAAGTGCCAAGGAAGAGGATGTTTTAAATAGGGTAATCGGTAATTCTCAGTTCAAAAAAGCGGCTTATCAGATTTATGACGATTCTATTTTCGATAAAATAAAAGAGAAGGACTCTTTCCAGATTACTTATAATACAGGAATTAACGTGGAGAACCTTTCACCTGAGGAAACGGATACTATCAGGCAGCTCTATATAAAGGACCTGAATAATTCCAATTACTCCACACTGAAAAATGAGTTTGCCTGCGGCCAGTTGACATTTAGTGTTAAAACGAATAGTTACGGTATTTCTTATTTCTTATATGATATCTATCCGTCTTATACGAATATCATCGGTTATCTGAGTGAGAAGGGATTGTATGAAAAAATGACTTTAAAGCCGGAGGATATCGCCAGCCTTACGGTTACGAATTACCATAACGAAATGTATGATAAAAGTTCGAATAATGGAGGAGAGGATTGGTCGGTTACCAAGACGTATTCCGAGCAGGAGCAGATTGACGAGCTGGCACCGGCGCTTCATCCGGCAAGCTTTGACTATAGCTTTAATAGCAGAATATCCAATGATTATTATGTGATTGTACAGCTCAAAAGCGGAGCGACGAGCTCCGGTTATTACCGCGGGGACAACGGCTTTTATTTCAACGCAGAAAAGGTTCCTGAATGGTTGAAGAAGGACACCTCCTATGAGTGAAGGACAGACGGCACATTCGTGTACTTTAACGGATGCGGCATGATAAAGCATAAAATATATAATGAATAAAAAATACTCATAGGAATGATTTTCTAACATTGGGAAATAAATATAAAGACATGGTTATCAAAATTGCTTATAAAAAGGAGAGTCTGCTATCATGAATTTATATTTAAGAATTACCGATGTACATGGAAGAGAAATTTTGGATTCCAGAGGAAATCCCACAGTGGAGGCGGAAGTGACCGTAGAAGGAAGCATAGTAGGTCGCGCCGCTGTTCCCTCGGGAGCCAGCACCGGACGTTTCGAGGCGGTGGAGTTAAGAGACGGAGAGACCAGATATTTCGGACTGGGTGTGCGCAAGGCGGTAAAGAACATCAATACAAAGCTAAAAGAGGCTCTGATAGGACAAAATGTCATGGATCAGGGCCTTATTGACCGTATATTAATAGAAACAGATGGGACGGACAACAAAGAGAATCTGGGCGCTAACGCCACATTGGGCGTATCCATGGCCTGCGCGCGGGCTGCGGCGGAGGCTCTGGAAATGCCTTTATATCGTTACCTCGGAGGCGGGCATACGAGACTTCTTCCGGTGCCTATGATGAACATTTTAAACGGCGGCAAACATGCGGCAAATACGGTGGACTTCCAGGAGTTTATGATTATGCCTGTTCAGGCGGAGAACTTTGCGGACGGACTTCGCATCTGTGCGGAAATCTATCATAACTTAAAAAAGATACTGGAACACAAAGGGCTTTCCACCGGAGTGGGAGATGAAGGAGGCTTCGCGCCGGATCTTCCGGATGCAAAGGCAGTTCTTGAACTGATTGTGGAAGCGATTGAAGTGAGCAAATATGTTCCCGGGCAAGATATTAAAATAGCGCTGGACGTAGCCAGCAGTGAACTCTATAACGAGAAGACGGGAATGTATCATTTTCCGGGTGAAAGCAAGCTGCTTGGCAGCGAGGTAGTAAGAGATACTTCCGAGATGATTTCTTATTATGAAGAGCTGATAGAAAAATTTCCGATTATATCCATCGAGGACGGACTTGCGGAGGATGACTGGGATGGATGGAAGGAGCTGACAAAGCGCCTGGGAGATAATATTCAGTTGGTAGGAGACGACCTGTTCGTAACGAATACGAAGAGACTGGATGCCGGAATTAAACTGGAAGTGGCTAATGCCATTTTGGTAAAAGTAAACCAGATCGGTACAGTATCGGAGGCTTTGGAGGCTATCGAGATGGCCCATAAAAATGCCTACCGCGCAGTGATATCCCATCGCTCCGGCGAGACGGAAGACACCTTTATCGCGGATCTTGCGGTAGCGGTGAATGCAGGGCAGATCAAGACCGGAGCACCCTGCCGTTCAGACAGAGTGGCGAAGTACAATCAGCTTCTTCGCATCGAAGAGGAGTTAGGAAACGTAGCTGCATATAAAGAACCCTTTAATAAAATTTGATGCTTTTGTATCTCCATATAATAAGATGAGCTCAGGAGTTGGCGGTTTATATGAAATTATTATGGAATTTGCCGGCAATAAATGTTATAATGCAAATCGGATACAAGCCGGATATTAAATGGGGATATAGGAGCGGACGAGGGAAGATGAAAAAAATATTAGTGGTAATCGATATGCAGAATGATTTTATAGACGGAACGCTGGGGACAAGGGAGGCTCAGGCGATTATAGAGAATGTGATCGCTAAGATTCATGATTATCCGACAGACTGTATTTATGCGACGAGAGATACTCATGAAGAAAACTACCTGGAGACCTCTGAGGGCAGATATCTTCCGGTAAAACATTGTATCGCAGGAACGAAGGGCTGGGAAATACGCAAGGAAGTGGCGGAAGCAATGCCCAAGGCCATCGTGATAGACAAGCCGTCTTTCGGTTCTTCAGAGCTTTGCGAAAGGTTGTATGAAGAGTCTGGGAAGGAAGAAATAGAGATAGAATTAGTAGGGCTGTGCACGGACATCTGCGTGGTGACAAATGCCCTGCTTTTAAAAACCAGGCTGCCGGAGACAAAAGTCAGTGTGGATGCCTCCTGTTGTGCGGGTGTGACAGTGGAAAGCCATGAAGCGGCGTTAACTACAATGAAGATGTGTCAGGTGGAAGTCGATTAAAGCCTAAAGCTTCCCGGTATTGATGGCTGAGTATTACAAAAAATTTTAAAAGTGCTTGAAAATATTACCTGTGTATGATAAACTGAAATCTGCGTGTACTAGGAGGTGTAAAAATGGAAATTTTGAGAACAATTTTGTTAATAATTTTTATTATAATATGCTTGGCTTTGGTTATATTAGTATTGATGCAGGAAGGTAAATCAGCAGGTTTAGGAGCTATCAGCGGTGCGGCGGAGACGTACTGGGGTAAGAATAAGGGACGTTCTATGGAAGGAACTCTCGTCAAAGTTACCAAGTACCTGGCAGTCGGTTTTATTCTATTGGCAGCAATCTTGAATCTTAATGTATTTTAAGAAGGATTACCAAAGCGCTCTTGCATAATACAAGGGCGCTTTTTTGTAATAGTAAAGTACTCCTGTTACAGGAAACGGATGCGCGGGCTTCCATAGACGAAATCGGAGAGGAACATCGTGGAAAAGGAATTATATAATAAAAGAAAAAATTTGATATGTGAGTTGATTCAGGATGAGATGTATGTTCCCATGAAAGAAAAGGAAATGGCAGCGTTCATGCAAGTTGCGAAAGAGGACAGAGCAGAATTTCACAAAGTTCTTGATGAACTCCTGGCGGAAGGCAAGATAGGCATTACTTCTAAAGGAAAATATACAAAACCTGATGAAAACATTGTGACGGGAACCTTTATCAGCAATGCTAAGGGCTTCGGCTTTGTGGAGGTGGAAGGAAGAACGGAGGATTTGTTCATTCCCGAGACAAGGACCGGTGATGCTTTTCACAAGGATACCGTTCAGGCAAGGCTTCTTCCGGGACAGAGAGGAAAACGGCAGGAGGCTGAGGTCATCAAGGTGCTCGGTCATGGAACGACGCAGATTGTCGGTACTTTCCAGAAATCTAAGAATTTCGGTTTCGTAATACCGGACAATATAAAACTTGCGTCGGATATCTTCATTCCGTTGGAGCGCTCCAAGGGAGCAGTAGATGGTCATAAAGTGGTGGCGGAAATCACCGATTACGGCAACGAGCAGAAGAATAAGAAACCGGAAGGAAAAGTCGTAGAAATACTGGGGCATATCAACGATCCCGGCGTGGATATATTATCTATTGTAAAGAACTTCGAATTGCCCATAGGTTTTGAGGAGAAGGTTTTAAATCAAGCTCAAAGGGTATCTCCAGAGGTGTTGGATACCGACAGAGAGGGCAGAGAAGATTTAAGAAATGTGCAGATGGTAACGATAGACGGAGAAGATGCGAAGGACTTGGACGATGCTGTCAGCGTGTCTAGAATGGGAGAGAATTATTTGTTAGGCGTTCATATCGCAGATGTGACGAACTATGTGCAGGAGAATTCGGCTCTCGACAGAGAAGCGCTAAAGCGCGGAACAAGCGTTTATTTGGTAGATCGCGTTATTCCCATGCTGCCTCATGTTCTGTCCAACGGTATATGCTCATTGAATCAGGGCGTAGACAGACTGGCGCTGAGCTGCCTGATGACGGTAAGCCCCAAAGGAGAAGTAATTGATTACCGCATTGTGGAGTCCGTAATATGTGTAGATCGGCGAATGACCTATACCAGTGTAAAAAAGATACTGGAGGATAAGGACGAAGCAGAGCGCAGGGAGTATGAAGCATTCGTTCCCATGTTCGAACTTATGGAGGAGTTGGCGGGAATACTGAGGGCGAAGAGAAAAAAACGAGGTTCCATAGATTTCGATTTCCCGGAGACGAAGATCATACTGGATAAAGAGGGGCATCCCTTGGAGATTAAGCCTTACGAGCGGAATACTGCGACGAAAATCATTGAGGATTTTATGCTTCTGGCCAACGAAACGGTGGCGCAGCATTTTTACTGGCTGGAGCTACCCTTCGTATATAGGATACATGATAACCCGGATCCGGAAAAAATCATGCAGTTAAGCGTGTTCATCAGCAACTTCGGTTATGGAATCAAGACCTCTAAGGAGGAAGTGCATCCTAAAGAAATTCAAAAGCTTCTTGGGAAGATAGAGGGAACGCCGGAGGAGGCATTGATTAGCAGACTCACCTTACGGAGCATGAAGCAGGCGAAATATTCTGTGGAATGTACCGGACATTTCGGGTTGGCCTGTCAGTATTATTGTCACTTTACGTCTCCTATCCGAAGATATCCGGACTTGCAGATCCATAGAATTATTAAGGAGCAACTCAGAGGGCGTTTGAAGGAGAACCGTATTCTGCATTATAACGAGATACTTCCCGCAGTGGCAGATCGTTCCTCCAAGATGGAGAGACGTGCGGATGAGGCAGAAAGAGAGACTGACAAATTAAAGAAGACGGAATATATGGAAAAGCATATCGGAGAACGCTTCGAGGGAGTGATTTCCGGTATCACAAGCTGGGGTATTTATGTGGAGCTTCCCAATACCGTAGAGGGGCTTATACACGTTTCATCGCTGATGGGAGATTATTTCTATTACGATGAGGTGAATTATGAGATGGTAGGAAGAGACTTTGGCAAGAAGTATAAATTGGGAGAGAGGATCGCGATAATCGTGGAGGGCACCGACCGTTTTGCGAGAACCGTGGATTTTGTAGAGGATGATGATTATGGCGAAAGAAGCGATGAAGCTGGTCGCGAATAATAAAAAAGCATATCACGATTATTTTATAGAAGAAAAGTACGAGGCGGGGGTCGTTCTTCATGGCACGGAAGTAAAGTCCATGCGTATGGGAAAGTGCAGCATTAAGGAGGCCTTTATCCGCATTGAGAACGGGGAGATGTTCGCCTATGGAATGCACGTGAGTCCCTATGAAAAGGGAAATATTTTCAATAAGGATCCGCTTCGGGTGAAGAAGCTGTTGCTCCATAAGCAGGAGATCAGTAGGCTCACCGGTCAAATTGCCGAAAAGGGTTATACTCTCATTCCCCTTCAGGTATACTTCAAGGATGGCTTGGCGAAGGTGGAAATCGGACTTGCAAAAGGTAAGAAGCTCTATGACAAGAGACAGGATATCGCCCAAAAGGACCAAAGAAGAGAAGTGGAAAAAGAAATGAAAATAAAGCTGCGGGGATAATCTGGATAAAAAGTTTGTCTAAAATAAGTTTAATGAATAAATTGGAATAAAATAGTATTAAAAGGAAATAGGATTAAATAAAAATAAAAACAATAAAATAAATTTGTTTGGATTGAATGTTACTTAAAATTGCTTTATAATAATATTAAAGAACCGAAACATCTTATGATGTTACACCGGCAAATAACTGAATAAGGGATAGTAAAGGTTTCGACAGGGGTCTTGCAGCTGGAGAAGCTATCCGCAGGCGATGCGTCAAATCGCAAAAATAAATATAAACGCTGAAGACAATTTAGCATACGCTGCCTAATGGCAGCTGTCCGACTTAGTGCACCTATACATTAAGAACCGGGCATCGACTATGTAGGAAACGACACGGGCAAAGCTTTGAGCCCGCGGGCGTATTATGAAGCTACTGAATACACCGGGGTGTCAATTTCCTGATGTAGGAGGGAATGTGGGGTAACCCGAAATAATTGACTATGATAGTAGAAGGACAGGGAATGGGTCTTTGGACGCGGGTTCGACTCCCGCCTATTCCATTTGAAATACTGACAGAAAGGTAATATCCTCTTTCAATGAAAACCGCTTTATGCGGTTTATTTTTTTGCAATCTTTCTTGCTTTTGCAGCCGTATCCGGCTGCCTTTGCAATTTCATGGCCAACGTCTTAATGCAGTATTAATGCCATCGTCGAAACCTTAAGCCAATGCTTATACCATAAATGGTATATTAATAACGCTCCATATAAGATGGAAAAGAGAAGCTTTATTCATAATACAGAAGAGGGAGTGTGATGCTATTGATAACAAGATGGTTAAATCCGGGCAGGTTTTTAGTTTTGGGATTTGCTTCTGTAATCCTGCTTGGAACGATATTGCTGCTTTTGCCTATTTCTGCGAACCCTGGCGTTACGATCCACCCTATAGACGCGCTGTTCACTTCCACAAGTGCTGTTTGTGTGACAGGACTCGTTGTCGTCGACACGGCAGATAACTTCAGTGTGTTTGGACGAACTATAGTTGCACTATTGATTCAAACCGGAGGACTGGGCATTACTTCTATCGGTGTTACATTCATTTTAGTAGCAGGGAAAAAGATTGGGCTCAGAGAGCGCGTTCTTGTGAAGGAAGCTTTAAACCTGGATACTCTTAAAGGCATAGTACAGTTGGTAAAGTCCGTTATGCTTGTGACGTTATGCTTTGAAGTTGTTGGAATGGCTCTTAGTTATATTGTGTTTTTACAGGACTATCCCCCCTTGTCGGCATTAGGAATCAGTGCCTTTCATTCCATAGCGGCTTTCAACAACTCCGGGTTTGATATCCTTGGCGGATATCAGAATCTGATTCCCTATCGAGACAATGTGTTGCTGAACCTGACGACCTGCGGACTGGTCATCTTCGGTGGTTTAGGGTTTTATGTCATTCGGGAGATACTATATAAGCGTTCTCTGCGAGACCTGAGCATGAATACAAAAATCGTTCTGACGATGACGGTATCATTGCTGGCTATTGGTACGGTCCTATTGAAACTTACGGACGATGTAACATGGTTAGGCGCCTTTTTTCAAAGTACTTCCGCAAGAACAGCAGGCTTCAGCACATACGCACCTGGAGAATTTACCTCTGCGGGACAATTTGTTTTGATTATCTTAATGTTTATCGGCGCATCGCCGGGTTCAACGGGTGGCGGTATAAAAACAACAACCGCATTTACTCTGCTGAAAAGCCTCTTTGCGTTTGCCGCCAAGCGGGATTGTACGGCTTTCCGGAGAAAAATCCCAAATGAAAGCATCATGAAGGCTTTTACCGTTACGATTCTGGCGATGATCGTTGTATGCGTCATGACTTTTCTGATTTGCATTATTGAGCCGCAGTTCACCTTCATGCAGGTTTTCTTTGAAGTCGTGTCGGGATTTGGCACAGTCGGTTTGTCAACTGGCATTACACCAGATTTGGCAGACATCAGCAAAATCCTTTTATGCCTGACCATGTTTATCGGTCGGCTCGGGCCGCTCACCATGGCGTGTATATGGGTGTACCAGCCCTCATCCAACCTTTCTTACGTGGAAGAAAGAGTAACTATAGGATAGGAGAATAATTATGCCGGGTTATAAATCGAGTATCGCTTTCGGAGTTATAGGACTGGGCCGTTTCGGATATGCCCTTGCGAAGACACTTTCCGACAATGGGAAAGAAGTATTAGTGCTTGATAACAACGAGAGCAAAGTCAAACAAATTCAAGACAAAGTACAGCAAGCCTTTGTGATTGACCAACTGGATAAACCAACGTTGGAGGAGGCCGGAATACAGAATTGTGGCACGGTCATTGTGTGTATTGGAGAACATATTGAAGCCAGTATCCTGACAACGCTCAATGTGATTGAACTGGGTGTTCCTCGTGTCATTGCAAAGGCAATCAGTGCAGAGCACGGAAGGGTATTGCAAAAGATAGGAGCGGAGGTGGTTTATCCGGAGAGGGAACGCGCTATTCGTCTTGCGAATTCACTGACAACGCCAAGGGTATTAGACTATATTGACCTCTCAAATCAATATTCGATTTCAGAGATCAGGTTGACCGAAAAGCTGCATGGAAAAACCATTTTTGAACTGAACTTTCGTAAAAAGTTCGGCCTTAATATTATTGCGATTGTCAGAGGGAATGAAACCATTATTGAGATTACACCTGACCTTCAATTGACAACAAATGATTGGGTCGCCGTTGTGGGTACAAAAGATAGCATTATAAAATTTGAACGGTATTTGACATCATGATACTGTGTAAAAAGGGGTATTCATTTCACTACTAACTACGAAATATTTAGTTAGTAGTTTTTTATGCAGCGAGCAAATATGACCATGGGCAATATCTATATTTGAGAGGAAGCTAATTTCATTGATGGTGCTGTGAAGGTGAACGATGACTTAAATAATTTGGAAGAGTTTAAATTGAATAGAATGGTAGAAGATGCTGACAGAGCAAACAAAACGATGGAGAAACTCTCAATCAGGAATACTTGAGTATTTACCAGTCACATGATCATATTGATTATTTTTTAACAAAGTGATATAATAATCATGCATTTCACTATACACATAAATAGGAGGATTGTCATGAGGTTAAAGAATAAGGTGGCTGTCATTACAGGAGCCAGTGCAGGAATGGGAAGGGCAATGGCTTTACGCTTTGCCGCAGAAGGTGCAACTGTTATTGCTGTAGCAAGACGCAAAGAGCGCTTGGAAGCTATTGCTCAAGAAGCTGAGTGCAATGGTAACATAATAGTTGCCAAGGTAGGAGACGTGTCGAACCAACAGCAGATGGAATAGATGATGGATGATGTTGTAGCAGAATATGGTCGTATTGATGTCTTGATTAACAATGCAGGTATTATGGATGAAATGACAGATGAAATGTGGCATCATATAATTGATGTGAATTTGACAGGTCCTTTTGTCCTTTGCCGTAAAGCAGTAAAACAGATGCTCAAACAGGGCTATGGCAATATTATTAATATTGCTTCTGTCGGCGGACTTCAGGGTTCGCGTGCAGGCGCGGCATATACTTCATCAAAATTTGCTTTGGTCGGGTTAACAAAAAATATTGGATTTATGTATGCACAAAAAGGAATTCGATGCAATGCAATTTGTCCTGGCGGCGTTTCCACAGAGATTAGTGAGGCGGGTATCCGCAATCCGGATCCCTTTGGCTTGGAACGTGCAATGGCAGGAATTGGAACTAATCCGCGTAATGGTGACCCTGAGGAGCTTGCCGCAGCTGCAGTATTCCTTGCATCAGATGAATCGAGTTTTGTCAATGGGACAACTCTTGTAGTTGATGGTGGCATGACAGCATATTAATAAATGAGTCTTTCAATTGATCCAGATCACCTTTCATTTTGGAACGGCGGTCTGGATTTCTTTTTGTACAAATATAGAAGAAAATTACATTTCATGATAAAATAAAAACCATATTGATTCAATATGAGAATCATGGATTAGGGGAAAGGGATGATATATTATGGTTAGAGCAATACCCAAAAGTACATTTTCTATAGTGATGAAAAATGGTGTTGATGTGATATTTATTAAAGGAAGGGAGTATACATACAAACAGTTTTCAAACAGTTTTGCTATCAAAGGGGAAAATGGAACCGCTAAATTGTCGGTCGAAGATGTTAAACATCTGTTTAGTATTAAGGAAGAAAATTGAGTTGGGATAAACACATTCCTGACAGTTAAAATAGTTTCTGATAACAACAAACTCTTCATTAGATTAGTAGCATATGAATATAATTAATTAAATGTACCATCAAGGAGCATAATTATGGGTTTTTATGTTACTACGGGAGATAATGTAAGAATATATGTAGAGGATCTTAATCCGGGATGTAAAAAGACTATTTTATTTATACATGGATGGCCTGGAGATCACAATTTGTTTGAGTACCAGTTTAATCAAATTCCGAAACTGGGTTACAGATGTATTGGAATAGACATAAGGGGGTTTGGTGAGTCTGATAGACCGTTTCAAGGTTACGATTATGCCACTTTGTCAGATGATGTGAGATATATTGTGGAGGCTTTGCGCCTGCATGACTTTACTTTGGCGGGACATTCTACTGGAGGATCAATTTCAGTAAAGTATATGGGGCGGCATAAAGGTTACGGAGTGTCTAAATTGGCACTTTTTGCTGCAGCCGCGCCAAGCTTAATAAAACTCCCCGATTTTCCTTATGGAGTGGATAAAGAAGCTATCACGCAAATGATCAAAGATACCTATAACGACCGTCCACAAATGCTACAGAATTTTGGAAATAATTTTTTCTTTCAACATATTACGGAAGCTTTTTCAGACTGGTTTTTTCAAATGGGGCTTCGGGCCGCAGGCTGGGCAACCGCTTCTGTTGAAGAAACTTGGATTAAAGAAGTATTATTCACTGATTTAGAATCCATTCGTGTGCCTACTTTGATTATTCATGGAACACATGATAAGATCGTTCCGTTTGAATTAGGTGAGGTACAAAATAAAATGATACCCAATTCCAAGCTGGTACCATTTGAATTATCAGGCCATGCGACTTTCTATGACGAGAAAGATAAATTCAATGAGGTTTTAGTGAATTTTATTGAAAATTGTTGAGAGTGAGATTGATATTCTGTTTTATAATTCAAATTTTCAATTAGTAAAAATATCTGACAAAATGTAGCGCAGCAAAAAAAGCTGCGCCATTCTGTTGATTACCGTTGTTTTTTGTTATTATAGTTTTGCCTCACGGCAGGGCAATTTTGTCGTTTCAACATATTTAACCGAAATGCTTTTTTTCACTTGACTTTTATTTTTTTCTGTGATATCTTGTAATTGTATTTTTAATAAAGTTTTGATTTCACATATTTTTTGTAAGTCATTATTGTATTGATGATTCACAAAAAATATGTGATTTTTTTAATTTTATAAAGTATATAAAAAATAAGGAGGTATCTTTTATGAATAAAGGTACAGTAAAATGGTTCAACGGACAAAAAGGATTTGGTTTCATCACTGACGAGCAGGGAGGCGATGTATTTGTACATTACTCAGGACTTACGATGGATGGATATAAGACATTGGATGAGGGTCAATCCGTAGTATTTGATGTTACAAAAGGTGCTCGTGGATTACAGGCAGTTAATGTTCGTCCGGCATAAAGAATCATTATAGAAAGACCACTTATCAGGCAGTTTTCTATAAGATAGCATAACGACAATATGTTTATGGACACCGCCAGGTGAGATGTATAAGAAAGCAAGCATAACGTTCAATCTGAACGATATGCTTGCTTTTATTTTCATTCATAGGAAAGACCTTGTTATGTTACGGTAGTAAAGCTTCGGTTTCCTATGAATGAAACAAAAAGCACTCGTGCAGGATGCGCAGCTTGGCGCGCGTCAAGCACACCTTTGATCTCATATAGAGTTTGGCAAAATAGTGTTAATTAAAAGATTGCCGTAATAGAATAATTTATGTAAAATAGTCGTAACAGCATTCACTCCTTTCATGTGTTTAATAAAATGAATTAATAAATATTAGCGGAAGAAAGAGGGACAAGAAGGGAGAAGTGCATGAACAAATAATAAATGTAGAAAAACAAAGGGGGAATTTTATATGAAGCGAAAGAGAGGAGCAATAAAAGTAATATTACTATGTGCCCTTCTGACTGCTTTGGCCGGATGCGGCACAGAAACAGAATCGGCGGCAAATGTGCAAAAAGATACTGAAAGCGTTCCTGTTCCCAGGGAAGAGGAAAGTGCAAGTATTTCTAAGGAGTCGTTGGACGAAATTATGATGCGGCTCACCACCGGGCAAAAAGCAGCACAGATGGTTCAGGGAGCTGTTTATAGCATTACAGAAGAGGATATGAGGAAATACGATTACGGTAGTGTGCTTTCTACCTTTGGTGTACCGATGGAGGCACAGGAATGGCGCGAAATTATTCTCGGCCTCCAGAAAAACGCATTGGAATCTGAAGCAGGAATTCCTTATATTTACGGCAATGACGCCGTGCACGGAGTAAATACCTGCGCGGGAACGGTTGTATTTCCTCATAATATCGGTATAGGAGCCGCTAACGATGAAGCGCTGACTTATCAGATGGGGCTGGCGGTAGCGGACGAAACAAGGCTTGCGGGAGTACTTTGGACATTTTCGCCTTGTGTTGCGGCTGCCGAAGATCCAAGGTGGGGCAGAACTTATGAAAGCTATTCTACCGAATCGGAGCTTATTAAAAAAATGGCAAGTTCTTTTTCCAAGGGCTTGATTGACGGAGGTGCACTTCCCTGCGCAAAACATTTTCTGGGAGACGGCAATACGACTTATGGCAGCGGTGAGAATTCGGACGAGACTTACCGCCTGATTGACAGGGGAAATGCACAGATGTCTGAGGCGGAGATACAGGAACAACTGGATATCTACCAAGCGATGATCGACAGTGGTGTAAAAACGATAATGATCAGTCACAGCAGCTTAAACGGTATAAAAATGCATGAAAATGAGAAATATATCATGATGCTGAAGGAAGAAATGGGATTTGACGGATTTATCGTAAGTGATTGGAATTCTATACATAATATTTCAGGGGGAAATCTGAAAGAACAGACAATCGCTGCAGTCAATGCCGGAATCGATATGCTGATGGAGGATACCTCGTATGAGGAATGCCGCAAGTATATTGTGGAGGGGGTCGAGAACGGAAATATCCCCAGGGAAAGATTTGAAGATGCGGTAAGAAGAATTATATCCGTGAAAATGGAACTTGGTATTTTTGATGATCCTATGATGGAGAATCAAAATACCCGTAAGGACCGAGCGGGTACGGAGGAGTATCGGGAACTGGCCAGAACATTGGTGGAGGAAAGCCTTGTTCTGTTAAAAAATGAAGAGGAATTACTGCCTTTAAAAAAGGGAACACGGATTTTTGTTACAGGCCCGGCAGCGGATGATACAGGTGTCCAGTGCGGCGGCTGGACGGTAAGCTGGCAGGGAGGAACTGACGCGGATAAAAACAAGAAATGGATTCCTGAAGGAAAATCAATTTTAGACGGTCTCAAAGCTCTTGCTGAGGAATATGAATTTACCGTGATAACGGATGAAAGTCAGGCATCGCAGGCAGATGTAACACTTCTATGTCTGGGAGAAAGGCCCTATGCGGAATGGGAAGGTGATAGTGAGGATATCAGTATTACAGGTAAGCTTGCGCTTGCGGGAAACAAGAAAGCGATTGAACTTGCGGATAGTCTTGGACTTCCGACAATTACCCTGCTTGTTGCGGGAAGAAATGTAATGATCGGGGAATATTTAGACCATTGGGATGCGGCAGTTATATGCTACCTGCCGGGAAGTGAAGGGGACGGGATTGCGAATGTTCTAAGCGGCAAGAAAAGTTTTCAGGGAACCTTACCGATGCCATACTATTCAGAAACCGGGGCGATCGGAACTGAGGAGGTTCTTTTTCCGGTCGGTTATGGTTTGCAATATTGACTATGATTAAGGCGATTACAGCTAATAATTGAAAGAGGAGATTTTGAATGAAAAGATTGGTTACGGAAGCGATGAGGAATCAGTTTGATTCCACCCTTCATATGGCGAATGTACTAATGAAAGTTTGTCCTGATGAGATATGGTCATCGTCCTATCATGAAGTACCTTTTTGGCAGCAGGTCTTCCACTATGTTTATTTTGTCGATTTTTGGATGAGGGAACGATATGATGAAAGTGAGTGGCGTACGAAGATTTTCGATGATGCTTATACTACGGACCTGTATGAGGGCAGCTTTGAAGGACTGTATATTTCGCGGGAAGAAATGCTGGAATATCTGGAAGCGATCCAAGCAAAAACATCGCATATATTTGACAGCCTGGACGATGAGAAATTAGGCTGTCCGGTTTACGGTGAAAATCCGCAATATACTTATGCAGATGTCATTACGGGACAAATAAGGCATATTATGTATAATATCGGTTATCTCAACGGTATATTACGACAGCTTGGAATGCCGGAATCGGATTGGTATTCTTACAACGAGCCGGAAGGCTCCTGAATAACATATGGAAAAATCGGATTGGAGACAAAAGAATGGGTATTGCGGTTAGAGAATTTACGAAAGAGGATATTCCGGCTATGCTTGGAATCTGGAACGAAGTGGTGGAGGAAGGAGTGGCTTTTCCCCAGATGGAGCTTCTCGATGAGCGGACAGGTATGGAATTTTTTGAAGCGCAGTCCTTTACGGGGATAGCGGTAGAGGAGGAGACGGATAGTGTGGTCGGTCTTTATATCCTGCATCCCAACAATATCGGCAGGTGCGGGCACATTTCCAACGCCAGTTATGCGGTAAAAGGCGGACAGCGTGGGAAGAAAATCGGAGAGATACTCGTATCCCACTGTATTGGGAAGGCGAGGGAAATCGGATTCCGGATATTACAGTTCAATGCTGTGGTAATTACCAATACTCGTGCCATTCACTTGTATGAAAAGCTGGGTTTTGTCAAGCTCGGTGTGATTCCTGAGGGATTTCTTATGAAGGACGGAAGCTATCAGGACATCGTTCCCCATTATTATAGATTGTGATTCTGACCATTTGAAAGGAAGTTAAGAAGCGGTCTGAATCTCGTTGATAAATTTGGTGTGTTTTGGTGGACAGCAATTAAAAAAAACTGCTCCGAAAAAAGTAAATACTTTTATCCGGAGCAGTTTTTATTATTCGTTAAAATTCAAAGAGCTGGAAAAGAAAGGAACGAAGTATGTCCCGATATAGTCCTCCGGAATAGTATGTCCCATCTGCAGTTCTATCAGTGGTTCATCGAATCCGTTTTCTTCTAATAATTCACAGAAGTATTTAGCACCATCCAGCATCAAAGGATACGGGTCCTGAGCGCCATATATAATCTGTATGTTATTAAGAGGTTTATTTAGTGCCAAATAGTCACTTATTTTTTGGTCTAGATGACCAAAACCGTCCAGCCATTTTTCGCATAAGGCATTATCCTCTGGAGAGCCGTCTAAAACGGGTACATTATAAAGGGATTCTGCTTTTGGGTCAGGAGCAAAAGCCCGACCGTAAGCTGTTAAAAAGTCTGGAGTAGCATTCCACCCATTCAAGGCTTCCGGCAAATCTTCATCTTTTAATAAGCCTGGACTGATAGCCTGAACGCAGGAAAAAATATCGGGATGCCGAAGTGTTAAATTAATACATGAAAATCCTCCGCTGGAAAATCCAGCAGCTCCTCTGGAGGAGGCATCTGCAATCGTACGGTAGTTTTCATCCACAAAAGGAACAATCTCCGTAGTTACGTAATCCTCCCAGAGGCCGGTGACCTCTGAATTCACATAGAAAGAGAAATTGTCTCTGACTGTCCGACCGTCCACCTCAACAACGATTAATTCCTTATCCGGGTCTGCCTGCATATATTGAGCAAAAGCCTCCCAATCCCTGTAAAAGGTATGTGGAGTTAAGCCTAACCCGTGAAAAAAGTAAACCACGGGATAACGCTTTTCGCTGTCATAATAACTGGCAGGAAGATATATGTTCAGTGTTTTGTCAGGATTGCTTCCGTCAACTGCATTTTTAAGCAGCTCAGAAGAATACTTAATGGTTAAACGATACTCGGCTGCCGGAAGTTTTACCGGCGGTAATTCAGGTTCGGCCTCCTCGACGGTGGAACTTTCAGCGATTGGTTCGTCGATCGGCTCGGATGCAGTGGCTTCTTCGGTAGCTGGAAGTGCAGAGACTTCCTCCGCGGCTGCACTATCAGTCTGTGACGCGGATTGGTTTTGACAGCCGGTGAAGAAAAAAGTAAACAAGATACAGCTTAATAATACGGTAAACCTACATTTCATATGTTTCCTCCTTTTAATATAGTGTGTTTTGTTTATCCTATTATAATATAAATAATGAATATTGAAAATAAATGAATGCTTTTACGCGATAATTTTTTATCGCTATTTCAAGTGAAAGATGATTCTGGATATAAAATGATAGATATGCTATACTCAATGCAAGAAAAGAAAGAAGGGGTGACAAATATGAGTCGAATGCCAACATTGTTTGTAGGACATGGTTCTCCTATGAATGCGATCGAGGAGAATCAATTTGTGGAGGAATGGAAGCATATTGGAAGCCGGATTCCCGAGCCGAAAGCGATTTTAGCGGTTTCGGCACATTGGTATACTAAGGATACCCGGATTATGACAGAAGAAACGGCTAGTACGATTTACGATATGTATGGATTTCCGAAGGAGCTTTATGAAATTGTCTACAATGCCAAGGGAGCTCCGCATTTCGCCCGGCTGGCGAAATCTATGATCAGCGCGGATGTTGTAGAAGATAATTCCTGGGGTTATGACCACGGAACATGGTCTGTTCTCCACAGAATGTATCCGGAGGCGGATATCCCTGTATTTCAGCTTAGCGTGGATAGAAATGCGACTGTAGAGCAGCATTATAAGATCGGACAGGAGCTGTCCGGACTCAGAGAGCAGGGGGTATTGATATTCGGAAGCGGGAACGTAGTCCATAATCTGTCGAGAGTCAATTGGGAGATGGAGGGCGGCTATTCCTGGGCGGAAGAGTTCGACGATTACATTATAGAGAATATTCTGGCGCGAAGGGACGAGGCTGTGCTTGATTATGAGAAGGCGGGAAGCAGCGCACAGTTGGCATTTCCTATTCTGGATCACTTCGCACCGCTTCTGTATGTGCTCGGAGCAGCAAAGGAAGAGGATGAGATAACCGTATTCAATAAGGCCTGCGTTTTGGGAAGCCTATCCATGACGGGATATTTGTTTGAATCATAAGTGTGGGAAAAGGAGGATGCCCCTTAAGTCATTTTATGACTTCGGGGACACCCTCCTGTCTTTATTCAGCGTGTTTTAATGAAAGCTATAGAAGCTTACATTTCGGGAGAGATCGTAGCATTGATCAGGCCGTTGTTGTCCAGTTTGGACAGCTCCTTTACTTTTTCGATGTCGAGTCCCATCGCTTCTGTTATTCGTTCACCATACTCGGTATCTGCCAGATAGCAGTGTACGGCATGGCGGTATTTAATATTATTGGTAACGGGGGCAATGTCGGCAGCAGTATTTTCAATGAGAAGCTGCTTTTTATCTTCTGTAAGAATCCTCCACAGATTGCCTCCGGCACGGAAGTTATCGTCTGTAGGGTCATCTTTGGGATCGTAACGCCACATAGCTCCTTCGATATCCAAAGGCGGCTCCGACACTTCAGGCTGAGCCGTCCAGTAGCCGTAGCTGTTGGGAGAGTAAGCGGGAGCACCGCCATAATTACCGTCTGTGCGCATCGCACCGTCCCGGTGATACTCGTTGACCTCAACCCGGGCACGGTTAACCGGAATATGGTTGTGGTTCACGCCAAGGCGGTAACGCTGTGCATCGCCGTAAGCGAACAGACGGCCCTGCAGGAAGCGGTCGGGAGAAAATCCGATGCCGGGTACTACATGGGCGGGGGTAAATGCAGCCTGCTCCACCTCTGCGAAATAATTTTCAGGATTCCTGTTAAGCTCCAGTATGCCGACCTCGATCAAAGGAAATTCCTTATGCGGCCAGATTTTTGTAATGTCGAAGGGATTCTCGTAGTGATTTTGGGCCTGTTCTTCCGTCATGATTTGTACATACATCGTCCAGCGAGGATAATCGCCTTTTTCAATGGATTCGAAAAGGTCCTTTCCATGGTATTCCCGGTCCATGCCATTGATTTTTTCGGCCTCCTCATTGGTAAGACACTTGATTCCCTGTTTGGTATGCAGATGGAATTTGCACCATACCCTTTTGTTTTCTGCGTTATAGAAGCTGAAGGTATGTTCGCCGAAAACGTGCATATGGCGGAAGGAAGCAGGAATTCCGCGATCGGACATGACGATGGTGCGCTGGTGGAAGGTTTCCGGTAGAAGCGTCCAGAAATCCCAGTTGTTCTGCGCGCTGCGCCTGCCGGTACGAGGATCTCTTTTCACGGCGCGGTTCAAGTCGGAAAAGTTATGTACATCGCGGATGAAGAAAGTAGGAGTATTATTTCCGACCAAGTCCCAATTTCCTTCTTCGGTATAGAATTTGCAGGCAAAGCCTCTGATGTCTCTTTCGCAGTCGGCAGCGCCCCGTTCTCCGGCAACGGTAGAGAAACGGACGAAAACGTCAGTTTTATGTCCGGGCTGCAATACCTTGGCTTTGGTAAATTCGGAGATGTCGCCCGTAACCGTAAAGTCGCCGTAAGCGCCCCACCCCTTTGCATGCATGCGGCGTTCGGGAATGACCTCACGGTTAAAATGAGCCATTTTTTCCAATAGCCATACATCCTGCATTACCACGGGACCGCGAGGGCCGACGGTGATGGCGTTTTCGTTATCGGGAATCGGTGCGCCGACCTCGTTTGTTAATTTCTTATACTGTTCCATAGTTTCGCTCCTTTCGATATTGATTTTTGTATGATCAGCCGCATAGGTTCATGCGTTTGATTTCATGGGGAGGCATATGGCTTAGAACTTCAAGCACATGAGTAGTATCCATAGATAGCAGCAGGTTTTTGGCAGCATCAGCATGCCGAGCTTTGAGTTCTCATTGGACCACAGCACTACAGGGAGATAGAAGCCGAAGCTTAAGGCAATAGCAAGCCACATACTGCCTGCCGCAGGAACAACGCCCACGTGAATGGCAAAGAGCAGGGCGACAGCTATACCCAGAAGAAAAAAGGGAATATTCCGGTAAATGCCAAAGCGTACCGGAGGGTAGCGGTCCGTCCAACGATTCTGCGGAAGCAGACAAAGCAGTATCCGAAGGATGGCGAGTATGTAAACAGGGAGCGACAGAAGAAACGACGCATCCGGCAGAAACAGCAAGAGACCGATTTGCCATAGAAAAAGATAAAATACAGTCATCGTGATTGAAGTGATGAGTTTGCCGATTCCCAGCGCCTTTGTGAGGCGCTCTTCTTTACCGGTAAGGATAGCGCAGATGCGGGGCAGGAGATGAAAGCTGTCCCCGATTGCCAGCACAAGAGCCATACTTCCTGCAAGAATACGGACCGATGAATTGCCGGTACGCAGAAGGTAAATACCAATAGTAAAAGCGGATAACAAATAAAAAATATCGAAGGGAGCCTCTATTCGTCCGAACACTCGTTTTTTCTTTTGCATTATTTTCTATCTCCTTTTGGCTTGGCAATCCAGAGAATGTGTATCGTTACACAGCTTCCCACGACAATGAGAAGAAGGGTGAGCCAAAGCCGTCCGATGAGGAACATGGACACGAGCAACATTCCCCAGAGGAAAACGAGGCTCTTGATCACAGTCCTGCGAGGCAGGCCGTTCCCTTTTTGATAGTTTTCGATATATTCCCGGAAAAAGGGAATCCGAAGAATCCTCTCCCTAAGTTTCGGAGTACCGGTTAAACAGGCTGCTCCTAACAAAACAAAAGGTGTGGTAGGCAAGATCGGCAGAAAAACTCCGATTAGCCCCAATGCCAGAAAAAGAAAACCTAATGCAGTCAACAGAATGATGCGGATGCGCATGGGCAGCTACTCCTTTTTATCGTGTTCTTTTTTTATATGCTTAGGGTTTGCAGGAAACCATCCTTTGCGAACTCTCTCGGCCTGCTCTTTAAGTTCGATTACCGACCAAAGCATGGCGCATCCCAATACTGCAAGAGATCCGGATAAAATGATTTGCGAAAGGAATAAAGAGGATATGCAGCATATTAACCCGAGAATGAGAAATACGGGCCATATACGAATAACTATAGGGTGAAACAAGCCAATGATTAAAAAGGCTATAATACCGATAATAATGCCAGACCAATGCATAAGTATCCTCCTCATTATTAATATTAAGAGTCATTACTGTTAATATAAATTTACCTAAATGAGTTTAATTTATCAATAAATAAATATATTTTGACAAAAAATGCGAAATTCTAATTATTTACTATTTGAATTGTATTTATAAATTTGAAAAAGTATGCAATGCAGATTTTGCGATTTTTAATGAAGAAGCGGCGCGCCACAACTGAATTCAGCCGTGATGCACCGCTCCCTATCCATAATATCTGTATATAAGTAAAGATTCTAAATGGATGTCCATCCGCCGTCTATCGTCAAAAGCTGTCCTGTCGTATAGCTGGAAGCATCGGAAGCGAAATAAACGATAGCTCCGTCCAGTTCTCCGGCTCTTCCGGCTCTTCCCATAGGGCAGTAAGCCTTGATTACCTGCTTGAAATCCTCGCTTTCTACAAAGCTATCGGTAAGCTCGGAAGGAAAATAAGCAGGCCCGATAGCATTGACCGTAATATTATATGGTGCCCATTCATTCGCCAATTCCTTTGTAAGCATGGCTACTGCGCCCTTGGAAGCGCAATAGGAACTGATCTTAAGGCCCGGCATAGCTACTGTACTGTGGATAGAGCCGAGATTGATGATTTTACCATATTTACGTGCAACCATCCCTCTTCCGAATTCCCTGCTCACATAATAAACGCTGTTGAGATTCAGGTCGATGACTCGTTTCCATTCGTCGTCCGTCTGCTCTTCGGCGGCTACAGAGCCTCCGGTACCGGCATTGTTTACAAGAATATCCACCTTGCCGAAGAAATTTTCAATTTGTGCGACAGATCGTTTAAGCTCGTCCATCTTTGTGACATCACATGGAACGGAGAGACAGCGAACGCCTAACTGCTCGATTTCCTTCTGCACATCCGTAAGCTTTTCTGCTCTTCTGGCCATCAGTGCCACATCGGCGCCCTGCCTTGCCAGGGCTTTGGCAAACTGTACGCCCAGTCCTGAGGAGGCCCCCGTAATTACTGCGGTTTTTCCAGTTAAATCGAATAGACTCATAAGATCCTTCCTTTCTTTTCATTTGCTGCAGAGTTAATAGTAGCCGGGTAGGCTGAAAAAGCTTTCCCTATAACATAACTATGGCCTTGGGGGCAGGATAAGTCAAGAGTAAAGCGTCGATAAAAAATATCGATAGAAGTTTTTTCAATGTGTTATACTATATGTATATTGGAAAATCATGCCCATGAAATAGAGAAAAAGAAGGAGTTTTTATTTGAGAAAATGTATGTTAGAGGGAAGAATATGAAGAATATACTGATCATTGAAGACGACCGTGTCTTGAGCAACGGTATTTCGTTGACGCTAAAAAGCGAGGAATATCATATTGAACAGAGCTTCGACTTGAATTCTGCGAGGCAAGCACTTTTAAAGGAGCATTTCGAGCTTTTGATTTTAGATATTAACCTGCCGGATGGCAATGGACTGGATTTTTTAAAGGAATTCAGACAAATGCAGGAGGCAAAGGTGATTTTACTGACAGCAAACGACATGGAGACCGATATCGTCCTGGGACTTGAAATGGGAGCGGACGATTATATCACTAAGCCATTTTCTCTGGCTGTGCTGCGGGCGCGGGTAAACAGTCAGCTCAGGTACAGGTCGCAGCGCATGGGCGAAGTAGTGATTGTGTCTTCCTTCCGCTTTGATTTCGAAAGAATGGAGTATTGCAAGGGCGGTACGTCTATTGAACTGAGCAAAACGGAACAGAAACTTTTGCGCATTCTTGTGCTGAATCGCGGCAAGATCCTTTCACGATCCGAGCTGGTAGATCGCATATGGACGGACGGAGCGGAATACGTGGATGAAAATGCTCTTTCCGTTACAATTAAGCGCCTGAGGGATAAGGTGGAGGAGGATTCCTCGAAACCTCAATATATCAAAACAGTGTATGGAATCGGGTATATTTGGGAGGATAATGGAAAATGAATAAATGGTTTCTTTTTTTGTTAGTTCTTTCGCTCGTATTTTTTGCGCTTTCCCTCGTATTGGCTGTTTATACGGCTCATAAAAATACGAAAATAATGAATCGGTTAAGATCTATGCTGGATATGGCAGGAAACGGAACTTTTTCGGAATCTGTTTTTGACGAAAGTCTCCTTTCAGCCGTGGAGGAGAAAATGGCGGACTATTTATCGTCATCGGAGGTATCCGCTAAGAATCTGGCGCAGGAAAGGGATAAGATTAAAGCCCTCATCGCGGATATTTCCCACCAGACAAAAACACCTATCTCTAATATCCTGCTTTATTCTCAGCTGTTGAAGGAGCAGGAGCTGCCGGAGGAAAGCATGCCCTGCGTAGAGGCGCTGAGTGCACAAGCACAAAAATTAGCCTTTTTAATCGATTCACTCATTAAAACTTCCCGTTTGGAATCGGGAGTCTTTGTCCTTTGTCCTAAAATGCAGGAGGTGGAGCCCCTTTTTAATAAAGTGCTTGCACAGGCTTTTTCACAGGCGAAGGAAAAGGGGGTGCTGCTCACGGTGGAAGAAACGGAGGGCGCTGCCTGCTTCGATTTGAAATGGACGGCGGAGGCACTTTATAACATCGTGGATAATGCGATTAAGTATACGCCGGGCGGAGGCCGGGTACGGCTTAGTACGGCGCGGTACGAGCTTTTTTTTCGAATAGATGTAAGCGACAACGGCATAGGCATTGCAGAAGAGGAACAGTCCTCAATATTTGGTCGTTTTTACCGTTCTGCTGCAGTCCATGATATCGATGGAGTGGGAATCGGTCTTTATTTGGCAAGACAGATCATTGCAGGACAGGGAGGTTATCTGAAAGTAAAGTCTTTGCTGGAAGAAGGAAGTACTTTTTCTGTATTTTTGCCAATGGGACAGTAAAATCTTTCAAAACTGTTAGATTCTTATATCGGCTGGAAAGATTGTGGAAAGATTGTTGTGGTATAGTCTGTATTGTAGAAATACGATACGGACTTTTTTATGTAATAGGATTAGGTTGTCAAAAGGTCCTTTTGCGAACGTCTCTAGGCAATATGCTCAAAACAAAAAGACTCCTGCGCCGAATTCCAATATATAAGAAGTTCTAATTCTCAGTCTATTCGCGCCAAACATGCCAGAAAACAAAAAACTCGCTGCGCTCAAACAGTTTTGTTTTCTGTTATGGCTCAAATATCCAGAGAAAGAACTTCTAAATATTTACATAGGCGCAGTCGTTCTTTTTGTTTTGGTCATATTGACCAGAATGTATTTATAAAGGATCTTTTGACACCCTAATTGTAATAGGAAAGTGCTCCTATTACATAAAAATGGATGCACAGTTTTTGTTCTATATCGAAAGGAGTAAATATAAAGGATGACAATATTAGAAACGCGGAACTTGAGAAAAATTTATGGCAGCGGAGAGATGGAGGTACATGCGCTGGATGGCGTGGACTTCCGTGTGGAAAAGGGAGAATTCGTGGCGGTGGTGGGAACCTCCGGCAGCGGCAAGTCCACACTGCTCCACATGCTTGGAGGGCTGGACAGACCTACCTCCGGAAGTGTGACGGTGGACGGCAAGGATATTTTTACGCTGAAAGATGAAGAACTTACGATCTTCAGGAGACGAAAAATTGGATTCGTGTTTCAGAATTATAATCTTGTACCGGTATTGAATGTTTATGAGAACATTCTCCTGCCCGTTCAGCTGGACGGGAATGTGCCGGACCAGGATTATGTGACCAGTATTATCGATACTCTTGGGCTTAGCTCCAAGCTTCAGAACTTGTCCAATAACCTCTCTGGAGGGCAGCAGCAGCGTGTTGCCATTGCCAGAGCTCTGGCGGCAAAGCCTGCGATTATTCTGGCCGACGAACCCACCGGCAATCTGGATAGCCGTACCAGCCAGGATGTTATGGGCTTATTGAAGGTAACCAGCCAAAAATTCAGTCAGACCATTGTGATCATAACCCATAACGAAGAAATTGCGCAGATGTGTGACCGGATCATCCGAATTGAAGATGGAAAAATCATAGGCGGTGTTCGGGTATGATGAAGGTGAAAAATAAAAAAACAATTTTTAGTTTGTCTTTAAAAACCTTAAGAGCAAATTATACGAGAAATATTATTGCGGTGGCGGCGATAGTGCTGACGACAGTATTATTCACCTCACTGTTTACCATTGCCATGTCAATTAACCATTCTTTTCAGCAGGCGAACTTCCGTCAGGCGGGTGGATGGAGCCACGGGACATTCAAGTATATGACCAGAGAGCAGTTCGAGGAGATAAAAAGCGATCCTCTCATTAAGCAGTACGGGTTGCGTCGTTTTGCAGGAATGGCGGAAAGCGAACCTTTCCTTAAATCTCATGTGGAAATTGGATACAGCGACGCAAAGCAGGCACACTGGATGTACTGCGACCCGGCAGAAGGCCGGCTGCCTGCCGAGAACAGCAATGAAGCCGCCACCGATACACGTGTGCTGGAATTGCTTGGTATCGAGCCGGTATTGGGAAACGAGTTTACCATGACTTTTGATGTGGACGGTACTGAGGTAACGGAAACCTTTGTACTGAGCGGCTGGTGGGAATATGACGAGGCGATTATCGCAAACCATGTTCTTATCCCCCACAGCCGCGCACAGGCTATCTATGATAACATTGGAATAGGAAGCGGCATAGGCGATGACGGCATGACAGGCTCATGGAATCTGGACGTTATGCTGGGCAGTTCACTGCACATTGAACAGGATATGAACAAAATCCTTGCCGGTCACGGTTATCAGACAGAAAGCCGCTCGGCGGAGGATAGGGATAACTATATTGCAATAGGTGTAAACTGGGGCTACACCGGCTCACAGCTTGCTGATAATATGGATTTCATCACCGTTGTTGCAATCGTGGGGCTTCTGTTGATCATTACCTTTACGGGTTATCTGATCATTTATAACGTATTTCAGATTTCAGTTTCAAATGATATCCGTTTCTATGGACTGCTGAAAACCATCGGCACCACCGGACGGCAGATCAGGCGCATCATCAGGCATCAGGCACTTTTGCTGTCTCTGTTCGGGATTCCCTTTGGACTGCTGATTGGCTATGGCGTGGGAGTTCGGCTGACACCTGTGATTTTGTCCCAGCTCAACGGTGTCGTACAGGATGCGGTATCGGCAAGTCCGCTGATTTTTATTGGCTCTGCACTTTTTGCGTTGGTTACAGTGATGATTTCCTGCCGCAGACCGGGGAGAATGGCGGCAAAAGTATCGCCTATAGAGGCGGTTCGCTACACCGAGGGGACGGCGAGTAAAAAAGCGATACGCGAGTCGCAGTCAGGTGCGTCTCTGCTCAAAATGGCATGGGCAAATCTGGGGCGAAGCCGGGGAAAGACAACCGTCACCGTTGTTTCCCTTTCTCTGGCAGCTTTGCTGCTCAACATGACGGTTACTTTTACGAATGGTTTTGATATGGATAAATATCTGTCCGATATGGTTTCAGATTTTATCGTGGCGGATGCGGGATATTTTCAGACAGGAGCACTTTGGAGTGCCGACAGGGCACTGCCCGAAGTTGCCATCTCCAGTCTGGAAACCCGGCCGGGCGTGGAATCAGGAGGGCGGGTCTACGGCATGACCGGGCCGGCAGAAGAATTTGTCACCGAGGATTATTATCGAGCCATGTATGGGGCGTGGAATGATCAGGAAACTCTGGACTACCTTGTTGCCGCTGCGGATAAAAATGATGCAGGGCTGTTAGCTGACCGGGTGCAGCTTTACGGTATGGAGCAATATACGCTCGATAAGCTGACAGTACTGGAGGGTGATTTGTCCAGGCTCTATGAGCCGGGAGGACGTTATGTTGCGGCAGTCTATTCCGAGGATGACTACGGCAATCCCCTGATGGATTCTCATTGGGCAAAGCTTGGCGATAATATAACGTTGCGTTATGTGGAAGAGTACGAATATTACGACCCGGATACGGGCGAAATTCTTGATTTTGAAAATATTACCGATGATCAGAATTATTACTACCGGGCAAAAGTGTATCAGAATGTTGAGTATGAGGTGGCGGCACTGGTCATTGTGCCGAACTCCCTCAGCTACCGCTATTATGGCGCAGATGAGTTTGTTATGAACGAACGGACGTTTATTCAAGACAGCGATACCAGTAATGTGATGTATTATGCCTGCGATGTCAAGGATGAAAGCATTGACGGCATGGAGGCCTTTTTATCCGATTTGACCAATAATAGGATGCCACAGTTCGATTATGAGAGCAAGGCGACATATGCTGCGGAGTTCGATTCCTTTCGGAATATGTTCCTGATGCTCGGAGGTATTCTGAGCTTTATTGTCGGGCTTGTAGGAGTACTCAATTTTCTCAACGCAATTTTGACCGGAATTCTCACACGGCGCAGGGAGCTTGCGATGCTTCAGTCCATCGGCATGACCGGCAGGCAACTGAAAGCCATGCTGATTTGGGAGGGACTGTATTATGCTTTGGGTGCAGTCGCCGTATCGCTCATGCTCAGTCTCGCTGCTGGCCCCTTGTTATCCAGAGTATTGGAGAATACATTTTGGTTCTTTACCTATCGGTTTACTGTTTTACCCATATTGGCGCTTGCGCCGATCTTTACAGCGCTGGGTATTGCAGCGCCGCTGGTTGTGTATTGCACTGTCGCCAGACGCTCTGTTGTCGAACGGCTGCGTGAAACGGAATAGCTGATGATATATTTTTTAAAACACATTGAGATTTGAAAGTCTGTATGATATATTACAAATTAGGATATGAAGTAAAAAATACTGGTAAGAATAAGGGAAAATAAGAAACAAACGAATGAATGAAAGGGTTTGAAAAGGAGAGGAGTTATGAAAAGCAAAATAGGCAGCGTTGTATTAATTTCTTTGGGGATTTTGCTGGCAGGGTGTGGTAAAGAGACGGAGGAAATAGGCGAGGAGACAGTAACAACGGTGGAGGAAAGCGTTGCGGCCAATTTGACTGAAGACGATAGGGAAGATTTGGCAGAGAGTCAGGAAGCGGAGGAGCCGGAAACGGTTTCGACAATAATCGAGATAGAAAATCCCTCATGGGATTATTATATCGAAGGAGAAGCGGTGTCTGTTACTTCACCTTTAAAGCTTGTTAAGCTTACGGAAGAGGCGAATGAGATTACGGATACAGAAAAGTGGTTTGCCGAAAACGATTTAAGTCTGACGGAAGTGGGAGACGAGAGATACTTCTGTGAGATCAATTCTCCTTATGACAGTGAGGAGCGCAGTATCCAGGTAACAGACAGAGAAAGCGGCGAAAGCTTTACGGTTGATCTCGAAGGGTTTAGGTATGCGGACGATTTTTCGGAAGCTGACGAATCTTTTGTGGAGCAGATCATACGTTATGCAAAGGCTGAGAATGGCGTTTTATATTTTTCAGTCGGACATCTGACCTATGCCGGGTTCTCTCCTCATAATGCCTATGTAGCAGCAGTTGATTTGACGGAGAAAAAGCTTTTGTGGAAGAGTGAACCGCTTGTAAGCAATGCGAATAACTTTGTGATTGCGGGGGATGTGCTGCTTTGCGGCTATGGGTTTACGTCGGAGCCGGATTATTTGTATCAGCTGGATTTGACGTCTGGGAAAGTGATTGAGGAAATTCCTTTAAAGTCTATGGCAGATTATCTTATTTTGAAGGATAATATTTTGTATGTAAGAACATATAATACGGATTATACGTTTCAGGTGGAGTAAGCAGGCAGGAGTGAACTTTTAGCTGCCGCAGCACCGGATAAAGGCTCCTCCGGCCTGCGAAACATCGCAGTAAGTTGTGGCTGCTTCGTGTTTCTCTGTTAGGAAATAATAATCAGGTAATAAAAGAATAGGGTAAATAAAAAAACTGCTACCGTCTGGTAAGCAGTTTTTTTATATAAAGAAGGGAAATATTATGAGGAAGATAATAGAAAATTATATCTTTATATACATCAAAATGATATAATATTACTAATAATATTTTTAAAATACGTAAGATGCTTCGGATTTATGAGGTATAAGGAAGGGGTGTGAATTATTATGAATTCACAAAAAACAAAGGAAGGTTCCGCTGTGCGGAATGGAAACCTAAGAGTAGGCGTGCTCAGTTCAATACGGACAAAGATAGTACTATTGCTGATAGGAGCTATTATACTGACAACAGGTATCTATCTGTGGACAATCATCCCTCTGATAAAAAGCGATTATTCGGCGGTAACTCATAACTACATGAACGATGTAGCGAATTCCTATGGGGAAATGCTGGATTTGGCGATGAACGGAGGGGAAGATATTTTAAATGCGGATAATATGAAGGAGCTCATAGGTGATATTTCGATTAACGATATAAGCTCGAGCTATGCATATGCCGTGAATGCGGAAGGAATTATGCTTTATCATCCTACGGCGGAGAAGATCGGTCAGCCGGTGGAAAATGAAGTAGTGAGTAATCTGGTCACACAGCTGGCAAAGGGAGAGGTTCCTGAGCCGGATGTAGTAGCTTATGAATTCAATGGAGTTATGAAATATGCAGCCTATTACATAGGCACGGATGCGAAATATATTCTGGTTATTACCACGGATGAAGACGAGATTTTTGCTCCAATTAACGACATTATAGAAAGATGCATTTATACCGGAATTGCCATATTGATTGCAATCTCGATTTTGGGCTTTTTTGTAACTGATTTTACGGTAAAGCCCATCAATCGAATCACCTCCGTTATTGCGAAGCTGTCGGATATGGATTTTACGGAGAACGATTACCAGATAAAGTTAAACAAACGAAGGGATGAAACCGGAAGTATGAGCCGGGCGATTTCCAGCCTGAGGGAACAGCTTAGGGAAATGGTATCGGAGATAAAGCAGCTTAGCGAAGAGATTTTCCGCTCTGCGGATACCTTGAGCGCAGGAGCAAAGAATACGGCGGAGACTATGGGGGAAGTGGAAAAGACCGTTGCAGAAATTGCTCAGGGGGCTACCTCCCATGCGCAGGAAACGCAAAGGGCAACGGAAAACGTTATCCTCATGGGCAGTATGGTAGAGGAAACGAATGCGCAAGTCGAGGGCTTGAAGGGCAATGCGGAGTCGATGAGAAGTTCCAGCGACGAAGCGGTGAATATCTTAGGGCATTTGGAGGAAATCAATAAGAAAACGCAGGATTCCATCGATACAATTTATGAACAGACGAATACCACTAACGAATCGGCTGTTAAAATACGTGAGGCCACAGCTATTATTACATCGATTGCCGAAGAAACTAATCTGTTGTCTTTAAATGCGTCCATCGAAGCGGCGAGGGCAGGCGAACAGGGCCGGGGCTTTGCAGTGGTAGCAGCTCAGATACAGAAGTTGGCGGAGCAGTCGGATGAATCGGCAAGGCAGATAGAGATGATCGTAAGTTCCCTTATCAGCGATTCGCAGGATGCGGTAGAGACGATGAATTCGGTAAAAGAGGTCATCGGTCAGCAGAGTGAAAATGTCAATAAGACAAATGATGTCTTCAAGCAGGTCAAAACGGGCATAAGCAATTCGGCAGTCGGAGTGACGGCTATTGCCGACAGAACAAAGCAATTGGACGAAGCGCGTGTAAGCGTTGTGGATATTGTGCAGAACCTGACGGCTATTGCGGAGGAAAATGCGGCCAGCACGGAGGAAACCTCCGCGTCGGTAACAGAGGTAAGTGCTATAATTGGTGACATTTCTGATAATGCGGAACGGTTGAAGGAGATTTCCGATAAACTGGAAGAGCATATGGAAATATTCAAACTATAAAATATACATATTTTAACAACAAAGGGAGGTGAAGGCTTCCCTTTGTTATATTATAATAATATATGATATAAAAAGTGCTTCACAATTTTTACATATTTATTGGTTATACTGAGAAATAATGAATAGGAAGGAACGGCGATATTATGGACAAGCTGAAAATTTTGGTTGTAGATGATGAAAGCAGAATGAGGAAGTTAGTCAAAGATTTTCTTGTTAAAAATAATTATGATGTGATAGAGGCGGAGGACGGAAGTGACGCTCTCGATATTTTTTTTGAACAGAAGGATATTGCGCTCATCATTCTGGATGTTATGATGCCTAAGATGGATGGCTGGGAAGTGTGCCGGGAAGTGAGAGAATATTCTAAAGTCCCTATCATTATGCTTACGGCAAAAGCGGATGAGCGGGATGAATTGCAGGGGTTCCAGCTGGGAGTGGATGAATATATTTCAAAGCCCTTCAGTCCTAAGATACTGGTGGCGAGAGTAGAAGCTATTTTACGCCGGACCAATCAGACGAATACGGATGAAGTCATGGAGGCCGGCGGTATTCAGATGAACAAGGCCGCACACATCGTTATAATCGATAATAAAGCGATAGATTTAAGCTATAAGGAATTTGAGCTCCTCGCTTACTTTATGGAAAACAGAGGTATAGCTCTTTCCAGAGAAAAGATTTTAAATAATGTCTGGAACTATGATTATTTCGGCGATGCGCGGACAATTGATACCCATGTAAAAAAGCTGAGAAGCAAGATGGGGGAGAAGGGCGATTTGATAAAAACGATATGGGGAATGGGTTATAAATTCGAAACGGAGTGAAAAAGCAGTTAAGGCGGAATGATAAAAATGAAATATTCTATTAAAAGACAGTTTGCGATAATTTTTATCGGATTGATGACAGCTACTATATTGTTGTGCTGGTTTATTAACAGTACATTTTTGGGAGAATATTATCTGAATAATAAGATGAATGCGCTCAAAAATGCATATTCCGTAATTAATAAGGCGGCCAGTGCAGGGAATATTTTGACTGAAGAATTCGGAATACAGATACAGAGAATTGCCGAAAAATATAATATCAATCTAATCGTACTGGATGCGGATTCCCAGACGAGGATAACCTTCAGCAGTGACCCCGAGACCATGAGCAGACGCTTATGGGACAATTTTTTTAATTCAGGCAGTAATAACAGCATTGTCTTGGAGGAAAACAGTCTTTATTCGGTACAAAGGATGACCGATTCCAGAACGATGACAGAATATATAGAAATGTGGGGCGTTTTGGATAACGGCAATATCTTTCTTCTCCGCAGCGCCTTGGAGGGAATACAGGACAGCGTATCCATTGCCAATCGTTTTCTTGCCTATGTAGGTATAGGTGCGGCGGTGGTCAGCGGAATCGTTATTTTAATGGTATCCAGAAAGGTAACCGAGCCTATATTGGAGCTGGCGGACATCTCGGAACGGATGATACATCTCGATTTCGATGCCAAATATTATGGAAAGAGCAAGACGGAAATTGCATTGCTGGGAAATAATATTAACGAGCTGTCAAATACTCTTGAAGCCACGATTTCAGAATTAAAGACGGCTAATAATGAATTACAGAAGGATATAGAGAAGAAAAATGAAATAGATGAAATGCGCAAGGAATTTTTGGCCAATGTTTCCCATGAGCTGAAAACTCCCATAGCTTTAATACAAGGCTACGCGGAGGGACTGAAGGAAGGAATAAACGACGATGCGGAAAGCCGGGAATTTTACTGTGATGTAATTATCGATGAGTCCGCCAAGATGAATACGATGGTCAAAAAGCTCCTTACGCTGAACCAGCTGGAATTCGGCAATGACGTAGTATCAATGGAGCGGTTTGATATAGCAGCGTTAATAAGAACCTATATCCAGTCGGCGGAAATATTGACCAGACAAAAGGAAATATCGGTGTATTTCCATGAACAGGAATCCGTTTTCGTATGGGGGGATGAATTCAAGACGGAGGAAGTATTTGCAAATTATTTCAGCAATGCCATGAACCATGTGGCGGGTGAAAAGATCATCGATATAAAGCTGAATAAAATGGAGGACAAGGTTCGAATTTCTGTTTTTAATACAGGAGAGCAGATTCCGCAGGACAGCCTTTCACATTTATGGGAAAAATTCTATAAGGTAGATAAGGCCAGGACGCGGGCGTATGGAGGAAGCGGAGTGGGCTTATCAATCGTAAAGGCTATTATGGAATCCATGAATCAGGAATGCGGTGTAATGAATTACGATAATGGTGTAGAATTTTGGTTCGAATTAGCAGCGAGATAAACAAGAGGGCTTTTCAGAATCTGCAAAATGATGTATAATAGGAGCAATATGTGAGCTTGTATATACATAAGCAGATGGGAGTTAACATGAGAAGAGGGAAAAAGATAGGAATTGTTTTAGTGGCTGCGATGTCTTTGATGCTGACGGCCTGTGGAGAATCCGTTCCCGAAATGACGGAAGAAGAAAATGCGCAGGTGGTGGAATATGCGGCGGGATTATTGTTGAAATATGATCAGAATTATGAAAACAGACTGGTAGAAGAGGAACCGGAAGCGGCGGGAAAAACTTCGGAAAAAGAGAGGGCGGAAAGCGGCGAGATAGAACAAGAGCCTCAAGTACTTCAGAAAGAAACTTGGACGGCGAATACATCAGCTGTTGAAGCGAATAATAGTGATCAGGGTTTTTGTGGAATACAAGGTGTGGAAGTAAAATATATTAACTATGAATTAACGGATGTTTATCCGGATGAAAATGTTGAAGAAGCATCTTATGCCATGAGTGCCGAAAGCGGATATAAATTTTTGGTTCTCAACTTTGAAATGAAGAATACAACTCAGCAGGATATAGATGTGAACATGGCTTCTACCGGGGCCAAATTCAAAATATCTGTTAACGGCGGACAACCGGAATATGCGTTGACTACAATACTTCTCAATGACCTATCTACTTTTATGGGAACGATAGGTGTGGGAGATACGAAGGATCTTGTTTTGGTAGGAGAAGTCTCAGAGCAGGAAGCAAATGCCATATGGTCTGTTGCTTTGGCGCTAGGGGAGGAGTCTTTGACCGACCCTGTTGCTTCGGATGTTTCAGCCGATGCTACAGATTCAGCCGTAGCTAATGCTGACTAAGTAACAGAAAAATAAAATAATCATATATATAATAAGTATATATAGCGGCAAAATTATTTTGCAATTATTAGTGACAGACTACTTTGTTGATAGAACATGATGGTCTGTCATTGTTTTTCGGGATCTTATCGTAATTTGTATTTTGCAAAATCCGCATAAAATGGGCTTTTTTGTATAATGTTCAAAAAATTTGTAAAATTTGTTAGATTTATGATTGACATTTGTATTTAGGAATGATATACTCATTTTCGTTGCCGACGAAGAATGACAGAGCGGCAGCGGGCAGAACCTTGACAAATAAACAGTAATGCAACCCTGAAAATTCTTAAATGAGAGCATGCCCCGGAAGGGGAACATGCAGTATCATGAATGAAAATTCAGAGAACGGCATCCGAAAGGATGCAACCTAAAAAACAGTAAAAGTCGTAACGGGAAGAGGAAGCTCGTAAAGAGCGGAGAAAACCCGGAATGACTACGGGAAAAGATTAGCCAAAGTTAATCTTGGATCGGAGAGAACTTTTGAACATGAGAGTTTGATCCTGGCTCAGGATGAACGCTGGCGGCGTGCCTAACACATGCAAGTCGAACGGAGTAATTAAGCGGAAGTCTTCGGATGGAAGCTTAGGTACTTAGTGGCGGACGGGTGAGTAACGCGTGGGCAACCTGCCCTGTACCGGGGGATAACACTTAGAAATAGGTGCTAATACCGCATAAGCGCACGGTCTCGCATGAGACAGTGTGAAAAACTCCGGTGGTACAGGATGGACCCGCGTCTGATTAGCTAGTTGGTGGGGTAGAGGCCTACCAAGGCGACGATCAGTAGCCGGCCTGAGAGGGTGACCGGCCACATTGGGACTGAGACACGGCCCAAACTCCTACGGGAGGCAGCAGTGGGGAATATTGCACAATGGGGGAAACCCTGATGCAGCGACGCCGCGTGAGTGAAGAAGTATTTCGGTATGTAAAGCTCTATCAGCAGGGAAGAAAATGACGGTACCTGACTAAGAAGCCCCGGCTAACTACGTGCCAGCAGCCGCGGTAATACGTAGGGGGCAAGCGTTATCCGGATTTACTGGGTGTAAAGGGAGCGTAGACGGCAGGGCAAGTCTGAAGTGAAAGCCCGGGGCTCAACCCCGGGACTGCTTTGGAAACTGTCCGGCTGGAGTGCAGGAGAGGTAAGTGGAATTCCTAGTGTAGCGGTGAAATGCGTAGATATTAGGAGGAACACCAGTGGCGAAGGCGGCTTACTGGACTGTAACTGACGTTGAGGCTCGAAAGCGTGGGGAGCAAACAGGATTAGATACCCTGGTAGTCCACGCCGTAAACGATGATTACTAGGTGTCGGGGGTTATTAAACCTTCGGTGCCGCAGCAAACGCAATAAGTAATCCACCTGGGGAGTACGTTCGCAAGAATGAAACTCAAAGGAATTGACGGGGACCCGCACAAGCGGTGGAGCATGTGGTTTAATTCGAAGCAACGCGAAGAACCTTACCAAGTCTTGACATCCTGGTGACGTAGGAGTAACATCCTATTCCCTTCGGGGCACCAGAGACAGGTGGTGCATGGTTGTCGTCAGCTCGTGTCGTGAGATGTTGGGTTAAGTCCCGCAACGAGCGCAACCCTTATCTTTAGTAGCCAGCAGTAAGATGGGAACTCTAGAGAGACTGCCGGGGATAACCCGGAGGAAGGTGGGGATGACGTCAAATCATCATGCCCCTTATGATTTGGGCTACACACGTGCTACAATGGCGTGAACAGAGGGAAGCGAAGGGGTGACCTGGAGCAAATCCCAAAAAACACGTCTCAGTTCGGATTGTAGTCTGCAACTCGACTACATGAAGCTGGAATCGCTAGTAATCGCGAATCAGAATGTCGCGGTGAATACGTTCCCGGGTCTTGTACACACCGCCCGTCACACCATGGGAGTCGGAAATGCCCGAAGTCTGTGACCTAACCCGCAAGGGGAGGAGCAGCCGAAGGCAGGTCTGATAACTGGGGTGAAGTCGTAACAAGGTAGCCGTATCGGAAGGTGCGGCTGGATCACCTCCTTTCTAAGGAAGAAGAAGTAGGGGTTGTATTACTGTTTAGCTGTTAAGGAAAGGTATTGCCTGTTAAAAAGACAGGGAATAGCAAAGAAGGAACATGTGGAAAGGGTTCGCCCTGAGAGATGTGTACCTTCTGGAAGGATTGCACCTTGAGGCATAGCCTCTCGGTCGCGTCGAAGACGCTAATAGATTTAAGCAAAAAAGTCTGGGAAAACGAGTTCTCCCATCCATTTGTCCTTAAATCTGCAATCCCGATCTGATTTTAATCAGATTTATCAGCACGAAGATTCTGGTGGCGATGCGCTTAGGGGAGACACCCGTTCTCATCCCGAACACGAAGGTTAAGACTTAAGCGGCCGATGGTACTATGCTGGAGACGGCATGGGAGAGCAGGTGGCTGCCAGATAAAAACAAGTAAAAGACACTTGTAGCAAGTAAAAGACACTTGTAACAAGTAAAAAACACTTGTAAAAAGAAGAAAGAGCAAAGTGAAGGCTGTAAAGACTTGACTTTGGGCTTATAGCTCAGCCGGTTAGAGCGCACGCCTGATAAGCGTGAGGTCGGTGGTTCGAGTCCACTTAAGCCCACTGGCGGAATGCACGACTGTGGCTGCCAGAAACGGGGGCATAGCTCAGTTGGGAGAGCACCTGCCTTGCAAGCAGGGGGTCGAGAGTTCGAATCTCTCTGTCTCCATCGTCGAGGAACTGGAACGAGCAGAATACGCTCGTAACAAGTAAGATCCAGGAAAGCGACGAAAAGGGAAGGAAGCAAGCATTGTTCCGTACCGGAAAAGAACCGTACCTTGAAAACCGAATACCGAAAAACAATCAAGTATCAAAGACATCCGAGGTCCATCCGAAAGGATGGGCAACAAGTGAAGGACACTTGTAAAAGTGAAGGACACTTGTATTTATAAATGTTAGAGACAAAAGTCTGACGAAAGTCAGGCGCTGAACGAGTAAAAAACACTCGTACGAGCGAAAGCTCGCAGACAGCAGACCAGCCTGCGTTCCTCACGCTAGAGGGACGAGAACAGGTTAAGCAAGAAAGAGCACAGGGTGGATGCCTTGGCACTGAGAGCCGAAGAAAGACGTGATAAGCTGCGAAAAGCTGCGGGGAGGAGCAAATATCCTATGATCCGCAGATATCTGAATGGGGAGACCCACATAAGAAGACCTTATGTATCCTTGCGTGAATCCATAGCGTAAGGAAGGGAACCCGGTGAACTGAAACATCTAAGTAGCCGGAGGAGAAGAAAACAACAGTGATTTCCGAAGTAGCGGCGAGCGAACCGGAAGGAGCCCAAACCGGAGTGCGTGCACTCCGGGGTTCGGACCGCATCAACTGATTCAGGAAAGGTAACGGAATGGTCCTGGAAAGACCAGCCAGAGAGGGTGAGAGCCCCGTACGTGAAACCAGACCAGACAGAGCGGTATCCAGAGTACCACGAGACACGAGAAACCTTGTGGGAAAGAGCGGGGACCACCCCGTAAGGCTAAATACTCCTCAGTGACCGATAGCGCATAGTACTGTGAAGGAAAGGTGAAAAGGACCCCGGGAGGGGAGTGAAAGAGAACCTGAAACCCTGTGTTTACAAGCTGTGGGACCACGTTAAGGTGGGACCGCGTACTTTTTGTAGAACGGTCCGGCGAGTTGTGCATACTGGCAAGGTTAAGCACTTAAGGTGTGGAGCCGAAGGGAAACCGAGCCTTAATAGGGCGCAAAACCAACTATGTTGGTTGAGTCAGTATGTGCAGACCCGAAACCGGGTGATCTATCCATGTCCAGGTTGAAGTTGCCGTAAAAGGCAATGGAGGACCGAACGCACATCCGTTGAAAAGGGTGGCGATGAGGTGTGGATAGGGGAGAAATTCCAATCGAACCCGGAGATAGCTGGTTCTCCTCGAAATAGCTTTAGGGCTAGCCTCATAAAGAGTCTTGCGGAGGTAGAGCACTGAATACCCTAGGGGGCGTCAAAGCTTACCGAAGGTTATCAAACTCCGAATGCCGTGAAGATGTTATATGGGAGTCAGACTGCACGAGATAAGTTGGGCAGTCAAAAGGGAAAGAGCCCAGACCTACAGCTAAGGTCCCAAAGTGCGTGTTAAGTGGAAAAGGATGTGGGATTTCAAAGACAACTAGGATGTTGGCTCAGAAGCAGCCACACATTCAAAGAGTGCGTAATAGCTCACTAGTCGAGAGGTCCTGCGCCGAAAATGTCCGGGGCTGAAACACGACACCGAAGCTTAGGAATCATACATTCGTATGATTGGTAGAGGAGCATTGCTGATGCAGGGAAGCGGTACCGTAAGGAGCCGTGGAGCGTCAGGAAGAGAGAATGCCGGAATGAGTAGCGAGAAAGAGGTGAGAATCCTCTTGGCCGAATATCCAAGGATTCCAGAGTAAAGCTGATCTGCTCTGGGTAAGTCGGGGCCTAAGGCGAGGCAGAAATGCGTAGCCGATGGACAACAGGTGGAGATTCCTGTACTGCATAATGACAGAACTGTAGGGACGCATGTGGAGCGCATGAGCCGGGAAAGGAAAGACCGGTGCAAGCGAGGTAGGAGAGGAAGAGGCAAATCCCTTTCTCAATCCAAAGGCGTGAAGCGGAGCGAAATAAAGTAGCGAAGCATGCAAGCCATGTGCCAAGAAAAGCTGCTATTGTTCATTATGTACCCGTACCGTAAACCGACACAGGTGGATGAGGAGAGAATCCTAAGGCCGGCGGGAGAAGCATTGTCAAGGAACTCGGCAAAATGACCCCGTAACTTCGGGAGAAGGGGTGCCCCAGAAATGGGGCCGCAGAGAATAGGCTCAAGCAACTGTTTAGCAAAAACACAGGTCTATGCAAAACCGAAAGGTGAAGTATATGGGCTGACGCCTGCCCGGTGCTGGAAGGTTAAGAGGAGAGGTCAGGGCAACCGAAGCCTTGAATTTAAGCCCCAGTAAACGGCGGCCGTAACTATAACGGTCCTAAGGTAGCGAAATTCCTTGTCGGGTAAGTTCCGACCCGCACGAAAGGCGTAATGATTTGAGCGCTGTCTCGACAATGCACCCGGTGAAATTGAAGTACCAGTGAAGATGCTGGTTACCTGCGCCAGGACGGAAAGACCCCATGGAGCTTTACTCCAGCTTGATACTGGGATTCGATGCTGTATGTACAGGATAGGTGGGAGGCAATGAAGTGGAGACGCCAGTCTCCATGGAGCCAATGTTGGGATACCACCCTTGCAGTATTGGATTTCTAACCGAGGGCCATGAATCTGGTCCCGGGACAATGTCTGGCGGGGAGTTTGACTGGGGCGGTCGCCTCCGAAAGGGTATCGGAGGCGCTCAAAGGTTCCCTCAGAATGGTCGGAAACCATTCGCAGAGTGCAAAGGCATAAGGGAGCTTGACTGCGACACCGACGGGTGGAGCAGGTAGGAAACTAGGACTTAGTGATCCGGTGGTATAACGTGGGATTGCCATCGCTCAACGGATAAAAGCTACCCTGGGGATAACAGGCTTATCACTCCCAAGAGTTCACATCGACGGAGTGGTTTGGCACCTCGATGTCGGCTCATCGCATCCTGGGGCTGTAGTAGGTCCCAAGGGTTGGGCTGTTCGCCCATTAAAGCGGTACGCGAGCTGGGTTCAGAACGTCGTGAGACAGTTCGGTCCCTATCCGGCGCAGGCGTAGGATATCTGAGAGGAGCTGTCCTTAGTACGAGAGGACCGGGATGGACGGACCGCTGGTGTATCTGTTAGGTACCAGACCTATGGCAGAGTAGCCAAGTCCGGCAGGGATAAACGCTGAAGGCATCTAAGCGTGAAGCCCCCCTCAAGATGAGATATCCCATACAAAGCTTGCTTTGTATTAAGACCCCTTGGAGAGTACGAGGTAGATAGGCTTAAGGTGGAAGCGCAGCAATGCGTGGAGCTGATAAGTACTAATCGGTCGAGGGCTTATCCTTGTAAGGCTGGTTAATGAGTAATGAGTAATGAGTAGAAAACACTCATAAGACGCTCATAAGAGACAGGAAAGAAACGGATGGAAGAGATAGGAGAGAGTGACAGGTGAACAACACCTGTAGTAGGTGGATTTCCGAAAGGGAAGAAGCCTGTTGGTATTCGGTTTTGAGGGTATGGCCCCTTATAAATAATGATAATATTCAGTGAAAATAGAGACTATCACATCATATATGTGGTAGTTTTTTGTCATATGAAAAAGTTAACTTTTAAAGAATAAGTTTATTGTGAAAAAACGGCGAAAAAAATTTGTCGCTTCTGGTAAAAAATCAGAAAATATAAATAAAATGGTATTTAATTGTATTTTTTTTAGGAAATGTATGTTATAATTAGTCCAAGTTAATGTGCTTTAGGAAAAATTGATTAATAAATGTCGTGAGGTGGATGAATATGGATACAAATATTCTGCTGGAAAATGGAACAAATGAGTTGGAAGTTTTAGAATTCGTACTGGAAGGACAGCATTATGGAATAAATGTTGCTAAAATAAGAGAAATTATTCCTTATCAGGAAGTTACGCCGGTTCCAAATGCTCATCCGAGTATTGAAGGAATCTTTATGCCGCGTGATACGATGATAACGGCAATCAGTTTGAGAAATTGCCTTCAGATGAGGGAATATAATAATGAAGAATTGAACAGTTCTTTATTTATAGTGACGAATTTCAACAAACTCGACATTGCATTTCATGTAGATGCCGTTATGGGTATACATAGAGTTTCTTGGAATCAGATTATCAAGCCGGGAACTACCGTTTCTACCAGTGAAGATGGGATTTCTACGGGAATTATTAAGATTAACGGTAAATTGATAATCATTTTGGATTTCGAAAAGATTGTTACCGATATCAACCCTGAGACGGGATTGAAGATGTCTGAAATAGATGAGTTGGGACATCGATCACAGCGCAATGTGCCAATTTTGATTGCGGAAGATTCACCGCTTCTTAACAAACTGATTGTGGATTCTTTGAAGCAGGCAGGATATGTTAATCTCATCCATACAGAGAACGGAAAGCAGGCATATGATGTAATTACCGCATGCAAAGAAGACGGTACGTTGAACCAGCATGTGCAGTGTATTATTACGGATATAGAGATGCCGGTAATGGACGGACATCGTCTGACGAAATTGATAAAAGAAGATGAGTCTACAAAGAACATTCCTGTTATTATTTTCTCCTCTTTGGTGAATGAAGAGATGAAGAGAAAGGGCGAGGCCCTCGGTGCGGATGCACAGTTGTCTAAGCCTGAAATCGGCAACTTGGTTAGTGTGATTGACGGGTTAGTTAAATAAGATCATATTAATGATACATACCATCGTTTGACAGGGTCACACACGGCGTTTAAGACCTTGTCAAACGATGGTAATATGGGATTAAAAAGAGCGGGATTAATTCCTCGCTCTTTTTTTGAAGTATCTTTGAAGGAATGAAAGGAATTACCGGATGGAAGATATAAAGAGGATTGCGGCGGATAGCATAAATAATGCGGATATGGTGCTTGTAGGTATCGGTGAAGAATTTGGGATGAGCCTTTTAAGGATGGAGGAAAATCTCCAATATAAACGTTTTTTGGATCGGATAGAGGAGATAGAAGAGTATGGCTGGCTGGTTCCATATGTAGAAAAGCTGTATTTGCGGGAGCATAAGGATGAGAAAATAATGAAGGCTTATAACAAGCTTGGAAAGCTTTTAGAGGGAAAAAACCATTACATTGTCTCCACATGTACGGACGATTGTATTTATGATGCCGGATTTAAGGAAGACAGGATTGTAACGCCTTGTGGTGGATACCGTTTTATGCAGTGTGAGGACAACTGCATAGGCGGGATAGAGGAACCGGATGAGGTACTTTTGGACCAGATATATCGCAGCATTAAAACAGGAGAAGAAATAGCAGAAATAAAAAAGCCGGTTTGCATAAAGTGTAAAAAGAAACTTGTATTTAATAACGTAAATACGGATCATTATGCAGAAGAGGGCTACTTGGATAAGTGGGATCATTATACGAAATGGCTTCAGGGAACAGTGAACAGAAAGCTTTGTGTTATAGAGTTGGGCGTAGGTATGCAGTTTCCGACGGTAATTCGTTGGCCCTTTGAAAAAATAGTATTTTTTAATCAAAAGTCCAATTTATTTCGAATACATAGTAGATTATATCAGCTGACAGAGGAAATTAAAGAAAGAGGATTCTCCTTGAAAGAAAATTCGACAGATTTTATCATAAATTGGTTTGTCTAATGGAGATATGTATGATAAACTATGAAAGGAAGTATCAATAATAAGAGTATATAATATAGAAGAAATGTGAGGGTGTTTCATGAGTTCAGATGAAGAATTTTTGGATGACTTGCTTAAGTCCATCATGGAAAATGAAGACAATCCTTCAGGGGCGGAAGATGAGGCGGATACGGAAGCAATGACAGAAGATACGCAGGAGAATGCGCCAACTGATGGGGATTTGGTAGTTGAGGATGACTTTTTTTTAAATGATTTTGCTATTCAGGAACCTGATATCGACGATATAGATATGGAGCACATGAATCTGGAGGAAGATTCAGAGGAAGAAGTAGATATAGATTCTTCGGATGTATCTGATATTTTGTCAGCTGATGAAATCAGTGCAATGTTTACAGGTATAGAGGAGGCTCCCAACGAAGAAGGAATTGAAGAGTCGGAGGTTTCTTTTGGAGAAAATTCGTTTATTGAAGGGGCTGACGAAGGAGAAATGTTTGGCGGTGAGGAAGCAGATAACCCTGATGCGGCCGACGTTAACCTAAATGGAATAGGCCCTTTATTGGGAGACGATAATGAGGAAATGGAAGCAGATGATATGCTGGCTTTGTTAGAAAGCATGTCTGCGGAAATGGGCGAAGAGGAGGCACTTGCCGCAGGAGCAGTTCCTGTAGTTGCTGAGGAAGCTTCAGAAGAAGGCGGCAAGAAAAAAAAGGGAGGGTTCTCTAAGTTTTTCGGTAAAAAGAAAAAGGTTGAAGAAGAGAAAGCGTCAGACGAAAAAGAATTTGATGCGATAGAAGTAGAACCAACCGAAGAAAGTGAAGATGATTCGGCATGGGCGTCCATAGGTGAATCGGTTAAGAAAAAGCAAGGATTTTTTGCTAAGGCGCTGTCGTTTTTGACAGAATCTGATGAGGATGCAAATGAGGCTGAAAAGTTAAAGACAACGCATGGAATAAATCCTTCGGATGAAAACCGTAATATCTTAGAGGAGCTGGACGCTGAGGACAGAAAGAAAAAGAAGAAGAAAGCGAAGGGCAAAAAGGAAGAAGCTTCGGAAGACGGTGAGGCAGATGACAAAAAAGAGAAAGAAAAGAAGAAAAAAGAGAAGAAACCTAAGCCGGTAAAGGAAGAAGCTGCAGAACCTGTAAGTTTTAAAAAACCGAGAAAAAGGGTGTCGGGGAAGAATATTGTGATTATTACGGCACTATGTCTGACGCTCTCTGCTCTTATAATCGTTATTGTAAGTGTTGTTCCCGATTTCTTCGAAAAAAGAACGGCACGGGCTGCCTATTATAAAGCGGACTACGCGCAGTCGTATGATTTATTATATGGTAAAAAGCTGGAAGAGAGCGATACAATCATTTATAATAAATCGAAGATAATAATGAGTTTGAACCGCAAGCTTTCCTCATATCATAACTATATGAGCATGGGAAAAGAGGTGGAAGCTTTGGATGCACTGATGATGGGCGTGGAAAAATATCCTGAGATCATTACAGAAGCAAAGGATTATAACGCGACGCAGGAAGTAGATGCAGTATATTCGACGATTCTGAATATTTTGAGCGATAAATATGATTTGTCGGAGGCAGTGGCCAAAGTCATCATAGATTATGATGATTTAACCTATACGAGAAAGCTGGAATCTATTGTATATAAGACTCCTTTTATATTGCCGGAGGAGGAGGAAAGCAACGAGGCGGTTTCAGCGGATATTCTTCCTGAGGAACAGGATATTATAGAAGAAAGTGCTCTTCCGGAACAAGCGCCTGCTGTGCAGGAAGTGTCAGATTCTTCAGATTCGGATTTTTCAAATGAGGTAGCACCGGACGAGGAACAGCAGCCGTCTGATACTGCGGATAGCGCACAAAATATCAATGATTCTACGGTACAGGAGCAGGCTGGTGAGATTCCCGCTCAGATTACGGAATCTTCAGGAAGTCAGGGACAACTGATTCAGGGCGTTAAACAGCCGTTGGAGTTCCAGATAAACGGAAATTAATGTCGATAGGAAGTGACAGAATATGGTAGCGATAATTGATTATGATGCAGGTAATATTAAGAGTGTGGAGAAGGCGCTTTTCTCCCTAAGCGAAGATGCGGTGGTTACCAGAGAGAGGGACAGGATTCTTATGGCTGACCGGATAATTTTGCCGGGAGTCGGTTCTTTTGGCGAGGCTATGAAGCGGATTCGCGGATATGGCCTGGAGGAAGTGATAAAGGAAGCGGTGGAGGAAAAGATTCCTTTTCTTGGCATTTGTCTTGGACTTCAGTTATTATTTGAAAGAAGCGAGGAAAGTGAAGGGATAAGCGGACTCGGAATTTTGGAGGGAGAAATCGTGAAGATTCCTCCAAAGGAAGGTCTGAAAGTTCCGCAAATAGGGTGGAATTCCTTGAACTATCCGAACAAAGGTAAACTTTTCGAAGGAATACCGGAGAACTCCTATGTATATTTTGTGCATTCGTATTACTTAAGAGCAAAAGACGACAGTATTGTTATGGCGACAACTGAATACGGTGAGCAGCTGCACGTTTCGGTGCAGAAGGACAACGTTTTTGCTTGTCAGTTCCATCCGGAAAAGAGCTCGGATGTAGGACTGCATATTCTGAATAATTTCATACATATTCAAAAGGAGGGAGAATAGATGTATACAAAGCGTATTATCCCTTGCTTGGATGTGCATAACGGAAGAGTTGTAAAAGGGGTCAATTTCGTAAACCTTAAGGACGCGGGTGATCCGGTGGAAATTGGTGAAGCTTATGATAAGGCGGGGGCGGATGAATTGGTTTTTTTGGATATCACAGCGTCCTCCGATGCCAGAGCTACCGTCGTGGATATGGTGAGGAGGGTCGCAGAACGTGTATTTATTCCCTTTACGGTCGGCGGCGGCATTCGTACGGTGGAAGATTTCAAAGCTATTCTCAGAGAGGGTGCGGACAAGATATCTATTAACTCTTCGGCAATAAACAATCCTTCACTTATCAGCGAGGCAGCGGATAAATTCGGAAGCCAATGTGTGGTAGTAGCCATCGATGCGAGAAGGCGGACGGACGGTTCCGGATGGAATATATATAAAAACGGCGGTCGCATAGACGTAGGTATGGATGCGGTGGAGTGGGCGGTGAAAGCGTATGAATTAGGCGCAGGAGAGATATTGCTTACGAGCATGGATTGTGATGGAACGAAGAACGGCTATGATATCGAGCTTACGAGTACGATTGCAAATAGTATTCCTATTCCGGTCATCGCCTCCGGCGGAGCAGGATGTGAAGAAGATTTTTACGCAGCGCTGACAGAAGGAAAAGCGGAAGCTGCTCTTGCGGCGTCGCTGTTTCACTACAAAGAGCTGGAGATCGATCAGGTGAAGAAATACTTGCAGCAAAAAGGCGTATCGGTAAGGCTATAGGGGTTTGCATTTAGAATGTGTAATAACATTTACATAATTATTATTGAATTCTGAAATATTTAGTAGTAAAGGAGCGAGTTATAGACATGGCTATGATTCAGAATGACTGGCTGGACTCTTTGAAACCGGAGTTTTCCAAGCCTTATTATAAACAGTTGTTTCAATTCGTTCAGAACGAATATAGTAAGACGGTCATTTATCCGCCCGCAGAGGATATTTTCAATGCGTTTCATTTTACACCGCTTCAGGATGTTAAAGTAGTTCTGCTTGGACAGGATCCTTATCATAACGAGCGTCAGGCACATGGATTGAGTTTTTCCGTTTTACCGGAGCAGAAGGATATTCCGCCTTCATTGCAGAATATTTATCAGGAGCTTCATGAGGATTTGGGGTGTTACATTCCGAATAACGGGTATTTGAAAAAGTGGGCGGAGCAAGGTGTTCTGCTCTTGAATGCGGTACTGACCGTTCGGGCACATCAGGCGAATTCTCACCAGGGAAAAGGCTGGGAGAAGTTTACAGATGCGGTAATAGAGGCTGTGAACGTGCAGGATAGACCTATTGTTTTCTTTTTGTGGGGAAGACCTGCCCAGAACAAGGCTCCTATGCTGACCAATCCGAAGCATTTAATTCTTAAGGCGCCGCATCCTAGTCCGTTGTCGGCGTATCGTGGATTCTTTGGATGCAGACATTTTAGTCAGGCTAATGAATTTCTGAAGGAAAACGGGATGGAGCCAATTGATTGGCAGATTGAAAATATATAATAAATGTGCGGTGAAAAATTAATATTTATACAGTGCTGGTAAAGACTCGGAGCCTTAAGAAAAGCTTCGAGCCTTTTTTGTATGGATATATTGGCGAGTGAGGAAGTCCAAAACTGAGAAAAAATATCAATATTAGAATAGTGATTGACAAATCATATATACCGATATATAGTATTCCTATAAAGAAACACTATATATCGGTATATATAAAAAATTAAAGTAAATTAATTAAGTAATATCGGACTGTGCTGAGGATACAATAAGGGGAAGAGAAGATGGATGAGACAGGTATATTAGAGCGGATGATGTTATTCGGGTTGACGAGAGTAGAGGCCAGTATTTATATTTGTCTTTTTAAAAGTGGTGAGCTTACCGGATATGAGGTGGCTAAGCAGACGGGGATTTCCAGATCCAATGTCTATAGTGGGTTATCCGGCTTAGTGGATAAAGGGGCAGCTTATCTCATAGAAGGCAAATCCAGTAAATATGTAGCTGTTTCGATAGAGGAATTCTGTGAAAATAAAATAAGAAATATGAAGAGAGACAAGGAATTCCTAATGAGAAACATGCCGGTGGTGGCGGCTGTCGAAGAGGGATATATTACGATTGAAGGAGCCAAAAATATACGGGATAAGATTCTTACGATGTTAGAAAATGCAAAGCAGCGTATTTATCTATCCGCACCGGAAAGTTTTATTCAGAGTATTAAACCGGAGCTTTTGGAAATTGTCCATAGGAAAATAAAGCTTGTACTCATTACCGATAAGGATGTCGGTATGGGTGAAACGATACAATATCTTACGGATAAAAAGGAAAACCAGATTCGCCTTATTATAGATTCCCTCTTTGTGCTGACAGGAGACATCGAGGGTGAGAAGTCAGATACCTGCTTATATTCAGGCCAGAAGAACTTTGTAAATGTTTTTAAGGAATCACTTAGAAATGAAATAAAATTGATTGAACTTACCGGAGGAGAAAAGAAAGATGAGTAAAAAAACGTTTGTAACAAAAGAATTGATAGAAGAAATTGTAAAAAAATATCCTACCCCCTTTCATATTTATGATGAAAAGGGTATAAGAGAAAATGCTCAGGCAGTAAAAGAGGCTTTTGCGTGGAATGAAGGATTCAAAGAATATTTTGCAGTAAAGGCTACTCCTACTCCTTATCTTATACAGATATTGAGAGAGTATGGATGTGGATGTGACTGTTCCTCTATGACGGAACTCATGCTGAGCAAAGCGATAGGCGTGACCGGAGCTGATATTATGTTTTCTTCCAACGATACACCTGCGGAGGAATATGAATATGCTGCGAAGCTGGGAGCTATTATTAATTTGGATGATATAACACATATCGAATTCCTGGAGGAGACGATTGGCAAGCTGCCGGAGACCATGAGCTGCCGTTACAATCCGGGAGGGGTGTTCGTCATGAGCAATGGCATTATGGATAATCCTGGAGATTCGAAATATGGTTTTACAACGGAGCAGATGTTCGAAGGTTTTCGGATATTGAAGGCAAAGGGAGTAAAGAACTTCGGTATCCATGCGTTTCTTGCAAGCAATACGGTAACAAATGAATATTATCCGATACTGGCGAAACAGTTATTTGAAATTGCAGTTCAGTTGGAAAAGGAGACAGGAGCGGACATTAAGTTTATCAATCTGTCGGGCGGTGTTGGTATTCCTTATCAGCCGGATCAGGAAGAAAATGATATTCGTGAAATCGGTGAGGGTGTACGCAAAGTATACGAAGAGGTTCTCGTTCCGGCAGGTATGGGGGACATAGCCCTTTATACGGAAATGGGGCGTTTTATGATGGGGCCTTATGGAGCTTTGGTTACGCAGGCTATTCATGAGAAGCACACCCATAAGGAATTCATCGGCGTGGATGCTTGTGCGGTGAACCTGATGAGACCCGCTATGTATGGTTCCTATCATCATATCACCGTTCTGGGCAAGGAGGAAGAGGCGTGTGACTATAAATATGACATAACGGGCTCGCTGTGTGAAAACAACGATAAGTTTGCTATTGACCGCATGCTTCCTAAGATTGACATGGGAGATTATATAGTCATACATGATACGGGAGCCCATGGATATGCGATGGGATACAATTATAACGGGAAGCTAAGGTCGGCGGAGCTGCTGTTAAAAGAGGACGGAAATGCAGAACTGATAAGAAGAGCGGAAACTCCGAAGGATTATTTTGCGACTTTTGACGGACTGGATATTTATAGTAAATTAGAAGAAGAATTTTAAAAAATATGCTTGTCAATAACGGCCGAGTGTGGTATTATAAATTTCGGCTGTTAAATATTGACGGCATGCCGGTGTGGCGGAATGGCAGACGCACCAGACTCAAAATCTGGCGATGGCAACATCGTACGAGTTCAAGTCTCGTCACCGGCAGTAAATCAAAACATCAATATTGATACAATGTTGACGAGTCGAAAAGTCCAGTAATACTGGGCTTTTTTGCTGTCCCCGGATAAAAATCGTCCGTTTCGGGAAGCCGGTAAAATGAAACGCTGTTCGATCATTATCTTGCGGTTAGCCGTCATTGTTGCCGGGGTTGCAATTCTAGCGCTATGCTACGGTGGAACATGGGCGGTAACTACGGCATGGGATTCTAATCCGAACCATCATGCTGTAATGGGAGCAATGTTAGGCGGTTTATACTTAACCGTGATACCTTTTTATATCATGCTTTATCAAACAATGAAGCTGTTAAGTTACATTGATTCCAACCGCGCTTTTTCGGAGTTATCAGTCGAGGCATTAAAAAAAATTATGATCTGCGCTATAGCAACCTTTGCCGTATGTATGCTGGGCGGGCTGCCGTTCTTATACTACTGGGCGGAAATGGATGATGCACCGGGGCTTATAATTATCGGCATGGCAATAGCCGGTGGCGCATTTGTGGTCGCTGTATTTGCCTCCGTCTTAAAGCGTCTTTTGCAAGATGCCATTAACATCAAATCGGAAAACGATTTGACGATTTGAGGTGAAAAATATGGCGATTATAGTTAATGTTGATGTTATGTTGGCAAAAAGAAAAATGAGTGTCACAGAGCTTTCAGAGGGCGTTGGAATAACAATGGCTAACCTTTCGATATTGAAAAACGGAAAAGCAAGAGCAATCCGATTTTCAACTTTGGAAGCTATTTGCAGAGAATTAGATTGTCAACCCGGCGATATTTTAGAATATAAGAAAGATTGAGGTGCTTTTTATGAAGCGAGGTTCAACCATCATCATGCGGTGTTCTGTCATCATTGCAGGAATTATTATGATTGCTATATGCAGCGTTATGGCATGGATAACATTCACAGAAGGTAAGTCTGCTACAGCATATCATGTGGACTATGTGTTGGTTATCCTTATCATCGGAACCTATATAGCTGCGATACCCTACTTCATCGCGCTACGTCAGACTCTAAAACTGTTAGATTATATTGATACCAACCGTGCTTTCACAGAATTGTCAGTTAAGGCACTAAAGACCGTAGAGCATTGTGCCATCGCGGATTTTATCATTTGTATAGCGGGCGGTGCACCTTTCTTTTGGATGCTGGGGCGGAGTGATGGTAATCCGGGAATGGTGTTTTTGGGGCTGATTCCGGCTGGTGTTGCGTTTATAATTGCTGTGTTTGCTTCTCTTCTAAAGCATCTTTTGAGTGATGCTATTGCTGCAAAATCCGAAAACGATTTGACGATTTGAGGTGAATAATATGTTGATTATTGCAGCGTTGATGTAATGCTGGAAGCAACATCGTACGAGTTCAAGTCTTCTCACCGGCGGCAAAAGGCAAGCTGCTGATTATTTATATAATGCGGATAATATGCAATGCAAGGAGGGAGCGAAAGTAGCTGTGGAAAAAAGATTATCAAAGAAAAGCAAAAAGAAAATAAGCATTGTAAGCATTGTAATTAGTGCTGTTGTATGTATCTCCATTATAGGAAGTTCTTTTTTATATGATTACATATGTCGTACCAGAAAGAATGTAGATTTCGAAGAAATAATTAATTATGAGGTGAAATCCTCAACTTTGTATATTGTTAGTGAAACTGCAACAATATCAGAAAACGCCGAATCATTTAGCTATGGCGCTGGATTTGGTGGCGTGGTTTTTTCTGAGGCCGATGGAGTATATTATGCACTTACGGCTCTGCACGCCGTAGACAACAAGCCGGCACACTTATATGTTCTCTCTTATGATGATTTAACATATAATGAACGCATTGCACAGCAGGAACAACATATAGGGTTAAGAGACTATTATAAGACTTTACCTATAGCAGAAGTGGTTTATTCTGATGAGGAGTATGATCTTGCTATCCTTAAATTTAGTTGCAGTGATTCTTTGGGAATATTAAATATTGCCTCAAACACCCCGGCTTTTAAAGATCAAGTTGCGATTTTTAGCAGTCCATTGAATGAAGGAAGAAATGAAATCACTTATGGTACGATTATTTCAAAAAAACCAGTCAAATTTGGCGATGCAAACGGAGAGAATCAGCGATTAGTAATCAGAACATCCGCCTATGATAATTTTGGTAGTAGTGGAAGTGTTTTATTAAATAAGCAATTAGAAATAGCGGGGATTGTTTTAGGCGGTGGCCGTGATATCTTTGATAATTTCAGATATTCTTTGGTAATGCCTGCAAATGAGATAAATGATTTCATAACAACTTGGTATTCAAGTAAAAAGTAACTATTAGGCTGAAACAGATACAGAATTGTATCTATTTCAGCCTGATTTTTGTGTTATACTAAATAAAGAGATTTTAATTTCGTATTATTTATATAATATGAGGTGTCAGATAAATAGGAATTTGTAGCAATGTTACGATAAGTAACAGTACAGTTTCGGTGCGTATATGGTCTGTTTAGGTCCTTCGCTGTATACTGTCATAAATAATTCCGAAAAGAGGATGTGCACATGACAATAGGTGATAAAATTAAATTATTAAGAACTGAAAAGGGAATTACACAGGAAGCACTGGCAGAAAATTTGAATGTATCTCGTTCTGCTATTGCAAAATGGGAAACAAATAGTGGAGTTCCAGAAGTGAGTAACCTTAAAATAATATCAAAGCTATTTGATATAAGTGTTGATGAATTGATAGATGATACAAAAATAATAAAAACAACTGAGTCTAAGGATGATAAAATATTTGATTATAGTGAATACGCAGGAAAATATTATGATATTGAACTAATTGGATGGAATGACGGGGTATTTGATAGTATTATTATTGGAGAAGATGAAGAATTTCTTTTTTACCAAAAGTCAGAACAAAATAGACCTGTGTTCGGAATGATTGGGAAAAAATATATTTTGTCAGTGAAAGTATCAAAACAATCTAAGCTTCCACATGATGATATTAGTTCAATAAATAGAAACTATTTTTGTGGAAAGCATGTATGCGTTGAATTAGCTTCTAGAGAAGGATTTATAAAAGGATTTTTTGACTTTCGCAATGATGATTATCTTGACGTTATTGTCAATTCCTTTTCTGAATCAAAAGTTCTATTAAAGTTTGGTAAGGATGTAAATATCAATGCTATTTCGAAAATAGAAGAAGTAGTTTCTTGAAATGAAAATCTCAGTTTATCGTAAAGCATAACGCGAAATTGACAAATTCTAATTTATCGGCAGCCTTAAATGCCTGTTATGAGCATAATGAGAACGAAATGTTCGCATTTATTTTGACCGAATGACACAAAGAAAAGGACATCTTTTGATACAATGAAAGCCACCTATCACGGGTGGCTTTCATTGTATCTATGCCCGAAGAAGCTCGTAAATATGGGAATTTGCGGTGCTGATGCCTTTTACGGCGAAATGGCGCAGCATAGCACGGCCAGCCTTTTTTTGTTATGATCGTCGAAAGTACCGTCTTTTTTCGGATACGCTGCTCTTGCTGGAGTAACTACTACCGTAGTTGCAGGCTTGATATTCTCCCGAGCTTCCGAAACCGGAGTATTCAGTTTGGGCCAAAATCATTCTTTCTTTGTACGGTTTCCAACGACGCCATGCAAAAATACGGATAAAAGTTCTTCATATATTCGTTTCTTTTTGTCTTCCGTCTGGAGGGAGCCTAACTGCTTCATTGCATTGGTTCCAAAAACATTAAGATAAATGAGCAAGGTTTCAGCCGAATAGCTTTTATTAAAATATCCACATTCATACCCTTGTTCAATAAAGCGCAGCATGTGTGGAGTTATCTTTTGCTCATATTCAAGTGTTATATCCCGAAGTTTTTCGGAAATAGCATCATCCCAAAATGAAGATATCGCAGCAGGACTTTTTTGCATGGGCGCGAAAAATGCTTGCTCAATTTTTTCTGCAAAAGGCAGGTCGCTGTCTATAACGTCAATAAAAGATTGAAGCAGTTCATTATAATAGTGCTCAAGAGCACAACGAGCCAGATTTTCTTTGCTATTAAAATATTTATATATGGTCACTTGGGATGCGCAGGCTTTGGCGGAAATTTCAGTAATGCTTACCTTCTGGATACCTCGCGCGGAGAATAATTCTACAGCAGCTTCCAAAATTTTGTGTTTTTTTTCCTGGGTTCTTTTTTCAAAACCATTCATTTATATCACCTCTATAAATTAAAGGATACTGCAAATTATGAACTATTTCAACATGAATATTTCATTTCTACTTGCGCCTGCGGGATAACCTATGTTACCATATTAATGAACTATTTATGATCAAATATTTCATTATTTGGAGGTGTCTATGGAAAAGCACATAAACAGGGAAGGCTGCAGAATAACCTATGAGTATTTACCGGGAAGCCATGCTATCTCCATTATTTTAGTACACGGATATGGACTGCATCGTACCATGTGGGAGCCGCAAGTCGGATTTTTGCAGAAAAAGGGCTATCCCGTCATTAACATTGATGTTCGTGGCCACGGAAACTCCAGACCTACCGGTGAATTCAGCGTAAAACTGGCAGCGGAGGATATTCGAGCTATAATAGACATGGAAAGTCTGGAACAGTATTTGCTATGCGGGCTTTCGATGGGGGCTTTTGTAGTACAGGAATATGCTTTTCTTTTCGGAGGTGCTACGGGTTATATGCTGACAGGGGTCACGCCTTTATGCATTCCTTATCCCAAATGGGAAAAGACATTGCTTGCATACTCCGGCCCAATTATGAGGTTTTTCTACACATGGGCAGGGTTGAAAAAAGCTATGTCAAAAGGAAGCACCTATACAAAACCAGCATTACTGCGTGTCGGCCAGATGTTTGAGGAAATAGAAAAGCAGGAATTTCTTGTTTCTTGGCAGGGTTTCTCCACCTGTCTGCACGAAGAATCGTTTAAGTTTGATGCGCCGCTTCTTGTGGCGGCCGGTGAGCAGGATACAAGAGGAACCATACAAAAACACCTCTCAGATTGGCAAACGCATTATCCGGGCTGTGTAGTAAAAACCCTTCCGAACGCAGGACATGTAGCAAATCTGGATCAGCCAGAGCAATTCAATAAAATACTGCTTTCTTTTATAAATGATTGCGAGTCAGCAAGATCACATTCGTAATATTGTTTTGGAAGAGTATCGGTAAAAGCGCCTCTGTTATCTTTGGTGAGAATATCGCCCAAATGTTTATGCATAAGGACGCGGATATCCCACTGAAAACCATTGAGGGCTGCCAAAGAAATAACGCCAGATTGTATTAAATTTTGTCTGTTTCTTTTTGCTTTTTATCGAATGTCACAATATAATAAGTATAATGCATTCAGGAGGTTGACGATGGATAATGTTTTAGAATTTTCCAATAGAGAAGCGTTTAGGGACTGGTTGGATAAACACAGTGCCGATAACGGTGGAATATGGTTACTTTTTGGCAAAAAGGGCGGACCAGTGACACTTTTAGCCAGCGAAGCATTGGAAGAAGCTCTTTGCTTTGGATGGATAGATGGGCAGATGCAAAGCCTTGACGATACTAAATACAAGAAATATTTTGCTCGTCGTACAGCTAAAAGCAATTGGTCTGATAAGAACAAAAAGTTGGCACAATCCCTTATTGAACAAGGAAGAATGACCCAACGAGGCATGGATGCCATTGAAAATGCTAAGAAAAACGGTACATGGGATTTATCCGGACGCGTTAGTATCTGCGATGAGCAAATACAGGCATTCAAGCAGATCATCCGGCAATATGAACCTGCATATGCCAATTTGTTAGCTATGCCCTTGTCCATACAGAAGACATATACAGGCTTTTATCTTGACGCAAAAACTGATAAAACACGCCAAACTCGATTAGAAAAAATCATTGATAGACTTAATAAGAATTTAAAACCGATGTAAGGGTTACATTCCAATTTGGCAGTAGGCCAAGAACCTGATTATGGATTTTCTGAACGAAGCAGGTCTGTTGTTGATATAAATATTTGTATATCTTTCTTTACATTTATCAACAGAATGGTATAAAATGTTTTTTGGGGCTATAGGAATGAAGTGATTTTTTAAAATGAAATGGGGGGGATACTTATGAACATGATTTTTCTAGGAGTTACATTGGTAGGTGTTATCGCATTAATTGTTGCTGTTTTCATAGCCAGATGGATCAACAAAAATGATCAGGGCAGCCAACATATGCGTGAAATCGCATCCTATATCCATCAAGGTGCGATGACCTTCCTGATGCGTGAGTACCGCACGATCGGTATATTTGCGGTAGTGATGTTCTTAGTTCTTTTCTTTGCTGTGAATTGGCAGACAGCGACGTTGTTTTTGCTTGGGGCATCTTTCTCGCGCGGCTTTGGGACTTGGTGTTGTCCTTTCTCTTTTAGGTGTTGAGACACCGCAGCAAATAGAGTACATTTCTGGGTTTGGCCTCGGAGCAACGTCTATGTCGCTGTTTGGGCGAGTGGGCGGAGGTATTTTTACCAAAGCTGCCGATGTGGGCGCCGACCTTTTTGACAGCTATGTTGGCGCGATTATCTCAGCCATTCTTTTGGCTACTATGCTTAAAAACGCAGCCGGAGAGAGTATGCTTTCAGGAGGTATTGCATTATTATGGAACTAAAAAAGCTAAAATATAAAAGAGCACAATTTGATAATATTGATACGCTGTTAAATATTATTCATAGATGCATGAAGGAAGTAAATTATAAGGATTATACAATTGAGCAGTTCCAAAAATATCTTGCAGCGTTTACACAAGAGTGGTTAAAAGATATAATTGAGAATCGTCACTATTATGAGGTCTGGTATGAAAATAAGATAATAGCCTGCGGAGGAGTAAGCAGAGATTATAGTCAAGAAAATCAGAGCTATTTTACGGCTATTTTTGTTAACCCCGATTACCGTGGTTTGGGAGTGGGAAAGAAGTTGATTTATTATTTGGAATCTGATGAATGGTGCCAGGATAGTACTCTGATAGAAGTGCCGTCATCAAAAAGCTCGCATGGTTTTTATCATAAATTAGGATATGAATACAAAAATATTCCACCGATTTTCAACGAAGAGGATGGTTCAACAATAATGTATAAAAATAAATAAGGTATGAGCCGGCCTGTGTGAACCGGTCCGAAATGTAAGGAAAACTACTAACTATGAAATATTAAGTTAGTAGTTTTTTTGTAGTATAGATACAATTTAAGTATACAAAAAATAATTATATAAAATTACTTGACAATTAAAAAGCATTGCTATATATTGGGATTATGATTATAGGAATCATTACTATTATTGATTCGAAAGTATCATTAATCAATTTAAAGTTTTAAACCAATTGACAATATTAAATAACAGGAGGTAAATGATTATGTCATTAGTAGGAAAAGAGGTATTACCATTTAAGGCAAAGGCTTATCACAACGGGGAATTTATAGACGTCTCAGAAGAGAATTTCAAAGGCAAATGGAGCATTGTTTGCTTTTATCCGGCGGACTTCACTTTTGTATGTCCGACAGAGTTAGAAGATCTGCAGAATAACTATGAAGAATTCAAGAAACTGGGAACTGAGGTTTATTCTGTTTCCACAGATACACATTTTACTCATAAGGCATGGCATGACCATTCAGAAGCTATCAGCAAGTTGACATATGTTATGATCGGAGACCCTTCCCATGAAATCAGCCGTAATTTTGATGTTTTAATTGAGGCGGACGGATTGGCAGACAGAGGAACTTTCCTTATTGATCCGGATGGAGTGATTCAGTCGGTAGAAATCAATGCAGGAAATATTGGACGGGATGCGAGCATTCTGATTAATAAGCTCAAAGCGGCTCAGTATGTAAGAAAGAATCCGAATGAAGTGTGCCCGGCAAAATGGAAAGAAGGCGGAGCTACATTGAAGCCGAGTCTTGATTTAGTAGGAAAAATCTAAGGAGCAGGTATATGATGCTAGATGATGAAATTAGAGGCCAATTGGCGGAGTATTTGAAGCTTTTGGAAAATGATGTGCTGATTAAAGTCAGTGCAGGTTCTGATGATGCATCCAAGGATATGATATCTTTAATCGATGAGCTGGCCGCCATGTCTTCTAGAATAAAGAAGGAGCAGGCGACGCTTTCCAGAACCCCGAGTTTCAGTATCAACAGGGTGGGAGCAGACAGTGGGGTTTCCTTTGCGGGAATTCCTTTGGGCCATGAGTTTACGTCGTTAGTTCTGGCACTTTTGCAAGTGAGCGGAAGAGCCCCTAAAGTGGATGAAGAGTTAATTGAAAGAGTGAAGAAACTCGAGGGTGAATACCATTTCGAAACTTATATCAGCTTAAGCTGTCATAACTGTCCGGAGGTGGTACAGGCACTGAATGTAATGAGTATCCTGAATCCGGGAATCAGCCATACGATGGTTGACGGCGCTGTATTCAAAGAAGAGGTGGAGAGCAAGGATATTTTGGCCGTGCCGACCATTTATTTAAATGGTGAAGAATTTGGCGGCGGACGAATGACATTAGAAGAAATTCTTGAGAAATTAGGAAGTTCTTCCGATGTTTCCGCATTCGAGGAAAAGGATCCCTTTGATGTGCTTGTTGTCGGAAGTGGTCCGGCAGGAGCCAGTGCGGCAATTTATGCGGCGAGAAAAGGTATCCGGACAGGAATTGTTGCCGAACGCTTTGGCGGTCAGGTGAGAGAGACCTTGGGAATAGAAAACTTGATCAGTGTGGAATACACAGAAGGTCCTGAGTTCGGTGATACCTTGGAACGCCATGTGAGAAAATATGATGTAGATATTATAAGTTCCAAACGAGTAAAGAGTTTGGAAAGAAAAGAACTATTAGAGGTTACACTGGAAAATGGAGCTGTTTTGAAAAGCAAGACAATTATTCTTTCCACAGGCGCCCGTTGGAGAAATGTGGGAGTACCGGGAGAAGAGAAGTTCAAGAATAAAGGCGTTGCTTATTGTCCACATTGTGATGGTCCTCTTTTCAAAGATAAGAGGGTAGCAGTGATCGGAGGAGGCAATTCGGGTATCGAGGCAGCAATTGATCTGGCAGGTATCGCTTCTCATGTAACGGTTCTCGAATTTATGCCCGAACTGAAAGCAGATGCTATTCTTCAGAAACGTCTTTACAGTCTGCCCAATGTGACTGTTGTGAAGAATGTTCAGACAAAGGAAATTACCGGAGACCAGAAGGTGAACGGAATGACTTATGCAGATCGTGATACAGGGGAAGAACACCATGTAGAACTAGAGGGCGTATTTGTTCAGATTGGTTTGGTAGCTAATACAGAGTGGCTGGGTGATACGGTAGAACGCAACCGAATAGGAGAAATTATCGTGGATAACCACAATGCCACAAGCCTTCCCGGAGTGTTTGCGGCAGGAGATTGTACCGATAGTGCATACAAACAGATTATCATTGCGATGGGTTCCGGAGCGACCGCAGCCTTAAGTGCATTTGATTATTTAATAAGAAGTTAGTCAGAGGGTGTCACAAAATCACTGAAATAAAGTGATGGAGCGACACTCTCCTTTTATCCATCCGCACCTTTTTCAATGCTGTAGCAATAATATATACCATAATGTCATGAACAGGTATGAGTAGCATATAATAGAATTAATAAGACTCTTTGAGAGAAGTTTATGATTATACACGTTGTTCAATCCGGTGAAACTATCTATTCAATCGCAGAATACTACAAAATACCCGTTGATAGATTAATCTTAGAAAACGGAATCACTAACTTTGACAATTTAGCAATAGGACAAACCATTGTGATTGTTCAGCCGGAAATACTCTATACTGTCAAACCCGGCGATACTTTGGTTGGAATTGCGGAACAGTATGGTGTTTTGCCAATGGAATTATTAAGAAATAATCCCTATCTTGCAGATAGAGAAATTTTGTACGCCGGTGAAACCATTGTTATAAGTTATCAGACCAATAGGACGCGGACAATTGCGACTAGCGGTTATACTTTTCCTTATATTGATAAATCTGTTTTGATAAAAACGCTTCCTTTTCTATCTTATCTAACTATATTTAATTATAGGGCTATGAGGGGAGGAGAAATTATTGCCAGTGATGATGAAACTGAATTAATTCAGTTAGCGAAAGCCTATGGTGTTGCGCCCATGATGTTTGTTTCCACTATTACGGAAGAGGGAGTAGCCAGCATTGAAGTTTCTTATGATATTTTAAATAATCCTTCTGTACAGGACCGCCTTATTTATACTGCTCTTGATATACTGAAAACGAAAGGTTATTACGGTATTAATGTCTATGTCGATAACATCACCTATGACAACCTAAATAGCATTGTTGAATATTTGGAAAGAGCTTCCCGGATCTTTCACTCGGAAGGCTACAGAATAGTTATAACTATATCACCAATTTCAAATCTTAACACCCCCGGCACTAAGTTTGAAAGAATAGATTATTCAAAATTATCTGAATATGTAGATGGAATTATATTGGCTTCCTATGATTGGGCAAGGTCGTATAGCTATCCAAGCTCAATTTTTCCGGTGAATGTTTTGATAGAATTATTAGATTATATGGTCAGCATTATTCCCACTGAAAAGTTCTTCTTTCTGGGAATTACTACACAGGGCTATGATTGGACTCTTCCCTATGTTCCCGGTGCCACAGCAGCTACCGTAATATCCAATAATGATGCGATACAAATGGCGGCAGACGACAATATACCGATACAATTTAATGAAGCAGCGCAGTCGCCTTACTTTTATTATGTAGATAATAATGGGACTCTACATGTGGTTTGGTTTAAGGATGCGAGAAGTTTTGATGCGCGAGCCAGGCTGGTAGATGAATATAATCTTCAAGGGCTGTCTCTTTGGACTATTATGAGATTCGATGCCCAACTTTGGCTTATTATCAATACCCAATATTATATAGAGAAACGTTTGGGAGTGAGCTGATAACTAATGCAATATCAATGGTTCACGCCCAATATAAAAAAGACGATACTACTTGCGGTGTATCGTCTTTAATTATGATTATTGAGACGTTTTATGCTGAACAAGCCGCCGTCACTTTACGTATTAATTATTATCCAGAACAAAAGGTATGTTGATTACTGCTATATGTCTGTCGCGCAGAAGCTTTTTCCTTATGACGAAAGCTGTTTGATTGTGCAGAAGGTTCTGCCATGATTTTCTTACGATAAACTGCGGTATTACTACTGTAATCATATCTCCGGGGCTGGAGGCGTGTTCCTCCGACTCGATGTACTGGATTAAGGGGTTGACCACCTCTCTGTAAGGAGAGTATTTAACGATAAGAGGAATGGGAATTCCGCATTCCTTCCACTTTTCTTTAATATTCCTCGCACTGTCCTTGTCGATGGAGACATGGAAAATAACGATATTTTGGTCGTCTGACAAAAATCTGGCATAGTTAATCGCCTTTAAGGAAGCCTTGTTCAGAGACCCCACGATGACGATCATATGTTTCTTCACGTTCAGAGTATTGATTTCCGTCTGCACCTGCGTCGGATCCAGACGGAGCTGCCTGGCGATGTTAGTGTAGTGATAATTGATTGTCTTCATACCGATCACGAGAATGAAGATGAGCACTATAGTGATCCACGCGCCTTCTAACATCTTGCTGTACAAAATGCTTATAACGGTAGCCACGGTCATAACTGCACCCAGGCCGTTGATAACGATTTTATAAATCCTGCCCGGGACGTTGCTTTTTGCCCATTTAAAAAGCATTCCTATTTGAGACAGCGTAAAGGAGATGAACACGCCGATGGCATAAAGAGGGACCAGTCCATGAGTATCTGCATGGTAAATCACCACAAGAAAAGCCGCCGCCGCACTTAGTGCAAGAATGCCGTTGGAATATCCCAATCGGCTTCCGCGCATTGCAAACTGCCTGGGTGCGTAACCGTCGGTAGCAATCAGAGACAAGAGCATGGGAAGCCCTGCATAAGAGGTATTGGCAGCCATTACTAATATAGTAGCGGTAGCGATCTGCAGGATATAAAACCATACGCCGTTTCCGAATACCTGAGTGGCTATCTGTGAAAGTACGGTTATGCTGTTGTTGGGGACCGCATGATAAAGGGTGGACAGATAAGCGGTTCCGCCGAAGATGATCAGGACGAATAAGGCGAGAAGCCCCAACACTCTTTTCGCATTTTTCTGGGCGGGTTCGGTGAAGTTCGGTATGGCGTTGCTGACCGCTTCGACACCGGTAAGGCCGGAACAACCTGCCGCAAAAGCACGGATGATCAGGAAAAAGGTCACATCTCCTACTGCTTCAGGAATCGGAAAAGAAGATTGGGGAACGTAGCCCAGCACATACACTTTGAAAAGTCCGGTTACAATCATAATCAGCATGGAAGCGATGAAGATATAAGTAGGCATGGCAAATATTTTAGCGGATTCACGAACCCCTCTTAAATTACCTAATGTCATCAGGAAAATGAGGAAAAGAGTGACTCCTACATTATAAGGAAGCAGGGCGGGGATTGCGGAAGTAATGGCCGCAGTTCCCGCAGAGGTACTGACCGCCACGGTCAAAATATAGCCGATAATCAAAGAAGCGGCAGCTAATAAACCCGGTTTTTCTCCCAGATTTTCTTTTGCTACAGTATACGAGCCTCCGCCGCGGGGATAGCTGTCAATTGTTTGGAGATAGGAAAAGACCAGAATGAGGAGCAGAAGGATAATAATGATAGCCGTAAAAAACATATACCTATAAGCGGCAAGTCCCACTACGAGAACTAATATCCATAAGATTTCTTCAACAGCGTAAGCAACGGAAGAGATGGCATCGCTGGCCATAATAGGCAGCCCCCAAAATACATCCAATTTTTCACTTTGCAGCTCCTTATTATGAAGGGGCTTGCCAATTACGATTTCTTTGATCTTTTTAAACATAAGATGCACTCCTAATTACAGCTTACGAATCGTAGATGAATTTCGGCGGTTCATGAAGTTGTTTCGATTTTATTTTTTCTATACTATATTTTTGCATATCATCTGTCAAGAGGAAAAAGAAACAAGTTTTTTAAGACAGATTTTGACTGAGTTTTCCTATATCTTTCCCCAAAAATAAGAGAATAAAGCATATTGTGTGTAAATACCATCGTTTGACAAGGTCACACACGGTCGGATAAGTACAAATTTTCCTGATTCAGGGCGTGTAAGACCTTGTCAAATGATGGTAGGGAAGCAAGGACAGCGGAGGCTGATAATTAATCGGAAATATGTGCAATATGTACATAATAAAACGGAGATAAATGTATGTTATAAACAAAAATGCCAAAAGTTTATTTCAACTGCTTGACATCTTTACGGTAAGTTGCTATCATGTACACATACAAGTTGATAGAGAAAACATTGGATTGTTACTGTTAAGCAGGCAAAACCAGATTTTATAAGTTAATCGAACAGAGTAGGATTAATTTATAGGGTTTGGTTTTTTTTATGTAACGGGAAATGGATATGAGAATAGAGAAGGTAATTAACAATAATGTCATCTCATCCAGAGACAGTGAAGGCAGTGAGCTGGTTGTTATGGGCTGCGGTATCGGCTTCGGAAAAAAAGAGGGGCAGAATATTGATGAAAGCAAAGTTGAGAAGATTTTCAAGCTGGAGAATAAGGATAGCTTGGAACGCTTCAAAGCGCTGTTAACAAAGCTGCCGCTGGAATACATTCAAGTTTCGGATGAAATTATTTCCTATGCGAAAGAGGCGCTTGGAAAAGAGCTGAATGAGAACGTATATCTTACCCTTACGGATCATATCGGTTTTGCTATCGACAGATTCAAGGAGGGCATGCTTTTTACGAATGCCTTATTTGAAGAAATAAAGATGTTTTATCCCAATGAATATACGGTAGGCTGCCACGCCCTTTATCTTATAGAGAAGAAGACCGGGATAAAGCTGTTGGAGGACGAAGCAGCGTCCATAGCGATTCATATAGTAAATGCCGAATTTAATTCGGCGATCAGCACAACTTTTACCCTGACCCAGATGATGCGCGACATGATGGAAATCATAGAAAAAGAGATACCCGCTTGTAAAGCTCAGTCTTATCAGCCGGATAAACTGGCCATTAACTTCAAATACTTGGTACATAGAATGCTGACAGAGCTTCCGGAGCAGTGTGAGGGAGACGAGGTACTCTTCGATTTCGTCAGAAACCACTGTGAAGGGGAATACCGGCTGATCCATAAGGTAAACAGTTTTATCAAAGAGAAATATAACTGCTCCATGACGGAGGAAGAAAGCATATATCTGACGTTAAATGTAAAGCGGATCAACGATTTATATGCAGAGAATTAAAAGAATAATCGTAATTGACGAGAAAAAATCAGGAGGAAAAATATGGGATTATTCGATGCGTTTAAGAAGAAGGATGTTGTGATTTCATCGCCGATGAAGGGAAGGTGCGTAAGCATTAAAGCGGTGAGCGACCCTACTTTCAGCGAAGAGATATTGGGGAAAGGTGTAGCTATCGTGCCTAAGGACGGCAAGGTATATGCTCCGGCAGACGGAGTGATCACGACCATATTTCCTACGGGTCATGCGGTGGGTATGACGACCAATGACGGGGTGGAGCTTCTTATTCATGTAGGACTGGATACGGTAGCCTTAAAAGGAGAAGGTTTCCGCATTATCGGAAAGGATGAACAAAAGGTAAAAAAAGGGGATTTGCTTATAGAAGCGGATCTGGAGAAGATTAAATCGGCAGGATACGACGTAATTACGCCGGTGGTAGTATGTAATACGGACGAATACTCGGAGATTCTGGGACGTACGGATACGGAAGTGAATGCGGGCGATGAGCTTTTGAATATTAAGAAGTGATAGTAAAGATTAGGATTACTATATAGAGGAACAAAAATATTTTATAAAATCGAAGGGAGAACATAAAAAGTGAAGGAATTTAAGTATACGATCAAAGATGAACTGGGCATCCATGCGAGGCCAGCCGGATTGCTCGTTAAGCTGGCAACGCCTTTTCAGAGTAAGATTACAGTAGATACGGGGGCTAAGGCTGCGGATGCAAAAAAGATAATGGCGCTTATGGGCGCGGGTGCGAAAAAAGGAACGGTAGTTACCTGCCGCGCGGAAGGTCCTGACGAAGCGGAAGCTGTTACAGCGCTTAAAAAGTTCTTTGAGGAAAATTTATAATTTTGTATTCTAGGGATGCATCCCATGGAATAGATGAAATGAATCGAGTCCTGCGGCCGGGGCATGGCTCACACAAAACAAGGGGGTACTTTATTTATGATGAAATATTTACAAAAGCTTGGTAAGTCATTGATGCTTCCGGTAGCTTGTCTGCCGGTTGCAGGTATCATGTTAGGCCTTGGTTATTGGATCGACCCGTCAGGCTGGGGCGGCAATAACGTAATAGCTGCTTTTCTTTGTAAAGCAGGTTCTGCGCTTATAGACAACATGGCAATTCTGTTCGTTATTGGTGTTGCTGTTGGAATGTCCGATGACGGTGACGGTACATCCGCACTTGCGGGTATTGTTTCTTACCTTATGGTTAAGACCTTATTATCTCCCGGAGCTGTTGAGATGTTTACTGGCGCGGAAGCGAATGCAGCGTTTTCCAAGATCGACGGCAACCAGTTTATCGGTATATTGACCGGTTTGATCGGTGCTACGTGCTACAATAAATTCAAGAGTACGAAATTGCCGGATGCGCTGTCGTTCTTCAGCGGCAAACGAAGTGTAGCGATTGTTACGGCCGCGATTACCATTGTAGCAAGCTTGATTTTGTTCTTTATTTGGCCGGTTCTTTACGGCGGTTTGGTAGCGTTTGGTACGGCTATTGCCAGCACGGGCGCAATCGGTGTTGGTCTCTATGGTTTCTTCAACAGATTGCTGATTCCGTTTGGTCTGCACCACGCGCTGAACTCCGTATTCTGGTTCGATGCGATCGGTATTGCCGACCTTTACAAATTCTGGGGATTGGGCGGATACGACACATCTCAAGCTGTAATCGGAGAGACTGGACAGTATATGACAGGTTTCTTCCCCGTTATGATGTTCGGTATTCCGGCAGGTGCTCTGGCTATGTATCATACGGCTAAAACAAATAAGAGAAAGGTTGCAGCCGGCTTACTCGGCGCGGCGGCTCTCTGTTCCTTCTTAACTGGTGTAACGGAACCTTTCGAATTTGCGTTCATGTTCTTATCACCTGTGCTTTACGTTGTACATGCGCTTTTAACAGGTATCGTTTGTGCGATTACCGCGCTCCTTCCTGTTAGGGCAGGCTTTACCTTCAGCGGTGGTTTTATTGACTGGGTGCTCTGCGCGAAGCTTCCGGCAGCTCTCAATACATGGATGATTATTCCTATCGGTTTGGTTGTTGCTGTAGTTTACTATGCGGTATTCCGTTTTGTAATTGTGAAATTGGATCTCAAGACTCCCGGCAGAGAAGATGATGATGCCGAAGCGGAGAAGCGAGTTGTTCTTTCTAACGACAACTTCACGGAAGTTGCCCAGATCGTCTTAGAGGGTCTTGGAGGAAAAGAGAATGTTACATCTCTCGATAACTGCGTAACCAGACTTCGGCTGGAAATCAAAGATTACACGAAAGTGGATGAGAAGAAAATCAAGTCTGCAGGAGTTGCGGGCGTGATGAGACCGAGCAAGACATCCGTTCAGGTTATCGTAGGTACCAAAGTACAGTTTGTTGCGGATGAAATGAAAAAAATGTTATAAGTGACAAGATTGAGAAATAATCCATATGATTGTATTCCCGGCATATCGGAAGCCCCGTGTTCTATACGGGCTTCCGATATTAAACTGTAAAGAGGTTTTTAATAAAGCAAGAAAAGAAAAAAGGTGACAAAAAAAGATATAGGAATCTGTCTGTGAATGATATATACTATGGATGATGTCTAAGGACGGACTTTTGAACAAATTCTATATGTTCAAAAGGGTGCTTTAAGCGTGTGAGGCACGCAGATAGGAGTAGAAGTGAATATAGTTAGGGCAAAAGATTATAAAGACATGAGCAAGAAGGCTGCGAGTGTTATCTCTTCGCAGGTCATTATGAAACCGAACTGTGTTTTAGGTCTGGCAACTGGATCTACGCCGATTGGGACCTATGAAAAGTTAGTGGAGTGGTATAACGGCGGGAATTTGGATTTTTCCAAAGTAGTTTCTGTGAATTTGGATGAATATAAGGGACTTACGAGAGAGAATGATCAAAGCTATTATTATTTTATGAACGATCATCTTTTCAGTAAGATAAATATAAAGAAAGAAAATACGCACCTTCCTGACGGAACGGAGCCGGACAGCGATAAAGCGTGCAGCGATTACGACAAAGTGATTGAGGCGGCAGGAGGAATTGACTTGCAGCTTCTAGGACTTGGACATAACGGACATATCGGCTTCAATGAGCCCGCAGATGAATTTATTCCCAATACACATTGTGTGGATTTGACGTCCTCTACCATTGAGGCCAATCAGAGATTCTTTGCTTCCTATGATGATGTGCCGAAGCAGGCTTACACTATGGGAATCAGGACAATCATGCTCGCGAAGAAGGTGTTAGTCGTGGTCAGCGGAGAAGATAAGGCAGCGATAGTCAGAGATGCCTTTTTTGGCCCGATTACGCCTGAGGTACAGGCATCTGTATTACAGCTTCATCCCGACGTTACGCTGGTTGCGGACGATGCGGCATTGTCACTTATAAAATAGGAAGATATAGAAAGGAGCTTGAGAGACATATGATTATTAAAAATGCTAATGTTTTTACGGAAGAAGGTAAATTTGTAAAGCAGGATATTTATATTAAAGACGGCCGGTTCGTAGAAAGCGAGATGCAGGCTGGTGCGGATGAGGTGATAGATGCGCAGGGCTGCATTGCTGTTCCGGGACTTACGGACATTCATTTTCATGGCTGTGTAGGCTATGATTTCTGTGACGGAACGAAGGAAGCGATTACGAAGATTGCGGAATATGAAGCATCAATAGGTGTTACCTCTATTGTACCGGCGACCATGACCTTGGGAGAGGAGATACTGACAGGTATCTGCAAGACGGCAGCAGAATACAGAAAGACTAGTAAAAATGATAAGGCTGCAGATTTGTGCGGAATCAATATGGAAGGTCCTTTCCTCGCAGAGAGCAAGAAGGGAGCGCAGAACAGCGCTTATCTCCACACGCCGGACGAGGGAATGTACGACCGTTTGAACGAAGCGGCCGACCATATGGTGAAGCTGGTGGCTATCGCTCCTGAAATAGAGGGCGCGATGGAATTCATTCAGTCGAAAAAGGGTGAGGTGGTGCTGTCCACTGCTCATACGGCAGCGGATTATGAAACGGCTCTGGAAGCCTTTGAAAAGGGAGCGACCCATGTGACTCATTTGTATAATGCGATGAATCCTTATACTCACAGAGCGCCCGGACTGATCGGTGCGGCTACGGATGCGGGAGCGGAGGTTGAGCTTATCTGCGACGGAGTGCATGTTCACCCTGCCGTTGTCCGCAACACTTTTAAGATGTTCGGAGAGGATAAGGTAATCTTGATCAGCGACAGCATGATGGCTACCGGTCTGGATGACGGCGATTATAGCCTCGGAGGGCAGGCGGTAAAGGTCGTAGGCAATCTGGCAACATTAGCGGACGGGACTATCGCTGGTTCCGCTACCAATTTGATGGATTGCGTAAGAACAGCGGTTCTCAAGATGCGTATTCCGTTAGAGACAGCGATTAAATGCGCAGCGGTCAACCCTGCTAAGAGCGTGGGAATATATGACGAATATGGCAGTATAACTCCCGGAAAGGTTGCCAATGTTGTTTTGCTTAAGAAGGATGACCTCGCTTTGGACTCTGTTATTCTGCGCGGGAACAAATTATCATAAGGTGTGACGATATTTTGGATGCGGAACGGATAAAACCGTCCGCATCCTTTTTGAATTAATTTATTCGGAGCACTTTTAAAATCCGTTATTTTAGTGTATAGTACATTATGTATGAATATATTATAGGAAAATATATCATATATAGTGTACGGCGAGCTGCTGTACGGCACATAATAAAGCTATGAGGAATGGGCATGAATTGTAAGGATATAGATAAAATGATACCGGCATTTTTAAATAAGGAATTGAGCGGCAGAGAATTGAACGATTTCATGGAGCACATTTCCAAATGTCCGGAATGCAAAGAGGAACTCAGCATACAGTTTCTCGTATTGGAAGGCATGGCCAGCCTCCAGGATGGAAGTACCTTTGATTTGCAGAAGAAGCTGGACAAGCAGTTGGAAGAAGCGAGAAGGAAGCTCAAAATCAGAAAAGGCATACATTTTTTGGTATACGGGTTGGAGATTCTGGCGATTATAACGATGATAACGATCATAGTACTGATAATGATATTATAAATAATTTATGGATACCGGGGAGATAGAAAGCGTATGAGCAAAATAGTTTTGATAGACGGACATAGTATTTTGAACCGGGCATTTTACGGAGTGCCCGACTTGAGCAACGCCGAGGGACTGCATACGAATGCGGTTTATGGCTTCCTCAATATCATGTTCAAGATTCTGGAGGAGGAGAATCCGCAGTATCTGGCGGTGGCTTTCGATGTCAAGGAACCTACCTTCCGCCACGAAATATATAAAGAATATAAAGGAACGAGAAAACCGATGCCGGCGGAGCTGCATGAGCAGGTGCCGGTGCTTAAGGATGTACTTAAGGCCATGGGGATCAAGATCATGGAGAAGCCGGGATTAGAGGCAGACGATATCTTAGGAACTCTTGCCAGACGTTCGGAGAAGGAGGGCATGGAAGTCGCCCTTATTTCGGGGGATAGGGATCTGCTTCAAATAGCCTCCGAGCATATCAAGATCAGGATTCCCAAGACAAAGGGAGGAAAGACGGAGATTGAGGATTACTACGCGGCGGACGTAAAGGCCAGGTATCAGGTAAGCCCTTTGCAGTTCATCGATTTAAAAGCGCTGATGGGAGATGCATCCGATAACATACCGGGAGTTCCCAAGGTAGGAGAAAAAACGGCTACGGAGCTGATGGTGCAATTTGGTTCCCTGGAGGGAATCTACGAGCACATCGAAGAAGTGACGAAGAAGGCAGTCAAGGAATCGCTCATAAACAATAAGGAGCTTGCAGATCTGAGCAGGATTCTGGCGGCCATTAACGTGGATGGCGATGTGGAATTTTCTTATGAAGATGCTGAGGTTCATGATTTTTATACGGAAGAGGCATATAAGCAATTCAAACGGCTGGAGTTCAAGAATTTGCTCAGCCGCTTTGAAAAAGGGCCTCTCGATAACAAGCAGGCGGATTACTTTAAAGAAATTACTGACCTTGCCCAAGCGGAGGAGGTTTTTGAACGGGCTCTTAAGCTGGGAGAAGGAAGGCATGCAGCCTTTGATGTCGTGGAGGATAGCGGTAAAGAGGAGGATTTCGTAGGACTTTGCTTTGCACTGGATGAAAAGGAGGTCTTTTTTATAAAGGCGGAGGGCTTCCTTACGAAAAAATATATGACGGACAAGCTGTCTGGCCTTGCCGGCAAGGTAAAGCTTGTTACTTATGATGTGAAAAATAAATATGCTTATCTTAGGACGGACAGGACGGAGGGGCTGTTTGATATATTGATTGCGGCTTATTTGCTGAATCCTCTGAAAAACGATTACGATCCTGAGGATATCGCCAATGAGCATCTGGGACTTATGATTCCTTCCAGGGCTCAATTGTTTGGAAAAGAACGCTTGAAGAAGGCCGCGCAGGATAGGGCGAAAGAGCTCACGGAGTATGCATGCTTTCTTGCTTATGTGGAATACATGGCAGCATCTGTATTGGAGAAGAAGCTGGCTGAGACAGGAATGGATAAGCTGATGCATGAGATAGAGATGCCCTTATCTTATGTGCTCCATGATATGGAGAAAGAGGGCATCAGAGTAATGCCTGAGGAGCTGAAACGGTACGGGGATGCGCTGAACGGGCGTATCGAAGAGTTGGAAACGGATATTCACAAGCAGGCGGGGAGCGATTTCAACATTAATTCACCCAAGCAGCTTGGAGAGATATTGTTTGAAAAGCTGGGTATGCCCGGCGGGAAAAAGACAAAAACGGGATATTCCACGGCAGCGGACGTGCTGGATAAGCTTGCGCCGGATTATCCTATTGTAGCGGATATATTGGAATACAGAGGTCTGACGAAATTGAAGTCCACCTATGCGGATGGCTTGGCGGTGTATATCGGAGAAGGTAATCGTATACACAGCACCTTTAACCAGACGATTACCGCCACCGGACGAATCAGTTCTACGGAGCCGAATTTGCAGAATATACCGATGCGTATGGAGCTGGGAAGGCTGATAAGGAAGGTGTTCGTTCCAAAGGAAGGTTTCGTGTTTACCGATGCGGATTATTCCCAGATAGAGCTTCGTGTGCTGGCCCATATGTCAGGGGACGACCAGTTGATAGAAGCCTATCGTATGGATGAGGACATCCACAGGATTACGGCATCGAAGGTGTTTCATACTCCCTTTGAGGAAGTGACGGATCTGCAGAGGCGCAATGCCAAGGCGGTAAACTTTGGAATCGTATACGGCATCAGCTCCTTCGGTCTCAGTCAGGATCTTAGTATTTCCAGAAAAGAAGCGGCGGAATATATCGAGCAGTACTTTGCCACCTATCCCGGCGTGAAGAAGTTTCTCGACAAGCTGGTGGAAGATGCGAAAAAGAATGGCTATGTAACTACGATGTTCGGACGAAGAAGGCCGGTGCCGGAGCTTTCTTCCAGCAATTTCATGCAGCGTTCCTTCGGCGAAAGGGTAGCGATGAATTCCCCTATACAGGGCACCGCGGCAGACATCATTAAAGTGGCAATGATACGGGTGTGGAAACGGCTGAAAGAGGAGAATCTTCGCTCGAAGCTCATTTTGCAAGTGCACGATGAGCTGTTAGTGGAGACTGCTTCGGACGAGCTTTCTAAGGTGGAGCATATTCTGAAGGAAGAAATGCGTGCGGCTGCAGATTTGGCAGTTGTATTGGAAACGGATATGCACACGGGAGAGAATTGGTATGAAGCCAAATAAGATTAGGATTATCGGCATTACCGGAGGAGTGGGTTCCGGGAAGACGGAAGTTTTATCCTATATAAAAGATAAGTATAACTGCACTGTTATTTTTGCAGACGAAGTAGCACATAAGGTGCAGGAGCCGGGGCAGGACTGCTATGGAGAGCTGATAGCGCTTTTGGGAGCGGATGTCTTAGCGGAGGATGGGCGAATCGACAGGACTAGGATGGCGGAGAAAATCTTTGCAGACGGCAATCTTTTAAAAGGGGTAAACCAAATCGTACATCCAGCAGTAAAAAGATATATTTTAGATGAAATAGACAGGGAAAAAGGGGAAGGGAAAATAGACTTCCTATTCATAGAAGCCGCATTGCTGATCGAGGACGGCTATGTGAATATCGCGGACGAGCTATGGTACGTCTTCGCATCGGAGGATGTTCGAAGAGAGCGACTGAAGAGCTCGCGTTCCTACAGCGATGCGAAGATAGATGGAATTCTTGGTAATCAGCTTTCGGAAGAAGAATATAAGAAGCATTGCAAGGTATGGATCGATAACGGTGGCAGTAAGCATAATACCTATGAGCAGATCGATAAGAAATTGGAGGAATACCTGTGGCAGAGATGAACAAGGAACACTCAATGAAAAAGTATCCGGGACAGATGGTTTTTGGCTTAGATATCGGAACGAGAAGCATTGTCGGTACGGTAGGGTACCGCAATAACGATCGTTTTTACGCTGTGGCACAGCGCATGAAGGAGCATGAGACCCGGGCCATGATGGACGGGCAGATTCACGATATACATAAGGTGGGAGAGACGATAGCAGCCGTGAAAGAGGAGCTTGAGGCGGCTACCGGGCGCAAGCTGACGGAGGCATGTATTGCGGCAGCAGGCCGTGTGCTCCGTACGGTGAATGTGACGGCGGACTGCGAATTTGGCAGCGATAAGGAAGTCACAAGGGAGGACATTTATGCCCTTTCCACCATGGGCGTGGAGAAGGCATACGGGGAGTTCCAGGCCTTAAACGATACGGATATAAAATTCTACTGCGTAGGATATTCGGTGGTCCGCTATTACATTAACCATTACCCGATCTCTAATCCGGAGGGGCATAAGGCGAAGGTGATCAGCGCGGATATGATTGCGACATTTCTGCCGGACGATGTGGTGGATGGCCTTTATAAAGCGGTGGGAATTGCAGGATTGAATGTGGCGAATATGACATTAGAGCCTATCGCGGCAATCCAGGTGGCGATTCCCGAGATGTATCGGATGCTCAATATCGCTTTGGTGGATGTGGGTGCCGGAACATCGGATATTTCGATTACGAAGGATGGAAGTATTATTGCCTTCGGTATGATTCCCATGGCAGGAGATGCTTTGACCGAGACGATAGCACGTCATTGTCTGGTAGATTTCGGTACTGCCGAGCAGATAAAGCGCAGTGCGGGAGAGCTTGAGATTATTACTTATAAGGATATTATGGGACTTGAGCAGACGATTTCCAAAGCGGAGGTTTTAGAAGTGGTGAATCCCGTCATTAAAGAAATGGCTCTGCAAATATCCGACAAGATCAAGGAATTGAACGGTGGAAAGGCAGTCAGTGCAGTATTCGTCGTAGGCGGGGGCGGAAAGATGGAGGGGTATACGGATACCCTTGCCGAGGATTTGGGCATACAGAAGGAAAGAGTCGCCGTGCGCGGAGAGGAAGTCATGCAGAAGATAGAGTTTCTGGAGGAGAATGTGAAGAAGGATTCCCTTCTGGTAACTCCTATCGGTATCTGTTTAAGCTTTTATGAGCAAAGTAATAACTTCATTTTTGTGGATTTTAACGGAGAGAGAGTAAAGCTTTACGATAATAATATGCTGTCCGTAGCGGATGCCGCTATTCAGGCGGAATTTTCCAATGAAGGCCTTTTTCCGAGGAGGGGGAAGGAGCTGAACTTTACAGTTGGCCAAAAGGCGAGGATCGTCAGGGGACAGTTGGGTGAAGCGGCGGTAATAAGGGTGAACGGGGAGGTGGCGGACATCCATACGCCTGTTCACGGCGGAGATAAGATAGAGGTGATAGCATCGACTGCAGGCGAACCGGCGGCCATGGAGCTGGGAGCGCTGAACGAGTTTGGCGATGTTATATGCGTAACAGTCAACGAAAAAAGGATCGAGCTGCCCAAATTTGCCAGCGTAAACGGTGAGCTCCAGTCAAAGTTCTATGATATCAAGGAAAACGATATTATCGAGCTGCTTAATTATTATACGGTGAGACAGATCGCAGAATTCATGGATGTCATTATCGACAAGAAAATGAATTTGTATGTAAATAATAAACTGGCTAATATGGACACCTTGGTATATGAGAACTTTTCGGTTATATGGACGATGGAGACACTTAAGCTTTCGGATGTGGAGCAGGATATGGAAGAAGACGGAGAGGAAATATATGATAGGGAGAACTCCGATGGAGAAGTGTATGCTGGCGAAGCATATGAAGAGGTGGAAGCCGCAGGGGAAGATCCGGCAGCGGAAAAGGCTTCCCGTCAGGTGCCTCTAAGCCCTGAAGGAGAGCCGGTACAGACGGTGGAAAATACGGTAATCGCTGTAATCGTAAACGGTAAACCCGTAGCGCTGACGGGAAAGAGCGCCTATGTATATGTGGATGTTTTTTCTCACATCGATTTCGATTTATCCAAGCCTCAAGGATCAGCGGTGATTACCATGCTGAACGGGCGGGAAGCCAGGTACATGGAACCGCTTCAGAACGGCGACACGGTGGAGATATATTGGAAAAAGTAGAGACTTTGGAATGAAAGTATTGTGCCTGCATTTCAACATTTGAGGGCATTGGAAAGGCGTGGAGATTAATATGCGGTTATGTAGTATAGCCAGCGGGAGCAGCGGAAACTGTATCTATGTGGGTTCCGATACGACCCATCTGCTGGTGGATGTGGGAATCAGTGGTAAAAGGACAAAAGAAGGGCTGCAAAAGATGGGAGTGAAGCCGGAGGAGTTAGACGGAATATTCATTACCCATGAGCATAACGACCATATTAACGGCTTGGGCGTAATGGCGAGAAAGTATGGAATTCCCGTTTACGGAACAAGGGGAACGCTTCAGGCGATAAAGGAGATGTCTTCGGTAGGACAAATCGATGAGTCGTTGTTTCAGGAAATCGAGGCGGATACTAAGATTACGGTAAAGGATATGGTATTGAATCCCATGCGGATATCCCATGATGCGGCTGAACCGGTGGCGTACCGTATCAGCCACGGAAAGCAGAGACTCGGTATTATTACCGACCTGGGTTGCTATAACGACTATACGGTGGAATGCTTAAAGGGAATGAACGCCCTTTTAATGGAAGCGAATCATGATGTGAATATGCTTCAGGTAGGTCCTTATCCGTATTATCTGAAAAAGAGAATATTGGGCGACAGAGGCCATTTGTCCAATGAGCTTTGCGGCAGGCTTCTTTCCCGGATATTGAATGATAATCTGCAAACGATTATTTTGGGACATCTGAGCAAGGAAAATAATCTGCCGGAGCTGGCATACGAAGCCGTAAGGGTGGAAATTGCCATGGCGGATAATGAGTACAAGGTCAATGATTTTCCGATTCGTGTGGCCAGCAGGAGCGAAGTGTCGGAAATGGTTGTAATATGAGGAGGAAAAATTATGAAGAGAACAATTATTACGGTAGTAGGTAAGGACACAGTGGGCATCATAGCGAAGGTATGTACATATCTTGCAGAGAACGATATTAATATCTTAGATATTTCCCAGACGATTGTTCAGGGATATTTCAATATGATGATGATTGTTGATACCAATCAGACCAGCAGGCATTTCGGAGATATCGTGGACGAGCTGGCCGCTCTCGGCGAGGAAATCGGCGTTATCATCAAATGCCAGAAGGAAGAAATCTTCGACACCATGCACAGAATATAGAGAAAAGAGGGAAGGACCTATGATTAATATATTTGAAGTCGCGGAAACGAACCAGATGATAGAAAAAGAGAATCTGGATGTTAGGACAATTACCCTCGGTATCAGCCTGTTGGACTGTATCGATTCCGATTTAAACAAACTGAATGAAAAGGTATACCATAAAATTTATGATGCAGCGAAAGACTTGGTGAAAACCGGCGAAGAAATCTCCAGAGAGTTCGGCATTCCCATTGTAAATAAAAGGATCTCCGTAACGCCTGTCGCGCTTATCGGCGGTGCGGCATGCCGGACGACGGAGGACTTTGCTTCCATAGCGAGAACTCTGGATAAAGTAGCGCATGAGGTGGGAGTGAATTTCATCGGCGGTTATTCCGCACAGGTTTCTAAGGGGATGACTCCGGCGGACAAGCTTTTGATTGAATCCATTCCGCTTGCTCTTTCCACCACGGAGAGGGTGTGCAGTTCCATCAACTTAGGCTCGACCAAGACCGGCATCAATATGGATGCGGTAAAGCTTATGGGCGAGATTATATTACAGACTGCAGAATATACGAAGGAAGACGACTCTTTGGGCTGTGCGAAGCTTGTTGTATTTTGCAATGCGCCGGATGACAATCCGTTCATGGCGGGCGCGTTCCACGGAGTGACGGAGGCGGATAAGATTATCAATGTAGGTGTCAGCGGACCGGGAGTTGTGAAGACCGCACTGAGCAAGGTGCGGGGCGAGAACTTCGAGGTGTTGTGCGAGACGATTAAAAAGACTGCTTTTAAGGTGACGAGAGTGGGGCAGCTCGTCGCGCAGGAGGCATCCAGGCGATTGAATGTTCCTTTTGGCATCGTGGACCTGTCGTTAGCCCCCACTCCGGCGGTAGGAGACAGTGTAGCAGAGATTTTGTGCGAGATAGGACTGGAATATGCGGGTGCGCCTGGAACGACGGCTGCGCTGGCGCTTTTGAACGATCAGGTGAAGAAGGGCGGTGTCATGGCCTCTTCTTATGTGGGGGGCTTAAGCGGAGCGTTTATTCCGGTCAGCGAGGATCAGGGAATGATCGATGCGGTGATTGCAGGAGCTCTTTCCATAGAGAAGCTTGAGGCTATGACATGCGTATGCTCCGTAGGCTTGGATATGATAGCCATTCCCGGAGATACGAAGGCAACGACTATTTCCGGTATTATTGCAGACGAGATGGCTATCGGCATGATCAACCAGAAAACCACGGCGGTACGCCTTATTCCGGTCATCGGAAAAGGGGTGGGAGAGACGGTGGAATTCGGCGGCTTGTTAGGATATGCGCCGATTATGCCGGTCAACAAGTTCTCCTGCGATGATTTTATTAACCGGGGAGGAAGAATACCGGCGCCAATTCATAGCTTTAAAAATTAGCAGTGGTATTAGGATAGGTGCTGATGTAAAGCTGATATAAGTATCAACATAAATATTGGAGGCTGTGCTTTCGGAATGATTTCATCCGGCAGTACAGCCTGTTTGCTGTTTCGAATTGACATTTTTCATTTGTAATAGTATTATCGTATTAGAGATTTTGGAAAACGTTTTCCAAACAACTTTTCAAATACAGGAGGATAATAAAATGGACTTTAATGCGGTGTATCATAGAGCTAACGACAATTATTGCTACCCTTTGAATGAGAATCAACTCATCATTAATATTAAGACGGGATATGATGTGAAATATGTGAATATTGTGCACGGTGATCCTTTTAAGTCGGGAATACTTGGCGGTGGTGAAAATTGGACGGGGGAGGCAGCGAACATCCCTTTTAAAAAGAGACTGAAGAACCAGCTTTGGTGGACAACGACGGTTGAGCCTGAATATAAACGGCTGAAATATTACTTCGAGCTGATAACGGAAAAAGAGAAGTGGTACTATTTCGAGGATGGCTTTATGAGCGAAGATCAGATGAATCTGGAGGGAAGGAGCAGACAATGTTTTGTATTTCCGTGGATGAATCCCGGAGATATTCCGGTAACGCCTGCCTGGGTGAACGATACGATCTGGTATCAGATTTTTCCGGAGCGCTTCTGTAACGGAGATACGTCGTTGAATACCGAGGAAATGCTGCCTTGGAGGAATAAGGGCAGTGTGAGAAACGACGAATTTTTTGGAGGAGATATTCAGGGAATTATCAATAAGCTGGATTATTTGAAGGAGCTTGGGATCTCCGGCCTATATTTGACACCTATCAATGAATCCCCTTCCTCCCATAAATATGACACTACTGATTATAAGAGGATAGACCCTAATTTCGGCACGGAGGAGACCTTTATGCGTCTGGTAGAGGAAGCACATGAAAAGGGGATTCGAATTATGCTGGACGGGGTATTTAACCATTGCGGGAAATATTTTGCTCCGTGGCAGGATGTCGTTGAGAAGGGAATGGAATCGGAATATTATGACTGGTTCATGATTAACGAATGGCCTTTCGGGCATAGCAAAGGAGCAGCCGTAGCGGGACAATATTACAGTTTTGCATTTTTTGATAATATGCCCAAGCTCAATACCAACAATCCCAGGGTAAGGAAATATCTGTTAGAGGTATGTGAAATGTGGGTGAAGAAATATCATGTGGACGGCATTAGACTGGATGTAGCCAATGAAATATCCCATGTGTTCTGTAAGGAACTGCGGACTCGGATGAAGGCGATAAAGCCGGACATCTATATTTTGGGTGAAATCTGGCATGACGCCATGCCTTGGCTTAGAGGGGATGAATTCGATGCGGTGATGAATTATCCGCTGGGAGAGAGCATCAAGGACTTTTGGATAGATAAAGGACTTACGAAGGAGGACTTCGAATATACGATTAACAGATGTTATACGGGATACATGCAGCAGACGAATGATGTGCTCTTCAATTTGCTGGATTCCCACGATACGAGGCGGCTTCGCTCGGAAGTTAAGAATCTGGATGAATATTTCCAGCAGCTTGCAGTGCTTTTTACCATGCCGGGAAGTCCATGTATATATTATGGAACAGAAATAGCCATGGAGGGAGGACATGATCCGGATTGCAGAAGATGTATGCCTTGGGAAAGTATCGAGGCGGGAGAATACAATGATAGAATTGGAATCATCAGACAGCTCATCCATTTGCGAAAGGAGGAGCCTTTACTGAGAAACAGAAATTTCCATTTTCCCAACAAAATTTCCAATCCCCGCATTATCGAATTTCTGAAAGTGGAATGGGCAGACAGGTATGTGGAGGTCATCATCAACTGTGAAGAGGAAGACATCGAGATTCCAGGAAAAGGGAGGATTCTTTTCGAAAGATACTATATTGACAACGTTCTCTTAAAAAATGGAATTTTAATTAGAAAAATAGAAAACTAGCTATTTTCCCTTTCTTTTTTACCTGGAAAAATTGTTTTGGTGTCAAGATATAACTGCGGCTTCAGAAATTATTAAGAAGTGTCAGGTTGTACTGGCGTGGATACTATGATATTCTATATGTAGTGTTTTTCTCACATACAATTATGTAAATTGTGGTTTACTTATAAAATTAAAAGAGCGGTACGAGATGTGCAGGATATGGAAAGGATATGGAGAGTATTATGAAGGGTGTAAGGGATTGTAGGAACAAGAGGATAATAGCTGCGTCGGCGGCGTTTTTTGCCTGCCTTTATCTGGCAGGCTGCGGAGGCAGCGCAGAGAATACTACGGCACAGAAGGAATTCGTATATGTACCTGAATATCAGGAAATAGACAATGGACAAAGCGGCGCGGAGAGTATAACCGTTATCGGCGATACCATTTACTATCTGGGAAGCGAATATGATGATACGACGCAGAAATCTACTTCATATTTGTACGAGCTCAAGATTGGAGCTGAGGAACCTGTTAAAAAGCCGCTGAATTTAGACGGAGATTCGAGCATTTCGAGAATGAGTGCGGATTCCGAGGGCGGCTTGCAGGCAATTGTAGTCACCTATCTGTATGACGAAGAGGGATTATCTGGGGAGGAAGCAGATGGTACTGAGGCTGAGGCGCAGGATGAAGCTGCAGGCGAAGACGGGAATGTAAGCGGAACTGCGGAGGAAGAATCTGCGGATGATGAAGCAGCGGCAAGTGATGGGGATGAGATTGCAAGCGGTGAAGATGCTGCAGACGAAACCGACGATACGGATGGGGAAGGAGCTTCCTCGGCTAGCGTTACTTCTACGAGTGTATCGCATTCCGGCGGCGGTAGTGTAGTAGTTTCCTCAGCGGAATCCACCAGCGTGATATCTGCAGACGATTATCAGGCACCCGTTTCCCAGAAGACGGAAATCTGCAAGCTTTCTGTGGACGGTACAATCATTTCGTCAGTGGACGTGAGTAGTATATTTGAAGATGAAAATACATATGTACAGTACTTGGAGACGGATAAGGACGGGAATATATATCTGGCCTATGACCAAGGGGTATGGGTGCTGGATAAGGATGGCAAGGAGCTGTTCACGGTAGAGGTGGAAAACTGGATCAATAATATGTTCTCTACCAAAGATGGAACTGTGATGCTGGTATATTACGGTCAGGAAAATATGGAGATTCACCCTATTGATCTGGTGAAAAAAGGTGTAGGAGAGGCGCAGAATAATATGATGGTTTCCTCCTTCAGCAACTATATTTTCGCCAAAGGTGTACAGGATGATGTTGTGTTCAGCTCAGATAATTTCCTGTATTCTTATAATATGGGGGACGAGGCACCGACAGAAATACTCAATTGGATAGATTGTGACATTAACAGCAGCGATCTGATTGCCTTCGCTATGCTGGAGGACGGCAGGGTATTAGCTGTTACTTCCTACTGGACGGAGGACTCGAATACAATTGAACTGGCCTTTCTTACCAAGAAGAAGGGAAGCGAGGTGCCGGAGAAGAAAATCATCACCTACAGCACAATGTATCTTGGCTATGATACCCGCAAACAGGTTATCGATTTTAATAAGAAAAATCAGGAATACCGAATCGAAATAAAAGAATACATGCAGATGAATGACGATTACGAGGCGGGACTTACGCAGATGAATTCGGATATCGTCAGCGGGAATATGCCTGATATCATAGACGTTTCCAATGGTACCACGCAGCAATATGCGACTAAGGGGCTTTTGGAGGATTTGTATCCTTATCTCGACAATGATGCCGAGTTAAAGAGGGAGAATTATCTGCCGAATATACTGAAGGCGTATGAGGTAGATGGAAAGCTTTATACGATTTCGCCGTTTTTTACTATAAATACGGTAATCGCGAAGAAATCAGTGGTAGGGGACCGAAGCAGCATTACTCTGGACGAACTTATAAACATGGTAAAAGAGCTGCCTGATAATGTAGAGTTATATGATTATGGGACAAAGAGTACGGTTCTCATGTACAATATTATGATGAATATGGACCAATATGTGGATTGGAACACCGGCGAATGCAAATTTAACGGAGATGATTTTGTAAAAGCGCTTGAATTCGCCAATTATTTTGATTTGGAATTCGATTACGACAGAATGGGAGGAAATACCGCGGGGAGGCTGCAAAGCGGAGAGCTTCTTATGTTAAATACCGGAATCAGCGGAATAACGGATTACCAGATGTATGAAGCGATGTTCGGAGAACCTGTCGCGTTTATCGGGTATCCTACGAACAAGGATAATGGTTCTTTTATTTCCGGTTCAGGAGCTTCTCTGGCAATGAGCTCCAAGTCGAAAAACAAAGACGGGGTATGGCAGTTTATCCGCACGATGCTTACGGAAGATGCTCAACAGCAAACGGATGGTTATGGTTTCCCGATTATGAAATCTGCGTTGGAGCTGATGTTTGAGGATGCAATGGAACAGGAATATTACGAAGATGTTGACGGCAATAAAGTGAAACAGATGAAAACATCATGGGGGTATGACGATTTTAATGTAGATATTTATGCAGCTACCCAGGAGCAGGCGGATATAGTAAGAGGCCTGATAGAGGGCGTGGATAGCTTGTATCAATATAATGAACAGATTACAGCCATTGTGGATGAAGAGGCGGCTGCCTTTTTCGAAGGACAGAAGAACTCAAAAGAAGTGGCGGATATCATACAGAGCAGGGTGCAGATTTACGTTAATGAAAACAGATAATGACAGCTGTTTGAAAGGGGAAATAATTAAGTGAGTAAGGGTAGAAAAGCAGGGATATTAGGCCTGGCGGCAGTGCTGGCTTTGCAGCTTGCAGGCTGCGGTAAGACAAATGAGGTTCAGGAAACCGCAGGAACTCAGGATAAGGATTACATATACGTAGCGGATTACCGTACTTTGGAAGCAGAGGGCTATACGACGGGAAGTATGATATTCGGTGAAGATGAAAAGGTTTATTTTGCCGGAAGCAGCGAGGACGGCACCACTCAGTTATTTTCTATGGACATCGGGACGGAAGGAAATACTCCCGAGCAGGTGCCTGTTGAGCTTGAAGCAGATGCTTTCATTTCCGCTATCGGTACCGACAGTGAGGGTAATCTCATACTGGGATTAGTAAAATATATGTCTGCGGCAGCAGACGAGGAGGCAGTGACAGAAGATGCGGCTGCCGGAGTGGAAAGTGTAGAAATAAGAAAAATATCCCAGGACGGACGAATGCTGGAATCAGTGGATGTCATGAACTCGCTTGGAAAAGTGAAGGACTTGTATATCCAGCATATACTGGAAGACAAAGACGGCAACTATTACGTGAATGCCAATCAGAGCATATATGTATTAAAGCCTTCGGGTGAGATGCTTTGTGAGCTTCCGGTGGGCACCTATATTGAGAATCTTTTTCGAATGAGGGATGGAACGGTGGTTGTCGGCTTTTATGGTGACACCGACTGGCGTCTGCAGGCAGTGGATCTTTCGGGAAAAACACTTAAAGATTTGAACAGCAGTATATCCTTCGGCTACGGTACCTATCAAGCGGGAGCGGATACCGATATACTTTACACGCGGGAGACGAAACTGTACACATGCAATATCAGCGACACGGAGCCGACGGAGGTTCTGGATTGGCTGGAAAGTGACGTTAACAGCACCAGCCTGCGAGGCGTGAAACAGCTTAAGGATGGAAGAATTGCTGCTTTATCAGTAGACTTTATGTCCGAGCAGAGCAAGCCGGAGCTGATTGTTGTTACGAAAAAAGAACGATCCGAAGTTCCTGAAAAGGCGACACTGACCTATGGAACAGTAATGGTTCCCTATTATCTCTCCAATGATATCGCTGCATTTAATAAACAAAGCGATAAATACCGGATTGAAGTAAAACAGTATGGAGACGACAGCATGGACTATGATGAACGTGTCGCTCTTCTGGCAGCAGATTTGGCCAGCGGTCAAGGGCCGGATCTGATCGATATGGTATACAGCTTTACTTCTTTAGACAAACTTATTTCCATGGGAGCGTTGGAGGATATTACGTCTTACCTGGAAAATGATACGGTAATAAACAAAGAGGATTATTTTGAAAATGTGTTATATACTTATGCACGGGACGGTAAATTATATGCAATCATACCTTGGTTCGGAATAAATACTCTTGTGGGCAAGGTCTCCGATGTAGGCGACAAAAGAACATGGACTGTGGATGATATGATAAAGCTGATAGATTCCAAGCCTGCCGATACCCAGATACTGGATTATAATACAAAGAATTCGGTATTGCAGCTTCTATGCTCCATGAACATGGAAGAATTCGTGGATGAGGAGACTGGAGCATGCGACTTTACCGGAGAGGAATTTAAACGGATTATGGAATTTTCCAACCGTTTTCCGAAAGAAATAAGTGAAGAGCCTGATTCCAGTCAATTTGACAGAATAAGAAACGGACAATTGCTTTTAATGGAAGAAAACCTTACCTCTGTCCAGCAATTTCAAATATATGAACATATATTCGGAGAGGAAATTAACGTAATCGGTTATCCTACCATAAACGATTACGGTTCCATAATAAAATCAAATGGAACCACAGCAGGAATGAATGTAAACTCTAAAAACAAAGAGGGCGCATGGGAATTTCTGAAGTTTAATCTGACCAAAGAAAGGCAGGAAAACATACAGTCGGCAAACGGCGGTTTTCCTACCATGAAGGCGGCGCTTGAAAAACAGTTTGCAAAAGACATGGAAGCGGAATATTATGAAGATACGGACGGTACGCAGAAGGAGAAATCCAAATCGACGTGGACTTATGGTTCCGGGACAGATAATGTCACGGTGGATGTATACGCAGCTTCTAAAGAGCAGGTCGACAGAGTGCGGGAAATCATAGAACGCTCCGTTGGACTGGATGGAACAGAAAGCGAGGAAATGCTTTCGATCATAAGCGAGGAAGCACAATCCTATTTTGAAGGGCAGAAGAGTGCGGACGATGCGGCAGCTCTGATTCAGAACCGTTTACAGACATACATTAATGAGACGAGATAGAAGGTAATTATATTGTGAGAAAGGAATTAAAAGCTCCGAAAAATAAAAAAAAGAAAAATATAAATAGCCTGCGTAAAAAGGGCGAAAGAGGAAAACGCATATCCTGCGTTTTCCTGTCTCCAAGCATATTAGGTGTATTGGTGTTTTTTGTTGTGCCCTTTTTAGTGGTCATTTATTATTCTGTGGTGGACAATCCGATCAACCACAGCTTCGTATTTCTGGATAATTTCAGGAATGTATTTAATAACGGGGCATTCCGGCAGGCAGCCGCCAACACGATGAAGTTTTCGCTGATTGCAGTTCCGCTTGCTGTTGTGCTGGCGCTGGGACTGGCATTGCTTCTCGACAGCAAGATACCGTTTCGGAGTCAGTTTCGGACATTTTTCCTGACGCCGATGATGGTTCCCATCGCGTCTATTGTTTTGATCTGGCAGGTACTGTTTCACTATAACGGCATGGTGAACGATGTCATAGGCTTGTTCGGAGCGGGTAAAATCGACTGGCTGAAATCGGACTACGCCCAGATCGTCATTATTGTTTTATTTCTGTGGAAGAATCTGGGATATAACATGATTTTGTTTATGGCTGCGTTAAGCAGCATACCTAAAGATATTCTCGAGGTGGCTGTACTGGAAAGCGCTAAGCCGAGGCAGATTTTCTTTTATATTAAGCTGAGGTATTTATCCTCAACACTATTATTTGTGACCATTATGTCGCTTATCAATTCCTTTAAGGTATTTAGGGAAATATATCTATTGACGGGCAGTTATCCTTATAATACGTTATATATGATGCAGCATTTTATGAATAATACGTTCGGTTCGCTAGACTATCAGAAATTGTCGGCAGCGGCTATTATGATGTCCATTGTAATGGTAATTTTGATTGGAATTCTCTTCCTTACGGAAAATTATTTCGGAAAGGATGTGGAAGGATGACATTTAGAAAAAGTGTATTAAAGGGAACCGGAACGGCATTAAGCGACCGCGTATTTATCAAAAAAAAGAAAAAGAAAAAGAGAAGGACCTTCGAAAAGAGAGCGATGGCAACGATAATCGCCGCTTTCTTCGCGATACTTTTTCTTATGCCGATCATACTTACGGTAACGAATTCCTTCATGTCGGCGTCGGAAATATCTTCTAATTACGGACAAGTATTTTCTACCACCGATACCGGAGGAAAAACTTATATTTCGGAAAAGGTAAACTTAAAATTTATTCCGGATATTGTGTCCTTCAGTCAGTATATCACGGTTCTCCTTAAGAGCCCTGATTATTTATTCAAGTTTTGGAATTCCGTCATTTTGGTAGTTCCTATCGTCGGTTTCCAATTGCTGGTGGCAGCCTTGGCTTCGTATGGTTTTACCAGATACAGGGGCAGACTAAAAGAAATAATATTTTTTGTTTATATCATATTGATGCTGATGCCCTATCAGGTTACCCTGGTGCCTAACTATTTGGTGTCGGGCTGGCTGAATATCATTGATACGAGGTGGGCGATATGGCTGCCGGGCATTTTTTCTCCATTTGCAGTATATCTGCTGACCAAATTCATGCGCAGGATTCCGGTGTCGGTAATAGAAGCGGCGCAGATTGACGGAGCCGGGGAATGGCAGATATTCAGACGGATATGTATGCCTCTTTGCAAGGGCTGTATGTGCTCCATTGCAATTTTAATTTTTATAGACTATTGGAATATGGTGGAACAACCCCTCATATTGCTTTCAGATGAAGCGATGCACCCGTTATCCGTATTTCTCTCGAAAATCAATGCGGGAGAAATAGGACTGGCATTTGCCGTCGCTACGATATACATGGTACCTACGCTTTTGGTGTTCCTATACGGAGAGGATTATTTGGTAGAGGGAATCACTTATCAGGGCGGAATTAAGGGATAGGAGGAGATATTTTAATGAATGAGAATTCAAACGCTACAAAAAGAAGGGAATGGGTAAAGAATGCGGCAATTATATTTTTGTCCGCAATGCTTGTGCTGACATTCTTTTCCAATACGATTATGAACTATTCCCTGCCGGAGGTAGCCACGGAGTATGTACAGAGCGGGACGATCGCGGCTAAGGTAAGGGGGACAGGAAATATAGAGGCCACCGACCCTTATAATGTGTCGATAAATGAAAGTCGCGTAATTTCCAGTGTTGCGGTGAAAAAAGGAGATGAAGTAAAAAAGGGCGATGTTTTATTTTATCTGGAAGATAAGGAAAGCACTGAACTTGCTGATGCTCAGAAGGAATTAAATACATTGATGCTAACCTATCAGATAGCGGTAATTACGGAGAGCTTGGGAGTTGGTACAGTAAAGAATATTGAGAGTGATGATACACTTACATTAACCCAGAAACAGCAGAAACTTCAAGCGGCAATGGCGGCTTTGGATACAGCGCAAGCTGAATACGATACCGCTACTTTAAAAGTGGCGGAAATAAATAAGCAGCTGGGGTATATCGGGAATACGGTAGTGGATACTACGAACGAAAAAAATGCGGTATCGAATGCGCAGAAAGAAGTTACCAGTGCTGGGCAGGCTTTAGCAGATGCACAGGCAAAAGCGACAAAAGCAACTGCAGATGTAACGATTGCTGAAAATAATCTGACTGCAAAGAAAGCAGAATTAACGAGTCTTACATCGGAAAGAGATTCCCTACAGACTTTAAAGAATACATTAGATAATTATGCTGATAACAAATTAGTCGCAGATAAAAACCTCGCAGACCTTAAAGCTGCTTTTGACAGTTGGTATACAGCAAATCCAAATGCTGGGGCTACGGAGGTAGCCGAGCAGAAGAAGTCTGTAGATGAAGCTGGCGATGCAGTTAAGGAGTTAGAGGCGTCATACAATTCGGCGCAGACGGCTTATCCTACTGCTGGCGGAGATGCAAGATTAGCTACGCTTAATGGAGGCGTAACAGAAGAGGGAAGTATAGCAAAAAAACAAAGCGAAGTATCGGAAGCAGAGCGTAATGTAACGGAAGCAAAGAAACATGCTTCAGAAGTGAATAAAGAAGTTGCAAGTAAACAAAATGAACAAGATAACAAGAGTACTGCAAAAGCAAACGCAGACCAAGCCCTTACGGATAAGCAAAACAGCGTTGATACCACAATTGATAAAGCCAATGCTTCTAATCAATTATTAGAGGCGCAGGAGGCGCAGACAAAAGCGGAGACCTCTTTAAATAAGGCTAAGGAAGATATGACTCAGATACAGAAAGAGCTACTGGCAGAGATTAATCTGGAATCACAAAATGAATCGATTAAATTGCAGGAAGAGAAAGTTAAAAAACTGGAAGAAAATGCAGTAGGTGCAACAATAGATGCTCCGGTAGATGGAATCGTTACAACATTAAACCGCGTTGCGGGTGAAAAGACACAGCCGGAAGAAGCTCTTGCAGTTATTCAGGTAGCAGGCAAAGGCTTCACTCTTTCCTTCTCCGCCACTACAGAGCAGGCGAAGAAGCTTTCAGTCGGTGATATTGCGGAGGTACAGAATTCTTGGTATTATGACGATATAAAAGCGACGCTGGTATCTATTAAACCGGATCAGACCGATCCGGCGCAGAAAAAGCAGCTGACATTCAATGTAGAAGGTGATGTGCAGGCTGGCCAGGCGTTGAGTCTGGCGGTGGGACAAAAGAGCGCCAACTATGAGCTGGTGGTGCCTAATAGTGCTATCAGGGAGGACAAGAACGGCAAGTTCATACTGATTGTGGAATCGAAGAGCAGTCCTCTTGGCAACCGTTATATTGCCACGAGAATCGATGTGGAGGTACTGGCCTCTGACGATACGCATACGGCGATTTCTGCAGGGCTTTATGGCTATGAATATGTAATAACGACAGCGACGAAGCCGGTAGAAGCAGGAAAACAGGTTCGTCTGACGGATTAAGCTAACGGAGAGCGCGTAATAACGCGTTGATGGGATATGAGAAAAATTTTGAGGAATTTTACAATAAAACAAATAATTGTGGTTTTATCCGTGGTGCTGTGCCTGCTCATATGGGCGGGTATCAGCGTATTTGCCACGGTGAAAAAGCAGGAGCTTCTAGATCAGAATGCTGCGGCGAGGTGGTCGGAAGAGAGCGATTCGGCTCAGATAAGCTGCTTTTTTGCCGCAGGGACGAATGTGGATAAGAACAGTGTTATGACCTTTGAGCACTCGCTGGATGCCGCGCTCAAAGAGGCTTCCATAACAGCACCCAGTGAAAGTGCAAGACTGTGGGCGGACGCTTACAGTGTGCAAGGCAAGGTCACTTTGACGAATGGTAAAACAACATTAGAGGCTAATACGGTGGGTGTCGGAGGAGATTTCTTCCTGTTTCATCCGTTGCAGCTTATTAACGGTTCCTATTTCTCGGGAAGCGACTTAATGCACGACAGGATACTTATCGACGAGGATGCGGCGTGGCAGCTATTCGGTTCTAACGATGTGACCGGAATGGAGGTAAGGATCGGCGGAACGCCTCACTATATTGCCGGTGTAATCAAAAGGGAGCAGGGCAGGCTGAACGAAGCGGCGGGACTGGACAAAACTTTAGTTTACATTTCCTATGAAACCATGGAGGCACAAGGGATCGTAACAGGAATTAACACGTATGAAATCGTAATGCCCGACCCGGTCAGCGGATTCGCTTACGCCAAGGTTAAGGAAAAGTTCGGGATTGACGAGGTAAGCATGCAGGTAGTGGAGAATTCGGCAAGATACGGACTAAAGTCGTTGTTTACTGTGATTGCAGAATTCAGCACGCGTTCCATGAATTCATATGCTATCGGATATCCCTACTGGGAAAATGTGGCTCGGGGATGGGAGGATATTTTTGCCGTTCTGTTAGTCTTACAGGTATTGTTCCTTTTGATTCCAGCCTTTATAATAATTGTAACTGTTATTATACTTTGGAAGAGAAAAGAATGGACGTGGAGAGACGTATGGCGTGTTCTTACGGATTGGAAGGACACAGTGGCGGAGCGGTTTCGTAAAGAAAAAAGTAAGTGGAAATATTTCTAAGAATATGCAATACCATTAAAGAGGAGGAGACGGTTATGAAGAAGATAGTCATAGGTTTATTGGCAGGTATAATGGTATTGTCGCTGGCGGCCTGCGGAGGAAGCGGAAACACACAGGAGGAAAAGAATTCCAAGGAACATGTGTACAAGGCGGAAGAGGTTGCCTTGAATGATATAGAGGATAAGAATTCCATCGGTAATTTTTTCCTGCGGGGAGACAGATTATATGTAGTCGGGTATAACTGGCTGGAAAACGGAAGGGAGACCTATATCGTAAGCCAGAATCTGGATGGCTCGGATTCCGTGAAGGCGACGATCTCTCTTGCGGAGAATCAGTCCCTGAACTACTTGACGGTAGACGAATCGGGGAATTTTTACGGAGTTATGGATGAATATTTCGAGGATTCCAGCGATCCGGATAATTATGTATATGAAGATAATTATTTTCTGGTTAAGCTGGATGCAGAGGGAAACGAGTTGTGGAAGCAGCCCTTGACGAGTGACTCTGCGAACGATTATTACTACGTAAGCTGGATGAAGCTTTTAAACGACGGACGAATTGCGATTATGGATAGTTCCAACAAGATCACTTTGTACGATTTGCAGGGACAGCAGCAAAAGAGCGTGGATATGAAGGAAGAGGAGAGCATGGGAGATGCGATACAGATAGCGGACGGCAGTCTCCTGATCCTTTCCTATGGTTCGCAGAACAATCAGTATGGGTTGAGAAGACTGGATGTGGATACCGGTAAGCTTTCAGAGGAGGAGTATTTCCTTCCGGGTATTTCTTCATCATACACTTATTATCCGGGCGTAGGCTACGACCTTATGCTCGTGGATAACTACGGCGTCAGCGGATATAATCTGGGTGACGAAAGCGTGACGGAGCTGATGAATTTTATCGATTCCGATATAAATACCTCTTACATTTACAGCTTGGTGGCGGTAAGCGATAAGGAATTCTACGGTACGATAAACGACAACCTTACGGGAAGTACTATGCTGATGAAGTTCACTAAGGTGGACCCGAAGGATGTTGTGGATAAGAAGATCCTGACATTGGCCTGCAACGGGCTTAGCTGGGAGGTTCGCAATCAAGTCGTGCAGTTTAATAAAACCAATGAGCAGTATCGCATTCGGATAACGGATTATACTCAGTATAATACGGATGAGGACTATACGAGAGGCGCTACAAAACTAAATACCGACATCGCTTCGGGCAATGTGCCGGATATCCTTATAATGGACACCAGCCTTCCGGCAGAAAGCTATATTTCCAAAGGGCTGTTCGAGGATCTGTATCCATATATTGATAAAGATGAGGAGTTAAAACGCGACGATTATTTCCAGAACGTACTCACAGCGTATGAAACCGATGGCAAACTGTATCAGCTGGTGCCGAGCTTCACTATTTTTACCGTGATAGGAAAGACTGCGGATGTAGGAGCGGAGCCGGGCTGGACCATGGAGGATCTGAATGCGCTCATGGCTACGAAGCCCGAAGGAACACAGGTATTTGCCGGTGAGATTAGGGGAAGCGTATTGAATTACAGCATTCAAATGGCAGGAAGTCAGTTCATTGACTGGAATACAGGTGAGTGCAAGTTTGGTTCCGATGCCTTTATTTCCTTATTGGAATTTTTGAACCAATTTCCTGAGCAGTATGATGTTTCCTATTACACGGACGAATACTGGAGGAATTATGACAGCCTGTGGAGAAGCGGCGAGGTGCTGTTAAACATTAGCTATATGGATGGATTTTCCAGTTATAATTATATGAAAAAAGGAACCTATGGAGAGGACATTACCCTTATAGGCTTCCCTTCAGCCGATGGAAAGGGCTCGGCAATCATGCCGAATATGGACATTGTCATGTCGTCGAAATCAAAGAACAAGGACGGCGTATGGCAGTTTATGAGATATTTTCTGACCGATGACTTTCAAAATACGATCGAATATGGCTGGCCGCTTAGTTTGAAGCGCGTTGATGCGCTGGCTGAGAAGGCGAAGCAGAAGCAAACCTATGAGGATGAGAACGGAAATTTTGTTGAGTATGACCAGACCTATACCGTAGGTGGCATGGATATACCGATTACTCCTATGACCCAGGAGGAAATCGACGAAGTGCTGGCAGTTGTGAAGACAATAGATAAGCCTTATGCCTATGATCAGAACCTTATTAACATTATTTCAGAGGAGGCCGCACCTTATTTTGCAGGACAAAAGAGCGCCAAGGAAGTAGCGGACATCATCCAAAGCAGAGCACAGATATACGTAAATGAAAATAGGTGATCGATTATTATAAATATACCGCGGAGAAAAGATATGAAGATTCAACAGTACTTGCAGAATGAGAAAATAATATGTGACGGCGCTTTCGGAACCTATTTCGCGGCCATTGCGGAGGATGAGATGCTTCCTGAGAAGGCTAATGCACTGTGTCCTGAGCTTGTAAAAAGGATACATGAGAGCTATTTGGAGGCAGGAGCGGCCCTTATCAGGACCAATACCTTTGCCTCCAACAGGGTCAGCCTTCAGTGCGATAGCCTGGAAGTGGCTGAAAATATCCGTTCGGCCTGGAAAAATGCACTGGAAGCGATTTCTGCAAGCGGCAGGACACTTGGAGAGGACTGCTTTCTGGCAGGCGACATCGGCCCCATTCCCATGGATTCAGGAACGCCGGAAGAGGAGATATTCAGCGAATATAAGCTTATTTGTGATACCTTTTTATCTGAAGGTGCGGAGATTCTCTTATTTGAAACCTTTTCAGAACTGGATAGAATACTTCCCGTTATCGAGGCGATAAAAAAGGAGCGGGAGGTATTCATTATCGTGCAGTTCTGTGTGAATCAGCACGGTTACAGCAACGCGGGAATCAGTGCGGGAAGATTGCTTCGGGAAGCGGCAGATGTGGAACAGATAGACGCGGTAGGGCTTAACTGCGGTGTCGGCCCGGGACATTTATATACGATCCTGGATAAGATAAGGCTTCCGGAAGGAAAATATATTACGGCATTGCCAAATGCAGGCTATCCCAAGCTTATAAAGAACCGTATGATATTCAGGGACAATGCGGAATATTTTGCTCGCAAGATGAAGGAGGTTTCTCTGAAAGGAGCGGATATTCTGGGCGGCTGCTGCGGAACGAATCCGGAATATATCCGTCTGTTGAAGGAAGCGGTGGATCTTCATCAAAGGGAAAAGGAAGCGGCGGGCCGCGGAGCGGAAGAAGTGAAGATACAGCAGGTTGACAGCAGCTTTTGGAAGGGAAAAAGAAAAGGAGAAAAGCTGATTGCGGTTGAGATTTCGCCGCCGCCGGGAGCGGACGATGAAAAGGTGATGGAGGCAGCCTTTTTTCTGAAGGAGCATAATGCGGATGTGATTACATTTCCTGACTCTCCTTCCGGCAGGACCCGGGCGGATTCCATACTCATGAGCATGAAGGTGGCGCAGGAAACGGGGCTTTGCGTGATGCCCCACATATGCTGCCGGGATAAGAATGCGATTGCCATGCGCTCACAGCTTCTTGGTGCTTATATAAACGGGATAAGGAACATGCTTGTGATTACCGGAGATCCGGTGCCGACATTGATCAGGCAGGAGGTAAAGAGCGTGTTCAATTTCGATTCCGTAGGGTTGATGAAAATCGTAAACGAGCTGAATCAGGAGGAATTTGCAAAGGATCCGGTGACATTTGGAGGGGCCTTGAATCACAACCGGCCGAATCTGGAGGTGGAAGTCGGAAGAGTGAAAAAGAAGATGGCACAGGGAGCCGGATTCTTTCTGACCCAGCCCGTATTTACGCTTGAGGAAGCTGAGAAGCTTCGATATATTAAGGATCAGACGAAAGCCAGGATTCTTTGCGGCATCATGCCTCTGGTAAGCCTTAGAAACGCCCAGTTCATCAGGAATGAGATGGCGGGAATCAATGTGACGGAGGAGGTCATTGCCCGTTTCCATCATGGAATGACGAGAGAAGAAGGCGAGAGTACCGGTGTGGAAATTGCGAAAGAGGTTATCGGTTTTACGGAGGATTTTGTAGACGGATATTATTTTTCCATACCCTTTAACAGAGTATATCTGGTAGAAAAGATTTTTTAAAAATAGGACTGTACAAAATGTGTTTTGGCTAGTACAATAGTAATGTTATAGGAAATGAAAGAATAGGATTAGAGGAGAGGTCGTTTGGATGAAAAGCTTTAGAATCAGACTGCAGTCCATCGAGGAGGTCAAGAAATTTGTCAGCATCATGGCGCAGTTTAACGGCTATTTCGATTTGATTTCCGGGAAGTATATCGTAGATGCGAAGTCAGTGATGGGAATTTTCAGCATGGATTTGTCCAGGACCTTGGAGCTTCGCATACTGGAGACGAATGAGCAGGAAAGTGCCATTCGGTGTGCGCTGGAACATTATATAGTGAATGAGTGAAGAATGCTCATGGAATAAGCTTTGCAGATATGGTTCATCGGTAGAACGCCGGCTTCCCAAGCCGGAGAGACGGGTTCGACTCCCGCTATCTGCTTTTTTTATTGTCAATCGATAGCAGTCTATAAACGTGATAAAAAGGTTGCTTACAGGGAAGGATATAAGAGCTTGAGAAACGGCTGGCTCATATCTTTCCTTTTTTATTTTCCTTTATACTCTTTTAATAATTTTTTTATTGAATAGCGGCGTAAACAAGAGTATTATGTTAAATGCTAAATACATAACAAGGTTAAGAATTATATGCGTTAAGTATTTGCGTTTTTGAATGAGGGCAAGGTTTACAGACTTTGAAAGGGGTGCAGTTGTAAAATGAATCTGAATGAAATACAGGAGGACTTAATAAGGACGGTAAACCGGTTCCGGAAGATGAGATACGAATTCCTTTTTCACGATATATCTAAGAGGGAATTCGAAATGCTGATGGTGATGGAACGCTTCTTGAGGGAAAACGACGACAGAAAAGGGATATACGTATGGGAGCTGGCAAAGGCTCTTCACATATCTTCTCCGGCAGTATCGAAAATGATAAGAGCATTGGAGGAACGGGGATATGCAGGGCGCGATGTGGATAAGGAGGACAGAAGGAATACGTACGTATATGTGACCGATAAAGGAAAGGAAGCCGGAAAGAAGAGCAAGGAAAAAATGGACAAAATCATGCGCAGAGTCGTGATACGCATGGGCGAAAAGAATATGAAAGAATTTATCACGTTATGCAATTTGTTAGAGGATATTATGGAAGAGGAGTTAAAAGGAGACAGTCATGTTTAAAATATTAAAATATTTAGGCGAGTCTAAAGCGTCGGTGGTGATAATCATAGCTCTTTTGGTGCTGCAGGCGTACTGTGATCTGACCTTGCCGCAGTATACGGCGGATATCGTGGACGTAGGGATAGGTCAGGGAGGCATTGACCATGTGGCGCCTGAGGAAATAAGAGGGGAAACCTTAGAAAATATAAGTCTGTTCATGCCTGAGAACGAGGCAGAGTTCATGATGTCTTCTTACAGTGAGAATGAGGATGGCAATTATGAGCTGAATACGGCGGATATTCAGACTGTGGAGACGCTGGATGAGAGCATGGCGATGCCGATGGCGATGTTAACGGCGCTTTCTCAATCGAAGGAAATGGATATCGATACTTTGAAGGCTATGATAGAAGGCGGCATGATGAGTAAGGAACAGGTGCTGGAATACCGGAGCAAAGCGATGGAAGCTTATGCGGACATGGGAGATACTGCTGTTTCTCAGATGGCGGTGAATTTCGTGAAGGCGGAATATGAGGCTATGGGCTCAGACGGCGCAGCGGTACAGACCCATTATCTGCTGAGCAAGGGAGGAAAGATGCTTGGACTTTCCGTAGTGATGATGATTACGGCAATTTTATCCAGCCTTCTTGCCTCCAGAGTCTCTGCGAAGATAGGAATGACGCTGAGAGGAAGGGTATTCCATAAGGTAATCTCCTTCTCCAATGCGGAAATGGAGAAATTCTCCACGGCTTCCCTGATTACGAGAAGCACGAACGATATTCAGCAGGTGCAGATGGTCTCAGTCCTGTTGCTTCGCATGGTGATGTACGCTCCAATTATAGGAATCGGCGGCGTAATCAAGGTCGCCAGCACGAGAACCGGGATGGGATGGATTATCGGAGTGGCGGTAGCGGCAATTACCGTACTGGTAGCAGTATTGATGATTGTGGCGATGCCTAAGTTCAAGATTATGCAGACTCTTATCGATAGATTGAACCTCGTTTCCAGAGAGATACTGACGGGCGTTCCGGTTATCCGCGCTTTCGGGAGAGAAGAGTTCGAGGAGGAGCGTTTCGATGAGGCCAATGTGAAGCTCATGAAAAACCAGCTGTTCACCAGCCGGGTCATGACCTTTATGATGCCGCTCATGATGATGATTATGAACGGAATTACCGTTATGATCGTATGGTTCGGAGCTCATGGCATCGATATGGGCAATCTTCAGGTGGGTGATTTGCTGGCGTTTATTACTTATACGATGCAGATCGTTATGGCATTTCTGATGATAACGATGATTTCTGTCATGCTTCCCCGCGCGGGAGTAGCTGCAGAACGTATTGAGGAGGTCATTCATACGGAAACGGCGATTCACGATAAGGAAGCTGTGAAGGATAATGAAGCGGGAGAATTAAGGGGCAGGCTTTCCTTTGAGTATGTATCCTTTAAATATCCGGGAGCAGATGAGAATGCTCTTTCAAACATCGATTTTACGGCTGAACCGGGTAAGACTACCGCGATTATAGGAAGTACCGGCTGCGGCAAATCTACGCTGATCAATCTCATTCCGCGGTTTTATGATGTGACGGAGGGAAGAATCACGATAGACGGTATAGACATTAGAGATATATCCCAGCATAAGCTAAGAAGTCAGCTGGGATATGTTCCGCAGAAGGGTGTACTTTTCTCCGGTGACATCGAATCCAATATTAAGTTCGCGGGAGATACCATAACCGATGAAGAGATGGTGGAAGCAGCCGCGATTGCGCAGGCTCAGGAATTTATAGACAGCAAGCCGGAAGCTTATAAGAGCGAGATTTCCCAGGGCGGAACCAACGTATCGGGAGGGCAGAAGCAAAGGCTGTCCATCGCCAGAGCAATCGTAAAGCGTCCTAAAATCTGTCTTTTCGACGATAGTTTTTCCGCTCTGGACTATAAGACGGATGTGGTGCTTAGAAAGGCTCTGCATGAAAAGCTTACGGAGTCGGCAGTCATTATCGTAGCACAGCGGATCAGCACGATACTGCATGCGGATCAGATTATCGTATTGGATGACGGAAAAATAACGGGAATCGGAACACATGAGGAATTGCTGGATTCCTGTGAGACATATCAGGAAATTGCCAAGGCACAGCTGTCTGAAGCGGAGTTAAGAGGAGGGACCTTGTAATGAGCGAGAATAATTCAAAGCCTCAAAGAAGGATGCGTGGTCCCGGCGGAGGGATGATGCCGGGAGAAAAGGCGAAAGACTTTAAAGGAACTACCCGGAAGATTTTGCAATATATGGGGGCTTATAAATACGGACTATTGGCCGTTGTAATTTTTGCTATAGGAGGCACCGCATTCAATATCATAGGACCTAAGATAACGAGTAGGGCGATAACGGAAACTTTTAACGGTGTTATGGCAAAGGTTGCGGGAACGGGAGGAATCGATTTCGAGAAAATCGCCCGTATTTTGCTTCTGTTACTCGGTCTCTATGCGATCAGCGCGCTGCTGTCATTTATACAAGGGATAATCATGACGGGAATTTCCCAGAAGCTGAGTTATCGGTTCCGAAAAGAAATTTCCCAGAAAATTGACCGTATGCCTATGAAGTATTTCGAGTCCAAGACGGTAGGGGAGGTATTATCGAGAATTACCAACGATGTGGATACCCTGGGACAGAGCTTGAACCAGAGCGTGACACAGCTTATCACCTCGGTAACGACGATTATCGGTATTCTTATTATGATGCTCAGCATCAGCCCGGTTATGACACTGATTGCTTTCGTCATTCTTCCGGTATCGGGAGTGCTCATCGGAGGGGTGGTGAAATTTTCACAGAAATATTTCGTGGCTCAACAGAAATATTTGGGCAAAATTAACGGACAGGTGGAGGAAATTTACAGCGGTCACAATATCGTGAAGGCTTTTAACAGAGAGGAGCAGGCGCTGAAGGAATTCAATGAAACCAACACCATTTTGTACCAGTCGGCCTGGAAATCCCAGTTTTTTTCCGGAATGATGCAGCCTATCATGAATTTCGTAGGAAATCTGGGATATGTAGCGGTGGCGGTGAGCGGAAGTTTGCTGGTAGTAAAAGGAACTATTGAAATCGGAGACATTCAGGCATTCATACAATATGTCAGAAATTTCACGCAGCCGATTACTCAGGTGGCGCAGGTATCCAACATGCTTCAGTCTATGGCGGCGGCAGCGGAAAGGGTGTTTGAATTCTTAGGTGAAGAAGAGGAAGAGCAGCAAAAGGAGAATGCGGTAAGCCTTAAAAACGTAGAAGGCAGCGTAAGCTTTGAGCATGTGCGTTTTGGCTATAAGCCGGACAAAATCATTATCCACGATTTCAGCAGCGAGGTTAAATCGGGGCAAAAAGTAGCAATAGTAGGCCCTACCGGCGCGGGTAAGACAACAATGGTTAAGCTTTTGATGCGTTTTTATGATGTGAACGGCGGAAAGATACGCGTAGATGGCCATGATATAACGGAGATTGAGAGAAGCGAGCTGAGAAAGGCCTTTGGCATGGTGCTTCAGGATACGTGGCTGTTTAAAGGAACGATTATGGAGAATATCCGGTATGGCAGGCTGGATGCTACGGACGAGGAGGTCATTGCGGCAGCGAAAGCAGCTCATGCCCATCACTTTATCCAGACTTTGCCCGGCGGCTATGATATGGAGCTTAACGAGGAAGCCAGTAACGTATCGCAGGGACAAAAGCAGCTTCTTACGATTGCCAGAGCAATCCTTGCAAATAATAAAATTATGATTTTGGATGAGGCCACGAGCTCTGTGGATATGAGAACAGAGGCTCGTATCCAGAAGGCAATGAACAACCTGATGAAAGGAAGAACCAGCTTCGTCATCGCTCACCGTTTATCGACGATACGGGATGCAGATGTGATATTGGTAATGAAGGACGGCGATATCATCGAGCAGGGTAATCACGAGGAGCTGTTAGAAAAGAACGGCTTCTATTCGGAATTGTATAAATCTCAATTCGAGGAGATAACGGCATAATAATGGAAGAAAAAGAACGGATGGTTAGAGGACAACCATCCGTTTTTCATATTCGTTCACAAAAGGGGTGCCGAATTTATCGGAGACTGCCGAACCGTAAATGTGGGATGCCTGAATTTCCTTTTGAAGCATGGAAAGTCCGGTTTCAGTAAGCGAGGAGGAAGTGTCAGCCAGCTTTGAAACGAGAGGAACGCGGGAACGGGTTTTTATTTCGTGCAAAAGCTCCGCGGCATCCTTTTTTAATCCCAGGATTCTGGCATAATGAATGCAGCCGGTTTCGACATAATGTGTAAACTCTCTTTTTTTCACATCCAGAAGGATATGAAGAAGGCAGCGGCTTATGCGGGAATATGTCATATCCTTTGATTTTAAAAGCTCGCAGAACTGCTCAAAGCTTTCATAGCGGTAAAGATTCTTTTTTATTTTATCGGACAGATCGGGAAGCACATCCACGTACTGCGTATAGCCAACGTTTTCCTCCAAAAGCAGTTTATATTTTAATAGAAGTGAAAAATCATCGCTCTTTACGGGAAAGCTTTTCAGATAGGCGGCACATAACAGCTCGTATACCGATTCCGGAACATGTTCTCTGATACGAGAGAGCCCGCACCCATTGTCGATGGATTGCCTGATAGCGGAGGCAGAGCTTTTCGGAGGGGTTTCTTCATATATGCCGGTCAGGAGCAGGTCGTCATGATAGCCGGCGCCTTCCCTTTGTATGGTATAAGGTTGTATAGAACTTGTACGTTTCTCTATGGCTTTTATATATTCGATGCCGAGAATGTTGTTGGGGGAAACGATCGCTTCGGCACAGGCAGGGTCCGGAAGGCAGGCGGTAAGCGCAATGCTTCGTGCCTTGGGAAAGGAAAGCCCTTTTTTGAGACTTTCTTGTAAGATGCTCCGGTAAAGGACAGGCTCCTCCAAAAGGGTGGAGGCGATTTTGGAAAGGACATGGATAGCTCCGCATTCGCTTCCGAAGCATAAAGAGTCCACAACCCCCAGCTTATCCAAAAGTGTAACGGCGCCCATGGCGAAATATTCGGCGCTTCCGGCAGCATAAAAAAGCGGAAGCTCCAAGACCAGGTCTGCGCCGTTTTCCAGAGCCATTGTTGTCCGGGCGTATTTATCGATAACGGCAGGGACGCCTCGCTGTGTATAGTCTCCGCTGATAACAGCCACGAGAAAGTCGCAGCCCGTCAGCTCCTTTGTTTTTTCTATATGATATTTGTGTCCGTTGTGAAAGGGATTATATTCTACAATGATGCCTGCAGTCTTCATATCGGCTCCTCAAATGCTCCATGGATTTATTTATAAATAGTATCATGAAATGCCTGTTAGTTCAATGAAAAGGCTTTGTACTCAATTTAGCACAATATTTGCAAGATTTCATACAATTTTTCGCTTGTATGGATTATATAAATCTTGTATAATTTTTTTGTATACAAGATTTAGTGATAATGGGGGAATTTGTTTTATCAGGTTACTCGAAAGGAGAAATAGGATTATGGCCTATATTGACATTATTAAGGAAAAAGCGAGAAGCGACAGAAAGACGATCGTCCTGCCGGAGACCACGGACAAAAGAACTCTGATAGCGGCGTCTAGTATTATATCTGAGGGAATTGCTGATATCATTATGATAGGTGACGAAGAAAAAATTATGGACGGTGCCGGCTGGCTGGAGGTAGAGCTTGGGGGAGCTAAGATTGTGAATCCGGAAAAAACGCCGAAACTGGAAGAATATATCGAACTATTGTATGAACTGAGAAAGTCCAAGGGAATGACGATGGAGAAGGCGAGGGAGCTTATCCTGAAGGATTATCTGACCTTTGGAGTTATGATGGTAAAAGCTAACGATGCGGATGGCATGGTTGCGGGAGCGTGTCATGCTACGGCGGATACTCTGCGTCCTGCATTGCAGATTTTGAAAACGGCACCGGGAGTGAAGCTCGTATCGGGATTCTTTATTCTGGATGTGCCGGATTGTGAGTACGGCGACAACGGAACCTTCTTATTTGCTGACTGCGGGCTCAATCAGGACCCTACGGCACAAGAGCTTGCTGCGATTGCAGATTCCAGCGCTACGAGCTTTAAGCAGCTTGTGGGAACGGAGCCGATAATCGCTATGCTGTCCCATTCCACAAAGGGCAGCGCGAAGCACCCGCTTGTGGATAAGGTGGTAGAGGCTACGAAGATTGCAAAGGAGAATTATCCTCATCTCATATTGGACGGAGAGCTGCAGACAGATGCGGCATTGGTGCCTCAGGTGGCGAAATCGAAAGCTCCGGGCAGCCCGGTGGCAGGTAAGGCCAACGTTCTTATTTTCCCTAATCTGGACAGCGGAAATATCGGCTATAAGCTTGTACAGAGGCTGGCGAAGGCGGAGGCATACGGCCCGATGCTTCAGGGAATCGCCAGACCGGTAAACGATTTATCCCGCGGATGTTCGTGGCAGGACATTGTAGGTGTTGTGGCGCTGACGGCGGTGCAGGCTCAGCTCGCGTAATTTGGCGATAAAATTATAAATAAAGATAAAATCTCAGAAGATATAAGGTTGAAAGAATTAATTCTTTCAGCCGGAGTTTTGTGCTTAAGGTGTGCAGGTACACCCGCACAAAGTCTCCAGACTTTGAAAGGAGCATGGGTATAATGAATATTTTAGTAATAAACTGCGGCAGCTCTTCTCTTAAGTTTCAGTTGATCAACGCTGCTGATGAGAAGCTGATTGCAAAGGGACTTTGCGAAAGAATAGGAATAGAAGGAAGCCAGTTGGTGTATACGCCTACCGGAGGCGAAAAAGTGAAGACGGTAACTCCGATGAAGGACCATACACAGGCGATAAGGCTTGTGCTGAACGCTTTGACGGACGATAAGGCCGGCGTTGTAAAAAGCCTTCAGGAAATTGGCGCGGTGGGACACCGTATTGTACACGGAGGAGAGAAGTTCGCTGCTTCTACTATCATTACTGATGAAGTGATTGAAGCCATTAAAGAGTGCAATGAGCTGGCGCCTTTGCACAATCCGGCTAATCTTGTGGGTATTGACGCATGCAGAGAGCTTATGCCGTCGACACCTATGGTAGCCGTATTCGATACCGCTTTCCATCAGACTATGCCCGAAGAGGCGTATATGTATGCTATTCCCTACGGATATTATCAGAAATACAAGGTGAGAAGATACGGATTTCACGGTACCAGCCATTCTTATGTATCCCATAGGGCGGCAGCGCTTTTAGGAAAAAGCTATGAGGATTTGAAGATTATCGTATGTCATCTGGGAAACGGAGCCAGCGTGTCGGCGGTAAAGAATGGAAAATGTGTGGATACTTCCATGGGACTTACACCGCTTGAGGGCTTAATCATGGGAACACGTTCGGGCGATATCGACCCGGCTATCATTGAATTTATCGCTCATAAAGAGGAAAAGAATATTGATCAGATTATGGATATCCTCAATAAGGAGTCCGGAGTGTTAGGGCTTTCCGGCGGATTGTCCTCCGATTTCAGGGACTTGGTAGCAGGGTATGAAAAAGGGGATGAAGCTTCCGTGCGCACGATGAAGGCTTTCGCCTACAGAGTGGCGAAATATATCGGTGCTTATACGGCGGCGATGAACGGCGTGGACGCCATCTGTTTTACGGCTGGATTCGGAGAGAACAGCGGATTCATTCGAAACCTCGTTTGCGATTATCTGGGCTTTCTAGGAATCGTCCTGGACGAGCAGGCGAATAAGGCACAGGGGGAAGAAACTGTAGTTTCTACGGAGGATTCCAGAACGAAGGTACTTGCCATTCCTACCAATGAAGAACTGGCAATAGCGAGAGAAACGTTTGCACTGGTAAAATAACGAAATAACTATTGACAAAAAAGTATCCGATATGTATAATTGACAAAGTGTGAAAATGATTATTTTCATAAGGAGTCAGCTATGTTAATGAACCTAACTGATGTTTTAACATCCGAAGGAAAAGCGGTGGAGAAACAGGTGGACATGGATATAGCGGAGTTGAATTGCCGTCTCGGCGATTTCCCCGTAATCCGGAAGACGCCTTTGACACTTACTTTGACCAATCTTGGAACGAACAAAGCGTCTATTGAGGGGAAGATGGAACTTACATTTGCCATAAGCTGTGACAGATGTCTGAAGTCTGTTAATCAGAAGGTGATACTCGACTTTATGCGGACGGTGGAAGGACCGGACGAATATAAGGAAGACATACAGGACGATGACCAGAATTTCATGGAAGGTTACCAGCTTAATGTAGACGACTTAATTAAGAATGAGTGTTTTATGAACTTGCCGACGAAGGTCTTATGTAAACCGGACTGCAAAGGAATCTGCATGAAGTGCGGGAAAGACTTGAATGTGGAAACATGCGATTGTGATACGTTTGTACCCGATCCGAGAATGGCAAGGATAAAAGATATCTTTGATGCAAATAAGGAGGTGTAACAATGTCTATTTGTCCCAAGAATAAATCTTCCAAAGGTAGAAGAGATAAGAGAAGAGCGAACTGGAAAATGAGCGCTCCTACATTGGTGAAATGCAGCAAATGCGGTGCTCTTATGATGCCCCACAGAGTATGCAAGAAATGTGGCTCTTACAACAAAAAAGAAATTATTGCAGTAGATTAATGAATGAAAAGCTGAGGTTTTCCTGAGATATTGGGAAGGCCTTTTTTCATGTGATAGGAAAAAGAGCTTATTACGTGAAAAACGGATATAACTATATGTATTGAAATAAAAATATTTTGTACATGAAAAACAGCTTGATTTTTATATATGGGTTTAGTATATTAAAGAAAGATATTAGGAGGTTGCATATGTCAGAGTTAGTGAAAGTTGCTGTCGATGCGATGGGCGGAGACAATGCACCGGTAGAAATCGTAAAAGGTGCGGTCGAAGCGGTAAAGGAGAGCAGCAAGGTTAAGGTCTATCTGGTGGGAATAGAGGATAGGATTAGAGACGAGCTGAAAAAGTACACTTACCCTTCGGAGCAGGTGGAAATTGTAAATGCGACGGAGGTTATCGAGACGGCAGAGCCGCCGGTCATGGCAATCCGCAAGAAGAAGGATTCTTCCATCGTGAAAGCCCTTCAACTGGTGAAGGAAGGAACCTGCGACGCATACATATCCGCAGGAAGTACCGGAGCGACGCTGGTCGGAGGACAGGTTATTGTGGGCCGGCTAAGCGGAGTGGAGAGACCGCCGTTAGCACCTCTTATACCGACGGAAAAGGGTGCAGCGCTTTTGATAGACTGCGGAGCTAATGTGGATGCGAGATCTTCCCATCTCGTGCAGTTTGCAAAAATGGGAAGCGTATATATGGAAAGCGTTATGGGAATTAAGAATCCCAAGGTTGCAATCGTTAATATCGGAGCCGAGGAGGATAAAGGAAACGCTCTTGTTAAGGAAACCTTTCCTCTGCTCAAGAGCTGTCCGGATATCAACTTTATCGGAAGCATTGAAGCAAGGGATATTCCGGCGGGTTATGCGGATGTCATCATATGCGAGGCATTCGTGGGAAATGTGATTCTGAAATTGTACGAAGGGGTGGGCGGAACGCTCATCAAGAAGGTAAAGGCCGGAATGATGTCTTCCCTTCGGAGCAAAATAGGTGCATTTTTGGTAAAGCCTGCATTAAAGGAGACTTTGAAGACCTTCGATTTGGAGCAATACGGAGGCGCACCGCTTTTGGGACTTAAGGGACTGGTGGTAAAGACACATGGCAGTTCAAAAGCAGTGGAAATCAAAAATTCTGTTCTTCAATGTATCACATTTAGCGAGCAGAAGATTAATGATAAAATAAAAGAAAAAATTACTCTTGAGAATGAATAAGAAAGGGCTGTTATCATGGAATTTGAAAAGTTAAAAAAAGTCATTGCCGAGGTGCTCAACGTGGACCCGGAGGAAATTACGCTGGAAACTACTTTTGCGGATGATTTAGGAGCCGATTCCTTGGATGTATTCCAGATTATTATGGGAATTGAAGAAGAATTTGACATTGAGATTCCTGCGGAAGAGGCTGAAAAGATTAGTACGGTTGAAGAGGCGGTTGAGTTAATCAAGAACGCTATGAATTAGTAACTATGTAGAGTATCGAAAGCCCTATCTCAAGGGCTTTTTCGATGTTTATGGGGGAATGTGATGTTAACGGAAAATGATATAAATGAGTTGGAAGGAAAAATAGGATATTGCTTCACGGATAAGGAACTGCTAAAGCAGGCGCTTACCCATAGCTCCTTTGCCAACGAACAAAAAATCAAGAGGGCGAAGGACTATGAGCGTCTGGAGTTTTTGGGAGATGCGGTATTGGAGTTGGTAACCAGTGACTTTTTGTACCAAAGGCATCCTAAAATGCCGGAAGGGCAGCTTACGAAGAAACGTTCTGCGCTTGTATGTGGTCCGGCGCTGGCTTTTTGTGCGGCCGATGTTGAAATCGGCGGCTATATACAGCTTGGCAGAGGAGAAGAATCTACGGGCGGAAGAGGACGCGATTCCATTACCGCGGATGTTATGGAAGCCATTATCGGTGCCATATATTTGGATGGAGGGTATGAGGCGTCGAGTGTTTTCATTCATCGCTTCATATTATCTGATTTGGAAAATAAGGAATTGTTTTATGACAGTAAGACTTTGCTTCAGGAAGAAGTGCAGAAGGACAGCAAGGGAACGCTGCGATATGAGCTCGTCAGCGAGACGGGACCCGATCACAACAAGAGGTTCGTTATTGAAGCGAGGGTGAACGGGAAGATTCTGGGAAGAGGTGTCGGAAAAACGAAAAAGGCGGCGGAGCAGCAGGCGGCATATGAGGCGCTTCTGGCATGCAAAGTTTAAAAAGGGGTAATGGGAGTAACTATGTATTTAAAAAGTATTGAGATACAAGGGTTTAAATCATTTGCGAATAAAATTAATTTTAAGTTTCACAATGGAATAACCGGAATCGTAGGGCCAAACGGAAGCGGAAAGAGTAACGTAGCCGATGCGGTGCGCTGGGTATTGGGAGAACAGCGCATTAAGCAGCTTCGCGGTGCGTCCATGCAAGATGTCATTTTTTCGGGGACGGAGCTTAGAAAACCGTTAGGATATGCTTATGTGGCCATTACGCTGGACAACTCGGATCATCAGCTCACAGTCGACTATGACGAGGTAACGGTGGCCAGAAGAATATACCGCTCGGGAGAGAGCGAATACATGTTAAACGGCACACCCTGCCGTTTAAAAGACGTGAATGAATTGTTTTACGACACTGGTATAGGAAAAGAGGGCTATTCCATCATCGGGCAGGGCCAGATTGATAAGATTCTGAGCGGAAAGCCGGAAGATCGAAGAGAGCTTTTCGATGAAGCGGCGGGCATTGTAAAATTTAAACGCCGTAAATTTGCGGCACAGAAGAAACTCGAGGATGAAAAGCAGAATCTGCTGCGCGTGAAAGACATTCTGTCGGAGCTTGAAAAGCAGACAGGGCCGCTTGAAAAACAGTCCGAAATCGCTAAAATTTATTTAAAGAAAAAAGAAGAATTGAAGACGTTGGATGTGAATGTGTTCCTTTTGGAAAACAACCGCATCAAAGAACAGCTTTTGGCTGTAGAGCAAAAATATGACATTGCAGGCGGAGATTTGCAGGAGACCACGGAGAGATACGAAGGCATCAAGGGGGAATATGAGCAGATTCAGGGCCAGATAGAGATGCTTGACGAGGCTATTGAGTCGGCACGTACGCAGCTTACGGACACCGGACTTCTGCGCGGCAAGCTGGAGGGCGAAATCAATGTCTTAAAGGAACAGATCAATTCTGCCAAAGGAAACGAGGGGCATCTTCGTTCCCGACTGGAAACCGTGCAGAAAGAAATCGATGCTAAAAACATAGACAAAGAAGCTATCTTAAAAAATAAAAGTGAAATCGACGGGAAGCTTGCCGAAATTGAAAAAATAAGAGATGACGCGAGATTTCTGCTGAATGAAGTACAGAGCCAGATCGAGGAGCTGAATAACCATATAGAGGCCGGCAAGAATACGATTATCGATGCTCTGAACGGCCGGGCTACCATCAAGTCCAAAATCGGTCGCTACGATACGATGCTGGAGCAGGCCAATATACGCAAGGCCGAATTGAATTCCAGATTGCTGCGGGCAAAATCGGACGAGGAGAAGCAGGAAGAGACCATTAAGCTGCTTCAGGAGGAGTTTGAGAACATCAACGAAGAAATCCGTCGGTTGAATGATTCCCAGACGGTCATCGAGGAGCGTCTTAGCGGCATGCATGACGAGCTTTCCGCCAAGGATCAAAGACTTCGGGATACACAGGTAGTCTATCACCAAGAGAAATCCAAGATGGAAGCGTTAGTCAATCTGACGGAGAGATATGAAGGCTACGGCGGCAGCGTAAAGCGCGTTATGGAATGCAAAGACGAAGAAAAAGGCATTATCGGTGTGGTAGCCGATATAATTAAAGTGGATAAGAAGTATGAAACCGCGATAGAGACCGCTTTGGGCGGCAATATTCAGAATATTGTCACAGAAGATGAAGAGACGGCAAAACGGATGATTGGCATGCTAAAGACGCATAAGGCCGGGCGTGCGACCTTCTTACCTCTTACCAGCATTAAGGACCCGCAGGAATTTAAGAACCCGGAGGCACTGAAGGAAAAGGGCGTTATCGGCATGGCGGACGAACTTGTGCAGACGGATAAGAAGTATAAAGATGTGGCGAAGTCCATGCTTGGACGTATCGTAGTAGTAGATCACGTGGATAACGCTGTTAAAATAGCGAAAAAGTATAGTTACGGCATTCGAATGGTTACGATTGAGGGCGAGCTTCTTGTGCCGGGCGGTGCTATCAGCGGCGGTGCATTTAAAAACAACAGCAATCTTCTCGGGCGCAGACGGGAGATGGAGGAACTGAACGCCAGGATCAAAAAGCATCTGGAAGAAATCGATCTGCTGCTGGAGGATATCGAGAAAACAAAAGAGCTTAGAAATAAGCTGCGCATGGAATTGGAGGATACCAAATCCAGATTGCAGGAGGAATTCATCAAGCAGAATACGGCGCGAATGAATGTTATAAAGGCACAGGAGAGGAAGAGCGAGGCGGAGGAAGGCTTTGGAGAGCTGAAAACCGAGGAGAAGGAGATCGAGAACCAGATTTTGGAGATCAAATCCAGCAAAGAGGGCATTTTGAAGGAACTGGAGGAATCGGAAAATCTGGAAAAACAGGTGGAACTCCAGATCAACGAATTCCAGAAGGAATTGGAGGAGCAAAGGCTGAAGGAATCCGAGCAGTCGAAAGTAGTGGCGGAGCACGATGTGGGAGTGGAAAAGCTGCTGCAGCAGCAAGGCTTTCACAAGCAAAACGTGGACCGTATCGATAGCGAAATCGCTCGTTTTATGTCCGAGCTTATGGAAATCAAGGATGGTCTTGAAAGAAATGAGAAGGACATAGAGAGAAAAGCGCAGAGCATCGTCGAAATCGAAAAAACGATTGTGGCTTCCAATACCTCAAGAAGCGATGCGGAAGTGAAACTTAAAGATGATATCACGAAGAAAGAGGAGCTATCTGCGAAGCAGAAAAACTTTTTTGCTGCAAGAGAAGAGCTTTCTGAGAGGATGTCGGCTCTGGATAAAGAGGTATACCGTTTAAGTGCTCAGAAGGAGAAATTGGAGGAATCCATCGAAAGTCAGATCAACTATATGTGGGATGAATATGAAATCACTCTTTCGGACGCAGCTTCCCTTAGAGATGAGGAAATGACGGACCTTTCAGCGATGAAAAAGGAAATTACATCGTTAAAGGACGGAATCCGCAAGTTGGGCGACGTTAACGTCAATGCCATCGAAGATTATAAGAATTTGATGGAGCGATATTTGTTCTTAAAGACTCAGCATGATGATTTGGTAGAGGCGGAGAAAACCTTAGTAGATATTATCGAAGAGCTGGACACTGCCATGCGAGGGCAGTTCAATGAGAAATTTGCCGAAATCGCCAAGGAATTCGACAAAGTATTCAAGGAGCTTTTCGGAGGCGGAAAAGGAACTCTGGAGCTGATGGAGGACGAAGATATTCTTGAGGCAGGAATACGCATTATCGCCCAGCCCCCTGGAAAGAAGCTGCAGAATATGATGCAGCTTTCAGGAGGGGAAAAGGCACTGACAGCGATTGCATTGCTTTTTGCTATTCAGAATCTTAAGCCGTCCCCGTTTTGTCTGTTGGATGAAATTGAAGCGGCTCTGGATGAAAATAATGTGGCCAGATTTGCCAAATATTTACATAAATTAACAAAATACACGCAATTTATTGTAATTACCCATAGGCGTGGTACAATGGAAAAGGCGGATCGTCTGTACGGCATTACGATGCAGGAAAAAGGCGTGTCAACACTGGTAAGCGTTAACTTGATCGATAAGGATCTTGACGATTAACATTCAACATTCATAGAGGAGGACGCATGAGCGAGGAAAAGAAAGGCTTTTTTGGAAGGCTTAAGGATGGACTTACCAAGACCAGAGACAATATTGTGAATGGGATTGACTCCGTTTTTAATGGATTTTCCGCTATTGATGAGGATTTTTACGAGGAATTGGAAGAAATTCTGATTATGGGAGATATCGGTGTCAACGCTACGAATGCCATTATAGAAAAGCTTCGCGAGCAGGTAAAAGAAAATCATATCAAGCAACCGTCGGAGTGTAAGGAATTCCTGATACAAAGCATCAAAGAGCAGATGAAGGTAGGAGAGACAGCGTACGATTTCGAGCAAAAGCAGTCGGTCATTCTTGTAATTGGTGTGAACGGTGTCGGAAAGACCACCTCTGTGGGAAAGCTGGCAGGCATATTGAAGGACCAGGGAAGAAAGGTTCTTCTTGCAGCGGCGGATACCTTTCGTGCGGCGGCGGGGGAACAGCTTACGGAATGGGCGAACCGCGCCGGAGTGGATATTATCGGAGGCTCAGAGGGCTCGGATCCTGCCAGCGTTATTTTCGACGCGGTGAATGCGGCGAAGGCGAGACATGTAGATGTGCTTTTATGTGATACGGCAGGACGTCTTCACAATAAGAAGAATTTGATGGAAGAGTTAAAAAAAATGAACCGGATTATCGATAAGGAATTTCCCGGAGTTCATAGGGAGAATCTGGTCGTGCTCGACGGAACCACCGGACAGAACGCGCTTGCGCAGGCGCGCGATTTCGGTGAGGTCGCCGATCTGACAGGTATTATTCTCACCAAAATGGATGGGACGGCAAAGGGCGGAATCGCGGTAGCCATTCAGTCGGAGTTGAATATCCCTGTGAAATATATCGGAGTGGGCGAGACCATAGAAGATTTGCAGAAGTTTGATTCCGACCAGTTCGTAAACGCACTCTTCGATATATAAAACGCACTCGAAACGGATAATATGATGAAATAGTAAGACGGATGGAGGATGAGGTAAGTTGGACGAGAAAATGCTGACACTTGATAAGTTTGAAGAAGCTTCCGAGGTAGTAAAAAGGGTGACGCAGGAAACGAAGCTGGTTTACAGCGATTACCTGAGCACTCAGACAGAAAACAAAGTGTACTTAAAGCCGGAAAACATGCAGTTTACCGGAGCATATAAGGTGAGAGGCGCCTATTACAAAATAAGCACCTTATCCGAAGAAGAACGGAGCAGGGGGCTGATCACCGCTTCCGCAGGCAACCACGCGCAGGGAGTTGCCTATGCGGCAAAATGCAACGATGTGAGAGCGGTTATCGTCATGCCGACTACCACACCTCTTATCAAGGTAAACAGAACGAAGAGTTATGGTGCGGAAGTAGTTCTTTTTGGAGATGTTTACGATGAAGCTTGTGCCCGTGCTTATGAACTGGCGGAGGAGAAGGGATATACCTTTATCCATCCCTTCGATGATTTGGCGATAGCGACAGGGCAGGGAACCGTGGCGATGGAAATCTTCAAGGAACTTCCGCTGGTAGATTACATATTAGTTCCTATAGGCGGCGGAGGACTGGCCACCGGCGTATCCACTCTCGCCAAGCTTCTCAATCCGAAGATCAAGGTAATCGGGGTAGAACCGGCCGGAGCAAATTGCATGCAGGCTTCCTTGAAGGAAGGTAAGGTTGTCACCCTAGACCACGTGAACACGATTGCGGACGGAACGGCGGTGAAGACGCCGGGAAGCAAGATTTTCCCTTATCTGTCTGAAAATCTGGATGATGTTATTGCAGTGGAGGATGAGGAGCTGGTAGTCGCTTTTCTCGATATGGTGGAAAACCATAAGATGATAGTGGAGAACTCGGGACTTCTTACCGTAGCAGCTTTGAAGCATCTGCCGGTAAAAAATATGAGAATCGTCTCCATCTTAAGCGGCGGCAATATGGATGTGATTACGATGTCTTCGGTAGTGCAGCAGGGCTTGATACTCCGGGACAGAATCTTTACCGTATCGGTATTGCTTCCGGATAAGCCGGGAGAGCTTAGCCGTGTATCGGATGTAATCGCGAAGCAAAACGGTAATGTTATCAAGCTGGAGCACAACCAGTTCGTTTCCATTAACAGAAATGCAGCAGTGGAGCTTAGGATTACACTTGAGGCGTTTGGTCCTGAGCATAAAAAACAGATTATAGTGGCGCTTCATCAAAATGGATATAAACCCAAGGCAGTCCGTACGATTATGTAAATATGAATAAAATGGTGAGAACGCATCATCGGATACTCGATGCGTTCTTTTTTTGCCAAATGAAGAATCCTCAAACTGAAGAACAAAAGTGTGCTCCGCACACTCTAGCGGCCCAATACTCCAACTGCACAGCTTTTGTTCCCGCGCGTAGCTGCGCATCGTACCCGAAGGGCTTTTTATGTAATAGGAGCATTTTCCTATTACGATTAGGGTGTCAAAAGGTCCTTTTGCGAACGTCTCTAGGCAATATGCTCAAAACAAAAAGACTCCTGCGCCGAATTCCAATATATAAGAAGTTCTAATTCTCAGCCTATTCGCGCCAAACATACCAGAAAACAAAAAACTCGCTGCGCTCAAACAGATTTGTTTTCTGTTATGGCTCAAATATCCAGAGAAAGAACTTCTAAATATTTACATAGGCGCAGTCATTCTTTTTGTATTGGTCATATTGACCAGAATGTATTTATAAAGGACCTTTTGACACCCTAATCCTATTACATGAATAAGTAAGACTCGTAAGAAGAGGTCCGGTATGGTAGAATAGAAATTGGAGTAATGGAAATATTTATCAAAGAGAATTGCTATGATGATTGGTGTGGAGAGGCAGGAAGAAGATCATGGATAAAAAAAAGGGGATTCCGCTTGAGAAGATAGAAAAGGAAGCGATAAGGAAGGATATGGATAGAGAGAAAGAGGAAAAAAGAGAGAAGGAAAGGGAAGAGGAAGATAAGTATATTCTGGAGATAGAGCAGGAATATGAGAAGCGGCGGGAAGAAGAGAAGACAGTAAAACAACGCATTCTGGATTATATTGTCATCACGTTGGCTTCTGTGGTGTATGCGGTGGGAGTCAGCCAGTTTATCGACCCAAACAATCTTGCTCCCGGAGGAGTGACGGGCATCGCCATTATTTTGAATCGCATCGTACCGATGGAAACCGGTACCCTTATTTTGATTATTAATATACCGATTATCCTATTGGGGATGTGGAAATTCGGAATAAGGTTCATTATTTCAACCTTTTATGCGATTGCAGCCACATCACTTTTTACGAATCTTCTGGCACCTTTTGGAGCGGCGACGGATGACCTGCTGTTAGCTGCACTTGCCGGAAGTGTGCTGATCGCTGTTTCTATGGGTATTATTTTTAAGAGGGGAGCGACTACCGGAGGGACGGATATCATTATAAAATGTTTAAGACTAAGGTATCCGCATTTGAAGATGGGGATGTTGTTTTTCTTAACGGATGTGGGTGTAGTAGTGGCTTCCGCCTTCGTATTTCAGGATATCGATTCCGCACTTTATGCCGGAATCGCCGTGGTCGTTACGTCCATGATGCTGGATGTAGTTCTTTATGGCAGAGATGAGGCGAAATTGATTTATGTCATCAGCGATTCCTCCGCCAAGATTACGGACAGGCTTTTGGAAGATCTCGGTATCGGCGTTACACATTTGAACGGGCAGGGGGCATACAGCGGGAAGGATAAGCAGGTCATCATGTGTGTATCAAAAAAAACGCTGGCACCGAGAATCGAGGAAATCGTAAGGGAAGAAGATCCGGATGCATTTATGATAGTGACCAGTGCGACGGAAATATTTGGAGAAGGATATAAAAGTTATTTCAGCGAAAAGATTTGAACAGTATTTATCATGTATGATAGAATATAGAAATAAGATACTAATGAAATCTGTCATTGACAGTCAATAATCTGACCAGCATGGGGCTGCAATTTGAGTCCGGGGAATCAGATGGGAGAAGCGGGGAACAGATAATTTGGATACGGGAATGGGAAACAGAAGGAGACGAAGGAAAAAAACGAGAAAAAACGGAGGCATGTTGCTGTCCATAATTTTATGTATCATTGCTTTGGGAGGCTTGACTGGCTGCCTTTACCTTTCGGTAAAAAACCATGGTCTCGAGGGAGAGGTCAGCGAGGCATTAGCTTATATCGACGAGGTCAATTCCATTACCACCTATACGGAGGAGGAATTGAAAACGAAGATGGAGGAAGCGGCTTCACAGGCATCGTCGGAAAAGGAAGAGGAAATTCTGAATGAAATGAAAGGCAGGATGGAAAGCGGAGACGGAACCACCGCTATGCTTAAGTATTTTTATCCGGAAGAAATTGTAGTGGCATCGGATGGGAGATATTACTTTTTCGATATTTTAGATACGATAAAGCATCACTCTTACAATGAAGAGCAGTTCATTATGGATGAGGATGAGACGCTTCAATATATTGAAAATGACGAAGTGGTTTCGCGAAAGGGAATCGATGTTTCCAAATACCAGACCTCTATTGATTGGGAAAAGGTGGCACAGGATGATGTGGAATATGCTTTTATCCGTCTCGGGATAAGAGGCTCCACGGAAGGAAAGCTGGCTCTGGATGATACCTTCGAAGACAATGTGGAGGCGGCATTGGAAAATAAAATCGACGTAGGCGTATACTTCTTTACACAGGCGCTGAACGAAGCGGAAGCGGTGGAGGAAGCTGAATTTGTCTTGGAGAATATCGCAGATTATGATATTTCATATCCTATCGTGCTGGATGTGGAGGATATCGAGGTGAAGAATCCAAGAACGAAGGATATGACAATGCAGGATTGGACGAATGTGTGCATCGCCTTTTGCGAAAGGATTAAAGAGGCCGGATATACGCCGATGATATATGGTAACTTGAAAACGTTTATGCTCATGTTGGATTTGACGCAGCTGGAGGAATACGATAAGTGGTTCGCATATTACAGCACTCCGCTGTATTTTCCTTATGAATTTTCCATGTGGCAGTATACCTCGACGGGCAGTGTAGACGGAATCAAGGGCGACGTTGACCTGAATATAAGTATGAAGGATTGGAAGCATGAATGATGTAACAAGAGCATATGAAAAAACGGGCTATCTGAACAAGCGTTATAAATTCTTTCACTTGAAAGATTTAGACAGCAGGAAATTCGATTACCATTACCATGATTTCGATAAGATAATATACTTTTTAGGCGGTAAGGCAGATTATATGATAGAGGGCAAGAAATACCTGTTAGAGCCTCACGATTTCATCTTTGTCAATCGAAATGAAATACATAAGCCTATAGTAGATTTTTCTGTACCCTATGAGCGCATGATATTGTATATCGACCATGGCTTTATCGAAGGATATGCAAAAGAAGATTATGATCTGAGCGAATGCTTCGAGCGGACCTTTAAGGAGAAGACCAATGTGGTCCGTTTCCCGGCGGTGGCTACCAGAGCGCTATATGAGACGCTCTGTCGGATGGAGGAAAACGATAAGGCTTCCAGCTATGCGGGAGAACTGTATGGAGAGCTTCTTTTCCTTGAGTTCATGGTTCAGATGAACAGGGCATGCCTGGAAAACGAATTCGCCTATCATCATACGGCGAAATATAATAAAAAAATAATAGATATCATTCAGTATATTAATAAGAATTTATCGGAGGAGCTGTCTATTGATGACTTATCCGAAAGGTTTTATATGAGCAAATATCATATGATGCGCCAGTTCAAAGAGGAAACGGGATATTCCATTCATCAATACACCTTGGAGAAGCGGATCGTGGCGGCTCGGTCCATGCTTTTGAATGGAGTTTCAGCAACGGTTGCCGCTATGGAATGCGGATTCAAGGATTACTCGACCTTTGCCCGGGCTTTCAAGAAAAAGCTGGGCAGTATACCGTCGAAAATAAAGGAGTAAAGGTGTCAAGAAAAAACACTTGACACCTTTGTTCCTTTATAGTATGATAAGCAATGTGTTCGAGGAAGGCATTTCTTCGGGCGCATGGGAGAACCGTTATGGAAAAAATTGTAGCACAAGGTTTGTTATATGATTTTTATGGAGAATTATTGACGGAGCACCAGCGTAAGATTTACGAGGCTGCCGTGTATAATGATTTGTCTCTCAGCGAAATCGCGCAGGAGCAGGGAATCAGCAGACAGGGAGTGCACGATTTGATAAAAAGATGCGATAATACTTTGGAGGGATACGAAAGGAAGCTGCATCTTGTGGAACGTTTTAACCGGATCAAATCTAAAGTGAAGTGTATCGATGAGCTCACGGAGAATGAAAAAGTGAGCCACGAGCAGCTCAGAAGAGAAATCAAGAAATTATCGGACGAGATACTGGAAGCTTTATAGGAGGTAGTCTATGGCATTTGAAAGTTTAACGGACAAATTGCAAAACGTATTCAAAAATTTAAGAAGCAAAGGCCGTTTGACTGAGGAGGATGTGAAGGCCGCCTTAAAAGAAGTAAAGATGGCATTACTGGAAGCGGATGTTAACTTCAAGGTAGTGAAGCAGTTTGTAAAAGCCGTTGAAGAACGCGCGGTCGGCGTTGACGTAATGAATGGTCTCAATCCCGGCCAAATGGTTATAAAGATAGTAAACGAAGAAATGGTAGCATTGATGGGCTCCGAAACGACGGAGATCCAGATGCAGCCCGGCAAATCGATAACCGTTATTATGATGTGCGGCCTTCAGGGCGCTGGTAAGACCACCACAACAGCCAAGATTGCCGGCAAATTGAAGTTGAAGGGTAAGAAGCCCCTGCTGGTAGCCTGCGACATTTACCGTCCTGCGGCAATTAAGCAGTTACAGATAAACGGAGAAAAACAGGAAGTGGATGTCTTTTCCATGGGTGAGCACCATGATCCTGTGGATATCGCCAAGGCTTCTATGGAGCATGCAGGTAAAAACGGACATAATGTAGTAATTCTCGATACGGCAGGACGCCTTCATATCGATGAGGATATGATGACGGAGCTTCAGAATATAAAGGCTAACGTAGAAGTGCATCAGACGCTTCTCGTAGTGGATGCCATGACCGGACAGGATGCCGTGAATGTGGCGAAGGAGTTCGATGAAAAAATCAGCATCGACGGTGTTGTTTTATCGAAGATGGACGGCGATACGCGAGGTGGTGCCGCACTTTCTGTAAAAGCGGTGACGGGCAAGCCTATTCTCTATGTAGGTATGGGAGAAAAACTTTCCGATTTGGAGCAGTTTTATCCAGACCGAATGGCAAGCCGTATTTTGGGAATGGGAGATGTGCTTACTCTCATCGACAAGGTTCAGTCCAATCTCGATATCGATGAAGACAAAGAAAAAGAAATGGCTGCCCGGATGAAAAAGGGTAAGTTCGATTTCAACGATTATCTGGAAAGCATGAAGCAGATGAAGAAGATGGGCGGTCTTTCCAGCATTCTCGGAATGATGCCGGGTATGGGAAAGCAGCTTGGCGATGTGGAGTCTATGGTGGATGAAAAGCAGCTTTCGAGAATGGAAGCGATTGTGCTCAGCATGACACCTACGGAGAGGGAGAACCCCAAGCTTTTGAACCTGAGCAGAAAGAGCCGTATTGCAAGAGGTGCAGGCGTAGATATCGCGGTAGTAAACCGTTTTGTAAAGCAGTTTGAGCAGTCACAGAAAATGATGAAGCAGCTGCCCGGCATGATGGGTGGCAAAAAAGGACGAGGTATGTTCGGCGGTATGAAATTTCCGTTTTAACATATAAAAATTAATTTTGCGGAGGTGAAAAACATGGCAGTTAAAATCAGATTAAGAAGAATGGGTCAGAAGAAAGCTCCTTTCTATAGAATCATCGTAGCAGATTCCAGATCCCCCAGAGATGGAAAATTCATCGAGGAAATCGGAACGTATGATCCTAGCACAGATCCGAGCACATTCAAAGTAAACGAGGAGCTGGCTAAGAAATGGCTGGCAAATGGAGCTCAACCCACAGAAGTTGTTAACAAGATTTTCAAATTGGCAGGTATTGCGAAATAGGACCGGTCGCTTTTGGAGGTGGACTATGAAGGAATTAGTTGAAGTAATTGCAAAAGCACTTGTTGACAGTCCGGATGAGGTTGTTGTAACGGAGAAGACGGAAGGCAAGAATGTAGTTGTCGAACTTCACGTTGCCCAGTCCGATATGGGAAAAATAATCGGCAAACAAGGAAGGATTGCGAAAGCGATTCGTTCTGTTGTGAAGGCAGCGTCATCCAAAGACAATAAGAGAGTGGATGTAGAAATCGTTTAAACCGATTGGGAGAATGAGGATGGAGAAGTATGGGCCATCCTCATTTTGGCATGTGTTGTAGTGTGGATTTTGTTAGGTTGCGAGAGCCTTTCTTTGGCAGCTTTGTTTTCTTTTCCGACGCGCGGGGTCCTTGTTTTTTGTGGTTTCATTAAGAAAACCTGAGCTTTGTGCTGACGGAAACGAACCCAAACTGCCGAAGTAAGGCTCCCGCTACGTAACGAAGCGGAGATATGTGAAGGATATTGACTGCGGCCCAAAGTTTGCAGGCTTTGAGAAAGGCATGGTGATTAGTATGGAAGAGAAGTTGAGAGTTGGGGTTATTGCTTCGACGCATGGGATCAGGGGAGAGGTTAAGATTTTTCCCACGACGGATGATTTGGAGAGGTTTAAGTCGTTGAAGCAAGTTGTTTTAGATACGGGTAAGGAAGAAGTGGAACTGGAGATTGAAGGAGTTAAGTTTTTTAAGAAATTTGCGATCGTGAAATTCAAGGGGATTGATAATATTAATGATATTGAGAAGTATAAGGGGAAGGAGCTGTATGTGACCAGGGAGAATGCCCAGAGGCTTCGCAGGAATGAGTATTATATTGCGGATTTGATTGGGATGAAGGTGGTAGAGGATAGTGAGAGGTTTTTGGGAGAGCTTTCGGATGTGATTAAGACGGGGGCGAATGATGTTTATGTGGTGAAGATGGAGAATGGAAAAGAGCTTTTGATTCCGGCAATTAAGCAATGCGTATTGGATGTGGATATGGAGAAGGGTGAGATGAAGGTGCATTTGCTGGAGGGGCTTTTAGAAGAATAGAGGCAGCCCCTTAACCGAAGGCTGCACAGTAACGAATAGAGGAAGGGATGGAGGATGTCATGAATTTTCATGTCTTGACACTGTTTCCGGAGATGATTTCGCAGGGAGGGCAGACCAGTATTCTGGGGCGTGCCATAAAAAACGGGTGTATTTCCATTCAGCCGGTAGATATTAGAGATTATACGGAAAACAAGCATAAGAAGGTGGATGATTATCCATATGGAGGCGGAGCCGGTATGCTTATGCAGGCGCAGCCTGTTTATGATGCATATTTGTCGGTGAAGGAAGGGATAGAAGCGGAGAAGGTCAGGGTGATTTATTTGACTCCACAGGGGAAGCGATTTGATCAGAAGATGGCTAAGGAGCTTTCAAAGGAACAGGATCTGATCTTCCTTTGCGGGCATTATGAGGGAATCGATGAGCGGGTTTTGGAGGAGATCGTTACTGATTATGTGTCTGTGGGCGATTATGTGCTGACAGGAGGAGAGCTTCCGGCGATGGTGATGATCGATGCGGTATCCAGGCTTGTTCCCGGAGTACTGAATAATGAGACTTCAGCGGATTTCGAGACCTTTCATAATGATTTGCTGGAATATCCTCAATATTCCAGACCGGAGGAATGGAAGGAAAAACGCGTGCCTCCTGTTCTCTTGTCCGGGGATCATATGAAAATTGCGGCTTGGAGAAAGGAACAGTCTATACTTAGAACGGTGCAGAGACGGCCGGATCTGTATGAAAAATATGAGTTGAAACAGCGTGTTATCGAAAGGCTGTTAAAGAAGAATAAGTTTCTATATATGGATATGATAGAAAGCCTTCGGCGGGGCAGAGGAGAGTTTATATATAATGAAGAGGGCGGCGTCACGGTATGGGATGCAGATGCCGATGTCTATATGCTGGCGGCATTTGAAGAAGCTCCCGCGAAAGAAATGGTAAAGGAACTGCCTTATGAAAAGGGAATGAGGCAAATCATCGTTCATCAGGAATTCTTGCTTAGGAAGATTAAAGAACGATTCCGGATAGAAGAAATAATGCCTGTCAAACATGCCGTCTATACGCAGAAGGTTCCTCTTTTCATTCCAAAAGACATAGAAATCAGGCCGCTTGGAATAGAATATTTGGAAGAGGTCACCGGGCACTATCATATGGTTTCCGAAGATTATATAAGCGAGCAGCTTCTTGGAGGGAAACTGGCAGGGGCTTTTGTGGAAGGAAGACTGGCAGGATTTGCAGGGGAGCATAAGGAAGGAAGTTTAGGAATACTGGAGGTTTACGAAAAATACAGACGAAGGGGCCTGGCTGCTTCGTTGGAAGCATATATGATAAACCGCCATCTGGCAAATGGATTTACTCCTTATGGAGATGTGCTGACGGATAATGAGGCATCGCTGCGTCTTCAGGAGAAATTAGGGCTTTGCATATCTAAGGATGAGCTTTACTGGGTAATCGCCGAGGAACGGTGTAACGAAAGCCATGTTTGAACTGTCTAATTATGTAAGAACATATAAACAGTGATTCCGTACCGGGATAAATGTGAAAAGAAATTCTAAGCTGATAAAATACATCATCTAAGAATTTCTAAAGCTTCACACAGAAGAAGCATCTTTAGGTCTTCTTCAGGGATGTTTGTGTCGTAGCGCGGAATGTCTATAAGGTTGCAACAGGATAGTATGAGATGGAAAACGATATAAGTGTTTTATACAAGGAATATCATAAAGATTTATACGGATATATCTATATGATAACTTTAAATTCCTTTGATACGGAAGACATTTTACATAATGTGTTTCTAAAGGCGATGAAAGGGTTGGAGACCTTTAGGGGGGACTGCTCGTTAAAGACATGGCTTTTTACTATTGCCCGAAATGAATGTCTGAACTACATGGAGAAGAATAAGAGAGAAGTGCAAATGGAGGATATCAATATTTCCATTGGAGTAGGCGATTTTGAGGATAAACTGGTCCAAAGGGAGTCTGTTCATCGTATCCTTCAGTATATCAGATCCAGAGAGGAGCCAGTCAGGAGCCTGTTAATTTTGCGTTTGATAGAGGAAAGATCATTTGTGGAAATCGGAAGAATTCTCGATAAAACGGATGTGTGGTGTCGTATAACTTTTTTTTCGGACAAAAAAGATACTTATAGAGTTACTGGAAAATAATGACGAAGCGGAGGGCGAGCGGGATGAAGGATGAAAAATGTGCAATTGTGGAAGATTTACTTCCGGCGTATACAGAAGCCTTGACTAGTGAGCAAGTCAACGATTTTGTAGAAGAACATTTAAAAACCTGTGAGGTGTGCAGTGAGGTTTACAGGAAGATGCAGGCGGATATCCGGATTGTTCCCGTTTCGCAGAAACCCGATAAAAAGACATTGTGGTATTTAAACGGTGCCAGAGTTTGGTATTTGCTCTGTCCGTTACTCGCGTTTATTTTTACTTTTTATGGATGGAAAACGGTTTTTCATATATATGAAGGACTGTTAGCGTTGCTTTGCGCCGTTTTTTTCGCTTCCGAGTTTTTCCATAGAGGTACGTGGTGGGATGAGGAGTGTGCGGATTTGCAGGAGGAAGCGAGAGAAGGTGCAAAGAAGAAATGGGGAGGTTTTTATGTAAGGCCGCTTTTTTGGGGGATTCCGGCGCTTTTGGTAATCATAGTGGTACAGTTGCCACGAATCGTTGAATATATTATGGGATAACGATATTTGCTCTTGTATATTTAAGTAGAAATAAAGGGATATATGTGTTAAAATAAAAACACTGTAGGATTTTAACGCTCTACAACAGTAAAAGAGAGTCGAATATGCAGACTATACAAATATGGGAAGAAAAGATTAGTGAAGCGAGGAAGGAAGAACAGCAAATGGCGGAAAAAAAGATCATGTTAGGAAATGAGGCGATTGCCAGAGGGGCTTACGAGGCAGGGGTGAAAGTGTCTGCGGCTTATCCGGGAACGCCGAGTACGGAAATCAGTGAGAACATCGTGAACTACGATGAAATATATGCCGAATGGTCTCCGAACGAGAAGGTTGCGATGGAAGTGGCGATAGGAGCTTCTATCAGCGGCGTGCGTGCGATGGCATCTATGAAGCATGTGGGTGTGAACGTGGCCAGCGACCCGCTGTATACCGCTGCTTACAGCGGAGTGAACGGAGGTCTTGTTCTCGTTGCTGCCGATGATCCGGGACTATACAGCTCACAGAACGAACAGGATACGAGATGTGTGGCGAGAGCTGCACAGGTGCCGGTGCTGGAGCCTTCCGACAGTCAGGAAGCGAAAGACTTCGTGAAGTTCGCATTCGAAATCAGTGAAGAATATGATACGCCGGTAATTGTAAGGACTACTACCAGATTGGCCCACTCCCAGGGAATGGTTACTTTGTTGGAGAGAAACGATGTGCCGGATAAAGAATATGAAAGAAATATAAGCAAATTCGTCATGATGCCAGGGATGGCAAAGGCGAGACATATCATCGTGGAACAGCGGATGGACGCTATTGCGGAGGATGGATGTACTTTTCCGGTAAACCGTATGGAGATGGGAGACACCTCCGTAGGATTTATTACCAGTGGTATTCCTTATCAATATGTTAAGGAAGTGTGTCCGGAAGCCTCCGTATTGAAGTTGGGACTAGTGCATCCGCTCCCTCGGAAATTAATCGAAGAGTTCGCCTCTAAGGTTGATAAATTATACATATTTGAAGAACTGGAGCCGGTCATCGAGGAGCAGGTGAAGTCGTGGGGCATCGAGGTCATAGGCAAGGAAGTCTTCACAAAGCAGGGCGAATATAGTTCAAATATGCTGCGCCGTATCATTCTTGCGAATAAAGTCGAAGAAAGGAAGCCGGAACAGGTTCCGGCACGTCCTCCCATTCTCTGTCCGGGATGTCCGCATAGAAGCGTATTTTCCGTTATGAAGAAATTAAAGCTTCACGGAGCGGGAGACATTGGATGCTATACCCTCGGAGCGGTGGCTCCTCTTGGTGTTATCGATACGACGATTTGCATGGGTGCGAGTATTTCCTCCCTTCATGGAATGGAAAAGGCAAAAGGCAAAGACTATGTGAAGAACTGGGTGGCTGTTATCGGAGATTCTACCTTTATGCACACCGGCGTCAATTCCCTGATGAACATGGTTTATAATCAAGGGACAGGAACGGTTTTGATCTTGGATAATTCCACTACAGGAATGACAGGACATCAGGATCATGCGGCTACCGGTAAGACCTTGAAGGGCGCGAAGGTTCCTTCTATCAATATTTATCACTTGTGCAAGGCTATCGGTATCGAGCATGTGAGAGAAATCAATGCTTTCGATCTGCCTTCTCTGGAAAATGCTTTCAAGGAAGAGACTGCAAGGGATGAAATATCGGTGATTATAACAAAGTCCCCCTGCGTGCTGTTGAAGGGCAACGTATTTCCCGACAAATGTGTACCGTTGCCGGCGAAATGTAAAAAATGCGGCGCATGCCTGAAGCCGGGCTGCCCGGCTCTTACGAAAAATGAAAACGGCACCATTTCCATCGACGAAACGATGTGCAACGGTTGTGGCTTATGTATGCAGCTTTGCCCCTTCGGAGCAATTGAGAAGCAGGCGAAATAGAGAGGAGAGGACTGAAATGATGACAAAAAGTATTATGATAGTGGGTGTAGGCGGACAAGGGACTCTTCTGACCAGCCGTATTCTGGGAGGAATTATTCAGGAAGCGGGATATGATGTAAAATTATCGGAGGTACACGGAATGGCACAGAGAGGCGGCAGCGTTGTAACCTTTGTAAGATATGGGGAAAAGGTGTGGGAGCCTATCGTTGAGGAAGGTCAAGCGGATGTATTGATCGCGTTTGAGCGCCTGGAAGCTCTTCGATATGCACATTTTTTAAAGAAGGACGGAGTGCTGGTTATCAACGACTGGAGAATCGATCCGATTACTGTCGTTACAGGAGCGGCGCAGTATCCGGAGGATATTATTGAGAATTTGAGCAAGGACTACAAGGTATATACGGTAAACGCGATGGAGGAGGCGATAAAACTCGGCAATTCCAAAGCATTTAATGTAATCGTACTGGGACTTTCGGCAAAGCATATGGAATTCGCGAAGGAAGACTGGCTTAAGGTAATTGAAAGAACGGTGCCGCCTAAGACAGTTGATATTAACGAAAAGGCGTTTTTGATCGGATACGAAGGGTAGCATAATAAATATACGATGGGAGAGGGCGGACATGATGATTTGGAATGAAGCAAAAGAATGTATGAGCAGGGATGAGAAAATCGTTCTTCAGGGGGCGAGGCTGGTAAAGACGGTGGACAGAGTATATCACAGCGTACCGTTTTACCGGAAGAAGATGCAGAATATCGGTATTGAGCCGGGAGATATTCGGGATATCACGGACTTGGAGAAGCTTCCGTTTACGACGAAAGCGGATTTGCGGGAGAATTACCCCTTTGGGCTGTTCGCGGTTCCTCAGTCGGAAATAGTCAGAATTCACGCTTCCAGCGGGACTACCGGAAAAGCGACTGTAGTAGGGTATACGAGAAGGGATCTGGATATTTGGAGCGAATGCGTGGCGAGGGCGTTTACGATGGCTGGAGTATCCAAGGACGATATTATCCAAGTGGCTTACGGTTACGGACTTTTTACCGGTGGCTTGGGCGCTCATAATGGTGCTGAGAAATTGGGAGCCACGGTAGTGCCCATGTCCACCGGCAATACGAAGAAGCTGACTACGATGATGATCGACTTCGGCGCTACGGCAATTGCCTGCACTCCTTCCTATCTTCTCCATATCGCGGAGACATTGGAGGAGAACGGTGAACTTGATATGATCAAGCTTAAAGTTGCTATTTGCGGTGCGGAGCCATGGACGGAAAACATGCGTAAGCAGATAGAAGCGAAGCTGAATATCCACGCGCACGACATTTACGGGCTGTCGGAGATTATGGGGCCGGGAGTGGCCTGCGATTGCGAATACCACAAAGGTCTCCACGTATATGACGATCATTTCCTTCCCGAGGTCATCGACCCGGATACGCTTTTGGCTGTAGCGGAGGGAGAACTGGGTGAGCTTGTCTTTACTACGATTACGAAGGAAGGAATTCCCCTTTTGAGATACCGCACCAGAGATTTGACCAGTATAAGCTACGAAACTTGCGAATGCGGAAGAACGCTGCCGCGTATTAGCCGGTTCAAGGGACGCTCCGACGATATGCTGATCATCCGGGGAGTGAATGTTTTCCCCTCTCAGGTGGAAGCGGCTCTTTTGGAGATGGGAGAGACCAGCCCCCACTATATGATGATCGTGGATAGAGCAAATAATCTGGACACTTTGGAGGTTCAGGTAGAAGTGAACGAGAGGTTCTTTTCCGATGAAATCAAGGAGCTTGAGAAGCTGACGAAGAAGATAGAGCATGCGCTCCAGCAGGCACTTGGCATTGCGGCGAAAGTGAAGCTGGTGGAGCCTAAAAGCATCGAAAGAAGTATGGGAAAAGCAGTACGTGTCATAGATAAGAGGAAGCTGGTATAAAGTTTTTCAGGCGGCTTGGACGCAGATTGGAGGGGTTTTATGTTTATTAAGCAATTGTCAGTTTTTTTGGAAAACAGAGAGGGACGTTTGGAGGATGTGCTTCAGGTACTTAAGGATAATGAAGTGAACATTATATCCTTAAGCCTTGCGGATACAGAAAAGTTCGGTATGCTCCGTTTGTTGGTGAGCAGCCCGGAGGCGGCACATAACGCATTGAAGAGGAACGGTTTTTCTTCCAGGCTTACGGATGTGCTGGCTATCAGGATTTCTCATCGTGTCGGCATGCTTCAGGAGCTGTTAGAGCCTATTTGTGATGCACATATCAATATTGAATATATGTATGCGTTGTCCACGGGACGGGATGACGCCTCTATGGTTTTAAAGACCTCGGACTTGGCGTTTGCAGAAAAAACTTTGCGTGCAAAGGGAGTGGAAATTATTGCTCCCGAAGAAATCACAGATATGCAGTCTTGAAAAATAGCTTGCATTTTATATGCGGTTATGCTAAAGTATTCATGTTGCGAAAATGGGATGGTCCTCTGTTATCATAGCCGCATAAGTTGTGGCTTTGCAAAGTGCAGCTTTGTGTATATTAAGAACATCTAAATAATAAGGAGGCACACGATGAGTAATATTATAAGAGAAATCGAAGCGGAACAATTAAAAGAATCCGTACCGGAGTTTAACGTAGGCGATACGGTAAAAGTATACGGTAAAATCAAAGAGGGTAACCGTGAGAGAATCCAGATTTTCGAAGGTACCGTTTTGAAAATGCAGGGAGGAAGCAACAGAGCGACCTTCACAGTAAGAAAGAATTCCAACGGTATCGGCGTTGAGAAGACTTGGCCTTTACATTCTCCTAATGTAGAAAAGGTAGAAGTAGTAAGAAGAGGTAAAGTAAGAAGAGCAAAACTGAACTACTTGAGAGACCGCGTAGGTAAGAAGGCAAAAGTAAAAGAATTAGTAAAATAATGACGATGTAATAAAGAGCAATTATCAGCGTGTAATTGCTCTTTATTGTTTTTTATTGTATACTATATCATGGTATTACTACAAGCAAAGCGTTTTACTCTGGTATAATGAACGGAAACAGGAAGATGAGAAGAAGCAAGGGCCTTAGCTTTTATGAGAAAAAGAAACGTGTAAGCCTTCATATGGTGAGGGAGATTTTCGGCATGGTGTTCGGCACTTTTGCCGCTGTTTTGCTTGCCGCCGTTTTCGTATTCAGCGTGGGAATGCGGACTAATGTCATCGGTGTATCCATGGAGCCGACGTTGTATAACGGACAACAGATACTGGTTAACCGTTTCGGTTACAAGCTTACTTCGCCGAAGAAGGGCGACGTCATTGTATTCCTGCCAAACGGCAATCAAAACGCTCACTATTACATAAAGCGTGTTGTAGCGCTGCCGGGTGAGACTGTGCAGATTATTGAAGGACAGCTTTATGTGGATGGAGTTCCCGAGGACAACGAGACCTACGATAAGATGGAGGATGCGGGAATTGTGGAAAATGAAATTGTTTTAAAAAATGACGAATATTTTGTTTTGGGTGATAACAGAAATATAAGCGAAGACAGCCGTTCGGGAAATATCGGCCCTGTGAATAGAGATACCATCTATGGGAAAGCATGGTTTCATATGGGCACAGAGAACGAGGGAATGGGACTTATACAATAATAGTTTAGAATAGAATTAGGAGTTAAAAATATGAATTATCAGTGGTACCCGGGGCATATGACCAAGGCGAAGAGAATGATGCAGGAAGACATCAAGCTGATAGATTTGGTGATCGAGCTGGTCGATGCCAGGATTCCTCTCAGCAGCCGTAATCCCGATATCGACGAATTGGGAAAAAATAAAGCAAGATTGATCCTTCTTAACAAATCGGATCTGGCAGACCCGAAATACAATAGGCTTTGGTCGGAATATTTTAAGGAAAAAGGCTTTCATGTGCTGGAGATCAATTCCAAAAACGGCACAGGAGTAAAAGCGATACAAGGCGTCGTGCAGGAAGCCTGCAAGGAAAAAATAGAAAGGGACAGAAAAAGAGGTATCATCAACAGACCCGTTCGGGCTATGGTGGTAGGAATACCGAATGTAGGGAAATCGACGTTTATCAATACATTTGCAGGAAAGGCGTGTACGAAGACGGGAAACAAGCCGGGTGTTACAAAAGGGAAGCAGTGGATTCGCTTGAACAAAGGAATCGAGCTTCTGGACACGCCGGGCATCCTATGGCCCAAGTTCGAGGATCAGGCGGTAGGGATGAAGCTTGCTTTCATTGGTTCTATGAACGACGAGGTCTTGCATATTGATGAATTATCCTTGGATTTGATACACTTTTTGCAGGAGAAATATGACGGAGTCTTGAAAAAACGCTACGAAGTGGAGCCGGTCGGAAATACGTCGGATATACTTCGTGAGATTTGCGTTGCAAGACACTGTTATCTGAAGGGCGAGGAGCCGGATTTGCAAAGAGCTGCCGCTATTGTGGTGGAGGATTTCAGAAGCGGAAGGCTGGGAAGAATTACGCTGGAATTTCCGGAATGATTTTGAGAAATACTATTAAAATAAGCTGACATAATATGCCGGTTTGGAAGGGCATGGTTTAAGAATGAAGAGGATGTTAAAAGAAATATTGAGTACCAGCGTCTATCTGCTTGTGGTGCTTTGTCTGACCTATGTGGTGATTCATTTCATTGGACAGAGGACGCAGGTGATCGGAAGCTCTATGGAGACGACCCTTAGCGACAACGATAATTTGATCGTGGATAAGATCACTTACCGTTTCAACGATCCTAAGAGATTCGATATCGTGGTATTTCCGTTCCAGTATGCGAAGGAGACCTTCTATATTAAGAGGATTATCGGTTTGCCGGGAGAGACAGTCTATATCGATGAAGGCGGTGTTATTTATATCGATGGCGAAGCTCTTGAAGAACATTACGGAAAGGAAGTCATTCTGGATGCCGGACGGGCGAAGGAACCGGTCACCTTGGGAGAGAACGAGTATTTCGTGATGGGCGATAATAGAAATAACAGTTCAGACAGCAGAGATCCGGCGGTGGGCAATGTTTCCAGAGACGACATCATAGGAAGGGCGTGGATCCGCATCTGGCCTTTGAAGGATTTAGGTATCTTAAAACATCAATAAAGACGGAGATGAAACAGTGGAAGTAAAAACAAATGATATAAAGAAGATTTTTCAGGCAGCCGAGATTGAAAAGCTGCCTGAATTAATAGAAAGTTATTCTTCCGATAAGAGAAAAGCGGTACAAATGATAGTTATTTCGGCGAAGAAGAAACTGGAAGTTTTACATAAGGAAGAAGAAAGAATGGAGCAAATGTTTCGGTATGAAAAAAAATACTGCGATTTTGCTTATATATGCGGCATCGATGAAGTGGGTCGAGGTCCTTTAGCGGGGCCGGTTGTGGCAGGCGCAGTAATTTTGCCAAAAGATTGTGACATTTTATATCTTAATGATTCCAAACAATTATCCGAAAAAAAGAGAGAAGAGTTATATGACATTATCATGAAGGAAGCCGTTGCTGCGGGACTGGGCTATGTGGCGCCGGAGCGAATCGATGAGATCAATATACTGCAGGCGACTTATGAGGCGATGCGTCAGGCTATAGGCAACCTTTCGGTCAAACCTGATTTATTGTTAAACGATGCGGTGACGATTCCGCTTGTGGATATCAGGCAGGTCCCTATCATCAAAGGAGATGCGAAGAGTGCATCTATTGCCGCAGCGAGTATTATCGCAAAAGTAACGAGGGACAGGCTGATGGTACAGTATGACAGTGTTTTTCCCGAGTACGGATTTGCCTCCAATAAGGGTTATGGAGCGCAGAATCATGTGGAAGCATTGAAAGAGTATGGTCCTTGCCCGATACATAGGCGTTCTTTCATAAAAAATATAATTCCTGTTTAAACCATATGTTTTTATCGATAGGGAGGTATTGTTTTGAACTTAGCCGGTTTATTTCAACCCCAATACGGAAACAAAAGCTCTGGCAGCCGTTCGGATTCGGTGAGAGCTCCGATAAGTGTGACAGCTTCAGGAAATTATCAAACTCAGCAGGTGATCAAGAACCTGTCGCCGGGGCAGACGATTCAAGGGGAAATCGTGAGCAGGAACGGCAGTGAGGTGCAGATCCGGGTGGACAAGGATGTGGTCATCACTGCGAGACTGGATAAGGACATCAGCCTTGTGGTAGGGCAGAATGTGACCTTCGAGGTGAAAAACCAGTCCGGCCAGCAGCTGGCTTTAAGGCCGCTTTATGAAAATCTATCACAGAATCCCAATGTGCTTAAGGCATTGGAGGCCGCCAAGCTGCCTGTAACGGATGAACTGATGCGCATGGTTTCTTCCATGATGGAACAGGGAATGTCTATCGATAAAAATGCGCTTTTGGACATGGGAAAGCTGGTATCTGCCAATCCGGGAGTTAATCCTGAGACGATTGTGGGGCTACGAAGCCTGAATCTTCCCGTGACGCCGGAAAACATAGAACAGTTTGAAAATTATCAGAATTACAGACATCAGATATTAAGCAGCGTAACGGATTTTTTGTCGGAGCTTCCTGCGGCGTTCCAGACGATGGCGGCGGGAGGGCAAGCCGACGCGGCCGTTAATTTATATAAGCAGGTATTACAGTTATTTACAGGGCCATCCATCCAGGGAGCAATGCAAAATGCGGCGCAAAGCGATGAAAACGGGAAGAGTATGGTTATCGATGCGTCTAAAATAACAGCGGGTATGCCGGAGACGGCACAGGCCGCAGGAAAGGAAAGCATACTGAATGCTGCTCAGAATCAGGCGGAAGGTAAGATGGCGGAAACTATTATCCGTATGGTAGACGGAGAAGGTGATGTAAAGACAGCTAATCCGGACGGAACGGCTGTAAGTAAGGGAACCGAGGCTTTTGCTCCTCAAGGGAGGGGAGATAGCCTGCAGGGTTATACGCTACTTTCGGAGGTACTGGGACAGGATGGAAGAAATACACTGTTAAATTTATTAGAAGGGATGGGCTTTTCGAAACAGCAGCTTTTACAGGTGGCGGACGGAAGCATGCCGGTAAAGCAGCTATTGCAGGACGTAAGTACGATGCTGTCGGCAAGCGGACAGGCGGTAAGCCGGGAGAGTATCATCAATTTATTTGGAAGTAAGGTATACAATCAGCTGCTTAGCAATGAGGTCTTGCAGCAATGGCTGCTAAAGCCTTCGGATGTAGGGCAGAAGAACACCGTGGAGGATTTTTATGGAAGACTTAGAGAACAGTCGGCGCGGCTTACGGAGGCCCTTAGTCAGATCTCGAAGGATATTCCTTTGGCAAAGAGCCTTTCGACCATACAGAGTAATTTAGAATTTATGAACCAGCTCAATCAGGCGTTCAATTATATCCAGCTTCCGATGAAGATGAGCGGGGGAAATGCTCATGGAGATTTATATGTCTATACTAATAGACGAAATGCTCCGAAGGAGGATGAAAGCGTTAGCGCGCTTTTACATCTGGATATGCAGTATTTGGGAACGATAGACATTTATGTGAAGATGAAAGAGAAGAATGTCAGTACAAAATTTTATTTACAGGACGAGCAAACCATAGACTTTATTGCAGACCATATTCATATTCTGAATGAGAGGCTTTCGCAGAGAGGCTATATCATGAATGCAGAAATGGTAATGAGCAAGGAAGAGAAGAAGGAAATGGACGTCATTGATGCTATGAGTACGGAGGAAAAGCGGGAAAATATTTTAGCGCAGTATTCTTTTGATGTAAGAGCTTAGAAAGGAGCGGTTATAAATATGAAGCCGTATGAAAAGGGAAAGGAAAAGCCGAAGCAGGCTATCGCCTTAGCTTACGACCCGGATGACGAAGCGCCGCGAATCATTGCCGGCGGCCAGGGAGAGCTGGCGGAGAGGATTATCGAGCGTGCAAAGGAGGCTGATATTCCTATTCATAAAGACGACAAGCTGGCGGATACCCTGTCCAGATTAGAAATCGGAGATATGATACCGCCCGAGTTGTATGAAGTTGTGGCGGAGATTCTTGTATTTGTGGATGCTATGGATAAGCTTAAGGTGAAGCTGGATAAGGACAGGTCGCGATAGGAGATGGGTATTGAATAATAGGGGAGTGGGGACTCAGTACGAAACGCTTGCAAGCATGTATTTAGAGGAGCACGGTTTTAAGGTCTTGGAGAAAAATTTCAGAAGCAGGGACGGAGAAATCGATATTGTCGGGCGCGATGGAGAATTTCTTGTGTTCGTAGAAGTGAAATATAGGGCGACGGAACAAAAAGGAATGCCGGAGGAGGCTGTGGGGGCTGCGAAACAGGGCAGGATATGCCGGACGGCGGATTATTATCGATTTGTGCATCGTTATTCGGAGGATGAGCCGGTGAGGTATGATGTAATTGGGATAAGCGGGGGTGAAGAAGTTCGTATAAGGTGGTATAAAGATGCATTTCCGCATGTTTATAGGAGGTAGGGAGGAATGTAAAGAAACGATGGTAATAATGTGGAATTGGAGATATAGGAATATCTTGAAAATGGAGAATACAGGATATGGAGATTAAGAGAACTGGCAGCGGGGAGGTTGTCAGGAGGAATTGGTTGGGAGAGATGGAGTATTTGACTTTTCCCAGGCTTGAGGAGACGGGGATAGTGAGCCATTTGTTTTCTACCCGGGTAGGCGGAGTTAGTAAGGGGATCTTTGCTTCGATGAATTTAAGCTATACGAGGGGGGATGATAAGGCTGCGGTGGATGAGAATTTTGTCAGGGTGGCCAGAGTACTGGGAAGAAGGACAGAGGATTTTGTCTTTTCGGATCAGACTCATACGACAAATATTAAGAGGGTGACGGTAAAGGACAGAGGGAAAGGACTTGTTCGGGAGAAGGACTATGCGGATGTGGATGGTCTGATTACGGACGAGCCGGGAATTGTGCTGTCTACTTTTTACGCGGATTGTGTACCTCTGTTTTTTGTGGATACCGTCCATAGAGCCATCGGACTTTCCCACTCAGGGTGGAGGGGGACTGTCAGCAGGATGGGGGAGCGTACTCTTGAGGAGATGAAACAGGCGTTTGGAACAGAGGCAAAGAATGTGACGGCGGCTATCGGTCCGTCTATTTGCGGTAACTGCTATGAGGTGGATGCGGATGTGGCGGAGCAGTTTGCGGCAGCTTTTGAAGGCAGGACATTAAATGATATACTGATTGAGAAGGAAGACGGGAAGTATTTGCTCGATTTGTGGAGGGCGAATTTTTATATACTTACGCAGGCAGGAGTTCCTGAGGAGAAGATATCTGTCACTGATATATGTACCTGCTGTAATCCGGAATACCTTTTTTCACATAGGGCCAGCAAAGGGAAAAGAGGGAATCTTGGTGCCTTTTTGTGCCTGCGTCCGACTTAAGAAAATCTTAAACAATTTCCTATATGTCCCTTAAAAAATATATGGTTATATGAAGAACGGAGAGGATTTTACTATGGCGAATGTATTAGTTTGCGACGACGATAAAGCGATCGTGGACGCGATTGAAATTTATCTTATGCAGGAGGGCTATCATGTGCTGAAGGCATATGATGGAGAGCAGGCGATCAAGGTTCTGAAAGAGAATAATGTACATCTGCTTATTATCGATATTATGATGCCTAAGCTGGATGGGATCCATGCTACTTTAAAAATAAGAGAATACAGCAGTATACCCATTATCATTTTATCCGCCAAGTCGGAGGATGCGGATAAGATTCTGGGACTCAATATCGGTGCGGACGATTATGTGACGAAGCCCTTCAATCCCCTTGAACTGGTGGCAAGGGTAAAGTCTAATCTGCGCCGCTACACGACGTTGGGGAATCTGAACAGAGAAAATAATGCGTTGTTCAGTGTAGGCGGTCTATGCATCAACGACGATACCAAAGAGGTAACTGTGGATGGGGACGGCGTGAAGCTGACGCCGATAGAATACAATATTTTGCTGCTTTTGGTGAAAAATCAGGGAAGGGTGTTTTCCATCGATCAGATTTATGAAAGTATATGGAATGAGGAAGCCATCGGCGCCGACAATACGGTAGCCGTTCATATAAGACACATTAGGGAAAAAATAGAAATCAATCCTAAGGAGCCGCGTTATTTAAAGGTAGTTTGGGGCGTAGGCTACAAAATTGAAAAGCAATGATTTCTGGTGTACATACTTGGTGCAGTTTATCCAAAGGCTGAACTGTAACGCCGAATATGGAAGGGAGTTAGGATGAAGAAAAAGGTACCGGGGAAGAAGCTTGGAGGACTTTTACATATACTCCAGCATATTTTAATCGTTTCTGCGGCGATAGCCGTTTTGGTAGTGGTGACGGGCTCCAGTGTAATGATCAAGGGTGTGGACGGCAATTACAGTTACAGCATGGATGCGGATGAAAAGGGAAAGGTGTATGAGGATTCCTTTTTATTCAACTATATATTCGGAAGAGGCATTGCGGATGTAGCCCGCATGGGTGCAGTCAGAAGTCAGATGGAGACGGACGGCAGATTCAGCGGGGACAAAGAAATCGATGTGGCTACGTTCTATTACCGTTTTGAAGGGGTGCCGGATAGATATGTGACAGCGAAATACCGCTTGGAGGATTTGATCAAATGGGCACAGTACGGCTTCGAGCATCAAGAACAGTGGATGACCGGAGAACAGGTTGATGAGTTTCTGAACCGCATGACTACCTATACTCAGATCGACTACAGTCTCGGTAACCTTCAGGGAAATATCGTCACTCCTTTTAACTCCGATATCGAGGAGAATACGGATGTGTACAGTGTATCGGCAAACGGGCTGGAGGATGGTGAGAGCTTTTATAGGGACGATACAAGTGCTACAATTCTGGTTAACCGTTATCAGACCGTGGAAGGAAAGAATATAGAGGATTATACCGGAACGTGGGGAGATTATTATGATTTGTGCAGCTATGTGGAGAGCACAGCTTCTGAATTGAATTCCAATTATCAGGATTATTTCACATACAATGATTTTTATGATTTGGAGAATTCTAATCTTAGATATTATATTATCAAAACTATCGGAGACCGTCAGGAGGTTTATACCAATCTCGAGGCAGCCGGCTTGTCGGAAAAGGAAGTTGCGCAGGAGTTTTCCCGCTATGGGAGGTTTTTGTATTTCAGTCCCGCCGATATGGAATATACTACGAATACGCTGGTAAAGGAAGAGACGGTGCGGCATGTGTTCAATTCCTACGAATATGCCTATCCGGAAACGATAAAGGTCTGGATAGGCGTGGATACCGAATATCCGGTAAGCGATGTGTATATTCAGGGATTGAATGGATATACCGGTTATATACCTTATTACTGGCAGCTAATCGGCTTCGCGGCGGCCGCTCTCGTTCTCTATCTGGCGCTGTTTATCTTTTTGACAGCTGTAGCGGGGCGTGTCAGAGACGAGAATGGAAATGTTGTCATCCGGTTGCAGAAAATTGATTTTATTCCTACGGAGCTTTCGGTGCTTGGTACGATTGTTTTATTAGGAGGCATTATTATAGCGCTCACATATGTCTATGATTCCATGTCCTTTGAATACTATTACACTACGTGGTTCAAAGTGGCGGCCGGTGCGATAGTGCTGATTTGCGAACTATTGTTCACCGAATTTTATTACAGCATGGTGCGCAGGCTGAAGGCGGATAATCTATGGGCGGAGAGCCTCACCTGCAAGGGCATTGCGAAGGGGAAAAAGGTTGTTTGGAATCTATATGACAATGGAACGGTCATCATAAAGACTTGGGTTCCTTATGCGGTGTTTTTGGCGGTGAATCTTTTGCTTTTTATGCTTGGAGCAAAAGGAATCGTTGTGGCATTATGTGCCGATGCGGCTTTTGGCATTCTCGTTTACCGCAATGCGAAAAGCAGGCAGCGAATCGTAGAAGCTATCAAAAAGATAAAGGACGGCGATTTGAAATTCAAGGTGGATGAAACGGGTCTCCATGGCGATAATTTGGTATTGGCGCAGGCGGTAAACAGTATCGGAGAGGGAATCCGTACGGCTGTGGAAACGAGTATGAAGGATGAGAGGTTAAAGGCGGATTTGATTACTAACGTATCTCACGATATTAAGACACCCCTTACATCTATCATCAATTACGTAGACTTGATTAAGAGAGAGAATATTGAAAATGAGAAAGTGAAAGGATATGTGGAGGTTCTGGATTCCAAGTCCCAGCGTCTGAAGCAGCTCACTGACGATTTGGTAGAAGCTTCTAAGATTTCTTCCGGCAATATTTCTCTGGAATGGGAAAGGATCAATCTCGTGGAGCTGGTGAATCAGACGATTGGGGAATTCTCGGAGAAATTCGAACAAAAGCACTTAACTCCTGTTCTGAATACGCCGGGAAATATGATGTATATAGAGGCGGACAGCAGAAGAATATGGAGGGTCGTGGAGAACCTGCTCAATAACATTTTTAAGTACGCGCTGGAGGGTACGAGAATATATATGGACATAACGGAACGGACAGGCGAAGAGGGGGAGAAATATGTGGAATTCGCGATTAAAAATATTTCTGCACAGCCCCTTAACATCAATGCGGATGAATTGACCGAGCGCTTTATCAGAGGTGATGTGGCAAGAAGCACAGAGGGAAGCGGTTTAGGCTTATCCATTGCTAAGAACCTGACGGAAGCGCAGAATGGAAAATTTGAAATACAGTTGGACGGAGATTTATTTAAGGTGATTTTAACGTTCCCGTTATTAAATGATGTATCATTATAAGAAATATTAAAATAACTAAAAAAACCCCTGTTTCATAAGCTGATACAGGGGTTTTTCGTTGCCGTCATTTTTAATTACAGCAGTTACAGAAGCAATTCTTCGCGGTTGTTGTATTTGAAAAGCAGTTCTTGAATCTTTTCCGTAGGAGTGTGCACATTAGACATAGAGGAGTCATGATTCATAAAGTCGATAATTGAGGCTAAAAATTTGCTCATATCCGCTTCCACGTAATAGGGTCTGCTTAACAGCTCCGGCGGCTGATAGGTGAGGTTGGTCGTAACGATCTTGTCGAAATAGCACTTTTCATAAGCCTCGTCAAAGGCGTCCAGTCCGTCGGTAAATAAGCCAAAAGTACAGCAAATGAATACCCGCTTCGCATTCATGGATTTGAGCTGCTTTGCGGTATCGATCATGCTTCCTCCGGAGGAAATCATGTCGTCGATGATAATCACATCTTTTCCGTCAATATTTTCCCCTAAAAACTCATGGGCCACGATAGGATTTTTGCCGTTTACGATGGTAGAGTAGTCACGCCGCTTATAGAACATGCCGGTATCCACGCCCAAAACATTAGCAAAATATACGGCACGGTCGAGCGCCCCCTCGTCGGGGCTGATAACAATCGTATGGTATTTATCGATGATGAGGTCCTCCTCCGTTCGCAGGAGAGCCCTTACAAACTGGTAAGGCGGCGTAAAATTGTCGAAACCTGAAAGAGGAGCTGCATTTTGCACGCGGGGGTCATGAGCGTCGAAGGTAATGAAGTTGGATACGCCCATATTGGTTAGTTCCTCGATAGCATAGGCGCAGTCCAGGGACTCGCGACCGTTTCTCTTATGTTGTCTGCCCTCGTAAAGGAAGGGCATTATGACGTTAATACGATGGGCTTTTCCGTTTGCAGCGGAAATAAGCCTCTTTAAGTCCTGATAATGATCGTCGGGAGACTTGTGGTTGATATAACCGTTCATTTTATAGGTAACGCTATGATTGCAGACATCGGTAATGATGAATAAATCTTTGCCGCGAATCGATTCGTTTAAAACGGCTTTTCCTTCTCCGGAGCCGAAGCGCGGACATACCGCATTTGTTAAATAATTGTGCTCGGTATATCCTTGAAATGCCGGATCGTTTTTCGCAAGATTATTTACACTCCGGCGAAACTCTACGAGATAACGGTTGACACTGTCTGCGAGCTTTAACGCAGAATCAGCAGCCATAATTTTTAATGGGGCAACCGGGATGGCCGATTCAAGTTCACGTAAATTAGGCATGATAACCTCCAATTGTGCTTTTATAAAATAAATCCTATCCTATTTTATAGCATTCCGGTAGTGACACGTCAAGGAAATTCTAGTAGAATAAGTAGATAAAGGAGTAAATGGATGAAAGAAAACAGACATATCGTTAAAAATGTTCTTGCGGGAAGCATCGCGCAGGAAATGGAAATAGAGCCCGGAGATGAGCTTCTTGCAATAAACGGAGAGAGCATTAAGGATATTTTTGATTATCAGTATTTGATTCAGGATGAATATATAGAAGTTTTGGTAAAAAAGAAGAACGCAGAGGAATGGCTGCTGGAAATTGATAAGGACTATGAAGAAGATATTGGAATAGAATTTGAAAACGGACTTATGGATGATTACCGCTCCTGCAGCAATAAATGTATCTTTTGTTTCATAGACCAGATGCCGCAGGGGATGAGGGAAACTTTATATTTTAAGGATGACGATTCGAGGCTGTCCTTTTTACAGGGTAATTATGTGACCCTGACTAACATGACTGAGCATGATATCGAGAGGATTATTAAATATCATCTCTCACCTATCAACATTTCCTTCCATACGACCAACCCCAAGCTCCGCTGCAGGATGCTGAATAACCGTTTTGCAGGAGAAGCGTTAAAAAAGACGGACAGGCTCTATGAGGCTGGAATTGTGATGAACGGACAAATCGTCCTGTGCAAAGGAGTAAATGACGGCAAGGAGCTTGAAAGGAGCATTTCCGATCTCTCCAAGTATCTGCCGTATTTGGAGAGCGTATCCGTAGTGCCGGTGGGGCTTTCCAGGTATAGGAAGGGGTTGTACCCTCTGGAGCCTTTTACCAAAGAGGATGCGAAGGAGGTCATTGCCCTCGTCAGGAAATGGCAGGAAGAGCTATATCCGGAATACGGTAAACATTTCATCCATGCCAGCGATGAATGGTATATTCTGGCAGAGGAGGGGCTGCCGCCGGAGGAGTGCTACGACGGTTATCTGCAGCTTGAAAACGGAGTGGGAATGCTGAGACTTCTTCTGACGGAATTCGAAGAAGCGTTAGCAAAAGAAGGGAAATCTAAGCATAGGGATGGCGTTAAAAAGCAAAAAATATCCCTTGCTACCGGCGTTTTAGCATATCCGTATATTGCAGAAATGTCGAAAGCAATGGAAGAAGCCTTTCCCTTTCTGGAGGCCCGGGTATATCCCATTACCAATGAATTTTTTGGGGAAAGAATCACCGTTTCAGGACTTCTTACCGGTCAGGATATAAAAAAGCAGCTTACCGGTCAGGAATTGGGTGAGAGGCTGCTTTTACCGCAGAATGTACTGCGCAGCGGAGAGCAGGTTTTTTTGGACGATATGACGGTGGCTGACTTGGAAAGGGCTTTACAAGTAAAGATAGATATTGTAAAATCAAGCGGACGCGACTTTGTAGATGCTCTGCTGAACATTGGTTAGAACGTCTGCGGGGTGCAGGCAAGCCCGGCATCCGGCCGGACTGGAAGGAGCAAGGTTAATAAAAATGGGAAAAAGAAAAACCAAGCCTATCGTGGCTGTAGTAGGAAGGCCGAATGTAGGTAAATCTACACTGTTTAACGTGTTGGCTGGAGAAATGATTTCAATTGTAAAGGATACACCGGGAATTACCCGGGATAGGATATATGCGGATGTCTCATGGCTGGATATGTCATTTACACTAATCGATACGGGCGGTATTGAGCCGGACAGTAATGACGTTATACTGTCTCAGATGAGAGAGCAGGCAGAAATAGCTATCGAGACTGCGGATGTCATTCTTTTTATGGTGGACGTTAAGCAAGGATTGGTGGATGCGGACGCGAAGGTGGCAGACATGCTCAGAAGGTCGAAAAAACCTATCGTGCTCGTGGTAAATAAAGTGGATCATGCGGAAAAGTACATGGCGGATGTATATGAGTTCTATAATATGGGAATCGGTGATCCGCATCCGATTTCTGCAGCAAACCGTACAGGAATCGGTGATATGCTTGATGTGGTGACTTCCTATTTCGACAAGAACGTTTCGGAGGAGGAAGAGGATGATCGCATCAAGGTAGCCATCGTAGGAAAGCCTAATGTAGGAAAATCCTCCATTATTAACAGACTGGTAGGAGAAAACCGCGTTATCGTATCGGATATTGCCGGAACGACGAGGGATGCTATCGATACGGATATAAGGTATAACGGCAGAGATTATGTCTTTATCGATACGGCAGGGCTTCGGAAGAAGAATAAGATAAAAGAAGAGCTGGAGCGATATATGATCGTCCGTACGGTCAGCGCTGTGGAGAGGGCGGATATTGCGGTATTAGTCATCGATGCGGTGGAGGGCGTGACGGAGCAGGACGCCAAGATTGCAGGCATTGCCCATGAAAGAGGCAAGGCAGTTATCATCGCCGTAAACAAATGGGACGCCATTGAAAAGGACAACAAGACATTAAATAAATTTACCAATAAGGTAAGAGAGGTATTGTCTTTCATGTCTTATGCGGAAATCATCTTTATTTCCGCCGTGACAGGACAGAGGCTTCCGAAGCTTTATGAGACTATCGATATCGTAAATGAGAACCATTCTATGCGAATTTCTACCGGCGTGCTGAATGAAATCATGGCGGAGGCGGTAGCGTTACAGCAGCCTCCTTCGGATAAGGGAAAGCGTCTTCGCCTGTATTATATCACTCAGGTGGCGGTAAAGCCCCCTACTTTTGTTATTTTTGTAAACGACAAAGAACTGATGCACTTCTCCTACACTCGTTATATCGAGAACAAAATAAGGGAAGCATTCGGATTTAAGGGGACGCCTTTAAAATTTATTATAAGAGAGAGAAAGGAAAATCAGTGAAGTGGAACGAATCGTATGTTTAGCAATCGGATATTTGTTCGGACTGTTTCAGACAGCCTATATTTACGGTAAAATGAAAGGCATCGACATAAGGCAGCACGGCAGCGGAAATGCGGGAACGACCAACACCTTAAGGGTGCTTGGAACGAAGGCGGGTCTGATTGTCTTTGCAGGGGATGTGGTCAAATGTATTTTTGCGGTAGCAATCTGTACGCTCTTATTTGAAAAATCCCATCCGGATATGGTATATCTGCTGAAGATATATGCGGCGGCAGGGGCTATACTGGGACATAATTTTCCTTTTTACTTGAACTTCAAAGGAGGAAAGGGAATCGCGGCAACGGCGGGACTTATTTTATCCTTTCATCCGACCTTCTTACCGGTGGGCGTAATCATGTTTTTCGGCGCGTTTCTGCTCACTCATTATGTATCCTTGGGCTCTCTTCTGGTATATGCTGCATTCATCATTCAGATTGTAGTATCCGGTCAGTTAGGGCTGTTTGGGGGTATGACACAGGCGGAACTGATTGAAATGTATGGGATTGCTTTATTTTTAACGATAATGGCATACTATAAGCATTGGGAAAACATAAAGCGTCTTATAAAAGGGGAAGAGAGAAAAACATATCTTTTTAAAAAATAATAATATGTAGGAGGAAGAGGGATGGCGGACGTAAGCATAATCGGGGCAGGAAGCTGGGGAACAGCACTGGCAGTATTGCTGCATAAAAACGGACATAAGGTTACTATATGGTCTATCGTAGAGCAGGAAATCGAGATGCTGAGAGAAAAGCATGAGCATAAGGATAAGCTGCCCGGAGTGAAGCTGCCGGATGATATGGTATTTACCACGGACTTGGAAGCTGCGATAAATGGAAAGGAGGTCCTCGTGCTGGCGGTTCCTTCTCCTTATACGAGGAGCACTTCCCGTATGATGAAGGAATATGTTGCCGAGGGACAAATTATCGTGGATGTGGCGAAGGGTATTGAGGAGAATACCCTTATGACGCTGTCTCAGATTATCGAGGAAGAGATCCCTCAGGCTACCGTAGCCGTGTTGTCCGGCCCTTCCCATGCAGAGGAGGTAGGACGGGGGATTCCCACGACTATCGTGGTAGGAGCGCATAAAAAAGAAACGGCAGAATATTTGCAGAATCTATTTATGAATGAAGTGTTCCGCGTGTATATCAGTCCTGATGTGCTTGGTATTGAGCTTGGTGCTGCGTTGAAGAACGTCGTAGCTCTTGCTGCAGGTATCGCAGACGGTCTGGGTTATGGAGATAATACGAAGGCGGCTCTCATTACCAGAGGGATCACGGAGATTTCCAGGCTCGGTATGGCAATGGGAGGACGTTTTGAAACCTTCAGCGGTTTGACCGGAATCGGTGATCTGATCGTTACCTGTGCTTCTATGCACTCCAGAAACCGCAGAGCAGGTATTTTGATAGGTAAGGGATATACCATGGAGGAAGCCATGGAGGAAGTGAAGATGGTAGTAGAGGGTGTTTATTCCGCAAAAGCGGCGATTGCTCTCGCTCAGAAATACGATGTCCAGCTTCCGATTATAGAGCAGGTAAATGAGGTGCTCTTTAGCGGCAAGCCTGCGGACGCAGCAGTAAAGGAACTGATGATTAGAGATAAGAAGCTGGAAATCGCTTTTTCAGAAGGATGGGAGTAAAAGATGATTGAGCAGAACAAAGGATTTGCCGGCACGTCGGAATATGTTGCTTCCGAGCAGTTGATGGCCAGCGTGAACGTGGCTGTAGCGCTGCAAAAGCCTCTCCTCATCAAAGGAGAGCCGGGAACCGGCAAGACAATGCTTGCTGAGGCGGTAGCGAAGTCATTAGGCAGGAAATTGATCATATGGAATATTAAGTCCACCACGAAGGCCCAGGAAGGCTTGTATGTGTACGATACCATTCAAAGGCTTTATGACGGACAGTTCGGTGAAGAGGGGGTAGACGACATCGCCCGCTATATTAAGCTGGGGAAGCTGGGAGAGGCATTCGAAAGCGAGGAGCAGGCAGTACTTTTAATCGATGAAATCGATAAAGCGGATTTGGAGTTTCCTAACGATCTGCTATGGGAACTTGACCAGATGGAGTTCTATATTCACGAGACGAAGCGGACCGTCAAGGCTAAACAAAGGCCTATTGTAATCATTACCTCCAATGCGGAAAAAGAGCTTCCCGATGCATTTTTAAGAAGGTGCATCTTTCACTATATCGATTTCCCCGATGAGGAGCTGATGGAGGAAATCGTGAAAACTCATTTTCCCGATATCGAGGATAATTTGCTGAAAAATGCGATGGAAGTATTTTACTGGCTCCGTTCCATAAAGGACATCCGCAAAAAGCCCAGCACTTCGGAGCTCATCGACTGGATTAATGCCCTTCAGATAGGCGGCATCCCGTTAGATACATTGAAAAGCAGACTGCCCTTTATTGGAGTTATGGTAAAAAAGGACGAGGATTTGCAGACGGTAAGGGAAAGAGTGAATTAGGACAGAAACTAGTACTTACAGAACGTCGTACTAGGCCTTATGGGAGAACAATATGTTTGGCAGATTCTTTGATACGTTAAAGGCTAAGGGACTGAATATTACACTGAGCGAATGGCTGACCTTGCAGGAGGCGCTGGATAAAGGTCTCTGTAACAGCAGCCTTACGCAGTTTTATTATATTGCGAGAATGATTCTCGTAAAAAGCGAGACGGAGTACGATAAATTCGACCTCGCTTTTGAAGAATGCTTTAAAGGAATAAAGTCGGAGGACGAAGTGACCGCGAGCATGCTCAGGTGGCTGGACAAGCCGGAAATGAGTGAGCTTTTGCACGAAGAAGAAAAGCACTGGATGAATCAGGGGGAAGACCTTCAAATAGACAAGGACGACGTGGAAGAAAAGTTCAAACAGCGTCTGAAGGATCAGGACAGCGAGCACAACGGCGGAAGTTATTGGATCGGTACGATGGGCAAGACCTCCTTTGGCAATACGGGAGGAAACGTGGGCGGAGTCCGGGTTGGAGGCACTACCGGTTACCAGTCGGCATTTCAGGTGATCGGTGCAAGAAAATACAGAGATTTTCGCGATGATAAGGTTATTGAGAACAGACAGTTCCAATTGGCTCTTAGAAAGCTCAGACATTTTTCCACCAGGCTGGACATTCCGAAGACGGAACTGGATATCGACGGAACCGTCCATAAGACATGCAATAATGGAGGCTGTCTGCAGATCGTTATGGATAAGCCGAGAAAAAATGCGGTGAAGCTGCTGCTTTTAATGGATTCGGGCGGAACGATGATTCCCTATACCACCTTATTGAACGAACTGTTCCAGTCCGTGCATAAGTCCAACCATTATATGGATGTGAAGACCTATTATTTTCACAACTGTATTTACAGCAAGCTGTATAAGACGCCGGAATGCGAGAACGGAGACTGGATAGATACGGAATGGATGTTCCGTAATCTGGACAGCGACTATAAAGTGATTATCGTGGGAGATGCCGCCATGGCGCCGGAGGAGCTTTATTCTACATCCGGCAACTACAGAGGTCCCAACGGGGGATTATCCGGTATGGACTGGCTGTTGCTCATGAAAAAGAATTATAAGAAAATAGTGTGGATGAATCCGAAGATGGCTCCCGGAGAAGCACCGTGGAGAGAAGCGGAAACTGTAATAAAAAATTTATTCCCAATGTATAAATTGACCGTGGATGGCCTCAATCAGGCAATGATGCGCTTAGTGGTAAATAAATGACGTAAAATAAAAAACCTGTTTTGAGGGAGGACTAAAATGTTAGACATAATAAAATGGCTTAATACCAACATTATTTGGGGGATTCCTATGCTCATATTAATGTTGGGAACCGGAATCTTTCTGACGATTCGCACCAGGGGGATGATTTTTACCCGTTTTGGAACGGTGATGGGAAATACTCTGAAAACCATTTTTAAAAAGAAGGAAACTGAGGAGCACGGAACAATTACTCCTTTTCAGGCAGTGTGCACCGCGCTGGCGGCGACGGTAGGAACGGGCAATATCGTAGGTATTGCCATCGCTATCAGTATAGGCGGACCTGGAGCCATTTTCTGGATGTGGGTATGTGCCGTACTTGGTATGGTAACGAAGTTCTGTGAGACCACCCTGGCGGTGGCTTACCGTGAGAAAAATGAAAAGGGACGGTATGTAGGCGGTCCTATGTATTATATCAGCAAGGCACTTGGATGGAAGAAGACAGCCGTCGCTTTTTGTGCGTTTGCCGTACTGGCTTCCTTCGGAGTAGGAAATATGGTGCAGGCTAATGCCGTATCCGGCAGTCTGGATACGATGTTCCATGTGCCTACCTATGCTACCGGAATCGTGCTGGCCGCTTTGGTGGGTCTTGTCATTATCGGAGGCATCAAGAGAATTTCCGGTGTTGCGGAATTTCTTGTACCCTTTATGGCGGGAATGTATATTATCGCCGCAGTAATCGTATTGATTATAAATGCGGCTAAGATTCCGGCAGCGTTAGCAATGATCGTGACGGATGCGTTTACAGGAACGTCGATGATAGGTGGATTTGCAGGCAGTACCATGCTGTATGCTGCACGCATCGGTGTGGCGAGAGGGGTATTTACCAACGAAGCGGGCTTGGGAAGCGCGCCTATCGCACATGCCAGTGCCGATACGGATCATCCGGCCCGTCAAGGGTGCTGGGGAGCCTTCGAGGTTTTTTTTGATACGATTGTGATGTGTACAGTGACGGCGTTAGTCGTTATTACAAGCGGCTTATGGCACGATGAGAGCATGGACGGCAATGCCATTTCCCTCGCAGCATTCCAGAACGTTATTCCGGGCGGCGGCCATATCGTGTCCGTCGGTATTGCACTGTTCGCTTTCGCTACGATAATCGCGTGGTATTACTATGCGGAAAAGGCGCTTGAATATATTGCAGGTTTTAAAGTCGTTTTCTTTTACAGGGTGATTTTCGTGATCTTCGTGTTCGTCGGCTGCGTGGTGGAAGTGGATATCGTATGGGAACTTGCGGACTTGTTCAATGGAATGATGGCGATTCCCAACCTGATAGCGCTGATAGCGCTTAGCCCGACTATTGTAAAGCTTGCGCAGGATTTCTTCGCCGATCCGAAGACAATCCGTCCGAAGGGAAATACCTTTTCAGAAATGCTTCAGCTCAAGGACAAAAAATAAAAACTGTGTGACCTTGTTAATTGATGGTATTGACATTTACATAAAAGTAAGATACAATGCAGATAATTTAAGAACAAAAGGCTATGAACAGAACAAGTAGCAAGCGATGATAACTTACAGAAAGTGACCGGTTGATGAGAGGTGCAAGGGAAATTGCTTACGAATACATCTGGGAGCTGCATGGCAGAAGGAAATCAGAGAAGAGTTTTCAAAGGGATTTCTTGTAGGCCATGACGTGTTTCCCCGCGTTATGGAGGAGGAGTATCGTTAAAAAATATTTTAACCGTACTTGCGGAGGTGGACAACGCGAGTTGTCGGCAAATTTAGGTGGTACCACGAGTTTAAGACCTCGTCCTATGTGTTTATAGGATGGGGTCTCTTTGCGCGATAAGCAGAGTCGGATACAAATTTTATATTGCGCCATGCTCGCATGAGCACAATATAAAATTTGTATCCGACGAGCAACGCGAACTCGGAAGCGAAGCTTTCGAGTCTGCTGAAAGCCACACTTTCCGGGCCGCTGAAAGCCACACTTTCGAGTCTGCTTATTCGGTGAAATGGTTCCCGCCTTATCCGCCAAGGAAGCGGAACTGAAAGGAGAAATAAAAATGACTATTTTTGACGAACTGAAGGCGAGAGGACTTCTCGCACAGCTTACGGATGAAGAGGAAATCAAGGAACTGATCAACAATGGGAAGGCCACTTTCTATATTGGCTTCGATCCAACCGCCGACAGCCTCCATGTAGGTCACTTTATGGCACTTTGCCTTATGAAAAGACTGCAGATGGCGGGCAACAAACCTATTGCGCTTATCGGAGGAGGAACCGGTATGATAGGAGATCCTACCGGAAGAAGCGATATGCGAACGATGATGACGCCGGAGATTATCCAGCATAACTGTGACTGTTTCAAGGTACAGATGAGCAAATTCATCGACTTTTCCGAGGGAAAAGCGCTTATGGTAAACAACGCCGACTGGCTGATGGAGCTTAACTACATCGAGTTGCTGAGAGAGGTGGGCGCACATTTCAGCGTGAACCGCATGCTTACCGCAGAATGTTACAAGCAGCGTATGGAGAAGGGGCTTAGCTTCCTGGAATTTAATTATATGATTATGCAAAGCTACGATTTCTATGTATTGTACCAGAAATACGGCTGTAACATGCAGTTCGGCGGGGATGATCAGTGGAGCAACATGCTGGGAGGAACGGAACTGATCAGGCGTAAATTAGGCAAGGATGCATATGCTATGACGATTACCCTGCTTCTTAATTCTGAAGGCAATAAGATGGGCAAGACGCAGAAGGGGGCCGTATGGCTGGATCCCAATAAGACGCCTCCTTATGAATTCTTCCAGTACTGGAGAAACATTGCCGATGCGGATGTCCTAAAATGTATCCGCATGCTGACATTCCTTCCGCTGGAGCAGATTGACGAAATGGATAAATGGGAGGGCAGCGAACTGAACAGGGCAAAAGAAATTCTTGCTTATGAGCTGACAAAGATGATACATGGAGAAGAGGAAGCAAATAAGGCGTTAGAAAGCGCAAAGGCCTTATTTACAAGCGGAAACGCAGCGGATATGCCTACGGCGGAGCTTGAGGACAAAGATTTTGAAGAAGACAAGATTGATATTCTTTCCATGCTGGTAGCTTCCGGTCTCGTGGCCTCCCGCTCCGAGGGGCGCCGTGCGGTGGAGCAGGGCGGAGTGACTGTGGACGGAGAGAAGGTTGCGGATATCAAGGCTGCTTTTGAAAAGGAACGGCTTGCAGGCGAAGGGCTAATCCTAAAGCGCGGTAAGAAGAGCTTTAAAAAGGTTATTTACAAAAATTAAATAAGAATAATGTTTTTTCCCCTTGCATATATTGTAACAGCAAATATGGAAGGGGAAACTTTTTTTATGGACGCTTCACATACACATAATTTATACAAAGATATACAATTTAGAACCGGAGGAGAAATCTACATAGGGGTGGTGGGACCGGTCAGGACCGGTAAGTCTACGTTTATCAAACGTTTTATGGATATTATGGTTTTACCCTATATGACAGACGAACATGAAAAGACAAGGGCACAGGATGAGCTGCCGCAAAGCTCCGGCGGGAAAACAATTACCACTACGGAGCCGAAGTTTATTCCTAAGGAGGCCGCAAAGATTTCCCTTGGCGAGGACATCAATGTTAATGTCCGCCTGATCGACTGCGTAGGCTATATGGTGGAAGGCGCCAGCGGCCATATGGAGGAAGATATAGAGCGGATGGTAAAGACGCCTTGGTCGACGGAGGAGATCCCCTTTACGCAGGCGGCGGAAATCGGCACGCGCAAGGTAATTAACGATCATTCGACCATAGGCATCGTCGTAACCTGCGATGGCAGCTTCGGAGAGCTTCCGAGAGAAAATTACTTACCGGCTGAAGAGAGGACTATCCAGGAGCTTAAAAGAATACATAAGCCCTTTATCGTATTAGTAAATACGGAGAAGCCATATTCGGAAAGCGCCATCAAACTTGCGGAGGAAGTGGGCAGGAAATATCAGGTCAGCGCAATGCCCGTAAACTGCGAGCAGTTGAAAAAAGAAGATATTAATGGAATTATGGAAAAAATACTATATGAATTCCCGCTTACTATGGTGGAATTCTACATGCCCAAGTGGGTGGAGATGCTTCCAAATACCCATAGGATGAAGGCCGACATCATAGGGAAGATAAGAGAGCTTATAGGGCAGGTTGGTTGTGTAAAGGACGTGGTATCCGGAGGAATTCAGATAGAAAGTGACTATCTGCGTAAATGCAAGGTGGAGGGAATCGATATGGCTACCGGCTGCGTAACGGTGGCGGTGGATGTGGACGATTCGTTCTATTACGAAATGCTGAGCGACTTGGTCGGGGAAAATATCACCAGCGAATACCAGCTGTTGTCCGTACTGAGGGAAATGGCAAAGATGAAGACAGAATATGTAAAGGTCCTTCATGCAGTGGATTCGGTCAGGGGTAAAGGCTATGGAGTGGTAACGCCCGAAAGAAACGAAATCACCTTGGATAAACCGGAAATCATCCGTCATGGAAATAAGTTCGGCGTAAAAATCAAAGCGGAAAGTCCCAGCATCCATATGATACGGGCGAATATTGAAACGGAGATATCTCCTATCGTTGGAACTGAGGAGCAGGCGCAGGATCTGATCCGGTATATCTCCGACGCGGGCACCAGTGAAGAGGGAATGTGGGAAACCAATATCTTCGGTAAGACGGTGGAACAGCTTGTAAATGACGGCATCACTGGGAAGATTGCGATGATTGGAGAAGAGAGTCAAGTAAAGCTTCAGGAAACCATGCAGAAAATAGTGAACGACAGCAATGGTGGAATGGTCTGCATCATCATATAAGGAACGGGCAAAAGATATTTGCAGGGAAAATTTCATAGGGTAACTGTTTTGCCACAGCGGCAAGGCAGTTACTTTTTTATGTAATAGGAAAGTGATCCTATTACATAAAAGCCCTTTGGGTAAGATGCGCAGCTGCATATGTACAAATTATGGAACTCGTGTTATATTTATTTCATCGACATTTTACAAAATAAAAGGTAATTATTACTTCTGAAAAGCACAATAATATAAAAAGACGGGGGTATATGGAATGAGTGCAAGCTATGACAAATTGATGAAATGCTTTGAAAGTCTTAAGGAGAGAGTGGATTTCAAGCCGAGGGTAGCTATCGTGCTGGGATCCGGACTGGGGGATTTTGCCGATACTATTGCAGTGGAGGCAGAACTTTCCTACAGCGAGATAGAAGACTTTCCGGTATCTACCGTTCCGGGACATGCCGGTAAATTTATTTTTGGATATGTAGGTGATGTTCCGGTAGTATGCATGAAAGGGAGAGTACATTTTTATGAAGGTTATCCAATATCGGACGTGGTGCTCCCCATTCGCCTGATGAAACTGATGGGTGCGGAGATTTTGTTTCTGACCAATGCTTCCGGCGGTGTGAACTATGATTTTAAAGCGGGAGACTTGATGCTTATAACCGATCAGATTTCCTGCTTTGCTCCGAATCCGTTAATTGGGCCCAATATAGAAGCGTTAGGAACCCGTTTCCCTGATATGAGCACTGTTTACGATAAAGATTTGCAAGATATTTTAAGGGAAGCTGCCAAGGAGAGCGGAGTGCCTATGAAAGAGGGTGTTTACGTTCAGCTTACGGGTCCTTCTTTCGAGTCTCCTGCGGAAATACGCATGATGCGCACTTTAGGAGGAGATGCGGTAGGAATGAGCACTGTGGTGGAAGCGATCGTGGCGAATCATATGGGCATGCGGATCTGCGGAATATCCTGCGTGTGCAATCTTGCTGCGGGCATGACGGAGAATCCCTTGACCCACGAGGAGGTCCAGGAGGCGGCAGACAAGGCGGCACCGTTATTTACCAAGCTGGTGTCGGAGAGTGTGAAAAGGTTCTAGAATATAAGCATAAAGTTTTCATGCAAATGGAGGATTTCAAGTAAAGTGACAGATAAAGAAATGAGAGAAACTCTGATAAAGGAAGCACTGGAGGCCAGGAAGATGGCTTATGTGCCTTATTCACATTTTATGGTGGGAGCTGCGCTTCTTACGAAGGAAGGACGGATATATCATGGCTGCAATATAGAAAATGCTGCTTATGGGCCTACGAACTGCGCAGAGCGCACCGCTTTTTTTAAGGCGGTAAGCGAAGGGGAAAGAGCCTTTGCTGCAATTGCCGTTGCAGGAGCGCCGGAAGGGGAGGAGATAACCGGATATGCAGCACCTTGCGGCGTATGCAGGCAAGTAATGGCTGAATTCTGCAGACCGGATAGCTTCGAAATCATCGTAGCCAAATCTCCGGAGGATTATTATGTGAAGACATTGGAAGAGCTGTTGCCGGAGAATTTCGGGCCGGCTAATTTGAAGTAATAGACATTCATAAGAAAGGAGTCCGTACCGCAATGAATATTCGTTTTTATAATGCTAGAATATTGACAATGGAGGAGAACGCGCCTATTTTCGAGGGAGAAGTATGGGTTAGCGATGAGAAGATTATTTATGTAGGCGATGGGCTGAATATGGACGAGTTTTATCGTCAGAGAAACATTACATGTATGATTTGGGATGAAGAAATCGACTGCGAAAGAAATCTGCTGATGCCGGGCTTTAAAAATGCCCATACCCATTCAGGGATGACCCTTCTTCGCTCCTTTGCGGACGATCTTCCGCTGCACGAGTGGCTGAATAAGCAGGTGTTTCCGATAGAGGCTAAGATGACGCAGGAGGATATTTATCATTTGACCAAACTGGCGGTGTTAGAATATCTGACCAGTGGGATCACCTCCATTTTCGATATGTACTTAACGCCAGGATCAGTAGCGGAGGCCTGCAGTGATACGGGTATGCGGTGTGTGCTGACGGGAGCTGTTAACAATTTCAGTCAATCGGTGGAAGAGATGGAGAAATGGTACACGGAGCTGAACGGCAAAGATCCGTTAATTAGCTTTCTTCCCGGCTTTCATGCGGAATATACCTGCTCTAAAGAGCTGATGGAAGACATTGCCTCTATGTCGAAGCGTCTGAAGGCGCCGGTTTACATACATCTGTCTGAGACGCAGGAGGAAGTTGCAGGCTGTGTGGAACGTTACGGTATGACACCCGGAATGTTCCTGGATTCTCTCGGGATGTTCGAGCATGGCGGCGGAGCTTATCACTGTGTGTATCTGACCGGGGAAGAAATCACCCTTTTTCAGAAAAAGAATATACATGTCATTACGAATCCGGGCTCCAATACGAAGCTCGCCAGCGGAATCGCGCCTATTAACGATTTTCTGAAGGCTGGACTCAATATCGCCATAGGAACGGACGGGCCGGCCAGCAACAATTGTCTCGATATGTTCCGGGAGATGTTTCTCGTTACCGGTCTCGCAAAGCTTCGGGAAAAGGACGCTTCAGCGGTAGATGCTATGGAGGTTTTGAAGATGGCTACGGTAAACGGAGCTAAGGCGATGCATCTGGAGAACGCCGATGTATTGGCGCAGGACAAACTGGCAGATATCATCATGATCGATTTGTTCCAGCCCAATATGCAGCCCGTCAATAATATTGCGAAAAATATCGTATACAGTGCAAGTAAGCAGAATGTTAAAATGACGATGATCCACGGGCGTATTCTTTACCGGAACGGAGAATTTCTTCTAAAGGATGAGCCCCTGGCTATTTATGAAAAAGCTAATGAAATTATAAATCGTTTAAGATAAATAGAGAATGAAGCAAGAAAAATGGGAAGTGAAGAAAAGGTATGAAGGTAACTTATATTTATCACAGCGGATTTTCCGTTGAACTGGAACAATGCGTATTGCTGTTTGACTATTATATCGGAAAGCTGCCGGAGTGGGAGCCGGAAAAGCCGGTATATGTTTTTGTGTCACATAAGCACAAGGACCATTTTAGTCTGAAAATTTTTGACTTGGTCAGTCGATATAAAAACATACATTTTTTCCTTGGCAGTGACGTGAAGCTTAGCGAGAGCTATTTGGACAGAAATCATGTGGATCTCTCCGCAAGGAAGAAAATAACTAACGTAGGAAAGAATAAAACCATACGATTCGATGATATAGAGATACGCACGCTTCGCTCTACGGATACAGGAGTAGCTTTTATTGTGTGTGTGGATGGAAAGTGTATTTATCATGCAGGGGATTTGAATTGGTGGCATTGGGAGGGAGAGCCGTCTCCCTTCAATGAAGATATGGAGAAAAATTATAAGAGGGAAATTGACAGCATAAGAGGCATGAGCTTTGACGCTGCCTTTGTACCCTTGGATCCAAGGCTTGAGGCTGCTTATGGCTGGGGAATGGATTATTTCCTTGAAAATACAAAGGCGAAGATGGTTTTTCCAATACATATGTGGGAAGAATACGGTTATATCGGCAAATACAAAAAAACAAGGGTTGGTGCCTCATACAGCAATTGCATTGCGGATATAAGCGCGCCGGGACAGGAATTCGATTTATGGAATATTTAATTTTTGCCTTGACTGTATTAGCTTTTATTGTGCTGATCATGTTCAAGGGGCTTTTGGATGACAGGAAGAGACGGGCTGATTTTATCGTATGGCTTCGGAATAATTACGGTGTTCTTCCTAAGAGGGAAGAGATTAAGCAAGAGGAATTTCAGAGGATTTCCTGCTATTTCAGAAGGCATGAGGCGGAGGAGTTTCATGTCGATGATATTACTTGGAACGATTTGAATATGGATAGTGTCTTTAAAAAGATGAATTATGCGTATTCCGCGGCGGGAGAGGAATATTTGTATTATCTTCTGCGAACTCCTGCTCAGGATACGGACAGAATAGAGCGGATGGAGAAGCATATTCGTTTTTTTATGGAGCACGAAGAGGAGAGAATAAAGTTTCAAGTCTTTTTTGCGAAGCTTGGACGGACAGGAAAACATTCCATCTATGATTATCTGAACTATTTGGATTTATTGGGAGCAAGAAGTAACTGGAAGCATTATTTGGGCGACTTGGGAATCGTGCTTTCTATTCTTATCATGTTTTTCTCCGTGCCGGCAGGAGTGGTGCTTCTTATATTCTTTATTTGCAGGAACATCATCGCATATTTTAAGATCAAGAATGAAATCGAGCCGTATATTACCAGCTTCGGCTACATACTGAGGCTGCTTCGGAGCGTAGATGATATCATAAGGCTTTCTTCCGAGGGTTTTGAGGAGGAAATGGAAGAACTGAAAGCTTGCCGGAAGAAAATGAGCAGGTTCAAATCGGGCTCTTATATTATCATGTCCTCCGCCAGAATGAGCGCGTCCGGCAATCCTATAGAGGTTCTGTTAGACTATGTCCGCATGACCTTTCATCTGGACCTGATCAAATTCAACAATATGCTGGTGGAGGTGAGGAAGAATATCACCGCCATCGACAGGATGCTTACCATCAGCGGCTATATGGAGGCGACTATTGCCGTGGGGGCGTATCGAACCTCATTGGGAGAGGCTTACTGTCTGCCTGAACTAAACGACTATGAGGGGCTGTATATAGAGAATATGTATCATCCCTTAATCGATAATCCGGTAAAAAACAGTATATCTACGAAGCGGGGAGTCCTGCTTACCGGTTCCAACGCGTCGGGTAAATCTACCTTTTTAAAAACGGTCTCTCTGAACGCTATTCTGGCCCAGACGATACATACTTGTCTGGCAGACAGCTATAGCGGCAGCCCCTACCGCATCATGTCTTCTATGGCCCTTCGGGATGATTTGTCCGGCGGGGAGAGCTACTATATTGTAGAGATAAAGTCCTTGAAGCGCATATTGAACCAGGCAGCGCCGTCTGGCAGCCGCCAGGCGCAGGCGGACTTGCCCTCGGCTCATTGCGTTAATGGGAATAAAGTGCTTTGCTTTGTGGATGAGGTGCTGCGGGGAACGAATACGGTAGAGCGTATTGCGGCTTCTGCGCAGATATTAAAGAGCCTAGCCAGGGAAAATGTCATCTGCTTTGCAGCCACTCACGACATAGAGCTGACCCATCTGCTTGAGAACGACTACAGCAATTATCATTTCGAAGAAGAAATAAAAGGAGATGATATAGAATTTAATTACAGGCTTATGGATGGACGGGCCACCACCCGCAATGCTATCAAGCTTCTGCGCGTTATGGGTTATGATGAGGAGATTATTCAAAATGCGGAGAATCTGGCGGAAGAATTCATAGTAAAGGGTGTTTGGAAAGCTCACGTATAGGCTGCCTGAAAGGATATGGACAATAAAAATGAAAGTAAAGATATATACGGACGGGTCTGCGAGAGGGAACCCGGAAGGGCCGGGGGGCTATGGAACCGTCCTGCAGTATGTGGATGGTAAGGGAACTTTGCATGAGCGGGAATATTCGGCGGGCTATAAGAAGACCACCAATAACCGGATGGAGCTGATGGCGGTAATCGTGGGTCTGGAGGCCCTGAATAAGCCTTGTGAGGTAGAAGTCATATCGGACTCCAAATATGTTACCGATGCCTTCAACCAGCATTGGATGGAGGGGTGGCTTAAGAAGAACTGGAAGACCAGCGGGAATAAGCCGGTGAAAAATGTGGATTTGTGGAAACGCCTGCTGGAGGCAAAAAAACAGCATCAGGTGGAGTTTACATGGGTGAAAGGGCATGACGGACATCCGGAAAACGAGAGATGTGATACATTGGCGACGGCGGCGGCGGATGGGGATGAATTGCTTGAGGATTTTGTGCAGGAGCCGCAATGAGAGAGCATTTGCACAGACACATCCTGGTGAGAAAGAGGTGGATATGGGTAAATTTGAAATTATATTGTGGGATGTGGATCAGACCTTACTGGATTTTAGACGTTCTGAAAGCTATGCTGTCAGGCATTGTTTCGAGCTGTTCGGGCTGGAGGTAACGGACGAAATCGTTGCCTTGTATTCAGGAATCAACGAAAGCTTCTGGAAACGCATCGAAAAAGGAGAAATTGCCAAAAAGGAAGCTTTGATTGAGCGGTTTCGTACGCTGTTTGCGCAAATTGGAGTAACCGGAGTGGAGCCGGAGGAATTCCAGAAACATTATGCGGATGCGTTAGGCAGCGTATATTACTATCAGGACGATTCCTATGAGCTGGTGAAGCTGCTAAAAGGGCAGTACAGACAATATCTTGTAACCAATGGGATTACTCATACTCAGAGAAAAAAATTAAAACTTTCAGGACTTGATGAATTGGTAGAGGATATTTTCGTGTCGGAGGAAATAGGAGTTCCTAAGCCTCAGAAGGAATATTTCGACAGGTGCTTCTCGCGCATTCAGGACTTCGATAAAGAAAAAACGATTATCGTAGGAGATTCCCTAAGCAGCGATATGCTGGGCGGCAACAATGCGGGACTTGTTACTTGCTGGTATAATCCCGGAGGGCTTAAGAACGACTCTGAAGTTAGGATCGACTATGAAATTAATAATTTACAGGATATTATATCCGTTTTGAATGAGGAGCCGTAGGATGCCCAAATCATCGGATCAGAAATTAAAGCTTTTATATATAATAAAAATTTTGAGCGAACAGACGGATGAAGAGCACATGATGTCCATGAAGGTGTTGATTGATGAGCTGGAAAAATACGGTATTACGGCCGAAAGGAAGTCTATTTACAGCGATATTTCCCTGCTTGTGAAGTTCGGATATAACATCGTTTACACTAAAGTAAAGCGAGGCGGAGGATATTTCCTGGCCGAGAGGGAATTCGAACTTCCGGAGTTAAAGCTTTTGGTGGACGCCGTCCAGTCGTCCAAGTTCATCACAGTCAAAAAGTCGAGAGAACTGATTGAAAAGCTGGAACGGCTTGCGGGTCAGTATGACGCCGGACAGCTTCAGCGCCAGGTTTATGTAGCAGGTCGCATCAAAGCGGAAAACGAAAGCATCTATTACAATATTGATCATATACATAGGGCCATTCAGGAGGATATTCAGATTTCCTTTCAGTATTTGGACTGGACGCTGGAAAAGAAGCTGAAGCCCCGGAAAGAAGGCGTTAAATACCGCATCAGTCCATGGGCCCTGACATGGCAGGATGAGAATTACTATCTGATAGCCTATGACAAGTATGCGGATAAAATCAAGCATTACCGGGTGGACAAAATGGGCGGGATCGAGCTGTTGCCTGACGAGCCGAGGGAAGGGATAAGTTCCTTTAAGCGTTTCGATATAGGGGCGTATACGAATAAGACCTTCGGCATGTTCAGCGGCGAGGAGGTAACCGTCGCCTTGCAGATGCCCGACAGGATGCTGGGAGTTGTCATCGATAGATTCGGAAAAGAAGTGGATTTGAAAAAGACAAGAAAGAGTAATTTTTCGGTAAGGGTAAAGGTGGCTGTCAGCGAGCAGTTCTTTGGCTGGGTCACGGGACTTGGAACGGAGGTTAAGCTCCTTTCTCCCAAATCGGTGGTAGTACGTTATGAAGAATATCTGAAAAAAATCATAGAACAATATGAAAGGTAGGAGACCGGATAATGTTATTTTGCTACTGGGAACGGAGTGAATAGTAACATTATTTCGGCCTTTCAATGAGTGATAAAACATGGAGATTACATTTGCGGCGAGGATGAAGGACTTTGAAGAAGGAATTTTTCAAGTATTAAATGAGAAGAAGAATGAATTTCTTGCGCAGGGACATAAGGTATATAACCTATCGGTGGGAACTCCCGATTTTAAACCGGCAAAGCACATTAGGGATGCAGTGGCGCAGGCCGCAGCGGGTCCGGACAATTATAAATACTCTCTTGTGGATCTACCGCGATTGACTGATGCAGTCATGGGACGTTTTGAGAGGCGCTATGGCGTAGAGCTTAAGGAAGAGGAAATTATGTCCGTTTACGGTTCACAGGAGGGAATCACTCATATTGGCCTGACTTTATGCGATGCGGGAGATGTGGTGTTAGTTCCCAATCCGGGCTATCCCATATTCTCAATCGGACCTGCTCTTTCCGGTGCTAAGCTGGTTCCTTATGATTTATATGAAGAGAACGGTTACCTTCCTGATTTAGAGGGAATGGACAAGGAACTTCTTAGAAAAACGAAATTTATGATCGTTTCCTATCCGCTGAATCCGATTTGCAAGACAGCTCCTGAAAGCTTTTATGAACGCCTCATCCCCTGGGCGAAGGAGAATAATATCGTCATTATTCATGACAACGCTTATTCCGATATCATATACGACGGAAGGGAGGGGATTTCGATTCTGTCAATACCCGGAGCAAAGGAGGTCTGTGCAGAGTTCTATTCGCTGTCCAAGTCCTATAACTATACTGGTGCCAGAATGGGTTTTTTGGTAGGGAATAAGGAAATAGTGGCTCATTTTAAAAGACTTCGCTCACAGATTGATTACGGAACCTTTCTTCCGGTGCAGTACGGTGCTATTGCAGCATTGAACGGACCAGACGATATGATAAAAGAGCAGTGCAGGGAATATCAGAGGCGCAGGGATGCACTCTGCGGAGGACTTCGTTCCATCGGCTGGAACATCCCCGACAGCGAAGGTACTATGTTCGCCTGGGGAGCCATACCCGAGGGATATGAGGATGATACGGAGTTCGTCATGCAGCTTTTTGAGAAGTCAGGTGTGCTCTGCACTCCGGGGAGCAGTTTCGGCACTCTTGGCGAGGGGCATGTCAGATTTGCCCTTACCATACCGGTGGAAGAAATAGTAGAAGCGGTAAGGTCGGTAGAACGTTCAGGTATGATTGTAAAATAAATAATAATACAATTTTTTTAAAGCGGGTCAAAAAAAGAATGGTTATTTGATACAAAATACCCCTTCTTTTTTTGTTAAATTTTCTCCGGTACAAACATTGACACATATAGTTTAGTATTTTATACTATGTATACCACAAAATATTGGATGGATTTACATATTTGTTACCATATATAGTGAGAATGGATATGTATACGCATTGCGGGCATTCTAACTGGGGTCATGCACGCTATGCGTATTTTACACCAAGAGGGGAAAATGATAGGAGGTCATAAGAATGAGTAAGGATAACTCAGCAGGAAACGCAATCGATTACGGAAAACAATTCAAGCTGGAGAGGAACGTAAAGGTCATTAAAAAGGACGGAAGCTTAGAAGCATTTAACGTACAGAAGGTAGTCGATGCGGTAGGAAAGAGCGCGTACCGCGCCTTAACAAAATTTACAGAGGAAGAAAAGAAGCATATTTGTCAATATGTGATAGATAAAGTCATGGACTTGGGACAGGATGAAATCCCTATCCCGATTATGCACAATATTGTGGAAAGCGCCTTGGAAGAGGTAAAGCCGATCGTTGCCAAGAGCTACCGCGATTACCGCAACTATAAGCAGGATTTCGTGAGGATGATGGATGATGTATACAAGAAGAGCCAATCTATCATGTATGTGGGAGACAAGGAGAACGCTAATACGGACAGCGCCTTGGTATCCACGAAGAGAAGCCTTATTTTCAATCAGTTCAATAAAGAACTATATCAGAAATTTTTCATGACCACAGAGGAAATTCAGGCTTGCCGGGACGGCTATATTTATGTGCATGACATGTCTGCCCGCCGGGATACGATGAACTGTTGTCTGTTCGATGTAGCCAACGTCCTGACCGGCGGCTTCGAAATGGGAAACATATGGTACAACGAACCCAAGTCTCTGGACGTGGCTTTCGACGTTATCGGCGATATCGTGCTCAGCGCCGCGAGCCAGCAGTATGGTGGCTTTACTGTTCCCGAAGTGGATAAGATACTGGAACCTTATGCGGAGAAGACTTACCAGAAAAGTATTGAGAAATATAAGAAGTTAGGCATTGATCCTGAAACAGCAGAATCTGAGGCTTATGCCGACGTCCTGAGAGAATTCGAGCAGGGCTTCCAGGGTTGGGAATATAAGTTCAACACGGTTGCCAGCAGCCGTGGGGACTATCCCTTTATCACGGTGACGGCGGGAATCGGTACCGGACGTTTTGCGAAAATGGCTACGATTTGTATGCTGAATGTTAGAAGAAGAGGACAGGGCAAGAAGGAATGCAAAAAGCCGGTGCTCTTCCCGAAAATTGTATTTTTATATGATGAGAATCTGCACGGCAAGGGAAAGCCCCTTGAGGATGTCTTCGAAGCGGGAGTAAAATGCTCTGCTAAGACGATGTATCCCGATTGGCTGAGCCTTACCGGAAAGGGCTATATAGCCAGTATGTATAAGCAGTATGGAAAGGTGATTTCACCTATGGGCTGCCGTGCCTTTTTATCACCTTGGTACGAAAGAGGAGGCATGCACCCTGCGGATGACAAGGACGCTCCTGTTTTTGTGGGCCGCTTCAATGTCGGTGCGGTTTCTCTGCACCTTCCTATGATTCTCGCCAAAGCGAGACAGGAGAGCAAGGATTTTTACGAGGTGCTGGATTATTATCTGAATCTGATCCGCCAGCTCCATATACGTACGTACGCATATCTTGGGGAAATGCGGGCTTCTACCAATCCCCTGGCATACTGTGAGGGCGGTTTCCTCGGTGGAAAATTAAAGCTGATGGATAAAATCAAGCCTATTTTAAAATCTGCTACGGCCAGCTTCGGCATTACGGCGTTTAACGAATTGCAGGAGCTGTATAATGGAAAGTCCCTGGTGGAGGACGGCCAGTTCGCACTGGAGGTTTTAGAGCACATCAATCAAAAGATTAATGAATTCAAGCAGGCGGATGGAAACCTGTATGCTATTTACGGTACCCCGGCGGAAAATCTGTGCGGACTTCAGGTAAAGCAGTTTAGAGCGAAATATGGAATCATTGAAGGCGTATCGGATAAGGAATACGTATCCAACAGCTTCCATTGTCATGTGTCTGAGGACATTACACCTATCGAGAAGCAGGATTTGGAATACCGTTTCTGGGAGCTGGCAAACGGCGGCAAGATTCAATATGTGAAATATCCTATCGACTACAATATGGAAGCGATTAAGACTTTGATCCGCCGGGCGATGGATATGGGATTTTATGAGGGTGTTAATTTATCTCTCGCTTACTGCGATGACTGCGGCCATCAGGAGCTGGAAATGGATGTCTGCCCGGTATGCGGAGGTAAGAATCTGACGAAAATTGAACGAATGAACGGTTATTTGTCGTATTCCCGCGTACATGGTGACACGAGGCTGAATGAGGCAAAAATGGCAGAAATTGCAGAAAGGAAGAGCATGTAATAATGAGGTATCACAATATTACCAAGGACGATATGTTAAACGGGGACGGTCTGCGGGTTGTTTTGTGGGTGTCGGGCTGCTCTCATTGCTGCAAGGAATGTCATAATCCTATTACATGGGATCCGGATGGAGGGCTTTTATTCGACGAAGCAGCGAAGCAGGAAGTTTTTGCACAGCTGAATAAGTCATATATTTCCGGCATTACCTTTTCGGGAGGAGATCCTCTGCATGCGGCCAATCGCTTGGATGTCCGCAATCTGATGAAGGAAATCAAGGAGAAATATCCTGATAAGACCATATGGCTTTACACGGGAGATTTGTGGGAAGATATTTTTCATTATCCGCTGCTCCAATTTGTAGATGTGCTGGTGGATGGAGAATTTATGGTAGATTTGAAAGATCCGAAGCTTTTATGGAAGGGGAGCAGCAATCAGAGAGTAATCGACGTGCAGCAATCCTTAAGGCAAACGGATTCAAAAGTACCGGTTCTCCACTGCAGCAATTATTTACAGTAAGGTCATTTGAATATGATAGGACGATGGGAGAAAACAACGCGTGAAGACGATAAAAATTAAATATTTCACAGATAAAATTGAAAAACTGACATACATCGAAGGGAAATCTGACTGGATTGACCTTCGGGCTGCTGAAGACGTGTACATAAAGGCGGGGGAATTTAAGCTGATTCCCCTTGGCGTGGCAATGGAGCTTCCGAAAGGTTATGAGGCGCACATCGTTCCGAGAAGCAGTACTTTTAAGAATTTTGGCATTATCCAGACCAATCATCAAGGAGTGGTGGACTGTTCTTACTGCGGAGACAACGATCAGTGGTTCATGCCGGCTTATGCCTTAAGAGATACGCATATTTCTGTAAATGACAGAATCTGCCAGTTCCGTATCATGGAGAATCAGCCCCGTCTTTGTTTCGAAGAGAAAGAATCCTTGGAAAACGAGGACCGAGGCGGCATCGGAAGTACCGGAAAACAGTAATAAATTGTTGTTTTGAATAAGAAGCTCTTTCCAAGACATAATAAAATGAGAACGCGGGCACCGCACATTTTATGGTGAAATGGAAGGAGTTTTTTATGGAGACGGAGTCAAAGGGAACGAGAAGCGGCGGGGAACAGATAAAGCAAGAAAAAATGTGGCCCTCTTTAAAAGAAAATATGAAGTATCTAAATGACGAGCTGGGAGTCGGAGAAAATTATGATATCGTATACCGGGTCGTACAAGTTGGTGGGAGAGAAGCCTGTATTTATTTTATCGATGGTTTCTGCAAGGATGAAATCATGCAGAAGCTTTTACAATTATTTATGGCTATGAAGCCGGAGGAAATGCCGGATAATGCCCATGAAATGTCCAAGAAAAACATACCCTATGTGGAAGTGGATCTGAAAACGGATTGGGAACAGATTATTTATTTCATCATGTCCGGGATTTTCGCACTTTTTATCGACGGCTATGAGCAATGTCTTTTGATCGATTCGAGGACTTATCCGGCCAGAAGTGTATCGGAACCGGAAAAGGACAAATCGCTCAGGGGTTCGAAGGACGGCTTTGTCGAAACACTTGTATCCAATACGGCCTTAATCCGCAGGCGCATCAGAAGTACAGACCTTCGAATGGAGATATTTTCTGCGGGAGAAGCATCTAAGACAGACATTGTTCTCTGTTATATGGCGGCAAGGGTGGACCACGATTTTTTGGAGGAGCTGAAAACGAAGATCAGGCGCATACAAGTGGATGCCCTTACGATGAATCAGGAAAGTCTTGCCGAATGCCTTTTCGACAAAAAGTGGTTCAATCCTTTTCCGAAGTTCAAATTTACAGAGCGTCCCGATACCGCTTCGGCGCAGATATTGGAGGGAGATATCGTTATCCTTGTGGATAATTCGCCCTCTGCCATGATTACGCCCACCTCAATATTTGATATCGTGGAGGAGGCGGATGATTATTATTTTCCTCCGATAACGGGCTCATATCTTCGCTTGACCAGGCTGCTGATTGCGATATTGACCTATTTCGTGACGCCTACCTTTTTGCTGCTTATGGCGCATTCAGATTGGATTCCCAATAATTTTCAGTTCATTTCAGTAAAGGAAACCATGAACCTTCCATTGATATGGCAGTTTCTCATCTTGGAGCTGGCCATAGACGGGCTCCGGTTGGCGGCGGTCAATACTCCGAATATGCTGAGCACACCACTGAGCGTTATGGCAGCCCTTGTCTTGGGAGAGTTCTCGGTGAAAAGCGGATGGTTCAACAGCGAGGTCATGCTGTATATGGCATTTGTGGCGATTGCCGGCTATACCCAGCCAAACTATGAGTTGAGCTATGCGCTGAAATTTATGCGTATATTGAATCTGATATTGACTCAGTTATTTGGCATCTATGGTTATATTGCAGCGCTTATCGTATTTGTGATTGCTATCGTATCGAATAAAACGGTTTCGGGGAAGAGCTATGTGTATCCGCTGATTCCCTTTAATCCGAAACAATTGTGCAAAAGGCTGCTGCGTTACAGGCTGCCTCATTCCGAAAAACAATAAATTGAATTTTCGTACGAGGAATGATAGAATAGAACAATATAAGAAGAATATAGATAGGATAAGGAGGAATGGGGATTGTATGATTTCAAAATTATAACAAATACTACGGCCGATTTGCCGCTAAGCTATATTGAGGAAAACGGTTTAGGACTGATGATTTTTAACTATACGATAATGGGAGAGACCTATAGCAGAGGACATGAGCTGGATTGGAAGGAATTCTATGAGCTCATGAGAGCGGGAAATATGACGACCACCTCCCAAGTCAATCCGGAGGAATGCAGGGAATATTTCGAGGAATATTTAAAGGAGACGAAGCAGCTGCTTTATTTGTGTTTTTCTTCAGGACTCAGCGGAACCTATGGCAGCGCCTGCCTTGCGGCAGAAATGGTAATGGAGGAGCATCCCGACTGTAAAATCGTTGTGGTAGATACAAAGTGCGCCTCTATGGGAGAAGGTTTGCTTGTCCATAAGGCAGTTCAGCTTAAAAAAGCAGGAAAAACGATGGAGGAAACTGTCGATTGGGTTGAGGAAAATATTCCTCACCTGATACATATTTTTACGGTGGACGATTTAAATCATTTATATCGCGGTGGCCGGGTGAGCAAGACGGCGGCAATCGTGGGAACGATGGTAGGAGTCAAGCCGGTGCTTCATGTAGACGATGAAGGGCATTTGATTCCGCTTTCTAAAGTGCGTGGGCGTAAGAAATCCCTGAATGCGCTGGTCGATTTCATGGAGGAAAAAATGGGGAGCTATAGGGGCGAAAATGATATCGTTTTCATCAGCCACGGAGATGCGTTAGAGGATGCTGAATTCGTCAGGGATGAGGTGAAGGCCAGATTTGGAATAGGTAGCTTTATGATTAATCATATCGGCCCTACTGTCGGTGCTCATTCAGGCCCCGGAACGATCGCTCTTTTCTTTATGGGTGAGGTTAGATAACACGGATAGAATATTCATGGACGTTAAATAGGGGGCTGTCGCACTAGCTAAAAATATTTAGCTGGGCGATAGCCCTCTTTTTCTGCTAATCTTGTGTATCAGTAATATATTCACTGGCCTCTTTATCATTAGATCTTGTCTTCGGAACCCATATCCCATCTTTGCCAAACGGTTTTATCATTGTTATTTCCACATTTATGCCGTCCTCTTTAAAGTAAATTACAACCTGCGATACTGTATTCTCCGCATTAGTATCCGCCGTTACCTTTACTTTATCCGGATCGTCCAGAAGATTAAGAAGTCGGATAGCAGCTCTGTCAGGCTCAAACAATTCTGTATATACTGGCGTTTCCGAAGATAATGCATTCTGATTCAATATTTCTCCGGCTCCATTATACTGATAATCCATCATCCTTGTGATAACGCCTTCCGGGTTTGCTAAAGTAAACTCTTTTGCTGTATAAATATTATCCAGATATAAGAGTTCTTCATCGATAACTGTATAGATACCGTCCTCTATCGTATATTTTATAGTTTCTCTCCAAACAGTCACATGAGGTTCCGATGTCCATGCATAGTAGATAATCTCTGCTTTGTCCTCATCCAAGGACTCAATATGATAATCATTTTCCGTAAACATCGGCCACGGGCTTGAAAAGCCAAAGGAATAATAACCCTCTCCAACAATCAGCAAATCCTTGCTCAACGCAGACTGCACATCGTCCGATATATGCTCAGCAATATAATTTCCATCTCTTTGGCAGAATGCTTTTCCCCAGGCCTCCACAAATTGCTTTGCTTCATTTACAGCCTCTTTATTCGAGTCATCTGAATTTAAATCCTCTGAGCCCGATTCATCCGTATCGAAGCTTTTGCCCGTATTGTCCGCGTCTGAGATCTCCGTTGCGGAGTCTGGCGCATTCAGGCTATTGTTCTGGGCGTCCTTTGACTCCAGTGGATTCGTCAAAAAGCATACTCCAACTATGATACACGAAATAATAGCTGCAAGCATTATCCAAAGCGTTGGCTTTTTATAGCTTAGTACTGATTTAATTCTTGCTTTTATACTATTTTCACCAAATGCCAGCGGACATGCGGCAATCGATTTTCTTGTGATGCTGCAGGAAAGAAGTGTGCTGGAATATGCCTTTTTCTCTGAAGGATTCATCTCTTTGATTACACGTTCATCACAAGCGAATTCTATATCCCGGCAAAGCAACATATACGCCAGCCAAATGAAAGGGTTAAACCAATATATTCCAAGCAATAAAAATCCGATTGGCTTAATCCAGTGGTCGCAGTGCCTTATATGAGAGTTTTCATGTAAAATTACGTAAGAAAGCTGCTCATTATCCAGATAGCAAGGAATATATATATGTGGATGAAACAATCCCAAAATGAAAGGAGAATCCACCAACTCGCTTTGCCGGATATTGTCTCTTAAATGAATTGCCGTACATACCCTTTTCCTTAAGTTCACCCAGCTCATAACAGTATACAAAAATATTATAAGCATTCCTATAATCCAGGCAACAGCTGCCATAAAGATTACTACCTGCAACGGATTAACGCTGGCTTCCGGAGAGGGAGCTATCGTATCTGCTATAATGGAACTGTCTGCTGTTTCAGTAATTGCATTTTTCGTATCGGTCACCGTTGTATCAGAAAAATATATTCTTTCCGCCTTGACTGCTTCTGTATTCGGAATAAGACTTACTGCGCTTTCTATGGAAAATGGACAAATTAATCGAATTCCTACCAAAAGCCAAAGAAATCGGCGCATGGATTTCGGTGCTCCATATAAGATTCCTCGCAATACGATAACCGCAAGGATCATCCAGCTGGCGGAAATACTCATATTTAATAATTTAAGAAATAATATTTCCATACTTATTCCGCTCCATATGAATCGAGCATTTGCCGGAGCTCGTCGACATCTTTTTCTGATAATTTCTTTCTCTTTGTAAATGCTGCAATAAATGCCGGTATTGAACCTTCAAATGTCTTTTCTACCAGCTCATCAATTTCTGAGGCTTGAACGTCACTCTTCGATACAACGCTTGTAACAACGGCATTTTCACTCTTTACGATCCCCCGATCGCTCAATCTTCTTATTACAGTATAAGTTGTCGCTTTCTTCCATCCCAACCGTTCCTCGCAAAGCTTTACCAGCTCAGTGCTTTTTATCGGCTCATGCTCCCACAGTAGCAGACAAAATCGATATTCACTTTCAAATACTTTTGACTTTTCCATACAATGCCTCCTTAGTCTAATCTGTTAAACCCACGAACAGTCTATCACGTTAGACCTTTTGTGTCAATTATTCCTGAAAGTTATATATTACCAATTATATATTTACAGTATCGTAATAAACGAAATAAAAAGCAGTTTTGCATTTTGGCATAGAAAAGGAGCTGTGCACGGATTACTTAGTGCGACAGCCCCTTTGAAATCAGGAAACATATGCAAAAGGAATATCTTTGATTTTTTATAGTTAAATTTGTTGTGGTGAACGCTCTTCTTAGTAGGTAAACAACTGTGACCAATAAGGGGTATTGCCGTTCAAATAATAGCCTACGCCGATAGAGGTGTAGCTCTTATTTAAGATATTCGCTCTGTGGCCTTCGGAGTTCATCCATGCAGTTACTACATCTTCAGGAGTAGCTTGTCCCCATGCGATGTTTTCACCAGCGCCGCGATAGCTGATTCCGTTTTCTTTAAGAACGGATGAGAAGGCGCTTCCGTTAGGTCTCGTGTGAGAGAAGGACTGTGTTGTTTCTTGCGCACGAATCTGCGCTGCAGCGTTCAATTCGTCGGTCATTGTAAGGGCTGAAAGGCCTACTTTTGCTCTTTCGGCATTTACTAAGTCTACGACCTGCTCTACATAGCTTTTATTGGTACTGGTGTCTGTACCGGTGTTGGTATCGGGAGTAGTTGTACCTGTTCCGGGGGTACTCGTATCGGGTGTGGTTGTACCGTTACCGGAATTATTATTGGTATCAGGAGTAGTTGTGCCGGTATCCGGAGTATTGGTATCGGGAGTAGTTGTGCCGGTTCCCGGGGTATTGGTGTCAGGAGTGGTAGTACCGGTATCCGGGGTGTTCGTGCTTGGAGTGGTAGGGCAGTTGGTATTTGCATTGGATGACTGTAAGTAATCTTTAATGGAATCGGTATTGACGCCCATTCCGCTCAGTACGGATTCCAGATTGGATGAATTGCTTACGATTACTTGCTGGGTGGGGCAGTTGCTATTCAATTGGCTTTGGAGCTGGCTTATATTTACGGGACATTGTCCTGAGAAACTGCCTCCTCCGATAAGTGTTGTTGCTACGAGTATGCCTGGTAATAAGGTCATTATTATTTCCTCACTTTCTTTCTTCGAGATGAAATGTTTCATGCGTATTACGTAAATGTTACAAATATGTTACAAGAAGATACTATCATAAAAAATTTTTGATTACAATGGAAGTTCATGGAAGAGATGGAAATGCGTTGGGATGAGGTTGGATTGTGTCGTGAAATGGAATCTCATGAGGTGGAATACAAATAGATAGGGGAGGGGGTGAAAAATAATATTATGGTAGAGGTTGCTTTTATGACCAGGCAGATGATAAGCTGCTTATGTATTTTAAAAGCCGCCAAATGGAATCTTTATGGTGTACTTTCCTATTATGATTAGGGTGTCAAAAGGTCCTTTTGCAAACGTCTCAAGTCAATATGCTCAAAACAAAAAGACTCCTGCTCCGAATTCCAATATATAAGAAGTTCTAATTCTCAGTCTATTCGCGCCAAACATACCAGAAAACAAAAAACTCGCTGCGCTCAAACAGTGTTGTTTTCTGTTCTGGCACAAATATCCAGAGAAAGAACTTCTAAATATTTACATAGGCGCAGTCGTTCTTTTTGTTTTGGTCATATTGACCGGAATGTATTTATAAAGGACCTTTTGACACCCTAATCCTATTATGCAAGAAACCGCCGATATAATACCGGCGATTCCCTGAACAAGTATTAGCAGCAATCACATTTATTTTTGCCGCCAAAGCCGCCAAAGCCACCAAAGCCGCAGCCGCCACAGCAGCAGAGTAAAAGAATTAATATCAGACAACTACTATCGATGCCAAAGTCGTTACAGCGGTCACAGCGCCGATTACAGTCACAGCCTCTGTTGGGCCCGCAGGTTGCAGTTAAATCACTCATTATTTTTATTCCTAAAATTCATCTTTTTATATTATTATTCGATAAAATTTATTTTGTTACAATAATAAGGTTTTCCAGAGGTTGGACTTACTGCCGAAATTTTCCGGTTGTTATTGAATATTCGAATTTTAAGTGTTAATATTTATATAATAGCTTTTGACAGCCAGAAAGAGAAAATAGGAGGTAAGGTATATGCTTAACAAGGAAATTTCATCAAAGATAACGGAACAGATAAATTATGAATTATTTTCAGCTTATTTGTATCTGGATATTTCCAACTATTATGCGGACAACAATTTGAACGGTTTCGCGAACTGGTTTAAGATTCAGGCACAGGAAGAACGCGACCATGCCATGCTTTTTATGGATTATTTGTTGAATAACAGCGAGAAGGTGGTTCTTAAGGATATAAAGGCGCCTAATGCTTCCTACAGTGATTTCAGACAGCCTGCGGTTGCGGCCTTTGAACATGAGCTGAAGGTAACAGAGAAGATCCACGATATTTACGGTGCTGCATATGAGCTGAAGGATTATAGGACCATGCAGTTTTTGGATTGGTTCATTAAGGAACAGAATGAGGAAGAGAAGAATGCTGAGGAGAATATAAAGAAGTATGATTTGTTCGGCGGTGATGCAAAGGGACTTTATTTGTTGGATTCCGAACTGGGAACGCGTGTATACAGTGCGCCGTCGCTGGTGCTAACATAATTATTATTTATTTTTATAAAACGAAATTAGGAGGCGAAAGCCTCCTTTTTTTGCTGTATAGAATTCCAGCATTCGTATTTCAGCAAAAATTGAGAACAAATAGGCATTATTAGCAGAGACTTATGAGAAGCCTTGAGGGTACAATGACATCAGGAATGGATGAAAGGGGCACGGTCTTAGGCCGTGCAAACAATTATTGTACAGCGAAAGGAAAAACAGGTATGAACACATTTGAGACAAAGACCTACCGCAATCTGTTTCTGGAAAGTGGTAAATCGAAGGAAATCATTTCCCAAAGGCTTTCGGAAATCTGGAATACTTTCTTCTATGGCAGCGAAGAGGAGAAAATATATCATCTTGCAGGGAATGATATGGGGTATCTGGAGGACACCGGTAATCACGATGTCAGGACGGAGGGAATGTCCTATGGTATGATGATCTGTGTGCAGATGGACAAGAAAGAGGAATTTGACAGACTGTGGAAATGGGCATGTACCTACATGTGGATGGAGGAAGGTGAAAACGAAGGGTACTTCGCTTGGTCATGTACTACAGACGGAAAGAAGAATTCTATTGGTCCGGCACCTGACGGAGAAGAATTTTTTGCTCTGGCACTTTTCTTTGCATCTCATAGATGGGGAGAGGGATATGGAATCTTCGCATATGCAAAACAAGCGAGGAAGATTTTGAGTGCCTGCCTCCACAAGGGACAAAACGGCAGATCAGGAACTCCCATGTGGAATCTCAGCAATAAACAGATTTTATTCGTACCCGGAGTCGATTTTACGGATCCTTCGTACCATCTGCCTCACTTTTATGAGCTGTTTGCTTTATGGGCAGAGGAAGAGGACAGACTTTTCTGGAAAGAGGCTGCGGCCGTCAGTCGGGAGTACTTGAAGATGGCCTGTCATAAAAAAACCGGTATGAATGCGGAATATGCAGAATTTGACGGAAGACCGATGAGCAGGTTTTTGCCATGGACCGTAGATCGTCATGACTGGTTTTACAGTGATGCCTATAGAACTGTGGCCAATATCGGGCTGGATTTTGAATGGTTCGGAGTAACGAAAGGACAGGAAAAAGCGGCGCCAAGATTGCAGCATTTTCTGGGAGAAGTGAGGAAGGAGGATCCTTACCGGATATATGAGGTGAACGGCACCTGTTTAGAAGGAACGGCACTTCATCCGGTAGGGCTGTTAGCGGCTACCGCGCAGGGCTCTCTGGCAGTTATAGGGAGCTCCGCGGATAAGGCGGAAATTGCGCAGGCATGGAGCTTTGTGGAAAGGCTGTGGAATGAGCCTTTGCGCCGGGGAGACAGAAGGTATTATGACAATTGTCTTTATTTCTTCGCCTTTTTGGCACTGAGCGGGAATTATCGTATCTGGTAATGGATTAGGAGGGACGTATGGCAAGACTGTGGAATTATATCCAGAATAGGATGAATGACTTCAATGTGAAGAAAAAACTGATGATTGTTTATGTCTGCTGTGTGCTTCTTCCTTTATTTGCCACGGACAGTGCTGTTTTGGCTATTCTTCTTCAGGGGGAGTCGAGGGAGCAGGGGCTTTTGATGAAGAATATCGCCAGTGCAGTGCAGTTCGATTTGTCTTATACCTTGGAAGAAGCCGTGAACATGACAAAGAGCATATACGTAAACAGGACCGTCAACGATTTTCTGGGTAAGGAGTATGAATCGGGATTCGATTATTATGCGGCGAATCAGGAGCTTTTGAAAGCTGTTTTTTCTGAATCGAGCTGGGGTACCGGAAGTGCCAGCATGGTCTTGTTTACCGACAACGAAACAATTGTTAACGGAGGTCACTTTTACCGCTTGTCCTCGGCTGAAGAAGAGGAATGGTATCGGAAGCTGAAGGATTCGGGGCAGGATATGATTCTTCATTTCTATTATGTGGGAGACGATAATCCCTCCACCAACACCAAGAGAAGAATTTCCCTCGTGCGGAAGCTGAATTACTTTAAGGATTCAGATAGAGAAAAACTGGTGCGGATCGACCTGGATTATAACACTCTGGTTAGAAAAATAACGAATATGAAATACAGCATGGCTGTCTATGTATGCATCGATGACAAAATATTGTTTTCCAACGACGGACATTCCAGCTATACTCAGAATTTCGAGCATTTGACGGGGAAGGAAAAAATCGGCTATGAGTCACAGTGGAATCTGTACGGAGAAGACATCCGAATCCTCGTTATGCAACCAACCAATACCATTTCGAGGCAGATTTGGAACCACTTTCCTCTCGTTTTGTTCCTGCTGGCGATAAATATTGCTCTGCCATGGCTGCTGACCTATATCATCAATAACTCCTTTACCAGCAGGCTGAGAGAGTTGAGCCAAGCCTTTGACGAGGTGGAGGCGGAAAGCTTAAAGGAGATAAAGGATATCAAAGGGAAGGACGAAATCGGAAGTTTGATGAAGAATTATAACCGGATGGTAAGAAGGAGTCAGGAACTCATTAAGACGGTGTACAAGGACAGGCTGGAGCGTCAGGAAATGGACATTTCCAGACAAAATGCGGAGCTGCTCGCTCTGCACAGCCAGATCAATCCTCATTTTTTATTTAATGTGCTGGAGAGCATCCGCATGCACAGCATTCTGAAAAAAGAGGAGGAGACGGCGGGAATGATAGAGCGACTGGCGACCCTGGAGAGACAAAATGTAAATTGGACCTCAGATTTTGTGTCAATAGAGGATGAGATTAAATTCATCGAAGCATACCTGGAGCTGCAAAAGTATCGGTTTGGAGAACGGATCTCCTATGAAATTGCTATAGCGCCGGGGTGTGAGAATTACTCTCTTCCCAAGCTTACTCTTGTTACCTTTGTGGAGAATGCATGTGTCCATGGTGTGGAAAATAAGGCATCAGCCTGTTGGATTTATGTAAGAGTGTTTGAAAAAGAGGACTCGCTGTATTTGGAGGTAGAGGATACCGGCGAAGGAATGGACGAAGGACAGGTCAAGGACTTGGAGGAAAAAATGGGCAGCTGCAGCATAGAGACTATTAAAGAAAACGAGCATGTAGGAATTATAAATGCCTGTCTGCGGCTCAAGATGGTAACGGAAGGAAAAGCGCAGTTCAATCTGGAAAGTGAAAAAGGGATTGGCACCTGCATACTGATCAAGGTACCGGTCGATGCGCTTAAGCGGAGTTAGAAGGGTAATACGGCGAAGCCGGCGAATGAAATGCAGGAGAAAGGGATAAGGAGGCAGAAAGTGGGATGAATCTGAAAGTAATGTTAGTGGATGACGAGCCTTTTATTCTGCAAGGGCTTTCAGTTCTTGTTGATTGGGAGGCGGAGGGGTATGAAATAGCAAAGACTGCGGCCAACGGGAGAGAAGCCCTTGAATTTCTCCTGCATAACCGGGTGGACCTGATTATTGCGGATATCCGTATGCCCGTAATGACCGGGATAGAGCTTCTTAGGGAAATTCGGGAAAAGAACATTTCCGGAGCGCAGTTCATTATACTTAGTGGCTATAACGATTTCCAATATGCTCAGAAAGCCCTGAGGTATTCCTGCATGGACTATATTTTAAAGCCTGTGCAGAGGGAAAGCCTGCTTCTTCTTTTACGGCAGGCCGTCAAGGAAAAGGAAATTGTGGTACAAAAGGAAGTCAATCTTAAAAAGATGGAGAAAGCCCGTCTTGCTCAGAATCTGATGGGACTTCTCCGTGGGAAGTGCGGTCAGGATACTCTGGATTATATCACCAGTCTATGGGGCGAACAGAAGGGAATGCGCTATGTACATATCTGCTTTGACAACATCGCCGTCCTGGAAGAGATGTCAGATGAGGAACTTCGAACCATGAAGAAGCGCTTATTTCAAAACTGCCTTGATTATTTAGGCAATGACGGCGACCATTTCTTTGAGGATATGCCGGGTTTCGAGGAAGACTATGAAATCGGCTTTGTATATTGCGATGATATGGCTATGAGGTTAGGGATGAGCACGGAGCTCTTTCTGGAGAAACTGCAAAAAAAAGCAGAAGAAGAGGAATTTCGCGTTCCTGTTATTCTCCTTGTGGGGAAACGGGTGGAGGATCTTGGAAAAATCTCACATTCCTACAGCTCCTCCTGTGTGCTGCGTTCCTTTAAAAGTTTCCGTATGAAAAAGAGCATTTATTATTATGAGGAAGAGGTTCAGGTCAATCATGGGAAATTCCTTCTTTGCAAGCAGAATTTAGATCGCCTGATCTTATCGGTAGAGCAGAATGACAGGGCGGAGATCAACAGCAGCGTGGATGACTTGTTTCTGGAAATGGAATCCATGGGAATGATGAAGGAGTTGATTTCCATGAATACCAATTATCTTCTTTTTCAGCTCATTCATTTGGCGGTGGAGCAGGATGAGTCGGTGAATCAGGAAGAGGTCATGCTCTATATCAGCGAGAACGTGTTCGACGCGGATGTTACCAGAGGCGGAAGAGCTCATCTGAGACGGTTCGCCTGCGAGTATGCGGATTATCTGATTCAACTTCGCAAGAATGTTTCCAGAGGAGTACTTCTCGACGTAGAGAGGGAAATAAAGGAGCGCTTTGCAGAGAATCTGACCTTAAGGGAACTGAGTCAGAAGTATTTTGTCAACAGTTCGTATCTGGGACAGATTTTCAGGAAGAAATACGGACAGTCCTTTAAGGATTATCTCGGAAGTTACCGGATCAGCGAGGCCGCCCAGCAGCTATTAAAGACGGACAAAAAAATCAGCCGGATAGCAGAGGAGGTAGGCTATCATGATACGGATTACTTCATTAATAAATTTATTGAACTGAAAGGGTGCACGCCGTCAAGGTACCGTAAGAACGCCGGAGACACGGGAGGGTGACTGGTAAAGATACCGGATGAGTTCACGCAGGAAAACTAGAATTTATCCGGTTTTTTTATGAAGTTACTCCGGTTGTATAAATATTAAAAAAATATAAAATAAAAATATCAAAAATAAATAAGGGAGGTTTACAATGAAAAAAAGAATAACGGCACTTTTATTGGGAGTTGTTATGACTGCATCATTACTTGCGGGCTGCGGAAGCGGTTCCGGCGAAACGAGCCAGACGTCGGCATCAGACGAGGTGGGAGCAGAGCAAGGCGGTGAGGATACGGAGGCGGCGAGCGGCGATATCAAAGATTTCACCATGTTCGTCGCAATGCCTGGCGCTGAAATCAACGACGGAAACGAGATTCAGGAAATAATTGCACAGAAGACTGGCGTAAGGGTGAAGGAAACCTGGCTGACGGGCCAGACCGATGCGGAAGCGGTGGGCACTATCATTGCGGGCGGCGAATATCCTGATTTCATCAACGGCGGAGAAGCAATGAAATCGCTGTACGATGCGGGAGCTTTGGTAGCGTGGGACGATTATCTGGAGAAGTATCCTAATCTGAAGGAAATGTACAGTGACGAGGAATGGGATAAATTCCGCCAGGATGACGGACACATTTACTGGGCAAATGTATTTCAGAATACATATGGTGAGGATAAGTCCACCACACATAACGATGAGGCCTTCTGGGTTCAGGCTAAGGTTCTGGAATGGGCAGGATATCCGGAAATTAAGACCTTGGATCAGTATTTCGAATTGCTGGATTCCTATGCGGAAGCAAATCCCACTATGGAGGATGGAACCTCTTATATTCCTTATACCATGCTCTGTGAGGACTGGAGATATTTCTGTATTGAAAATGCACCTCAGTTTTTGGACGGCTATCCCAATGACGGTTCAGTTATCGTAGATGTAGATAATATGAAGATTGTGGATTACAATACGACCGACACGGCGGTGAAGTATTTCGGCAAACTTAATGAAGAATACAATGCGGGAAACATTGATCCGGAATTTGCCACCCAGACCTATGACGAATATATCGCGAAACTTTCTACAGGGCGCGTGCTCGGTATGTGTGATCAGTGGTGGGATTTTGCTTATACGGTAAACGATGTATTCAAACAGCAGGGACTGGATGAGCAGGGCTGCAACTATGTACCCCTCGGCCTCACCATAGAAGAGGGAATGGAGAATCAGTGGCATTCTTATGGTGATACCTTGAATAATTCCAGCGGCATTGCAGTAACCACAAGTTGTGAAGACATTGATGCGGCGTTCCAGTTTATGAATGACTTGCTGAGTCAGGAAATTCATGATCTTCGCTTCTGGGGAGTGGAAGGTACAGACTATATGGTTGATGATGACGGTTTATATTACAGAACGGAAGAAATGAGAGTGAATGCGGCGGATACGGAATACAAGGCGTCTCACCTTTGTACGTATTCTTATTTCCCGCAGTGGCTTGGAACTAGCAGGGATGGCAAGAATGCGATGCAGACCACACAGCAGACTTCTGAGTTTTTCGACAGCCTGGCGGAGCCTCTCGTAAAGTGCTTCGAGGCATATGGGGTTACCAGCTATGTAGAAATGATCGGTTCCGCAAAAGTAGATGTTGGCCCATGGTATCCGATGTATTCCTTCTCCAATTCGCTGACAACAGAGACTCCCGGAGGTGTAGCATGGACGAAAATGGGCGAGGTAAAGCACGAATGGCTGCCTAAGATAGTTATGGCGGGAGATTTCCAGTCCACATGGTCGGAATATATGGATAAATACAACGCTACAAATCCTCAGGATTTCCTTAGTGAGATGCAGGCGGAATTAGACAGAAGAGTGTCGGCAACAGAGTAACGGATGTTGAATGAAGCAGTATGAAAAAAGGCAGCCATGGTTGCTTAAGGTAACTATGGCTGCCTTTTAATAATCAGGATTACACTTTTGATCTGAAAAGACAAATATAAATACGAGGAGGAGAAGAAATGGCTCGCAGAGCAAGAACGAAGACACCGACTGTCCAAATCACATGGAAAGAAGTAAAACGCCAGAAATTTCTCTTATTCTGGGCAGCCGTCTTTGTAGTGTATGGCGTTATTTTCTATTATCTGCCGTTAGGCGGCTGGATTATGGCGTTCCAGAATTATAAGCCAAAGGACGGTTTTTTGCATTCCCAATTTGTAGGATTGGATAAATTCAAGTTTTTATTTACGGATGACGGCTTTCTTAAGGTAATCAGAAATACTCTGGCAATGGGCGTCATCAACCTGATAGCGACATTTGTTATGGCGATTCTTTTCGCTATACTGTTAAATGAAATTCGCTCCAAATTCGGAAAAAAGACAGTACAGACGATTTCGTACTTACCCCACTTTCTTTCGTGGATTATCGTAACGGGCATTTTGCACGACGCCTTATCTACGAACGGTATCATTAACGAAGTGCTGATGAAACTGCATATCATAGATTCGACCATTAATTTCTTCGCCCATTCATCCTATTTTTGGCCGATTGTTGCCTTCGCCAACGTATGGAAGGAGACCGGATGGAATGCCATTATTTATCTGGCGGCCATCGTATCCATAGACCCCTGCCTCTATGAGGCGGCTTCCATAGACGGCGCGGGCAGATGGGCCAAAATTAAATATATCACCATGCCGGGCATCAAGTCCACTATCATGATCCTGCTTCTTATAAATGTAGGCAATGTGCTGAACGCAGGCTTCGAGGTACAGTATTTGCTGGGAAACGGACTGGTGAAGAGCGTTTCGGAAACTATCGACATCTATGTTTTGAAATGGGGTATCAGTCAAAATGACTATTCACTCGGTACCGCAGCCGGAATTTTTAAGAGCGTGGTCAGCATCATTCTGATTGTGATTGCCAATGAGATGGCCAAGCGAGCCGGCGAAGAGCGGTTATTCTAAGGAGGTAGGAGCATGAAAAAGAAAAAGTCATCTTTGGCAGATAAAATATTCGTAGTATTTAATACGCTGTTCATGGTGTCGTTTGTGATAATTACGCTTTATCCGGTACTCAATACTCTGGCGGTTTCCTTTAACGACGGAATCGATACGGTAAGGGGAGGCATTTATCTATGGCCGAGAAAGTTTACGCTGAAAAATTACATTACCGTGCTGCATAAGCAAAACATGCTTACAGGAGCTTATATAACGGTGCTCAGAACCGTTGTAGGAACGATAACTGCTTTGGCAGCAAATGCGCTGCTGGCATTTATCGTAAGCAGAAAGAGGTTTTTGTTTAAATCCCAGCTTTCACTGTTCTGGGTAATCACCATGTATGTGAACGGAGGAATGATTCCCATTTTTCTCTTATATAAGAACCTCAACCTGACCGGAACTTTCTGGGTATACGTGGTTCCCGGAATGGTCAGCGCTTTCAATATGCTGGTAATGAGGACCTATATGCTGGGGCTGCCGGATTCTCTGGAGGAGTCCGCGCAGTTAGACGGTGCTGGTTATATGACTATTTTCCTGAGAATCGTCTCTCCTTTATGTAAACCGGTGTATGCTACCATCGCCCTGTTCGTGGCAGTGGGACAGTGGAACTCATGGTTCGACGCCATGTTGTATAACCGTATGAAAGATGAGTACACGACGCTGCAGTACGAGCTGATGAAGCTGTTGACTTCCGTCATGCAGCAGAGTGGAAGCGCAGACACGATGAAGAATGCGGCCAATGCCATTACCCCTACCTCTATACGTGCGTCAGCCACCATTTTGACCATGCTGCCGATTATCTGTCTGTATCCTTTCCTGCAAAGGTACTTCGTCGCGGGATTAACGATCGGCGGGGTGAAAGAATAAGAAAGAAATAGAGAAAGTATAGGAAAAAGAGGTATAGGATAAAAAGAATGCCTGATAAGATAACACTACATTCGGTTTTAAGGGTGTAGTGTTATTATATTTGCCGCCGCTTGTACATACATAATGACATCGGATTGTTATCGTTTTGTACAAAAGAGGTTTGACAAACAAGCAGGTATATTGTACAATTTCAATAAAGTAAAGGTGGCGGCCAGTATTTGTCGATTCGAATTCTTATTTCAGTTTTGAATGGATAAATATGGGTCTTTTGTTTTGTGATTTTGTAAAAAAGATGAGGAAAATAAAAGAAAACATTAAAAATAAAATTTTTGAAAAATTTTATGATATCTATAGCATTTTTTCATCATTTTCATTATAATAGCTAATGGAATGTATACATGTATTCCCTGCAGGAATCCATAGTTATTTTAAGACATCGGAAATAAGCTCCTGTTTATGTCACAATACATTATTTAATAAGGAGCAAAATATAAAAAGGAGATCAATATGACAGAGAACAAGAAGTTATTAGCATGGGTTAAAGAAATGGCCGACATGTGCCAGCCGGATCAGATTTACTGGTGTGACGGATCCGAAGAAGAGAATGAACGCCTTCTGCAGATGATGGTTGACAGCGGTATGGCAATCAAGTTGAATCAGGAGAAACGTCCCGGATGCTATTTGTTCAGAAGCGATGCTTCGGACGTAGCGCGTGTTGAGGACAGAACATTCATCGCTTCCAAGACAAAAGACGAAGCAGGTGTTACAAACAACTGGGTTGAACCCGATGAATTGAAGTCTACGATGAAAGGCTTATATACAGGCTGCATGAAGGGAAGAACGATGTATGTTATTCCTTATTCCATGGGACCGGTAGGCTCACCCATATCCAAGATCGGTATCGAACTTACGGACAGTGCATACGTAGTTGTTAATATGCGTATTATGACCCGTATCGGAACAAAAGTTTTAGAAGCTCTCGGTGACGGAGAATTCGTTCCTTGTTTACATTCTGTTGGCGCACCTCTTGCCGAAGGACAAGCAGATTCCGCTTGGCCGTGCGCACCCATTGAAAACAAATACATCAGCCATTTCCCGGAAGAAAGACTTATTTGGTCTTATGGCTCAGGCTACGGCGGAAATGCTCTTTTAGGTAAAAAATGTTTTGCACTTAGAATCGCTTCCGTACTCGCTCGCGATGAAGGATGGCTTGCAGAGCATATGTTAATTCTCAAACTTACAAGTCCTGAAGGCAAGACGAAATATGTCTGCGGTGCTTTCCCCAGTGCATGTGGAAAGACCAATCTCGCTATGCTTGTTCCTACGATTCCGGGCTGGAAAGTTGAAACTGTCGGAGACGATATCGCATGGATGAAATTCGGTAAAGACGGACGCCTGTATGCAATCAATCCTGAAGCTGGTTTCTTCGGAGTTGCTCCTGGAACCTCTTTTGATTCTAACCCGAACGCAATGCACAGCATCGAGAAGAATACGATCTTCACGAACGTAGCCCTTACCGATGACGGCGATGTATGGTGGGAAGGCATCGGAACACCGGCTCCTGCTCATCTGATCGACTGGAAGGGCAATGACTGGACTCCCGATTCCGAGACTCCGGCAGCTCATCCCAACGCTCGTTTTACAGCTCCTGCTTATCAGTGTCCGTCCATCGCTTCCGATTGGGAAGACCCGGCAGGCGTTCCGATTTCCGCTATCTTGATCGGTGGTCGTCGTCCTAAGACGATTCCGCTTATCCATGAAAGCTTCGATTGGAAGCACGGTGTGTTCATGGGCTCTATTATGGGTTCCGAAATCACTGCAGCAGCTATTTCCAACAATATCGGCCAGGTTCGCCGCGATCCTTTCGCGATGCTTCCTTTCTTCGGTTACAACGTATGCAAATACTTACAGCATTGGTTAAGCATCGGTGAGAAATCCAGCGAAGACAAGCTTCCTAAAATCTTCTACGTTAACTGGTTCCGTAAGGATCAGGACGGCAAATGGTTGTGGCCTGGTTTCGGCGAAAACAGCCGCGTTCTGAAATGGATCTTCGAAAGAACTGAGGGAACTGGAAAAGCTGTTAAGACTCCTATCGGCTTTATGCCTGAGAAGGGTGCGCTTGATGTTTCCGGACTTGAGGGCGTAAGCGAAGCTGATATGACAGAACTCCTGAAGGTGGATAAGGATGAGTGGCTGAACGAAGTTGTTTCCATCAAAGAGCATTATGAGAAGTTTAACGGTGAAATGCCGAAGGAATTGTACGCTCAGCTCGAGGCTCTTGAGAAGAGATTAAACGAAGCATAAGTTTATCTGGCAGTAGAATAAAGCAGTAATATAAAAACATAAATCGGATTTCAGGCTTTTGAGGCTGAAATCCGATTTTTTAGGTCCTGTATTTCACTCTTTATCTTAGGTGATAAAAGGCTTCATAAACAGATGTTGTTGATTATCTAAACAGAGGCTTGCCTTAGTTAAAACCTGCAATGCTTATAGTTTTTCCAATTAAAAACGAAACAAATGTCCCGATAGAGACAATGAGGCTGTCGATATCGGATATAGCATCAAAGAGAAATGGCGGAGTTATTGCAAAATGGTAATACAAGTTAGTGAAAATATCTTTGAGAGAACCAATAAATAGCATTATAAAAAAGGAAACTATCGCTAACGCGAGGCTTTTTATAGTATTAATGTTACCGAAGCGTCGTACAGTGGTTCTTCCCATACAAAAACCGATAATGAATACTCCACAGTAAATATAGATGTAAATTATTAGAAAGCCTAAATAAGCCAGTGGTTCATTATACTTTGGGAGTAAGTAAAATGCAACAAAGTATGCCAGAACTATACAAAAAGAATATACGATAAACGGCATATATGCCTTTAAAATTTTTTGCATACTGCGATCCTTTCATTATAGTTAATACAATAATAATATTCAAATTGTAGCAGGTAGATAATTAAAAGTCATAATGAAATTGATAATTGGTTTATTTAGAAATCTTCTTATAGAAGTCATATGCAAACAATAATGTACCTAAACCACCTAACGCTAAAATATTACCACCAATAATCTGATAACTTTTTGTAACTGAGGCTGCTATCATATACATTCTCTCTGTATCCATAGAACCGCCATTTGCATTTACTGCGGCATTAGCAGCATCCCAACCATAGGCGCTTGCATTAACTAAGACAAATATACCTATAGCAATAAGAAAAATCATAATTGCCAAGGTGATGAGCATTACTTTCTTTTTCAATTTTTAACCCTTTCAATAAACTGTTGTGTAAGTAACTATACTATATCATTTTATTGATTAGTATTCAATTTTAAATTAGATTCAAATAGTTTATCTACATTGATAATTTAATATTGATGGTTAGTAAGTATGGTGATATTGCATATTCCAGCCAAACAGCATAACCGTCCCGAAGGGACGGCATGCTATTCCGCTTCAAACTGCACGTTGTAGATTTTGTTACTTTCTCATGTCTCTTCCATTGCACTCAAGGCGGTACGCCTTAGATGTCATCCTGCTTAAGCAGGCATCCGCATAGGTGTTATCTTTGAAGAGGTCCCACCACTTGATGACGGGAAGCTGAGATACAATCATTGTTGCCTTTTTACAATCTCTTGTTTCAATGATTTCAAAGAGGTCACGGCACTTATCCATGCTTAGTTCCATAAGACCGAAATCATCAATTACCAGCAAGTCATAAGCTGCCATCTGATTTGTATAATCGTAGGCATGACCAAGTTGACGTGCCTTTTCACTTTCTAGAAGAAGTGCATTGGCTCTGATATATTTTACTGTTCGTAGCTGTTGTAAAGCGGTAATGCATAGTGCATTCGCGATATAAGTTTTGCCTGCCCCAGCGCTACCAGTAATCAATAGATTTTTAGGTTCGTCAATCCATTCACATTTTTGTAGTAACTCAATGGTGTGAGTATCCAGCATACGATCTGATTCGTAAAGACCAGAATCAAAGTCTGCAGTCGGATATTTCAAGGACGCTTTCTTAAGTAGCTTGTTGAACTTTGTGTTCTGACGCTGATCCCATTCATAGTGAATAATCTCAGATATACGGGTATGAAAGTCCTCGAGTGCCGTGTTGGGGTTAAGGAACTGCTTCTCCAATGCCTCCGACATGTGGGACAGGCGGAGTTTAAATAGTTTGTCCAATAACAGATTTTCATCAGTGCTTAGCTTGTCATTGTATGTATAGTTTTTTTGTGTATAAGCCATAATTCTCACCTTACTTATAGAAGCCCTTTCCTCGGATGTTTTCGTGTTCAGGAAGAACTCCTGGACTAATCGGATTGCTTTGCATTCGACTTAATACCTGCTTAAATGTTTTGTAACGGCAGGAGTTCATTTGAATACACTGACGTGCTGTTTCTTCTACGATTCCATGCGGCATTTCTTTTTGTGATTGTCAATAAAAAAGTCCCAAAAATAGCGGAGAAAATTCCCCACTTTATTTACCCGGGAAAAAGCACCGCTATGGATGCTTTTTCCAGTTTTTTACTGTCTTTTTACACCATGGGTAATACGCCATGCCATAATTCATAATCAGGAATTGCGATATCATTCTTCATAAGCAATAATTCCAGCTCTTTATTACGCTGTTTGAGCAGTTCAGCTTTTCTTTGCTCATCATCAAGCATATCTCTCAGTATATCCGCCGCTTCTATCGCTTCGTTTCGTGTCAGCCTGTTTTCTTTCATCTCATAAATCCCCGCTTTCTTCGGTCTCTTCCATTTCGCTCAAACCTTCCTTTGTTCCATTTCCTGAACTCTCTTTTTTCGGTCTGCCCCGCCGTTTCACAGCGCTGATCCGTTCCCGTTCTTTCATCCGGTAGCTTTCACCTTCTATAGTTATAAAGCTGCAGTGGTGCACAAAACGGTCAAGAATGGCCGTTGCCAGTACCGGGTCAAAAAGAATGCTCCCCCATTCATCAAACTGCTTATTGGAAGTAATGATGGTAGAGGCTGTCTCGTATCTTTTGGAAATCACTTCATAAAGATCGTCCACATTTGTCTGGCCCAGCTTCTTGAGCCCAAACTCATCAATTACCAGCAGATCCGGTGAAATGTATTTCTTCAGTTTCTGGCGGAAAGAGTTGTCCGCACGGGATATGTATAAATCCTCCATCATTTCCGAAAGCGTGGTGAACAGCACCGTGTACCCCTGTTCAATCGCTTTTATGCCAAGTGCGATGGAGAGATGAGTCTTACCGGTTCCGGGAAGTCCGATAAAAGCTATATTTTCTTTTTTCCGGATAAACTCGCAGGTCCCAAGGGCATAGATGACCTGACGGTTCAGGCAGGGCTGCCATGAAAAGTTGAATTCTTCCATTGTTTTATGCTGGGGCATGCGCGAACGCTTCATCCGATCGTTACGTCTGTTTCTTGAGCGGTTAAGATTTTCATCATTTATGAGCAGTTCAAGAAATTCGATATAGGACATCTGTTCCTTTGCTGCCTGTTGGGCCCGCATATCCGCTGTTTGGAGAATTCCGGCAAGATGGAGCTTTTTTATCTTTTCCTGTAAGGAATCATTCATGGGAGATCACCCCCAGTCCTGTCATTTGACGGTAATCCGACAGTTTCCTGATTTTGCTTCTTCCTTCCATGGACAGTTCCTGTTCATCCTCCAGTGGAAGATGGTACAGACCGCTTTCACAGATCTTTTTTACTGCCCGGTAGGTAATGTTTCCATAATGGCATGCCCTTTGGCAGGCCTTGTCTACGGCATCCTCCCCATATTTTTTTCGGAGTGCCAGGATACCGGAAATGCTCCGGTAATGATGGCACTGGTACATCTCCGTATCCTTAAATGCTTCCAGAAATGCCAGCGCGCCTGTCCCCACCTGTGCCATTTTTTCGCGATAGCTTGACAAAAGCTCCTCCTGTGTTATTGTTTTGGTAGATGGGTAATGACTCTTATCCGTCACATGTTCGCCCTTTGCATTCCCGCACAGACTGTGGAGGGCGATCTCTTTTCCGGCATGGTAGATTTTCAATAAATGATTCACTTCGATGACATCCACTTCCATTCCGATATAAGTGTAAGGCACGGAATAATAATTGCCGTCATGAACGATATGGCAGTCTGTCCTTACGGTGGCGGCCCCGGATTTTGAAAAGAGAAAGTCCTGCGCAGGAAGCGGCTTTAAATATGCTTTTTCTGTCTCAAGATATACGGTTTCCGGTTTTCGGCTTGTAGTCCCGTGTATCCGACGGTTTGCCGTTTCTTTCAGCCATGACAGGAGAAACCGCTTTGCTTCTTCGATTTCTTTAAAATCCCGTCCCTTAAAGCAGTTTTCTTTTACGTATCTCACGTTCGATTCTACTTTCCCTTTATCGGTTGGTGTGTATACCCGGCACGGATTGGGAAGGAAGCCATAGTGCCCGGCAAAAGCGGCATAGGTGCGCTGCACGGTCGGCTCATAAAAGTCTGCCTCAACGATAGCAGCCTTTAAGTTGTCGATCTTTACGGTCTGGGGAACTCCGCCAAAGTACCGGAATGCCTCTGTGTGGCACCGGATGAAGGTCTGCACGCTCTGATCCAGAGTAACAGCAACGTACATGTAGCGGGAGTAGCTCAAAGACATGACAAAGATCCATGCTTTGCGCGGTGTTCCATTTACTCTCAAGGTTCCGATATAACCGAAATCTACCTGTGCCTCTTCGCCCGGCAGGGAATGCAGCACCATGTAGGCGTGAGGCTGGGATTTCCTTATTTTTTTCACATAATCGCGCAGGGTGGTATAACCGCAGGCAACGCCGAACTCTTTTTGCAGATCCTGGTGGATGCGGGTAATGGACAATTCCTTGGATAACTGGATTTCTATGTATTCCTTGTATTCATCCAGCATGGACGGCCAGGTTCCCTCCTGTGTTTCCTGTGGCAGCTCCTTTCCCTGCGTTTCTTCTCTGAGCACTTTGCGTACTGTTTTTCTGTCAATGCTAAGCATCTTCCCAATCTGGGTTTTGTTGTATCCTTTCTGATACAGAGTCATGATTGTAGTTTTCATGTCTACCTCCAGCATAATAAAATTTTCCTCCTTATGGGGAGAGTCCTTTGTTACGCTTTCAGTATAACTTGGTCTTTACGTTAGGCATAACAAGGTGGGGAATTTTCTCCGCCAAAAGTGGGTATTTTTATTATGCCATTCACAGCATTTCTTTTACCGTATGAAGAAGCCCAGCACACGCATTATAGGCTTGTTCCTCGTGTTTAGAAGCTTTCAGTAGCCTATCAATGCATTCTTCCATGTTAGGTCCGAATACTGAAGCCCAGCGCCTATAGTAAGCACCATCCTTTTCATTGACTTCCTTGTAGTAAAGGTGTTCCGGTCTCATATGACTATCTTCTGTGATGTATTTGGGAAAGTCCTTGTAAGACCGTTTGTGTTTGCAGATCAATCTGTTGTATCCATCGCAGATACGGATTTCTGATGCTGTTGCCTTTATAATTGCAGGTTTTCCACAATGGGTATACACTACTGAATAGTAGTGATCGTCATACTCGATGTGGTAATTATCAGGAATTCTTGTGACTGTTTTGTAATCGCATACCGTGAAGCATCCGCCTGGCAGTGGTTTCATACACGGTTTGTCGTACTTTACAAATGCGTCGGCTCTTGAGTAATTCTTGTTTTGAAATTTCCTAGAGTTGAGGGTCGCTACTATTTTTTGTATGTCAGCGTTCAACTCTTCCAAAGAGATATAAATGTTCTCTTTGAGTTTTTCTACAAGATGGGTTTCAAGATAGCGCACGTGATTCTCCACGGTAGGTTTCCCTTTCGGTTTTCGAGGCGGTGGAGGGAGTACGATCGTATCGTAGAAATCTTCCAGATCAGAATAAGCAGACTGTAAAATCAGCTCATCCTTGGTATGCTTTGTAACAGCAGCTTTTAAATTGTCAGGAACAAGATACTTAGGTATCCCTTCATAGAATTGAAGTGCATGAACCGTTCCTGTCGAGAAGCTTTGCAACTTTTCATCTAAGAATGCTTCCGCATAGATATAGCTGCTAAGTCCCATCGTGGTTACGAATAAATGTACCTTCCGTATTTCGCCGGTTTCTGGATCCATTAATAGCTCTGGTTGGTCACCGACCCAATCGATGTACATTTTTTCTCCGGGAACGCGTTCCACTGCCATCTTGACATCACGCTTTCCAAAGTTTTGTTCTACGAAGCGGTTATAAAGTTCGTAGAACTGGGATTGTTCGTATCCATCAGGATGTTCCTGTTTGTATTCCATCCAACAGTAAGATACATTCACCTTACTTCCTTTGGAATGAATACGATTGAAATAGTGCTGGAATTCTGGTAGTTGGATGTCTTTGCGTTGTAGGTTCTCGGGTGGATAAAACAGCATCTCAACCTCAGGTGGTTCCATGGATTTTAGTTGCTCCAGGGCGAAACCCGAAGCATTGTAACGTTTTAGAATAAGCTGCACCGTTCCGGAGCCGATATGATATCGGTCTTGGATCACACTGATTGAGCACTTATTCTGGCGCATTTGAATCACGCAAATAATAGTGTTGTAGTCTTGCATTTGCATGCCTCCTTTCGTAGTTTGTTTTATGACTACGAAAGAACTATAACACGTTGAAAATATTTATGCAGTTAAAGCGGAAAGGCGTGCAGAACCGGTCGGAAGTGCCATGCAGTTGCTATCGGAATCGGCATGCAGATTGACCGGAATATGCAGGTGATATTCTATTCATTAAGATGATTTATATAATTGAGAAGAAAAGGAGCATTCCTATGGATGTAAATATCTTATTGTTTCCTGATTTTGAAACATTGGATGCTTTTGGTCCGGTTGAAGTGTTGGGAAGTATTGAGCAATACAAGCTACGTTATATTTCAGTTTCAGGTGGAACGATTACAAGCAGACAGGGTATCAGGGTATTAACAGAGAGTATTAAAGATGCTGATTCTTACGGAATTCTATTGATTCCGGGCGGGCGAGGAACACGCTCTTTAGTGAATGATATTAAGTTTATTGAAAAACTATCAGATATGGTTATAAAATCAAAGTATTGTCTTTCGGTCTGCACAGGTTCTGCGTTACTTGCGAAAACGGGACTTTTGGATAATAAAGAGGCTACATCAAATAAAAAGGCTTTTGAATGGGTTAAATCAATCAACACGGATGTTTTATGGATTGAAAAAGCCAGATGGGTTGCGGATCAAAAATACTACACATCTTCCGGTGTGTCTGCTGGAATAGATATGGCATTAGGTTTTGTGGCCGAAAGATTCGGTATGAATGAGGCGCAGAAAATTGCTGAACAGATTGAATATATTTGGAATTCTGATCCAAATAATGATCCATTCGCAGTATGAATATAATGAGAAGTCAATAAAAATTGAATGAGTAATAAAACTACTGACTATCAGTATTAAGCTGGTAGTTTTTATTTGCAGAAATTTTGTTAATAAATTAGTGTTAACAAATTGCTGAACATTGATAACTTAATATTGATAGTTGGTAGAAATACCTGTATCCTAAATTTATGAATTCAGAATTTGTCGGGGATATATTTAGTGAAAAAAAGAATTATACTTATTGTTTCTTTGATATTTATTATTATCGCAAGACTATTTTTCTGGAATAATGGCGGTGATGTTAGCAGTGTTAAGAGAACAGTTACAATATCAGAAGTTTATAGCGAAAAAGATATAAATGATGCGATGGATATCGTTGTAATGCAGATGAGCCTATTATTTTATTTTCAAGTTTTGATGTTGATTCTTCCGGTGGAGATTGTGGCTTTAACCCTGATGATACATATTCAAACTGGCAATGAACTACTAACTATAAAATATTTTATATTGCTAATCTAGTCAAGAAAACTGAAAGTAGGTAAGTTCAACGTTACGATTTTACGCAACGCTCAAAGATAAGTATTGTTTGCTCTATAGTTGCATTAACGTTTGACCTTAAAAAACCAACCATAGTACTTGTGGCGCTTTTGCCAACCTCATTAACTACAAAGGAGTGAAGTTTTCAACCCTGGAGAGCGTATTGACTTAATAGCCCTTGTATTTGTGAATCTGAAATTGTCCCATCTGAATTATTGGTTATGACTTCAACTTTGTATTCTATCACGCTGTAACTTAATTTCGTCCGATTTTAACACTCGTTTATGATTAAAATCATAGAAACAATTGAAACAAACTTCCAATAAAGAAACAATGGTTTGATATGATTTTATCATTACATGCTTAAAATTAATAAAATTGTATGGAAAAGCATAAATAAAGTAGGCGAATTTGTTAGCTAAAAATTGTAAATAAATTGGTTTAATTGTTCCTACATAATTGAATATTGATAGCTGGTAAAATATGTATTAGAATATACTAAAAGAAGACTAAGGCTATATATACAACATCATGGGAGGAGTATAATGAAAAGAAAATTAATAGCATTATTGACAATTTTGGGGGCATTGAGCACTATAAGGGTAATATGGAGTTGTATTAGCTATTCTAATAGAAATTCTGTTTCGATAATTGGCGGAGCAGACGGACCGACATCCATTTTTCTTGCAGCTAAAATTGGTAATAGTGCTACAATATATATCGTACCAGGATTATTATTTATAATTGCATTGATAATCTTTAGTATTTCATTTTTTAAAAATAAAAAATAATTTTAACAGAGCTTGTGCTCATATTACTAACTATCAATATTTGTATTGTTAGTTTTTGGTTATAAAAAAAAGAAATCAGGGTTTACGTTCTGCTCTTTATAGATGCTGCGGCAACGTAAAAGGGAAAGAAATGGTTGTTTTCTGCTATAAATCATAATTAGTTATATTTTGCAATCGCAATTAATATAGATGAGTACGGGCACCTTCTAAACAATCCGTACAAAAAAGAGTGGCTGTGTAGCTGCCCTTTTTTATTGGGAGGATAAAATCATTTGCTTTATCAAATAAAATATATCACGTAACTGTAAGCCATAGTATGCCTGCTGTTTTTCAGACAGCAGGAGAAAGGGGCTGTGCTTGCAAGAATGGTGCAAAGATTCTTTATGGATTGCTCTTGGAGCGTATGAATCTGTCAAGAAAGAATAAATAGCTTGATGAAGATAGGAAAATTTATGTAATTTACACTAGATAGTATAACAGAAGATTCCAGAGTATCAAAAACAATAGCAGTAAGATTCATGCAAGAATTAGAAAAATTTGGTTTTATCGAAAAAAAAGATGATCAAATCAGGCTGCTTTGATTTATGTTAAGAACTTCATTTTATTAAATGAAGAGGAAGAGGTGTCATCAGATAAAATACCGGAAATACAAGGAGGTCCAGATAATAACAGTAGTGAAAATGATATTGTGAAAATAATTCAAAAAAATAAAATACGAAAAAATTGTTGCTTTAAATGACATATATCAATAATTTAAGATTGTAAACTTAATATTGATAATTAGTAAATATGATGTTATTCTACTCATGAAGATTTTTTATATTAGGTGGAAGGTGTTAAAATGAACAATATTATACTTATAGATGTAACTGCAAATAATTGGAAAGAAATTTGTTGTCTGAATTCAGGCAAAGAGGGAAGAGAGTTTGTTGCAAGCAATTCCGTTTCTATCGCGCAGTCTGTTTTCGAAAATGGCTGGAAAATAAAGGGCATACAAGCAGATGATATTTTGATTGGTTTTACGATGTATGGATTTAGTGATGAATTGAAAGCGTATGAATTATGCCGCTTTATGATTGACCAGCATTTTCAAGGAAACGGATACGGCAAGCGTGCTTTGCAAGTAATTATAGCCGAAATGTTTAATACATATCAATGTGATAAAATCTATCTCAGTACTGCACCCAATAATCTTAGGGGAAAGCATATTTATGAAAACGCAGGGTTTATATCGGAAGGGGAAACATGTGGTGAAGGTGATGATATTGAAGAAATTTTTTATTTGAGGCGTTATTGAGCATAGTTGCATTATAGGGAAATATCATTGAAACTACTGTATCAAATGCTTTTACATATAAAAAAGAGAGTTTGAGCAGATGTAATATGGTAGCTAAAAGGTAATATACTACTTGTTACAACCAAAGAGGTATAAAAATGTATATCGAAACAAAACGATTAATCATGCGAATGTATCATCAGGATAGCGTATTATTGTTATGGCATCTGTAATCCGCTATATTACGTCTAACGTCCCTGTTTGGAACACATACATAGTGGCTATAATCATGTTTTATATAATTACATGAAAGGTTTTCAAAAAAGGAGAGAGATTAAAATCGGATTTCAGGCTTTTGAGGCTGAAATCCGATTTTTTAGGTTCTGTATTAATTTTTACACCTATCGAACGCAGGGTTAAACGCATAAAAGTTCTTCGAATCCAGATTATCCTGAACAATTCTGAGACCTTCACCGAAACGTAGTTATACAAACGCAATTTATTAATAGATAGTCACTCTTTATCCTGGGTAATAAAAGGCTCCATAAACAGATGTCGTTGATTATTTAAACAGAAGCTTGCTTGTTTGAGTTAAAACCTACAATGCTTATAGTTTCTCCAATTAAAAACGAAACAAATGTCCCAATAGAGACAATAAGGCTGTCGATATCGGATATAGCATCAAAGAGAAATGGCGGAGTTATTGGAAAATGGTAATACAAGTTAGTGAAAATATCTTTGAGAGAACCAATAAATAGCATTATAAAAAAGGATACTATCGCTAACGCGAGGCTTTTTATAGTATTAATGTTACCGAGGCGTCGTACAGTGATTCTTCCCATACAAAAACCGATAATGAATACTCCACAGTAAATATAGATGTAAATTACTAGAAAGCCTAAATAAGCCAGTGGTTCATTATACTTTGGGAGTAAGTAAAATGCAACAAAGTATGCCAGAATGATACAAAAAGAATATGCGATAAACGGGATATATGCCTTTAAGATTTTTTGCACACTGCGATCCTTTCATTATAGTTAATACAATAATAAAATTTAAATTGTAGCAGATAGATAATTAAAAGTCATAATGAAATTGATAATTAGTTTATTTAGAAATTTGCTTATAGAAGCCATATGCAAACAATAATGTACCTAAACCACCTAACGCTAAAATACTACCACCAATAATCTGATAACTTTTTGTAGCTGAGGCCGCTATCATATACATTCTCTCTGTATCCATAGAACCGCCATTTGCATTTACTGCGGCGTTAGCAGCATCCCAACCATAGGCGCTTGCATTAACTAAGACAAATATACCTATAGCAATAAGAAATATCATAATTGCCAAGGTGATGAGCATTACTTTCTTTTTCAATTTTTAACCCTTTCAATAAACTGTTGTGTAAGTAACTATACTATATCATTTTATTGATTAGTATTCAATTTTAAATTAGATTCAAATAGTTTATCTACATTGATAATTTAATATTGATGGTTAGTAAGTATGGTGATATTCTATTCATTAAGATGATTTATATAATTGAGAAGATAAGGAGCATTCCTATGGATGTAAATATCTTATTGTTTCCTGATTTTGAAACATTGGATGCTTTTGGTCCGGCTGAAGTGTTGGGAAGTATTGAGCAATACAAGCTACGTTATATTTCAGTTTCAGGTGGAACGATTACAAGCAGACAGGGTATCAGAGTATTAACAGAGAGTATTGAAGATGCCGATTCTTACGGAATTCTATTGATTCCGGGCGGACGAGGAACACGCTCTTTAGTGAATGATATTAAGTTTATTGAAAAACTATCAGAAATGATTATAAAATCAAAGTATTGTCTTTCGGTCTGCACAGGTTCTGCGTTACTTGCGAAAACGGGACTTTTGAATAATAGAAAGGCTACATCAAATAAAAAGGCTTTTGAATGGGTTAAATCAATCAACACGGATGTTTTATGGATTGAAAAAGCCAGATGGGTTGCGGATCAAAAATACTACACATCTTCCGGTGTGTCTGCTGGAATAGATATGGCATTAGGTTTTGTGGCCGAAAGATTCGGTATGAATGAGGCGCAGAAAATTGCTGAACAGATTGAATATATTTGGAACTCTGATCCAAATAATGATCCATTTGCAGTATGAATATAATGAGAAGCCAATAAAAATCGAATGAGTAATATAACTACTGACTATCAGTATTAAGCTGGTAGTTTTTATTTGCAGAAATTTTGTCTATAAATTAGTGTTAACAAATTGCTGAACATTGATAACTTAATATTGATAGTTGGTAGGAATTACAGTATTCTGATTATATAATTAAATTATGAGGAGGGTAGATGAATGCATCTGTTTTCAATATTTGGGGCCATATTATTTAGCTTAGTAGCAATATTGACATTATTAGTAACTTTAGGATTACCCTTGGGAGAATTTACACTAGGTGGCAAGTATAAAATTTTGCCAGTTAAAATGAGAGCGATGAGTGGCATTTCATTTATTCTTCAACTTGTGGCGGTATTTACGATTCTTTATGCAGGAGATATCATTCAGCTGCCATTTCCATTAAAATCGGCAAAAGTAATTTGTATTGTTTTTGCAATATACTTATTGCTTAATACGGGTATGAATTTTCTCTCCAATAGTAAAAAAGAAAAATATTTTATGACGCCGTTAGCGCTGATTAGTTCAATATGCTTTTTTGTTACGGCATTTTCAAGTTAATCGTTAACACAGAAAAATGAATCAACTACTAACTCTGAAATATTAGGTTAGTAGTTTTTTGATACAGAAATATAGTTATACAAACGCAAATTATTAATAGATAGTTACTCTTTATCTCAGGTAATAAAAGGCTTCAATGAAGTCTTTTTTTTATACACAAATTTATTTTATATTAAGGAGGAATATAAAATGGGTAGAATTATTGCGATTGCGAATCAAAAGGGTGGAGTAGGAAAAACCACGACATGCATTAGTTTAGGTGTTGGTCTTGCGAGGAAAAAGAAGAGAGTCTTGCTCATAGACTTTGACCCGCAGGGGAACTCAACGCAATCTTTGGGCTATAATCCGGACATGCTCGAAGTTACTGTAAGTGACGTGCTCGACAGAGTCATAGAAAAGGATTACACAATAGCCAATGATTATGGAATCATTCACAGCCAGGAAGGTATTGATATTCTCCCGGCCAACATAGAACTGGCAACTATGGAAATGAAGTTGCTGGCTGTCTATATAGGCAGAGAAAAGATCCTCGACAAATATATTCAAATGATCTCTGATAATTACGATTATATATTATTGGACTGTAAACCGAGTCTGGACATTATCACCTTAAATGCACTTACGGCAGCCGATAGCGTACTGATACCAGTCCAGGCGCAGTTCTACAGTGTAAAGGGCTTAGAGCAGCTTCTTAATACCATTAATCAGGTCGTAACGGGAGGATTGAATACAAGACTGACAATTGAAGGTATTCTGCTAACACTTGCAAATCCTCAGACGAATAACTTCAAAGAAATTAAAAAGGTAGTAGAAGGAGCCTATGGGCAGCATATAAATGTTTATCACACGCATATTCCCAGGGCAGTAACAGCAGAGGAAGCCCCGGCATCCGGAAAAAGCATCTATCTTTATGACGGAACAGGAAAAGTGGCGGCTGCCTATGAACAGTTCACGCAAGAATTTATAAAGGAGGCATAGTCACAGGATGAGTAGAAAAATGCCTTCGGTGGAAGTGAATAATTACACTTCCATTTTCACCAGTCCAATCTTTAAGGACCAGAACGGAGAATGGTATCGGGATGTAGGATATGAGGATTCATTGGATATCATTCGCGACAACTTTCATGGAGTAAGAAAATCCTTCGTTGCCATTGGTTATTATCTAAAGCATATCAAAGAGAATGAGCTATACAAAGAGGGGAATTATCAAAATATATGGGAATGTGCCAAGGAAGAGTTTGGTCTATCACAGCCTGCAGCAAGCAATTATATGCAGATGAATGATGCATTTTCAGTAAATGGAGATACTCCGCTATTAGACGAGAAATATGCTGGCTTTAATAAATCGCAGCTCCAAGAAATGCTTGCGCTTCCTGACGAGATTAAGGAAGAAATCAAACCGGAGCAGACAGTAGTTGAAATTAGAAAAATTGCAAGGGAAGAAAAAAAGGTTAAAGAACCTTCGGAAGCAGAAATACAAAAATTTTATGATATCCATGCTAAGAACTATGACGATAACAGAAGTAATTTAAAGGAACTGCTTATACAATACTTGGGTAAGGGACACTCTGGTGGAAATAGTGGTGGATTAAATTATCAATGCTCTCCGCGTGGAGTTAAGATTGGAAGGGCAGAGGAAATCACATGGGCGCATCTGATTAAGTTAATTAATCTATATATTTCGCTGAAAGTAAAATCGCAGCCGGAACCGGAGAATATTGTGGAACCGGACAGCAATGTAGATCAGCAGCTTCCAGGACAGATGAGCGTTCAGGATTATCCAGAGATATTACCTGACAGTTCTCCGGTTAAAATGGTAGCTGATAGTACACAAAGAATGGATGATTGTGAGTGCATCTACTGTCATCATGTATTTGATGGTAGAGAAGCTTGTAATGGCAATATGGATAACAGTGTTGTGGAATGCCCAAAATGTGGTAAAGAAATGGGGGTTAGCTTATCTATCGAGTATTTATGTTATTCGATAAACTAAAACTTTACTACTGGAGGTTAAAATGAATGAAAAGATACTACAGCGCCTCAAAAAGTTACAAGCATTGGCAGAACGTGGTGTGGGCGGGGAAAAATCAACGGCGCAAGCCATGCTGGATAAGCTGTTAGCAAAGAACGGCATAGAGACACTGGAAGAGCTAGAAACAGAAGAGGTAGAGTATTTTTTATTCAGCTACAAAGGAAAGCATGAGATTACACTACTTAAGCAATGCATGTATAAGGTTATCGGAGCGGCGGCGGGGCGGGAGTATTATAAAAGTCATGGAACACGACAGAAAATAGGTATTTACTGCACCAAAGCCCAAAAGATAGAGATAGAACTTGAATTTGAGTTTTACCGCAATGTCTTTTATGAAGAATTAGACAATTTTATGTGCGCTTTTATCCAAGCTCAAAAGATATTCCCGACAGACGCACCACGAAGGGATATTGATATAACAGAGCTGACACCAGAGGACTTAAGCCGCATGGCAATGCAAGACGCTATAAAAAAGAGAACCAGAGCGGCAATGATAGAAACTTCAAGTAATCCATAAATTAGGTTACTTAAATTAGAAGTTAATAGGTAATGCGCCCGGCGTCGGCCGGCATTACATACCGCAGGAGGCGGGACTGGCTTCTGCCGCTGCCTTCTGCAAAAAGGAGGGAACATAAATGTGTGTATTAAGATATAACAACTTTTGCGCTGCCTGTGCTGGAAGCCGAAAGGAAGATGATCGGATAGTATGTGTAGATGAGCGAGGTGTATATTTTGGGCTGCCGGTGGAATGTGTTCTTTTGGCTCCGTGTTTTAAACTTAAGATCAGGAGGATGGTTGAAGTTCAGAAGAAACAATAATAGCAATCAAAATCAACACATAATTGCGGTCCCGGAGAATTATGTACCGAGAGTGCATTAATCCTCTCTCGGGCCTTCCTCCTCTTCTTTGTTGGGAAGCGGTGACGAATCTGGATAGTCGTCGTATTGTAGGTCGGTTGTAAGAGTCCCAGGGGTTTTAAAACTTTGTTTGGGCTGTGTGCCCTCCCAGGAACCGTCAGGCGTGGTTGGTATAGATTTATTTTTAGTTGATTTCATGCGTTTGACCTCCTTTATGTAATTAGTATGTGTAGAGAGAAAAAAATTATTAATTAAATTAGTAGTTAGAGGAGATAAGGGAGTGTTAGATTTTGGATATTATAACATGGACTGTAGGGATGGAATGAGAGAATTTCCAGATAAGTATTTTGATCTTGCAATAGTGGATCCAGTGTATGGAGATGTAAAAGTAGGCGGGTATATGAATGGAAAGTCTCAGGGAGGAGTAGGTCCACACCCCGAATATGATTACTCCATCTGGAATCAGGAAAAAACAGACCAAAAGTATTTTGATGAATTGTTTCGTGTAAGCAAGAATCAGATTATATTTGGCGGTAACTATTTCGCTGAGGAAATAGGTAAAAATAGCTCATGTTGGATTGTATGGGATAAATGTAATGGAACTACGAACTGGGCCGATTGCGAATTAGCATGGACTTCTTTCAACTCTGCAGTAAGAATGTTTAAGTTTATGTGGAATGGAATGTTACAAGGAAAGTCTATTGAGCATGGAGATATTATGCAAGGCAATAAGGCATTAAATGAAAAAAGGATCCACCCGACACAAAAACCAGTAGCATTATACAAGTGGATCCTAAATAACTTTTGTCAGCCAGGTTGGAAATTACTTGATACCCATACGGGCAGCGCAAGTAGCTTGATAGCATTTTATGATTTGGGGTATGACTTCGTAGCTTTTGAAAAAGAAAAAGGTTATTACGACTTATCTTCAAAAAGACTAAATGAGCATAAATCACAGATAACATTATTTGATATTGGAATGGACAGGTAATTAATAAAGTTATTGACGACATTATTTTTCATACCATGTATGGACAAGATAGTGCGCAAAGAGCAAAAGTCAGCATAATAAAAGCGTTAGGTAATGCTATCTAATTTAGAATTTAACACAGAAAGGATTTGTAATTTATGAAAAAATGTAACGTGTGTGGAACAATGCTTCCGTGTGTTAATAAATATGGAGTATGCAAGGAATGTGATGAACAACTCAATGATTGTTTTAATAAATGCAAAAACCCATGCAGAACAAAAGAAGAACAAAAAACGAACTTTGATAAGTGGAAACCAGATTGGGATAAGGATTAACCTGAGATTTAAGAGAGGAGAACAGATGGCCGTTGAAATTAAAGTGATAAAAAGACGAAAGTTATCTAAAGCAGAGAGGACAGAAATACATAATAAATATGATGGACACTGTGCCTATTGTGGCTGTGAGATTGATTTTAGCAAGATGCAGGTGGATCATGCAAAGCCGCTAAGAATAGGCGGAACGGACACTATGGACAACATGATGCCAGCTTGCAGGAGTTGTAATTCTTACAAAACAACTTTTGACGTGGAAGGCTTCAGAAATTATGAGAAGAATAAATGGCTTTATGAGAAAGCGCCAAAAGAAGCGGCTGATCTATTTATATAGCTGAGTTAACCGGCTGGGCTTGGTATTATTTTTCCAACCGGTTAATAACTAACTAATTCATCTTATAAATTACATAGTTTAGATATGCAGCAAATATACACCATATTAGATATGGAATTTGTAGATACGCTGCTATTGGACTGATTTTGTAGAAAAGCTGAATCATTTTAACTATTAATAATATTAATATAAGCAACCATATAAAAGCAAATAAGTATTGAGAGAGACCAAAAAATATGATGCTCCAACAAAAGTTAAAGAACAGTTGAAGTGCGTATACATATAATGCTTTGGTGGTATTTGGATTTCCCGAAATGTATATTATGTATGATGAAATTCCCATTAAAATATAAAGTATAGTCCAAACAATGGAGAAGAGATTAGCCGGAGGACTAAAAGCTGGCTTATTTAATGAGTAGTACATTGACATATTACCACTAATAAGTGCTGATAATGAGCCAATAGCCAAAGGAATAAGTATAAAAATAATTAATGCGCTTCTATTCTGCATTTTCATAAATGTACCATAATTATTTTTTATCAATATATGAAATTGTTTTAATATATATGCATTTGCTATTACATTTAACTTTTCCTATATGAAAAATATTACTTGTAAAAATTGCCTTACCACTATAGCTAATGTTAATTGTTCATCAGCAGAAAGGAAATAAAAATGAAGGTACCTTATGATTTAAGAAGTTATTTGCTAACTGATAATTTTAAAGAAAAGCAAGAAATAAAATGGTTGATTTTCAAAATGTTTTGTAAATTATTATATATAGTAATTATGATAATAATAGTAGTAATGGAAATAAAGTGTATTATGATAATAATTTAGAAAGAGGTGATTTCGTGAAATGTACACTTGATAGGGATATTAATAAATGTCCTTTTTACAGAAGTGAAAAATTCGAATGTGATAACCCCCAAAAGTGTTCTTTTCAGGAAAATATGCAAAAGAATAGTGAAGGATATGTAAGAGAGCCGCGTTGGTATGAGCAATACTATAAAGGGAAGGAGTAAAATGAATATTTTAGGAACAAATGAGGTCGATGTTGCCCTTCATGGGCTAAATTTATTATACAAGCGAAAACCAACGTTATAATAAAATAATGGTTTGAAACTGCTATAAGAGCATTGTCAGGTAGGCGATCAACGTGAAAAATTGATATACCCGGATAAGAAGTATTTGAGGGAGATATAATCGAGAGCTACTTAGGAGGACAAATAGTGGCAGACAACATGATTATAAAATATGGTGTTTACCAAGCATATTGTCTAGTAGATAAGTGCTATATGGATAGTGTTGGTTTTTACGCGGCGGGAAAGGGACTCCCAGATATGCCTATAAGCTCGCTAGAGGATTATGCGAAAGTAATAGGCAATATCACAGATAATCTGGAACTTATTGATTGGCAGGATTAGAGGAGGTAAATGAGTGTATCAGAAAATTGAACTTTATGACGATAGAATAAAAAATATGAAGTATTCTACACTCTTTTTAATAATATTATGGTTAATGGGAATCAGTCTAATAGCAGCGGTATTCTTAGGTGTGGCTAATAAGGTAATAACTATTTCTCCTTATACTTTTATATTTTTGTTTCACGCAGTTGCAATACTTTCAGTGGTCTGGCTGGGTGTTTCTCGATGGATTAGTAATATAGTAAGCAGACTAATATCAGATATAAGAAGATTTCTTGCAAAAGAAAAATTAAAGAAATCTCCAAATGATGAAATATTATGGAAGAAATTTGACATAGATAGTTTAAATAAGAAGGGAATGAACTTCTATAATAAACGGGTAATGGTTGATATATTTGGCAATGACATAAGAAAACCTAATGAGCTAGTATTTGGAAGATCGATGCCCGGGGGAAAGAAAAATAAAATCGTTCCTTTTAAAGAATTTAAGTTTAAATATATCCCTTCCAACTGGACATCTATTAAGAGATACATAAATGTAGAAGGAAAAGAAATGGTTGTTTTCTGGTATGATTTATAATTAGCTATATTTTGCAATCGCATAAAATATAGATGTGTACGGGTACCTCCTAAATAACCCGTACAAAAAAGGGTGGCTGTGCAGCTGCCCTTTTTTAGTGGGAGGAATAAAGTCGTGTGCTTTACCAAATAAAATATATCACATAACTGTAAGCCATAGTGTGCCTGCTGTCTTTTCAGACAGCAGGTGAAAGGAGCTGTGCTTGCGAGAAAGGGGGAAAGAATATTGTTTACAAACGATTTGGCCTTTAGTTACTTTGTAGGGGATGAAAGCGAACAATTTTCTTTTGTAAAAGTTCCGAAGTTATTTTTTACAGACTCCAGGTTTGAGGAGTTATCATATGGTGCAAAGATTCTTTATGGATTGCTCTTGGATCGTATGAGTCTGTCAAGAAAGAATAAATGGCTTGATGAAAGTAGGAGAGTCTATGTAATTTACACTATTGATAGTATAACAGAAGATTTTAGAGTATCAAAAACAATAGCGGTAAGATTCATGCAAGAATTAGAAAAATTTGGTCTTATTGAAAAGAAAAGACGACCAAATCAGGCAGCTATGATTTATGTTAAGAACTTCATTTTAACAAATGAAGAGGAAGAGGTGTTATCAGATAAAATGCCGGAGATACAAGGATGTCCAGAATCTGGAAGTCCTGAATCCGGAAGTCCAGAAAATAGAAATCCGGAAGTCCAGAATCTGGAAGTCCATAATATGGAATTCCCTAAAACGCCGCAACTACAAGGAAGTCCTAAATATGGAAGTCCGGAAAATGGAATTCCGGAAGTCCATAATATGGAATCTAATAAGACTAATATAGATGATGATGTAAATTATATATCATCATCTAATAACAGTAGGGAAGAAGATATTAGGAAAATAATTCAAGAAAAAATAAATTACGAAAATATTGTTGCATCCAGCCAATATGATTTAGAGATTGTTGATCTGGTTGTTCATTGCCTTGCTAATTTATTTCTATTATCAAAAGAGAGTCACAAAATTGATAATGTTCAAATGCCGGCGGAGAAGGTTCAACAGACAATATATGCTAAGTTATCAGAGAGAAGCTTTCGGCAAGTACTGGACAACATATCTGCTAACGGATCGGGAACGATCTATAACATGCAAAACTATGTGACTACTTGTTTTTATAAATTACAAACTGTTCCAAAGGGGTCAGCGAAGATACAGAGCGATGCTTTTTCATTTAATGGATTTAAGCAGCATGATTATGATTTTGAAGAATTAGAAAAAGAATTATTAAAAATTAGATAACAATTATAGAAGATTAAAATATTCGATATCGAATATTTTGCCAAACTTCTGATTTTAAGTTTTTATGAAAGAAAGGTAAACTATATGAATGTAATAATCAGCATTAACCCGCCATACACCCAAATGATTTTTAGTGGATATAAATTGCATGAATTTAGAAAAAAGGTTATTAAGGGTATGGATGTGGGGTATCCTCTTGAAGACATTAAAGCATATATTTATGAAACAAAGAATAAAGGTGGGTGCGGAAAAGTAGTTGGAGAAGTTGACGTTCTTGGCTCATACAAACTTCATTATAGAGTCAGAAAGAAAATGGATACTGAACTTGTAAACGAAAGATTTGCTTTTATTAAGGATCTATACTTAAGGTGGTGTGAAATTAAAGGAATTGCCCCCAATATGAATGAAGGATGGTTTAAATCTAAAAAGTTTTATGCTTACCAACAGGAAATAGGCTTTTTTGGTGATAATGATTGTCTTAGTTGCAATTATGCATTAATTCTCCATAATCATCAAAAATATAAAAATGCTAAAGAGATATTGGAGTATTCAAATTTAAAAGGCTTACCTTTACAAAGGCCGCCTCAAAATATGCTTAGAGTTTTAACACAAAATTAAAAGTTTACCGCAGTAGCGGTGGAAAGGAAATCATGGGCAATACCGAAGTAAAGAGAAAAGCAATCCCTAAAAGAATTCGAATAAAGGTCTATGAAAAATATAATGGTCATTGTGCCTATTGTGGCTGTGAGATGGAGCTTGGTGAAATGCAAGTTGATCACGTGCAATCTTTATACTGGTATGGTGGTGCAGATAATATGAGTAATTACATGCCAGCGTGTAGAGAGTGTAATTTTTATAAAAGTACTTTAACTTTGGAAAAATTTAGGGAACAGATAATAACTATCCCTGAACGTTTGGAGAAAGAATTTACATATCGCTTATCAAAGAAATATGGAATTATCAAGGAAACTCATATACCGATTAAATTTTATTATGAGACGGTAAATTAGTTAGTAAGCTTATGAACATTGAAAACTTAATATTGATAGTTGGTAGAAATTCCTGTATCCTAAATGTATAAATCAGAATTGGTTTACCAATTGTAACTTAGATTATTTATATTTGGGAGAGGAGTTGTTGCTATGGAAAATTTATCGAAAGAGAAATTAGAGAGAACGATTGAAACAATTAAGTCATTCAAAAAAATGATAGTAGAAATAGGCTCAAAAGAAGCAGTCGTAAGCCATTTAGTAAACGAAACAGGCTTGTCGGAAGAGGAGTGCGAAATTGCATTTGATATTTATAATAATATAAAACTTCCGGACGATGTATAAGCATTATGTAAAATTGACAAAATTCAAGTTATTGGATGATTATTAAAAAAACTACTAACTATTAATATTTAGGTTGGTAGTTTTTTTGTGCGGAAAACTGAGACTTAATTAATTTAAAGCGAAAATATTCGATATCGAATATTTTTATGGAGGATAGCGCATGAAATGGTCAGATAAGCTGGATTACAAGATAAGAGGATATATTTCAAGTAAATCAAAGGATTTACGGAGTCTTGCATATAAATATATGTCTATAGATGAGATTATTTTATATGAAAGGAATTTGTATTTCAGTATGAGAGAGGAGGGTAGTTCAGGAGGGGAGGTATTGCCAGATGACTAATAGAATAAGAGCACCAAATATGCAATTTTAGTTTAGAAATATGACTTAGTGGAAAGGAGAAACATATGCCAAGCTTAGCAGATGATACGGCATCACAACTGGTCAATAAGTTACCAGGAGCCACAGTAAAAACAGTGAAAGCCGGGAAAACAACTATCAAAGGTAGCTGGAAGGGAATCTGTTTGACCTTTAAAATGGGAAAGTTTGGCCTTAAGGGAATTATAAAGGCCATGAAAAAGTTCTTAGATATGACGCATGAGGGCCAACAGTATTCTTCTAAGAATATTTCAATGAAAGCGCTACAGGAAAAAGGTAATGTAGTTGGAATTGAAGTGCCTATCATGCAGGGAGTTATGAAGCCTCTTGACAAATTGTGCAGGAAATACGGAATAAAATATACCGCCATGTATGATAAATCGAAAAATGAGTATTACATGTTTTTTAATGCAAAGAATACAGATATTGTTAATACCTTTTTCAAAAAGGCAACCGAAGAATATTTTGTAAATGAAGCGAAAAAAGAAAAGGCCGCTGAAAACGGAAAGGATGCGTCTGCAAGTAGTCGCAGTTCGGTAAGAGGTAAAATAAACTTTTTTCGTGATTGGGTTAAAAAGCATAATGAAAGCCGGGAAAAGATGAAAGGTAAACACCGGGAAGAGAGATCACTATGATAGAAAAGTTGATTAACCCGTTCATAGTATATAAAAAAAATATATTAATTGGTATTATCCCTTATATCCTTTTTGGAGTACTGATAACCAGAATCTTAGAACTTTATCGCTTATGTGGAAGCGATATAATTATTTTCACTGAGAATATAAAGTATATTTATATGACATTTCCAAGATGGAATAGAGAGGAATTGCTTTATGGGTTACTTGCTGCTATATTCTTGAAATTTTATATATACAGCCGCAACCTTGATAAAAAGACCTTCAGGCCGGGAGAAGAATATGGGTCTGCCAGATGGGGAACGCCGGAAGACATTGAACCCTACATAGATAAGGATTTCTCTAATAATATGATTTTCTCACAGACGGAATTTTTATCAATGAATCCTAAGATGGACGATTTTGAATTGAACCGTAACAAGAACGTGCTCGGTGTTGGAGGCACTGGTACGGGAAAGACATACAAGCTTGTAAAGCCGGCATTGATGCAAGCATATGCCAGTTATGTTGTTACAGATCCCAAGGGGACATTATTGCCGCAAACGGGATACCTCTTTGAAAAGCTGGGATATAATATCAAAGTAATTGATGTAAAGGACTTTTCAAATTCCATGCACTATAATCCTTTTGCATATCTAAGAAAAGAAGAGGATGTACTAACGTTGGCTAATGTTCTGTACCAAAATTTGAAAGGAGAACAGGCAGGGCCGCCATTAGATCCGACGTGGGATAATGGCGCTATACTTTGTTTAAGTGCATTTATTTCTTATATATGGAAAGAAGCTCCGGTAGAAGAACAGAATGTATCAACTATAATGGAAATGTTCTTAGCCTGCGAGATCCGCGAAGATGATGAGAACTTTAAAAATGCTATTGACCTATTATTTGAGGACTTGGAAAAAGAGCAGCCAAACCATTTTTCTGTCAGACAATGGAAAACTTTTCAGATCGCAGCCGGCAAGACGGCAAAGAGTATATTGATAACGCTCGGTGCCATGATGTCGCCGCTTAATATGGATAAGGTCAGAGATCTTATGGCGTATGATGATTTACAATTTGATACCTTTGGGGACCCTGGACAGAAAACAATTCTTTATTGCATTATGTCTGATACAGACAAGACGTTTAATTTTATCCTTGCTATTTTGTTCACACAAATGTTTAATGTCCTTTGTAATGTCGCGGATATCCAGTATGGAGGAGAAATGCCTACTCCGATACAATTTATCATCGATGAATTTGCAAATATCGGTAAAATACCTCAGTGGGAAATTTTAATAGCCACAATACGAAGCCGGTTGATCAGTGCCATGATGTTCGTACAGACCAAATCACAGTTAAAAGCTATATATAAAGACCATGCAGAAACAATCATAGGTAACTGTGATACGACAATCTTTCTGGGCGGCAAGGAAAAAACGACACTGAAAGACTTGGAGGAATCGTTAGGAGAACAGACCATTGACTTGTTCAATGAGTCAGAAACCTATAGCCAGACACGCAGCTCTGGAAGAAACTTTAATAAGGTGGCAAGAAAGCTCAAATCGGTGTTTGAACTAAATGTAATGCCGAGAAATAAGTGTATTGTAGAAATATCAGGCCTGCCGCCATTTTACTCTGATAAGTACGATACAAAATCTCATCCGAGATATAAGTATTTATCTGATTACAATAAAAAGAATAAATTTGACTGGAAGGAGTATGAAAGGAGGAGAATTCAAAAAGAGTTGGCATTTGAACCCGGAAGTCTAAAAATGTATAAAAACGATGTTTATACAACTATTCCATTGGGCGATGTGTCTTGATTAAAATATTCGATATCGAATATTTTAAAATATCGAAGCATTACAACTGAAACTAAATAGCAACTAATTGTGTACGCTTCAAGATATGCTGTCTTGAAGTTTTTTTATTGCTAAAAACAAATTAAAGGAGAATAAAATTATGGAGTTTTTTACGGAAGTCATTAATGTTATGAAATTGCTTGTGTGTGGATTCGGAGCTGGAATGGCAGTGATAGGAGGCATAAACTTTGCAAGTGGACACAGCCAGCATAACGCATCCAAGAAAGAGGATGGAATGGGTCAGCTAATGGGCGGAGGAGGAATTTTTCTCATTGGAATACTTCTTGTACCGAAGTTGGCTGAGTTCTTCTCGATTTAAGGTGGTGTTCTGAATGGCAAATGTAGTTACAGACAGTAAAAGTACCTGGTTTGCGTCAATGGTAGAAGATATAGAAAAGGCAGTAAGAGATAAACTGATTGAAAGCTGCACCGGCATTTATAATTCTTTGTTTACTAACATGAACAATAAAATGAACGAAGCCGGAGGAATTATCAGCCAGTCACCTTCGCAGTGGTCGGGGGGTACGGTAGATTTGATACAGAATCTTTCCGAAACTGTAATCTTTCCGATCGCGGGAATCATTATTACTTATGTTTTTTGTTATGAATTGATTCAGTTAGTTTCTGACTCTAACAGCATGAAAATCATTACGCCGAAAGAGCTTATCATGGTCTTGCTTAAAGCGTTTGTGGCACTTTTGGTTTTAAGTAACAGCTTTCGAATCGTTATGGCATTTTTTGAATTGGGTAATTACGCGACCAGAAAGATGTCGCGGGTACCTGACGTAGATGTGGGCAATACAGTTGATATCAGCGATATGCTGGCCAGTGAAAGTATTCCGGGATTGATTGGTGCGGTTATTCTTCTTGGCATCGCATGGCTGATCACCTATATATTGGCTATTGCAATCTATGTAGCTATCAATGCATGGTTCCTGGAAATATTTATTTATTCTTCAGCAGCCTCCATCCCGTTTGCTACTTTTCTTAACAAGGAATGGGGACAGATGGGATATAACTATACCCGTAAAATTATGGCATTGGCATTTCAAAGCTTTTTCATGCTGCTCTGCTTAATGATTTATAGTTCCCGATTGAGCGATGTGGCAAATGGGGATTTAACCCAGAAACTCATTGAGATAGTGGGGGGCGGTGCTGTGTTAGTATTTACTTTATTTAAGTGCGGAAATATATCTGCATCAGTATTTAATGCACATTAAATATTCGATATCGAATATTTTGTGTGAAAGAAAGGAGGTTTATCATTGCCTTATGTTGAAATGACTAAAGACTTTTCCGAAGTAAAAAAAACGGTAGCATTCGGGCTGACGATCAGGCAGCTCATTTTTTTTGTGGCTGCCGGCGCACTTGGGATAGCAGCGTACATATATACTAAAGATAAAATAGGTACAACCAACGCCGCTATACTTATGTTTATTATTATGGTCCCTGAGTTCTTTGCTGCACAATATACAAAGGACGGCTTACCGTTTGAGAAGCATCTTAAATATTTTATTGAGACACGTTTTATTAGAAATAAAGAGCGTCCATATAAAACAATGAATCTATATGACTGTATGAGGTTGCAGGAGGAATTGAATAAGGAGGTAGAAAGAATTTTGCTCAAAAATGGGAATACAACCATAAAGGAAATAAAAGATAACCCTAATGCTAAGCTTGGGAAAAACAGCCCGTTAAACAAAACGGGAAAAATAGTAGTACCGAGTCATGGACCCATCGATAGAAGAACTAAAAGAGAGCTGGAAAAAGCGGTAAAAAAGGCCAAGAGAAACGGAAAAATACCGGAATCTGCACAGCAAACGATTCCGTACGAAATACCGTATGCAGATGGTATCTTTGAATCTACACCGGGTTATTTTACCAAAACAATTGCCTTTGATGATGTTACTTATCAGCTTTTAGACAGGGAAGATAAGAACCAGATCTTTGAGAGCTGGTGCGATCTTATCAATTATTTTGATTCCACCATTCATTTTCAATTCAGCTATTATAATCAGGAAATTGATAAAGATGAATACGCAAAGGATTTTAAAATCCCTCTGCAGGGAGATGATTATGATCTGATTAGAAAAGAGTATTCGGATATGCTGCTCGGGCAATTGGCAAAAGGAACTAATGATATCCGCAAGGAACGATATTTAACCTACGGTGTAAAGGTAGATACTTATAAAGATGCGAAGATCCGGCTGGGAAAGGTTACAACGGCGGTGCAGAAAAGCCTTATGAAGTTTAATTGCAAGTCAAAGGAACTTGATGGATATGAACGGCTGAAGCTCCTGCATCAAATATTCCATCCCGGAACAAAAGAAAAGTTTCTTTGGAACTGGGATATGCCGGTAAAAACAGGTTTATCCAGCAAGGACTTTATTGCGCCGAGTTCCTTTGATTTTAAATTCGGTCCCAAGTTAGATGCCAGCAGATATTTCCGTGTCGGTGATCGTATGGGGGCTGCGTACTATATTAAAATTATGGCATCTGATATGGAAGACCGGGTTATTGCTGACTTGCTGGCCCTTAACCGTAACATGATGATTAATTTGCATGGGGACGTTTATGAACAGGGAAAAGCGCTTACGCTTGTAAAAGAAGAGCTGTCAGATATACAGCAGATGAAAGTGAGGGAGCAAAAAAAGGCAGTGCAGGGTGGTTATGACATGGACATCCTACCTCCAGATCTTGTTATGTATGAAGAGGCAGCCGCAAAGCTGACACAAGACCTGCAAAAGCGCAATGAAAGGCTCATGAATACAACAATAACCGTGATATTAACGGGCAAGAATAAAAAGGATATTGATGAATTTGAATTTGAGTGTAACGGTGTACTTGCTCCTTATCAGTGTAGCTTGGTAAAACTGGACAATAGGCAGGAACAGGGGTATATGTCGGCTCTTCCGCTTGGAAATAATAGTATTGAGATAAAGCGGAGCTTTACGACAACAAACAAAGCAATTTTCATACCTTTCACAACCTCAGAATTATTTACAAAATACGGGCAGTATTACGGCATTAATGCTTTATCTAACAACATTATTTCCGCAAGCAGAAAGTATCTGATGAATCCCAACGGATTGGTCTTTGGAAAACCTGGTTCGGGGAAGACTTTTTTTGTGAAAAGAGAAATTTTGGATGTTTTCTTAAGAACAAAGGATGATAGGATGATTATTGATCCGGAAGGTGAGTATAAATTTCTGGTTCGTCTCTTGGGTGGTCAGGTTATAAAAATTTCTTTGAATTCGCAATATTATATCAACCCGATGCACATCAATCTTTCTTTACTTAATAAGGAAGACAAAGAATATGATCCGATTCTGGCAAAATCAAATTTTGTCATCTCATTCTGTGAATTAATTTTAGGAAATAAATCAACTTTAACCAAAAAAGAAATAAGTGTCATTGATAGCTGCTGTCAGAAAATTTATTCTGAGTTTGCTCTTAATCCAGTACCGGAAAAAATGCCGATTTTGGAAGATTTATATAATGAACTTATGAGGCAGACTGGCAGGGCGAAGCAGGTAGGGGAAGATTTAGCAATGGCGCTGGAACGCTATGTTACCGGTTCCCTTTCTTATTTCAATCACCGTACCAATGTGGACATCGACAACCGGCTGGTTTGTTTTGATTTAAAGGAAATTGACAAGAATCAGAGAGATTTGGCCATGCTTATCATCACTGAAAGTATATGGGACAGAGTCGCAGAGAACCGAAAGAAAAAAGCATATACATGGGTAGATATTGATGAATTCCATGTGTTGTTGCGTAATCCTATGACAGCCGCATATATGGTGGATATATGGAAGCGGTTTCGTAAATGGGGCGGTATTCCAACCGGCATAACGCAGAACGTCAAGGATCTATTTAAAAGCCCTGAAATACAGAATATTCTTGATACAACAGACTTTATTGCTATGTTAAACCAGGCAGGAGATGATGCAAGAATCTTGGCGGATCATTTAGATATATCGGAAGATGAGATGGGATACATAAAAACCGGCGAGCAGGGAAAAGGACTGCTATTTGCAGGGAATACAAAAATCCCCTTTACCGATGAGTTCCCCTGGAATACTTTGGCTTATAAGGTTATGACCACAAAACCGGAGGAAGCATTAGTATCTTAAAATATTCGATATCGAATATTTAGGAGAAATAAAGAGGAGGAAGATAATGCCGGATTATGAAATAAATGCTCAGGATAAGATTGTACAAAAGATGTCCAGGGATGGACTTGTGCAGGAAAATCTTGTAACCGGCGAGCAGGAAAATGTCAGCTCTAAAAAAGCGGATTTTGAATATAACGCTTTAAAGGGTGCAGAAAAAGCAATCAATGTGACTGCGGATTTTCATGATTTTAGAAAGCAATATTCTTCCTCTGGTTCGGAGGAGCCGGAGGAAGATACTTCTGAAAGCGATTCAACGTATAAAAGCTCCTATGAACAAGAAAGAACAGAAACGCATCAGAAAACCAAGGATGGAAAGAAGACGGAATCTGAAGATCAAAATACAAATGAGAGGAAGTTCAATCGGCAAAAAGGAAAATCTTCTAGTCAATCTGAGGAAAATGTCAATGATAAAGATTCTAATTATAAATTTATCCGTGATGTAAAGCAGATTGGAGTAACAGAGGAAGAACCATTTAAAAATAAATATGCGAAAAAGCTTGAAAAATATGATAAGAAAATATTTAAAGCTGATGCTAAGGTAGAAAAACGGAAAAAAAAGCTTCCGGGGCAATATCGGCTCAAGTTTGAAAAAGTATATAGTATAAATGAAAAAGATGAAATTAAAATTGAAGGAAGGCTTAAGTTTAGCAAAGAGAGATATTCAAAAAAGCAATATAATTCTATAAAAACTAATAAGCGTTTTAAAAGGCAGGCCCTACATGAGACAACTAAAAGTGCAGGATGGCGTAGTTGGTCACAAATCCGAAGGGATAACCGTGATGAGGTTCATGAATCAGAATTGGATAATGTAAAAAGTGCATGGCATAAAGGGAAAAGACAGCTTAAGAAGTCTCAAAAAATTATAGAAAAATATAGAAATCCTTATGCAAAGCTTGACCGCGCTAATAGTAAAGCAAGCTATTATAGACTTAGGCGTGATGAAATCGAATATAAAGGACTGCCTAAGGAGCAGAAGCAACTTCAAAAGCAGCTTCAGAAGAAAAAATACAAGAAAGCAGCTATACAAAAGAGCATGGAACAGGGAGGACAACGAGTTCTCAGACACCGCAACTTATTTACCCGAGCTAAAGATGCTATTGTAAGGCTGGTAAAAGCCGTAAAAACCTTCTTTACTCTAGCCAGTTCTCTTTTGACGATTATAATTATTATTTTTTCACTCATAATAGGAATCTTTATTCTTGCCTTTCTTGCAATCGGAATGGGCGGTGAAGCCATTATTAAAAGCACCTATCAGGCGGGATACGATCAAATATCGGACTGTACCGCATATATGAAAAAGCTGGAAACAGATTTGGAAGAGAGAATCAGCAAAATTGAGACAGAAGAATATCCCGATTGCTACGAATATATCTATAATTTAGGTGATATCAATCATAATCCGATTGAGCTTATTAGTTATCTGGCTGCAAAATATGTAGAGTTTGATTTGGAAAAATGCCAGGAAGAGATAGATTCCATATTTGAGGAAATGTATACCCTCACCATAGAAATAAAAGAGGAACCGAGGGAGCGTGCCATGCGGGATGAATACGGAGAAATCATCTATGATTCCGAAGGAAATCCGGTAATGGAAACTTTTATGGCCAGAATCTGTTACATAACGCTTGAAGTCAAGCCCTTGGAAGATATTATCAATGAACGCTTAGATACTGACCAGAAGGAATCCTTTGACACGTATATGCTTTCCAGCGGCGGACAGCAGGTATACGCAAACTGTCTGCCCGATGATTGGGGTTCCCTGATCAGCAGTAAGTTTGGCGAACGTATACATCCGGTAACAGGTGAACGTTCCTTTCATACCGGAATTGATATAGCAGTTCCCGAAGGGACGTCTTTATATTCTTCTTGTGCGGGAACGGTAACAACATCGGCTTACAGCGATACGGCCGGAAATTATATCATTGTCACAATGGATAACGGATGGAGCATTAAATATATGCACCTTTCATCCAGAGAAGTGACAGCGGGAGATACCGTTCTGCGGGGACAATTCCTGGGAGAAACAGGAAATACGGGGAGGAGCACTGGAGCACACTTACATCTTGAAGTAAGGGATGCGAATGATAATCCCATAGATCCCACTTTTATGATTCCCAGCAGCTCGGTAGTCATTGAGAATAAATAAGACAAGTTAAAATATTCGATATCGAATATTTTAAGTAAAGAGGAGGATGTTAATGCAGAATATTGAAAGAATTGAAAAGCTGTATGAAAAAGAAATGGAGGCAGCGGAAAAGCATAAGTTATTATATGAAAATCACAAGAAAAAAGCCTCTGACTATAAGGAACAATGGGAAATAGCAAGAGGTCTTGATATCCAGAAGCGGATTAATCGTCAGAATTTGAGTGGAGAAGAATTTGATAAATTCATGGAATTAATCTCATCACAAAAAACAATCATTGAAGCATTAAAGCTTGTTGACAGACAGAAAGGAGATCAAACAACAAATGAAACGTAAGCGAAAATGGTTTATTGTTTTTGCCGGTATCATCTGTATCGCATTACTGGGAAGTGTGGGGTATGATGCTTATAAAAAGAATTTTACGAAAAGTGTGGATGAGGTAAGCGCTTCTTTGCCAGAGGTTGATTCTGCCGGGGAACAAGAGGAAATTGTAAATGAAGTTAAAGTTCCGGATGAAGTTCCTAATGCTGAAACTGAAGGTAAGGATAATCAAAAAACTTTGCTTCCGGAAGCAGAGCTTCCAGAGCCAGAGAGTTTGGAGCCGATCATTACCGAACCGGTAATCCCGAAAGATATTTATGTTCTCCCGGGACAGGAAGGGGAAATAAAATGTTATTTTCCTGATGCAGTAGAATATATTTGGGAATATTACAATGAGTCAGAAAAAGACTGGAAATCTGCCAGCGATAATCCAGATATTCATTTGACCGGAGATACGGATGAATTTAACCGTAGTATCAGTACGCTAATAATTAAAGGAGATGAGAATGACGGATTATTAGCCAGATGCCAAGTGTCCCTTCCGGACAAAGAGGAGGAAAGCATTTATCAAGCATCTTTTAATGTTCTTCCCTTTACAGCCTCGGATATAAAAAATATAAGCATTGATACGTATCACGCGGAAGCTGGTACTTATATCAGCACACAAGATATTCCGGTGGTAATAACTAAAAATGATGATAGTACGTCAACAATAACGGGCCTTAGCAGCCTGTTTTTTTGTGCTCCAAGGATGTCTCCAGTGATACTGAAAAAAATGGAGAAATCACAGTGGAAACGATAAAGACTACTACCATAGAAAAAGAATATCATCTGGTTACTGCCGGCGAGAATAAAACTTTGCTCCGGTATCGCGGTACGGAACCGGGAAAGGATGCGGAGGCTGTTATTGAAGGAACAGACAGCCTTCCTCCGGAAGTTACGGTGTCATTGAGTGATTACCCTGTCAGCCGTGAAGAGATAGAAGAAACTTCGATAACTGCCAATATTACAGCGGCTGATAATTATACGCCTTTAACAAAGCTTTCATATGCCATGCTGCCTTCCGGGCAGGAGCCGGAAGAGAAGGATTTTAACAAGAGCAGTAAAAAGGTGATACAGACAAAAGAAAATGAAACGTGGACTGTTTTTGTTAAGGATGAAGTTGGGAACATTGGAACAACAGATGTAGAAATCATCCTCGTGGATCAAAAAGCTCCTGTCATAGAATCGCTCACACTCAGCAATCAGGAAGATGGATGGTATCAGGAAAACAAAATAATTGTTACTGCCAGTGATAAAACCGCTATGAAATACTGTTATCTTTGCGAAGAATACAGCATGGAAAGCGGGTGGGTGGATGCGTCTGAATATGAAATTAATCAAAACGGCACATGGAAAGTAAAAGTAAAAGATGCTGCCGGGAATGAAAGCGAAAAGGAGATTGTCGTTACCAATGTGGACGCAACTCCTCCCGTTATTTTGAGTGTGGAACCGAAGAAACAGAAATTAGAGGAGAGTGCAGTCAATAACGGAACATTGGAAGACCGGGTAAGTGTTACCGTTAACGGTGCTACTGTAAAAGATACCGATTCAGTGGGCCTGGCCAGTACAACGGGGAGTAATAGCGTGAGTTATACTACAACGCCTATCTCTGGAATAACGTCTGGTACTAATACGCTCGGAAGTAGTTTAGGAAGTACAAGCATAAATAGTGCGGTGAAAGGTGAAAAAGGAGAAAAAGGCGAAAAGGGAGCTGCGGGAGCTACAGGAACCGCGGGAGCAAACGGAAAGGATGGCACCAGTTATTATATGCACGTTAAATATGCGGAAAATGCAACTGGAGCAAATATGTCTGATGCGCCTACTGACAGCAGTAAATACATCGGGGTGTATACCGGGACCTCTTCCTACGCCCCCTCATCTGCAAGTAGCTATAGATGGAGTCAGTACAAGGGGAGCAGCAGCCAGCTCTATATACGTTACTCGGATCATCCGGACGGAAGTAACATGACTGAGCTGCCTACAGAAACAAGTACTTATATAGGTATCTGTAGCACAACGGAAACCGCTGCTCCTAATGATTCATCCTATTATACATGGAGCATATACAAAGACTTATCGGCTATTACAGGATTGCAGGAGCAAATTGACAATCTACAGGAACAGATCAATAAACTGAAAACCCCATAGATAGGAAAGGACAGTATGAAGAGTATAAAAATATTCATGATATGCAGCGTGATGCTGTTAGGTACTTATTTATTTTCTTTACAAGCGGAAGCGGCTGAGGTCGCAGAAGCTAATAATAATTTAACGACTATTACAGTAGGAGCATCGGATGATGAATCGGGCAGTTTGATGTATGCGATTGATTCGGATGACCCGAACGCATTCGGATCATCTAATGAATTTGTTGTAGAATCCGGGAGCAGCCATGTTGTGTATGTAAAAGATGCTGCCGGAAATATATCCAGTCAGGTGGTTTCGGCACCAATAGAAAAAGTGGGAATAGAGGTAACCATAGGACAAGACGGTACGGATACGGCAGTAGCCACGGCAAGCGCCGGAAAAACAGTTGGCGAAGCCGCGGAAAAGGGAGGTGGAACAGTTGGTGAGACAACCATAACAGATGGAAGCAGCTCCGCAGAGAAAATATTTTATACCATAACCACTAAAAATGAAAACGTATTTTACATGGTAATCGATAATACTCGTTCGCAGGACAATGTGTATCTGCTCAATCAGGTAACAGAAGAGGATTTATTAGCATTAACAGAGGGAGCAGATGCTAAGAAGACCAAAGAGACATTATTTGGCAGTTCAGCGGATGAGAATACGGAAACAGTGTCAAATACGGAAGTGCAGGAAGCAGAGTCAAAGAAGGAAACGCAGGACAAAAAGAGCGATCTGCCAATTATTATTCTTGTTGTAGTAATTGTTGGCGGCGTTTATTACTATCTGAAAATCTACAAGCCCAAAAAAGCGGAAGAAATGGATCTGGCTGATGCAATGGATATTGATGAATTTGAGACAGAAGAGGAGTCGGAAGGAGATGAGATTGTCTTTGAAGAAGAGGAAGCAAAAAACAGGTTGCTAAGGAAAATTACCGATGAAGCGATGGAAGGAGAAATTGTAGACCTTTCAGTAAAAAATTCCTTAACGGAGGAAGATGAGATATTTTTAAATAAAAGGATTGAGGACTTTGAAACAGAAATTGCAACTGCTGATAATGATGAAACAAACACTAACTTGGAGGAGGATGAATGATGAAGAGCATAAAAATACCTGGTTTCTTAAAAAGTGGTAAAAATATTGCTGCTGGAATTGCAGTGTTAGCAGCCCTGGGCGGCAGTATCTTATATTATGTATGGCCAGATCAAATGACAGTGGAAACTGGAAGTTATTCTCTTGAAGAACGGCAAGCAATTGCCGATGAGGTAAAAGATTATCTTGTGGAATATGTCGTTTCCGATGGTTTCGTCAGCGAGGTAGGAGAATCCGAAGATTTAAAGACGTTACTCGCCGAAAAAATAGCTGCAGGGGAAATTGTATTATTAAATGAAGGTCAGATAGATGAGATTGCTCAGTATGCGGTAGATAATTACAATGCCCTGCTTGGCAGTAATATTGATTCTCTAACCGATGAGCAAATCAAAGCTCTTGAAGAGAGCATCCGTAATAATATTGCCGTTACTATTGGCGATACAGCAGAATCAAAGGAAGAGGATGTCAATACAATGACTGGTGGTGTAAGCACCATCATAATAAAAAACATCATGGCACAACTTGACAAGATGAATGAATCCATTGAGCAGCTTCAAAGTGACCTAACTAAAATCAAAGAAAATATCGCGTTAGGTGCTTCCTTTACTGACATTTCTTCATCGATAGGAGAACTGGAAGAACGGCTCGAATATGTGAAGGAGAATTTAAGCGAAGAAGACCAGGCACTCGCAAGTGATATCAGCGATATTGAAGAGGATTTGAGGACCCTTCATGTAAATGTTGATGAAACGGCAACGGTTGTTGTCCAGTTGGAATCTACGATGGATGATCTTACAAAAAGCAATTTGGATTCCCTAAATGTACAAATTAGTGATACTTTGTCAGCAATCGATAAAATAAATAAGGATTATCAGAGCATATTGGACAAGATTAGTAACCTGCAGTCTTCCATGAGTTCAAAAGATACAGAATTATCGAATATTGCCAAGGATGCAGCTAGTAAAGTGAATGACTTATCCGGATTACTTACAGCTCTGCAGAAAGAGTTGAGCAATTATAAAAGTGCTACGGATAAGGCATTAAAAAATGTGCAGGATTCGCAGACGGTGTTAGATAAAAATTTATCTGGCTATAAAGATACAACAAATAAATCTCTAGTAGATTTATTTACGGGGCAGGAGTCAACGGATAAAAAATTGTCTGATTATAAAAATGAGACGAATACATCTCTTACTGATCTGCAAAATGAGCAGACCACAACGAATAAAAATTTGTCCGATTATCAGGATATTACCGATGCGGATATTACTAATATTTACAGTATTATCAATAGTCTGCAGACAGCGCAGAACACGAATGAAACAGATCTAACAGAAATCAAGAACAAACTAAAAAGCCTCGATGACCAAATGACACAGGTTTTTACATCTGTCAGTAGCGGTAAGGCATCTCTAGCATCCGCGCTCACTGACAAGGGAGTATCAACGGATGCAGTGGCAACATTTAATACGTTAACGGATAACATAAAAGGCATCGGAACAAATGCCAATGCGGTATCTACATCCTTATTGACAGGATATACCGCATATGTAGGCAATAAATACATATCTGGCAGCATGGCGAATCAAGGAGCGGTTAATGCCGCTTTAAACTGCGGACAAAGCTATAGTATACCGTCAGGCTATCATACCGGCTCTGGAAAAATAACCGCTAATAGTCTGGAGAGTCAGACGCAGGCTACGGCTACCGCTAATAATTTAAGTGCAGGTGTTACCAGTTGGGTAAATGGCCGGTTAATCACTGGTAATGGAGCGGATAACCAGGCTTCTTATAATCAAGGATATAATGACGGTATGCAAAATGCTGTTCCTACGGTAATTACACACTTAGATTCTTCATATACTTCTCAATCTTTTTCTTATGATGATAATGGAGGGTCTTCGACGACGAGCCATAAGTGGAAGCAATATAACAACCTGATTTTTGATATAAAATCAGTGTATGCAGACTATACCGCCCTTACAGCAGATAATTTTTATTTTTGTATAACCGCATCGGAAACAGAACATTACATAACGGCCGGATGCAACATAGGTGACCCCAAGCCATTTACTATGGAAAAAGTATATGACCCTTCAACCGGACAGCTCACAATTAAAAATGTAGATGGCGCTTCCTATGAACAAGGTAATGACCCCGGCAGAATATCCTTTTCGATAACGGGATTTGAGCTGATAATATTATAAAGTGGAGTAAATTGATTAATAATATAATAACAGGAGGAATCTGTATGGACAGTACTAAATTAAAATGGTGTAATGACGTTCTAGGAAGTGTTGATGATGCCATACAGCGTATCAAAGAGGGAACTTTCAATCGTAAGCAACAATATTTGCTAATGGAGGTTACTGGAGATTTGATTAATGCTCTGGAAGATTCGGAAACATACAAAGAATTAGTTACACTGTTAAATAAAATTCAAGAGGAATTTGAAGTTCCTCAGATTATGGACATTAACTCGGACAGAATAATCGAAATAAAAGAAAAAATGGCAATACAGCTTAATGAAGTTGAAAAAATCAATTATATTCAAACAGCCCTTCAGCTTGATGTACAGAGTATAATGCCTCTATTAGAGCAAATCCGTCAAAAACAAGAGGAGGTTCGACTGTCTTTTCAAAAAGCGGTAGATATTGATTTTGTCTTACATGGTAAAGTAAGTGAAATAACAGCAGGGGCGCTGGAAGCTTTTCATTTCGATGTGAATGGTGATAAGGAAGTCGTTACAGTAGCTGAGCTGCCACAAGTGGATAAAACGCAGGTAATTGATAATAAAAAATATAAGCAATATCTAAAGATCCCTCCTCAAGGGAAAAAGCAATTTCAAGAAACAGTAACTTATCTGAATGAAAATGGTGCCAAGTTTGATGGGGTAGTAAAGAAGTGGTATATAACAGAAGAGGCAGATAAAGGAAAGTTCACTTGCTTTTTGGATAAAGCATCAGTAATCGGTAAGCTGTCCGAAAAGAAAAAAACAACCAGTGAAAATAATGCGGACATTACTTCGCAAAAAGGAACTCAGGGAATGAACTATAGGGAAGGAGTAAAATAGATATGCTTGGTTGGTAGCAGAAAAAAGGGAATAGTGGGAGAAGAGGAGACAACAGGAATGGACAAATACTAATTGCGTTCTATAGAAATTATTGATAAAATAGTAACGGAGTAACCGTGTACAGGGTTGGTTATCAGCCTTCCGGATTTCAGTATTCCAATTAAGGAATATACGAAAGAAGGGAGGTGATGCAGATGGATACATATGACGTCTTGACATTATTGTTTTTAGGCGGTACGTTTCTCATTGCTTTACTTACCTATTCCGATAGGAATAACAAGTAAAAAAATGCCTACCCTGTCTGCGGCAGGATAGGCGGCTCTCGTTGAGAGCTAATTAACATTCATCCGGAAGCATCCACCTTGTGGGCGGTTACTCTTCTTGATTAAAATATAGCACGTCGTTGCCGAGAAGTAAAGAGAAAAATGGAGTTAAAAATATTCGATATCGAATATTTTTCGCAATGAATCTAATAAAGTCATCGAGAATGAAAGAAGCTTACAGGCTTCTTTTTTTAACCACAAAACTGGGAGGGAAAAATGGATTTCAAAAATTTTGTAAAAGAACATGGTTTAATGTTGAAAAAAATTGAGAAAGAAAAAAATGTATCTGTAGTTATCAATGCATTTGGAGGACCAGGGGCGGGAAAATCCACAGCTAGTCTTGGAATAGCGGAAGAATTAAAAAAGCTAGGCTATGCGGCAGAATACATTCCGGAATACGCAAAAGAGCTTGTGTGGGATGAGGATTGGAATATGCTGGATGGCGCGGAAGAGCATCAGTTTGCTATCCTTCAGGAACAAATAAAAAGAATTGACCGCCTGATTGGTAAGGTTGATTTTATTATTACCGATGCGCCAATTCTACTTAATCAGATCTATCACAAAAATCTGACACCAGAATATGAACAGATGCTGAGGGAGTTATTTGGGCAGTATGATAACTTTAATTTTATAGTTCAGCGTAATGCGGAAAACTTTGAAAAAATTGGTAGAATCCATGACTTGGAGGAAAGTCTGAAAAAAGATAATGAAATTGAAAATATGTTGGATAGATATGGGCTTTACTATGGGATTTACAGCCATGATTCAGTAAATAAAGTTATTTCAAATGTAATCAAAACATATAAGAAATGGTTAGCGGAAAGAGAAGCACGTCTGGTTGAAAAGTCTTATAAAGGAATTGTATATGTAGATAAGCATGGCGAGGGGAAGGATACAGAAACCCTTTATGGAAACAGTGCACAAGACATTCTCACCACTCTTCGGGAAAAGAACAAAAGTCTTCTAAAAGAAACCCAATATATTAATGTTTACATCGGAGAACTAAATATAGACAAGAATATGTATGATAATTTTGCCAAATATGAGATCGCAAGCGGCAAAAATATTACGCCTATTTATTTAAATATTCCCCACATTTCTGATCGTAAGGAATTTAAAGCATTGGCTAAAACCTTGTCGGAAAACGGTGCAAAATATAATAAGTTTAAAAATAAATTCTATATAACACGAGATTGTGATCTTAATAAATTCGCAGAATTCTTACCTGTTACCGGCTATTATGCAGAACAAGAGGCTTATCGCCAGCAAAGCAGGAATGAGCTGGATTATAGAATCTTCGTGGGAAATGAGATGTATGATAATAGAGCCACGATTTATTATAATTCCGATGAGGAAGCCATTGACATATTTGGTGATGATTATGGAGTACATTTTCCAACACTTAGTGAAGGTGAAACGAAAGAGATAATTGAACGCTTTGTTCTGCCCGATTTAAAGGATGTTAAGAACTCAAATGAGGAAATAATCGAATATAATGGAAAAATGTATTCTACGGGGCAATATGAGGTTATTAAGCGGGCCTTGAAGGATCTCATGACATATGAGCAAATAGAGGTATTCGCTGATCCTGGATTAAAGAATGATTTAATGGAAGAATTAAGATTTGCTTTAAAGGATGGCTTAAATATAGATCAAGTAATCTATATAAAAAATAGTTGTTCTGAGCAGTGGCAAATGGATTTCATGAGATATGGCCTGCAGCATGGAGTACCAGTGGAAAAACTGCAGCCTGTTATACAAGATACTACTTTTAATTCCATGAAAGACTGGACAACAAAAAGAAATGAGATAGATAAGCTGAAAAAGGAGTTATGTAAAAAGCCTTCTCTACTTTCAAAGATTGAAAGCAAGAAGAAAGCGCTGCCCGTAGCAGATAAGTCCTTAAATGTGAGAGAACATGAATCCGTAAAGTAAAGTAACCTATGAGAAAGAAAAATTAGAGGTAAATATAATGCAAAAGAAATATGAATATATCACTAGATTAGCAGAAAATACCGCTAAACAACTAACAAATACAGAAATAAGCTGGATGGAGTTTCTTGACTTCGCAGCAAAATTATACAAATATCCATTTTCTGAACAAATCCTTATTTATGCCCAAAGGCCGGATGCGACTGCTTGTGCTTCTCTGGAACAATGGAATGAAATAATGCATTGTTGGGTGAATAAGGGCTCAAAAGGCATAGCTTTGATTGATGAAGAATCAGATAGTGGAAACGGGCTGAAATATGTCTTTGATATATCCGATGTGCATAAGGCGAGGGGAATCGGGCGTTATCCCTATCTGTGGATTATGCGGGAAGATCATAAGGGGGTGGTCGTAAATCAGCTTGAAAAAACTTATGGGAGTACCAACGGAACAAATATCTTCGAGGACCGATTAATTGAGATTGCAGATCATATAACTGAAGAATTTTATGATGATATTATTTCACAAGTGAATTATGTGAGCGAAGGCAGATTTTTTGAGAAGCTTGACGAGCAGAACGCAGTACTTCGGATAAAAGAAACTTTATCTTCCAACATTGCTTATATGCTGCTGTCAAGGTGCGGTGCTGATATGGAGAAGTACAGGACGGCGCTTGACTTTAGCCATATCCATAATTTTAATACTGTAGAAACTCTATCTGTTATCGGCAGTGCCACCACCGATCTATCAAAACCTATTCTTATAGAAATTGGAAGGGCTATAAGAGCGTATGAAAGAGAAATTACAGTTCGGGATAGGCAAGAAGGAAATTTCAAAGAAATAATACTTGAAAATGAGTCTGATATGTACTATAATGCTTTAAAGCGTAAAAGCGAAATGGAGCCGGCACAAAGTGAATATTCTCATGTAAAAAGGAGCGATGAATATGAAGTTGAAATACGAGGAGAACGGGGATTACCTAATACCTCAGATTATGTTGGACGAGCAGCCGGAGGGAACACTGACCAAATACGGACTCCTGCGCAAGAATTATCTGAAGGAGAACAAGAAGGGGATTTATACGGGGCTGTTACTGAATGGAAATCTCATGAGCCACTTGCTTACGCTGCAGGAACAAGCAGAAGAGAGAATGGAACTTCTGACAGAGCAGATGAAAGTGAGAGAGGGCGTGACAGAGCAGCTCAAAGCAACAGATCAGATGTTATGGGTGCAGAAGATGAACAACATCAGACACTCAGCGGAGGAAATCGTACTGACGGAACTGATATACAACTAAATACAGCGGGGAGTGAGCCGGGCGATGATACATCGTCCGGTTTTTCTCTTACTGATTATGAGCGTGGTATTTTGCGTTATGATAAGTTTTTGATACATAAACGCCCAGAGATTGCCGGGTATCTGCTAACTGAGCTAGATGAAGCAAAACAGCGGGATTATTTAAAAAGATGCTATAAGTTGGAGGAATACACCGAATTTTATATCGGTATCAAAAAACAGCGTGCCGGGTACCGGGCAGATACTGATGGAATCACTATGTGGATGGGAAATTATTTGAGCCGGACAGCAGAAACCAGGGCATCATGGGAGGAAGTGCGAAACAAGGTCTGCTCCTTTATTGAGAAGGGCACGTACCTTGCTCCTAGAGAGAATATCTCACAGGAGGAATATCAGCAGCTTAGCCTTTTTCCAAGTGTAGAGGAACAGGTGGAGATTATTTTGGCGGCGGAAGCAAGTAAAAAATATACGCCTCCCGATATTTTTTCTGTTCAAGAGCAGGATGTTGACTTACTAAGACCGTATCCGGAAACAGAAACGGCACCGGCGGAGAAAGAAATTTTAAAAATAGATAAAGCGAGTGCGGTTAATTTCCGAATTACCTATGAAAGAAGTGAGCAAAATTCAGAAAACAAAAAGCTAGGATTCTCCCCAAAAGAAAAGTATAAGCAGAACATTGCAGCAATTCGCGTTTTAGACCAGATTGAGAGTGAGCACCGACTTGCAACAACACAAGAACAAGAAATTTTATCCCGCTATGTGGGGTGGGGGGGTCTTGCCGATGTCTTTGACGAAACTAAAGCAGGGTGGGCAAATGAATACCAGGAACTAAAAAGCATATTGTCTTTGGAAGAATATGCATCGGCAAGGGGAAGCACCTTGAATGCCCACTACACAAGTCCTGCTATTATTAAAGGTATTTATCATGTAATGGATAGAATGGGATTTGAAAAGGGAAATATTTTAGAACCGGCAATGGGCATAGGCAATTTTTTTGGCATGCTGCCAGAGAAAATGAAAGCTAGCGGGTTGTACGGAGTGGAGCTCGACAGCATAACAGGGCGTATTGCAAGGCAGCTTTATCCGCATGCTGACATTAAGATAATCGGCTTTGAAAAGACTGAATTCCCTAATGATTTCTTTGATGTAGCAATCGGAAATATCCCTTTTGGTCAGTATAAAGTGGCTGATAGGGTATATGATAAGCATAATTTCCTAATTCACGATTATTTTTTTGCGAAAACATTAGAAAAAGTTAGGCCGGGTGGCATACTTGCTTTCATCACATCGAAGGGAACAATGGATAAGCAAAGTCCGGCTGTGCGTAAATACCTTGCACAGAGGGCGGAATTATTGGGCGCAATACGGCTTCCAAACAACGCATTTAAAGAAAATGCGGGAACCGAGGTCACATCAGATCTTATCTTTCTTAAGAAGCGAGACCGGATAATCGACCATGAGCCAGATTGGGTACATTTATCGGAGAACGAAGATAGTATTGTTATGAATGACTATTTTGTGGAACACCCGGAAATGATTCTGGGGAAAATGGAAATGATCTCCGGTCCTTACGGAATGGAGGCAACCTGCACCCCGGATGCAGATATTCCATTTGTAGAACAGCTTTATAATGCAGTGGAGCAGATTAAGGGAACCATAGATACCATAGAGCTTGATGAGTTTGACGATGAGCTGGCAAGAGAGAGTTTACCTGCAGATCCGAATGTGCAGAACTACAGTTACACAATTGTAGGAAAAAGAGCATACTACCGGGAAAATTCAATAATGAAACCTGTGGAAGTGTCTGAGTCGATGGAACAACGGATTATTAGAATGGTAGGTTTAAGGGAATGTACGCAGGAGCTTATTTATCTGCAATTAAATGATTTTCCAGATTCTATGATAAAAAGTAAGCAAACAGAGCTAAATAAACTATATGATGTCTTTTCAAAAGAATATGGGTTAATAAATTCTCAGACCAATAAAAGAGCATTTAATCAAGACTCCAGTTATTGCTTACTTTGTTCATTGGAGAAGCTAGATGAAGAAGGAAACTTCAACGGCAAAGCGGATATGTTCACCAAGCGCACCATAAAAAAACAGGTAGTAGTTACTCAGGTAGATACCGCAAGTGAAGCTCTGGCCGTATCCCTTTCTGAAAAGGCAAAGGTTGATTTAGCCTTTATGGCTTCATTAACGGAAAAAAACGAAGAAGATATAACAAAGGAGCTTGCCGGAGTAATTTTTTTAAATCCAGTAACGGATAAATGGGTAACTGCAGACGAATATCTTAGTGGGAATGTTAGGGAGAAAATGGAAGTTGCAAAAACTTTCGCTGAAAATAACCCTACATATGGCATAAATGTAGCTTCTTTGGAAAAGGTTCAGCCTAAAGAGTTAGATGCATCAGAAATTGAGGTGCGTATCGGGGCAACGTGGATTGCTCCGGAATATCTTGTGGATTTTATGCGGGAAACTTTTGAAACGCCTAATTATCTGTTTGATCGTAATGTTGTTGGAGTACAGTATTCCGATGTAACTGGACAGTGGAATATCAAAGGAAAAAATGCTGACAGAGGCAATGCCCTTACGAATGTCACTTACGGAACCGGCAGGAAAAATGCTTATGAAATATTAGAAGATTCCTTAAATCTTCGTGATAGTAGGATATTTGATATCGTTATAGAGGATGGAAAGGAAAAGCGGGTATTAAACAAAAAGGAAACCATGCTTTCAAGTCAAAAGCAGGAAGCAATCAGAGAAGTCTTTAAGGATTGGGTATTCAAAGAACCGGTTAGAAGACAGACTTTGTGTGATAAATACAATGTACTGTTTAACTCTACTCGTCCGAGGGAATACGACGGAAGCCATTTGAAATTTCCTGGTATGACTCCGGATATTATCCTAAAACCACACCAGAAAAATGCAGTGGCGCATGTTCTATACGGAGATAATACGCTGCTTGCCCACTGTGTAGGAGCAGGAAAGACTTTTGAAATGACCGCTGCGGCAATGGAGAGTAAGCGTCTTGGATTGTGCCAAAAAAGCCTTTTTGTAGTGCCAAACCATTTAACAGAGCAGTGGGCAAGTGATTTTTTGCGGTTATATCCCGGGGCTAATATACTTGCTGCCACGAAGAAAGACTTTGAACCAGCTAACCGTAAGAAGTTCTGTTCTAGAATTGCAACCGGAGATTATGATGCGGTTATTATCGGGCATTCACAGTTTGAAAAAATTCCCCTTTCTACAGAACGGCAGATAGCCATTGTGGAGAATCAGATCCGCGAGATTGAAATGGCAATTGAAGCGGTCAAGGATGCAAAAGGAGAGCGCTATACTATTAAGCAGATGGAAAAGACGAAGAAATCACTATCTGCCCGTTTATGCCGCTTAAACGATGCTACAAGGAAGGATAATGTGGTTACATTTGAGCAGTTGGGTGTAGACAGGCTGTTTGTAGATGAAAGCCATAACTACAAAAATCTGTTTCTTTACACTAAAATGCGAAACGTGGCGGGTATTGCGCAGACAGAAGCACAAAAATCATCGGATATGTTTGCGAAGTGTCAGTATTTAGATGAACTGACGGGTGGAAAGGGTATTACTTTTGCCACTGGAACACCAATCAGCAATAGTATGACAGAGTTATACACCAATATGCGTTATCTCCAATACCATACCTTACAGAAAATGGGACTTGGACATTTTGACAGTTGGGCGGCGGCCTTTGGGGAAACACAGACCGTTATAGAGCTTGCTCCGGAGGGAACGGGATACCGGGCAAAGACAAGGTTTGCAAAATTCTTTAATCTGCCGGAATTAATATCTCTGTTCAAGGAAAGTGCAGACATTCAAACGCCGGATATGTTAAATTTACCAATACCCAAGGCGGAGTATATCAATGAAGTATTAAAACCTAGCGATTACCAGAAGGATATGGTGAAGTCTCTTGCGGAACGTGCGGAAAAAGTACGTGACCGGCAGGTGGAACCTCATGTTGACAATATGCTCAAAATTACTAATGACGGAAGAAAATTGGCATTAGACCAGCGGCTCATCAACGACATGCTGCCCGATGAGGAACAATCAAAATCTTCGGTATGTGTGGAAAATAGCTATCGTATATGGGAAGAGAGTAAAGAGGATAAGTCAGCACAGATTCTTTTCTGTGATTTATCTACTCCAAAAGGTGGTGGTAGTTTTAATGTGTATGAGAATATAAGGAATAAGCTGATAGAAAAAGGTGTACCAAAAGAGGATATTTCTTTTATTCATGAAGCCAATACGGAAATACGAAAAGCGGAGTTGTTCGCAAAAGTAAGAAGCGGGCAGGTTCGCTTTTTACTTGGCTCTACCCAGAAGATGGGAGCAGGAACGAATGTCCAGGATAGACTGATTGCTTTGCACCACCTGGATGTGCCTTGGCGGCCGTCAGATATTGAACAGCAGGAGGGAAGAATTTTACGCCAGGGCAATCTGAATCCTAAAGTCAAGATTTTCCGCTATGTGACAGAAGGAACCTTTGACAGTTACTCTTGGCAGCTTATTGAAAACAAGCAGAAATTCATTGGACAGATTATGACGAGTAAAAGCCCGGTTCGAAGCTGTGAGGACATTGACGAAGCTGCACTTACCTATGCGGAGGTTAAGGCCCTAGCAACAGGAAATCCCTACATCAAGGAGAAAATGGACTTGGACATACAGGTGTCAAGGCTGAAGCTTCTAAAGGCGAACCATACCAGTCAGCGTTATCGTCTGGAGGACAATATTGCAAAGAATTATCCACAGCAGATTACTACATTAAAGGAGAGATTGGCCGGATATCAGTTGGATATAAAGACTTATCAGCAGAATAGACCGGTAGATAAGGACAGTTTTTCAATGTTGATTGGAGGCAAAACATATAACGACAAAAAAGAAGCCGGAACTGCTCTCATTTCTATATGCAAAGAGATAAAGGAGACTAATGCAGCGGTCGCGATAGGGGAATACCTCGGTTTAAAAATGAATGTTGTATTTGATTCCTTCTATGCAAAGTATACGGTTTGCCTAAAGGGAAAACTTACTCATGATGTGGAAGTTGGCAGCGATCCGCTTGGAAATGTTCAGAGGTTAAACAATGCACTGGATTCTATGGCGAATAAGGAATCTGATTTGAGACAGGTACTTGATAATGTTGAGCATCAGCTTGATACAGCTAAAATGGAAGTAAATAAACCTTTTGCACAAGAAATCGATTTAAACGAAAAAATATCACGTTTAAATGAGCTAAATGCTATTCTAAATATGGATAAGACAGAAAATTTTGACGTGGATATTGATGTCGCTGAGGAATGTAATGAAGAGAGCATTATATCGAACCTGGGGAGCGAGTCTATAATTAGTAAACTGAATCAAAAAAAACAGCAAGTCGAATTATATGCACCTCAGTTATCAAAGGAAAAGGGTATGGAAAAATATTGTTAAATAATGTAAATAAGGGAGCGTCTGCTCCCTTATTTTTTTATCAGGAGAGTGGTTATATGTATGAATTTAGAGTGAGAGATAAACAAGTGAAATTTCGATGCACAGAGGCAGAGCGACAAGCAATTGAAGAAAGAATCAGGGTTAGTGGAAGTCATGACTTAAGTTCATATTTAAGAAAAATGGCAATAGACGGATATATTATTAATGTCGATTACAAAGACCTGAAGGACTTGATCTATGAAATAAATAAGATAGGTATAAATATTAATCAGATTGCGCATCACGTCAATTCGGAGCATTTGGTCTATCAGAAAGATATGGATCACATTCAAAAGGATTTGGACGCAATATGGCAGTTGCTTCGAAGCAAATTAATGCATATTGAAAACAATATTGTAAAAATTTAACTAAATAAGGTATACTATACATAGAAGTAGAAAGAGGGTGAAAAGTATATGAAAGAAGCCGTAGTTGATTATACGTCTATTTCTCAAAGAAATTTTGTGAGTGAGCTTGAGCATAGGCTTAAAGACTCTATAGATAATGATTCATTCCTTCATTATTTGATAGACGAAATTTCTCTAGAAGATTTATATGAACAGAAACAATATGAGAAGCTTTATTATACTGTTGCCTTAGTTAATTACCTGGACTGTATTGATGAAGAAATGAAGCTGGAATATGTTAAAAAATATGCGGATGGAATGTTAGATAAATTAACATTCCCTTATGGTGTCGAAATATACTGTAAAGTGGTTGAAAGTGATGCAATAAAGAAAGAGCTTATTAAAAAAGCTATTCCTGAATTCCTAAAATATAATTTAGTTATAACTGAGATTGGAGGTTCAGTATGAGTATAACGGAATTTATTAGAAACAACAAAGAATATTTTGAGGATTTTATTACCAGGAGTACTTATCATTCCAATGCCATTGAAGGAAATACTTTATCCTACGCAGATACTTATGCCATTATATTTAATGATAATGATTTTAAAGTTTCTGCTAAGCCGCGTGAGATATATGAAGCAATTAATCATAAGTATGCAATTGATTATGTTTTAGATCACTTGGATGATGATTTAACCGAGAAATTGATTAAAGAAATTGCAATTATTATAAACAAGAATATTAATGAGATTAGCGGTTATCGTAAAGTATCAGTACGTATTCAGGGAGCGGAGCATATACCGCCGGCAGCGTTCGAGCTACCTCAAAAGATGATGTATTTTGTTTATAACTATAATCATGTGGAATATCCGGATATCTTTGAAAAAATAGCTGATGGGCATATACAAATGGAACGTATACATCCGTTTGAAGATGGCAACGGCCGGACCGGACGCCTGCTTGTGAACTATGAATTTCTCAAGAATGGAATGGCTCCGATTGTCATTCCGAAGGATGAAAGAGGAAAATACTTTTCCTTTCTTTCCAATTCTGATTCGAAAGGATTGAGGCAATTTTTTAGAGAACTAGAAGAGAAAGAAATTGAACATATGAAAAAGTTTGTTGAAATGCAAAAAAGCACATCAGGAAAAATAGAAATAAATAAAGTTATCAGTGATATTCAATCTCGATTAAATGTAAAAGATGATAATGCTCATAATAATGAAAGGATGATTTAATATCTGTAAAATAAGTAGATGGAAAGGGAGGAATCTCTTTCCCTTTTTTTTATGTAGTCAATCGGAGGAATTTATGGCAATATCAAAAATAAAAGCAATTAAGAATACATTAAAAAAAGCAATTGATTATATTACTAATCCTGATAAAACCGAAAATGGAACGCTGGTGTCAACCTATGGCTGTAGCTTGAAAACTGCCGATGTAGAAATGAACATGACCGCACGAAAAGGCAGCCAGAACGGCAATAGAATCGCTTACCATTTGATGCAGTCTTTTGATCCGGAGGATGATATAACACCGGAAGACGCTCATAGAATGGGAATGGAATTTGCACAAAATGTGTTAGGGGGAAAATACGAATTTGTAATTGCAACTCATGTAGATAAAGATCACTTACATAACCATATTATTTTTAATGCCACTGATTATATTTATCATAAAAAATATCATATAAACTTCTGGGAACATAATAGAATCCGTAAAGAAAACGATAAAATATGCCGCGAGAATGGATGCTCCGTAATAGAAGAAACCTCAGGTATTAGAGGTAAAAGCAGATATGAATATGAGCAGTCGAAGGAAGGAAATAGCTGGAAAGATAAATTAAAAACGGCCATTGATAAAGCTATTATTAAAGCAAATAGCTTTGAAGAATTCATACAAATTATGGAGCTGGAAGGATATGAAATTAAGAGAGGAAAACATATCGCTTTTCGCGCCCCAGAACAGAATCGTTTCACACGTGCTAAAAAAATTGGAGATTTTTACTCAGAGGAGATGATTAAAAAGCGAATTGAAAATAAGGAATTTTATGAGAAGAAAAACGAGAAAAAAGCTTCTTCCACAAAAGAACAGTCCACCCCTAAAAGAAGAAAAGGATATAAGAGAAATAGGGATAGTGTAAATTTGATTGTCGATATATCCAAATGTCTAAAAGCTCAGGAATCGGTGGGCTATAAGAGAGCGGTTATGAGAGGAAATATGGGAAGCCTTGCAGAGACAATGAGTTATCTGCAAAAAAATAATCTAAGAACAATTGAACAATTGGAAGATAAAATAAATGATGTCTCAAAGGTGCAGAAAGATAATAATAATTCTTTAAAGGAAATGAAAAAAGAAATGCAAAGCTTATCTGAAAAAATTAAGTTTACTCAGAATTATTTTAATTATGGTAAGCTTGCAAGACAGGCCAAAAAGGAATTACCGGGCAGTGCTTTTTTAAAAGAACATGAACAAGAAATTATCCTTTATTATGCAGCCGAATATTATATGAAGCGTGAAGGAATAAACACACGAGAAATAAATCTTAAGGGAATGTTTGATGATTATAAGCAATTAAAAATGAAGCATGATATGCTATCAAAAGAAAATATTTCTATAAGAAAAATTTTGAAAGAACTGTATGTGATACAGAAAAATATAGAAGCGACACTTAATATAAAATTAAAAGTGGAGAGGGAGGAAACTAAAAAAAAGCAGGATAAAAATAAAGATATCAGCTTATGAAATCTGGCCGGTGGACGTGGTGCCATCGGCTTTATTTTTTTTGCTTTTCTCATCGGATTTTACATTCGTAAAATACGAAATCAGGGGTTTGGGGGCAGAGCCACCAACAAGCATTTTGTATAATTTTCGCGCCGCCGAAAATTGTACAAAAGTGCGCGAGTGGGTACCCACTTGCGATGCTTGCTATTCTCTGTTTCCGGGGGGAAACAGAGGCTTTTACGCGCCCGGTAGGGGCGCATTCGCGGCTTTAATGCCGCGCCCTCCGTACCGGAGTACGGTAGCCGTATCAAAGATACGGGAAAACAAATGCGAAAATCGCATTTGGAAAGCGCGGCAAATACTGACGCGAAAAATCCGCACCGTGGAGGTGCGGCCGGCGCACAAAATATTACAGATAAACATGAAATTGTATGTTAATAAGTTTTTTTAAATTTATACTATAGTTGATACAATGTTTTTTCCATGGTAAAATAATTAATATAATAATGTAAATTAACAATGATGAATATGAAAAAATGAGTAAAGATGAACAGGATTTTTATTCATTGCAAGGGTTTAAACAAATATTCAAATGTGAGAAAGAAGTAGGAAATAATCTTATAATATGTATTATAGGCAAATGAAAAAATGCTGTAAAAAATAGAAACTATAAGGGGAAAGAAAATGAACATACGTGAGAAAAATTATAGTAAAGAGGCCTCTTACTGTGTAAGAGTAGGGATAAAGAAAGGATTGAAAATTTGCGGAGCGGAACAAGAAATTAGAGTTGTAAATGAATTATCTAAATATTTTGCGATTACATTTTCAAAAGCAGGTGTTTTTAAAACCACAAACTATGTGTTTGATTTTTTACAACCAGGACAGGAGTTAAGAGAATTCTATAATCTGTACAATGAAGTGTTGTTACTTTTTTCGCCATATAAAGAATTTGAGGCAAGAACACTGGATTTTGTTGATAAAACATTAGAAGAGTATGATAATAGACTTGATAAAGTATGCGTTTTTTTAGTAAGTAATGATATCAATATTGAAACAAAAATTAGAGGTATAAACTCAATTAATAAAGATGCAAGAATAATAGTGCCTTTTACATATAATGAAATATTGAAAAAAGGATTAACAAAAAATTATATCAGTGATAAACTTAGAAATTATTTTTATAATCGTGATTTGTTTGCATTAGAGTCTCCTTTAAAAACAGAAGCATATTTTTATGGTCGTACAAAATTGGTACAAGAATTATTTGATAAATATTTACTAGGTGAACAAAGCGGACTATTTGGGTTGAGAAAAACAGGAAAAACCTCTGTTCTATATTCGTTAGAAAGGCAAATTATTTCTCGAAAAGGGTTTTCTTTATATATTGATTGTCAAAATCCGGGGGTTTACTTATGCAGATGGAACGAACTCTTAGCAAAAATCATTAAAGATATTGCAAAAAAATATGAAATAGAAACTGTAGTAGTGAACGAATCTGAGAGATATATCGATAGAAATGCAGCAATATCTTTTGAGGAAGATATATTTCAAATACATAAGTTACTTAGGAATACAAGGATACTACTAATGTTCGATGAAATAGAACATATTTGTTTTACAACAGCTGAAGATATGAATTGGAAAACAGGTAGAGATTTTTATATGTTTTGGCAAACTATTAGATCGGTTTTTCAAAAAGCGCCAGAGTGTTTCACATTTGTCTTAGCAGGTGTTAATCCGCTATGCATAGAAAGTTCATATATATTGGACGTTGAAAACCCAATATTTGATATGGTTAGTATTAAATATTTAGAATTATTTAATTTAGATAATGTAAAAGATATGATAGAACATATTGGAAAGTACATGGGATTAAGATTTGATGAAGAAATATATACTAAATTAACAGAGGATTATGGGGGACATCCTTTCTTAATTAGACATATATGTAGTTTGATTAATAAGGAAGCATCTGCAATGCGACCATGTATCATATCAAAATATGAGTATGATGCAAAAAAAGAGGAATATGATAGTAAGATAGTGCATTATGTTGAAATGGTATTAAGTGTTTTGAAAAATTGGTATCCTAAAGAATATGAATTATTGGAAATACTCGCGGTTGATGGTAATGAGATTTTTAAAAAGAATATCGATTATCGTGAGAAAGAAATAAATCATTTAATAGGATATGGAATCATAAAAGAGATTAATAAAAATTATTATATAACGATAAATGCTGTGTCGTTGTATATAGACAAGATGCACAAAATTAAAGGTAAACCAACAAGTAAGGAAGAAACTTGGACGAAAATATCATTAAGGAGAAATAAACTTGAAGAAAGTCTAAGAAAATTAATGCAACTTCAAATAGCTGCTCAGTATGGAAGTAAAAAAACCAAAAGTAAATTATTGGAAGTTATAGAATCATCAAAGAGATCTTTATTGGAAGACAAAGAAATTAATGATATAATTACAAATCATTTTTTCTTATTAGATGTAAAAAAAGTAATTCTGAAAAATTGGTCATTATTTGAGAAAATATTTATTGATAAATCTAAGTTTGATTCATTTCTTGATATTGTTAATAAACATAGGGTTGATGCGCATGCAAAAACTATTGAAGAGTCAGATATGTTAATGTTAACATATGCATTTAATTGGTTTGATGAGTGCCTTAAAGAATTGCCGTTATAGAATATTAATGATAGCCCTCAGCAACCCTAAGTAATACACCTACAAGTAAATACTATCACTCTGAAGGCTAGTAATAATCCATTTCCTTTCCCACATTCTCTTTTCAAAGAGATAATTATAAGGTTGCTGTATATTTTTGCTAAGCTGTTGTAATGACATTGCATAATTTCATAGTATGAAATATAATACCTATATTAACGATATAGGTTGCATACGCACAAGGCTCTGAATAAGAAGACATGTATGCGGTTTGGACGAATTTTTAAAAGTAATAATTCAATTATCGGTAGCTATAATAATGTGATTTTTAATAAGCTAGCAGTTTATGGAGATTATTCGGTAATTGAAGAAAGGAAAGTTTAAAATGACAGCAGAACTATATAAAAGATTATTCAAAGCTATTTTTTCAGAAGATATTATGTCTTTAAAAAAAATTGCTGATCAAATCATTTTGAAAGAGCGAGAAATAAACCATGAAGTTTTGGCAGATTCCCTTGAGAGGATAAAATATTCTGAAAAGCCAAAAAAAACAAACGGATTTTCACAATATGTGAATAGTAAACCAACTGGAACGATGAGTGGTTTACCGACTACTAAGCGCAATAATATGCAATTGGTATCTTTTGTTCCAAGAGAACAACTAAAACACCATATGATACTAAATGAGAAGATTGAGTATAGATTATTCTGTATCGAAAAGGAGTATGCTGCTAAAGATAGACTTGCTAAATTTAATTTGATGCCCAAAAAAAAAATACTGCTTTATGGTGAACCTGGATGTGGGAAGACAATGGCGGCAGAGAGGATTGCTTGGAATTTAGGATTGCCATTACTTAAAGTTCGTTTTGATTCATTACTTTCTTCATATTTTGGTGAATCAGCATCAAATCTAAGAACGGTTTTTGATTATTGTAAAGAAGAGCCAGCTGTTTTGTTGCTTGATGAGTGTGATTTTATTGCAAAATCACGGACTACAGGTCAGGACGTAGGTGAGGCACCTAGAATAGTAAATATGTTATTAACATTACTGGATGAATATAATTCGTCAGGATTAGTCATAGCTACTACTAATTTGAGAGTTTCTTTAGATGAGGCACTTTTTCGAAGGTTTGATGATATAATTGAAATGCCAAGGCCAACTAAGGTTGAAATCGAGAAATTATTGAAAACAACATTATCAGCAATAAAAACCAATAATAAAATTGATTGGTCTTTTATTGCTGATAAATTAAATGGGCATTCCGCTGCAAGTGTGGTTTCGGTAGCACAGAATGCTGCTAAAAAATGTGTCTTAGATGGTTCGATAGAGGTAGAACAAGAACATCTTATGGATATAATTAGTAGTAATTTATTTAAATGTTAAAACAAAGGGGGATAAGTAATGCCAGCAAAAGATAAGTTTCAACATCTACCGTTGCCTTTTATTGCACAGGGGAAACCATTTATAAGAGGAATGGGTCAGCCTGATCCTAGAACAAATGAAAACAAGGAAAATAGAAGTAGTCATGGTGCAGCTATTAAAAGAAAAGCTAGTCAAATATCGTATTTTTGGAAAGAGCGACAACAAGAAAGGTTGGAGGAAGAATTACCAGAAATTAGAACGGGTATTCCCATATTGCTGGAAATTGATCCAAGTCAAGATATTGAATTTCTTAAAAATTTAGGATTTGAAGTTATTTCCGAATTAGAGAATGGTTATGTAATTGTATCAAATGGTGACGATGAGTTTGCCGTTTTAAATAAAAAAGTTAATGATTTTATAAATGAAGTATCAAAGAATTGTAATACTCCTGCTCGAATCTATGCATTCCATGAAGATAAAGAGAGATTCGAAAAAATCTGTGGTAAAAGATTGTTAGATTCGCTAGATAAAATATTAGAAGAAGATATTTGCCTTTATGATGTAAGTATAAGCTGTTCAGGGAACGTATTTCAGTTGGAGAGGGCACCACAGCAACTTGAAGGGCAAACAGAAAAAGAATATCAAGAAAGTAGGATTTACAAAAACTGGCTAAAAAAATATGAGGCAGCATATGATGAATGGGATGAGTTGATTTATACACGCCAAGAGGACTTTATGCGATTTATCGATGCATATGGTGGCAATTTAGTGGATTCATTTATTGAAGGGATAGCGGGGATTTCAGCTTTTCCTGATAGTTTTTCAACTCGTATAAGTATTAATGGCAAATGCTTGAAAGATTTATTGTATAATTATTCTCCTATATATGAAATTGAATTGGTCGGAGAGTTGGATATTGTAAGTAATCAGGGTGCACCTTTGCCAGTTAACAATGATGATATACAAATAATACCTCCTGATGAAGATGCACCAATTGTTACAGTTATTGATAGTGGTATACAAGAAAGCCATAGATATATTGAACCGGCGATTCTTGCAGAGGATTCCTTATGTTTTGTGGCAGGAACAGATTCAGTAGCGGATGAAGTTGATAATGGTGGCCATGGGACAAGAGTGGCTGGAGCTATATTATATCCTGTAGAAATACCCAAAACAGGTGAATATCAATTGCCATGTTTTATTCGTAATATGCGAGTTCTTAATGAAGATAATGTACATTCTTTCAAAACAAATATTTTTCCTCCACTATTGATTAAAAAAGCAGTAGACAAATATTATTTGGAGGCCAAGAAGAAAAGTAAAATATTCAACCACTCAATAGCTGAAATAGGAGCATGTGAAATAAAGCATATGTCACCATGGGCGTCAGAGATAGATATGCAAAGTTATGAGAATGACATATTATTTATCCAAGCAGCAGGCAACATTCCGCACATGAATATTAGACAGTTTTTAGACGAAGGGATTGAATATCCCAAGTATTTCTTTGATGATAGATCTAGAATTGCAAATCCAGCTCAGAGTTTACAGGCTTTGACTGTAGGGGCAATTTCATTGGTTTCGTATGAAGATGAAGACCAGCAGAGTATTGCAAACATAAATGAACCGTCTGCTTTTACTAGGATTGGTTCAGGAATCTGGAATTCAGTAAAGCCAGATGTTGTTGAGTGGGGAGGAGATTGGATTAAAAGCAAGGAAGGAAATCGATTGAGCCTAGTCCCAGAGGTATGTCCTGAATTACTAAGAACTTCTCCAGAAGGTCCAGCATACGATCGAGATACTATTGGAACATCTTTTTCAACGCCCAAGGTTTCATTTATGGCAGCGGAAATTCAGAAACTTTTCCCTAAATCTCCAGCATTGTTATACAGAGCATTAATAGCACAGTCAGCGGAATTACCTATATCAAATGGAAGGAAATTTGGGGATGTAAAAGATATTGTTAGATTGGTTGGATATGGATTTCCAAATTTAGTTAAAGCAACTCGAAATGATGAATATAGAGTAACTCTTATTACAGAAGAATTATTTGAAATTTATGAAGGCCAAGCACACATTTTTAAAGTTCCGATTCCAAAGGAATTGGCAGAGATTGGTGATGATTATAAGATTAAGCTGTCTGTTACTTTATCTTATGCTGCTAAGCCGAGAAATACTCGCAGAACACATTCTAGATATTTATCAACATGGTTGGATTGGCGGTGTAGTAAAAAAGGAGAAGACAGCCAGGCCTTTAGTAAAAGAATATTCGAGACGGATGCGACTGTTGATGATGACGGCAATTTCGAATGGTTTATAGGGGAAAGACGTGATTGGGGGCGCGCAAAAGACTTTACAAGATCTTTTAATACACTTCAAAAAGATTGGGCCATAATTCGCTCTAATGAGTTGACAGAAGCATTTTGTGTTGCTGTTAGAGGTCGTAAGGGATGGGATTCGAATATACCAGCGAAATATGTCTTAGTTGTAACTTTTGAAGCAATAGAAGAAGACATAGAAATATATGAACCAATTAGAAATCTTATTGAAATTGAATTGCAACAAATTGAAGAAGAAATTAGACTTAACAATTAGGTTGGAAGCGTTTGGAGAGCGAGGCATTATGTATAAAGTGCTTCGCTCTCTTTGACTAGCTATATAATCTGATGCCATGGTCAGATGAACTTCCGCAAGAATGCAGGAAACCACGTCATTCATAAAAAGCGGCATTTATTTTAGCGTTAGGCGAATGTTTCTACGTTTACGACTGTGAGGCGGTTTTTAGATTAAAACACTTACTCACAAAAGTTGACCTCCGCGAGATTCCGTCTGCAGATGGCGGCGATATGAGTCAAAGGCATGGAATCGTACTTGTGAAATCTATACCGGCAAAATAATTTAAGATACAGACGGGTGAGTCTGTTCCAAATGCTTTAAAAAAATTTCCCAATCTTATTCTTATGCCGCCGAATTATAATTTATATTCATAATCTTCAAAGGCCTTTTTGAATATTTAACACGAGTATACGCCGATAGTTGAGCAATATAGTATAGATGAGGCTTACATGGACATGACCGGAACACAGTCCTTATGGGGAGATCGGTAGGTAGCCGCATCAAAGATACGGGCAAACAAATGCAAGAAACGCATTTATAAGCGCGATAAAGATTGCTGCGGAAATTTCGCACCGTGAGGGTGCGGATGGCGCGCTCAAATTCCTATGAACAAAGTTTTCCAAGTCATAAAAATATTTAAAAATACATATTACGAAGTTAATATTATTATATGAGTATAGCTCTTTTTTTATAAATGTGATAATATATTGTAAAATGTATGTAAAGGGGAGCTCTATAATGAAAGTAGTAGAAGTATTACTATTTGTAATTTCACATTTTCTATAATATTCCCCAAATGAATTCCCTAAAACAAGTTTTTTAATATAATAATGTCATTGACTACTATTTACCGGTTCTAAGTTTAGGATTTAAAACTAAATATCTATATATAAGAAAAAGGGGAATAAAAGATGACCGAAAGAAAAGCTGGATCAATAAGTAGAGGTAAGCAAAACAGAATTTTTATTAGTTGGTCGGGAAAAAATAGCAAAATAATTGCCAAAGAACTAAAAAATGTTTTTGAAAATAAAATTTTCGCAGGAACTGGATTAACTTGTTTTGTTTCGGATGTCGATATAGCATCTGGAACGGATTGGTGGGACAAAATTAAGGGAGAACTGAAGACTTGTAGATTGGGAATACTTTGTATCACAAAAGAAAATATTAGAGCACCTTGGATTTTTTTTGAAGCAGGAGCCATGGTGGCTCGGGAAATCCCTACAATACCACTATTAGTTAATTGTAATATAAACGCTCTTGACGGCTCACCTTTAAAAGGTAAACAATGCATAGATTTTCATGACCAACAGAAGTTTATTAAGATGGTAACTGATATTAATGTTCAGATGGCATTGATGTCGATACCATCGTTTCAGATGGATTCAATTTCAAAAGATGGATATGAAAGCCTTAAGACAGAACTTTCTTCAGTTATAAAAGAATTGAAAGATATACGAGTCTTTAATGCTAAGTATGTTTACCCTAGTCAGATAACAACAGTAAAGACAAGAACTGTTTTTATTAGTGCTCCAATGGCAAGCATTGACGATAATGAATATACGAATTTAAGAGAGTATATATTAAGTCTTAAAGAAGTACTTATTAGCATAGGGTTCTCTGATGTGAAATGCCCAATAATTAATATAGATACTCCGTCTTCTTTCGATGGAAATACTAAGGCAATAAGAGAAAATTTTATTGATCTTAAACAAGTAGATTGTATATTAGTTATCTATCCACAAAAATTACCATCAAGTACTCTGGTAGAGGTGGGATATGGAATTGCATTGAGTAAAAAATTGGTGATATTTCATAAGGATGGCTTACCGTACATTCTTAAGAGGGCCGGGGAAACAATTGGACACGTAAAAACTTTTGACTTTAAAAATTACTCCGATATTAGTAAAATTATAAAATCAAATGGGATGGCTATTTTTGAAGGGGAGAATGATGAGTAAGTTAAAAATATTTCTATCGGCACCAATATCGGCATTTAATGATGAAAAAAAATATGAAGATTACAGAAATTTATTATTTAGACTTATAATTTTTTTACGTGAGAATTACGACGTGTATTCTGAAATTGAGCAAATTTCAGGTCTGAGCTGTTATGACGAGCCTGGAAAGTCAGCAATGCAGGACTTTCAGCGTATTTTAGAGTCGAACATATTTATGTTACATCATCCCGCACGTATGCAAACTAGTGCTTTAATAGAATTGGGATATGCCTTTGCGGAAGGGAAAAAAATTATTCTAATTGGAGAACCTAAAAACCTGCCTTATTTGGCATTGGGTTTGGCTGCAAGTAGTTCTATGGTAAGGATTGTTTCCTCTTCTGAACTAAATAATCAAATATTAGAAGAAATTATGAGTGCAATAAATGATTTAGAGAGTCTGTAAAAGTTTTTCTTTAAATAAGATTGGAATGCTAATAAGACGTTAAAATTAGATGAAGTAAATTATATAAGGTAATTTGGTATGTGTGGAAGATATTATATTGATGACGAAATGGTAAATGAAATAGAGAAGATCGTACGCCAGGTGAATGATAAACTACACCATAAAGGCGATGTTTATCCAACCAACACGATACCGGTAATCCATGGCAGCAAAGAATCCCAGTCTGTTGAGCTTTCTAATATGACGTGGGGATTTCCTAAGTTTAATGAAAAAGGGGTAATCATTAACGCCAGATGCGAAACCGTAAAAGAGAAAAGGACATTTAGGGATTCTGTCCGGCAGCGGCGCTGCATTATCCCCGCCTCCGGATTTTATGAATGGGATAAGGAAAAGAATAAGGTCCGTTTTGAACGAAGAGACAGCAGCATTCTTTATATGGCCGGAGTATGGAAATCATATGAAGATGCCAAACGGTTTGTCATACTAACCACGCAGGCCAATGAGTCCGTCCGGGAGGTCCATGAGCGTATGCCCCTTCTGCTTGAAAAGAACGAGTTAGAAAACTGGATACTTGAAAGTGATTTTTTTGATTTTATATTGCTTAAAAAGTTGCCTCAACTCAAGCAAATCCGAGAATATGAGCAGTCAAAATTGTCTTTTTAAAGATGCTGTAAAATAATGCGAAAAATTAACACTTATAAACGGAGCAAATATTATAAATTATAATAAGGAGACAGTATTTGTTGTGCTTTACCGTATACTTTGAAATAGTTAATTAAGATTTTAAATCTGGGAGGAAAGTGCTTGAGTAATAAAAACATTGAAGAACTTGTATTTAAAAAAGAATATGACATGTGGAAAGCTGCAAGTAACCAGGATGAGGGGGCATTTAAAAAGCTGGTTGCAGATGATGCCATCATGATATGTGGCGGGTATCGGTGTCTTGGTGCTGAGTATGCCGAATTTATTAAGGATTTTAAAATAAATGGATATAAAATAAAAAATGAAGAAGTTATATTTTCAAGCGAAGAGGCTATACAGATACATTATGTTATTGATGTGAAATCTGAATTACCAGAAGCCGCTGAATTAAGTGGAGTTTTTCACGTTGTATCACTTTGGAGAATGAAGAATGACTTATGGAAACTCTGTTTTAATATGGATTCGAGAATTTTGGATATTTGAAAGTGGTTTTTCTGATTTTATCTTGCAAAAAAAGTTACCCCGATTCAAGCAGATCCGAGAATATGAGCAGTCAATATTGTCTTTTTAAAAGATGCTGTAAAATAATGCGAAAAATTACCACTTGTAAACAGAACAAATGTTCTGTACAATATACAAAGAGGTGGTAATCATGGAAAGAATCATTTTTCATATTGACGTAAATTCCGCCTTCCTATCCTGGGAGGCGGTTTTTCGATTAAAACACTTACTCGCAAAAGATGATCTTCGCGAGATTCCGTCTGCAGTTGGCGGCGATATAAGTCAAAGGCATGGAATCATACTTGCGAAATCGATACCGGCAAAGAAATTTAAGATAAAGACGGGTGAGTCTATTCCGGAAGCCTTGAAAAAATGTCCTAATCTTATTCTCGTGCAGCCAAACTATAACTTATATGAACAGTCCTCAAAAGCCTTTTTGAATATTTTACACGAGTATACACCGGTAGTTGAGCAATACAGTATCGATGAGGCCTTTATGGATATGACCGGTACACAGTCTTTATGGGGAGAGCCGGTGGCTGTGGCAAACAAGATAAAGGACCAGATCCGGGAGGAACTGGGATTTACCGTCAACATCGGAGTGTCGACCAACAAGCTCTTGGCGAAAATGGCGGGGGACTTTCGGAAACCCGATTTGGTGCATACACTTTTCCCGGATGAGATACCCAATAAAATGTGGCCGTTGCCGGTATCGGATTTGTTCTTTGTAGGAAGGGCAACCAACAAGAAGCTGCTGAATTTAGGGATCACCACGATAGGGAAATTAGCTCATGCCGATCTTGATATGCTCCGTTGTCATTTTAAGAAGCATGGGGAAGTAATATGGGCGTTCGCAAATGGAATTGATACGTCAATTGTGGAAGAGACAAGGCCGGATAATAAAGGGTATGGAAACAGCACGACTATTTCTTTTGATGCAAGAGATACTGAAACAGCAAAAAAAGTACTGCTGTCTTTAGCGGAGACTGTCGGTACCAGACTTCGAAGCGACTGGGTTAAGGCCGGGGTGGTGTCTGTTGGAATAAAGGATTTTGAATTTCATTATGTTGGCCATCAAATGGTTCTGGATACTCCCACCAATATAACCGCTGAAATATATAGATACGCATGTAAACTCTTTGATGAATTGTGGGATGGCAGCCCCATCAGGCATTTAGGCATCCATACATCCAGGATCGTACCAGGGGATGATCCCCGGCAGCTTTCGTTTTTTAATTGCTTCGATTATGAGAAGCAGGAAAAATTAGACACTGCAATTGACAGCATACGTCTAAAGTATGGTATTGACGCGGTAAAAAGGGCATCCTTTATAAGATCTCCGATAGATCACATGTCAGGGGGAATTTCGAGGGAGAAGCGGACCGTAGATTATAGCAAAATAGATATCAGGTAGAGGTGATTTATTATGTCGACTTTTGGCATAGGTATAAACGCGCATATGACCGATGCAGGAGTTATCCATGGAAGACAATTTGAAGTAGCGTGTGATTGCTGGTTTACGAGCAAATGTACTTCCCGTCCTATGGTGGTCAAGTTTGAGGGAGAGGACGGAGAAATACAAACCATTAAGAATATACAGGTCATTGTAAGTGAAAATAAGAACTATTCCGGGATACCCTCGATAGAATATCTATGTAAAGCAATTATTGGAGGGATCATGCAGGAATTTAAATTGATTTTTTTCCCTGCTGAATGCAGATGGTTGATGGTAATATGAAAAAGGGAGCCAGGCATGGGCTCCCTTGATAGACGTTGCGTGTATGCATAATACTAGCTATATTCTGAAATTAACTTATTATATTCTTTTTGAATCTGCTGTGTAATAGAAGTATCGCCGGCGCTGTTATCGGGATGATATATTTTAAGCAGATCACGATAACGCTTCTTTAACCCCTCTGAATCACTAACCCCTTTGAACCAATCAGGAGAAGGCGGATTAGAAGAAGGCGTTCTCATTTCTTCTTCTACAGCTTTACCATTAAGAATCCTTTTATAATATCTGTTACAGTCCATTGTTACTGGTATATCTCGATTTTTTATCCACCAAGTCTTAAAAGAGAAGAATAATTCATTAGGATTTGTGTCTTGAAACATGTATAGCGTTGTTTTCAGTGAGTATATATAACTATTCCAGTCTTTATTAAAATAATAATTATCCTCTTCATTTAAACAATAACTTTGAATATAAGCATACTCTTTTGAATCTTTAAGATCGGGATATACGGCATAAATGTCTTTGCAATATTTTAAGATTGCTTTTTGTAATTTTCGGCTTTTGCGGGTTTTTAAGTTATATATCATATCGGAAAATAAATTAAACCAAAAGAAATCAGGCTTAAATATACGGATAATTGCCTCAGTCAAAGACAAGACACTAAAGATAACAATTAAAGCGCCGAAAATGAGCCATAAGATAATAGTTAAATCCCTTGTAAATATCATCTGATAGATTTTACTATCCGGATAAGACCATATAAAAACAGTTGCAACAAACCAGCATAAAGGATAGATCAGCCTGGTCTTTAAAAGAATATAGTAAATAATTCTTAGAACGAAAAGTATAATATCAAATAATATTTCGAAAATGAATCCCATAAAATAATCCCCCTCAATTATAGTAAATCATAAGGATTTACATTCAATGCTTTTGATATTTTTAATCCATTTGAAAAACTTGGCTCTCTTACACAGGCTCTATAACTATCAATTGTTCTTTTTGATATTCCAGTTTCGATAGAAAGCCATTCTGACGTTTTTTCAAATTTATTTAAATAGTAATTAAGCTTAACCATAGCAAGCACCTCTTTATTTATTATATCATAAAAAAGTGGTTGCTACAATAGTAGTATGAGGATGGAATAAACTTTAATAAACATAACAATATTTGTGTGAAAATAATTGTTATTCAATTAAGATAATTAAAATAAAGTATTTAAATTTTCATTTTTTTACTTTGTGCAATATAGCCTTTTACAAATCCGATACATTCGGAACGTTCAGAAACTGGAATTTCAGAATATAATTTTAGCCATTTAAGTTCATCTTCAGTAAGGTGCTTTTTTGAAATATCAAGAAGTAAATAATCTGTTGTAACGTTAAATATTTGTGCTAGTTTAATTATTGTAGATGCATCTGGTTGCCTTCGTTTTTGTTCGTACATCCCCACAGTACTAGTGGATATAGCCAATATATCAGCTAAATCTTTTTGAGACATATTTTTCTCTTGTCGTAATAGTTTAATTTTATCCCCAATCATCCTACACCTCCCTATTTACTGATAGTATCAAACAGAATGACAATAAATCCACATAACACACGAATAGTGTGAATAACATTTAAAATATGCTTTACAGCACACGTAAAGTGTGATATATTAGCGATGTACACACATTACGTGTGGGAATAATCGGGCGGGTATTATTAAATGAGACGACAAAACCTAATAAATTTTAGAAAAAGTAAACATATGACAATAAGAGAAATGGCCAGATCTTTGGGGGTATCAAAATCATATTATGAAAAAATAGAATATGGAGAAAGAAGCCCTAGTTATAATTTCATGCGCAAATTTAAAGATGAATACCCTAATGCTAACGTAGATTTTATTTTATAAAGGAGTATGCTTTGAAAAAAATATATACTAAATGGAATATTTTGGATTACATATTTTTTATAATGGACCAATTAGTAAATCTTGCTATAGAATATAAAACCGAACCAGATGTAGAATGTATGATTGAAGCAGAGACTAAGTATCTAAAAGCTGAGAATAATTCATTGAAGGAATTACAATATCCTAAAAAAGTAATTAAAGATGAGAGGAATTATTGTTGTCCAAATTCTAAGTGTAAAAAAGAAATTTCATCTGTTTTGATAGAAAAGTACAAGATTAAATTTTGTCCAGAATGTGGTCAGAGAATTTATTATCTTACGACATCTCGCCGCGTGGATAACGAAGCGGAAGAATGCCAGAGGTTAAGTAGTTAATAAAAGGCTTTTGATTTCTTCATAGAATCTAGGTCTTATTATTATAGAAGCGATCTTTGAAAAAAACATGATAAGTGGTGATTATCATGTCATATAAAGACCGGAAACGTCTGTTTATGTGGAGCTTAAATAGAAGTAACGCCATAATCCGAATATAGAGTATATCTTATGAGGGGAGCGGTAACTGTTCTATTAACTATTTCGTGGTGAGAAATGGAGCGATGAGGCATAAAGCAGTAATAATGATACTCCCTTATAGCCACAGTCCGAGCGTTAAGAGCGTCGCAGGCAATGGATAGGGCCGCATGAGAACCATGCGGGAGATAAGATTCTCGTGGAGCAGACCAACTGCCGCCGGCAAGAAAATAGTGAATTTAATGTGATGTATGTTCATTCATCACAAACCCCTTTAAAATGCTGATGCACGTCCCCCTTACGTGCATCACATTAAGTTCATTATCATGTAATAGGACAAAACAGAAAAAGAATAAGATATTGTAAACAAGGAGGCCGATTTATGGAACAGACAATACTTTTATCTAAGGAAGAAAATATGAGCAATAAGCTGCCATTTACGATTGTCAACAAGAAGCCAGTATTTTCTGCCGACGAAGAACTAAAAAATAGAAAATATGTCGAAAAGGAACTGTATGAAGTTTATAGAAAGTACAGTAATCATTGATTCAAAATAGGAGAATAAGGTATAATGTCATAGATAAAGAGTGACTGTCCTTACCGTTTATAAAGGAGGTTTAAGGTGTATCCTATTGATGCATTATACGCCAGACAGTCATTAGACAAAAAAGATAGTATATCCATCGAAAGCCAACTTGACTTTTGCAGATACGAAACCCATGGGAACGAATATGAAACTTTTGTCGATAAAGGGTTTAGCGGCAAGAATACCAACCGTCCTGATTTTGAAAGATTGATAAAAGCCATAAAAGAAGGAAAGATAAAAAGAGTAATTGTTTACAAACTTGACCGTATAAGCCGTTCTATTCTGGATTTTTCCAATATGATGGAGCTGTTTCAGAAGTACAATGTTGAGTTTGTTTCTTCCACAGAAAAGTTTGACACTTCTACGCCAATGGGACGTGCAATGTTAAATATCTGTATCGTTTTCGCCCAGCTTGAGAGAGAAACGATACAAAAGCGAGTTACGGATGCTTACTATTCAAAGAGCCATAGGGGATATTATATGGGCGGCCGTATTCCCTATGGCTTTAGGCTTGAAGAGACTAGTATTGACGGCGTTCTCACTTCCAGATTCATTCCCGATCCGGAAGAAGCGAACAGAGTTAAAATGATATTTGATATGTACGCAAATCAGGACGCAACGTTGGGAGATATCTTTAGACGACTTATAAGTGATGGATCTGGAGATGATAAAAAGTGGTGTACGGCAAGAATCAGTGATATTATAAGAAATCCGATCTATGTAAGAGCAGATATTGATATTTATAACTTTTTTCTAAGTCAGGGTACTAACATCATAAGTGAGGCAGCTTGCTTTATAGGTTCCAACGGCGCTTTTTTGTATAAAGGCAAGGATAAGGATAGGAGAAAGCAATCGGATCTGACTGACCGGGATTTAGTGCTTGCCCCGCATGAAGGTATCATTGATTCGGAAACATGGCTTAAATGCCGTTGGAAGCTATTAAACAACAATCAATGTGCCCGTACAAAAAAAGGGAAACGTTCCTGGCTGACCGGAAAAGTAAAATGCAAAAAATGTGGTTATGCTTATATTGTTACAAAATCCAATACTACCGGATTACGTTACCTGCAGTGTTCTGGAATGAGATATAATATTAGATGTAAGGGGAGTGAGCAGACGATTTATGCTCATATCTTTGAAAATCACATCTATAATGAAATGAAAGAGGAGCTTAAAAAGTTCCAGTATTTGTCAAATGAAATCGAGAAGTCCGGGAACGTATCTTATAGTAAGTATAAAATGGAAATGCTGGAAATGGACAAGGAAATAGAAGCCTTGCTCAATAAGGTCTCTGAGGCATCAACTACGTTAATGCAATATATCAATATGCGTATAGATCAACTGGATGCCGAAAAGAAAAAGCTGCAGGAGAAGATCATTTCCTTATCTGCCAATAAACCAATAAATAATTTGGAGAAGATAAATAATCATATTGAAATTTGGGATGAATTGAGTATAGAAGATAAACAGAAGATTGCTGATATTCTCATTAAAGTCATTTACATAGATAATGATACGATTTCTATTGAATGGAACATATGATACTTCTCTAAAACCAAAGCAAATTTTTTTATTTATATATGTACGCTTTGCTTCACCGAAACGCTGAAAATGTACGATTTCTCTTGCACGCAGGAAACGGATTGGTTCACAAACTTCCTGATCGTGAATGAGACGTAAAATGTTGTCGTATGTGGAACGCGCTTTCTGCTCTGCAGCCATATCTTCTACTAAATCAGTAATAGGGTCCCCCTTCGATTGGAATTGATTAGCATTAAAGGGTACTCCGCCTGCGGCCTGCGGCCAGATTCCTACGGTATGATCTACATAATAATTAGCGAAGCCGGAGTTTTCTATTTCTTCCATAGAGAGGTTTTTCGTTAATTGGTGAACAATGGTAGCCACCATTTCCAGATGGGCTAATTCCTCCGTACCGATGTCGGTAAGTAGTCCGGCCACTTCATTATAGGGCATGGCATATCTCTGTGAAAGATAACGCATGGAAGCGCCCATTTCTCCGTCAGGCCCACCGTACTGGCTTATGATAACTTGGGCAAGTTTTGCATTGGGCTGGGTGATCTTTACCGGAAACTGTAATCTTTTTTCATAACTCCACATATACTAACATCCTCCTTCCCAAGGCATAGGCTGTAATGCCCATTTCCACTCTTTACTGCTATTATCCGCAACGGAAAGCGAAAGAGGCCCGAATTTGTTCGAATAATCCCTCATCATCTGGTTTTTTAGACGCATATAATGATTGAAGTATTCCATAGCTTCCCTGTCCGTAGGGTGAGTGTCCAGATATAATGTCATCTCAACGGCAACGAAATCCACCACACCGATATTATGCAGCATGTTTTCCTGCTCTGTGCTCATTTTTGGATTCATTTTACGCATCTCCTTCCTGTAAAAGGTTTTGCTAACTCCGGAAAAACAGTGCCAATACAGTAGGCTTTATCCAAATCATCATAAATTTGCGTAAGATTCTGCCACGGTACATATGCCATAGCTACCGGAAAACGGTCCAAATATTCATTAAAATTATAATCCTGCATAATACTCCTTTCATAAGTTTAGAATATTTTTAATACATTATATGATAGGGATATTTTGGGGTGTTAATATCTTCACATTTTTTTCACATAATCTAAAGAAAATAAACACAATTTAATATTACATTAGTAGAAGAAAACTGTCTGTGAATTCAGGCGGACAAGGAGGATATTATTTTGATTGAGGTTGAGAACTTAGTAAAAAAGTATGGAGGGCATACCGCTGTAGACCACCTGAGCTTTCATGTGGAAAAGGGACAAATCTACGGTTTCTTAGGACCTAACGGCGCAGGGAAATCTACGACAATGAATATCATGACCGGCTATCTGGCGGCTACCGAGGGGAGCGTTAAGATTAACGGTTACGATATTCTCACAAATCCGGAGGAGGCAAAAAGGTGCATCGGTTATCTGCCTGAATTTCCTCCGCTTTATCCTGAAATGACCGTACATGAATATTTGAAATTCGTAGCGGAACTTAAAAAGATTTCTAAAGAAGAGAGAAAGAAACAAATAGAAGAAGTCATGGATATGACAATGATATCAGATGTCTCCAAGAGGCTCATTAAGAACCTTTCTAAGGGGTATAAACAGCGTGTCGGCCTAGCGCAGGCAATTCTGGGATATCCTGAGGTAATCATACTGGATGAGCCGACGGTAGGTCTGGACCCGAAGCAGATCATTGAGATCAGAGATTTGATCCGCAGGCTTGGAGAAAATCATACTGTAATCCTAAGCTCCCATATTTTATCCGAGGTGAGTGCGGTTTGTGACCATATCATGATTATTTCTAAGGGTAAGCTGGTGGCAAGCGATTCGCCGGAGGGCTTACAAAAGTTAAAAACCGGAACGGCAGATTTGAATATAACAGTACTTGGCAATAAAGAAGAAATTCAATTAGTGCTTGGAAATATCACCGGTATAAAAGAGATTGCATACATAGAAAACGAAGATGCCGTGGAGATTTCTATCACGACTCCCTCGGATGTGGACATCAGCCGCGAGGCGGGAACTGCCTTGGCAGAGAACGAGCTTCCGGTAATCGCTATGAGCAGACAGGCTGAGACCTTGGAGGATATTTTTCTGCAGCTTACTTCGTCAGAGGAAAGCAAGGATGCGGGAAGAGCAAGTGATGAGGAAGAAAACGATACCGAAATCGATGAAAACGATAATAAGGAACAACATGAAGAGATTAAAGTAACTGCTGAAGCGGAAGAAGAGGGGGAGAACGAAGATGACGGCAATATTTAAAAGGGAGTTTAAATCTTATTTTCAATCCTTTATCGGATGCTTGTTCATCGGCATTATTTTATGTATTACCGGTATTTATGTAACGGTATATAACCTGCTTAGCGGCTATCCGAAGATTTCATACGCACTTTCCGGCATTATATTTATTTTCATTATCAGTGTACCGATTCTGACGATGAGAATACTTGCTGAGGAGAGGAGACAGAAGACGGATCAGCTTATTTTGACAGCACCCATATCGGTAGGCAAAATTGTAGCGGGTAAGTTTTTTGCTCTTGGGGCGGTATTTACTATTCCTGTCCTTATCATATGTATATACCCGATCGTTCTGAGCGTATTCGGAACGGTGTCCTTTTTGGAAGCCTATGTATCCATTTTTGCATTTTATCTGTACGGACTTACCTGTATCGCGATCGGTATTTTTATTTCCTCTTTGACGGAAAGTCAGGTAATCGCCGCAGTTATTTCCTTTGCTGTATTATTTCTGGGCTATGTAATGGCAGGAATATGTAATATGATTTCAACAACAGGAAATCTTCTTACGAAGATACTCAGAGCCTTCGACCTGATATCGCGTTTTGACAATATGGTGGAGGGAACTTTCAATTTAAAGAGCGCGGTATATTATGTCACGATTATTTTACTGGCACTTTTTTTGACCACTCAGTCTATCCAGAAGAGACGCTACAGTGTATCGGTAAAGAGCTTGAAAATAGGGGCGTACAGTTCCGCCATGGTGGTAATATCCATTGCTGCTGCAGTGGTCTTGAATCTATTTGTTTCGGAGATCCCGACTAAATATACGGCTTTTGACGTAACGGCGAATAAGCTGTTTTCACTGTCGGATGAAACGAAGGACTTGCTTGGAAAAGTAGAGGAGGACGTAACGATTTATGTTTTGTCCAATGAAAGCTCACAGGATACGACTTTGAAAAAGACGCTGGAGCAGTACGAGCAGCTTTCCGGCCATATAAATATTTCTTATGTGGACCCGCTTGTTAATCCGAAGTTCTATACACAGTATACAGATGCTTCCGTATCGAGAAATAGTTTGATCGTAGTCAGCGATAAAAGAAATAAGGTAGTGGATTACAGTTCTGTTTTCGAAACAAGCATGGATTATACGACCTATGAAACGACGATAACAGGCTATGACGGAGAGGGTCAGATTACAAGCGCTATTTCCTATGTGACCAGCGATAATATGCCGAAAATGTACGTATTGGAGGGACATGGTGAGCTGGCTTTTGAGACAGATTTTAATGATACGATAGCAAAGGCGAATATCGATTACGAATCCATTAATCTGTTGCAGTATGACAGCATTCCGGAAGATGCAGAAGGAATCATTATCAATGCGCCTACGTCTGATTTTTCCGAGGACGATACGAACAAGGTGTTGAATTATTTGCAAAAGGGCGGAAATGCGCTGATCATCAGTACATGGACGGATGCGGACATGACGAATTTCTACAAGATTCTGGACTATTACAGCGTAGGTGTAGCGGATGGCCTGGTATTAGAGGGAGCCGAGGGCGCTTATTATCAAAGTCCTTTCTACATATTGCCTACGGTGGAATCGGACACGGTTACCAGTTCTGCCAGCGATTCGTATATATTTGCACCTTATGCACAGGGATTCCTTTTGCCGGAAGATACGGGGGATGATTTATCTCTTACACCTCTTCTTTCCACTAGTGACGAAGCTTATGCAAGAGCGGACGTGAACGGAACGACGGATTATTCGAAACAGGAGGGCGACGTGGATGGTCCCTTTACCTTGGGAGTAAAAGCAGTAAAGACAAACGGTGAGACGCAGTCCACAGCAGTCATTTATTCCAGCGAAAATTTGTTTACGGATGCGGCAGATTCAATGGTATCCGGTGCGAATATGAAGTTGTTTGCCGGATCACTTGGTGAAATGACGGAGGAAACGGAAGGAATCGCCATTCCGGTTAAAAGCTATGAAGAAAGTTATTTGACTATCCCGCAGTCTTATATTATTTTACTAGGCCTTTTGGTTACAGTAATTATGCCGTTAGCAGTTCTGGCAGGAGGATTCGTCGTTTGGTTAAAGCGAAGAAAGGCATAGGATATATCATGAAAAAACAGAAAATACAATTGACAGTCATTCTGATTCTTCTTATTGCAACAGCTGCCGCATATGCCGGAGTGAAATATTATAATAACAATCATACGGAGGAAGAAGAGACGGCATCATATACTATAACGCAGGACGATGCGTCTTCCGTAAAGGAACTTTCCCTGACAAACGATAACGGGGAGCTTTCCTTTACGAAGGAGGGCGATGTTTGGTATGAGAACAGCGATAAAACAGTGAGCATAGATGCAGGTGCGCTGGAAAATATTATTGAAGAGGCGGTTTCCGTTACCAGCGAGGATGTGATTGAAAATGTGGAGGATATGTCTCAGTACGGTCTGGACAATCCTGAGATTACGGTAACCTATACTACAGAGAACGGAAATATTACATTGGAAATAGGGGATTATAATTCCGCTGTGTCTAAATATTACGTTTGCGTGAAGGGGGAGAACATGGTTTATACCATGGATAGCACTGCGAGAGATTCTTTTACGAAAAGTCTGGATGATTTGAAGACCGTTGAGACGGAAACGCTGGATAGTGAAAGTACCGAGGCGGACGGAGAAAGCTTTGAGACGGATGGGGAATAGAAATATTCTAGAGGTCCCATTATTGTTAAGAAAAAGATATTTGAATATAGATATCCCATGTATAGGCGTTTGGTACATGGGATATTTTTGTTTAGGCATGATTGAAGTGCGAGCGAAAAAGCCATTATCATAAGTCTGACTTACTTTGGAATGTATACAAGCAATATTTTTTGCAAGACCACTTGACCCTGTCGTTGCGTCATAGCGTATAGAAAAATATAGATATAGCAGAAATGGAGTTTATGATATGGAAATTAGAAGCGTCCGTTCGGATGAAATTTACAAGAAGATATTAACCTCACCGTCAGATAAAAAAGATGATATTTATCGGTACGAGTTAATGAAGCCCTTTGAATTCAAGTGGTCTTGCTACAATATTCCTTTGAAAGCCCCGCAAAAAGATGGATATGATGTGATTATGGCAAGTAGTATGTTAGGCTTCTTAACACCAACCAAAGTGAATGATGCTCAAAGCGAAAGCATTGAATTGCTTTCTGAAAATCAGTTTTGGGACAAGTGTCAAGAATCTATTGAAGTTTCTATAAACGCTTTTGTGAATGCGGGTATTGAACTTCCAGTCAAAAGCTATCTTTTTACGATATTGCTTTCTGACCCGGAAAGTCCATATACAATCTTGAACGAAGGATATTGCGGAGACGGTGGAATACCCGGTTACATTTTTGGTTCCTTAATTCCGAATACCTACACCCTGAACCGTATGCCTGTTGCGCTTGCACATGAGTCTAATCATAACGTCCGTTTCCAATTTGAAAAATGGAGAAATGATATATCACTGGCAGGAATGATGGTCAACGAAGGATTGGCGGAAAACTTTGCTGTGTCAATCTATGGTGAGGAAATGGTTGGCCCATGGGTTGCAAAAACAGATGCAGATACGCTCAATGGATATATAAAGCCTATCATCAAAGAGGGACTTGAAGTAACAGGACTGGAAAATTTGACAGCGTATCTTTATGGTGATGAAATGGCGAATATGCAAGGCTATTTTCCTGTAGGTCTGCCATATTGTGCCGGGTATGCCTGCGGCTACCACATGATAAAGCATTATTTGAAGAAAACAGGAAGAACCATTATTGAAGCAACTTTAACACCTGCGGAAGAAATTCTTAGAGAGATTGAGGATTTTTGGGATGAATAAGGACGAGATAATGACTGTAAATAGTGTTGCAAAAATGGAATTAATTGAACTTATTGATAAGGCTTTAAAAGGAGAAAGCATAATAAATTTATCGGAATTTGTAAATCAAGCAATCATAATTTACTGTAATAACAATACAGACAATAAAAATCGAATAATTTGAGCATATCATTCATCTATGTATGGGAAAGGAATTGGCAGCGCACAGGATGCGTAAAAAAGGAATAGAAAAAGGTAGAAAAGACGGTCGGTATCCGATGTTAAACCGCCTTGCTAATAGGCAGGGCTTGTAGCGCTCTCTAAAAAAGTAATAGTTTTTGTTTCGCAGTTTAACTCGACGGTAATGCCATAAGGGATTATAGTTACGGGTTTGGCGTGATCAAAGTTTACGTTGTAAAATATGGGTAAATCATACAGGCGCTCCTCTGAAATGATTACTTGCGTAATTACAGTTTTGTATTCTTCATAATATACTTCACCCTGAGGCTTTCCGATAATGATTCCTTTCAGAACGTTTAGGATGCCTTGGGCCGCCATGTTTCGAAGGGTCCATTTAATGAAATCAGGAGAGGGTTTATGTTCACTTGTTTAAATAAACAGGATGGCGTTTGTCCATTCGTTAATAGATGGCCAGATTTTTGTCCCATTAGCCATGATAAAAACGTCGATACAGTCTCCGGGCAGGTGTCCTTGAACGATTCCTTTTCCGCTGATGATTTCGTAGCCACGCAAATCTTTTTTAATACGTGCACCGTATTTACATTGTTTTCACTCCACGAGATGTGATCATCAGTCCATTCGGAGCTTGGAAGAAGAGGGTATCGTATCTGATCGCCGAATAAGATGTCGATTATAGCGGATTTAGTATAGTCGAACATTTTTACATATTCTCCGAATTCGCATAGAATTGAAGGGCCATAGAAGGAAATGAGGCCGGCTTTGTACATCATGAAATGGTTAATTGTTGTGTCGGAATAGCCCATGAAGATTTGTCTTCAAAGGCATCCATTAAATCTTTAGCGCGTAGTTCTGGATGGTTTGCTATGAAGTTGCTTCCTTTTAGAGAGTGAGGCATGGAAATGACTTGTAAGCCAAAGTCATGTTCCAAGCGTTGTTTCGCGATGTAGTATTTGTGGATGAATTGGGGATCACCCAGTCCGCCCCATGAGAGACTGACGATAGCGATTTTGTCGCCTATTTTTAGTCTTGTTGATTCTTCCAGAGCGCTTTATAACTATTCTTTGCGTTCATCGGGGAATTATTGGAGTCTGATATATGTTGACACTAATGGAGGGGAAGAATATAATTCTGGAGGAAGGGGAATTAGTGAGAATCAATCTCAAATGTGGATAAAGAGGTGGGCAGAATACTTACTTTTGTCCCCAATATATTCATATTGTTCATGGCCTTGACTATTTTGGTAGCTAAGGTTATCAATATTATGCAAAAGGTATACAGAGCGGGTGCAGGACTTGGAATGTGGCAAATCGTTGTAGCGTTAATTGCCGGTATTTCAGCAAAAGAGGTGGTGGTATCCAGCTTCGCAGTATTGTTTGGCGTAACCAATGCCTATTCGCTGATGATCTTCTGCCTTTTATACGGACCCTGCATCGCTACGGTGACGACCATAAAAAAGAAAGCGGTTCCTGGAAATTTACATTTAAGACGGTAATTGTTCAATTGACCTTCGCATAGCTTGTTTCCGTGATCGTATTCCGGACAGGAAGCTTGTTTTTTTAGAGATACATTCCCTCAAATACGGAAAAAGTTGTAGGAAATGCCTTGATTTCCTCTTAGGTTTATGTAAAAATAATATTTGCTGATAATGACAAAATGTTAACAATATCGGCAAGCTTAGGAGAGATAAAGACGAGGAGGGCGCTATGAGAGGTATCGATACACAAGTGCGAAAAATTCGTAGACGCATATTTAAAGAGGTTGCAAATCTGGCATATCATTCGAAGGATTTGATCAATGATGTGGAGGCGCTGCCATATAAAATTGTAGATTATGATGAGTCTCCCTATGGAAGCGTATATAGGGAACGGGCTGTCGTGGGAGAGAGAATCAGGCTCGCCATGGGACTTTCCCTAAGATCTGAGAACGTTCCGGTACACGTCACCCAAGGGTTGGCGGAGAGTGATATCGATGAGAAATATTATGAACCGCCGCTGATGCAAGTCATTCCTTCCGCCTGCAATGCATGTCCGGAGAATCGTTATGAGGTGACGGATAAATGTATGGGCTGTCTTGCCCATCCCTGCAGAGAGGTATGTCCCAAAGGTGCTGTATCCATGAAGGACGGAAAGTCTATCATCGATCAGGAAAAATGCATTAAATGCGGCAAGTGCAAGACGGTTTGTCCTTATGATGCTATTTCACATCAGATAAGGCCGTGTCTGTCTGCCTGCGGAGTGAATGCGATAAAAAACGACACGAGGGGAAGAGCGATAATCGACAATGATTTGTGCGTATCCTGCGGGCAATGTATGGTAAATTGTCCCTTCGGTGCGATTGCTGATAAATCGCAGGTATTCCAACTGATTAGGGCTTTGCAGTCTGGACGGAAAATCATAGCTCAGGTGGCTCCGGCCTTTGTCGGACAGTTTGGAGCGAAAGTGACACCTGACAGAATCAAGACAGCTTTGAAAGAGCTTGGTTTTTATGACGTATATGAGACGGCCATAGGAGCCGATATGGGAGCCATGGCGGAAGCCGAGCATTATGTTCATGCGGTGACTACGGGAGAACTGCCGTTCCTGCTGACCTCCTGCTGTCCCTCATGGTCGGTGCTGGCTAAGAAATTTTTCCCGGAGACTATCGATAAAATATCCAACGAGCTGACACCTATGGTGGCTACAGCCCGCAAGATAAAGGAGGACCATCCGGATGCAAGTGTAGTATTCATCGGACCTTGCGCCTCGAAAAAGCTGGAGGCTTCCAGAAGAACCGTCCGTTCGGACGTAGATTTCGTCATTACCTTTGAAGAGCTTTCCGGAATGTTTGAAGCAAAGGAAATTGTGTTAACTAATGTAGAGGTATCGGATAAGCTGGAAGACGCTACGGGAGCAGGACGAGGTTACGGTGTCGCAGGCGGAGTGGCCAGCGCTATCGAGGAATGCATCCGGGAATATTATCCCGATGTGGAGGTGCGCATTGAACATGCGGAAAGCCTTGCGGAGTGTAAAAAGATGCTTATGCTGGCTAAAGCGGGCAAGAAGGACGGCTGTCTGATTGAGGGCATGGCATGTCCGGGAGGCTGTATTGCCGGAGCGGGAACCAATATCGCAATTCCTCAGGCGGCGAGAGAAGTAGCGGGCTTCAAGGCTGCGGCGGCGAAGAAGATACCCGATATGTAAAAATAAAGGATGAAAACAAGGAAGTCAATGAGTACAAAACACTCACTGAACAGTTACAAGAAAGCAGAGGAATAAATAAATGTCCAAAATAAGAACACGGTATGCGCCCAGCCCTACGGGACGCATGCACGTAGGCAATTTAAGAACGGCGCTATACGCTTATCTCATAGCAAAGCATGAGGGCGGAGATTTCATTTTGAGGATCGAAGATACGGATCAGGAGCGCTTCGTAGAGGGCGCAGTGGAAATCATCTACCGTACTTTGGAAAAAACGGGGCTTTTACACGATGAAGGCCCGGATAAGGACGGCGGAGTGGGACCTTATGTTCAGAGCAAGAGGCAATCGAAGGGAATCTATTTGGAATATGCGAAAAAGCTGATTGAAAAAGGAGAGGCTTATTATTGCTTCTGCGATAAAGAAAGGCTGGCGACCCTTACCCAGACTGTTGCCGGAAAAGAAATCAACATTTACGATAAGCACTGCCTGCATCTATCTAAGGAGGAAGTGGAAGCGAAGTTAGCTTCGGGTATTCCCTATGTGATCAGACAGAACAACCCTACCGAAGGGACGACCACCTTTCATGATGAAATCTATGGAGATATTTCGGTTGACAATGTAGAACTGGACGACATGGTTTTGATCAAATCCGACGGCTATCCTACCTATAACTTTGCAAATGTGGTAGATGACCATTTAATGGGAATTACGCATGTGGTGAGAGGAAATGAATATCTTTCTTCTTCTCCGAAATATAACCGCCTTTATGACGCCTTTGGCTGGGAGGTTCCGGTATATGTCCATTGTCCGTTGATTACGGACGAAGAGCATCACAAGCTTTCCAAACGCTGCGGGCATTCTTCTTATGAGGATTTGATCGGGCAGGGTTTTTTGTCGGAGGCTATCGTTAACTTTGTGGCACTTCTCGGCTGGAGCCCGGAGGGCAACGAAGAGCTTTTCTCCCTTGAAGAGCTGGTAAAAGTATTCAATTACAAACATTTATCCAAATCGCCCGCTGTTTTTGATTATACCAAATTAAAATGGATGAACGGCGAATATATGAAGGCAATGGAGTTCGATAAGTTCTATGAAATGGCAGAGCCTTATTTAAAGGAAGCGCTAACGAAAGATCTGGACTTGAAGGCAATCGCACAGATGGTCAAGACAAGAATCGAAATATTCCCTGACATAAAGGAAATGGTAGATTTCTTTGAAGAGCTTCCGGCATATGAGACGGCGATGTATGTTCATAAGAAAATGAAGACCACGGAAGAATCCTCTCTGGAGGTATTAGAAGAAATGCTTCCTATCATTGAAGCACAGGATGTATTCGATAACGATTCCCTTTATCAGATGATTGTTTCCTACGTGGAGAAAAAAGGCTGTAAAAACGGCTATGCGATGTGGCCGATCAGAACCGCCGTATCCGGCAAACAGATGACACCTGCCGGAGCGACGGAAATCATGGAAATTCTAGGGAAAGAGGAATCCATAAGCCGCATTAAGAAGGGCATCCAGTTATTGAAGAATGTCTGATCAAAGAAGCAATAGGGCACAGGCCCAAGCCATAGAGCACGCTTCCGGTCCCATGCAGGTTCTCGCGGGACCGGGAAGCGGCAAAACCTATCTTACTATTCGCCGGATTCGTCATCTGATTCGGCATCACGGGATTTCTCCCCACAAAATTCTCGTTATTACTTTTACAAAGGCTGCGGCACAGGAGATGAAGGAACGCTTCTTAGTACTTACCGGGCATGCTTATCCGGAGGTTCACTTCGGAACCTTTCATTCCGTATATTATCATATATTGAGGCAGTCGGGAAATTCGGACTTAAAGCTGGCATCGGCGGCAGATAAACATAAATATTTAACACATATTCTTCGTATGATAAAAAGCGGGGAAGAAAACAATGCAGAGCTTTACCAAAATCTGCTGAAGGCTATAAGCGCCGTTAAAAACCTTTCTACGATTTCCGGAGCATCAGAAATAATAAGGAATCACGGCGAAGAGCTGCAACAGCAATTTCCATATATATACGAAGAATATTGCCGTATCATGGAGGATGAGCGCAAGATAGATTTCGACGACATGATTCTTCTGTGCGATAAGCTTCTTACACACAATTCCGACGTTCTTACCTTCTGGCAAAATGCATTTTTTCACATCATGATCGATGAATTTCAAGACATCTCCCCTTTGCAGTATCAGATCATACGCCGTCTGTCACTTCCGCAGAACAACCTGTTTATCGTGGGAGATGACGATCAGTCTATATATGGTTTTCGAGGTGCAGGACCGGATATTATGAGGCAGTTTATGAGCGATTATGGAGAGGCCAGGCAGCTTACTCTGGGCATTAATTATAGGTGTACCGAGGAGATTGTGGAAGCGGCGCAAATAGTCATTGAGGATAATAAGAACCGCTTTGCCAAGGAACTTACAGCAAATAAAAGGAGAGAAGGAAAGAAGAAGGAGGCAGTAAAAATCTCTTCCTTTGCGGATAAGGAAGAGGAGCATAAATATCTTATGGAGAGGCTGAAGGAAATGACTAAAGAAGAGCTGTCCCAAAGTGCCGTCATTTACCGCACCAATGCGGAGGCAGGTGCGCTGTCCAGAGAACTTGCTGCCTGCAATATCCCTTTTTATGCAAAGAATAATATTGAAAATATTTTTGAAACACCTATAGCACAGGATCTCTTTTCCTACCTTTCCTTTGCGGAAGCTATTTTCAAAAAGGGAAAAGGCGGGAGTGCAGGTGGTCTGCGGGGAGATTTTTATCGCATTATGAATAAGCCGTCCAGATATATCCAAAGACAGGCGGCAGGGGAGCCTGTGGTTACCGAGAGATTATTACTGGATTATTATAATAAGAAGCCGCATATGCAGGAAACGGTGCGGAAGCTTTGGTCGGATTTAAGTATGCTTTCGGCCCTGCGCCCCTATCTTGCTGTGGATTATATTCGGAAGAATATGGGATATGAGGAATATTTGTGCAGTGAGAAAGATAAAGAAAAAAAGGAAGAAATAATAGAGCTTTTGGCAGAACTGCAAAAATCGGCAGCAAACCTGCGCAGCTTCACGGAGTGGAAGGACTATGTACAGGAATATACATGCCTGCTTCATAAAAAAGAAAGTACAGAAAATAAAGTGCAGGAAGGAATCAAGCTACTTACCATGCATATGTCCAAAGGACTGGAATATACGAGGGTCTATCTTCCGGACATAAGAAAGGGAGCGATACCGAATCGAAAAGCACTTTCACCAGAGGCTGTTGAGGAGGAACGGAGGCTTTTCTATGTAGCTATGACCAGAGCGAAGGAATATTTAGAAATATTGTATTATGGGGAACCATCCCCTTTTATCGGGAAATTAAAAGAGACTCTCCAAGCAAGAGCCTGATTACAGCGCCTTTGGCCAGAGAGTCTCATATTACCATTATGATTATTTCAATAAAAATATAACGGTTATTCTACAAATTCATCGAATTCCACATTGTCAAGATATTCGTCAAAAGCGTCGGCAACCATTTCATATTCGTCATCGTCTTCGATATATAAAAGCTCCGGCTCGGCATTAACGTCGTTCTTATCTTCGAAATAGCGGTAGAACCACACTTCTCCGTCTGTATTTTGTCCGTTTTCATCCAGCGGCAAAAGTACGATATAATCTTTTCCCTGCGATTCCAGAATTGTCACAACTGCGCAGACAACATGGGTGCCGTCCTCCAAGTCGAGTTCAACGGTCATTTCCTCATCGTTTAATTCTTCAGTCTCTGTCCGGTTATTCAATTCTTTGTCCATAGAAACTCCTTTCCCCTACCGGTAGTTATTTTACTGATCATGTTCCTATTGTACTAGCGAGTAGAACATTAATCAATAATTTTTCTGTATTTTTACACATAAAAAATTTTTTATGGTATACTTTAAGGGCGATGCAGTAAAAGCATACGAAAAATGACTGCGGATATTAACGGATGGAGGAGAACATGTATACAATCGACAACACGACAATCGGCAGACCATATCCGTTAGGTGTGACAACAGAGCATGACCATACTTATTTTTCGGTGGCTATGAAGAAAGGGAAGGATTGCGGCATCATATTATATGATAGGAAGACGAAGGAATCGTGCAGGCATCCTTTCGATGTGCGGGGTAAGTCCGGCTCTATTTTCAGCATGGGAATCGAGAATCTCGATATCGAAAGATACGAATATAATTTCTATGACGGAGAGTATGTTTTTACGGATCCCTATGCAAAGATAATTTACGGGCATGAAAAATGGGGAAAGTACGGCGATCATATAAGAGGCGGTTTTCTTTGCGAAGCTTACGACTGGGAGGGCGATAAGTCCTTAAAATATCCATATGAAAGTAGTATTTTGTACTGTCTCAATGTGAGGGCCTTTACAAGGCATAGATCATCGGGAGTAGCTCATAAGGGAACTTATCGGGGAATCATAGAGAAAATCCCCCATTTAAAAGAGATTGGCATTACAGCGGTGGAGTTGATGCCCGCCTATGAGTTCGATGAGACGGAAAGACATAGACTTCCTACTGCCGAGGCATCCATGGAGGAGATGGTAAAGAATAAATTCGCTCCGCCTCAGGAGAGTGAGAAGAAGGAAAAGTACAATTGCTGGGGATATATAGAGGGATTTTATTTTGCACCTAAGGCTGCCTTCAGTTCCAATGGGGATGCGGTTTCTGAGTTTAAGGATATGGTAAAGGAGTTGCATAGGAACGGTATTGAGGTAATTATGCAATTTTATTTTCCGGATTCAGTAAATCAGGGAGTGATCTTAGAGGCATTAAGATACTGGGTGTTGGAATATCACATTGACGGTATTCATTTAAAGGGAGAAAGGCTTCCGGTACGCGCTGTCGCCTCGGATCCGCTCTTTACGGAAACTAAATTATTCTATGATAATTTTCCTTATGAAGAAATATATGGAGAGGAAGAAGTACCGGAATTCCGCAATCTGGCCTCCTATAATGATGATTATATGTATACGGCCCGCCGTTTTCTAAAGGGCGACGACAATATGCTGGGATGTTTTCTGGAATTACAGCGTAAAAATCCTGCCCGCCATGGCGTGATAAATTATGTGACTAATTATTACGGCTTTACACTATCGGATATGGTCTCCTACGAGAAGAAGCATAACGAGGAAAATGGCGAAGGAGGCAGAGACGGCAATGACAACAACTTTACATGGAACTGCGGAACGGAAGGTACGACGAGGAAAAAGGACATACTTAAGCTGCGGGAAAGGCAGATGAAAAACGTACTCGTCATGCTCTTTACCTCTCAGGGAACGCCCCTCATATACAGCGGCGATGAATTCGGAAATACCCGGTATGGAAATAATAACCCTTATTGTCAGGACAACGAGACCGGCTTTGTGAAATGGAACAGTACCGGTTCCGGACAGAGCATTTTTTCCTGTATGAAGAGCCTGATTTCCCTTAAGAAGGAGCATCCGGTGCTTAGAAATGAACAGGAACCCAAGCTTCTTGATTATATCGGCTGCGGTTATCCCGATGTCTCTTATCATGGAGAGGAAGCGTGGCGCCCTGAGCTTAGCGGCTACAGCCGTTACGCCGGAATCATGTACTGTGGCTGCTACGGTAAATTAGATAAGAAAGAGGACGACAATTTCTTTTATATCGCATATAATATGCACTGGCTTCCTCACGATTTCGCACTTCCCAAGCTTCCCAAGGGCATGGAATGGCAATTGCTTGCAGATACGGGAAGGGAAAGCGGGGATATGTTTTTATCGGAGTCTTTAGCCGAGGCGGAAGAACAGCCCAGGGCCGAGGTGAAGCCCCGCACGGTTCATATATATATTTCAAAACAGAAGAAAGGACAGAAGCCTGAAAAAAGGCAATATGTGAGGACTGCATTTTAATCCGGCACAGACAGTCTTTTGTAGGTGAACAATATGAAAATCTGGAAGCATTTTAAAACGATAACTTATCATAAATATCTCGTGTTGAAAGGCTGCTTTAAGGTGGGGCTTTATTGGCAGGGACTAACACATGATTTATCCAAATACAGCCCCACGGAATTCTTAGTTGGTGCGAAGTACTATCAGGGGGACAGAAGTCCGAACAATGCGGAGAGAGAAGACATTGGCTATTCCGCCGCATGGCTGCACCATAAGGGAAGGAACAAGCATCATTACGAGTACTGGCTGGATTACAGCACAAAGAATATTCCCGGAGGTATGGCTCCGGCGCCCATGCCGGAACGCTATATCGTGGAAATGCTCATGGACCGCATAGCTGCATGCAAGGTGTACCGAAAGGGCAATTATACTGACCATGCCCCTTTGGAATATTACCTTTCGGGCAAAGACCCGGCTCCCCTTCATGAGAAGACGAAGGAACTGCTGGAAAGGCTTTTGCATATGCTGGCGAAAGAGGGAGAAAAAAAGACTTTCTCTTATATAAAAAAAGAGGTGTTGAAAAAGCGCGGACATGTGTTGCAGGCGGAATCGCAGCAAAAAAGTGGATAAGAAATAAGTAACCCTTTATGAGATATCACATAAGATAAAGCATACCATAAAGGAGTTGAAGAATATGAATTGTCTTATTTTGTTAATTTTACTTTTATGCTGCGGCAATAACGATATAGGCTGGGGGAACAATTCGGGCTGCGGAAATGATTTAGGCTGCGGCAACAATTCAGGCTGGGGCGACAACTCAGGCTGTCGAAATAACAATACATGCGGATGCAGTACCCCGGATAACAATCAAGGAACCGGCGGACGCAGCCGGGGACCTGAACAAAGATATGACGGCAGACAAATGATGAATGAACCTTATGTCGATGATGTACGCAGAGACAGAGACAGGGGTTTTAATTCGTTTCCTTCACCGGGGAATACATGTGGATGTGAAGAATAATTTTGTGTAATAGTTTTAGGATAAAATCCGGGGCTTTGTCCCGGATTTTTTTATATAATTTAGGAAAGTACGTCCTATAAGATAAAAGCCCTTCGGGCAGGATGCGCAAGCTTTTGTTCTTTTTACTTTAATGTACAGGCTCAATATGACTACATATATTTGTTGTAAAAGCGGCATAAATACGGAAAAAGCTGCCCCGAAACTTGTCAATAAAGAAGAGTGGTTGTAAAATATTACCAGTAAATGGAAATAGGATGGCGCGGGATGCTAATGATAAAAATAGGTATTTGCGACGATGAAAAATTGATAACGGAGAGACTGGAGCGAATGATCGGAGAATGCTTGCGGGAAATCGGGCAGGACTATGAAATATATACGTTTCTCTCGGGAAGCGGACTGCTTGAAAAAGTGCAAGAGCTGGATGCGGTTTTCCTGGATGTCATCATGCCGGTTTTGAATGGCTATGAAACCGGGAAGCAGATAAACAAGCTCAATCCGGGCTGCCGTATCATTATGGCGACAGGAGAAACCGAGCATTTTGAGGAAGCCTTTAAGATAAACGCGGTTTGGTATTTGCGGAAGCCTTTCCATAAGGAGGGGATCATGGAGGCTTTGACGAGGGTGATTAATTTATCCCTTGGGATGAAAAGTGTCGAGGTGTATAAGGAGCGGAACAAGTACCAGATTCTTCAAAGGAATATAAAATACATACGGGCGTATAACAGCTATACGGAGTATTTTGCGGGAAACGAAATATTCAGAAAAGAAGTATCCCTAAAGGGAGCAGAAAATGAACTGGATATGCGCTTGTTTTTTAGGATCGATAAAAAATATATCGTAAATATCCTTTGGATAGATAAATATAAAGATGAAAAAATATGGATAGACAGAAATGAATTTATACTTTCGCGAAGGAGAAAGAGCAGCTTTTATAAAGCATATTTGCTGTATCAAGCGGAATATACGTGAGGATAGATGATATGAAGATATTTTGTCTGCTGTTGATTATTTTTATTACGGAGCTGCTTAAGTATGGAATATGGTTCTGTGGAGTTTATTCTTTGAAGATAAAACGTCTTTGGATAGGAGCGGCGGCGGTAACAGGCTTTGCGGTGTTCACATTGCTTGGGGTTGTGGATGAGAATACATTGCTATTATGGTGGAGTACTCTCTCTATCATAGCATATATATTTGTTTTGGATTGTGATAAAGGAGAGAAGGCACTGAACATTTTCAGAGCCGGATTTCTAATAATATGTATGGGAGAAATAGTCGGAGGAATCATTTCGCCTTTTTCAGCAGGACAAAATATTCCTTTTGCCGAAGAAAAAATCATATATTTAATTAATAATAGTATAGTAATTGTATTAATAAGTATAGCCGCTGTAATAAAGAAAAAAGTTAAATTGCCTGATAATGAAAAATGGAAAAAAATCTATAAGTTTATAATATATGTTTCCGTTTTTGTAATGGGGATGGCTATATTTTTGACTATTGCCGGGTTTCAAACTATCTCCAGATATACTCCCAATGAAAAGATTATTTTGTTTTCAAAGGTTATATCGATTATTTCTTTTGTAAGTGTTGCATGCCTTATTTTAATTATGATCTATATTGATAATGAAAATAAAACTATAAAGAAGTATCTGGAAACGGATGCTTTGCTTTTAGAAACACAAAGAAACCTGTATAAGGCTATGCTGGCTAAAAACGAGGAGACAAGGAGGTTCCGACACGATATACAGAGTCATCTTATATGCCTGAACGAACTGGCTCATCGCGGAGATGTTTCCAAGGTGAAGGATTATGTGTCGGGAATGGAAGGCCAGCTTCTTGAAATTAAGAACATAACTTATTCGGTTGGAAATGATGTTATTGACGCGGTACTTAATTATTATATTTCCTTGCTTGATAAAGAGGTTAAGGTCGACGTGAACGGTAAATGTCCCGATAATATAAGGATAAATAGGGTAGAGCTTTGCACCATCGTGTCAAATCTTACTCAGAATGCGGTTGAGGCGTTGAATAAAACGGAATGCAATGAGCGCTATTTGAAAATAGTTGTTGCCAATAACAATAATTATATGAAGTTCGAGGTAATAAACAGTGCGCCGGAGGCAGATAAAAAAGAAACGTTAGTAAATGGGTTAATGGCCACTACGAAAGCGGATAAGGAAAATCATGGTATCGGAATGCGAAACGTGAAAGAAACCGTAGAAAAGAATGGCGGAGATTTTAGAATAAACGTTGGAAATGGTGAGTTCGTGGTAAAAGTGACGATACCATATGACGATAAATAGAGTACCCAATAAAAAGATTGATAAAGTGTTTAATAAATGTACCGATAATGTAGTTATGTAACCGTTAAACGAGAAATGGTTGAAAATGTCATACCCATATGATATTTTGTTGAAAAAGGAGGTATGATGCGATGTATACAGTATTGAGTGTGTTCGGCAACTTTTGGAATTGGTTATTGGGTGGGGGTAATTAATTTATATTTTTGACAGTATGGGAGCATTTAAAAAAGCGGTTTGCTTTGCTGTCAAAGTATAAGAGCTTGCAGGATTTTACTGGAATGGGACCGAAAGAGAGCTTTCCAACGTTTTCTATTTTCGTCGATATATGTTCCTTTGAGAGATGCAGACATCATTGAGAGGGCAAAAGGGGAATTATATATATGCGTTATCGAGTGGATCGATATCGACGAAAAGTCCGGTTCCGGTGAAATGGACAAGCTTTTTTGAATCACTGTCTGCAGTGTCCGATGGGACGCATGCAGGCGGTTTTTTTGTATCCAAATTTTCGGGTTTATCAAACTCATAAAATCTACGGTTCGTCCGCCCTTGCCTTGACGAAATGGAGTACCAATGCTAAACTTATTACATTCAAAAAATGTTACATTCTAAAATTTGGAGGCAATCATCATGATAGACGGCAAAAAGATACTTTTCAGCGGAATGCAGGCGACGGGAACCTTGACTCTCGGTAACTATTTGGGAGCACTTAAAAACTGGGTAACCTTAAGCGACGAGTACGAATGCTTTTATTCCGTTGTAGACTTACATTCCATAACGGTCAGACAAGACCCTGCAGAGCTTAGAAAAAGGGCTAGAAATTTATTGACCTTATATATTGCGGCAGGTCTCGATCCTAAGAAAAACTGTATTTATTATCAGTCGCACGTGTCGGGCCATGCGGAGCTTTCGTGGATATTAAACTGCTTTACCTATATGGGTGAACTTAACCGAATGACACAGTTTAAGGATAAATCATCCAAGCATGCGGACAATATCAACGCCGGACTTTTCACCTATCCGGTACTCATGGCGGCAGACATTCTCTTATATCAGGCTGACGTAGTTCCCGTAGGTAAAGATCAGCTTCAACATTTAGAGATTACAAGAGATATCGCTCAGAGGTTTAACGCCATATACGGCGATGTGTTTACGATACCGGAGCCTTATATCGGAAAAGCCGGAGCGAAAATCATGAGTTTACAGGACCCGGAAAAAAAGATGTCGAAGTCGGATGAAAATCCCAATGCGAGCATTTATCTTATGGATGACCCGGATACGATTATCCGCAAGTTCAAGAGGGCTGTGACAGATTCCGAGGGGGCGGTGAGGTATCGTGAGGAACAGCCCGGCATTAAGAATCTGATTGATATTTACTGCTCCTGCACCGGAAAGACTCCGGAGGAGACGGAGAGAGAATTTGATGGTAAAGGCTATGGCGATTTCAAGCTTGCGGTAGGAGAATCGGTAGTGGGCGTGTTAAAGCCCGTTCAGGATCGATTTGCAGAGCTGATCCAGGATAAATCCTATATCGATGGAATTATAAAAGAAAATGCGGATAAGGCCGGCTATTATTCGACGAAGACCTTGCGAAAGGTTCAGAAGAAGGTTGGTTTTCCTGAGAAAATCAAATAAAATAAAGTTAAGTAAAAAGCGAATATGAATGAAAAACGTTTTGAAGAGGCTAAAAGCAAAATTATAGGCATACAGAGAAATCGTGGTGGAATCGGTACCCTGCAGGAAAAGACTGTGCATGCGGTGCTTAAGAACTATTATGCGCCGGATGTGGAGATGCATGAGGTTTCTCTTTGCAATTATGTGGCGGATATTTATACGGGAAATGAAATCATCGAAATTCAAAACGGTAATTTTTATAAAATCCGCACCAAACTGGAGGTATTTCTTGAAGAGTATCCGGTCACTGTGGTTTATCCCATTCCCCATACGAAGTGGCTCATATGGATTGATGAGACGACAGGAGAGCTTTCCAGGAAGAGAAAAAGCCCGGCGACGGGAAGTGCATACCTGGCTTTCAAAGAGTTATACAGAATTAAACCATATCTGAAAAATGCGAATTTGAAATTTTGCTTTCCGATAATGGATGTGGAGGAGTACCGGTTATTAAACGGATGGAGCAAGGATAAGAAAAAGGGCTCCTGCCGCTATGACAGAATTCCGGTGGCTCTTTTCGATGAAGTGGTTATCGAAAGACGGGAGGACTACCTTCAGTTTCTTCCTTATGAGCTTCCAGGGGAGTTCACCTCGTCCGATTTGGCAAAAAGCGCGAAGATTCCGTCACAAACGGCTAATCTCGTTTTGAATATCCTTCTTTTCATGGAGGTGGTGGAGCGGATTGGCAAAAAAAGCCGCTCCTATTTATACAGGATTGCGGAGGGTTTGGGCTAAAGAGGAAAAAGCATGGGGAATATATTGGTTATAGTTCAGCTATTAGGTTCATTTGCAGCGTTTGCGCTGATCATACTTGTTTATAGAGCAAAGTCCTCCGAGCCGCAGAAGGTTCTTTTGGCAGGAACGATTTTTGTCTATATCAATATGCTGGGTTATTATTTCGAATTGACCTCGAAAACAGTAGAAACCGCGATTCTCGGTATTAAGTTCGTGTGCATTTACAGTCCGCAGAAGAGCTATCGTTTTTGGAAGTTTTTTTATCTGATCAATAATTTGTTCATCTTATTTCTTGTCCTGACCTATCCCAATCATACGTTATACTACAAAGGCATAAGTATGCGCATTGAAGGAGGCATTACCTATGTGGATATGGAATACGGTATTTTTTATTACTGGTGGGTTATTTCCTCCGGCATGTTAGGCCTGTTGGTGGTCTACATAGCAAGTTGTGCCTATATGGGATATAAGAGCAAGAACCATCCGGAATACGCGCGGATCATTGCGGCCTCTGCCATAGCCACGCTGTCCTGGCCACTGAACATATTTCATGTGTTCGGAGATTATGATATCGGGCCGATGACGCTCCTTCCTTTAAAAAAACGGGGATGGATTTTCACGTGATGGGCGTTATTATCAGTGGAAGAGAAAGGCTATGTTCGACGGCAAAAAGCGGCTTTTAGGCGAGATTGTCCGCATCGTTGATCATACCGAGACCTACGAACATACCAACAAGCTGCTGGAGCTGAAAAACGATGCGGAAAAAGCGAACAGGGCAAAGAGCATGTTCTTAACGAATATGAGCCACGAAATACGCACGCCGCTCAACGCTATCGTGGGTATGGACGAGCTTATTTTACGGGAGAGCACTTCGGAGAACATAAATGAATATGCTGGAAATATAAGGGAAGCAGGACGGGCGCTTCTTGCCCTCATCAACGATGTACTGGATATTTCCAAGATAGAATCGGGTAAATTGGAGGTAAAGGCGGATCAGTACGAAATGAAATTATTACGAAGGAACTGGTGAACCTTATGGGCGGAAGCCTGAGTGTTGAAAGCGTTTATGGCGAGGGCAGTACCTTTCGCTTTGAGATTCCGCAGGGAATACCGAATAAGCTTCAGGCTTCCGCTCCGATAGGAAAGCTTAAGCTGCAAAATGTAAACAATACATCTCCCCACAAGTCCGCTTATCTATTTACGGCACCTGAAGCGAGGGCTCTTGTCGTGGATGATAACGCCGTCAATATTACCGTAGTGCGGGGCTTCTGAAAAGATGTGAAATTCAGACGGATGATGCGCTCAGCGGACCGGAATGTCTGGACAAAGTGAGCAAAAGTCATTATGATATAATATTGATGGATCACATGATGCCGGGAATGGATGGAATCGAGACCTTTAAGAAAATCAGGCAGATGAAACTTATCCAAGCCCATCAGCATTGACGAGCTATACCGCCAGCTGATGGAATACCTTCCAGCGTCCATGATAATCCGTCAGAAGGAAGAAGAGGAGTAAGGATTTTTATGACAACACAAACAGAAACTGCCCGTCAGTTTTTATTTATCGAAAAAGCAAAGGAGCATGTAGATGAACTGGCGAAGAAGCTGGGCCGCAGACCTCTCTGCAACGTAACTACGTTCGGCTGCCAGATGAATGCCAGAGACTCGGAAAAGCTGGCAGGCATATTAGAGCAGGTGGGCTACGAGCTGATAGAGTCTGAGGACGCCGATCTCGTAATCTACAATACATGTACGGTCAGAGACAATGCCAACCAAAGAGTATATGGGCGACTGGGATTCCTAAATAGTATGAAGCAGAAAAAGCCCCATATGAAAATCGCCCTCTGCGGCTGCATGATGCAGGAGGACGTAGTCATTGAAAAGATCAAGAAGAGCTACCGGTTCGTGGATTTGATTTTCGGTACCCACAATATTTTTAAGTTTGCAGAGCTTTTATGTACTATGTTCGAATCCGAGGATATGGTAATCGATATATGGAAGGATACTGATCAGATTGTTGAGGATTTACCGGTAGAGCGCAAATATCCGTTCAAATCAGGTATCAATATCATGTTTGGCTGCAATAACTTCTGCAGTTACTGTATCGTGCCTTATGTGAGAGGACGCGAGCGCAGCCGCAGTCCTAAGGATATTATAAAGGAAATAGAAAGCATTGCGGCGGACGGTGTGGTAGAGATTATGCTGTTAGGTCAGAATGTGAACTCTTACGGCAGGACATTAGAGGAGCCTATGAGTTTCGCAGATCTTCTGCGCGAGGTGGAAAAGGTAGAAGGAATCGAGAGAATCCGCTTTATGACCTCTCATCCTAAGGATTTGTCGGAAGATCTGATTCAGGTCATGAAGGAATCGAAGAAGATATGCCGTCATCTTCATCTGCCGCTTCAATCCGGTTCCACCAGTATCCTGGCGGCTATGAACCGCAGCTACACCAAGGAGCAGTATCTTGCCATTGCCGAGAGGATCCGGAAAGAAATCCCTGATATGTCTATTACCACGGACATCATGGTAGGTTTTCCGGGAGAGACCCTCGAGGATGTGGAGGAGACCATCGATGTTGTAAAGAGGGTGCAGTACGACAACGCTTTTACCTTTATCTATTCCAAGCGGACCGGAACTCCGGCTGCGGCCATGGATAATCAGGTGTCGCAGAAGGTGGTGAAGGAGGGCTTCGACAAGCTTTTGAAGGTAGTTCAGGATACTGCGAAAGAGCGCACCAAGCTTCTGCAGGGACAGATTCAGACTGCGCTTGTGGAAGAGGTGAATGAGCAGAATGATTCTCTCGTTACAGGAAGGCTTTCCAATAACACTATCGTACATTTTCCCGGAGACGCGTCTCTTATCGGCAGGATAGTGAAGGTAAAGCTAAAGGAATGTCATGGCTTTTATTATGCCGGTGAAATGCTGCAGGAAGTTTAAAGCACACTTACATTTGAATAGAATCCGCGCTTGAAATGATAGATACTATCAATAGCGGTCGATTTACAACCCCTACATTTTGTGGTATATTAAAGACGGGTGTACATATGGAGTATGCCCGTTTATTCAATTACAGAGGAACAGAGGAGAGGAACAGTGGCGGAATTAACTCCTATGATGCAGCAATATATGGAAACGAAGGAAGAATACAAGGACTGTATTCTTTTTTACCGACTCGGCGATTTCTATGAGATGTTTTTCGAGGACGCGCTGACCGCATCGAAAGAGCTGGAAATTACATTGACCGGAAAGAACTGCGGACAGGAGGAACGTGCACCGATGTGCGGAATTCCTTATCATGCGGTAGACGGATATTTGAATAAGCTGGTTTCCAAGGGATACAAGGTGGCCATCTGCGAGCAGATGGAGGATCCGAAGTTCGCAAAGGGGCTCGTGAAACGAGAGGTAGTCCGCATCGTTACACCGGGTACGAACTTGAACATGCAGGCGTTGGAAGAGACGCAGAACAACTATCTGATGTGTATTTCCTATTTTCCGGGCAAAATAGGTATCTCCATTGCCGATGTGACCACCGGCGATTATTACCTGACGGAAGTGGAGGACCTGCGCAGGCTTTCAGATGAAATCAATAAATATATGCCTTCGGAAATCATTTGCAACGACGCCTTTTTAGTCAGTGGTGCCGATGTGGAGGACTTAAAAAACAGGTTGGGCATTACCCTATATTCGCTGGATTCGCATTATTTTGATGATGATGGATGTAAAAAATGCCTGATGCGGCATTTCCGCGTTCAGGTCCTGACGGGACTGGGTATTGAGGATTTCCCTGTAGGAATGATAGCGGCCGGAGCGCTTTTGCAGTACCTTTATGAGACGCAAAGAACTTCCTTGGCCCATTTCACTCATTTATATCCCTATCTTACGAGTAAATATATGCTTTTGGACAGCTCCACCAGACGCAATCTGGAGCTGACGGAGACCTTACGGGAAAAGCAGAAAAGAGGGTCTCTTTTGTGGGTGTTAGATAAGACGAAGACTGCCATGGGAGCCAGAACGCTCAGAAGTTATATCGAACAGCCTTTGATCGATGCCGTGAGCATTGCCGCACGTCAGGATGCTATCGAGGTGCTGTGTGATAATGCCGTGTCCAGAGATGAAATCAGAGAATATTTGAATCCGATTTATGATTTGGAGAGGCTTCTTGGCAAAGTCAGCTATAAAACCGCCAATCCCAGAGATTTGACCGCCTTTCGTAATTCTCTCGAAATGCTGCCCCATATAAAGACCGTTTTGCACGATCTCGACAGCCAGCTTTTGCAGGGTATCGACAAAGATATCGACGGCTTGGAGGATATTTGCCGCCTTATAGAAAATGCGATCGTGGACGAGCCTCCTATCGCCATAAAGGAAGGTGGAATTATAAAAGAGGGTTTTGACGAGACGATAGACAGCTTGCGGAGAGCCAAGACGGAAGGTAAAAACTGGCTTGCGAAGCTGGAAAATGATGATAAGGAGCGTACGGGAATCAAAAACCTGCGCATCAAATACAACAAAGTATTCGGCTATTATTTCGAGGTGACGAATTCTTACTTAGGGATGGTGCCGGACGACTACATAAGAAAGCAGACGCTTTCCAATGCTGAAAGGTACACTACCCCCCGGCTGAAGGAGCTGGAGGACACGATTTTAAATGCGGAGGATAAATTATTCGCTTTGGAATATGATATATTCTGCAAGGTGAGAGATACTATCGCTGAAGAAATCGAGAGAATCCAGAAGACGGCAAAGGCGGTGGCGGCGTTGGACGTATTCGCGTCACTTTCGCTGACGGCGGAACGAAACAAATATGTACGCCCGAAAATAAATGAAAAGGGCATCATCGACATTAGGGACGGCAGACATCCGGTGGTGGAGAAGATGATTGTTAACGATATGTTCATCTCCAACGATACTTATCTGGATAATAATAAAAACTGTATTTCCGTCATTACGGGGCCGAATATGGCAGGAAAGTCTACCTATATGAGACAGGCTGCCCTTATCGTACTGATGGCGCAGATCGGAAGTTTTGTGCCCGCTTCTGCGGCGAATATCGGCATTGTGGATCGGATTTTTACGAGAGTGGGTGCCTCCGACGATTTGGCCAGCGGACAAAGTACCTTTATGGTGGAGATGAACGAGGTGGCGAATATTTTGCGAAACGCCACGCCGGACAGCCTGTTGGTGCTGGACGAAATCGGCAGAGGAACATCTACTTTCGATGGGCTCAGTATCGCTTGGGCGGTGATCGAGCATATCAGCAATCGAAAATATCTGGGAGCAAAGACTCTTTTTGCCACCCATTACCACGAACTGACCGAGTTGGAAGGGAAGATGAGCAATGTGAACAATTACTGTATCGCCGTGAAGGAGAAAGGGGATGATATCGTCTTTCTTCGTAAGATCATAAAGGGCGGAGCGGATAAGAGTTACGGCATTCAGGTCGCCAAGCTGGCAGGCGTTCCCGACATGGTAATCGACAGAGCAAAAGAAATCGTGGAGCAGCTCAGCGATAACGACATTACGGAAAAGGTGCAGAATATTGCAATCGATAATAAAACAGATAAAAAGACGGCAAAGAAATATGACGAGGTAGATTTGGAGCAGATTTCCCTATTCGATACGGTAAGCGATGAAGATGTGATTAAGGAATTGAAAGAGGTAGATGTTACCAATCTAACGCCTTTAGATGCACTGAATACTTTGTACCGATTGCAGAGCAAGCTAAAGAACCGCTGGTAAACGCAGGAAGGGACGGAAAGGGTAGAAAACATGGCACAGATAAACGTATTAAGCAAAGACACGATAGATAAAATAGCCGCCGGCGAGGTTGTGGAACGCCCCGCCAGCGTGGTGAAGGAACTATTGGAAAATGCGATAGATGCAGGCGCCACGGTAATCACGGTGGAAATCAAGGAGGGGGGCATCTCGTTGATTCGTGTGACCGATAACGGTTCAGGCATCGACAAGAGCGAGGTTCCGAAGGCCTTTTTAAGACATGCCACCAGCAAAATCAATACGGTGGAGGATCTGCTGCATATCGTAAGCCTCGGCTTTCGAGGAGAAGCACTGTCCAGCATCGCTGCCGTATCGAAGCTCGAGCTGATTACGAAGACGAAGAATGAGCTTACCGGAATACGTTATTCGATAGAGGGCGGCTTGGAAAAAGAGGCGGAAGAGGTGGGCGCTCCGGACGGTACAACGATTCTCGTGAGAAATCTCTTTTTCAACACTCCCGTGCGGAAGAAATTCCTAAAGCAGCCACAGACTGAGGGTGGTTATGTTTCCGATTTGATGGAGCATATGGCGATGTCTAATCCCGGAGTTTCTTTCAAATATATCAATAACGGACAGACTCGCTTTTACACTTCGGGAAACGGCAATCTGCAGGAAATCATCTACCGGATTTACGGCAAGGATATTTCCTCTTCACTGATTCCTGTGGATATCTCGGAAAGCGGCATTCATATGTCAGGTTTTATAGGGAAGCCGGAAATCAACAGAGCGAACAGAAGCTTTGAAATCTACTTTGTTAACGGTCGTTTTATAAAGAGCGGTATCATCGGCAAAGCGATTGAAGAAGGCTATAAAAAATATGTAATGCAGCACAAGTTTCCTTTTGTAGTCCTTCACCTTCAGATCGATTCTCAGGAAATGGACGTGAATGTGCATCCTACCAAAATGGAGGTCAGGTTCACGAACCAGATGAAGCTCTATGACTTTATTTCCGAACATATTACAAAGAGCCTTCATGAAACGGAGCTGATTCCAGCCGTCATATTGGAGGAGAGGAAGAAGGAAGCTCCGGAGATAATTCCTGCGGGTGCAATTCCTGAGCCTTTTGAGGCGAAACGGTTGTACGGGGGCAGGGGAGAAGGCTTTGCAAGTGCAGAAAGTCTGATAAACGCAGGAATTCTCACGAAAAACGAGAGCCTTGTAAAAGCAGAAGATGCCGTGAGAGAAGAGAATACTTACGGAGATGCACGCGAAGAAAATACCGATACAGAAAGCGATTTTTTTGTCGAAAACCGAATTATGCCGAAAAAAGAAGAAACACAGCAGATGGAGGATAAAATGAAGGATGTCCTGCAGAATCCTCCGGCGGGTCGGATAATAGGAACGGAAAACCGTTCGGATATTCAAGAGAATGCAAAGAATCATGCAAATATCATAAAAGCAGGCGAGCATATTTTTGTCGAAAAACCGACACAGCTCAACTTGTTCGAAGAAAAAATGCTGACTAGGGAAGCCAGGACACAGTACCGCATTATGGGACAGATATTTGATACCTACTGGCTTGTTGCATTCTCGGATAAGCTGTTTATCATTGACCAGCACGCAGCTCACGAAAAGGTGAAATACGAGAAGTTCATAAGGGGGTTGGAGGAATGTCAGGTACAATCTCAGCTTTTAGAGCCGCCTGTTATCGTAACTTTATCAGGCAGGGAGGAAAGTGTTCTGAAAGAATATGAAGTATCCTTTGCGGATATGGGATTTGAAATAGAGCTTTTTGGCGGCAACGAGTATGCCATCAGAAGCGTACCTACGGAACTGTACGGCTGCAGTGAGAGCAGGTTTTTCACTGAAATGCTGGATGAGTTGGCTGAGGGAGCACCTAAGGGGACTCCGGCAGTGATTAATAGGAGAATCGCAACTATGGCGTGCAAGGCGGCGGTAAAGGGAAATATGTCCTTTAGTATTATGGAAATGGAGGCCCTGATCGATGAACTGCTGGCTTTGGAGGATCCTTATCATTGCCCTCACGGAAGGCCTACCATTATATCTATGAGCAAATATGAATTAGAGAAGAAATTTAAAAGAATTGTTTGATGTTTATAATGAGTATATATACTCATGAGGAAATAACTTATGACAGATGCAAAAAAGCCTCTCATTATTTTGACAGGTCCCACGGCTGTGGGGAAGACGGCGATATCCATCGAGTTGGCGAAAAAAGTGGGCGGAGAAATTATCTCCGCCGATTCCATGCAGGTATATAAGCGTATGGACGTGGGCTCTGCGAAAATACGTCCGGAGGAAATGCAGGGTATTCCTCATCATATGGTGGATATTTTAGAGCCGGAGGAAGAGTTTAATGTAGTGCTTTTCCAGAAGTACGTGAAAGAGTGCATGAAAGGCATTTATGAGCGGGGAAGGATTCCCCTTTTAGTGGGTGGAACCGGATTTTATATCCAGTCGATTCTCTACGATATCGATTTTACGGATAATGAGGAAAATACTGTATACCGAAGAGAATTAGAAGCGCTTGCGGAGGAAAGAGGAAACGCGTTCCTTCATGAGATGCTTGAGAAGGTGGATAAAAGAGCCGCTGAGGCCATTCATGAAAATAACGTGAAGCGTGTTATCCGTGCTTTAGAATTTCATATGCTCACCGGCGAGAAAATATCGGAGCATAATGAAGAGCAAAGAGAGAAGAAGTCTGCTTATTTATCCCGTTATTTCGTCTTGAATGACTTAAGAAGCCTTCTCTATGAGAAAATAGATGAACGTGTTGACAAGATGCTTCGGGATGGGTTGGTGGAAGAGGTCGAATGCCTGAAAAAAGAAGGCTGCACCGGGAATATGGTATCCATGCAGGGCCTCGGGTACAAGGAGATATTGAGTTATCTGGCCGGAGAAATCGATTTGGAAAGGGCCGTTTACCTGATTAAACGGGATACGAGGCATTTTGCCAAGAGACAGCTCACATGGTTTCGTCGGGAAAAAGACGTTATTTGGATAAATAAGAATGAGTTTGCCTACGACGGCGAAGCGATTCTTAATTATATGCTGATGAAATGCGAGGAGATACGAAAACATGTCTGAAAATATAGAAGTGCCTAACAATAATGAAATTTATAAGACTCTCGGCATAACAGAGAAAGTATACGCTTTCGGAGAAAAAGTATGGGTGGAGTTGTCCGGCCGCTTTGCGCAGATAGACCGCGTTGCCGAATACAATCAGCTAAAGGTGATAAATGCCATGCAGGAGGCGAAGGTAAGCGAAGCCTGCCTGCTTGGGACCACGGGATATGGATATAACGATTTGGGAAGGGATACTTTAGAGACAGTGTATGCTAAGCTGTTCCATACCCAGGACGCCTTAGTGCGCCCTCAGATTACCTGCGGGACCCATGCGCTGGCGCTGGCGCTTATGAGCAACCTGCGTCCGGGAGAAGAACTTCTTTCCCCGGTTGGAAAGCCTTATGATACCTTGGAGGAAGTTATCGGCATTCGTCCTTCCAGAGGCTCTCTGGCAGAATATGGGGTCTCTTACAGGCAAGTGGATTTGCTTTCTGACGGAGCCTTTGATTATGAGAATATTAAAAAGGCAATAAACGATAAAACAAAGCTCGTTACCATACAGCGCTCCAAAGGATATCAGACAAGACCTACTCTTTCGGTAGAGCGGATCGGAGAGCTGATTTCCTTTATCAAAAATATCAAGCCGGATGTTATCTGCATGGTAGACAACTGTTATGGAGAATTCGTTGAGACCATAGAGCCCTCCGATGCAGGGGCGGATATGGTGGTCGGCTCTCTCATTAAGAATCCGGGAGGCGGGTTAGCACCTACCGGCGGCTATATTGCGGGAAAAAGAGAGTGTGTGGAAAATGCGGCGTGCCGTCTCACCTCTCCCGGGCTTTCCAAGGAAGTGGGAGCCTCCCTCGGCATACTGCCTTCTTTTTACCAGGGCCTTTTTCTGGCACCTACGGTTACGGCAAGCGCATTGAAGGGAGCTGTTTTTGCTGCGAATCTCTACGAGCGCTTAGGTTTTGCGGTGGTACCGGACGGTTCCCAGAGCCGCCACGATATCATTCAGGCGGTTACCTTCGGTTCCCCGGAGGGCGTGATTTCTTTCTGCAAGGGCGTCCAGAGCGCTGCGCCGGTGGACAGCTTCGTTACGCCTGAGCCATGGGATATGCCGGGCTATGACAGTCAGGTGATCATGGCTGCGGGAGCCTTCGTATCCGGCTCCTCCATTGAGCTGTCCGCGGACGGACCGATCAAGCCTCCTTATGCGGTATACTTTCAGGGAGGTCTTACATGGCCCCACGCCAAATTCGGCATACTGAAAACCATACAGCGGCTAATGGATGACGGGGTGATTTCCGCCGAAAAAATAGCCGGGTGAACATTTTGATATTTCATTTGGAATTTTGTCGTATTTCGTAAAGAAATACATTTATTTAAAGAAAAGTTAAGAAAAAAAAATTGGAATTTTATGTACATGAAAAGCGATGTGTGATATTATGAATATTAGTTATGCTATTGAATATGGAGGCATTATATGCGAAAGAAAAATAATTGGACTTGCTTTCTGCTAATCCTCGCAGGTATTGTTCTCGGCGGGTTCATTGGAAGCCTTTTCCCGGGTTCATGGGTTAATTTCGGACAGACCTTCGGTCTTACCAGCCCTTTTATTTTGGATTTGGGAATATTGAGCGTCACCTTCGGCCTCACGATAAAAATAACGATAGGAAGCATCATCGGTATTTTTGCCGCCATTGTTATTTATCGCTTTATATGAGCTTATGAGTATATCTTACTTATGAATGTATTCGACTCATTGTCATCTTTTCCTTTTGCCCGGAGAGCGCTTGGGAAAGAAGTGTGTTATGAACAGCAATCGTCTATTGCAGACAACAGTTACGAACGTGGAAATGCCCTATGAGAAATTCATGCGCTTAGGCGCCTGCGTCTTGACGGAAGCCGAGCTTCTTGCCATAATTATTCGAACGGGTACTGCGGACAACTCCCCGGTGGAGCTGGGGAAACAAGTGCTGGCTCTTCCCTCCGTCAAGGAGAATGGGCTGTGCGGGCTTCATCATGTAACGGTAAAGGAGCTTATGAGTATTAAAGGAATCGGCGAAGTGAAGGCAGTAAAGATAAAATGCCTTGCGGAGCTTTCCATGCGCATGGCTATGTCCAGAGCCGGAGATAAGCTGCAGTTTTTGAATCCCTCCTCAGTTGCCGAATATTACATGGAAAAGCTGAGGCACGAGAAGAAGGAGAAGGTAATTTTGCTTCTTTTGGATAATCGTTCCTGCCTTTTGGAGGAATGCCTTTTATCCATAGGGACGGTGAACACCTCCCTGCTTTCTCCGAGAGAGGTATTTTTAGCGGCACTGAAGGCAGAAGCCGTCCACATTATGCTTCTGCACAATCATCCCAGCGGAGATCCGGCCCCTAGCAGGCAGGATGTTCTCATTACGGACAAAGTGAAGAAGATTGGCAGCATGATCGATATCGTCCTGCTGGACCACATCATCATCGGAGATAACAAATATATGAGCTTCAAGGAAGCCGGTTTACTATAGAAAGGGGTTTGTCGCTTTGGGAAACAACGCATTCGGTATTGACTTGGGAACGAGCAATATCAAAATCTACAACAAGAGCGATGACAATGTCATAATAGAAAAAAATATGATTGCCATCGAGAATAAGAACACTCTTTTTGCTTACGGAAATTCTGCTTTTGAAATGTACGAGAAGGCACCTGCCAACATCCATATTTCTTATCCGCTTAGCAACGGCGTAATCGCTGATATTAAAAACATGCAGACTTTGATAAAATATTTTATCGGAGATCTGACAAAGGGTAATGTAAAGCCCGCCGATTATTATATCGCGGTGCCCACTGATGTTACGGAAGTGGAAAAGAGGGCTTTTTACGATTTAATTAAAGATGCCAATGTAAAATCGCGAAAGATTATGGTGGTAGAGAAAGCGGTGGCCGACGGACTCGGCATGGACATCGACGTAAAGAACTCGCAGGGTGTGCTCGTAGTGAATGTAGGCTATGATACGACAGAGATCTCCATACTTTCTTTAGGAGGAATCGTTCTGAGCAGATTGATCAAGGTGGGCGGACAGAAATTTGACGATGCCATCCGCGCTGCGATACGCCGTGAATTCAGCTTGATTATCGGTGGAAAGACGGCAGAAAATGTGAAGATCGCCTTGAAGGATTTGGAGAAGGCACAGAAGGACGCAGTAGTATATGGCAGAGATATCGTTACAGGGCTTCCGGTGGAGCGCGAGATTCCGACTACCCTTGTGGATGAATCCCTGAAGGAAAACTTTAATACGATTATTGATAATGTAAAAGTCATTTTGGAAAGAACTCCCCCCGAACTTGCAGCGGATATCTATAAACACGGAATCTATCTGACTGGAGGTGCTTCGCAGGTAAGTCATCTGGCAGAGCTTATGAGTAACGGCACCGGACTTAAGGTTCAGGTCTCCGAAAGCCCCATGACGAGCGTAGCGCTGGGATTTGCGAAAATCATTAAAGAAGATAATTATAAATCGGTAGCATATGCGATTGAAGGAATGAGCAAATGAGTCCAATCATAAAAAAAAGAGGAGAGAAGTTTACGTTACCAAGTAAATATCTCCTTTTTATTTTAACAATTCTCTGTGCAGGAACTATTATCCTCACATTCAATACGAATATTTTCAGCGGCCCCTTAAATACAGTGGTGGGTTATGTTATTGTACCTTTTGAACAGGGAATCAGTTCGGTGGGAAAATGGCTGTCGAACCGCACTGAGGAGCTTCAGCAAATTAGGGAACTGCTTAGCGAGAACGAGGAGCTGAAGGCCCAGATTGACCAGCTTACCATCGATAATACGGAGCTTCAGCAGGACAGGTACGAGCTTACCAATCTAAGAGAGCTGTATAAACTGGGCTCTCAATATGAGGGCTACGAGAAAATCGGAGCCAGAATTATCGCAAGAGATGCGGGTAACTGGTTCCATTCCTTCGTTATCGACAAAGGAGAACAGGACGGCATTGCGGTGGACATGAATGTGATGGCTGCAGGAGGTCTGGTGGGACGCATCGTGGATGTAGGGCCTAATTGGGCCAAGGTGTCCTCGATTATTGCGGACAATTCCAATGTCAGCGGGCAGGTGCTTGCCACGGCGGACAATCTGATCGTATCCGGTGATTTGGAGCTGTATGCAGCTGGCGTGATTCGCTTCGAACAGCTCGTTGACAGCGCGGACAAGGTGGTAGAGGGCGATAAGATCGTCACCTCCAATATAAGCGATAAATATCTGCCTAATATTTTAATCGGTTATATCAGCACACTGAATGTAGATTCTAACAATATCACGAAATCAGGTCTTCTCACTCCGGCTGTGGACTTCGAGCATTTGGAGGAGGTACTCGTCATATTGGAGCTTAAGCAGACAGTAAATTAACAAGTATTTTTAAAGACGAAGAAAGGAGATGAGCACATGAAAAGAACGATAGTGATGGCGTTATTGATTTTCGTCTGTTTTTTACTGCAATGTACGGTATTCCCGTCCTTAGCTTTTGGCGGAATCGTTCCTAACCTGTTGATTGTGCTCACTGCGTCTTTCGGCTTTATGAGAGGAGAACGGAGCGGGCTTTTCATCGGATTTTTCAGCGGTCTTTTCATCGATGTGTTCTTCGGGGAAGTAATCGGCTTCTACGCTCTGCTCTATATGTACATAGGATATACTAACGGGAAATTCAACCGTATTTTTTATCCGGAGGATATAAAGCTTCCGATCGTGCTCATTATCGGAAGCGATTTGTTTTATGGCCTGATGTGCTATACTCTGCTGTTTTTAATGAGAGCGAGATTCAATATAGGCTATTATTTCAGGCATATTATATTGCCTGAGATCGTTTATACGATCGTTATTACGATCGTTTTATATCCCGTAATACTTTGGATAAACCGCAAGTTGGAAACCAGCGAGAAAAGAGGTGCGAAGAAATTTGTTTAACCGCTTTCAACATCTAAAAGAAAACTTACTGAATGCTGTAAATATACGCTTACTCATACTATCCGCCCTATTCATCGCACTGGGGGCGTTAATGGTTTACCGAGTCTTCGATCTTCAAATCGTAAAGGGAGAAACCTATCTGAACGATTTCAGACTCAAGACAACGAAGACAAAAAGCCTTGCCAGTACGCGGGGAAATATTTATGACAGAGAAGGAAATTACCTGGCTTATAATGAACTGGCTTATAACGTGACTATTGAAGACGTCTATGAGTCGGGAAGAACGAAAAATGCCAATTTAAACGATACGATTTACCGGCTGATTCAGATGATTGAGAAAAATGGAGATAGTGTAGTCAACGATTTCAATATTATTCTCGACAACGACGGCAATTATGCTTTTGCGGTGGAGGACAGACAGCTCATGCGCTTTCTGGCAGATGTTTACGGCTATACCACCATCGATGAGATGATGGAAAAAGGCTACAAGTATGCGACCAAGACTGCGGCAGAGGTAGTAAACGATTTGTGCAAGACCGAACGCTTCGGAATCGGTACCTATACGGATCCCGATGACAGCAAGTCCTTTGTATCAGGGATGGGATATACTAAGGAAGAGATATTAAAGATTCTGACGATTCGCTATGCACTAAGCACAAACAGCTTTCAGAAATATATCGCTACAACAGTGGCATATAACGTAAGCGAGGAAACGGTAGCGGTGGTCATGGAAAACACCGACGAGCTGGACGGTGTGGATGTGGCCGAAGATACGGTGAGAAAGTATGTGGACAGCGTTTATTTTTCCCAGATCATCGGTTACACGGGCAAGGTGTCGCAGGAGGAGCTTAATACTCTGCAGGAGCAGAACAGCAAGTATGATCTGAACGATACCGTAGGAAAGTCCGGTATCGAATATTCCATGGAGGCACAGCTTCAGGGAACTAAGGGCTCTGAGGACGTGGTGGTGGACAATATGGGAAAGGTTATCGAGACCAGCAATCGGGTGGAACCAATTGCGGGCAACGATTTGTTCCTTACGATCGATAAAGATTTGCAAGAGACGGTTTACGATATTCTGGAATCCAAGCTGGCCAGCATACTTCTTACGAAGATACGCAATATCAAAGAATACCAGCCGGGGGAAAATTCCTCCAGCAGTGATATTCTCATCCCCATCGACGACGTATATTTCGCATTGCTTAACAATAACGTCATAGATATGAACAATTTCTCGAACAAGACAGCGGGAGAAAATGAGAAGGCTGTATATGAAAGCTTCCTTGTCAAGAAGGATGCGGTGGTGAATACTTTGCGCCAGGAGCTTACGGAGACGAAGACAACGTATAACAATCTGTCTTTGGAGTATCAGGTTTATGAAAGTTTCATTACCTCGATGCTGAATTCTAACTCGGTAATTATGGAATCTGAAATTGATAAGTCTGACCCCACATATAAAGCATGGGCTACGGATGAGGTCATCAGCTTGAACGAATACCTTAATTATGTGATTTCCAAGAACTGGGTGGATGTAACGAAGCTTGACTTGGATAGTCAGTATTCCAATTCCGATGAAATATATGCTCAGCTGTTAGAGTATATTTTCGAAAATATCGATAACAATTCGGGATTTAATAAAAAGATATATAAGTATATGATACGTAATAACGATATTTCTGGAAGACAGATTTGCAGCATTCTACTGGAGCAGAAGTTGGTAGAAGTGGAGGAGGAGGAGCTGGAGCGGTTTAATTCGGGCCTTCTTTCGCCTTATGATTTCATGCTGGAGCGTATAGGAAATCTGGATATCACTCCGGCTCAGCTGGCCCTTGATCCGCATTCCGCTTCGTCGGTGGTGACAGATGTCAATACCGGAGAGGTGCTGGCCCTTGTTTCCTATCCCGGATATGATAATAACCGAATGGCGAACGGCGTAGATGCGGACTATTTCTCCTCTCTGCTAAACGACTTGTCCACACCGATGATCAATTATGCCACTTACCAAAAGACGGCCCCCGGTTCCACCTTTAAAATGGTGACGGCCACTGCCGGGCTCATGGAGGGCGTTATCAATACTTCCAGCACTATTGTGTGTACCGGTACCTTCGATAAAATCGATCCGCCGCCTCACTGCTGGATATGGCCGAGAGGCAGCCACGGTTCGCTGAACGTAGCGGGGGGCATTAAGAATTCCTGCAACAGCTTTTTCTATGAGGTAGGCTATAGGCTTGGAACTTTGGGTGACAGATACCTTCCCGATCTGGGCCTCCAAAAGCTGACACAATATGCGGATCTGTACGGGCTGACAGAGACCTCCGGTGTGGAAATAGAAGAATCCCAGCCACAAGTATCCGACGAAGACGCGGTTCGTTCCGCCATCGGACAAGGTACGAATAACTACACCACTGTCGGACTTGCGCGATACGTTACAACGGTCGCAAACAGTGGAACGTGTTATAATTTAACATTATTGGACAAATTGACAGATCACAATAAAAATACTTTGGAGGATTATTCCGCCGAAGTGCGCAATACTATCGATATGGATGCATCCTATTGGGACAGCATTCATTCCGGCATGCGCGCGGTTGTGGAGGCGAAGAGCTATTACAGCGGCCTGGGTGTGAATGTTGCCGGAAAAACCGGTACCGCACAGGAAAGCAAGAGCCGTCCTAACCATGCTTTGTTCGTATGCTATGCTCCTTATGAGAATCCCGAAATCGCTATTGCGACGAGAGTGGCCAACGGATATACGTCGGATTATGCGGCGCAGATAGCAAAAGATGTCATTCAGTATTACTATGATCTGGTGGACGAAGAAGATATAACTGGTACTGCCGAGGCTCTTACCGGAGGCAGCATCAATACGGATTAATCAAAAAGGAATGTGTTTCGACGCAGGAATTGCGGCGTCGAAGCGGAATGGAGATCATAATGAGAAATGCTGTAATTATTAAGAGCTTTCAAAACGGGATATCGGTCTATCTGGATCCGATGCTTTCTTTTGAGGAGCTTTTGAATGAAATCGCCTTTAAGTTCAAGGAGTCCAACCATTTTTTTAAAGATGCAAAAATGGCTATTTCATTGGAAGGAAGGCATTTATCGGAGGAGGAGGAGCGGTACGTACTGGATACTATAATTACTAATTCGGATTTACATATTGTCTGCCTCGTAGGAAAGGATGAGGAGACTAACCAGAATTATTTAAGGGCTTTGCAGCAATTAGAATATCGAAACAGCGAGCAGGAAAACGACGGCCATTTTTACCGGGGGACCTTGAGAAACGGTCAGATATTGGAGACCGAATCGAGTATCGTCGTGCTGGGAGACGTTTATCCCGGCAGCGCTATCATTTCCACGAAGGACATTGTTATCCTGGGAGGACTTTTCGGCAAGGCTTATGCCGGAGGAAGCGGAAATGAAGGACATTTTGTAGTTGCGCTTGAAATGTCGCCGGAGAAATTAAAAATCGGCGATTTCAAATATAAAAATAACGATAAACAGATAAAATGGCCTATTAAACAGAAGGTACAGCCGAAAATTGCTTACGTGAAAAACAACAGAGTAGTGATGGAATCTATAACAAAAGAATTACTGAGCGACCTTACACTATAATAATGGGTAATAGGTAAGGATTATTGTCCGCCCGGACAGGCTTAGTGGACGAAATTATTCATCTTGGAGGAATCGGTATGAGTGAAGTAATTGTCGTCACATCAGGAAAAGGCGGGGTAGGAAAGACCACCACCTCTGCAAACGTAGGAACGGGTTTGGCAGCCATGGGAAAGAAAGTGGTCCTCATCGATACGGATATCGGGCTCAGGAATCTTGATGTCGTCATGGGACTGGAGAACCGGATTGTATATAATCTGGTGGATGTTATCGAAGGAAAGTGCAGGGTAAAGCAGGCGCTCATCAAGGACAAGCGTCACCAGAGCCTGTATCTTATGCCCTCCGCCCAGACGAAGGATAAGACTGCAGTCACTCCTCAGCAGATGATAAAAATGATTCATCAGCTGAAGGAGCAGTTCGATTATATCATTCTGGATTGTCCGGCCGGAATCGAACAAGGCTTTCAAAACGCCATAGCCGGCGCAGACAGGGCACTTGTGGTGACCACACCGGAGGTCTCGGCTATTAGGGACGCCGACAGAATTATCGGTCTTTTGGAGGCCAACGAATTCAAACAAATCGACTTAATTATCAACAGAATACGGTACGATATGGTAAAGAGAGGAGATATGATGAGCGCAGCGGACGTTGTGGACATCCTTTCCATTCCTCTTATTGGTATTGTACCGGACGATGAAAATGTAGTGATAGCTACCAATCAGGGAGAACCTCTTGTAGGAAATGATACTATGGCAGGGCGCGCGTATCAGAACATATGCGAACGTGTACTCGGCAAAGAAATCCCTTTTATCGATTTCGAGAAGACGATTTCTTTCTGGACAAGAGTAACTGGTATATTTCACAAAAATTAAGGAGGAGTTTTGATGGGATTCGGAAATTTTTTTAAGAGGAAGAGTTCCCGGGAAATAGCCAAGGATAGATTGAAAATATTATTGATATCCGACCGGGTAAACTGCTCTCCGGAAATGATGGACATGATAAAAACGGACATCGCAAAGGTCATTTCAAAATACATGAAAATCGATGCAAAAAGCATGGAAATACAAATCACGAAAACGGGAACAAAGGGGCGCATGAAGACTCCGTCTTTATATGCCAACATTCCGATTATTGACGTGAATAAATAAAAAAGCGGCCTCAAAATAAAAAGCGGCTTAACTTGGAGGGAAAAAAGATGCTGAAACAATACAGAATACGGGATTATGACTTTAAGCTTATTATCTTGGTGATTTCCCTCACTGTTATTGGTATTTTAGCCGTGGGCAGTGCAAAAGAATCAGTGCAGAAAACGCAGATTGCCGGATTTATACTCGGTTTATTTCTCATGGTCGTAATTTCTCTTTTTGATTATTCTGTGCTGCTTAAGCTGTACTGGCTCTGTTATCTGGCCAATATCGTCCTTCTCGTGCTGGTTGCCGTGATGGGCGAGCTGGTAAACGGCGCCCAGCGATGGGTGGAACTGTTCGGAATTCAGTTTCAGCCGTCGGAAACTGCGAAAATTTTGTTGATTCTGTTTTACGCACAGTTTATAATGAGACATAGGGAAAAATTGAACACCTTCAAAAACATTGCAATATGCTGCCTGCTCATACTTCCCCCGTTGTTTTTAATTTACGAGCAGCCGAATTTATCAACTACGATAGTGCTTGCTGTAGTATTTTGTGTTATTATGTTTGTAGGCGGTGTTCATTGGAAGCTGGTGGCCGGAATATTGGCAGTTACGGTTCCTGCGTTTATCATAGTAATGACCATCGTCCTTCAGCCGGATCAGGATCTGATTCAAGACTATCAGCAGACGCGTATCCTCGCGTGGCTGTATCCGGAGGAGTATGCCACGACGGAGGCTTATCAGCAGTTGAATTCCATTATGGCGATTGGTTCCGGACAGCTTCATGGAAAAGGATATAACACGAACGTTATCAGCTCTGTTAAAAACGGCAATTTCATTTCGGAGCCTCAGACGGACTTTATCTTTGCGGTAATCGGAGAGGAATTTGGCTTCATAGGTACCTGTACTGTAATCGTACTCATCATTCTCATCACCTTGGAATGTATTCTGGTGGCGCGCAGGTCGAAAGATGTCGCCGGTGCCATTATAGCTTCCGGAATGGCCGGACTGATTGGTTTCCAAGGTTTCCTGAATATAGGCGTAACAACGGGACTGCTTCCGAATACGGGAGTCACGCTTCCCTTTGTAAGCTACGGGCTGACGTCCTTAGTCAGCTTGTATATAGGGATCGGTTTCGTTTTAAACGTTGGTTTACAATGTAAAAATAAATATTAACATAAGAGAGGGTATAACTATGAACATTGCACTGATTGCACACGATGCAAAAAAGAAATTGATGCAGAATTTTTGTATTGCTTACAAAGGGATTTTAAGCAAGAACGAACTTTTTGCAACGGGAACGACAGGGAGACTGATTGAAGAGGTTACGAATCTGAACGTGCATAAATTTCTGGCAGGTCATCTGGGGGGTGAACAGCAGATAGGTGCACAAATTGAGCACAATGAAATGGATCTCGTTATTTTTCTCCGCGATCCGCTGACTCCTAAGCCTCATGAGCCTGACGTTAATAATGTAGTACGTTTATGTGATGTTTACAACATTCCGTTGGCGACTAATCTGGCTTCGGCAGAACTACTGATAAAATCGCTGGATAGAGGAGATTTAGAGTGGCGTGAGATGTATAGATAACAGAATTTTTTGTTTGAGTATAAGTACAGTTTTATTAGGAAGCATTCTTACCGGCTGCGGCAGCACGCCTTATGAAATGGCGTATTCGCCCGACTATCCGGTAAGCAGCTACCGCATTTCCGTTTCGGAAGAAGCTGTGGATACTGCTACGCCTTTCGCGGCGGATTTATGTGTTGTGGATGGAGATATTGTTGCAGAGGACCTGGATCTTAGTCAGGTCAGCTCCGCAGCACTTTTTTCCTTGTCTACCAATGAGACCATTTTAGCGAAAAACGTATACGAGAAGCTGGCGCCAGCCAGCCTGACCAAAATCATGACTGCTCTGGTAGCGTTGAAATACGGCTCTCCCGACGAAGTTCTGGCTGCCTCCGCCAATGTAAAGATTACGGAATCAGGCGCCCAGACCGTGGGAATAAAGGAAGGGGACAAGATGACACTGACGCAGGCGCTCCATCTGCTTCTCATCAACTCCGCAAACGATGCTGCGGTAATGATTGCGGAGGGCGTGGGTGGTTCTGTGGAGGGCTTTAGCGAACTGATGAATCAGGAAGCGAAGGAGATAGGAGCCACGAACAGCAATTTTGTGAATCCTCACGGGCTTACTGCGGACAATCATTACGTGACGGCTTATGACATGTATCTGATTTTTAATGCAGCCCTGGAATATAATCTGATCAATGAAATTATTTCCATGCCGTCCTATACAACCGTGTACAAGGACAAGAACGGAAACGATAAAGAGATTTCTGTAAATACAACGAATCTTTACCTTCAGGGGGAGAAGAACGCTCCTGATGCGATAACGGTTATCGGCGGAAAGACGGGGACTACTAATGCGGCAGGACACTGTCTGATTATTCTCTCCAGGGATTCTACGGGTAAGCCATATATTTCCGTAATTCTGCGCGCAGACGATAAGGATATTCTTTACCAGGATATGACTGATTTGTTGAGCGAAATAAAGAATTAACAGTTGTTTTTTAATATAATATAAACTATAATATAAATAGGCCTATTAATAAGTTTTTATGGGCCGAATTTACTATAGGAGGGTTCACCAATGGTTCAATTAATAGTAGGCAATAAGGGAAAAGGTAAGACAAAACATTTACTGGATAAGGTAAATGCCGAGGTGAAAACAGCATCGGGAAATATTACATATTTAGACAAAAGTACAAAGCATATGTATGAATTGAACAACAAGATTCGTTTAATTAACGTAATGGATTATATGATCACTAACAGCGATGAGTTTCTTGGATTTATCTGTGGTATTATATCTCAGGATCACGATCTACAACAGATGTATTTCGACAGCTTCCTGAAGATAGCTTGTCTGGAAGGCAAGGACACCCTTCCTGCAATTGAAAAATTAGAAAAAATTGGAGAATCGTTTGGCGTAGATTTCGTTTTGAGTATTTCATTAGATGAACATGAATTGCCTGAAGTTATGAAATCAAAGGTTATTGTAGCTCTTTAATTATAGTAGTTTTAAATCAGGAAAGTATTGTGGATTCGTTTTACTGATTTTAATTGGCCTCGGATACCTTGCCGGGGCCTTTCCTTTGCAAAGCAAAGCCTGGGAGGTCTTGGATTGAACAATCAGAATTCCAATAAGGTAACAAAATATAGAAAGCCGCTCAATCTTAATATAGGGATGATAATTTTTGCTGTTATTTTCATTTATATCATCATTTGTACCTTCATGTATTTTACCTCCAAGCATGTCGTTGCTTATGAGGTCAAGGCGGGTGCTCTATCTATCAATAATATATACAAGGCGGTGGCGCTCAGGGACGAGACGGTGGTGATGGCCGACGATGCCGGATATGTGAATTATTTTGCCAGAGAGGGAGCGAGAGTGGCGGCGGGCGACCTCGTTTATGCCGTGGATGAGTCTGGCAAACTCTCCGATTATATCAACGCCAACTCTTCGGGAGAAAACTCTTTGTCCAAGGCGGATTTGTCAGAATTGAAGACGGAAATCGTAGGATTTTCCAGCACCTTCGATCCGAAAAGTTTTGCAGCGGCTTATGACTTTAAATACAGTATGCAGGGGACTGTCCTGAAGCTGGCCAATTATAATATCTTGGAGAGCATAGATGCCATTCAGACTTCAGGGCTGGAGGGGCTGGTAAAGCAGTGTATTTCGCCTGCGGCAGGTATTGTCGTCTATTCCACGGATGGGTATGAGGCGCTGACCTTAGAGCAGATGACCGAGGCGTTGTATTCACAAGAGAACTACGAAAAAAAACAGTTAATAGGCAATGAATTGATTGCGGCGGGTGACCCTGTTTATAAATTATCCACAAGCGAAGACTGGTCGCTAGTTATCCAGGTCGATAAGGACAGAGAAGCGGAGCTTCTCGAAGCGGAATACGTAAAGGTAAAATTCTTAAAAAACCAGGAAACGTCCTGGGGCAAGGTGGACTCTTATACAAATGAAGACGGCGATATTTTTGTCAAGCTCGCCTTCACCAATTCTATGATCACGTTCTGTACGGATCGTTTTGTAGATATTGAGCTCATTCTGGAAGACGAATCGGGATTAAAGGTTCCCAATTCCGCTATAGTGGAAAAGGAATTTTTCATTGTACCCAAGAGCTTCGTTACAAAAGGCGGAAACAGTAGTTCCTATGGAGTGTTGAGAGAAGCTTACACGGAGGACGGAACAGCTACGACGGAGTTTGTGGAGACTACGATTTACAATGAAGAGGATGAGGAATATTATGTGGATGATTCCACCCTTCGAATAGGGGATTATCTTATAATTCCTGAAGGTACGGAGAAATATGCGGTGAGCAAGAGAGGAAGCCTGATTGGGGTATATAACATCAATAAGGGATATGCTGATTTCAAGCAGGTCAATATTTTATACAGCAATGATGAATATTCCGTTGTGCAGTCCAATACGGCATATGGACTGAATGTGTACGACTATATCGTCTTGGATGCGGCGACGGTGAGTGAGGATGAATTGATATATGAATAATGGGTGCCTGTAGAAAACAACTGCGCTGATAGGTGGGAGGATTCTTTAGCTTTAAATTATGGTGGTGTAGGAAAGGAGATAGGTATGGGTGAGGATAAAGATAAGGTGTGTACTGAGAAGAGTGGCATCGGTTATGGTTATATTGCCGATAATATAAAGGTGGTAGAGAACAATATTCTTAGTGCCTGCAAGCGTTCTGATCGGAATATCGAGGAAGTGATGCTTATAGCGGTCAGCAAGACGATGCCGGTGGAGGCACTGAAAGCGGCGTATGAGTGTGGATGCAGGGACTTTGGGGAGAATAAGGTGCAGGAACTGGTGGACAAGTATGAGCAGATGCCGAAGGATATCAGATGGCATATGATTGGGCATCTTCAGCGGAATAAGGTGAAGTATATTGTTGATAAGGCTTATCTTATTCATGGGGTGGATTCTTTGAGGCTGGCGGAAGAAATAAGTAAGGAAGCGGTGAAGAAGAATGTTACCGCTCATATTCTTATAGAGGTAAATGCTGCGCAGGAGGATACCAAGTTCGGGGTGAGCATTGATGAGACTGCTGGGCTTCTTGAAAATATTTCCAGGCTGCCGTCGATAGAAGTCGAAGGCTTGATGATGATAGCGCCATATGTTGAAAATTCGGAAGAAAACAGACAATACTTTGTAAGCTTACGCCAATTATCTGTTGACATAATGAAAAAAAACAATGATAATGTTAATATGAATGTTTTGTCGATGGGGATGACTGGAGATTACGAAGTCGCGATTGAAGAGGGCGCGACTTATGTTCGAGTTGGGACAGGCATATTTGGCGAAAGGAATTATAACAGTTAAGGAGATATTACGATGGGAGTAATGGATAAATTTTTAAACTATATGAAGTTGAATGATGAAGATGAGGATTATTATGATGAGGATTATTATGATGATTCCGACGAGCACCAGTCTTCTAAAAAGACGGTAGTTCCCAAGGAAGAATCTCCGATATTAGAGGATGTCTCTGCTAAAAAGTCTTCGCCCAAGATCACTCCAATGGCAAGACAGCCGAGGAAGATGATAGGCGCAGGCATGGAGGTGTGCGTAATCAAACCTACTTCCGTGGAGGATGCGAGGGAGATTACAGAGACATTGTTAGCCAACAGAACGGTAGTGCTTAATCTGGAAGGCCTGGACGTGGATATCGCTCAGCGGATCATTGATTTCACCTCCGGTTCCTGCTTCGCGATGAGCGGCAACCTGCAGAAAATATCTCACTACATATTCATCATTACTCCAGCGAGCGTAGATATTTCAGGAGACTTTCAAGAGCTGTTATCAGGAGCTTTCGATGTACCTATTAATAAATAAAGTTGAAAACTTCCCTTTTTATCAGGGAAGTTTTTATATAATGTAAGCCGGAGGAAAAATGTATGGCCCAGAGATTGACCATAAATTATGAAAAAAAGCCTTGTTATGATATTGTATTTTCGCAGACCTTTGACGAGTTTGCTTTTGAACTGGAAGAGCTTGGAACTGGGAACAGGCGGCTCTGCATTGTGACGGACTCTTCGGTGGAGGCCTTATATGCACAGACTATCTTGGATTTAATAAAGGATAAATGTAAGAAAGCTGTAGTTTTTTCTTTCCCTGCGGGAGAACAGAACAAGACGCTGGATACGGTGAAGAAAGCCTATACCTTTCTTATTGAAGAAGAGTTCGATAGAAAGGATTTGCTCATCGCATTGGGCGGCGGCGTTGTCGGAGACCTGACCGGCTTCACTGCAGCAACTTATTTGCGCGGAATCGATTTCATACAGATTCCGACCACGCTCTTGGCACAAGCGGACAGCAGCATCGGCGGAAAGACCGGTGTCGATTTTGACGGGTACAAGAACATGGTGGGAGCTTTTCATATGCCCAAGCTGGTTTATATGAATGTTTCTGCGCTTAAGACCCTGGAGGAACGGCAATATTACTCTGGTTTTGCTGAAATTATGAAACATGGTTTGATTCGCGACCATATTTTTTATGAGTGGCTGCTTAATAACATGTATGAGATATGCGAGAGAGAGCCTTCCGTCTTGGAGGAGATGGTAATTAAGAGCTGTTCCATCAAAAAAGCGGTGGTGGAAAAGGACCCGAAGGAGATGGGAGACAGGGCTCTCCTTAACTTCGGACATACGATTGGACATGCTATAGAAAAAGCGAAAAATTTTGAGCTTTACCATGGGGAATGCGTCGCCTTAGGATGTGTGGCGGCAGCTTTCATTTCATGGAAGCACGAGCTTTTGTCTATGGAGGAGTATTATGAAATCAGGGATATGTTCGTGCCCTTCAATTTACCGATTTCCATAGAAGACATCGATTCGCAGGAAATAACGGCCCTTACAAAATCAGATAAAAAGATGGACGCTGGTAAGATTAAATTTGTCCTTCTCAAAAAAGTAGGAAAAGCCGTTATCGATATGAGTGTCACGGAGGAAGATATTAAAGCGGCGGTAGAGGAAATCAGCTTTAACGAAGAGGATATGTCTGAATAATAATTGATAAGTACGCATAAATACTTATCGATTCAAAGAAACGTGAGGATTTTTCATGAGTAAGTCAAAGAAAAAATTGCTTGTCTTCGATGTATTTCTTTTAAGCGTGCTGATTGCCACGGATCAGCTTTCCAAATACTTTGCAGTCCTTAAATTAAGGCACCAGCCAGCTTACAGTGTGATTGAAGGCATCTTGGAATTCAATTATCTGGAGAACAGGGGCGCAGCGTTTGGGCTTTTGCAAAATCAAAAGGTTTTGTTTCTATTTGTCGGAATCATATTTTTATGTACAATCGTTTATATTCTTTATAAGACTCCTGGCGGCCGCCGGTATACGTTTTTGCATATTCTTCTCGTGACGATTGCGGGAGGTGCGGCAGGAAATATGATAGATCGTATCCGTTTGGATTATGTGGTGGATTTTATTTATTTCGTATGTATCAATTTTCCCATATTTAATGTAGCTGATATGTATGTGACAATGGCCTCGGTAGTGCTTTTTATATTATTGCTTTTTTATTATAAGGAAGAGGACTTAAATTTCCTCAATTTCAAACAAAATAAGTACAGGGAACTGAAATAGATGATTCAAGACAGCGGTCAGCTTTGTTTTCAAATAAACGAGGATATGGGAGATGAGAGGATTGATAAGTGCTTAAGCGTGCTTATCGATTCTTTGTCGCGCTCTTATATACAAAAGCTGTTAAAGGATGAAAAGATCACAGTAAATGGTATCGTCGTCAAAGCGAATTACAAGGTGAAGGTCGACGATGAAATACGCTTTGATGTGCCGCCTGCCGAGGAGCCTGATATACTGCCGGAGGATATTCCGCTGGATATTCTCTATGAGGATGCGGATGTTCTCGTTGTGAATAAACCCAAGGGCATGGTCGTCCATCCTGCGGCAGGACATTACAACAATACTTTGGTAAATGCGGTCATGTTTCATTGCCATGGAGAGCTTTCCGGTATTAACGGTGTGATGCGTCCGGGCATTGTTCATAGAATTGACCGGGATACTACCGGTTCCGTTATCATTTGCAAGAACGACTTTTCTCATAACCACATCGCATGCCAGCTTAAAGAACATTCTATCGTAAGAAAATATCACGCCATTTGTTATGGGGTGATAAAGGAGGAGGAAGGTTCCGTAAATGCTCCCGTGGGAAGACATCCTACCGACCGCAAGAGAATGGCCGTTAATGAAAAAAACGGGAAGTATGCTGTTACTCACTATAAGGTATTAAAAAGATTCAATGGATATACTTATATCGAATGTATGTTGGAGACCGGAAGAACCCATCAGATCCGCGTCCATATGGCCAGCATAGGACATCCTCTGCTGGGGGACGAGGTGTACGCCGGCAACCGGAAATCGCCTTTTAAGCTGGAGGGACAGTGCCTTCATGCGAAAACGCTTGGATTTGTTCATCCGCGAAGCTTAAAGTATATCGAAACGAATGCACCATTGCCTGATTATTTTACGCATTTACTTGAAATTCTATAGAAAAATAGTGTTTTTCTTTCAGATATGAATAGTCCGGCCAATGTAAGTAACGTTCCGCAAGCGGCAATCCATGTGATTATTTCATTTAATACAAGAATCGATGTGATTACGGTAATAGCTGGAACCATGTAAATGTAAATGCTCGTTTTTATTGCTCCTAACAGCTTAACTGCCGTATTCCATGTAACAAAGCAAAGGGCCGATGCTCCTAATCCAAGGAATAAAATATTGAATACAATAATAGGCTGTGTGAACTTTTCTATTTTCCATTCAAAAGGGAATACAAAAAGAGCAGGAAGCATAAAAAGTATTCCGTAAAGAAATATTCTTCGGGTAGTCTGTATTGTGTTATACCCGAATTGGCTGATTTTTCTTGTAAGTATTGAATAAAGTGCCCATACAAGAGCTGCAATTACCGCTAACAGATCTCCGACCGGATTCAGTTTCAAAATCATGCTTCCGTTAAAATTGATAAGGATAATTCCTATCATAGCAATAACGAATCCAATAAAGAAGTTTATCCTTAGCTTCTCATTACCCAAAAAACGATGGGAAAGTAGTGCCGTGAAAAACGGTGCAATAGAAATAATCACTCCGACATTGGATGCAAGCGTATAGGTCAAAGCAATATTTTCCAAGAGGAAATAAAGCGTAACCCCGCATAAGCCTGCACTGGCAAAAAAGATTTCCTGTCTTATTCTTGTCCATTTTAACCTATATGGAAAAACTACTGTTAATGCGATCAGTCCTATGGCGAAACGGTAAAATAATATTTCAATGGGAGTAAAGCTTACGAGTAATATTTTTGTTGATATAAAAGTTGTTCCCCATATTAAAACTGTAATGGCGGCCAAAAGATGTCCGGCAATTTCTTTGTTCGTTCTCATATATTATTTATGTGCTCCTCGCTTAAGGTCTAGTCTCTGTTTTCCTTAAATATATCCCCATATTGTTTTGGAGTAAGTCCGATTAGTTTCTTGAAAAATTTTGTGAAATGGCTTTGATCTGCAAAACCTGTCTGTAAGGCGGCATCCATGGGATCTATGCCTTCTTCCAGCAGCTTTTTTGCTTCGCTTATCCGGATAGTTTCAAGATATTGGTATGGTGTGACTCCTCTTTGCTTTGTAAAGTTTCTTAGCAAAGTGTATTTGTTTAAATTGGACAGCCTGCTTAAATCATCTAATGTTATTAATTCGGTATAATGGTTTTCCATATAATAGCAGGACTCTTGAATTTCCGCACTTACTTCTGTGCGTTTTTCTTTTTCGGGTCCGGTGAATTCTGTAATTAGCTGTTCAATGAGGAAAAAGAAAATTTCCTCCTTTTCAAAATCTTTCCTCTGCTCCATAATCAATCCATGAAGCTCGCGTAAAGACGGGACGATTTCACTATGGTATGCCACCGTAGTGGTAAACTGGGGAAGATAGTCCATACCGGTAATTTGTACGGCTGTTTCCCTCATTATATTCTCATTGATATTGATGCTTCTCCAGTCGAGAGGTTTATCATCAATTTGTTGGCAGGTATGATTATCTAATGGATTAAATAGCAACAAATCACCTGCTCCTATAGTGTAATCTTTATTCTTACAGGATAGATGCCGACTCCCTCCTTCCACAAAACCGATTACATAGTATTCATGGAAGTGATTTGGGAATTTTTGCATTATTCCGTTGAATTGATGTGCTTCAATTTTTAATTCATTATCGTAACGCACTAAGCGTTGTTCCCGGTCTGTCATAATATTATCCTCCTATGTATTTCGTATAGATTGTAGCACAACTTGATGATTTCTTCTTGTATAATATTGACTTTTTAATTTGTGTTTTTATGCAGTCAATTTCAGATAATGAGGTAAAATGAATAATAGTTGACATAAAATAATTATGTAAACTCAAGGTGATTTGCACAAATAAAACGTGTTAAAATTGTATATTTATTGAATTTTTAGAGTCAATTATATATAATATATATAATAATTATAATCTTAGCCTTATCGTTGATTATATCAATAGCAATAGAATGGAGGAATGAGTATGGATACAATTATTACGATCGCGAGACAATTCGGCTCAGCAGGAAGAGAAATAGGGGAGCAGGTAGCAAAATGTTTTAATATTCCTTGCTATGATAAGGAGCTGCTCACAAGGGCAGCGCAAGAAAGCGGTTTTTGTGAAGAAATGATCCAGACACACGATGAAAGGCCGACGAATTCCTTCCTTTATAATTTGGTTATGGATACATATTCGTTTGGCTATAATGCATCTTCTTTCGTGGATATGCCAATCAGTCATAAGGTATTTCTCGCCCAATTCAATACGATTAAAAAGATTGCCGACGAAGGCCCCTGCATTATTGTCGGCCGCTGTGCAGATTATGCTCTCAGCGATTACAAGAACTGCGTTCACTTATTTATTTACGGTGATGAAGAGACTAAGGTAAAACGTATTATGAATAAATATAATTTAACAGAAGCAAAAGCGAAGGATATGATGGCGAAAAAGGATAAACAGCGTCAGAGCTATTATAATTATTATTCTTCAAAGAAATGGGGCCGCGCAGACAGCTATGATCTGTGTATTAACAGCAGCGTACTGGGAGTCGAAGGGACTACCAACCTGATTGTTCAGTTTGTTGAAGATTTCGAAAGCAGAAAAAGATAAAAAGAAGCGATATAAAATTTTTAATAAGGTAAGGGAAGCCGTTACGGCTTCCCTTATTTTGCGATTTGCGCTATATTCCGGCCCCATGAGATAATGTTCTTCAAGTGAATGATGTGATTTATAATATCCTTCAGGTAGTTTCTTATGATATTTCAGACTGCACCTTTTTATAAACGATTCAAAATAATGTTTGCTTATATATAGACATTATGTAAATATAGTTGTATAATTATAAAATATAAGATTAATAATCATAAATATGAAGGTTAGGAGGAGCGCAAGCTGTGGAAGAGAAGTATTGTATTTGGAATTCAAGCATAGAAGAGATTGTGTCAGGCTATAAGGAAGAGAGAGGTTTCTATACATGTACTCTGTGCGGCAGAAAATTTAAAAAGGGCTCAATCTTTACGATAAACGAGAATTTATATGATGCCTTCGGTGCGGTTAACGAACATCGAGCGACAGAGCATGGCTTTACAGTAGATTATATATTGGAGCAAAGTCCTTCCTCTAGCGGAATATCGGAGGTACAGCAGCAAGTGTTGAAATTGATGTCCGAAGGAAAAGACGATAAAGTGATTTCTCAAAGCGTCGGGATCGCCCCTTCTACAGTAAGAAATCATCGTTTTAAACTGAGAGAAAAGGAAAAACAGGCGAAAGTCTTTCTCTCTCTTATGAATTCACTGGAAGAGAAGACGAATCGTTCCATAGATCAATCGGATATTGGTATCATCGAAGAGCTTCACGCCGCCGCAACGATGATTGATGACAGATACAATATTACCGATGTGGAGAGAGAAAAGACAATTAGGGCTTATATGGATGAAACCGGCGCCATCAAGCAATTTCCTGCAAAGGAAAAAAAGAAGATTATTGTTTTGAGGGAAATTGCAAATAACTTTAGGCCGGAGCAGGAATACAGTGAAGCTGAAGTAAACAGAATCCTGGAAAGAATTTATGACGATTTTTCAACGATACGGCGGGCATTAATCGAATACGGATTTCTGGACCGGTCTGCTGATTGCAGCGTGTATCGGGTAAGAGGTTAAGCAAATCAATCGTCCATAAAGATTATTTCCATAAAAATCATTATAGAATAAATTCTTTGTTTAATATCGAAACGGCTGTTGAATTAATACAGTCCAGCTCCTTAACGGATCTCAGGATAGTCTTAACTGCCATATCATGGTAATTATTGTGATAATAGACCTCTGCCAAAGCCAACAGAGCTTCGTCTCCTTCTACAAGGTTGAGGATGCTCAAAACGTCCTCAAATACCTGGTATTCATTTGTCGATAGAACAATTGATAATACCGACGCAATTGTTGAAAGGGATTCTTTCTCCAGCGGTTCGCCATGTGCTTCTATAAAAGCCAAATATATTATGCGTTCGGTCTTTTCTTCCACCGTGCGGGCTATACTGAGAAAGTCGTCCTTTAGTTGTCTGCAAAGTACACAGCAAGCCGTCATATATTCAAACGAGCGGCTTCTTGCATTAGGCAGTATTCCTTTTAACGTATCGGAAGCTATACATTCGGCAAACGACTTAAATGCCTTTTCATATTCTTTATTGCAGAACAACAGCCTTCCTCTGAGAAAATATATATCTGCATCCAAGTTTCCGTCTTCGTTCATATACTCTTCAAATTCGCTTCGGGCCTGCTCAGGCATTCTTTCATTGAGCAGAACATCGGTAGTGACCATTACATTGGCCTTAAAACGGTGATCGGCATAGAGATTACGCAGGTTCTCGGCGACACGGTCTCTATCGGCCAATATTTTGTTTAAGACTTTGCCGATTTCATATATTACATGATATTTTTTTCCGTTCGCACGCATTGCTTTCATGTAGCAATCCAACGATTTATTGTAATCATCCATAAGGAAATAGATTTCTGCCATTTCAATTAAAGGCCTGAAATTAGAGGTTTCATTAAAAAAGTGCAGTGTGGGAGGAGGTTCACCCATAGAAAGACATTTATTGAAACTATCCAGAGCCAAAGTAAAACGTTTCATTTTTTTGAGTATGATTCCACGGAGATATTCCATATCCGTACAGGCAGGATAACAGCGAAGGCCATCAGCAAGAACCGTTAGGCTTTCTTCATTCCGTTTCATGTTGTGCAGGCAGGTGGCACGTCTGTATATCAGATGTGGTGAATATGCCATAGAAATATCTTTGTGCTGATCTGCTTTTTCGAAGTAGTCAAGTGCCTTTGTGTAATCCTCCAAACTCATATATTCATTGCCCATATTGAATAGATGAAAAGCATCATTGGGATTTTTGTCCAGCATCGTCTGCAAGATGGGAATGTTGCGGTTGTGTTTTTTTAATCCGGCGTTGGATTTCAGATACCCATAATGCTTAAGTCTTAACTCGGAAATTTCCAAAAACGGTTTTTTTTCGGTTTGATTAAAAGTCAGCTGCTCATGGATTGCGCCTTCATAGTGGAAGCATCCATTTTTAAATAAACGTAAACCTATATGTGTATTAAAGATTTCCTCGGATTTTTCATCTGTAAAGTTATGAAACAATATAGATATTCCATCGGCAGTTGTGGTTTCCAGAAGTGCTATCAGTTTTGGCAAATCTTCTGGATATAGAACTTCGTCGGCATCCAAAACCAGAATAAAATCACATGTTGCCTGCTGCAGGGAAAAGTTGCGGGCATCGGCAAAATTATCATCCCATTCATAATGAAAAATTTGCGGGTGAAACCGCTGTATACAGGCAAGAGTGTTATCTGTGGAACCTGTATCTACTACAATTACCTCGGATACAGCCTGGAATACGCTTTCAATACACTGTTCTATATATTTTTCTCCATTTTTTACGATAATGCAAAGACTTAATGTTTTCATATTTATATCCATGCTCCTTTCAACCTTCTTACTCACATGCAAATGTGATATAAGCCACGGAGCAACACTCCGTGGCTCTTTTCAAATCATACATTCTTTTAAGCCTGGCCGTTATAATAAGCCGTAAAGGTTGCAAGGGTTCCGGCGTCATAGCTGATCTGAGCATACTGCGCAAATGTTTCTACGACCATGATGGTATACGATCCACCTGCGACTAATACGTCATCATATTTTACGTCATCGAAATAAATCACTCCGTCAGGACTGATTTGAAGGGTTACAGTAATGGCGTTTGTTCCCGTATTGTTGACGAACATGGTGGCGGTTCTCAATTGCGAGATATCTGTCGCGGCAAGTGCAATACCTGTTGAGGATGCACCATTGTGAGGGTCGGTTGCCGAGAAGAACTCATTACCCTGAACCAAAACTGTCAAATTGGAATTGGCAATGGTAATCGGGTTAGCAACCGTCACATCGCCGGCCACGGTAAGCAGGGCATTAGTGATGGTTACGTCACCCTCGACCGAAATTTCACCGTTTACAGTCAGGCTGCCGTTGGCAATGGTGATCGGGTTAGCGATTGTTACATCGCCGGCCACGGTGAGCAGGGCATTGGTGATGGTTACGTCACCTGCCACCGTCATGGAAGCGGAGGCGACAAGTAGTTCGCCTGCCGAATTTAGTTGCAAGAGTTGTAATGTCCCGGTACCTTGGTTATAGCCATATACGCTGGATAATAACTGGCTGGCAGTTGTATTAAAAACTAGATTGTTCATAATTTTCCTCCAAGGTTATTTCCTCATAAAAGAGGATAATACATAATATGCAGGACATATATTAGTGGTTCGTCAGCTGCGTTTGGAACCACATGCGCAGAGCAATTTGCTTATGCTCCGAATGGGCGGCCATACGTGTAAATTTCGAGAATTTATAGGGAATAATATCCACTGTTTCTTCCGGTCTGATTATCAGCTGCTGCGGATCGTTTACAGAACGGACACGATCCGGACTATATTGAAGATAAATCGCAATATCATTACATCCGGCGTTTTGAGCAAAAAAAGTAATTGTTTGAGAGTAAGCGGTACAAAACCACGGCGATTGGATATTATGGTTGTAACCTGAAAGAAAAATCTCCTTATCAAAGAAGGGATTACATTCACAGTTTGGGTAGATTGTATCCTTGTGGTAAGTAATCATCAGTCTTGGATTTTGAAGCTGTTTTTTAATAGTAATCCCCCAATTGGGAATATATTCCGATACTAACATTTTAACATTTTCACTTATATCTGCTATAACATTGCCGGATTGTCCATAAGTCCTTGCCCCTTTTAAGGAATCATTTAGAAACTCGTAATCTTCTTCGGATAAGGAATCATTTATAAAAACCTCCACTGGTTTTTCGGCAGCATCTCCGCAATAGTTGTTACTCAAAATATATGCCTTGTCGATTCTTTCGGGTGTTTTAACGTCATTAAGGTCAAAATAAAGTAAAGTAAAATCTTGTCTATTGATAACTGATAATGGTATCATATTATTCATTGTTAACTTTACCTCTTACAATTTTTCAATTTGAATCACATCGATGAGAATAAGTCTATAACAGTATATTCAATAAATCGAGCTCATGTCACATTTGGTTACATTTTGCACTTGATTGAATTGTTGGATAAAAGTGCATGACATCAACCTTAAGGCATATAGTAACTTTTCGGTACTATCTTACTAATTAGTGCCTTATTGACATAAATTAACTATATGTTAGAATATCTTTTAACTATTAACATATTCATTTATAACTTTTTGCAAGGTGAATGACAGGAGGAAATAAAATGATGACTTTAATCAAGGATGATAATAATCTATATAGAAATCTCATAAATGGTGAATGGGTTGAGAGTAAAGACGGTAAGTATATTACTGTAACATCCCCTATTGATAATTCAGTTATTGGAAGTGTACCTGCAATGACAAAAAATGAGGTGGATTTGGCGGTACAAGCGGCAAAGGAAGCGCAGAAGGACTGGAAGCATGTGACAATAGATGAAAAAGCGGAAATTTTGTATCATGCAGCTGATATTCTTCTGAAAAACAAGGAGGAACTGGCCGGCCTCATGGTAAAAGAAATAGCAAAAGACAGAAAGAGCGGTCTTTCCGAAGTGGAAAGAACGGCCGATTTCATCAAGTTTACGGCAGATACCGCCAAGAATATTTCCGGCGAAAGCATTCCGGGGGATAGTTTTCCGGGGGGAAAAACAAATAAAGTTTCGATTGTAAGAAGAGAACCTCTTGGAGTTGTTTTAGCGATCTCTCCATTTAACTATCCTGTGAATTTGGCTGCATCTAAGATTGCGCCAGGATTGATGGCTGGGAATTCTGTTATTTTAAAACCGGCAACTCAAGGCAGCTTATGCGGACTATATTTAGCAAGAGCTTTTCAGGAAGCGGGAGTTCCTGACGGGGTTTTAAATACTGTTACCGGAAAAGGCAGTGAAATAGGAGATTATATCACTACTCATCCGGGAATTAATTTTATTAATTTTACCGGCAGTACAGAAGTTGGGCAGCATATTTCACAAATAACTAATATGGTACCGCTGTTGATGGAACTTGGCGGAAAGGATGCCGCTATTGTTTTGGAAGACGCGGATTTAGATTTGACAGCCAATAATATTGTTGCGGGAGGGTATTCTTATTCCGGTCAAAGATGTACTGCAGTTAAGCGAATTTTAGCAGTAGATCAAATAGCAGATCAATTGGTAGAAAAGATAATGTCTAAGATGGAAAAGTTAGCCTATGGGAATCCATTAGAAAAGGATGTTGATATTGTACCATTAATCAGTTCGAAGGCAGCGGATTTTGTATGTGAATTGATAGATGATGCGAAAGAAAAAGGTGCTAAGCTGCTCGTTGGAGGGAACAGAGAAGGAAATATTATCACTCCGACTTTGTTCGATTACGTTACGACTGACATGAGAATTGCCTGGGAAGAACCATTTGGTCCTGTGCTTCCGATCATACGTGTGAAAGATAAAGACGAGGCAATAGAGATAGCAAATGCATCCGAATACGGACTTCAATCTGCAGTGTTTACGCAGAATATCAATGATGCCTTTTATGTGGCAGACAAATTAGAGGTAGGCACTGTTCAAGTGAATAACAAAACGGAAAGAGGTCCCGATCACTTCCCGTTTCTTGGAGTAAAAGCTTCCGGGATTGGTACGCAGGGAATTCGTTATTCCATTGAGTCTATGTCCAGACCTAAGGTAACTGTCATTAATTTGCCGCATCAGGAATAGCGTATTATATATTTTTAAGACTTTTTATAATTAGAGGCATTCTTAACTCTTGCTGTATTCAAATTATGGAGATTATCGATATATTATTTCATATGTGCAACTTATATCATGTAATTGTCTGCTGAAATTGATATACTGTAAAAAGGAGTGAAGCAAATGTCTGTACAAACAATAGAAACAATGGCAAAGTGGGTAGAAAATAACATAACGGAAAATCCGAGTCTGCAGGATATGTCATCATATGTTGGATATTCGCCGTATTACTGCTCTACGAAGTTTCGGGAGCACATGGGTATGACATATAAACAGTTTCTTGCTCAATGTAAATTAAAAGGTGCCGCTTATGATCTTTGCGTAACCAATGACAAAATAATTGATATTGCGTTCCGATACGGATACTCGTCATCTGAATCGTTTGCCAGAGCTTTTTCTAAAGCGTTTCAATGTTCGCCGCGCCAATATCGGAATGCTTTCGGTTTTCTGCCGGATTCCCTTTAGGGCATATTGCTCCCTCCGAATTTATAGATGTGAGGAGATAAAATGTCTGATAAATTTGGAAGAAATGATCTCTGCTGGTGTGGCAGCGGTCGGAAATATAAGAAATGTCATGGCCCTATTGAAGAGCAAATTGAAATTTACCGCTTAAAGGGATGTGAAGTACCTCATCGGAAATTGCTTAAAACAAAACAGCAGATTGAAGGTATGCGGGAAAGCAGCAAACGAAACATCGCTTTGCTGGATTTTATTACAAATTATGTGGCTGATGGAGTCACTACGGAAGAACTTGACCGGCTCATCTTTGAGAAAACCAAGGAATTGGGAGGAGTTCCGGCAACACTTAATTACAACGGTTACCCCAAGAGCGTGTGTATCTCGATCAATGATGTTGTGTGTCATGGTATACCCTCTGATCGTATATTATTGCGAAACGGGGATATTGTAAATATTGATGTGTCTACAATTTTCAATGGTTTTTTTTCGGATTCTTCACGCATGTTTTGCATTGGTGATGTTTCTGCCGGGAAACAAAAACTGGTTGATGTTGCGAAAGAGTGTGTGGAGCTTGGCATTGAACAAGTAAAACCGTGGGGATTTCTTGGAGATGTTGGGCAAGCGGTTCATGACCATGCAAGGGGAAATGGGTATTCTGTTGTTAGAGAAATCGGAGGCCATGGTATTGGTCTGCAATTTCACGAAGAACCCTGGGTCGGTTATGTAACAAAGAAAGGAACTGGAATGCTCTTAGTTCCGGGGCTTGTTTTTACGGTAGAACCTATGATAAATATGGGAAAATCCAATATAGTAACGGATAAATCTGATAATTGGACTGTTCGTACCGCTGACGGGAAGCCTTCTGCTCAATGGGAAAAAACAGTATTAGTTACCGAGACCGGTTATGAGGTGTTGACATATTAGTAAAGGAGATTACCATGTTAGAACAAATAGAAAGCAGAAGGAGCATCCGTAAATATCTTAATAAAAAAGTTGAAAAAGTGAAGCTTGTCCAAATATTAGAAAGCGCCAGATTGGCACCATCCGGAAGCAATACGCAGCCTTGGGTGTTCATTGTAGTTGAATCAGAGGAAATGAAAGAGAAATTATCAAATGCTGATCACCAACAACAGTGGATGATGACAGCCCCTGTATTTGTCGTGTGTGTAGCGGATATTCGTTGTCGTATTTCGGAAGGTATCAGCGTAAGGCTGGATGAGAACAGTCCTGAACCGGAGCTCAAGCAAATTATCAGGGATACAGCCATTGCGATGGAGCATATTTTGCTTGAAGCGGAGCATTTAGGATTGGCAACGTGCTGGACGGCATGGTTTGAACAAGATGATGTCAGATCTATCTTGAATATTCCGGAAGATAAATATGTGTGCGGAATAATTACGCTGGGATATGGTGATGAAACACCAAAGCAGAGGCCAAGGAAAGAGTTGGAAGAAATCGTCCGGTATGAAAGATGGTGATGAATCCTTTAGAAATATTTTGTTATTGACATATTAAAAATAATATGATATAAAATTTTCAAGCAAGGGCGTTAAAATAAACGTTCTTGCTTTTTTATTTTCATTAAATTGATAAGTATATCCTATTATCAGAATTTTTCTAAGGAGTGATGCTTATGAAAATGAAGACATTTTGCATTAAGCGCAATATCAATTATCAGGAAGTGATCGCAAACGGTAATTTGTTTGAAAAATTCTATGAAATTGATAATCCGTGTAATGATAAATTAATTACCATACCGGATGGAAGCATTGACATTCAATGCCTATGGAGAAATAACAAGCTGAAGGTATTGATAGTAGGAAGTTTTCGTGAAGGAGGAACCTCTCTTCTTACAGAATATGACAAATGCTTTGGCGGAAGATTGATCAGAGGGGTTGTTCCGTCATGCTTTAAAGGGTTTATGGAGGATATTATCAGCAACAGAATTCCTATAGAATCTTTTCTCAGGATACCGGAGATGGAGGATATGATAAGCTTTGATTTACCCTTGGAGCAAAAGGCGGATTGTATGTTATCCCTGCTTGAAAATGCAATGATAACCAATGAGAACATCATTACCAAACATATTATTAATAAGATTGAAAAAGAGCACGGAAATGTAATTATAGGTGATATGGTTGAAACCTTAGGGTACAGTCACCGTTATACAAACCGCGTCTTTAAAAGCAACGTGGGTTTGTCCATTAAGAATTATGCCAATATTGTTCGTTTACAGGAAAGTTTACGATATATCAGACTTCAAAGAGAAGATGATATCTACAGTAAATTGGGATATTATGATCAAGCTCACTTTATTCACGACTTTAAGAAGTTTTCTTCATTTACACCGAATGCTATGAAAAAAATACAGGATATAAATTTTGTATAATATTTTAAAAATCGGATTAGCCGATTTTTTACAATTACTTTTATAAAAACAATTATATTATGATTCTATAAAAAGAAAAGGAGCAATGTCTTACAGATGATATTGCTCTTTTTCGCACTATTACAAAGACCATACAAGCAGCTGGCAGAAAGGAAGACAATAGGTATGAAGAAAATTGTATTTACCAAAACGGCACTGATCACGGGAAGAGATGCACTTGATTATTTGAGAAATATAGAGTATAAAAAGGCGGTTATTGTAACCGGCGGTCAATCCATGGTAAGAACAGGTGTCATCGATAGAGTAAAAGCGATTATGCATAGAGAAGCATGTGAGGTTGTTTTATACAGTGGAATCAGTAAAAATCCCACAACCAGACAGGTGGAAGAAGGCGTTGCATTTTTTCATAAAGAAAAACCGGATGTCGTATTGGCGCTCGGCGGAGGATCTGCGATTGATGCCGCAAAAGTTATGCTTCTTTTCTATGAGCATCCGGAAATAACCTGGGATACTGTATTTTCTATGTCTCTTGAGGATAAAAATTTAAAAACTAAATTGATAGCCATACCTTCCACATCAGGAACAGCATCAGAAGTAACACAAGTCAGCGTTATTACATTGGAAGAACAACAGTTCAAATTAGCGATTAAAACCGAACATATAAGACCGGATATTGCCATATTGGATCCGAATCTTCCTGTAACATTACCCGCTCATATCGTTGCTGAAACAGGAATGGATGCCTTAACCCATGCACTGGAAGCATACATAAACAAAAATGGAAATGATTTCACGGATGCCCTTGCTAAGGAAGCTATTGAAGGTATCATGGAATGGCTGCCAATTTCGTATAAAGAAGGAACTGTGCAAAGCAGAGAAAAAATCCATAATTTCCAATGTATGGCCGGTATGGCATTTTCCAATGCGGGACTTGGTATGGTACACGGCGTGTCACATGCTTTTGGGGGGAAATATAATCTTGCACACGGACTTGTTAATGCCATAATTCTTCCGTACTCAATGAATTATAATAAAAAGGATGCAGAGGTTGCTGCTAAGTACACAAAATTATCCCGTATACTGGAAAAGGATATTATAGAAGGTGTTAAGCAAATGAATCGCGAACTGGATATTCCAGCATGCATTGCAGATATTGGAATCACAGAAGAAGAGTTTAAGAGAGATTTTCATGAGATTTTGCAAAATTCCATGAAGGGAGCAACAGTTGTTAATCCAATTAAAGTATCTCCGGAAGATATGGAAAAATTTATTAATTGCGTGTATTTCGGCATAAAGGTTACGTTTTAGCCGGGCTTGTTTTATATATTAGGGCTACTTTTTACAATAACCAGAGAAAAACCAATGCTAATATGACTTAAATAGGCAGGGCATAACAGCCAAAAAAGAAAAGCCATTAGAGACATAGTTATTAAGGCTTACCATAAATGCAGGAGGATACCATGAATAGAGAGGAAATATTTAATGATTCTAAAAAATATACTGTTTTCACCTGGGTAGCACAAGAGAAATTTAAACCGCTGGTAATAGAAAAAGCGGAAGGTATCTATATGTGGGACTATGACGGAATCCGATATATGGATTTAAGTTCACAATTAGTTAACGTTAACATTGGCTTTAACAATGAGAATATTATTAAAGCCATCCAGGAGCAAGCGGCAGCTTTACCGTATATTGCACCAAAGCATACCTATGATAAGAGGGCCGAACTGGGAAAAATAATAATCGAAGAAATCGCACCCCCCAATATGGAAAAAGTTTTATTTACACTAGGAGGTGCCGATGCGAACGAATATGCGATACGGCTTGCAAAAGCTTTTACCGGCAAAGATAAAGTGTTTTCAAAATATGAATCCTATCACGGTTCCACCTATGGAGCAGCCAATTTAACAGGTGAGGCGGAACGCTCTTCACCGTTTCCTACCATTTCAGGATTCATTAAATTCCAACCTCCGCACTTATATACTTATGACATTCAGTTCTCAACAGAAGAAGAAGCAACAAAACATTTTCTGAGTCGGTTAGAATATCAGATTATTATGGAAGGTTCCGACAGTATTGCAGCTTTGTTTATAGAATCGGTTACCGGAAGTAACGGAACTTATCTGTACCCGAAGGGGTATTTGAAAGGAGTTCGTAAACTCTGTGATAAATATGAGATTGTAATGGTGTGTGACGAAGTTATGGCAGGTTTTTTAAGATGTGGTGAGTGGTTTGCCTGTCAGGCAGAGGGAATAGAACCGGATATCATTACTTTTGCAAAAGGAGTTAATAGCGGATATGCACCTTTGGGAGGAGTAATAATCAATAAAAAAATTGCAGACTATTTTGATGTGCATGCACTTCCAAGCGGACTGACCTATAATTCGCATGCGCTTGGAGTCGCGGCCGCTATAGCGTGCATCAGAGAGTACCAGAGGCTGGATATTAAAACTAATGTTCAGACATTGGCCGGAAAATTTGCTCAGGGGATGGAAAAATTAAAAGAAAAACACTTGGCGATCGGTGATGTCAGATATATTGGATTGTTTGGTGCGATAGAGTTTGTGACCGATAGGGAGAAGCATACGAGTATGCTAAAGGGCAAGGACGGAAAGCCGTTTTTATCCCAAATGATCGCGAATCTATATAAATTCGGACTCGCAACCTTCGGACATGGAGCGACAATCATGATAGCTCCTCCGCTTATCATTACAGAAGTACAGTTGGAAGAAATGTTTGGTGCATTAGAGGAAGCATTAACATTTGCGGATGAGCAATTATAGAAATGTGAAATAAAAAAAAGACAAGGGAGTCATGCAGGAGAAATTATTCTTACCTGCAGGGCTCCCTGTTTTAATTAAAAAGTTTTACTGATCGTTATTGAAAAATATCGATACATCTAATTTTGAAAGGAGAAAAATTATGAAAAAAAGGACTTTGGCAATTTTATTTGCAACAATTATGAGTATTAGTGTGATGAGTGGATGCGCAGCATCTTCATCTAAAGAAACGACAGCAGCAGCGGAGAAGGAGACGACAACCGAAGAAACGGAAAGCACGGAGGAAACGGCTGCTTCAGATGGTCCTTATGCGGCGGCAACAGAGTTAACAGGCGGTGTATTAAGAGTGGGAATGGAATGTGCATATGCACCGTTTAACTGGACACAGTCTACTGCCGCCGTTGATGCAGACGGTTGGGAAGCGGTTCCCATATTCGGTACAAGTGATTATGGATTTGGTTATGATGTTATGTTTGCACAAAAAATAGCAGATGAAATGGGATGGACATTAGAGGTACATAAGATTGAATGGTCAAGTATTGTCCTTGGAATGCAGTCAGGTGATTATGATTGCATTATCGCCGGAATGGTTTATACGGAAGAAAGAGATAAAACAGTAGACTTTACCAGGGCATATTACAATAGAGATAACGTTATGGTGGTAGCGGCAGACGGACCTTATGCAAATGCAACGGGCTTGTCGGATTTTGATGGCTGTTCGGCTGTTACGCAGATTAATACATCATGGGCAGACTATGTGACCCAGATTCCGAATGTGAAAGCAGGAACCTTCCCTGAAACAACATCCGAAGTAATCATGCAGGTTGCAACAGGTGCGGCTGACTGTGCTGTATTAGATTATCCAACTGCTTATTCTGCAGCATTAAGTAATACCGCTGTTAAGGTCATTAAGCTGGCGGATGATAATGACTTTACTACACCGGAAGGTATGTCTGAGGCTGTTTCGGTAGCCGTAGACGAAGGAAATACCGTATTAAAGGATGCCATCGAAACCGCAATGGATGCCATCGGATGGGATCAGGCTGATATGGATGAATATATGGACCTGGGAATTATGGTACAGCCTTTAAGTAACTAAAAATTGAATAACGGAATTCAGGTGAGGACTAAAGGGGTCTGCATATTGCAGACCCTTGGCCTGTGAAAAGGATATAGGAGGTCTATGGTATGGATAAAGGTTTTGCTGGATGGGTGATATATATATGGAACGAATATTGGCCGTTTTTTTTAAAAGGAACCATTGTTACGTTAGAAGTTGCTATACTGGGAACCATATTAGGATTCTTATTAGGATTTTTGATTGGAATACTTCAGTCCGCACCTATTGTAAAAAATGATAATGTATTCAAAAAAACAGTATTTCGATTATTGTTATTACTAAGTCGTATTTATGTTGAAATATTCAGAAGTACACCAATGATGGTTCAGGGCATGGTAATATTCTATGGACTTAAATCCTTCGGTCCGGGGTTATCGTCATTTTGGGCAGCGGTACTGGTAACCATGTTAAATACAGGAGCTTATATGTCTGAAACCGTAAGAGGCGGGATCATTTCTATTGATTATGGACAGCAGGAGGGGGCAAAGGCTTTAGGAATGAGTCATGTTGCCACTATGTATTCCGTAATATTGCCGCAGGCATTTCGTAATATAATACCGGAAATGGTTAATATGTATCTTACGAATCTAAAAATGACATCTGTTTTAAACGTTATTAATGTGGCAGAATTGTATTTTGTTACAAAGACAGCAGCCGGTACTTATTACAGATACTTTGAAGCTTATATTATTTGTGGCCTTATCTATTTTGTACTCTGTACATTATTTACCAGAGTTTTTTCTGTTTTGGAAAAGAAACTGGATGGAAAGAAGAATTATGAACTGGCAGTAGAATACATGGAAGCAGAATAGGAGGGTTAGTATGAAGGAGCCAATTATTAATGTTGAGCATTTGGTAAAGTCATTTGGTAACCATGAGGTATTAAAAGATCTGCATTTTTCAATCTCCAAAGGCGAAGTGGTTTGTGTGATCGGTTCGTCCGGTTCCGGGAAATCGACTTTATTGAGGTGCATTAACGGATTGGAATCATTAACTTCCGGTACAATCCATTTTCAGGGAGAGTCGGTTGGCCGCGGAGAAAAGGAATTAAATAAGTTCAGAGCTAATGTTGGCATGGTATTTCAATCGTTTAACTTATTTAACAATATGACAGTATTGCAAAATTGTATGGTTGGAACCAGAAAAGTACTAAAGCTTAACCCAAAAGAATCAAAGGAGCGCGCTATAAAACACTTGAAACAAGTAGGAATGGCACCTTATATAAATGCGAAACCAGCCCAGTTATCCGGCGGACAAAAACAAAGAGTGGCTATCGCGAGAGCGCTTACTATGCAGCCGCAGGTTCTGCTTTTTGATGAACCGACTTCTGCACTTGATCCGGAAATGGTTGGCGAAGTACTTCAGGTAATGAAAAAACTCGCAAGTGAAGGATTGACCATGGTAATCGTCACTCATGAAATGTCGTTTGCAAAGGACGTATCGACCAGAACAATATTTATGGATGAAGGGTATATTGTAGAAGATGATATACCTGAGAATCTATTTGAGAATCCTAAGAATCCAAGAATGAGAGAGTTTTTAAGCAGATACATCGGAGATGGTAAGAATTCATAAGATGTATCTGTCAGATGATAAGTGAAATTAGATTTGTAAACGAAAGGAAGTGTTACATATATGGAGACTTATGCAATTACTGTAGCGAGAGGATTTGGAAGCGGCGGAAAAGAAGTTGCTTCTAAAATTGCAAAAGAACTGGGAATTCATTGTTATGAGAATAGAATTCTTACACTTGCATCGCAGCTCAGCGGATTGGATGAGCAATTGTTTTCGGAAGTAAATGAAAAAATGCGAGGCAAGAAGTTTTCCGGTCTATTAAAAGGTCTGCCGAAAACAGGGAATCCTAATCCGGCTGCGGTTGACTTTGTATCGGATGAACGGTTATTCGAGTTTCAAAAAGAAATAATAGAGAATCTTGTTCAATCGGAGTCCTGTGTCATTGTAGGAAAATGCGCAGATTGGGTTTTAAAGGATTATGACAATGTAATCAGTGTGTACATTGAGGCACCGCGTTCCTTTTGCGTAAAGAGAATCATGGAAAAGATGAATGTTAGTGAAGAAACGGCCCATGCTTCCATAGAAAAAACAGATAAGTACCGGGCAGATTATTATTCGCATTATACCGGAGGGAATTATTGGACTAATCCGGTCAATTATGATCTGACATTGAATAGCGAACGGGTAGGAATAGAAAATTGTGTTCGTGTTATAAAAGAGTACATACAAATTAAATTCCCGTCATTATAATAAATAGATATATAAAATCTAGTTCACATTTATTTTTGTTGACAATCGTACAATTGTAGTATACCATAAAAATGAACGATTCGTTCAACAAAAGGATGGGAAGCAATGGACACAAGAATTCAATCAATTCTGGAGGCCGCAACGCTATTATTTTTACGTCAAGGTTATGCCGGAACGCAGATTAGTCACATAGCAGGTGCGATAGGTGTTTCTGTCGGAACCATTTATCATGATTTTGCAGGAAAAAAGGAGATCATGCACTTTGTTTTGAAATGCACGATTGATCCGGACTTCATAAATAAAGATTTTGAAAGACCTATTACAGATAATTTGTTTTCAGATGTGGAAAATGAAATTGCATCTTTGTTTGAACGGTCACAAAATGACTTTGCAAAACACCTTGAAGACGACGCTCCAGGTTATCGCTTTGAAGATTTGATTTCAGACGCATTTGATATTCTTGCCCGGTATGCGGTCGGCTGTTTATTTATTGAAAAGAATCAATTTGAATTCCCGTTTCTGGCTGAACATTATAAGACATACCGCAGGAAATTTCTCGATACAATGTCAAGGTACTTAACAATTTTCGTTAACAATGGAACAGTACGTACCCTTGATCATTTGAAATTAACCACGACCCTTATTATTGAAATTCTTACTTGGTGGGCGATGGATAGACGGTATACATCTTTTGAAACTTCAGATATTCCTTTGGAATTGGCAAAAAAAATCTGCATGGACAATATCCTGTCTGCATACAAAAGATAAATTAGCGGGGCATGTAAGCCTCCTAATTTTTGCAGAGAATATGAATGAACAATTCATTTATTTAAAGTGAGGTAAGTGAAGATGAAAAAAGCAATTACATTAGGCATGTTTCTTATTCTAAATTTATTCGTATTTGCCGGCTGTTCCAATTCTAAGTCCGCTCAAATGACGAATGAACTTCGATTTTCTCTTAAAGGAATATCGTCTCTGACGCTTTCCTACGATGAAGAAAAAATTACTATCTTTGAAAGTGACAGTGACGCTCTGGTAATCAAAGAATACATGACGGAAAACAAAAGCAGCTATTATGCCAAGGTAACGGAGGGTAATGAAAGTATTTATATAAGCGAAGGGGGCAAACCATTTTTTAAGGACGGATTTTCCCGATATATTGAAGTTTATTTGCCGGAATCATACCGTGAAAATCTTACGGTTACTTCCACGAACGGGGATATTGATTTTTCCGGCATGAATTTGGATTTATCTATGCTCCGTGTTGATAATTCGTCCGGGAATATCAGATTGGATAATGCGGTTGCTTCTAATATCCATTTATCTTCTACCAGCGGGACTTTATATTTAGGAAACATTGAGGCAAATCAAATCAGTCTGGAAACAACAAGCGGCAGCGTGATCTGTACAAAATTAAACGGAAATGTAATATATACCTCTACAAGCGGAAGTGCAGATATAAAGTCCGCGATTGGTTCCGGTAACTATAAAGCCAACAATTCCGGCGACCTGAATGTCGTGTATACCGAAGTAAATGGCGATCTTTCTTTCTTCAATAAAAATGATAATATTACTTTAACGTTACCGAAAAATTTGGAGTTCGAATTTCAAGCCACGACCAAAAACGGTTCAGTATCTACGAACTTTCAACAAGACGTTACCGTCAATGGGCATACAACAAGCGGGAGCGTTGGCAGTAATCCGACCATAACCGTTAAGGTAGAAACAAACAACGGGGATATAGAAGTAACGCAATGAAATGAGAAACAAATTCGGGGAGAGGAGAGTAGGCTTATGGATAAAAAGGCTCGTAGACATGTGGTTGCCTGCTGTATTTTATTTATCGGCCTTGTCATTGGGGTGACAATCATCTTGCTGCCTTACTTTCAGCGATTATCAGAACCTGAATATCAGGCAGAGATACAAAACTGGATAAACGAGATAGGCGGTGCAGGTATCCTGCTGATTCTGGCAGTACAGATAGTTCAAGTCATAATCGCTTTTATTCCCGGTGAGCCTGTGGAAGTCATGGCTGGCGCTTTGTATGGTACTGTTCCCGGTCTATTGATTTGCCTTGCCGGTTGTGTTTTTGCTTCCGCTTTCATTTTTTCATTATCGAAGCGGTTCGGTAAGAAGCTGCTGTATCACTTGTTCGGCGAAGAAAAAGTGTTGAGCTGGAAATGGCTTCAAGATGGCCATAAAAGTGAAATTGTGACGTTTATTCTGTTTCTTATCCCGGGCACACCAAAAGATATGCTCACATATATCGTAGGAGTAACCGAAATGAGCGCAGGGAAATTTATAGGCATATCAACTTTTGCACGTATTCCGTCTGTTTTATCCTCAACCATGATTGGTTCTACAATACGTCAGGGCGATTGGAAATTGTCTTTGAGTGTTTTCGTTATTACAGGGCTTATAGGTATTGCGGGAATCGGCTTCAAGGACAAAGTAATAGATTTTTGCCGCAGGAAAATAAACGGGGGACATAGCAATAAGACAAAATGTGAAAGTTTGGATTATGTTGAAGCAGTTCATAGCGACAAAGTGTATCCGTTGATGTATTGCCGAATGGCGATTCAAGGAAATCTCGACATTGAAAAATTGAAAGATGCGGTTAATCTATCCAGTCAATATGTCCCTGAGATTCTTTATACGTATGACTTTAAGAGAGCTGTCTTTGTTAATCGGGATTTAACTGTTGAAAATGTACTTATTCTTGACCGTTTCGGATTAGAAGAAGATTTTTGGTGGGATTTAAGTAAAAATGCCCAGCTACAAATCGTCTTTTCTAAGGAAGAAAAGCAAAGTAATATCGTTATCGCAATGAGCCATATTCTGACTGATGGGGTAGGTTTTTTACAATATCTCTATTTGCTAGCGTCACTTTACAATGACATCCCTTCGGATAAAAGATTACATAACACAAGGGATATTTCTCTTTTTTTAAAAAATATTCGTGTTGGATCGCCAACAGAGCAAACAAAATATGGCATGCGGATTAATGCAGTTCCCTTGCGGGCTTTTAACAATGGTACGCAGTCATTCTGTTTGAATAGTACAATTGATTCGGATGATCTGAATACCATTCATGTAAAAGCAAAGAAAAGCGGCGCAACACTCAACCATGTTTTTATAACAGCATATGCCCGTGTCATAGCCCGTTTACAAAACACAGATAAGGTGATTTTATCGTGTCCGGCTGATTTACGTAGATTTCAGCCGCATCAGGATAATCTGACCGTAGCAAATATGACCGGGATATATAAGAGAATCATTCTGGAAATAAATGAACAGATTACGTTCAGCGAAACCTTATCACAGACTTGCATCGAAATGGCTCTCCAAAAAGAACGTTGCCGCTGCTTTGAAAGTATTCGGCTGCTTAACTTTGCATTTCATAAAACACCGCGTTTTATATTAAAGAAAGCAATTAAAAAGAGCTATCATTTGTTTCCTGTTTCTTATACCAATATAGGAATAATCGACCATGAAAAGCTATATTTTCGAGACTGCTATATTAAAAAATGTTATTTGACGGGCACTTATCGGCTTTCCCCTGACTTTCAGCTTTCTATCAGTACATTTCGAAACCTATGCACATTAAATTGCACCTTGATTGGAGAAGCCGGTGACGAGAGAATAGGTCAATCCATCTTAGAACAAATAAAAAAAGAATTATTGGAGTGGATACAGGAATAGGAGCGGAGAGTCTATTGGTGATTGGAATTAGAGAAAAACATATAATAATGTAAAAAATATTAGATTGAATTTAATCGAAATGTACAACATATATGGTTATAATTTTATATATAAACAATATTATAATTCAATGCAGACAATATTATAGAAGATTTTATGTAAAAGGATATTTGTATTTAGTGTATCCGTTTGAAAAAATAAAAGGATGTGATGTATGTTTTACCTACATATGGTTTTATGCAACTTAAAACGAAATAAATGGAAAGGCATAAGTACAGCAAGTATCTGTATATTTGTTTTCATTTTACTAAATTTATATTTAACTTATATTTATAATTGCAGGATGCAATTGAATGAGCTACCCAACATCAGTCCTATATATTGCAGTATTTTTAACCTTAATGGTTCATCACAAGTAGGACTTGAAATTTCTGAAGACTTGATAAAAAAACTTGAGAATAGTACTAAAGTAAAGAATGTTGATTTTTCAATTCGTATGGTGGCAGGAATAGGGGATTTTCCCATAGAAGACTGGAACAAAAAGCTTAATTTGAATGTTGCCGGCGTTAATTCCATAACCGCAGTTTCCGGTATCTCATTAGATGATATTCATATGGAAGATGATGTTGTAAATTTTTTTACTTCGTCGTATCCTACCTGTATTATCAATAAGTCTATAATGGAAAAAAATCAATTAAGGATAGGAGATACCGTTACACTGAATTTATATTATCAATACTATGATGAAAAAGAATACTTACATTATGCGCCGCTTGAGCTCTTATCACTGGAAATCATCGGTACAATGGATTTGTTTAACACCAATACACTACAATTGCCCCCAGACATTCTAATCCCTTTTGAGACAGTTCGAGAAGTATTTCATCGGAATAAAATTGATTTCTATGTTGATTCTGCTTCTTTTTATGTTGCGGATCCATTGCAGCTAAATGCTTTTAAAGATGAAATGAAATCCTTTGGGCTTTTAGAAAGCGTTCCCACTGCAAAGCTTAGCTATGACGGAATTGCATTAACAGTACGGGATACTACGTTTCGAACATTGGCCAGTCAATTACGTCAAAGTATAGATGCGTTAGAAGGATTCTTTCCATTTATATCAACCATTGTAATATTCATCGGTTATATTACTAGTTTTCTTTTGCTTAACAGCAGGCAAAAAGAATATGCACTTATGAGGGCGTTAGGTGCCGGAAGGGGAAAATGTTTTTTAATATTCTTTTTGGAACAATTCTTTCTGATAATATTAGGAGCGTTTATAGGCGGTGGGACAGCGAACCTGATATTAAAAGGAACACTAGAAGTTGTAACTACGGGGAACATCTTTTTGTTCAGCTATTTTTTAGGATGCATGGTCGCCTTGTGGAGAATTGGAAAAACTAGCGTAATAGAAGCATTGTTTTGTACAGAATAGTCAGGAGTTGAAGCTAATGGAAATTATAAAAGCTGAAAATGTAGGATATGTTTACAAGACCAAATATCAGAAAATTGAAGCGGTAAAGAATATGACCTGTTCCTTTGAAACAGGTAAAATATATTCCATAGTTGGAGAATCCGGAAGCGGAAAGAGTACTTTTTTATCACTTCTGGCAGGATTGGACTTACCTAGCTCCGGTGCTCTTTATATACAAGGAGAGGACATCCGTTCCATCGATCGGGATAAATATCGGATGGAAAAGGCATCCGTAGTTTATCAACTGTTTCATTTGTTTCCATTATTAACAGCACTGGAAAATGTAATGTTTCCAATGACATTAAAAGGTGTGCCCATCAAAGAAGCAAAAGCGAAAGCAAAGGAGCTGATAATTAAAGTAGGACTAGGGGAAAAAATATTAAAACAGTTCCCTCAGATGATGAGCGGAGGAGAGCAGCAAAGAGTAGCCATTGCCAGAGCAATGGCATCGGGCGGAAATATTTTACTGGCAGATGAACCGACCGGTAATCTCGATACGAAGAATGAAGTACATATTGTAAATTTGTTAAAGGCTTTAGCCCATGAGGAAAATTATTCGGTCATAGTCGTTACTCATAATCCGAAAGTTGCATCAGAAACAGATATGATATTACGTATGCAAGACGGAATACTGATCGAGGTGCAAAAAAATGATTAGAAACAGTATCAAACAAATATTGCGGATGCCGATCAGAAGTTTCTCGTTCTTGCTTCTGATTGCTGCTTCCGGTATGTTTCTTACACTGGGTGCCGTGCTTTGGATCATCAACAACTCAGTTATTAATACTTATGAGGATACTTTTATTACCATAGGAACCGTGGAACAAAAAGCATTATCCATCAATACCACTACCAGATGGAATGCGGAGAAAAAGGACTATGATCTACGACAGCAGCCGGTATATTCGCGCTTGCTTCCTATCTCTATGCTATCTTTTGAAGGAGCTAATTATATCCATGAACCGGAAAAACGATCATACTATGGCTCATATGCCCCTAATTATACTTTATTTCGTACGAATGAAAGTTATATTGAATTATTGATTGCGGAAGTAACGCCCTTAGAAGACTGTATTCCAGATGAATCCGTAAGAGTAAAGATTAACAAACTGTTTTTTGGTAATGCCTCGTTAGAGGGTACAACGATTTGGTTCTGCAACCATCGTAATGAAACTCCCCTGCCTTTGGAAAAAGGGAAAAATTATGCTGTTATCATAAATTTGTCGGCATGGGCACATGGTTCCCGTTTTGAGAAGTCAGGGGATGCAGCTTTACGACTCCTTGAATATGGTCCAAATTCTATATACATAGAAGAATATGAATCGGACGGTACCCTTAAAAAAGACCCATTGGAAGATGAAAAGAATAATTCTTCTCCTTACTATGAAGTAACAGAAGGATTTTATGACAGTGATATTGGAAAAAGGCTGTTAAGTCTGGCGAAAGGTTACGACATGTCATATAAGACTCTGCCTGTTACCGGAACCAATTCCACGACTCTTTTAATGCCATTTTATAGTGGAGATGCTTATATTAGTCAGGGAAGAGATATCTTAGGAGAAGAATACGAGGATGGAAAAAAGGTGTGTCTTATCTCTGATGTTTTTGCAAAAAATAATAATCTTACAGTAGGAAAACAAGTTAACTTACAACTTTATTGTACGAATAGTCAGTATTCTGCAGGACGAGATGCTATTTATCGATCTAACGGGGCAGAAGGAGAAGTCTATTCTGTTTTTGAAGACAGCTGGTATACCGTTGTCGGTATCTATACGGCGACTCTGGGAAACAGCCAGATGAACTATAATATGGGGGGAGATGAAGTGGTTGTCCCAATGAAATCTATTGAGAATCCGGCAACCAATATCATAAAGTATGGTCCGATGAAGGGATATAATACCTCTTTTCAAATACCAAATGGTAGTATAGATGATTTTCTGGCCGAATGGGAGAAATATAATACAGATGAACTCGAAATCACCTTTTATGATATGGGATATTCACAGATTAAATCAGGACTTGAGAATATGAAGCTTATGTCTCTTGTGCTTTTAATCATTGGATTATTTATGATTATTTTTCTCATGCTGTTTTATAGTCATTTGTTTATTGGCTATCAAAAAGTGCGAACAGCAATTGAACGCTGCCTGGGAGTAACAAAGAAAAATGCCAGAAGGTCTATACTTTTTGGTATCATACTTTTACTTTTTCTTGGAAGCACCATTGGCTGTGGTATGGGTGGCTTTTTATCAAGACATATTTCCGCTGAAAGTTTAAATCATATCTATTATGATTCCAGTTATAGTAATATAGCGGAGGCGGAAGTAAAAGAAAACATCTTGGAGGAAGATGAAAATACACTGGTAGTAGTTATCACGATTCTAGTATCTATTACAGTTATTAACTTGCTGGGAATGGTAATTTCTATCTATAGAATCAACCAAAACTTAAAAATAAAACCTATGAAGCTGCTTAGTGAAAAAAGGAATCAATAAGTTAAAGATTTCGTGATATTTTCATATAAACAGCAGCCATATTATTTTGGAGACTATATGGACGCCCGCATGGGCAAACATAGCATAGTGTATTCCATATTTGTGGTACAGGCCTCCAAAGACAAGTCCTAAACCACCATTATACAGGAAGCAGCGAAAAACAATGATGGGTGTAAGTGTGCCAAAGGTACTGATAGTTGCGGGCAGATGACCCGCCGCAAATAAAGCAGCGGCAAGGATATTGGCCACGATAAAAACGCTTTGAGTAATATGTGCCTTATCATGTTTTCGGACAAATATCTTCCACAGCAGAAATGCGAAAAGCGACATCAAAAACAGACGCATCAATACTTCTTCCACGACGCCTCCATAAAAAATAGATGATATAAAACTTGCTGGTGTGACTTGTATTTCGTATGTTTCCGCAAGGCCGGGTATTGTTTGACCAAACAACCAATAGTCCAAACCGAATAATATGCCGGATATCAGAGTAGCAATGGCAGTAGATAAAAGCGGTTTCTTCTCGAACTTGAACGGTCGCATTAACCCGGTTTTATCCGAAAGTATATATCCGAAAAAACCACATATTGAGGTAAATATCACAGCCTGCAATGCACCCGAAAAAAGGAGTGCCATGTAGCCGTCGGATGCGGAAATTAGCTCTTGGCGCACTGTTGACCCATAACTGTTCATGGTGTAAATAATGGTGAAAACTCCGCCGATGGCCGCGATTGGAACCATCGTCGCTGCAAATCGCAAAGGATTCTTTATTTTCTTTAACATAAGGGGACCTCATCCATTCCGTAATTACTTTGAGGGGTTTACTACTAATTAATTGGATTCACGCCTGTATAGTGAATATGAATAGAACACCGGGATAAGTGCCAGCGCTGCAATAACAATAATATCAACAGATATATAGGCAAACGTTTTTTTTAACAGGAAATTGGAGATAATCAGCAGCGCCCCGCAAACAATATACAGGTACCCGGCTAATCTATGAGTCTTATTCCAGTTGGCTGTGTCATTCAGTGTCCAGGGCAGTTTAATTCCCATGAAATTATTTTGACGGCTTTTGGGGAGATAGTTGCCGATAACGATCAGCAACAGTCCTACTAGCAGCGAACTGACCATAGCTATCGGGATATCGGTTCCCATAGCAATGAACAGCATGATAGGCACTGATATTACTGACAATGCCGGAGCGAGCCATGTGAGTATTTGCTCACCGGCCTTGGCCCGTAACTGACTTTCGCCTTTAGGATCACCCATCAGGCGCATTTTAGATAACAGCAGATTGATAATGAGAAAAACTATCGGCATACCAAATGCTGCAATCGCTTTATGAACATAGTTGTCGGCTACACTGGCAACATTCCAGTGAATTGCGATTTTGCCGGGCAGGCTGGTATACACAACCGCCGAGAAAATCATCGGCAACAAGCAAAGTAATGATGTAATCCAAGTGCGCTTTTTATTCATGTTCAGTTCCTCCTTCATCTTTACCGCCAAACTGCGAAAACCAAACCATGATTTCCTCAAATACGGACAGGTTCAGTTCATAATAAATGAAATTCTTATACTTCGTTTCAAAGATGAGCCCGGCTTTTTTGAGTTGTGATAAATGATAGGATACAGTTGCGCTTGTCATATCGAAATGTCCTGCAATATCCCCGGCAGACATGCGTCCGCCTTTAAGTATAACAAGGATTTCTCTGCGGACCGGATCGGAGAGCGCTTTAAATGTTTCCGGAAAACCCAAATCATCACCTCCAAAAAACTAATTAGATAGATTTCTAATTAGATGATAACACAGGCGCACAGCCCCGTCAACAACTATTTTGAAAACCATCTAAATAGTTGTTGTGTAAATCTACTTAATACCTGAATTAATCAGGCTTTTGGACATGCCTTTTATCCTAAACCTTAAATGATACTTTACCCTAATGTTTTAGTAAAAATAAAGTATAAAAATCTCTTGACAAACAAATACTTCGAGAGTAGAATTAAAATAGTTCGAAAGAAGAAATATTTTGAGGGAGTGGAATAATGGAACAAGACCTTCACAATCTGGAAGATATCATTTTTCAATATATTGATAAAATTAAGCTGCTAATTTCAGCCCAAACCTGGCAGAATATTCTCTTGGATTGCTCCAAGAATGAACTTTTTATCCTTCTTTTACTTTATCGGCAGGATGAGATTAACATGACTCAGGTTGCTGAGTATATTGATGTTCCGCTCAATACTGCGACAGGAATCGTAACCCGCATGGAAAAGAAGGGAATTGTTGTTCGGGAGAGAAGTCCTGAGGATAAGAGAATTGTGACCATTCGTTTAACGAACGAGGGGAAGGAATGTATTCAAAGAATCATGAAAGAATTCCTGCATTACGGACAGGTGATACTTAACAATTATACGGCAGAGGAAGTGCAGTTAATATTTAAAATGATTGACAAAGGAATTTATATACTTATGGATGAATATAAGCAAAGGGAAAAAGCAGAGCAAAGAACAAAAATCAGAAAAATACAAATTGATTAGAAAAAAGCTGTCGTAATATTCGGCAGCTAAAATCATAACAAATACTTCGAAAGAAGAACTATTCGGAGGCCGAATTAAGGAGATGACTACTATGAGCAGAATATTAATTTTTACAGGAAAAGGCGGAGTAGGAAAGACTTCGGTTGCAGCGGCTCATGCCAGAAAATCGGAGAAAGAGAATAAGAAGACGTTGCTTGTCAGTACGGATATGGCCCATAATCTCAGCGATTTATTTGATATGTCTTTTGGCAGGGAAACGAGCGAGATATCCAAATATTTGGATGTGCTGGAGATTGATCCGAATTATGTTATGGAGCATGATTTTAAGAATATCATGACGGCCTTCATGAATATGATTGCACCACCGGACAGGAACGGCAGCGCGCAAGAGGATGTTGTTATGCTTCCGGGAATGGAAGAACTGTTCTCGCTGCTGAAAATACTTGATATCTATGAAAGCGGCAAATATGAACGTATTATTGTGGACTGTGCGCCTACGGGAGAAACACTGTCTTTGCTTAAGTTTCCGGAGCTTATGTCCTGGTATATGGAGAAGTTTTTCCCTGTCGGCAAGCTGGCGATACGGGTTCTTTCCCCAATATCAAAAAAGATGTTTGAGGTAGAGCTGCCGGATAAGGCAGCGATGAGTGACATTGAGCGGCTATATGTGAGGCTGATTCAACTGCAGGAATTATTAAAGGATGACGATGTGACCTCGATACGATTGGTAACCATTCCCGAAAAGATGGTCGTAGAGGAGACAAAGCGCAATTATATGTATATGAATCTCTATAATTTTAATGTGGATGGAGTGTTTATTAATCGCATTCTGCCAGGTGATATCGGTAATCCGTTTTTTGATAAGTGGTTAGACATTCAGAAGAAATATATTGAGGAAATTGAGAATGTATTCAGCGACCGGGCGGTCTATTATATCCGCTGGTATGATACGGATTTATGCGGTCTGGAGGCGATTGATCAGTTATGTGAGGAGGTTCTTGACCAGCCCGAGTTATTTGAAATCAGGAAGAATCAACCGGGAGAAATGTACGAAGCAACAGAAGAGGGATACCGTCTCAGTTTATATCTCCCCTGTATTAAAAAGGAGGATATTGACCTGCGCCAGTCAGGAACGGACTTAATCATTAAGATCGGTAATTTCAAAAGAAATATTCCGATACCGAACTCCCTGAGAAATTATCGCATTATATCAGCAAAAGCAGAAGAACAGATATTAAATATCCGATTTGTAAAAGAGGTCGATTAAAATAATAAAGCTATGGAATTTTATGGTGTGTCAGGCACGCAGATAGGAGCAGCATATGAAAAGAGAATTTATCGATAAAATGAAAGAAGCTAAAAAGTTGGAAAAGGAAGCCTATATGCTTATCCTGCCAGCGAACGTACGCGGTCATGTTGAAGTAATTGAGAAGGAAATGAAAGCAATGTTTCTGGAGTGTATAGCAGAATGCATTGTGGGTAAAAAGGAGGATGAAAAGAACGGCGGAGCAGACCAAGGCAAGGTCCAAAAGGTTGATATTAGTTAACAAAAGCATATAACATACTTTTTGTTTATGATTAGATTTGAACTGCCATGCGGCAGAAATGGAGGCATTATGAGAATAATATTATATACCGGTAAAGGTGGCGTTGGCAAAACCAGCATTGCGGCTGCCACCGCCTGCAAGATTGCACGCAGCGGTAAAAAAGTATTGATTATGAGCACGGATCAGGCGCATAGCCTTGGAGATTCCTTTGAGCAAAAACTTAACAATAAACCGGTTATGGTTTCGGATCATTTATATGCGATGGAGATAGATGCTGTAGCAGAAAGTGAAGAGGCCTGGGGGAATATGCAAAGCTATATAAAGCAGATTCTGACCTCGCGCTCCCAGAGCGGTCTGGAAGCGGAAGAATTGCTGGTATTTCCCGGACTGGAAGAATTATTTTCATTGTTAAAGATACTTGATTACTATGAAAAGGGGGATTACGACGTTCTTATTGTAGATTGTGCACCAACCGGTGAGACACTTTCCCTGCTTAAATTCCCGGAGATGTTCGGAGGCTTTATAGAGAAGGTGCTTCCGATGAAACGCAAAGCAGCTAAAATAGGAGGACCACTGATTGAAAAATTAGCAAAAGTACCTATGCCAAAGGATGATGTATTTGATGATATTGACGCATTAACAGCACGATTGGGAGCGTTGCAGAAGCTTATGAGCAATAAGGAGATAGTCAGTCTGAGAATCGTTACGACACCGGAGAAAATTGTAATTAAAGAGGCGAAACGAAATTATACCTGTCTTCATATGTATAATTATAATGTTGATGCAATCATTATAAACCGGATCTATCCGGGTAAGGCATTGGAAGGTTATTTTAATCATTGGGTAAAGCTTCAAGAGGAAGGGATTACGGAGATAGAAGAAAGCTTTCATAAGCTTCCGATTTTCAGACTGGAGCTGCAGCAGAAGGAAATCAGATCCTTGCCGGTGCTTGAAGAGGTTGCCTGGATACTGTATCAGGATCAGGAGCCAACCGCGGTATTTGCTAAAGAAAAGATATTTACGGTTCATAAATGTGAGGAAGGCTACCGCATGGAAATTAATCTTCCTTTTGCTGATAAACAGGAAATGGATTTAAATCAAAAGGGCGGAGAATTGATCTTAAGCATTAAAAACGAAAGACGGCGTTTTTTATTACCCGACAGTATAAAAAGCAAAGAAATACAGTCGGCCAAATATGAAGATGGTAAATTAAAGTTATTCCTTATTTAAACAGTTAACTAAAAAGAACCAGACGAATAACTATTCGCAAAAGACAAGTTTAACGAATAGTTATTCGTCTTTTTCGCGGAAATCTTCAGTGCTGTTATATTTGGTTACATAATTGTTATATTCCAAAGATTTACGGCGTTTTTCAATTGCCTCACGGTGTTCTCTATAAGTTCTATGCGTACCCCCAATATTGAGATCATCTATTTTTTTTCTATTACGTTTTGTTCCTTTGGAATATACGAGAAAATACATTATGATAACAATACCTGCGATTAATAATGCTGTCGACATCATATTAAAACCTCCTTATGATTATTTGCGGTCATCTATAATTCTTCTGAATCTAATATTATGGTAAAAGGCCCATCGTTAACGAGGGAAACCTTCATGTCAGCGCCGAATTCTCCTGACTGCACGCAGGTAATTTCTTTCCGGCATTTTTTCAGAACATATTCATATAATGAATTGGCCATGTCAGGAGCACCTGCACGAATAAAGGAAGGTCTGTTCCCTTTTTTGCAATCTGCATATAATGTAAATTGTGAAATAATTAACAATTCCCCGTATACCGTTTTTATATCCAGATTGGTCTTTCCATTCTCGTCCTCAAAAATTCGTAAACCAATCAGTTTATTGACCATCTTATCAGCGATCACCTCCGTATCCGCCTGGCTGACGCCTACAAAAACGAGAAATCCCTCTTCTATTTTTCCGATTACCGTATTTTCTACTTCTACTTCTGCTTTTTTTACTCTTTGCACAATAAAACGCATGATTAATCTTCCTTCTCAACTTCATCCTTAGGTTCATTTTTCTCAGTTTGAGCTTCGTCTGTATTCTGCCCGGATTTTGAAAAGGTTCCCTTCTCCGGTTCATAAGGAATGAAAACGCCGTCCTCGATCGAGCCGACATCCATATAATCATTGGTTTTAACCGGCATCTTCTTTTTGAGGAGCATCTGGTTGATCAAAGAACGTATGCCTGCATAGATGATTGCGAAAATAGGCACACCGGCAATCATGCCAAGGATTCCGAACATTCCGCCGAATAAGGTAATAGAAAAGATTACCCAGAAACCGGATAAGCCAGTGGAATCCCCCAGAATTTTAGGCTCCAGTATATTTCCGTCAACTTGCTGAAGAATCAGGATGAATATGATGAAATAAAGGCATTGAAGAGGATTTACCATTAAAATCAATAACGCACTGGGAATTGCCCCCAAATAGGGTCCAAAAAAGGGAATAATATTCGTAGTTCCAACAATTACGCTTATTAAAACGGAATATGGTGTTCCCATTAAGGTCGTTCCTGCAAAACATACGAGACCTACCATAACGGAATCGATAATCTTGCCGACAATATATCCACTGAAGGTCTTGTGGGTAAAACGTACGTCGGTAATTACCGCGTTGGCCGTCTTGGTTTCGAACAATGCATAGGCTATCTTCTTTGCTTGTCCCGCAAACAATTCCTTACTGTACAGAATATATATGGAAATAATAAAGCCGATGATCAAATTCCAAAGTTGCATCAAAAAGCCCAAAAAGCTTAAAGAAATGCTTTTTAGAATCCCGTTCATCTGAGGAATCAGATTATGGTTCAAATAATTGGTCATTTCCTCGGAATATTGGTCGAATAAATCCGTTACTACTTTTTCAATATCAGGATTATCGGCCAGAAGCTTGGTCGTCCAGACGGTAAGATTATTGATATAAATAGGAAACTGAAAAATAATGCTTTGGATACTTCTTATTAACTGCGGAATGACCATTGCGAAAAATCCATATAACACCACGGTAACTATAGTCACCGTGATCAGAATGGAAAATCCTCTGATTCTTTTTGAGTTCTTTTTATTTATATTAATTTTGCCTCTGATACATAAAGGAATAATTATTTTTTTCTCTATCGCATTTAAAACGGGGGTCAATAAGTATGCCAAAAGAAAGCCGTCCAGGACAGGCATTGCTATTCGTGCAACGGTGTGAAAACCGATTGAGATATTTGCGCCATGGAACAATAAATAATAGAAACAAATCGCGGCAGCAATGACGATAAATGCCGTTACCCCCCAATAAAAGTACTTTTTATCAATACGAAATTTCATGAATCTCTATTTTTACTCCTTCTTAAGCCGTACTAATTTTTCATAATATCGACGATATTAATTCGGCATATTAATTTTTGTTAAATCGATATTATAATTATACCATTAATCCGGCATGTTGTATCGCCAAATCTAAAAAAATAGGTAAATTAGATGAAATTATAAAAAAAAATGATATAATACTATTAAATCCGCAAGGAACATAGACCATGAAATTACGGTCTTAAGATATGAAAGGATGGCCGATTTTATTAATATGGAAAGCAAAAAGAATTATCACGATGAACAGAATAAACTGAATACGACTCGCATGAGAAATGTTCTTTCTGAGCTGCCACCCTTCTGCAAACAATTTTTCAGAGGAATCGAAAACAATACCTCCTCTAAGACACGGCTTGCATACGCGTATGACTTGCGGGTGTTTTTCGAGTATATGCACGAAAATAACAGCTATTGCAAAAAAATGGAAATCAAGGACTTCCCGCTGTCTATGCTGGATGACATTACCAGAGAAGATATAGAGGAATATCTGGAATACATAAGCTTTTATCAAAAGGACGATAAGGAAATCACTAATGAGGAGCGCGGGAAGGCACGTAAACTGGCTTCTTTAAGGAGTTTTTACAATTATTTCTATCAATCCGAGCTCATAAGAAATAATCCGGCAGTTCTCGTTCCTATGCCCAAGCTTCATGAAAAGGAAATCATACGTCTTGATGCAGACGAAGTAGCGGTGCTGCTGGATCAGGTGGAGGACGGCACCAAGCTTACCAAAAGTCAATTGAAATACCACGAAAAAACAAAGGTTAGAGACACTGCCCTGCTCACTCTCCTGCTCGGCACGGGCATTCGTGTGTCCGAGTGCGTAGGCCTCGACTTGGAAGACGTTGATTTTAAAAATAACGGTATTAAAATCCGGCGCAAAGGCGGTTATGAAACGGTCGTTTATTTCGGGGACGAGGTGGAGGAGTCACTTAGAAGCTATTTGGAGCAAAGGCATCACACTATTCCCCTCTCCGGTCATGAAAATGCTTTGTTTCTATCCATGCAGAACCGCAGAATCACTGTCCGCGCCGTCGAAAATCTGGTTAAAAAATACGCGTCCACGGTGACGACACTTAAGAAAATAACTCCGCATAAGCTTCGAAGCACCTATGGAACCTCTCTTTACCGTGAAACCGGAGATATTTATCTGGTGGCTGATGTTCTCGGCCATAAGGACGTCAATACGACGAGAAAGCATTATGCCGCGCTGGAGGACGAGCGCAGGCGCAAGGCGGCAAAAGCCGTCAAATTGCGGGAACCATAATTTCATATTATGATTATTTTTTAGGATAGAAAATACCTCCGTTACCTATTTCGAAATGTTTTTTTGCAATACCTAAGTCGATAAGGTCCATTGAATAGTCATCCGCAATCTGCGCGCTTAAGATGTTGTTTTCATATTTAAACGTTACTTTTTGTGTGTTTTTAGCACTTGGAGCAAGTAATACGGCTTTCATTCCTTCTTGTACCCATTGAGGCAAAGGCTGATTGCTTATAATTCTTTCTTCTATGTTCTTTATTTTTCGGTGTGAAATCGACCGCATCATTTTTTCTTTTAATAAGGGTGCAGCCACTTTGCCTACTAAAACAACACAGGTTAATTCCTCGTTGTCATCAATAATTAATTCTTCCTTATCAAAAGTACCGCCAACCCAACAGGATTCAGTTCGCTAATAAGAGAAACGATTTCCCCCTTTTCCGGATCTGTAATCGGCTCGCTTTCAAATGTTCTCCGTGAAACTCTTTTTTCTATTGCACTGCGCATGAAACTACCTCCATATTATTCTGATATTTGTGTTCATAAGAACTTTGTTAATATTACAGCTTTATTGCTCTTGTCAATAAATATTGTGGAAAATATTCACTCAATATACCGCTGCTATCCCAATCTTCTCTCGAATTCCTTTTTTGGCTTTTATATATAATTCCTCCGGCACAAAGCCGATAAAAATGTTTGTGTTTAATTTTTTATTTTTTCCAAGTTGCCGGACGAGACAGATATGATGGGATCTTTGTGTTTAAATTCCCCTTTGTGGAATTTATCTGCATTTGTGTTAAAAAGATACTCTCACTCAAATCGGTATTTTTCAAATTTGCATCACGCATATCCGTGCCTAAAAAATTAGTCTTCTTTAAACTGCACTCCTCAAGGTTCGCTGCAATCATCAGTGACATGCTGAAATCTCTTTTATCAAGATTCGCTCTTTTAAAATCCTGTCCCAAATATTCTGTACGGTGCTTTCCTTTGGAAGAGTTGCCCAAAACTAAGGCAGTTATTTGTTTCAAAACATCATTCACTTTCGTCCTATATTTAGTGACGTTCAGTTCCGGGAGGTCATCTAATGAAGCACTGAGCATTTGTTCATTCTCAATAATAAGTGCGTCTATCGTCGCTTTTAAATTCTTATCTGAAGTCAAAGTAAATGCTTCCATAAGATACCACAGCATCTGGTGCAACTGAAATACAAGCTCAAATACATTAAAGATTCTGTTTGCCTGCCGGGTGTCGGTTTTCCATGTGTCCGGATAACAAATCTTAGTTGTTTTCTGTCCTGCACCAAAGCAATCATAAGCCAAACAGCCTTTATAATTTTGATCGCCTAGTTTGGAATGTATTTCGCAGCGAAAATCTGACGCCAAGTGCCTGCATGGTTTTCCGGCTTCTTTGTCCATAGGAAAACCATCTGTCTTCATACAATATAAAGCGACACAACACAGGCCTTTGCATTCCTTACAATCAATTTTTAAGGCTGTCATCATATTTGAATATTTGTTATCAAGTATATTATTTGTCATGATATTCCTATCTTGGAAATTAAACTCTTCTTTCCCGATCTACATCCTTATCTTAAATATAACGCCTCACTTTTTCCATATAATTTATGTACTCTTCTCCAAATTCTTTAACGCACCATCTTTCTTCGGAAAGAATAATCCAATGCGCCGATATCTGAAAAATGATTACTAACGCAAACAGGATGAGCGATTGCGTAAGTAAAACACAACCTAAGAAATAAATAAAATATGACACATATATGGGATTGCGGGAAACACGATAAAGCCCTTTTAGATTTATTCCATTCTTTGCAGGCTTTGCAAAATTTAATATGGACACGATGCACAATAAGATTCCGAAACTATATACGACTGAACCGGAATAAAACCATATTGAATCGATATTTATCCTGAGGAAACACAAATATAGGAATAAAAATATGGTTGAAATTTGATAAAACCAGAAAGCAGTCTTCTCTTTTCCGATCAGAGGCGGAAAAAAGGCGGCACGTTTTAACGATTCTTTATTTGACGACCATAAGAGCCCGTATCTTATCAGCACAAGTGGAATTAAAAGTAGAAATCCGCTCATTTTATCTCCTTCTTACTGCTTCTCCAAAAGCTGTAATAATTTTTTAGCAGTATTCGCATTTCTTATCGTAATACTATTATATGCAGGCTTGCCTACAATTTTTGACCATCTCGTTCTGGAGAATGTATCAATTGGCGCAGACCAGAAAATTACTTGTCCGTAATAACCAACTTGCTCATACTCCGGTTTAGCGATGCCGACCTGCTCTATTATTTCTGCCGCGGTAGCAGGTGGTATCACAAAAATTGCGTTGTGCTTTGATTGTGTATCATTATCCCACCAAGTTGGTGCATGGCGCAGAGCGGCAGATATATCTTCCGCAGATATGATCGTAACAATTATATTTAAATTAAATTTATCCGCTATCGCCGCTTCACAATTTTTTCTAATTTCACCTTCATCATTATTATAACTGGAAAAAATAACATTTCCACTATTGATATAGGTAACAACATCCTTATATCCGTTATCTTCAAACATCATTTTCAGCTCCGGCATTGATATTTTGTTTTTGCCGCCAACATTTATACCGCGCAATAATGCAATATATTTTTGCATAGGTTTATCCTTTCTCAGCTTATTATCATATAAATAATATTTAAACATTTTTAATTTAATTTTATCATATGGTCAGGAATATATCAAATAACGATATCTATATGCAGAAGCCACTGTTGATCCGGATACAGATCAACCATATCTGGAGGCTATTATTACTGCCAATGGTACACCGATTTTTGGAGATACTACTACTTTTTTCAAGATATTTAATAGAAGCGGTTCAACATTTGTCGTCCAGGCCGCGCTGACAGCAGGAGATGAAATAGGAGTGAGTATAAGTACAGATTTTCCTGTTTTAGGCTATTTGAATCGCTCTTTAACTATTGTTCAATTAAGTGATTAATTGATTTTAAGTGAAATAAAAAAGCGTAGGTTCTGGACTATGATTAGTCCGTGAACCTATGCTTTTTTGTACTCTCACGTTTTTTGCAGCCTTTTCAACAAAAGAACGCATAGTATAGCTGCGGTTAAAAGGATAGTTATCAAAGGCCACAGGCTGCCAAAATGAAAAATATCGTCCGCCATCATATCATATCCCCAAGTCGCAGGAAATATTTTTCCCGCGATCTTAAAAAATCCAGGCAGTAAAGCAACAGGGAACATAATCCCCGACAACATAATGGATGGCAGAAATATTACTTGTGAGATCATTGTGAGTTTTGATTGATTTTTTACCGATAATCCTAAGACACATCCAATACTTAACGATGCCGCAATAAAAACTGCCAGTGAGCCAAAATACAACGGAAAGCTTGCCGGTGGTGCTGCGTCAAAAGCAATGGGAGCCACGATATATATGATAGCACACATGATTAACAGATGGATAAACGCTGATAAGAACATCGAAATCAGGCCAAGATACAACGGTACCCCATTGGCCTTGTATACTTTCTTAATATCGCTTCCATAAATCTCTACAAGGGAAGGCGGCAGGCCTATCAGCGCGCCGGTTGATACGCCCAGCACAGTCATAGATTGTATAAGCGTATTCTTAGCCTCGGGGTTTATGGATGTGAATATCCCTCCCATAACAGCGAAGAATAAAAGCGGAACCACATAACAAGTAATCAACAACGATTTACTCCGTATATCCAATTTCCATTGCAATGTTACTCCGTACAAAAACGCACTCATTCGCTCTTCCCCCTTGCTATGTTGATAAAATGCTGTTCAAGCGTTCCTCTGTCTATTTTAATATCTGTCACGGCAATTCCCCGCTGCTTGAAATCTTCAAGCAAAGTCAGCATGGTATCCCCGATGTTATCGGATTCAAAGTTCTCTTCTCCCTGCTCGGTCTTAATATGAAGAATATAACGTTTGCCTACTTTTGAGGTCAATTCTGCAACCGTACCCCAAAAAACAATATTGCCGTCATTCAGAATGGCGATGCGGTCACATAGGCTTTCTACCTCCGCCATATCGTGACTTGCTAAAATAATCGTCTTTCCCTGACTTTTCAATTTCCGGATTTGGTCATGGAGCGATATTCTGCCTTCCACATCGAGTCCGGCAGTAGGTTCATCAAGGAACACAATATCCGGATTGCCTATTAAGGCAAGGGCAAGGTGCAACCGCCGCTTTTGCCCCGTTGACAAATCTGTGTACAGAGTTTTCGCAAGTTCGTTAATCCCAAGGGTGCTGAGCATAGAGTGATCTATTTTTGTCTTATTCCACTTTGCAAATAACCTTACAGCTTCCATCGGCCTAATATAATCAGGGAGAGACGCCGATTGCAGTTGAATCCCCCTCCGTCCATTCACCACGATACTGCCGCCATCATATTTTCGTAAGCCTTCAATACATTCGAGGGCCGTGGTCTTGCCTGCGCCGTTCACTCCAAGCAATGCAAAAATTTCACCTTTCTCTACATTGAAATTTAAGCCTTTTAGTACCGTATGATCACCATAATTTTTCTTTAGCCTGTCAATTTGTAATGCATAATTCATTATTTTACACTCTCCTCAAACGGATTATAGCCTAATGCAGTGAAATAGGCTCCTAAAGCCGGCTCGATAAATGAGCTGGCAATTGCTTGTTTTTGATTCCATTCGTTGTCAGGACCATTAATGCTTTCTGTTTCCATAAGTTTTGACAACATATTCATATCACCGCCCGTAAAGTCTATAAGCATTTCCCAAAATTCTTTGGCGAGATCCTGGCCTTTCTCGCTTTCGGGTGGTATGCTGTCTTTTTGAAGTCGTATTGCTTCGCTTTGCAGGCGAGTGAAGGCCTCCATCATCGCGGCGCCGCTATCCATATCGAAGCGGTTGCGGAAATGGTCAAGGGTCTTATCATCGAAATGCTTGATAAGCCAGTAGGACTCATTTTTCATTTGCAGATTAACGATAATATCAGCATATTTCTTAAAGTCCACAAATTGCATCTGCAGTACTTCCGCTTGCAGCGTTTCGATTTCTTTGAGGGAAGCCGACAGTGCTTCCATTTTCTGACGGATGCCGGCGGCTTGTTCTGTAAGTGCATCCGCAACATCAGCGGGAGTATCAAGAGTAATCAGACGATTTTTTATATCATCCAATGAAAATCCCAGATGTTTCAGCGACAGAATCTGATAGAGTTTAATTACATCCTTATCCGTATAAAGCCTGCGGCCTCCTGCGCTCTCTGAAGATGGTGAAAGCAGCCCTTCTTTGTCATAGTATTGTAAGGTGCGGACAGTAACTCCCATTTTTCTTCCGACCTCACCGACCGTCATGTATCCTTCCGGTATCGCTTTATATTTTTCCATGTCTAGAACCTCCTGTTTATATTATAATTCATTACGTTACGTCACATGCAAGATGTTTTTGTGATTTCTATACTATTTTTTGTATGAGTGATAAGTGTTCTGTATGTGACCACAATTCAACCTATAAAAAAGAATCATGCCCAATATAAGGACATGATTCTTTTCACTTCTTCATATTCGTTCTTATAATTAAATCATTCAGTCCTGCTTTTTCACCTTCAAGCTCTTTAGCAACAGAATTGAACATGGATGTTAATCGATTCAATACGCTTTCGATTTGACTTTTAATATTCTGTACCTGTGTTTGAGATTGTTTTATTTTATCTAGTACCGCCCAATCTGCAAATAGTCCGTCAAAGAAATAGTCTGCAAAGCATAAAAAGCTATCAATGCTGACCTGCATATCCGCGTGAATCGTTATGTCAGTCAGCTCTGTCTTAAAACGGTGCAACTGTACCTGCAGGTATTCGACCTGTTTCTGAGCTTCATCCAGATGGCCATGCTTTGCCATATCCGTAAGCAGTCCGCCTCCTAGCAAATCCCATGTCCCCCAGCCTTCAGCGCTGCCAAGGCTGGCGAGAATGCGGTTTGTGATACTGAGTGCAGTCTCACCGGCAATTAAAGCCTCTTTGATTTCGTTCATTTGATTCTCCAGATAAGTAATGCGTTCCTCCGTCCGGAAGATCTTGACAGCTTCTTGGGACCCGATGGCCTTAATAGCATCCGCCTTATCTTTCAACATTTTTTCATATTGCTGTTCGCATCCACGCAGCTGAATAAGCTCTGTCTCGTTGTGCCGAATATCTTCCTCCACTGCAAAAAGCTCACGCGCAATGACATCATATTTCACTCTGGCAGCATAAGCTTCCTCTCGCTCTTTATTCAATTTTTCATCTTTCTTTCCGATCACAGCATAGAAAAAAGCTGTTAAGCTGCGGCCTTCCAAATGTTCAACATCAGCCTGCGCGTCTAACTTACTCTTTCGAAGCTCATCGGCCCTAGTACTGAGCACCTCATGCTGCGTGTATAATTCCTTCAGTTTGGATTCCTTTCGCTTTTTCTGCATTGTCTGCTGTTGGAGAAGTTGTAACTGTTCATCATAATATGCCATAATGGTGCCTTCTTTCTATATGTTTGAATTTTTGTCGCCAGCTCGGCGGAAAACGGTAAATGACATCTGAATTCATTAAAAGCAATATAGCACAAGCCTATGTTTTTTTCAATTCCATTTCTGGATGAAGCGTAAAAAACCCGCCTAAGAATGAAACCATAGGCGGGCTATAAAATCTTTTGTAAGACTTATATTAATGCAAAAACTTATATAATGTTAAATTTCTTATAAATATTATAAGAAATCATATATAAAAAGGATTACTGAATATTATAGGGAGTCATTAATAAATTCCGAAGAATAATAAGGAATGATAAGATAATTTCCTGCAACAATTTTATCATCTCTCAGTCCATTTATCTTTATTAATTCATTCACATAGCTTTCTGCTGATGAATAATTGCCATCCATATTCTCGGAAGCGATGGACATCAGCGTATCGCCGCGTTGTATGATGATGCTTTTGTAATATTTGTATTCAATATCATCAGAGCTAGATTTTGCGTTGGATAAAAAAGCGTTGACCCCAAAGGATAAAGTTGCTACAAGAAAAAATGTCATTGCAAATAAAAATATATTCTTTCTCCTCTGGCGCTTCCTTCTCAATTTATTGTTTAAAATTCTTCTTTCGCTTTTACTCATTTGTAACCACGCTCCTTTCTCACTTTTTATTCCGAGCTAAAAATTATCATTTTATATGCAAACTGTCGGATATATACCCTGGGCAAAGCCCTTTCTATTGGATTAAACACGAACAAATGTTTCGAATATTTGTTCTATAAGCGAATTATATCGAACAAATATTCTGATGTCAAGCTTTTTATACAAATAAATCGAACAAATATTTGGAATATATGTTTGCTTTTTTGCTTTTGTTATGCTATACTGAATCCAATAAAATAAATTTTATCGATAAAGATACTATTTCGAAGAAACGGGAGGTCCAATATGGGGTATGGTAAGATTACAAATAAACAAAAAGAAATTTTAGAATATATAAAGGAAATCATTTTAACTAGAGGTTATCCTCCGGCTGTTCGCGAGATTTGCGAAGCGGTCAACTTGAAATCCACTTCATCGGTACACTCGCACTTGGAAACCTTGGAGAAAAACGGATATATTAGAAGAGATCCTACGAAGCCGCGTGCGATCGAGATATGTGACGACAGCTTTCAAATGGTTCGGACAGAAATGGTCAGCCTTCCGGTTATCGGTCAGGTGGCGGCTGGACAGCCGATTTTAGCAGAGGAAAATATTGAGAGCTACTTTCCTGTTCCGGCGGATCTCGTACCCTCCGGAGAATCGTTCGTCTTAAAGGTAAAAGGAGATTCCATGATAAATGTAGGTATTTACAATGGCGATCAGATTTTCGTCAATTCCTGCAATTCCGCTTCAAACGGTGAGATGATCGTGGCTCTTGTAGAGGATTCTGCTACTGTTAAGACCTTTTATAAGGAAAATGGTCATATCCGTTTACAGCCGGAAAATGATTTTATGGACCCTATTATTGTGGATGATTGTCAGATTTTAGGTAAGGTATTCGGTGTGTTCCGTTTAATGAAATAAATAACCGACAGTAAAATAAGAACGTTTTGTGAAGACGGCAGTTCCTTCGCAAGGCGTTCTTTGTTTTTATAAGAAGACTTGGAATACAATAGAAAATCAATTAAGAATGTGGTACGATAGATATGGAAAAGTAACGAATGGTTTAACATTAAACCGAAAGGAACTATTTATGACAAATCATGAAATCCTGCAAATTGCAATGCAGCAATCGGCGATAGATAGCTATTGTCAAACTGATGATTTCCTTAGTACAGAAAATAAGGTCGTTATTTCCGGAAGACAAGCCGCCGCCAGGAAATATTTAGAACTGCCCTTTTACTGTGATTTGACTTCATATGGAAATAATATCGTCGCGTCTGTATCGGAGAGCCTGGTTGAAATTGTAAAAAACTATATAGATAAATATCCTGCCGAACATTGCTTTGAAACGCCGAATCTGCTCGTTTTGATCGAAAAGCTTAAACCATTTGATTTAAATATTTGTTTTATGGCAGAATACTTTTTGCCGGATATAAGTATTATTAAACCACTTGCGTGTAAATATCAACTAAAAGTCATGCAGCCAATGGATTTTGACGACTGTTATTTACCTGAATGGAGCAATGCACTTTGTGAGAATCGAAAGCCTCTGGATGTATTAGCCGTGGGGGCATTCGAGAATGAAAAACTGGTTGGTCTTGCAGGATGTTCGGCAGATTGCGATACCATGTGGCAAATAGGCGTTGATGTGCTGCCGGAGTATAGACATCAGGGCATAGCATCATCTCTTACTAGTACCCTTGCAGTTGAAATCCTCGATAGAAAAAAGGTTCCCTTTTATTGTTGTGCATGGTCAAATATAAAATCGGCTAAAAATGCAATAAGAAGCGGATTCCTGCCAACATGGGTACAAATCACCGCAAAGAAAAATGACTTCATTGACCGGTTGAATAAATAAATTAAAATGGGGAGAGATTTATTCTAATCCCACCCCATTTTAATTTATAAATCATGAGACCTCATCAGTCATGAAACCTCACATCGATATACGACTTTATTTCCTCCACACATCGGTCGAAGCCTAGTTTAGAACTGTCCAGACATAAATCGTAATTTCTGGCATCCGTCCACTCTCTTCCCGTGTAATACTTATAATATTCTGCTCTGCTTTTATCTATTTTGGCTATGTATTTTTCTAATTCCTTAGATGACATACTGACTTTTTTAGCGGCCTGTTCCATACAATAATCCTTTGGAGCGTGGATAAAAACGCTTAATACGTTATCGTTGTCTTTTAACACATAATCAGCGCAACGTCCGATAATGACACAGGATTCATCCTCAGCAAGCTGCTTGATAATCTTTGCCTGATAATTAAATAAGTTGTTATCCGAGATAAAATCGTCGCTTTCCGGAGGAATCAGTTGTCCCGTATATACACTTTTGACTATCTTTAGCAGGTGGGTCATTTTTATCTTTTCATCAGCATTGACAAAAAGTCTTTCGTTTATGCCGCTTTCCTCTGATGCCAGCTTAAGCAGTTCCCTGTCGTAATAGTGGACGTTTAAATCTTTGGACAGCATTTCCCCTATGGTACGTCCGCCGCTCCCATACTGTCTTGCAATTGTTATAACCACTTTCGAATTACAGCGTGATTTATTCATAGCCTGCCTCCTAATTTACGCTTCGCCAAGATAAGCCTTTTTGATGGAATCATCGTTTAAAAGATTGCTTGCTTTTCCCTCCAGAACGATATCACCCGTTTCGAGCACGTAAGCACGGTCTGCGATGGAAAGTGCCTTCTTCGCATTCTGCTCCACCAAAAGAACCGTTGTACCGCTCTCGCTTACCTCTCTGATAATATCGAAAATCTCGTTCACAAAGATGGGCGATAGGCCCATGGAAGGTTCATCCATAAGAATAATTTTGGGATGTGACATAAGGGCTCTTCCCATAGCCAACATCTGCTGCTCTCCGCCGCTGAGTGTACCGGAAACCTGATTCTGGCGTTCCTCTAAGCGGGGAAACCTTTTATAAACAGCCTTTAATGTTTCTTCGATTTCGCTTTTATCTTTACGCGTATAAGCACCCATTTTCAGATTCTGAAGCACTGTAAGCTCTGAGAAAACTCGTCTTCCTTCGGGCACATGGGCCATTCCCATAGATACGATTTTATATCCGGGAACCTTCGTTATATCCTGCCCTTCAAAGGTAATGCTTCCTGCTTTTGGGGAAAGCAACCCGGTTATCGTATGGAGGATAGTCGTCTTGCCCGCGCCGTTGGCGCCGATCAAAGCGATGACCTCGCCCTCGTTTACGTCGAAGGAAATACCTCTGATGGCTCGAATTACGCCGTAATACACTTCCAAATCCCTGATTTCAAGCATTGCCATTTTACCTATCTCCTCCTATTCTCCAAGATATGCTGTAATTACTTGAGGATCGTTGAGCACCGTTCCTGTTTTACCTTGTGTAAGAACGCGGCCGAAATTGAGTACCGTAAGCTCTTCACAAATACCGGAAACTAATTTCATATCGTGCTCTATCAATAAAATGGTCATTTTGAATTCATCTCTTACAAAACGAATTGTGTCCATCAACTCTCCGGTTTCGTTCGGGTTCATACCTGCCGCAGGCTCATCGAGAAGCAATAGCTTTGGATTCGTTGCCAGCGCTCTGGCAATTTCTAATTTGCGCTGCTTTCCATAAGGGAGATTTGAAGCCAGATAATCGGCTTCCTTATCCAGGTCGAAGACCTTCAAAAGCTCCATAGCCCGCTCGTTCATCTCTTTTTCCACCCTGAAATAGGAAGGAAGCCTGAGAATTCCCTCTATTGCCGAATAATGATAATTGTTATGAAGTCCTGCTTTCACGTTATCCAATACCGATAACGCTTTAAAGAGCCGGATATTTTGAAATGTTCTGGCGATGCCGGCCTTATTGATATCCATGGTTTTTAAGCCTGTGATATCTTTATCATCCAATTTGATAATCCCTTCATTGGGTTTATATACACCTGTCAGGAGATTGAATACTGTAGTTTTTCCGGCGCCGTTAGGCCCGATAAGACCGTATAACTGCCCTTCCGTTACTTCGATATTAAAATCGTCCACCGCTCTCAGTCCGCCAAAAGAAATGGTTAAATTTTTTATTTCCAGTAATGCCATGGCTATTTAACCTCCTTTTCTTTGGAAAGCCTCTTAGGGAAATATTTCTCTCTCATGCGCTCTTTCCATTCAATCGCTTTCGGACTCCAGTTAAATAACATCATAGCGATCAATACAATCGCGTAAATGAGCATTCGATAATCACTTAAGCCTCTTAAAAGCTCCGGCAATAAGGTGAGTACGATTGCCGAAATGATAGAGCCTCTGATGTTCCCGATGCCGCCAAGTACTACGAACACAAGAATCATAATAGACATATTGTAGCCGAAATTCTTGGGAAGTGCGGTAAGTGTAGATAAATTGTGGGCATACAGTGCCCCTGCAACGCCTGCAATAGCCGCGGATATGGAAAACGCCATCAATTTATATTTTGTAATATTGATTCCGATGGATTCAGCAGCAATGCGGTTGTCGCGGATGGACATGATTGCCCGCCCGTCTCTCGAATGAATCAGATTCAATATGATAACCAAAGATAAGAATATCAGAAGAACTCCTACGGTAAAGCTGGCATCGTGGGGAGTTCCGGTAATACCCTGCGCACCGTTTACGATAATCTCTCCTTCCGCGTCCATATTCAGGGAAAGAAAATCCTTCATGGAGAAATGAAAGCCATTCTTATCTCTTCCTATATACATAACATTTACAAGGTTCTTAATGATTTCTCCGAAGGCTAAAGTAACGATAGCCAGATAGTCACCCTTCAGCCTAAGAACCGGGATACCGATTAAGATGCCGAAGATACCTGCCACAACAGCCCCGATAAAAAGAGCGATGATGAAACGCACTCCGTCCGGTATAGAGCCGTCCACACACTTCGAGAAAAATGCACCGGCAAAGGCACCTACGCACATGAAGCCGGCATGTCCCAAGCTAAGTTCACCTAAAATGCCTACAGTTAAATTAAGGGATATAGCTAACATCACATAGATGCAAAGAGGAACCAAAAGGCCTTCCATCAGACTGGATATATTGCCGGTAACTAATAATAGCTGAACTACAATATATAACACCAGTACTATTGCATAAGTGATAAAATTATTTTTTGTTATTTTGTTTAATTTTTTAGGATGTATCCTGGATATTTTATTCATGGCAGCACCTTACACTTTCTCCTGTATTTTCTTTCCTAAAATACCGGTAGGCTTTACGAGAAGGACGATGATCAATACTGCAAAAACAATAGCGTCCGCCATTTGAGAGGAAATATAAGCCTTTCCCAAAATCTCGATAATACCTAATAAAATACCGCCGATCATAGCGCCGGGAACGGAGCCGATTCCTCCGAATACTGCGGCAACAAACGCCTTAATACCGGGCATTGCCCCTGTATAGGGCGTCAGAGACGGATATGCGGAGCATAAGAGAACACCCGCTACAGCGGCTAACGCGGAGCCGATGGCGAAGGTAAGCGCTATCGTCTTGTTCACATTGATACCCATTAGAGATGCTGCGCCTTTATCTTCGGATACGGCTAACATCGCTTGTCCCGCTTTCGTCTTATTTATGAATAAGGTAAGCAAAATCATAACTACGATTCCTACCACAATGGTCACAATTGTTTCTCCTGAAATCACCATATTGCCATCCGCTAATTTCAGCGGGCTGATAGTAACTATAGAAGTAAAAGATTTAGTATTGGCTCCGAAAATGATCAATGCCAAGTTTTGGAGCAGGTAGCTGACGCCGATAGCTGTAATCAGAACAGCTAAGGGAGAAGCTGCATTACGAAGCGGTTTATACGCAACCCGTTCAATCGTTATACCGAATACGGTACAAACGATAATTGCAATTGCTAAGCCGAGAGCGGGCGGCAGGCTAAGGGTACTTACTATGGTAAATACGGTAAAAGCCCCCACCATAATTACATCGCCATGGGCAAAATTAAGCATCTTTGCAATGCCGTAAACCATCGTATAGCCAAGCGCAATAATCGCATATACACTGCCGAGACTGATGCCGTTGATTAAATAAGAAATAAAACTCATAAGAAACACCTCTTCGTATTTTTATACACCGTGAGATTAGATTATAACATTAATCGTCCATGCGCGCAAGGAAATGAAACAAAAACAAAGGGATACTAAAGCGCATTAGCTGCGCTTTATAGTATCCCTCTTTGGCTACTTCATTATTACATCGCTACGTATACGCCGTTTTCAATCTTAACAGCCTTGGGAGCCTTGTTCGGCTCGCCGGAAGCATCCCATGTCATGCCTACGCCGGTGAGACCGTCCAGAGTAATCTGAGTCATTGCCGTTTTCATAG